>NZ_OU912926.1:0-1200000 GCF_918378365.1 Candidatus Nitrotoga arctica | reverse complement strand
CAACTTGCTGTATTATTTAATACAGGCAAGGCGCTATTCACATTCTCATCATCCTAAACCGACCGAGAGGCTTGACCGACCTTTTTCCAAGTACTTATTTCAAGTACTTTTTTCAATTACAGGCTACCGCCTTGATCGTCTGCCTCTGTTTCAATCAACCTGGTTTGCCAGTTTGTTTAGTGTGCAGCGCTGATTCAGCATCGTCCAGCCCAGCTTCCGTTTTTCTTTATTCTTAATTAGCTTTAGCTGGAACGTCATGCTCCAACAACAATTTTTGTCTTGCTACATCACGCGGGATGCATACCATTTCCGAACCAATTTTCTGTTCAATTCCCTTAACTTTGGCACAGACCATTATAGGGCCTGAAGGCGTTGCTTTCGGGCCGCGGCACCAGCCATCAGAAGGCGTAGTTTTAAAATCTATCCATACTCCTTCAGCTGCCTTGCATTCCTCAGGGTCGGCAGGATAAGCGTAACTAATCACGGGCACAACAGCCAAAATTGCTATCGACACGACTCTAAATGTTGTTTTTCCAAAATAACTCAAAATTATTCCTTTCTTTAAAATTGCGGCAAAAAAGGTGTTGCCGCACACCTGCATGTTAATCTCAAAACAGCTAAAACTTTATCAGGCATTTTTATAAAATCACCTTGCACTTTAACACTTAATCCGAAATTATCTTCGGCAAACCGGAGGTTTTATTGTCCCGGCAAAAAATATAATCATCGTGCCTCTTCTCGCTGCCGTAACACACGCCACAACCACCAGCCCAGTAAGGCAAGCGCGATACCAATCAACCACAATGGCCATAGCTTAGGCTGATTCCAGCTACTACGCAGTACATCACGCTGTGCTGCGTCTATGCGCAAATATTTAACATTGTTATTTGCCATTTTATTAGGCTTGCTGTTATGCAGCCAAGCATGGCGCAATACATAATCCTTAGGATGTTGCCCCCATATCCAAGGCGAATCGCGGCGCAAAATTTCCAGCATTTCATCAATTATTTCCTGGCGCGCTGGGCCGTTTTCCATGTTTTTCATCTTCTCAAACAGGTGATCATATTCAGGGCTATTGTAATTCGAGGCGTTCTCACCGCCCTTCACGACCTTGCCTTGCGCACCGTGCAGCAAAAATAAAAAATTCTCCGGATCGGGATAATCAGCGTTCCAGCCGAAATAAAACATCTGCGTATCACCTTTACGTAACTTATCCTGGAAGCGGTTGTAGTCAGTGCTGCGCGCCACCAGTTGTAAATTAAGTTTATCGAGTTGCTTGCGTAGCCAGTCCAGACGCGATTTACTGCCAACGCCCGTGGCGGTCGTATCAAGATAGATAATCAACGGCTGTTTTGTTTTTTCATCCAAACCACCCGGGTAACCAGCTTCGGCCAGCAGCTTTTTCGCCTCATTAATTGATTTACGTTGAGGTGCACCATTGACCCAGTCATACACATAATGGTTGATGCCTGCCTTGCCTTCGCGGTAGCCGAAAATACCAGGTGGAATAGGTGATTGCGCGCTAATACCACGGCCGTTAGCAAAAATGGAGATAAACTCCTCGAAATCCACCGCGATAGAAATAGCACGACGCAACTTGGTCGCACGTTCACTCGCCCCTCCCACAACCGGATCGAGCCAGTTGAAACCCATATACGAAGTGGAGGTGGCTACCGAGGTAGAAAGCTTAATGCCTTGTACTTTCATCTCGTCTGTAACGTTAGTCTCGCCGCCAACATTCACCTGGACCGCTTGATCAAAGCTATCGGAACTGATGCCTGCAGCATCGTAATAACCTTGCAGAAATTTATTCCAGTAGGGAATGGTCTCTTTCTCCAAACTAAACACAACTTTGCTGATTAGCGGCAGAGGTTTACCCGCGTCAGCCAGCAGCCCGGCTTCTTTATCTCCCGCCTCACCTTCCATCGGATAGACTTCGCCGGAAAAATGGGGATTGCGTGTCAGAACCATACGCTGGTTGGGATCATTTTCCGATAAATAATATGGCCCACTACCTACCGGCCACCAATCCAGAACCAGGTTGCGTTCGGACATTCCATCCTGCTCATAAAAGCGCTCGGCCTCCACTGGCATGGGTGAAAAAAATGTCATCGCCAACCAATATGCAAACTGCGGATATTTACCGTAAATTTTGATACGGTAGGTGCGGTCGTCCACTATCTGCACACCTTCCAGCGGATAGTCACGGAGATCAAGGAAAGTATTGGGGCTCTTTTTTTTAGCTAGCTGCAAAGTTGAGATGTACTCTTTAAGACCGACGATGTAATCCACCATGAGTCCAGCAATGGGCGAATGTATGGTCGGGTGGGCTAGCCGTTTAATCTGATAGACATAGTCCGCCGCTTTCACTTCACGCGTACCGCTATGCGGGAAATCATTCAGTGCATGAATATTACGTAAATCATTGCTTGTAAGCGCATGATATTCCAATTCACCTTTGGCATCGCGTGCAAAAGCCGGATGTGGCTGGTAATTTAAACCAGTACGCAAATGAATTTCGTAAACACTGAACGCCACCTTATCGGCAGGCGCATCATCTGGTAACAGCTGGTTATTTTTGTCCAGATAACTCACTGCCGGCATTTCACTGGCTGCCTGCGGCACCAGCGTGTATGGGCGTTTCAGGAAATGATATTGCAGCGGCGGTTGATAGATCTGCGCAAGGAATATATATTCATTCTCGCTATATGCTGACGCCGGATCGAGATGTTTAGGCCGTTCGGTAAAAGCAGAATAATAAATCGACTTGCCCTTATCGCTGACCGGGTAGGGATTATTCCACAAACCGCCGTCACAGGCCGCGAGCATCAGGAACAGCGGTAAGTAATGTAAGTATTTCATGGCGCGAGAGTTTATCCGAAATACCGCTATCCGTGGTAAAGTTGCAATCACCTTTAAACTTATGAATGGGCAGCAAGATGAATTCGATTTGGCAAGATTATTTGCGGGAACAAGGAGCAGAAATACAAGATGGCATCGTGCAGTATTTCGGTGCTGGGCAAGGCGAACTGGCTGCTGCACAAAATGGCATGGTACTGTGTTTTTTAAGCCAGCTAGGCGTACTCAAGGTTTCTGGCGAGGATGCGGAAACCTTTCTGCAAAACCTGCTTAGCAGTGATGTGCGTGAAGTCACGCCATGGCATGCCCAATTCAGCAGCCTGAACAGCCCAAAAGGACGCATGCTGGCAAGCTTCCTTATCTGGCGCAAAGGAGTACTTGATGACGCAGACAAGGCTTTTTTCCTCCAACTGCCGCTCAGTTTGTGTGCTGACATCCAGCAACGTCTATCCAAATATATCCTGCGCTCCAAAGTAAAAATTGAGGATGTGACCGATCAACAGATCAGTTTTGGTTGGGCAGGGGAGGGTTCAGAGGAACAACTAAAGGAATACTTAGGCTCGGTTCCGGTGGAACCTTGGGGAGCGGAAGAAGTAGGCAATCGGATATCTGAACACAATGATACTGGCGTCATTCGTCTCGGTGAACAGCGCTTTCAAATCAACACAACTACCGAGCACGCATTAGCCCTATGGCAAAAACTCATCGTCGCTGGGCGTCCAGTTGGATCACCCTGTTGGGACTGGCTCACAATCCGTGATGGTATTCCTGTCATTATGCCAGCTACCCAAGAGCAATTCGTGCCCCAAATGGCCAACATGGAACTGATCGGTGGCGTGAACTTTAAAAAGGGGTGCTACCCGGGCCAAGAAATTGTGGCGCGGATGCAATACCTCGGCAAACTCAAGCGACGCATGTATCTGGCGCATATCGAAAGCGATACCCCTCCTCTACCGGGTGACGAGCTCTACAGCGCGGATATGGAAGGTCAGGCCAGTGGCATGGTAGTCAACGCATCATCCGCTCCGGACAGCGGTTATGACATGCTGGTAGTGGTGCAGATTAGCAGCCACAAAGACCAAACTGTGCACTGGAAATCTCTGCAAGGTGCGCCGCTACGATTCATGAAATTGCCTTATCCAATCTACTAAAAATCGAGTAAGAATGTAGCAAAAAAATCGGACAGTATTTTTTTGAGAGTTCATCCTGTGAAGGAACTCTCAATGGAACAAAACTGTCCCTGGGTTACTCAATAAAGTACGCCCCTACATTCACAGAACGACAGGCTGGTGTTAGCAATTTTTTAAGCGTAACTGCATCTTGATGTGCGGTATGTTGGCGTCCATAAAAATTTCACCAACTTCCGCAAAGTTAAAACGCAAGTAGAATGGCACAGCCTGTATCTGAGCACCTAGTTCCACCTGAGCATAGTGCTGGCTGCGCGCATAATCAAGCAACAACTCCAGTAGTGAACTGCCAACCCTTTTGCCACGCCATTCTGACAACACGGCTATACGTCCAATATAGCCCTCAGGAGAAATGCGTCCGCAACCAATTGCATCACCCGTAGCACTTAATGCCACTGCATGGTGGCAGGCTTCATCTAGCCCGTCCCATTCCATCTCGGAAGACACGCCCTGTTCACGCATGAATACAGTTTCGCGTACCGCGCGTAATAAAAGTTGACCGTTATCCCAAGAAAGCAGATGTACGCTAAAAAAATTGCTTATAACATTCGCTCCCCATCAAACAACCCGATATACACTGTAGATCAGATGGCAATATAAACTTCGGTATTTACCGGAACGAGATCGAACAGTTCCAGAAGGTCAGCATTGCGCATACGCACACAGCCCTTGGAGCCAGGTTCGCTGAGCTTAGTACTATCCGGCGTACCATGTATATAAATATAGCGACGCATGGTGTCGCAGGCACCTAAGCGGTTGAAACCAACCTCACTGCCAGACAACCATAATATGCGCGTCAGTATCCAATCCCGACCCGGATACTGCGCCCCCAGTTCCGGCGTATAGATTTCGCCGGTGGGACGACGTCTGACAAACACAGTATTGAGCGGCTGGCTTGCGCCGATTTTAGCGCGAATGCTGTGCTTGCCACGCGGCGTGCAGTAGCTGCCGAATTTCTCTCCCACTCCATTAGCAGCTGTAGAAACTAGGTAACGATGCAACAGCATGCCTGCATCATCGAGTAACTCAAGCGTCTGCGTGGTGATATGAATTTTAATTTTTATAATATAACCTTACACGACTGTGAACGAATCAGTTTGTGATGTTTTAAGAATATCAAATTTAACTAAATTTATAAAATACTTGAAACATTATTTCAAACATCAGTCCGCAAAAATCGGTTCAGTCCATAAAAATTAGAACGGCGATAAACTTTACCTAATAAGCCATATTTGGACCCTATAAGTGCCCTACCGCACAGATTTCCTATTAAGTGAGAATCATAATCCATCTCGAAATGATGCTCAGAAAGATTGAATCTTCATTCTCATCATAAATTGGTAATTTGTTTAATCTTAATAGAGGTAATCTAATGAATATTATTCTTAACAAAACACGATCCGTTTTTTATATCGGTACTTTAGCAGTCAGCGTTTTGATTGGTGGCATTGGTATTGCATCTGCTGATGCAATGAATGTAACCCTGAGTGGCGACGAAGAAGTACCAACTGTAAGCACTTCCGCGTCCGGTGTAGGGAAAATAGAAGTAGCGGGTGACAAATCAATTCGTGGATCGATAACAACTACGGGGATCGATGGTACAGCGGCTCATGTTCATCAAGCTCCGGCAGGAAAAAATGGGCCGGTTATCATCACCCTTAAGAAAACGTCTACCAACGTTTGGGAAATTCCATCTGGCACATCGTTAACAGACGGGCAATATGCTAATTACAAAGCTGGAGAACTCTACCTAAACGTTCATAGCGTAGCCAATAAGGACGGAGAAATACGCGGTCAGCTAAAAGGAAATAAACGGAGCCATCATTGAAACAATAACCTAGACCCCATCAATAGATGGGGTTTGATATTCGTCTATAGCGAGTAAATAATGTCACAAAACTTCCCAAATCCTCACCCCGGTCAAGAACCTAGAATACCCCCAGAGCCACACATACACCCAAAACCACATCCCATTAACGATCCACCGCCTTACGATCCAGACCCTTCTCCGTGGAATCCAGATGATGATCCGCCAACTGAATAACAGGAGAAAATGAAAAAAAGTGTCGATAAAAGCAAGACATAATTCGAGCAGTCATTGGAGCTGGGTTATTAGAAATAATAAAGATGCAACAAAACAAAAAGTAGCTGGGCGAACAGACTCGCGTTAACGCTTGACCTTTCGCGCCGTTTTAACTTTTAGTATTCTTTCAGGTATATTTTCCCAACGTTTTTGATCCAATACCAGGCCATAATTTTTATGGCCCCAGCTTAAACCATTTCAGTATTCCAGCAAGTGAGCCACGTCTATTTTCCATGGTAGCCAATCGGTTGTTGTTGCCACTACTACAAACAACATAAACATACTTGCCAGGATCATAATAAACGTAGTGCTTATTCCCAGAAACTGATCAATCCTACGTTCACTTTTAGACTCTTGTTCAGCATTTCTATCATGCGGCTTGTATCTGAAGAAAGCATTTTTTAGTTGCTCCAATTAAAATTAATAACATTTATCGTAAGCGAATTATCTTACGGCTATCACTTCATGCTTCCAGCTACCAAAGCCATTGATTTAAGCCCCAAAAACAAGCAATGAGTTCAGGTATTCCAAAAAAATTATTATTAAGACACAAAAAAATCCGCTATCTATCAAAATGAAGAGAGCGGAAGCAGAAATTTAAAAATACTCTCCGCTTAATGCGTGTCAGGGGAGACTTCGAGTTACAAATAATTATTGGGGAAATTATCTGCACTCACTAGCAAGAAGCGGGAGTGATTACAGAATAGTTGAATCGTGATTAATTATCTGTGCGGTACCGCACTTTATTTATTAATTTTACGTAAATGGATGATAAAGATTAAATTGAGTAGGAAAATAAAGAGGGAGCGAACATTGAGTTTGAAAAATCGACTCCTTTTTCCTTTAAAAATAGTTACTTCACGGAACCACTTGCTTGTTTTTGCGCGCGGCGCGCAGCAAAAAAATTACTCAATACTTGCCCGCATTCTTCAGCAAGCACTCCGGCAGTTATTTCAGCATGATGATTCAAACGCTGCTCAGCGAACAAATTAAGTACACTGCCACACGCACCGGTCTTAAAATCACTTGCCCCAAACACTACACGTGCAATGCGTGCATGGAATATGGCGCCGACACACATCACGCAAGGTTCCAGCGTAACGAATAATTCACAGCCAACCAGGCGATAATTGCCCATATATTGGGCCGCTTCACGCATGGCCAGCAACTCGGCATGCGCGGAAGGATCCTGGCGAATGATCGGCGCATTACTTCCGCGCCCTATGATAGCGCCATCCTTCACTACAATAGCACCCACCGGAACCTCTCCAGATAGTTCGGCTTGCCTCGCCAGCGCCAGAGCGACGCGCATAAAATCGTCATCGTTTCTCATTACATGAATATCTCTAAAAATTCTGACAATTCGTCTAAAAACAGCTGATTCAATTTTTCGTACTCAATTCCAGCCCTATTGAGGTTGGAACATAAATTTGTATAACAGTGTATAGCGTAGCACTTGGGCTTTCACCATACTAATCCTTGTTATCATCACGACTTTTATGCTTATAGGCATAGCATTTTCCAATTCAGGTATCCGCCTGAAGCACCTTAGGATTGACACTAGATGAACTACCATCCCGTCACAGCCCACCTTATGTGAACAGTCTATGAATCGGACAGAACGTTTTTACAAAATTGAGCAACTACTGATTTCACGTCGGATCGTACCAATTTCCATCTTTCTCGAAGTACTTGGAATTTCGCTGGCTACATTTAAGCGTGATCTGGAGTATCTGCGTAACCGAATGAATATGCCCATCGAGTGGGATCGAGACGCCAGAGGGTATCGGTATGTATCAACCAATCCCAATGACAGATCCTCCACCTTACCTGGATTGTGGTTCACTGCCTCAGAAGTACATGCCCTCTTGACGATGCAACACTTGCTCGCCAATCTTGGCAATGGTTTGTTAAGCAGCCATATCGCACCATTGCAAACCCGTCTTAAAGCCTTGCTGGGCAGTGCTGATCATAGTGTTGAAGAAATCGAGATGCGTATCAAGTTGGAGCACGCCACCAGACGCACCCTGCCCCTCCAATGTTTTGAGACTATCGCCACGGCAACGTTGCAACGCAAACAATTGCGGATCACTCACTTCAATCGCCAGAACGGGCAAGAAAACACCCGCATTATTTCACCCCAGCAACTTCTGTTCTATCGCGATAACTGGTACGTCGACGCATGGTGCCATCTGAGAGAAGGAATCCGCAGTTTTTCCATTGATGCCATCCGTCATGCGGAATTGATAGCGGCACCCGCAATTGAATTGCCGCAACCTGAACTCCAAAATTATTTCAAAAAGGGCTACGGCATATTCTCAGGCACGAAGGTGGCTTGGGCAAAACTCAGATTTACCCCAGAACGGGCACGATGGGTTTCCACTGAACAATGGCATCCCGAGCAAAAATCTCGTTTTGATAAAGAGGGATATTATTGCTTGGAAGTCCCCTATTCCGATGACCGCGAACTATTGATGGACATACTCAAGCACGGTACTGAAGTAGAAGTAATCACACCTAAGGCACTGAGAGGTAGTGTCAGCAAATTGCTTGAATCTGCTTTGGCGCAATATAAAACCTGAAATTTATTTCAGTAGCTCACGCTATGAGCTACTACCCCCATTATCATGGGCACATCCAAATTAATTCAACAAGGAGAAACCCATGTGGAAAGAAATCAAAATTGACCCAGACCGGCTGGTATTTTTTGGATGCATGCTCGGGGGAATTGTATTGGCTGTTGTGAATATGGTGTCTTGAGATGGATATTTTAATGGTGGCAATGCATCAGCGCGCTTTTGGAAAGCTCGAACGAGACAATCTTGGCGTGGCTATCCGCTGGCATCCGTTGGTAGATCACATGATTGATGTGGCTGCTTGCTTTGAATGTTTAAGCACTTGTCACTCAATTCGTCGAGCGATGAAAGAAGCTGCGGGCAGAGAGTTGGATGAACGTGATATTGCGCGCCTATCGGTGCTGGTTTTCTTACACGATATTGGCAAAGCAAATAGCGGATTCCAAGCCAAACGCTGGAAAAATTCACAGGATATTCCCAAAGGTTGGCCTCTTCATGCGGGACATGGGATCGAGGCCATCAGACTGTTTGAAACTGACGCACAAAAATCAATTGCTCCGTTAATTGAAAAAATTTGTGCATGGGGTGATGCTGGTGAACCTCTTCTGATTGCAAGTATCAGCCACCACGGGCGTCCGATCAAAAAAGACAACCCTGGCGATTGGAACAGAAACATCTGGAAGGCAGTGGCAGGCACTTACGCACCCGCCGACGTACTAACAGAAATTGGCAAACGTGCTGAAGCAATTTTTCCCCAAGCTTTTGAATCAGGTGGCGAGCCATTGCCTAACGCACACGCGTTTGCTCATCTGTTCGCGGGACTGGTGCAACTGGCCGACTGGCTGGGATCGGATACGAACTTTTTCCCGTTCTCTGAAAAAGGCGAGGATAGAGCCGTCACCGCCAAGGAAAGAGCGCGCAAGGCAATCGCTGTCATTGGCCTTGATGCAGATAATTGGCGCAGCAAGCTGAATGCTTGCGCGCCCAATTTCGCCGCCACCTTCGGCATTCTCAAGCCCCATCCGATTCAAGACGAGATGAGTGATGGCGATCTCGGGCCGTTGGTGATACTTGAATCTGAAACGGGCAGTGGCAAAACAGAGGCCGCGTTATGGCGATTTGTACATTTGTTCCGTGCTTGTTTGGTGGACAGCTTGTATTTCGCTTTGCCAACGCGTGTGGCCGCTTCGCAGGTTTATGACCGTGTTCAAGCTGCCATCAAAAATCTATGGCCGGAAAATCCGCCGCTCACCATTCGAGCCTTGCCCGGTTATGTGAACGCAGATGGCGGGGATGTTACGCAGTTGCCCAATTTTAAAGTGCTGTGGTCAGACCACCCAGACGATGCAAAAGCCCACCAACGTTGGGCTGCCGAATCAGCCAAGCGTTTCCTTGCCGCACCGATTGCCGTCGGTACGATAGACCAAGCCTTGCTTGGCGCTTTGCAGGTACGACACGCCCACATGCGCCATGCCATGTTGGCGCGCAGTTTTTTGGTGGTGGATGAAGTCCATGCCTCTGATCCATATATGACCGTGCTGCTTGAGCACTTGCTCAAAGCGCATATCAATAATGGCGGTCAAGCATTGTTGTTGTCTGCCACGCTTGGCTCCAGTGCCCGCAATCGTTACCTTGCGCTTGCACCTGGTGTGAAGCGGCCACAGGCAAAACCCATGACCTTTGAAGCGGCTTGTGCCATACCTTACCCCGCGATTTCAGATCAAAATAAAACGCGCGCCGTTGAGGGAACAGGCAATGCAAAACGTGTGACATGGACAACGCACGACATCATTGACGCACCAGATAAAATTGCAACACTGGCGATAGATGCCGCCAAGCTGGGTGCAAAAGTATTGGTGATTCGCAACACCGTGCCTACGGCGATTGCCACGCTCATGGCGATTGAAGAAGGTATCCCGGATAAAGCATGGCTGTTCACGGTGAACGGAATTCCCACGCTTCATCACAGCCGATTCAGTCGGCAAGATCGCCCCGTGATGGATAAAGCGGTTGAAGCGCAACTAGGCAGAAATCGCCC
Source organism: Candidatus Nitrotoga arctica (assembly GCF_918378365.1). NCBI lineage: Bacteria > Pseudomonadati > Pseudomonadota > Betaproteobacteria > Nitrosomonadales > Gallionellaceae > Candidatus Nitrotoga > Candidatus Nitrotoga arctica. Next base: position 1,189,257 of record NZ_OU912926.1, on the reverse strand, counting down.
TGTTGGCGCGTGCATTGTGGTTGGCACACAAACACTGGAACAAAGCCTGGATATAGACGCTGACGTGCTGATAACTGACTTGTGCCCGATGGATGTCTTGTTGCAGCGTGTGGGACGCTTGCATCGCCATCGTCGCCCAGATACTGAACGTCCTGAGAAATTTCAATCCGCACAAGCATGGGTGTTAACGCCAGCGCGGCACGACCTCGAACCGTTGCTGGCAAAATCAAAACATGGTTTGGGGATGTTTCACAATGGCGGAGGAGTCTATACCGACTTGCGTGTGCTGGAAGCAACGCGAGCATTGCTTGCCGAGAAGCCATCCGTGCTAATTCCTGACGACAACCGTTATCTGGTTGAGGCTGCGACGCACCCCGATAAGCTGGACTGCGTACAAGTCGCGAAAGGGGAAGCTTGGCAAAAATTGGGGCAGAAAGTCGAAGGCGATACCGGCGCACGTCAAACCATTGCGCGTTTGCAGGCGCTGGATTTTGAGCAGGCTTTTGGTGAGCAAGAGTTTCCCAACGATGTTCAAATTGCCACACGCCTTGGCGCACAAGACCGGATACTTAATTTTAACCTTGAGCTGCCCAGCCCATTTGGACAGCCTCTCAAAGAGTTGCCGATTCGTTACCATCTGCTACCCAAAGGCTTGTCGCCCGATGCAGAGCCAAGCGACATTAGCCAAACCGAAACAAGTCTTACCTTTCGCTTGGGCGATGCGCAATTTCGCTATACTCGCCTTGGGCTGGAACGCCTCAAGGATGATTAACTTTCTGATGCTGGAGAACTACCGTGACGCTTCAATACTCCCTGCTCGATGAACCGCTAATACGCGCCCGGTTGGTGGGCAGCGGGCAACCCGTGCAATACAGCCTGCCCGGCTTGTTTGTGGCACTGGCGCGTGATGAGGTGCGAGACTTTTCCGCGCTACGCCCGCACCAACGCCACCCGTGGCACGCCTTTTTGGTGCAACTCGCCGCTATGGCCTTGCATCATGCTGGACGAGACAAGCCTTTTGAGACAGAACAAGAATGGAAAGACGCGCTGCTGGTGCTTACGCCGGAACACACGGACGGCGCTGCTTGGTGCCTGATTGCACCGCATGACAAACCAGCTTTCATGCAGGCCCCTGTGCCGGATGGCAAGATAAGCGATTGGAAAAATACACTGTATGCGCCAGACGAATTGGACATGCTGGTGACTTCAAAAAATCACGACCTCAAAGCAGCTCGGATGCGACGGGGTGAGTTGGATGATTGGGTGATGGCGTTAATCAGCCTACAAACGCAGGAAGGCTACTCCGGCGCGGGCAACTATGGCATTTCTCGCATGGCCGGTGGCTGTGGATGTCGCGTAGCAATGGGAGCTGTACCGAAAGGTAATGTTGGACAACGGTGGGGACGTGATTTGGCTGTACTGCTAAATTCTCGCCCATCAGTTGTTGATGATTATGGATTTGAGACAAAAAACAGCAATGGCTTATTGTGGCTACTCCCATGGGATGGATCAGGCAGTCTCGCATTTTCCAGCCTTGACCCGTTTTATATAGAAATTTGTCGGCGTATTCGACTGGTGAGCGATGATGCTCACGTCTTGTATGCCAAAGCCACAACCAGCAAAGAAATTCGAGTCGCGTCAAATAATGGCAAGGGTGGGACAGGGGATTCTTGGACACCCATTAACGCCATTGATGGTGAGGCTCTTAAAATACGAGCAAATGGGTTTAGCTATGACTTGGCTGCGGCGCTTCTTTTCGGTAATGAGTATCGCAAGAATTCGTATCGGCAACCCGCCACGATGACTTTGATAGACTCTGATGGCGATGATGGGATATTTGCTGTTATGCAGGCTTTGTCAAGAGGTGGGCCAACGGGTAACAAGAGCGTTACAGAGGGCTACCACGAACGTCGCATTCCCATCTCACGCAAAGTACGTAACATGCTTCGTCAAAAGCAAACCAAGAAACAACTGGCGACGGTTGCGGAGGAGCGTGTTCATGCAATAGGTCAGTTACGTCGTCGCGTACTGTGGACTGCATTGGCTACCCTTTTCAACCGAGGTGCGAAGAATGATTTTTCCGATAGCACCAAAGATAAAGCAGGAGTTTTTGCCAAGACATTCGAGCAAGCAGAAGATGCCATCTTTTTCGAAGAGCTTAACGCGGAAATTGATTCTGAAGACCCAGACAGTATACGTTTGCAATGGCTACGCTCTATGGTTGACCGTGCAGAAGCCGTTCTCGAAAATGCTTTCATTGCTGGGCCGCAAAGCAGCGAACAGCGGTATCGTGCCCGCTCCGTTGCTTTAGACAAATTCCGTGTGCTTGTAAATCAAGAATTTCCCTCTCTTGCCGACCATTACCGCAGCCAATTAACCCTCAACAAGGAAATCGCAAATGAGTCAGCCTGATGCCGCTCCTGCAACCAAAGAGAATCCCATCACACGTTTAGCGCGCATCATTACCCAAGAAGCACGCTTTGTGGGCGACGTACACGGGCTGGATAACGGCGAACGTGCCGCACTGGCACGGCTCGACCCCGATGGCGAGTTGCGTCCTCATCAAATCGCCGCACTGTCGCGAGCATTGATTTATGCCGATCTTCATCCAGATACTGAAAATTGGAAGCCTGAAACATGGCGACGCTGGGCGTTGATTGCGCGTGGCATGGCCCTGGCTGGACACGATTTCAGCAACAAGACTTTGGGGCAGCAACTCAGCGATGCTGGCGTATCCGAACCCCGTGTCACCAAGTTGCTTACCGCCCGTGGGGATGCTTTCCGCCAACTGCTTCCGCGCCTGTTGCGCCTGATCGCCAGCAAGGGCGTTGAGCCAAACTGGAACGAGTTGGGCGGATTGATTCTTAACCAAGAACACGATGAGGAGAAAGCTGAAGACATACGCCTCAAAATCGCAGGGCGATTTTTCTCCGCTCAAGCTAAAAAACAGTAATGCTAATTTAACGATAGGAGATTGACCATGCCACTGCCACGCTTTATTCAAATTCACACCCTGCACACTTACCCCGCTGCTTTGTTGAACCGTGATGCTGATGGTTTGGCGAAACGTCTGCCGCTGGGCAATGCCATGCGCACACGCATTTCCTCGCAGTGCCTGAAACGGCATTGGCGTGATGTAGATGACCATTTCTCTCTTTCAAAACTGGGCTTTCAGCTTGAAGAAAGGTCAACCTATTTTCTCAATAGCATACGCGACCGCTTGGAACTCGCAGGTATTTCTGCTGAATTGGCTCAGGCGGCAGTTGAGGGGTTGTGTGATGGTTTAGGCTTAAATCAAGATAAAAAGAAAAAGGATAAATTCAAAACTCTTGAAGTGCTACTGCTCGGCATCAGTGAGATAAACTTCCTCACCGATTTCTGCCTTGAGCTTGCGAAGACACATGGCGATAAAAAAGCCTTAGTTGAAGCCGTTAAAGAAAAAATTGCTCAAAAACCACCGAAGGGTGAAAAGTCATTCAAAGACAACCTCAATGTGATGATGGAGCAATGTGGGCTGGTTTCAGCTTTATTCGGACGAATGATCACTTCTGATGCTCTTGCTAACCGCGATGCTTCTATCTATGTTTCGCATTCATTCACTGTTCATAAAGAACAGACAGAGAACGACTACTTTACCGTCGTTGATGACCTGATGCGTGAAGCAGGCGATTTGGGATCAGCAGGCATTTTCGATACCGAACTGGCCTCCGGTCTTTACTACGGCTACGTGGTAGTAGATGTGCCGCAGTTGGTCAAAAATCTGGAAGCCATTGCAGCTAAAGATTGCTTTGCAGATAGCACGCCAGCAGAACGCCGCGAACTGGCGGGGCGCGTGGTGCAACACCTGTTGCATTTGATTGCGACCGTCAGCCCCGGCGCAAAACGCGGCTCGACCGCACCCTTCGATTGGGCAAAATTCATGCTGGTGGAAGCAGGCGATTGGCAGCCGCGCAGTTTGGCGGGGGCTTTCCATGATGCGTTGCCGCTGGAGGTTAAGGGTAATACCGACACCATCCGGCAACGTGCCGTGTCGCGTATCACTCAGGAAATTGCCGCGATGGATGCAGCCTATGGTGCGCCACTGTCGCGACGTTTTCTGGCGTTAGATGCTGCTGAAATCGCCGGAGCGGAACGCGCCAACCTGACCAAGCTGGGCGAATGGGCTAGTGCGATTGTGCGGCAGGGAGCATGTTGAGATGCCGCGCCATCTTTTGTTGCGGCTGGAAGCGCCACTCATCGCCTTTGGTGGCGAAACCATCGATAACTTTGGCGTGATTCGCGACTTCCCGGCACTTTCCATGATGACCGGATTGTTTGCCAACGCGCTGGGCTGGCGGCGTGAGGATTGCGAATTGCATGATCGTTTGCAGAACCGCTTGTTGGTTGGAGCGCGACTGAATACGCCGATACAACGCCTCACGGATTTTCAAACCGCACAGCTGGGGAAAGACGATAAAGGTTGGACTAGCTGGGGTGTTCCAGAAGGACGGCAAGGAGGGGATGGAACCTATGAAAAAGGACCCCATTTGCGCTACCGCGACTATCACGCAAGCCTAAATGTGCTCGTCGCACTACGCCTTGAACCATCGGATGATGCGCCCACGCTGGACGATCTTGCTGTTGCGCTTGACCACCCCGCGCGCCCTTTATTTGTTGGGCGCAAACCCTGCCTGCCCAGCAAACGGATTTTTGCCGGATGGCAAGAGGCCGACAACGTGCTACATGCATTACAACTCGCCCACCTACCGCAAACTGATGGCAAGCAATCGTTGCGTATGCAATGGCCGGACGGTGAAGGCAGTCTTGCGGGTGATCGCCTGATTGACTTGTGCGATGAACGTAACTGGACGAGCGGTGTGCATGGTGGCTGGCGACCCGTTCGGGAAGGCAGCTTCACCCCACAAGGAGCGCAAACATGACATTTCAATTATTACGTTTGCAACCTGATGCTAAAGCACTTGCGGCTTGTGCGATTCGCCGCCGCGAGTCATCGCCAGACGGTGATTACGGTTACGCCTTGCACAGTTTGCTCAGAGAGGTATTTGGCGAACAAGCGCCAAAGCCGTTTCGTTACATGGGTAACAAGCAAGGATTGCTCGCCTACACCTTGGAGAATCTGGAAACTTTGCGCCACCATGCCAGCTTGGCTACGCCGGATGTCGCACGGGCTTTAGGGCTGGACGCGTTGGATGCACGCCCGTTTCCAAGTATATGGAAAGAAGGGCAGGCACTGGGCTTTGAAGTGCGCGTGCGTCCGGTGATTCGCGCAAAAGATGGTCGCGAACGCGATGCCTTTTTGCACGCCGCTGATGCGATACCGGCAGCGGCAGGGGGTGGACTTGCCCAGCGCGCCATGATTTATAGCGACTGGCTTGCCAAGCAGTTTGCCGTAGATGGCGCAGCGCAAATTATCCAGGCACAAATGGATGAGTTTCGTTTAACCCGTGTGTTGCGCAAAGCAAACACTGGCGAAAACGGTAAACGCAAATCGCACGCTGTTACTGGCCCAGACTCAGTATTCAAAGGGCAGTTGCAAGTAGGCAACCCAGAAGCTTTTGCGCGCCTGCTGGCGCGAGGTGTGGGACGGCATCGCGCATTTGGGTTTGGCATGTTGCTGCTTCGGCCTGCCTCCTCGTGCTAAAAGGCCGCCTCGGGCTGGAAACAGCCCGCATTCCCCATGCTGATCGCCACGGTTTAATTTGGCTGGAACGCGGCGAGCTCTGCGTAATCGACGGCTGCCTGAATTTTATGGCAGGCAAAGATTCGCTCACGCCGCACATTCTCCAAGTGCCCCATCAAGCGGTATCTATGATATTGCTTGGGCCGGGCAGCAGTGTCACCCACGACGCACTGCGGCTGTTGGCGCGTCATGGCACTTTGATGGCGGCTGTCGGAGTGGACGGGGTGCGTACCTACACCGCTCCGCCTTTAATGCCAGATCGTTCCGATGTGGCACGGCGCCAAGCAGAGTTGTGGGGCAGCCCACGCCGCCGCATCAGTGTGGCGCGTCACATGTATGCCATGCGACTGGGGGAAGTTCTGCCGCATCGGGATTTGGATACCTTACGAGGAATCGAAGGGGCGCGGGTCAAGACCATTTATCGTCTCATGGCAGATAAATATGGCATTGAATGGAATGGCCGACATTACGACCGCAGCAACCCAAACGCAACGGATACTCCAAACCAAGCGATCAATCATGCCGCAACGGCAGTGCAGGCTGCCGCAGCAATTGCCGTGCAATCACTTGCCGCAATCCCACAACTCGGCTTTATCCATGAAGATTCTGGGCAAGCCTTCGTGCTGGACATTGCTGATCTATATCGCGACACCGTTACCTTGCAAATTGCGTTCAGTGTTGCAAAAAATGTGGCGGCTGGTGATGACACGACCATTGACCGACTGGTAAGACGAGAAGCCTCCACTGTATTTCGGAAGCAAAGTGTAATTTCATCCATGATCGACAAAATAAAACTGGTGTTGCGCACGGAGGAACAGGATGTCACTAGTAATGATAGTGACGCGTGATGTAGCAGATCGTTTCCGGGGATTTCTGGCATCAACCATGCTGGAAGTGGCTCCAACGGTGTACATCTCCCCGCGCATGAACGCGGGCATACGCTCGCGAATATGGAAAGTGCTAGCGGATTGGCATGGTGCCGAACCGCGCGGCAGCATTGTAATGATTTGGCGAGATGTGAATGAAACAGGTGGTGTTGGTATTGCGAATCTAGGTTTGCCTCCGCGTGATCTAGTTGAGATAGATGGATTGTGGTTGACCAAGCGGTCTCTATAAAATGTTCTTTAAAAAAACGGATGCGTTTTGTGTTTATCTTTTATAAATTATTATGTTATCTATGAGAGTTTCCCCCGCGCTCGCGGGGATAGGCCCTTTATGCACTTTATCTGCTCTATGCCCCTTGTGTTTCCCCCGCGCTCGCGGGGATAGGCCCCGATGTTGGAAAATTGAACGTTGAAACAATACGTTTCCCCCGCGCTCGCGGGGATAGGCCCCACTTAGCTTGTCAGACTTCCAAACTGCACCCGTTTCCCCCGCGCTCGCGGGGATAGGCCCTTGGGCCGCTCGTTGCGATGGTCAGCAGCCTTGTTTCCCCCGCGCTCGCGGGGATAGGCCCTGAGCTGTTAATGGTATTCCGTGGTAGTAGACGTTTCCCCCGCGCTCGCGGGGATAGGCCCGAAAGGTGCTGATTAATGGTTCCCGGCTATTAGTTTCCCCCGCGCTCGCGGGGATAGGCCCATCCGGCACCATCGGTAATTGCAAAAGTATTTGTTTCCCCCGCGCTCGCGGGGATAGGCCCTCGGTACTAAACATGATGAACATGGGAATGGCGTTTCCCCCGCGCTCGCGGGGATAGGCCCTATCCTATAGCAGATATATCTGCTTCTGAATAGTTTCCCCCGCGCTCGCGGGGATAGGCCCTGGCAGCATTCCTACCGGCTTGCCATTATCCAGTTTCCCCCGCGCTCGCGGGGATAGGCCCCTTCCGCTGGTCACCGCCGTGCCTGAGTTGCCGTTTCCCCCGCGCTCGCGGGGATAGGCCCCAAGCTTAAGGAGAAATCGGTGAAACGGAGTGGTTTCCCCCGCGCTCGCGGGGATAGGCCCAGGTAACAGAAGACCATGCATTATCCGAAATGGTTTCCCCCGCGCTCGCGGGGATAGGCCCGATACGGCGCTCGGTAAAGATCATTCGTTGGTGTTTCCCCCGCGCTCGCGGGGATAGGCCCGATATCAGGTGCACCCCAACAACTGCTATTGCGTTTCCCCCGCGCTCGCGGGGATAGGCCCTGAAGCGTCAAGCGGAAGTTATGCTCGTGTTGGTTTCCCCCGCGCTCGCGGGGATAGGCCCTTATGTTTGCCTTGCCACAAGCTAAAGACTAAGTTTCCCCCGCGCTCGCGGGGATAGGCCCCTATGCAATCTCAGCAGGACTCCCGGCAACTTGTTTCCCCCGCGCTCGCGGGGATAGGCCCTTTATATCAGTCACATCCCAAAGCTCGCTGATGTTTCCCCCGCGCTCGCGGGGATAGGCCCGCAGAATATATGTAACCGTGGGTAGTGGCATTGTTTCCCCCGCGCTCGCGGGGATAGGCCCAGGCGGGTCGAAATTCTCATCAGACCAAAATTGTTTCCCCCGCGCTCGCGGGGATAGGCCCTAGCAAGCAGCCCAAGCAGTCAAGCATCAAGCGTTTCCCCCGCGCTCGCGGGGATAGGCCCCAGTAATAACGCGGCTATAGCATTCCCCGCCCGTTTCCCCCGCGCTCGCGGGGATAGGCCCTTTATATCAGTAACATGCCCAAACTCGCTGATGTTTCCCCCGCGCTCGCGGGGATAGGCCCTCTAGCAGCCAACGTCCGCGCCTTGAGCGTTGGTTTCCCCCGCGCTCGCGGGGATAGGCCCTGTGGTGTCAAAGAGTAATGGAGCTGTCTGGGGTTTCCCCCGCGCTCGCGGGGATAGGCCCTGGTCATAGTCAGTCTCGCTGTTCCTTGAAATGTTTCCCCCGCGCTCGCGGGGATAGGCCCGGAAAAAGCGATGACGCCCGTAATCGGGCACCGTTTCCCCCGCGCTCGCGGGGATAGGCCGTCGTGGACACTGGGAAAAACATCGCTATTTCAGTTTCCCCCGCGCTCGCGGGGATAGGCCCATCAATATTCGCGCTACATGCATGAGATAGGGGTTTCCCCCGCGCTCGCGGGGATAGGCCCAGATAGGACGCCTGCAGCGGTTGTTGAGTTATGTTTCCCCCGCGCTCGCGGGGATAGGCCCGTCCAGCCGGTACAGGCTGGGCGCCTGCAACAGTTTCCCCCGCGCTCGCGGGGATAGGCCCAATACCAGCCGCCTAGCGGATTTTTTTACATCGTTTCCCCCGCGCTCGCGGGGATAGGCCCTATCTGGAGCCATCGCAACAAAACTAGGCCCAGTTTCCCCCGCGCTCGCGGGGATAGGCCCTTGGAATCGACGGTATGTTCGTGGACGAAATGGTTTCCCCCGCGCTCGCGGGGATAGGCCCTTCACTGCGGAGATGTTCAACAAATTAGGTATGTTTCCCCCGCGCTCGCGGGGATAGGCCCCTGATAACCGCCATCAGGCAACTTCTCAATCGGTTTCCCCCGCGCTCGCGGGGATAGGCCCCCTTCTATTGACCCAACAAAGAACTTGGCGGCGTTTCCCCCGCGCTCGCGGGGATAGGCCCTATGCACTTGATCCATGGCATGCAGCACCGCGGTTTCCCCCGCGCTCGCGGGGATAGGCCCACGCGAGATAGTATCGGCCCAGCAACTGATAAGTTTCCCCCGCGCTCGCGGGGATAGGCCCCAGTAATGGTTACGTTACGAGTGGTTGGAGAGGTTTCCCCCGCGCTCGCGGGGATAGGCCCTGGCCAAGCGCGAACTTTTCTGCTTGTTGATAGTTTCCCCCGCGCTCGCGGGGATAGGCCCTTACCCAGCCATGGACTATCTTTTTCATGGTGGTTTCCCCCGCGCTCGCGGGGATAGGCCCCAGCTACCAAGCCGTTCGAAATGCACAGCTATGTTTCCCCCGCGCTCGCGGGGATAGGCCCATAGTTGACATTGGCATTGGCGACATGGTTGCGTTTCCCCCGCGCTCGCGGGGATAGGCCCTGTTGCTTCCACCCCTTGCCATCACCATTAGCGTTTCCCCCGCGCTCGCGGGGATAGGCCCTGTCTTGTTTCCGCGATTCCACATTTTTGGCAGTTTCCCCCGCGCTCGCGGGGATAGGCCCAAAATAATCGCGTATCAAACCGGTCAAGTGGTGTTTCCCCCGCGCTCGCGGGGATAGGCCCTCAACGCAGACAACTACCGGGCCTGGAACTTCGTTTCCCCCGCGCTCGCGGGGATAGGCCCGATATCCTAGCCCATTACTAAAGCGTCAGCGTGTTTCCCCCGCGCTCGCGGGGATAGGCCCAAATGGGGCAGATGAAAGAAGATGTCGGCCTGGTTTCCCCCGCGCTCGCGGGGATAGGCCCTCTTCAGGTGTGCGCTTAGGTCGCCCGCTAGCGTTTCCCCCGCGCTCGCGGGGATAGGCCACGCGTCTGCTCCATGCGAGGCCCAGTCGTGTTGTTTCCCCCGCGCTCGCGGGGATAGGCCCCTGTGAGCTATGCGATGTACGTTTTCAACTTGGTTTCCCCCGCGCTCGCGGGGATAGGCCCTCCTGTTTAGCGTTCATTTTGTTTTCTCATAAGTTTCCCCCGCGCTCGCGGGGATAGGCCCGTAGGACACTTTGCCCTTCTTGATAAGCTCATGTTTCCCCCGCGCTCGCGGGGATAGGCCCTTATGCAGCCACTTGTCAAAGCTCATGAAGACGTTTCCCCCGCGCTCGCGGGGATAGGCCCATCATTATCCGCTACCACAAGGCGCTTGCCATGTTTCCCCCGCGCTCGCGGGGATAGGCCCTGGGAGCGTATAGTGCCAAGCGTGGCCGTCCCGTTTCCCCCGCGCTCGCGGGGATAGGCCCTCCGCCTGGTCTACCGTGAGCGGCTGGCGAGAGTTTCCCCCGCGCTCGCGGGGATAGGCCCGGTATAGCCGCAACGATTGACGCAAGCAACACGTTTCCCCCGCGCTCGCGGGGATAGGCCCGGCCAGGTTCCGGCGGCAAAATTCGGTAGAAAGTTTCCCCCGCGCTCGCGGGGATAGGCCCTCTTGGTTACGATTTGGCTACGGTTGCAAAAAGTTTCCCCCGCGCTCGCGGGGATAGGCCCGATATTAGAAAGAGCCTGACCGATGGGTTAATGTTTCCCCCGCGCTCGCGGGGATAGGCCCGATGGGTGCGTAGTATCCCGATCCGCTGAAGTGTTTCCCCCGCGCTGGCGGGGATAGGCTCCATCATCAAAACCATCCGCGAGACCACCGGCAGTTTCCCCCGCGCTCGCGGGGATGAACCGTCTACGACCCACGCACGCTGGCCGGTTTACTATTTCGACAGAGCACTTGCCCCTCTAGTTATCCTTAATAATAATTTTTATATCAATCAAATTTAAACACATAAAACACATCAACCGCGCTATCTAATCCGGCTTGAGTGACAACTTTAATTTTTGGCGTGAGATTGTAAGTGAGTTTTGTAATGCCAATGTTTGTGGTGGTGAGGCCACGTTCATAGCTAAGATATGCGCTTGAAGAAATGCGCTTGCCGACAGTGCCAATTTGGCTGGTGAGGGGGTTATTACTAGTACTGCTAGTGTCTTGTCTGAAAGATATTTCATCAACGCCTAATGTTCGGCTTAACTGTTGCGTGAGTCCTTCGCCTGATGGTTGTCCGCCGAGAATTGACTTAGCAGCAGTGAGTAGCAGTGATGTGTCTATATTGCCTGAATTGAGTGCGCGTCCAAATACAATCCAGGAAAGTTTTTCTGCATCCGATACATTGGGTGTGGAGACCAAGCGAATGACGGGACGACGAACTGAGCCTGAAATTTCAACGCCTGCTTCAATAGCGAGTCCTTTACGCATTGCAAGGATGTTTAATCCGGGATCATCCAAAGGGCCATTAAAATTCACGATGCCGCGCTCAACGGTTAATTGCTGCCCATAAGCCAAGTATTTGGCTTTGTCAGTCGCTATGGTGCCTTCAGTCGCTATGGTGCCTGTCGCCGTTAGCTTGTTTTGGTCGTTTGTTTTTAGATGTAATGCACCTTTTAGCTGACCCTCAAGTCCTGCCGCACGTACATAAAACTGTTTCCCAAGATCAATGGTCGAATCTAAATTGATGTTGAACTTCTGTGTGGTTTGTGATGATTGCCCGCTTATAACAATGTCATCAGCTAACTGTGGTCGGTTGTTTGGTGGTCGTATCAGAAAACCAGCGTCTGCAGTAATGTTGCTATTTAATGTCAGTGTCTTACCACTGAAGTTGGCTTGACCATTTCCTGAAGCAATAATCCAGTGCTGTGATTTTAGTGCTAAAGGGAGATGGTCGAGTTTAATTTTTAAACGACTATCATTGCCAACCAAACCTATCGTGCCGGTTATATCAAGGTTTCCAGGTTTCTTTGGGATATTTACTTTCGCCAGTAAGTTATCGCGGGGATTGGGTACGAAAGGTGATGTGAAGTTAAATGTATTTATGTGCAGTGAGGTGCGGTCAAAATGGGCGTCGAGTTGGCCTTGTTGTAGCTGCAATCCCTGATCCATTAACGCAAAGGTTAAATCTGTTCCTTGAACATTGCCAAAGAACAGAGGTTTCTTTATCGTCCCGCTTAGTTTTGCTTGTAAATCGAGCTGACCCCCACTTTTTATATTGTCACCGAGTAATGCTCCAATGCGGGAAATATCATCCATTTTGATGGCAAGCTTACCTTCAATTGCCGTGTCATGTAAGCTGCCCCAGCCCGAGCCTGATAACGTGAGTGGCAATGCGATACTGGCCCGGGTTGTGCCAATGTGCTTACCTTTGGCAACTAATTCTCCCGTCAGGATGCCATTATTTACTTGGCTGGTGACTTGTAATTGTTCCAAACCCAATGAAAATGGGAATTCTCCGGGTAGGATCCAGTCACCTTTTTCACGTTTAATTTGTAAGCTGCCGGTTAATTGCTTGGCCGCTTTCACATCCCAGTCGCCGCCAAGTTCTAGCGTTCCTTGAGTTTCTTCAGTATCACTTCCATGGCGTAAAGAAATCCCGGTGAATCGACCCTGGGTATGCCATTGATCAGGTGTCCACTGGGTGGTATTCAATCGTATTTCACCCTTGCCAAGGGATAACTTAGTGGTGTCTAGTGATGCGTGATTTGTACTGACTTTGAGTTGTGTAGCAGCTTGCAACTTTAGGGGTAGGGCACCGCTTGACGACAGTTCAGTTAACTTGCCAGCCCAATAAAATGTGGGATTAATTTTATCAGTTGGTAGTAATCCACCGACTGCTTGTAAAGTTATTTTATTTTTATCATCAAGTTGTAGCTTGGCTTTAATCTCATGATCAGATTGCTGACCAGCAATGGTGATGTTCAACTGTTGCGCAAGCATTTTCTCGGACTTGCGGTAGTTATTCGCCTGTAGATTAAGTTTAATGGCAGTATTTTGTAGATTTCCTTGCGCAGTTATATGGTTTAGAGAATGTCCGCCAGGTAGAGAAAACTTATCGCCCGTGAGATCAAACTGTAAGACTGGTGATGTTAAAGAACCACCAAAATTACCTTGTAAATTGAGTGCGCCGCCGAGTCCAAAGCCTATTTGAGCCAGCACGGGCGCCCTTATTTCTAAGTACATACGGTCATCTGGTGCACCGATTTCGCCATGCGCACGAAGGTGATTTGAACCAATGGAAAGCTCAACATCCGCTTTGGCTCTGCCAGTGTTGACGAAATCAATATCGCCATGGCCTGCCACTGGTTGCTTAGCGAATTGGCTTTTTTCGAATTTAAAACTTAACAAACCGGCTGGCTGTGGACTGAGATTACCAGTCAGGGTCAGCTGCGCATTGAGATCAGATTCAGGTGTTTGAATAAATTCAGCGAGATTAAAATGCGCTAGCTGGCCGTTAAAATTAAACCGTTGTTGATCGCCAAGGCCAAATTCACCATGTCCAGTCAGCGTAGATTGGTTGCGAGTTAGCTTGAGTTCTTGTAATTGGATGGTTGCTGCGGCATGTGTAAATTGGGCGTTCAGATTGAGTGTTTCGTCTTTAAGGACAATGATGCCATGTTGTTTTTCCGTATTGCCACCCAGCTTGATATGACCATTAAGCCGGGCAGCTTGCAAACGCGTATCCAACTTAAGTGGGTTAAGTTGTTTAATGTCTAAATTAGCTGAGCCGGAAGATAGGCTAGTGTTCCATGCAAAATTACCAGAGATCATTCCGTCGTCTATCAAATGTAACAAAAGATCGTCAAATTGTAGTGAATTCCGGGTTATTTTAAGACGCGCTTTAATATCACGTACCGGCAAGCCTCCTTGATCTAAAGCTTTTGCTAATTTATTTTTAATCAGTAAATTGCCAGCTAATTGCGACTGATGGTTTTCTTGTAAGTTAATGGATAGCAATAAATCAGCTTTGGGTGTTTTGGGTGAAAATTGTTGGGGATTAAATCCATCCAAAGATAAACGCAATTTGCCAACCGGAAATAATGCAAAGGGCTGTATTAATATATCACCGTCACCATTAAGAACGTCGCCCGCTGCAGTAATGGATAAATTTAGTTGAGATAAATTGCCATTAATAGTTGCGTTGATACGGGTCTCTGATAATGATGTTTCTGCAATTTCTATTAAACCGACGAGCTTAGCCTGAGCGGTTAGTTTAAAGGGCTTATTTCCTTCTAGATTAGCGGAAGCATAAAGTGACCCAAATTCTGAATCGAGACTTAAATGGGGCACGTGATATTGCTGTCCATCACTTTCTAGCGCTGCTTTTAACTTTGATATAGTGAAATCAGCTTTCTTTGTATTATTGGATAATAAACTTAAAGAGTTAATTTCAATATTTTTTATTGAAATAGCAAATGGTAGGTTAATGTGTTCAGGTAATAATAAGGGGGCTGAAGAAGGCGGCGTGAGTATTTCGACTTCTCGCGCAGATAATCGTTTGACAATAAGTTGCTTTGAAAAAAGTGCGTCCGGTTGCCAGTCAAATGCAAACTCGGTAAGTTTGAATTGCTTATCTTTGCTGGTGATATGAATTGATTGAATCTTGATAGTGCTGAACGTGCCACTTACACCAGAAAATTTGTAATTTCCTAAGCTAATGGATGAAACCGTTGCAAGTAGCCATTGCAAGCCAGGTGTGGTGGTTAATACCCAGGTACCAAAGGCTGCGCCACATAATGTCGCAATAAGCGATGCAGTAACGATCCAGCGCAGTATTCTGCGTTTCTTTTTTATAGTGTCTGGACTTGTGGTTATTTGTTTTGACAAAATCAAAAAGCAACGGCTATAGAAAAATGAAGTCGAAACAAGCCTGTTTTATGCCCTCGAGCTAAATCCAGTGCCAATGGGCCAGCCGGGCTACGCCAGCGTAAGCCCGCACCATATCCAACTGCAGGGTTAAATTTTTTCCAACTATCCGCAGCGTTACCAATATCGGTAAATACCGCACCACCCCATTTGTCCAATAGCCAGTGAGTGTATTCAATGGTGCCGGTTGCCATTGTGCGTCCACCCACGATGGCATTCCCTTCATGGACGCCTAAACTCAGGAAATCATAACCACGTACAGAATTAATTCCTCCTGCTCGAAATAAATATTCCTGTGGAATACCAAAACGTGATTCAGCCACTGTAAAACCTGCTTCGCCACGTATGAATAGCACATCACGTTTGCCAATAGGCCACCAGAATTGTTGGCGTGCGTATGTGCGTAAAAAAGTTTGGTCAGACAAAACCTGTTGACTGGCACCACCAATGCGTATTTCTGAAATACTACCTTGTCGAATATTGAGTGGATTGTCGACTTTATTTTTGCGCCACTGCCAATCTATGACAAGTGCTTCGTTGTTTTCCCTGATACCACTAGAAGGGATTCTTTTTTCTCGTTGCCAGCTTAAACCTAGTTGACGTTGAATAGTTTTGGTTACATACCTTCTTGTAAAGTTGGTACTTTGGTTGATGGTTTCCAGACCTTCAATGTCTGTTAGTTGTAGGCGTGAGCCTAAAGAGTATTGAATGTGGTCTTGGTTTGGAAAGGTATCAATACCCGCAAAAAAGGTTTGCTGCTTTTGTTCTAAACGCAATGTGGAGTTGAGATTTAAAGTGCGATCAAGAAAATTATAATTTTGAAAGTTGATCTCGCCTCGCCCACCATTGTTTGAGCTGTAGCCCGCACCGAGTGCTATGCTTTTTGATTTTTTTTCACTCAGTTGGACGAGAATAGGCGCAGCTTTGTGCAATGATCTGTCAGGGTTAATACTCACGGAGACAGAGCTAAAATTGGGCACTTTTTGTAGGGAATCTTGAAATGAGAAAAGTAATTCTCTGCGATAAGGATCGCCAGGTTTAAAGGGTGAAAAATTCTCAATTTTAGTATCTTGATAACGCTCCAGACCGGTAACGATTAATTCCCCAAAGTAAAAGGCAGGTCCCGAATCAACAACGACGATAAGTTGTGCATGTTTATTTTCGCGGTCTACGATAGCCTTACTATCTATGATCTCTGCTGCAGCATAATCTTTATGCTTAATGTCTGACAATAACTTGGCCTTAGCTTCTTCCCAATCGTGAGAACGAAAAGGTTTGCCTGTTTTTAATGGCCATGCCTCACGTAACTGTTGGATCCGCTTTTGTTGTGCATTTGTATTGGCCGTGAGTTCGCCCCTGAACTCAATGGTTACTTCGCTGACGAGTGTGCGTGGCCCAGGTTGAACAACAATCTCGAAGTCTTCAGACAATTTACGGGTTAGTGTTACTGTAGGCGAGAAATAGCCCTCAGTAGCTAATAATTCACTGATCTCACGTTTAGCTCGGCGTAAAAAAACATGTTTTGATGTTTCATCAACGAGTGGTGCATGAGGTAGTTCAAAATGTTCCTGTAGCAAGGCATTAATTGAATTTGGTGCAGACAGTGTTACGTTGGATAAGTTCTTTTTGTTAAATAACGGTTGTGTTAACTGTTTAAGGATTGATTGCGCTGATGCAGGCTGATTAGCAAATGTAATAGTCAGGAGTAACAGTAGAGACCAGCGATCAAATAGAAAATTACTAATAAATTTTGCCACGGGTATCCATAAACGATTATTGCTCTAAATTTAATACACGCCAGGAAGGAGACTTCAAGTGCAAAGTGACATAGCCAATCGACAGCATTCGATAGCAAGAAATGTGAGCGATTGCACAATACGATAATAGTCTGAGAGATATCTGCGGTGAAACACAGCTTTAGGAATCGCCTCTAAACTATATCAAGCTCTACCCCTTCACAGAATCTTGAATGGTGCGAATTAGCCAGGGAAATACTTTCCATAAGCATGTGAACCTCTTCATCATCTTGTTTCTCGATGATCATTTCATCTTGATTCCATGAACAGTAATTTGCTTCTCGAAGAATAATAGAATCCCGTTCTTTTAATGATTGCACTTTTCAAATTGACGCTCGGCATACTTATCAACCCATTTTACGAAATAAAGATTTTTACCTTAGTATGTGGGTACGCTTTGCCTAGGATAATAAAAAACCGCAATTGCCGTCCTTTCGAGTTAAAGTTTTACGGCTTTAATCGCGTTTACCACCCAATGCCATCAACAAGCTTAGCAAGTTTACGAAAACATTATCAATATTCAAGTACAAATCCAAGTACAACGACATCAAGGAAAATTTCTAATGGATACCATTAGACACCCCGTTGATTTTATTGGATTCGCGCTTTCAATGGACAATCTTGGATTAATACAAGTTTCAGAGTATAGAAACAAGGTAAAAGTTTCAATGATTGTTGAAAAAACCGTATTGTTTCTTATTTAAATATTGCGGTAATCCTGTTAATCCAAAGACCAAGGAACCAAAGAGCAACAGGGACTTTGTATGCTGCTTGACCGAAAGAGTGTGTACTGACATATTGATAAAAATAATCAGTTACTAACCAATTTAGAGCGGACTTCAATCACAGTCTCAGTACAAAGTTTGATGACATCAAATCAAAAGTTTTCAACATTTGATCTTGCAAACGAAGCAGCATCCTAAACACTGTTAACATTTAAATTAGGCTGCACTTCGAACTTGAATCCGCCGAATATTAACGGCGGGCTTTACTCGGGCTTTTCATGCCAATCAACTGGCGCGCTCAATAACCAACCGCAAGATACCAACGACGCATTGACTGCCTTTGTATCTGGATCGGTGTTCCCACGCTCGTGGGGGGATGAACCGGCTCCAGAAGCATTGGCTGTAATACATGTAACTCCGGGATTGCTCTTAAACGAATTCATCAGTCAGACCACCCCATCCGTGCTGCCGCCGCTGATCCAGTCGAATTAAAATTTATCGACTATCCGAGAGCCTTTTTAATGCAGTTTCGAACCATCCGAAGCCGATTCTTTCTTGCTCAAGCCGAATATTTTTACGTATCCGGTTATCACGCAAGTCGTTATAAAGAGAAAGCTCTTCGAGGGTTAGTCTAGGCAAGTCGCGCAGCGTTTGCTTCTCTTCCTCACCCCAGAGTGGCTCGAATTTTAATAAAGTGGCTCGATCCATCAATAACGATTCCACGTGTGCAAACTGATTGCGAAGTTGATCGAGAATTGCAAATCCGTGCGTATCAATATCACCCCAATAATAAATACGACAGCGCAATAGCCAATTGGCCTGTCTTGACATTTCAAATCCATACCCCGAACCAAAAATTACCAAACTGTCCTTTAGTAGCGGGAAGGCTAAAAAATTGATCTCATTTTCAATAATAAAAACCTGTGAAACCATAGGATTGAGCTGAGCGAAGCTCGCAGCATCAAGAGTAATGTCTTGTACGTGTGTCAATGGAATTTGATTAGGATCAAGCAAACGAAATCGAATGCGCAGCGGCTTGTCACGGAATCCGTAACGCGTTGCAAATCCGTTCACGCCAGACGCAGTAAAGTCAACTGTTTCGGGATCTAAAACCATATCGAACAACTCAGTCAGCACGTTGCGGCGCGCTTCAATGAATTTACTGTGAACGCCTGGAATATCGACCTGCCTCAGATACACGCCTGGTCTAGGATGAGCCTGCAACCACACGACAATCTCCAATAACCGACTCCAATCATCTGCTAAAGCCAGCGCGAGCATGGGACGTCTTGCTAGCCAGTCCAACAGTTTCGGCTGAAATTGCTTTGTTTCCTCTATCAAAGCAACAAATCGGGCAGCGTCTTTGCGCTTGGATATGACTGTTGCGGCAACATCGAAGCTATCGATCCACACCTCGGCGGGAACAGAGTTCGTCCCTAAAATGCGGTGCTTGAACTCCCGCGTCTCCACCCGACAGTGCGGAACGGTTCGAATCTCTCCAACCCAGGCACGAACTTCGTCAAAGCGATCAGCCATCTCAGCCGAGGTGGGGCACTTGAGTATTAAACGTCGCGGAAACAGTGACTCCCCTGTGACAAGGCTGGACAACATATCCCCTCGTTCCCATAGCTTTTCTAGCTGAATACGGAAGTCTCTCGGTCTTGTCCAACTCATCCCGAAATCCTCGCCTTCTCTGCGCGATACTCCTCGATCAAAAGATTGCGCAGCTTGGAGGCGCGACCATCTTCGTTTTGAACAAATCCGACGCTGGACACGAAAGGCTCGATGATGTGAATTTTTTGCAAGGGTGTGACAATCAGAAGTTGCAAGTTGAGTTGGGCGAACAAGCGCAAGCCATATTGCGCTGACTCATCAGAGCCTCGTCCGAAAGCTTCGTCGATCACCACGAACCGGAAGGAACGAGATCGTACTGCCCCCCATTCAAGACCGAACTGATAGGCCAAACTCGCGGCAAGAATGGTGTAAGCCAGCTTCTCTTTTTGTCCGCCCGATTTGCCACCAGAGTCAGAATAATGTTCGTGCTCCTTACCATCCTCGCGCCAACGTTCACTGGCTGCGAACACATACCAATTACGCACATCGGTTACTTTAGCTGTCCAGCGTCGATCTTGTTCAGAGATTCCCTCACGTCCGCGAAAACGCTCGATAATAAGCTTCACTTGCAGAAATTTGGCTTCTGAATATTGGCTGTCGTCTGAACCCGTGATTGCCCCTTCAGTACAGGCGCGCAGTTCAGTTTGAAAATCGCGGATGTCAGCATCCGGCGTAGGCTGAGCTTCAAGTTGTATGTATCGCCCCGTGTTGTAGTCAATCCCCGTTAGCGATTCGTTGATGCGAGCGATACGCTCCTTGATCGTTTCTCGCTCGCGCGCTAACTGCGATTGGAAATTCGCGACTTCGCGGATCGTATTTTCGTTCAGCAATTCTTTGAAGCGCGCTTCAAAACGCGGCAAGTCATCGGCCTGCAGCGCATTGAGCATGGCGCGATATTCGAAGGCAGCTTCAATGCTGGCATCCACCTCTGAGGTTTCCAATTTGAACGCCTCTTTGTAGGCTGCCATCGCTTGAATGATTTTGTCGCGCAAACGTTTGAGTTTTGCATCCTCTGCATCGATCTTGGTCTGCAACCACTCCCGCAAATCTCGCTCACGGTTATCACAAGATTCAACCGTGAGCTGATGCTCGCCCAACGCCTCGCCTCGGATCGTGTCAAGACGCTCAAAGCGCGCTGAGTGAGTTGCATATGCCGGTTCATCAAGTATTGCTTGCGTTTGCATTCGCAATGCTTCGGCATCTATTTTTTTCTGCTCTACTTTGGATCGCTTGTCTTTGTGTTCTTCAAGCAACCCTTCCGTAGTCATCAATGTTGCCTCACCCGCACTCAACCGCTCTGCCAGTTGTTTGAGCACATCGGAAGTCGATTCCAGCCTTTGCTTCTCGTCGGTTAATGCCGCCACCTCTAGAACAAGGGGCTGCCAGTCAATTTCACGAAAATCGGCAAACATATCCAGCTTCGAAAGCACCGTGATGAACGCTTGAAGTTCCCTACGAGCTGATTCAATCTTTCCAATAAGGCTGCCCACCTTACGAAGGCGTTTCTCCAAACTTTTGGCTTTATCTTCAAGCGCAGCGATCTTGGCTGCGTTGGTCCAGCCCAACACGTAACGACTACGATCATCCAACCGATGGCGGTCGTCTTTCTCGTGCCGCTCACCCCCTGCCTTGATTTGTCCTGCACGAGTGATAGCCCGCGTCTCGCGGCGAAATTGCTCTTGGGTGATGCAGCAGGCCACGTCGAATCTATGTGCCAGTTCACGTTCCAGCCAATCGTAAAAGGCAGAATCAGGCTTAATCGCCAGCTTGCGCGCCAAGGAATCGCGGTGCCGGCTAAACAATTCGCTCCGAGAATTCTGACGTATACGGAAATAAACCAAACGACCTTTCAGGTGCGTTTTATCGACCCACTCAGCGACCGCTGCATAGTGTTCATCCGGCACCAGCAAGGACAAGCCGAAGCTGCGCAACAGCCGTTCGGCCGCGCCTTCCCAGTCACGCTCGTCCTCATGTACCTGGAGCAACTCGCCGGCGAAGGGCATCTCTTCTTCAGACAAGTTGAGTGCTTTGCATAAGGCTGCCCGCATGGCCATTTGTTCCGATGGAATGTTGCTGAGTCGCGCTTTCAGACTGTTGATCTCGGCAGTCAGCGCGTCATGCTCTTGTTTACCTTGACGCAAGCTCACGCTGTGCTCAGTCAAATTGTTTTGCAAGCCAGCATCTCGCGCCCGCGTGGTTTCAGTCAATGTAATAAATCGTTGTCGTTGCCGCAAAAATCCGTCCTCATCATCTGCGGGACTTTCAGCAACTGCGCGCACCAGCTCAGCGTAACGCTGCGCCTTTCGTTCACGCACCTCACGCTCCTGTTCCTTCTTGTTGATCTCAATCGTCAGCCGTTCCAGACGGTCACCGCCGTTGTCAGCAATGCTGCGTTTGAGTTCAGCCACTTCGACGCGCTGTGCATCACGTTGGGCTTCAACACGTTTGACCTGGGTGTCTTGTCGTGTCCATTCCTCTAGCAAGTTAGCTGCGCGTTTTTCCAACAAGCCGAGTTTCAATCCAGCGAAGTAGGGACTGAGCGCATCGCGGCAAGCACGAAATTCATCGACCAGGGCAACCAGCGACGCATGACGATCTCCGTCTGCAACCAGAGGGGTAAGCATCTCAACCTGCCGCTTGGCTTTCAGCACGGCCTCGTGTGCGCGGTTGAGATCATCGAAGTGGCCAATCAAAGCGGTGATGCGCGGCGCAACGTCAAATGGTTCCAGCATGTGGCTGCGCACAAAATCAGTGAGGTTACCCACCGATTTCATCGACACAGTTTGGTGGAATAACTCCAGTGCCTGTTCGTTTTCAATGCCAAAGCGACGCCGAAACCATGCCCCGTAGGGAGGAAAGCTGTCGAATATTTCCGCGCCCATTCCTCTCAGTTTTTTCCTGAGTTGAACGATGTCCGAACCAAAATGTGCAAAGTCAGCCGTAATGGACAACGCCCGTTCTTTACAGACAAAGAAGCGTGCAGGCTGTGCTTGGGCATCCTTCATCCAGAACACCTGTGCCAGCGTCACCGTTTGGTCATAGCCCGCGTTATGAAAAACACCCAAAATCACCGAGTAACTATTATGATCGCGCAGTGCCACAGGCTTGGCCGTTCCACTCACCTCATTGCGTTCGGACTTGTAATGCCCAAGCACATAAGAGCGCAGCGTGCGCTCTTTGTTGTCAGCACCGGCAGCCTTGTTGTAAGCGATACGATGCGCCGGAACCAACAGTGTGGTAACGGCATCCACCAGCGTGGATTTCCCCGATCCAATGTCGCCAGTGAGTAAGGCATTTTTTCCGTCGAGGTTCAGCGCCCACACCCGTGCATCGAAAGTCCCCCAGTTGAACACTTCCAAACGGTGCAAGCGGAATCCGGATAGCGCATCATCGCTGACAAAATCCAGCCCCAATGTTTGCATCTCATCCATTGGAATCACCTGCTGAAGTTGCATTGATCTGTACCTGATACGCTGACAGCCGCGTATCGAAATCATTCAGCCACTGCGCATCCACAAAGGCTTTGATGATGCGACGCACCTCGAATGCTGTGGGTTGTCCTGCGCCAGTTTTAAGCTTGCGCAAAAATCCCAACTCGACAATCTTGTTGAGATGCGTCTCAATCTGGTCGATAAGCTTCGCCTCATTACTGCTGTCGGGCAAAAACACGCGAACCAACTCGACGAGTTGATCACGAGTCAACACGAGGCGTGTGTCTCCACCACTTGCATCGAACTCAGCCAACTTCTTGCGCAAAAGCGCCAGTAGCAAGCTCACAGGAAAAGTCAGCGGACGGCGCGCCACCAGTCGTGGTAGCTTGGCAACACCTTCGCCTTCACTTTCCAAACGTGCTCGCAAGAATGCATACCCCTCTGACTCGTCCAGCACCAATTCCAGGCCCAACACAGTCACGTAATCACGCACGCGAGCTTGTAGATTAAGCAAGGCATTCCAAAGGCTGGCCTCTCCTTCTTGGTAAATCACGCCTTTGAGCAAAGCAATGACCAAGGCTGACAACTCATTCGTTGCAGCGGTATTTTCTGGTTTAAGTTCTTGCTCTGTCATGCTCATCTCACAAAAATCACGCGCGGCAAACGTGCCCGTTTCACTTGTTCTTGGCCATCCAATTCTTCTCTGCGCCAGAAAATTTCATCGGTCACCTCTTCGTCCACCACAGCCTTGAAAGTGTCACCCGCAAGCTGGAGGTATGCCACCAGTTCTGCCAGTCCGCGTTGTAGCGGCTGCATTTCGCACAGCTCACGCAACGTGACTTGCGAGCGATCCTGCAAAGCATGTCGGATATGTCTAACCAGTTGCGCCTTATCGATAACGACTTGCGAGTACAAAGCTCCTGCATCTATTTCGACATCACCCTCTTCCAGCACGATATCGGCGATTTGTGGTTTGATGGAAGGTGTGTGTAGTGGTCGTTCCATCGGTAACTCGATATCAGCAGCCGTATCTGCAATATCCGTCATCACACCTGACGGCTGAGATTCGCGCACTGCTAACGCTTTAGTTTCGATACCGTGCAGAATATCCATGATGCGGCGGTTTTCCAACCAAGCCTGGTCGTCAAGAAACCGCCGCAACTGTTGCGAAAGTTGGGCGACGGTCCGCTGTGTATGTTCTCCAGCCTCCAGCCAATCATAATGTACACGACGTGTTCGGCTGTCAGGCTTGAGTTCAATGACAGGTGGCAAGGCCAACACGCGCTCAAGCAATACCGACAGTTCCTCCTGCCGTCGACTGGACATCAAAAAATCCCAGAATGCGCGAAAGCTGCGTCCCTGATCCGAGTCGGAAATTGCATCCCGCTCGCCCATGATTTCTTCCAGTAGCGCTCCTTTAGAGCCTTGCCACAGTGCGATGCGCTCCCGCACGCGTCGATCCAAACCACGAAAGTTATGCTCTACCTCACGAAAATCGCTTAGCAGCTCCCGCGCCAATTGCGTGAATTGCTGGAAGCGGTCTTTCAATGCGGTGTTATCTAACAGCGGAATGTCACCCGATAATATTTGTTCGATTTCCCTATCAATTTCATCACGCCGTTTGTGTAATTCAGCAACACGCGTTTGAGGATCAGTTTCAGATCCTTCACTCATCTGCTTAAGCAACTCGAACAGCGTAAGCAAGCGGGACTCAGTACCAACAAAGCTGCGCTGGGTGAGCGTTGCAAGCCAAGTAATCGCTTTTTCTGTCGGTGGGGAAAGATCGAAATGCGGTTCATCCGACCCTTGAACATAGAATTTGCGCAACCACCCCTTCTCAGTGCTTGCCCAGTCGTTGAGGTATTCAAGTGCAGACTTGGGAAAAGCATCTAAGCCTAGACTCTCGCGCAAGGCAAACAGTTCGTCTTCGAGTGATTCTGCCAAATCAGCTTGCGCCATAACGCGCACATTCGGCACGATAAACACTCGCTGCAAAAAACTCGCTACCAGTGGTGCGTGATCCGAGCGCAACAAACGCCACGCTGGATGGCTCTGGCGCAATAGATCAAGAGTGGCAAAATCGAAATTCATTGAAAATACAATTCACGTTTTAAGCAACTGCCATCATCAACTTCGCAAGTCCTAATAGCATCCAAACTGTCCTGCCAATCCATCCAGCATCATATTCACCGCAATCGCAGTATGCGGGATCAGCACATAGCGCCAAGGTTTGCCACCATTGGCTGCCGCGTAGTCCGAAGCATTCTTGCACCACTTGATTGCCGCTTCCTTCTTGGCTAGAACAGTGGCATCTTCCATCTGGTTGCTGGCCTTCGGCTCCAGCATGTAGATCGCATTTTTCGTCTCGGCCACGAAATCAGGCTGATATTCCAGATGGTTTGCGCCCTGCTTGTAGAAAAGCTGAAACTGTCCCTTGCCAGGTTTGAACCACTTGTCGGCATCGCGATCAAGGATAACCGCCAACACGCGCTCCGCTTCCGAGTCAAACTTCTGCACCGGGTACAAGCAACGCCTGAAACCGCCGAACACATACTTCGACATATTGCTCTTATCTGCAGGCGAAACCCGGTAATCAGCGGACGGCTCATTAACAGCATAGGTGTAGGCACTGGGTTTAAATTCCGTGAATCCTTTACTCACTACCACTTCGTAATCAACGGAATCTTCCCAGCTATGCTCCTGCATTTGTGCATGGATAAACTGCGCAATCGGTCTCTGGTAGCAACGCAACACCTTGCGCGCGTCATCCTCGGATAAGTATGAGCAAAAATGCTTAATGGTTTGCGATGCTAATTCATAAAGAAGATCAGCCTGATCGTCATAAGAAACATCGTCGAAGTCCACCAGACCACTGACGACATAATCTTCCATATTCTTTTCTTCAATACCGCCATTACCTAACGTCACCACTTCAAGCTGGCTTGTGCGCAGGTGTTGGATCCATAGCTCCTCTGAGACAGCTGGATACTTCAGCGCCTCCAGCTTCAGTATGAACGGTTTGAATCCGGCTTTCACCTCGCCCTTGGGCACAACCAGAATCCGTGGAATATCTATTGTCTGTTGCGTCACCAACTCCACCGTTTTTGCCACAATGGCGACGAAATCCGGTTGCTCGGTCACACCTTCCAACTCCATCTGCGCAGGCCGATGCTGCTCTTGCACAGCCTTGACGATGGCCGCCTGAATCTCCGGGTTTTTCAAGTGAGCCAGCGTTGGCACAGTCGTCGGCTGATTCTCCAGTTTGCGAATCACTTCATAAGCGATTTGTGCGACCTTCTGCTCTTCCGGCCTGATGAAGATGAGCTGTACATCCTGCCCTGCCATCTGCGTGCTGCCAGTCGCATCGGCTGGTTTCAACCCCAGCTTGGTGGCGAGTTGCGATTGCGAAACGATGGTCGCCGTTTTTTGCCCGAAGACATCGTCATCTAGTATCACCTCCTTCAGGTGAATGGCAGAACCAGGTCGGTTCGCCTCATTGATGATTTCCTGAAACTTGTCATGCGCGATAATGTTTAATCTGTCTACCGCCGTCACGCCGGTGCGTTTGCCATATGGCAAGCGCAGGCCGCGCCCGATGGATTGCTCGATCAGGATGCGCGCATTGGCCGCACGCAATGGCACGATGGTGTAAAGGTTAGTCACATCCCAACCTTCTTTCAGCATGTTGACGTGGATCACGATCTCCGTTGGCTCATCGGTATGTTCTACTTTCAGCAGCCGTGCGATCATCTCCTCCTCTTCCGCACCGGTACGGCTCGAATCCACCTGTATGACCTTGTCCTTGTAACGCCCCTCGAAAAACCCATCCGACTGGATCAAGGCCAGCAATTGCCCGGCATGGGTCGTATCGCGGGCGATCACCAGCAGGAAAGGTTTAACGATGGGATTACTGGTTTCGCGGGCATAAGTTTCCAGCTCCACCTTCACACTCTCGTGCAGGCGCACACCGTCTTCCAGTTTCATGCGCTCGATCTCTTCAGGCGACATCCCCGCCGGATTGAAATTCTTGCGCGTTACCACGGCTGGCTCTTTCACAAAGCCATCCGCCATCGCTTTGCCCAACGGGTAATCAAAAATGACGTTCTTGAACTGCACCGACCCCTTAGCGATTTCCACGAACGGAGTAGCCGTCAGCTCCAGCCCCAGGATTGGCTTCAGCTCGTTGATCGCCTTGATTCCGGCACTGGCGCGGTAACGATGCGATTCATCCATCAGTAGCACTAGATCGGGCAACCCGGCCAGATAATCGAAGTAACTCTCGCCGATATATTCCGACAGCCGCTTGATGCGCGGAGCTTTGCCGCCGCGCACCTCGGAATTTATTTTTGAGATATTGAAAATATTGATCCGCACCCCGCCGAACAATGTGCCGCTGGCCGGGTCGTGCTGGTCGTAGTTATCGCCAGTGATGATGGAAGGCGCATCAATGGCGAATTCCGAGATGCCCTTGAACACATACTTAGGATGCGTGCGGTCGCTGAAATCTGTGATCAGCTTGTTATAGATCGTCAGGTTCGGTGCCAACACGAAAAAATTATTGATGCCGTGCGCCAGATGCAGGTAGCTGATGAACGCCCCCATCAGCCGCGTCTTACCCACACCCGTAGCCAACGCAAAGCACAGCGACGGGAAGTCGCGCTCGAAGTCGGTCACCGATGGAAATTCGCTGCGGATAATCTCCAGCGCGGCAGCAACGTCCGCCCCTTTTTTGGGTGGAATGATTTCAGTTATACGATCCAGAATCTCCAACGAGTGGCGTTGCGGAGCACGCAAGCTCAAGCGCCCGGCAATAGCATTAACGTGGCGGTTCATGGCTTCTCCTCGCCCTTCAAGTAGCGCGCCAACTTCAAGTCGAAATCGGACTGGTAGTCCAAATCTTGTTGCACGCGAAATTTGTCATATTCGACATGAGCCTTGGTACGCGCCATCTCCTGCGAAATTTTTCCGGCGTTCTCCAGCACCTGCTGATCGGTGAAATTCAAGAAACGCTCTACCCACTCCAGCCAGTTTTTCATGGTCATGACCTGGCGATTCAGCGCACGCACTTCGGCAAAGTCTATAAACAGGGAAACCAGCCGGTTCAGCTTATCAAGCTCAGACTGGTTCAGATAATTCTTGGCGATGGTGACATCGCCCTTGAGGATTTTCCCGGGCGGGGCATTCTTCCAGGTCGTCAGGCCCATGAAGGGCTTGTTCGCATCGGCACGGCTGTGCACAATCTCGGCAGCGGTTTTCCCCGTGCTGGCGAAATGCAGCTTGTTCTGCACCATCTGGAAGAACAACTGCGTCTCCTCGCTGTTGCCCTGATAGTCGCTGCTGCACTGCTCGAACACATCGGCTATCTTCTGGTAAGCGCGGCGTTCGCTGGCGCGAATCTCGCGGATGCGCTCCAGCAGTTCGTCGAAGTAATCCTGACCAAAGGCGCGCCCGTTCTTGAGCATCTCATCATTGAGAGCGAAGCCCTTGACCATGTATTCGCGCAGGGTCTGCGTCGCCCAGATGCGGAAATGCGTGGCCTTGATCGAATTCACTCGATAACCCACTGCAATCACGGCGTCAAGATTGTAGAAACGGGTGGCGTAGGTCTTGCCGTCGGCCGCAGTTGTTTCCAAAATGGAAACAACTGCATCTTCCACCAACTCGCCTGTGGTAAAAATGTTCTTCAAATGTTTATTCACGGCTGGCGTTTTCACCCCGAACAGCTCCGCTATCGTCTTCTGGGTCAGCCAGAAATTATCGTTGGCAAACCAGACATCCACCGTGACCTTGCCATCCCCGGTGGTATAAAGAATGACAGGGCTGGTCATGCGGGTAGTCAGTTCACTCATACCTCGCCCTCCTCGAACAATCCACCCTGTGCCACATTCACCCCGCGCATCCTTGCTCCATTAACCGTTCGCCCTGAGCCTGTCGAAGGGATTTGTGGTGGCGCCTTCGGCAAATTCTCAACCTGCAACGAATAATCATCATGCCCCCACTCGCAGCGCGACAGCACCTGTTTTGGAATTTTCTTCACGGTGAGATTCGGGTAATCGCCACGCCCACGGAAAGCGGTGCATAACACCAACAGACTGCGCTCCGCCCCCACCTCATCAGAAACCTGCTGCAACTGCTCGTGGTTCAGGTTCGCCGTGGTGACGTAGATAAAATCCTGCTCGGTGGAATGCCCGTGCATCCAGTAATGCGCATCGCTGGGTGCATAGGTGAAGCCTTCCAGCTTGCACAAGGCTTGCGCCAGCATCTCCGCGTTATATTCCTTATTGATGACCCACTGCCCATAAGTATCCTGCCGCAACAGGCTGGGCGCGAGTCTGTAATAGCGGAAGCCGCCACCCCCTTGCCAGTTCACCGCCTTGCTGGTACCACCTTGGTCTTCACCGTCGATCACTTTTTGCAAACGCGGGATGATGTGCGTATGGCAATGCTCGCCCAACTCGATCATGATCCAGCGGCGACCCATTTTATGGGCGACTGCGCCTGTGGTGCCGGAACCAGAAAAAGAATCGAGGACAATATCGCCTGGCTTTGTCACAAGGTCAAAGCATCGCTTGATCAGTGCTTCCGGTTTCTTCCCTTTCGGGAACTCGACTCCGCCTTCATTGTGCAAGTTGTTAGACAGAATATCGTCCCACAAGCTCGTGAGGGGCTCGCCGGCCACGTACTCGCCGTCAATCAGTTTTAGCTTGTCGGAATAAAAGAGGATGCGCTGACCTCCGATAAAATACATATCGGAATATCCATCTCGTCCCAGTTTCATCACAACATCAGGGGCAGCTCTTGACGCATCAATCATCTCGCGTGCGGCACTGCTTACAGCAGAGTAATCTGGCCTCGCGAGCTGGATAACCCGCCCAGCGTTCCGCAAGACGAAGCTCGCAATTTTTTCTTCATACTCATCCCCCAAGCTTTTCTTGAGGCCTCGCTCTGGCAAGCTAAGGCTCGCGGCGAAGGCACTGGCGAGCGTCGTAAATCGCCAGCCCTCAAAAGAATCCTCGTAGTTTTCGATGTACTGCCCGTACCGCTTGTCTCGCTCAGCGCGAGCGGTAAACACACGGTTCGGTGCCCACACAGATTTATTTTTTGCGTAGATGAGAATGTAATTCGTGGTACTCACGACACCGGGATTAATCGACTTGTGCCCTGTCGCAGAACCCTGCTTGAATGTCACCACAGATACTCTATTTGTCCGACCGAAAATCTCATCTAGCAGAACAATCAAATATCCGAGTTCGTTATCGTCGATGTGGACAAAGAGCGTTCCCTCGTCAGCCATTAACCTACGAATTATTTCAAGCCGATCTCTAACCAAGCCAAGCCACAAAGAGTGCTCAATCCCATCGTCATAATGTTCGAATGCCTGCTGTGTATTAAATGGCGGGTCTATGTAAACGCACTTCACTTTCCCCGAAAACTCCGCCTCCAAAGCCTTCAACGCCAACAAGTTGTCGCCGAAGATGAGCTGATTGTCAAAGATGTCGTTATCCGCCACCCGATGCTTCGCGTGATAACTCTTTGCCGGGTCTTCCAGCAAAATGCGCGGCTCCAACTTGGGCCGGTTTTCCTTACCCATCCAGGTGAGTTCGAGTTTTTGTTTCTTAGTCATTTCTGTTCCGATGGTGGTTTCTTCGTTGCGCGAGCTTCGCGTAACGCTTGTGCTGCCAACTTGCCTTCGAGTTCTTTCACTCGTCCTTCAAGGGCTTTTGCAGTCTTATTCTGATTTATGGCAACCTCATTTGCCAAACTGACTTGTTCCATTAGCAACGCTTTTGTTGCTTGCTGTTCGCGGTCATTGTTCCGATTGGTGTAGTAATCTTGAGTAACAGCAACAACCGAAAATAAAACAGAAAAAAAGATTCCGCGCACAACCCACTTAAGACTCGTTGTTGCCGATGCTTCGTCCTGTTGCCATTTTTTTGTAAATTTTTCAAGCCCATCTTGAATATGCTTATTGGTCTTTTCATGCTTATCTGAAAGATCAGATAGACCTGAGAGAATGGCTTCATTGGTTTTTCCATGAAGCTCCGCGATGCCTTGGGCTATCTCAAGAACTTCGTCAATTTTAGTATCCAAGGAAGTTAGTGTCCTTGCACTTCTAGCCATCGGGCTGTTTTCCACTGATCTGTGGAGTGATTCTGAAATATCGTGTCTTGGCAGAGTCGGTGAAAAATCTGGTATGGCCGAGCGATTGATTCCAGCTAATTGTTCTATATTCAGCCCACAGATTGAAGATTTAAACTTCTCCTCATCTGCATTTGCCTTCATTGCTGCCTGAAGTCCGGGCATCGACTTTAGTAGCTTCTCTTCCGGGGATATGGCCCTCTCATATTGTTTGGCAATTTCGTATTGCTTGGCAATTTCACTAGCGCCAGAATAAGCCTTTAATTGCTCTGCAATTAAAGCGCTTTCCGCCATCAAGCGCCGTGTGCTTTCTGAAAATAATGAGTTGCCGAGATTCAGTGACTTATTGATAGAGTCGGAAAGCTTCTTGAGTTCTTCGCGAAGTTTTTCAGCGAGCAACTTTATCGAGGACACATCTCCACAATCTGTTGACCAGCCCTGTCGATCATTAAATGCCTGTGCGAAAGCATGTATGTCTGCATCTGGAACCTGAGCAAGCTCTGCACTATTCAGCAATCTTTCCTCTTCGCCTTCAGCCGTTCCGGGGAAATAAATCACTGCACCGAATAGTGTGCGTGCTATATCCATATTTGATGCGCTTTTTTCTCGATCAAGTAATTTTGCAAGCTTCCGCATCACTCCTAGAGTCAATCTATCTACCAGCACATTTCCAAGCGACGATACTTTAGTCGGCTCTTTCTTGAGGATTAACGAACGTAGAGACTTTTTAGGCTTCTGATCGCCATCTAAATTTTCATCAGGTCGGTCGGTCATGACTTGTTCCTTGAGAGAATCGGAGGCTCGTATTTTTCGATCCAGTTGAATTCGAGTTTTCGTTTGCTCATAAAATTACTGCGCCATTTTTCAGTCACATAAAAAGCATTTGAATTATATGTGTTTTTTTAGATATGCCGTTTTCGAGTCAAGTAAAAATCCTAGCCCCAATAAGGCAGATATTAAGTGAATTTAGACGACTTCGAATGTGGGTCTTTACGTTTGATGCGCCCGCTATCCACGGCATCCCGAATTAAAGAACAGCTTCCAGCCCTTTGCGCTCCAAGAGATTGAGCAACTTCAGTGACGGCCCACTCGGATGCTTCTCGCCGATTTCCCATTTACGCACTGTCGATAGGCTGGTGTTCAACACTGCGGCAAGCACCGATTGGCTTAACTGTAGATGGTCGCGTAGCGCGCGGATTTTCTCGCTGTCGTAGGCTGGTATCGGGTCAAGACACAGCACGTCGAACTTGCGCATTTTGCGTTTGTCGATAAAACCCAGACGGCTCAGATCACTGGCCGTCTCATGCACGGCTTCTAAAACTAGGCTTTTAGTTTTGGTTTTTTTGGTCATGGCAAATCTCCTGTAACGCACCTGCTTCAACTGCCTCATCAAGCTGCCGGCCTGTTCTGACCAGCAACTGTTCAGCGATGTCCCGCAACGCCTCCAGTTCATCGTCCGCGATGTTGGCGCGCTCATTTTTCTCAAACCCGAAGACGAAGAACCACCTGTTTCCCTTGTTGGTCGCAACCAGTGTTCTGGCGCCGCCACGCTTGCCCCGGCCTGCAAGCCCGATGCGTTTCTTTACAACACCGCCACCGAGGTCGGCATCGATCAGCCCCTGAACCATTTCTTCCACCGCATTTAATAACGCGCTGTCCGTTAACTCTGTTTTTCGCATCCAGCGACTGAAATGGCGGGTTTTGAAAACTCGTTTCATTTGTTAATTGTGCCACTTAGTGGCATAGTTGTCCATTGGTTCTCGCGGGCGAAAACATCAAGCAAAACATCGGTGCAGTTTTGCGAGGATCGCCGTTCAGGACGATAGTCTTATTGCTGCTGTTGTCGAAACCTGTTGTCATCATTCCGCCGCATTCCTATTGTTCGCAACCGGGGCATCCAATGCCTGAAGGCTCAACCCCTCAATCTCCTGCAACGATTTCCCCGCAATCCCCTGCAAGTCACCATACATTCCCACCGTCGCCCCCATCACGCGCTCAATTTGCTCTTCGCGCTTGGCCCATTGTTTCATGATGACTTTTCTTTCCTTGTCGAGGTCTTCCTGCATGGTGGAAAAGGCTTCAACGATGGCTTCAACGCGCTGGCGGAAACGCGGGCCGGTAAGGTACTGGTAGACCATTTCGGTCTTGGTCTGTTGACCTTCAGTGGACTGCCGCGCAAGAGCAAGCTCCAGCAATGACTGCCGCAAAACCATCGCCACCGGCAATGCGGCGCGCGGATGCG
Source organism: Candidatus Nitrotoga arctica (assembly GCF_918378365.1). Taxonomy (NCBI): domain Bacteria; kingdom Pseudomonadati; phylum Pseudomonadota; class Betaproteobacteria; order Nitrosomonadales; family Gallionellaceae; genus Candidatus Nitrotoga; species Candidatus Nitrotoga arctica. The sequence goes on along the minus strand of NZ_OU912926.1, from coordinate 1,156,386 downwards.
TTACCCAGACGCCGTCTACCATTTCGAAGGTTTCAACACCTTTTGGCAAAATCTGGCTCACGATCACGGCGATTTCTGCCTTCGCGGTGCGCTGGTCTCCGCGAAGCTTTATCAGCCAGGCATCGCTCCAGTTTTTGGTGCGCTTGAACTCCCACAAAATAGTGCCGCCGGAGTGGCCGCCGGCTCCGACAACACGGTGCAGCACATCCCCGCCATATTCCCCCTTTGGTACTGGCTCGATGGCATCGAAAGGAAATTTGGTGCGCAACAGGTTTTCAAGCTCCAGTTCCTGGACTTCGCCCTGCAATTGTTGTGATCCTTGCTCGGCCCGGCGCTTGAGATCTTCAATCTGTTTTTGCATCGCAGTAATGGTCTGCTCTTTCTCCATTACCTTGAGCTTCTGTTCGTCCTCGGCTTCTTTTTTGGCTTGCGTGCGGACGTGGGTCAATCCATCCTGCACCCGCTTTTCTACCGTGAGTTCCAGTTCGCGCTTGGCATCATCGAGTTCACGCTGTTTCTTGATGAGCTCGGCTTGCGCCTTCTGTGCCTCGGCCAGTTTTTCATTGTTTGTTTTAAGCACCTCTTGCAATTCGAACAGCTCGCGTGCCTTGTTATCAAGTTCGACGGCACTGGCAAGTTTAGCTTTCTTGGATTCCTCGGCAATAACGCGAGTGCGTTCTGCTTTTAACTGTGTCGCAACTTGATCAGCCACCTGATCGTCGAGTTTTCGCTTGTCTTCTGCAAGCTGCTTTTCTTTGTCGCGCATCGCCTGTTCGCGCTGTGCGATGTCATTGTCCTTCTGCGCCAGTTGTTGCTCAAATTGCTTACGTGTAGCCGCGATCAAAGGTGCTGCCAGCGATTCGGTGAGTTTGATCTCAGTTTTGCAACTTGGACAGGTAATGGTAGGTTCGGTCATGCTTCGCCCTTTCTGGATTTGTTCGTCATTTCGTCAATAAACCACCTGCTTCACTGCCCGCTGTCCTGAGCGTGAGGTAACTGGCGAGGTGATAGAGACGTTACCTCGACATCGCGCCGGCCTCATTTGCAGTTATCCTCATGCTAAATTGATTTGTAGTGTTTGTTTAGCTGCTTACACACGCGTTGGAGTGTATGTCAATATCGACATGCTTGCGAGGTGCGATCGTATGAGCATTATTGGTAGCGGGTAAGCTGCGACTGAGTTTTCGCGTGGCATGACTACCGCTGTTCGCCGCTTTGCTCGGCGGGCTACTGATAGGCAACAGCGTGCATCGTCTATGACCGCAATATCGGCGTAATTCGCTCTGGCGTTTCTTCTCCTACCCAGCACGACTGGCTTTAAATCATCGCCGCATTGCCGGCCAATTGGCTGAACATGCGCCTGTGTTTTTGTTTTCGCGTCAAGTAACTATCCCATTGCGATATCGTCCTGTAAAGTTTCACTGTCTTGGCAGACTAGTCTCTGTATTCAAAAATTTGACTTAGCCGATCCGGCCTGTTTTGCAGAGGAGTTAAAAATTGATCCAATCAATTTCCATTAAAGCGATGGACGAGACAATATTTCAATTGGGACGGGGCGTTTGTGGAAATTTTGAACGGGCAGTCGAGCGCGAATGGCTGGTCACCAACGGCATGGGAGGATACGCTTCCGGCACGGTAGGCGATCTGAATACGCGCCGCTACCATGGTCTGCTCATGGCCGCGTTGTCACCTCCCGCGGGACGCACCTTGCTGGTAGCAAAAGTGGATGCGACGGTGCGTTATGGAGGCAAAACCTATCATCTTTCCTGCAACGAGTTCGTTGACGGTACGGTAACGCCGCACGGATATCTTCACCTCGAGTCTTTTTTTCTGGATGGCACTGTCCCGGTGTGGCATTACGCACTGGCAGACGCATTGATCGAAAAACGTGTGCTGATGGCACCTGGGCAAAACACCACCTATCTGCATTTTCGTGTGTTGCGAGCGAGCGATACGCTCGAACTCGAACTGATGCCACTATGCACATACCGGGATTACCACAGCCACAGCCATGGTGGTTGGGATATGGATATCCACGGGATAACGAATGGCTTCGAAGTGCATGCATTCCAGGGCGCGCGTCCCTACCGCGTTATCTGCGATGGCGCCAGGTTTATTGCTGACCCCGCCTGGTACTGGAATTTCAAACACCGAATGGAGACCATGCGCGGACTGGACGATAGCGAAGATCTATTTTGTCCCGGTCGTCTTACCCTAGCCCTTGATGATGGGCAGGATGCGACCTTGGTGATCTCCACCGAATCGGCTTCACCGGAAAATTTTGCTGTTGTCAGTGCGCGAATTCACGAATCCTCGCAAGCGTTGTTTGCCGCGCTTCCCTCTGATGCGCCACGCTGGATAAGACAGATGGCATTGGCCACCGACCAATTTATTGTCGGTCGTTACCGTGATGGCCATCCGGCGGGCAAAACCGTTATCGCCGGTTATCCTTGGTTCGGCGATTGGGGTCGTGACACCATGATCGCATTGCCCGGTCTGACCCTGGCGTTACAGCGTTTTGATATGGCCGCCAGCATCTTGCGCACGTTTGCCGCGCACATCAGCGAGGGCATGTTGCCAAATCGCTTTCCCGACCATGACGAAACGCCAGAGTACAACGCGGTCGATGCAACGTTGTGGTATTTCCACGCAGTGGATCAATACACTAGGCGCAGCGGCGGCATCGCACTGGCAAAAGAACTCTATCCGGTACTCGTCGATATCATCGACTATCATCACAAAGGCACACGCTATGGCATCAAGGTCGATATCCGAGATGGCTTGCTGGCTGCTGGCGAGGATGGTACGCAATTGACCTGGATGGATGTCAAGATCGGTGATTGGGTAGTGACGCCGCGCATCGGCAAGCCTGTCGAAGTGAATGCGCTTTGGTACAACGCGTTGGCTATCATGGCCGCTTTGAGCAAGCAGCTGGGCAAGATAAAATCGGCTGACGAATATCGTGAAGCGGCGGCGCACGTGCGTTCAAGCTTCCAGCGTTTCTGGAATGGCGAACAAGGCTATTTGTATGATGTGATCGATGGACCGGAAGGCATGCCTGATTCTAATGGACGAAAGTATGACTCGCGCCTGCGCCCCAACCAAATACTCGCGGTAGCGTTGCCCAATAGTCCGTTGGACGAGGACCAACAAAAGGCAGTCGTGGATGTCTGCGCACGCGAGTTGTTGACCTCTCATGGCTTGCGCAGCTTGGCGCGCAATCAACCTGGTTACGTTGCTTATTATCGGGGCAATCCCGTACAACGCGATGCAGCTTATCACCAAGGTACCGTTTGGGCCTGGCTCATCGGGCCGTTCGTGGATGCGCACTATCGTGTTTACCAAGATGCGGACAAAGCGCGTTCTTTTCTTGAGCCGCTCGGGCTGCACCTTGGCGAGGCATGTATCGGCAATGTCAGCGAGATATTCGATGCCGAACCACCATTTACACCGCGCGGTTGCTTTGCCCAGGCATGGAGTGTTGCGGAAGTGCTGCGCGCATGGCTGGATTTACATAACGCCTCAATTGGAAAAAGGAAATGAATATGAGTACCGCCTCGACTCCGCCCACATTACAGCCAAAAAAACCGAGCAGCCAGAACGCGCCCCTCAGCGAGGAAAAGAAACGGCTCATCGCGCGAGAAAAAGATGAACCGGAATGGTCCAGATGGGGACCTTACTTGAGCGAACGCCAATGGGGAACGGTCCGTGAGGACTACAGCCCGCACGGTGAAGCTTGGGAATATTTCAGCCATGATCACGCACGCAGTCGCGCCTATCGCTGGGGTGAAGATGGCATCGCCGGGATCAGCGACAAATTCCAGCACTTATGTCTGGGGCTGGCACTGTGGAACGAGCGCGATCCGATTCTGAAAGAACGCCTGTTCGGGTTGACCAACAGTGAGGGCAATCACGGCGAAGATGTCAAAGAGCTGTATTACTACCTGGATGCAACACCGACTCACTCTTATCTGAAGATGCTCTATAAATATCCCCAGCAGGCGTATCCATACGCATGGCTGGTGGAGGAAAACGGGCGGCGGGGTAAGGACATGCCGGAATTCGAACTGATCGATACCGACGCCTTTGCCGATGACCGCTACTTCGATGTGTTCGTGGAATACGCCAAGGCCGACCCGCACGATATTCTGATGCGGATTACCGCACACAATCGCGGCCCCGAAGACGCACCGCTGCACATTTTGCCGCAGCTATGGTTCAGAAACGAGTGGACATGGGACGGACAAACCGAGAAGCCGGAGATGTCAGTCTTTGAACAGGATGCCATCGTGTTGCAGCACCCAAAATTGGGCACTTATTACTGCCACTTCGATGGTGCGACGGAATTGCTGTTCTGCGATAACGAGACCAACGTACAACGCCTGTACGGCACAGAAAATAAAGGCTATTTCAAGGATGCCTTTCACGAGCATGTCGTTCATGGCAAACCCCAGGCTGTCAATCCGTTGCAAAGCGGCACCAAGGCGGCAGGGCACTTCATTTTTACAATACCGGCACAGGGGAAGATTGAGATTCGCTTGCGTCTCACCCGGGCCGTGAACACGCAGCCCTTCAAGGATTTTGATTCTATTTTCAATTTGCGCCGGGCCGAGGCTGATGAATTTTATGCCGTGCTACAAGCTGATATTGCTGACGAAGATGCGCGCCTGATCCAGCGTCAAGCCTTTGCCGGCATGATTTGGAGCAAGCAGTTCTACTACATCGATATTCCCATATGGCTGAAAGGTGATCCGAGCATGCCCGCACCGCCTAAGGAGCGACACCACGGACGGAACAGCGAATGGCAGCATCTTAACAATGCAGACATCATTTCAATGCCGGACAAATGGGAATATCCCTGGTATGCCGCATGGGATCTGGCTTTCCACTGCGTCACAATGGCAGACATCGATCCGGTATTCGCAAAGAACCAACTCCTGCTCATGACGCGCGTCTGGTACATGCATCCGAATGGGCAGATTCCCGCTTACGAATGGGCTTTCGGCGACGTTAATCCGCCGGTACATGCATGGGCGGTGTGGGAGGTGTACAAGGCCGAATGCGATGCAAACGATGGCTGTGGTGATCTGGATTTTCTTGAGCGTGAACTGCATATGCTGCTGCTGAACTTTACTTGGTGGGTCAATCGCAAGGATATCGATGGACACAACGTATTTCAGGGCGGTTTCCTCGGTTTGGATAACATCGGCGTGTTTGACCGCAGTGCGCCGCTACCCACCGGCGGTTATATCAATCAAGCCGATGGCACCAGCTGGATGGCCATGTATGCGCTCAACCTGATGCGTATCGCGCTCGAGCTGGCGCAGCACAACCGCACCTATGAGGATATTGCCACCAAGTTTTTTGAGCACTTTCTGTACATTGCCCAGTCGATGAACAATATCGGCGATCAAGGTGTCGGCCTGTGGGATGAGAAGGATCAATTTTTCTACGATGAGCTGCGTACCCCTGATGGCGGGATGATGCCGCTCAAGGTTCGTTCCATGGTGGGTCTCATCCCGCTTTATGCTGTGGAGATTCTGGAGCCGGAGATACTTGATCGGCTGCCAAATTTCAAACGGCGGCTGGAATGGTTCATGAAAAACCGTCCCGAATTGGCAGCGCTCGTCTCTCGCTGGCAGGAGCCGGGACGGGGTAACCGTCACCTGCTGTCGTTGCTGCGCGGCCACCGTATGAAAGCCCTTCTGCGACGTATGCTGGATGAGACCGAATTCCTTTCCGACTATGGCATACGGTCGCTCTCACGCGCCCATAAAGATGCGCCCTATATCTTCAACTGCATCGATAATCCGATGAGCGTCAGCTACCAACCGGCCGAATCGGAATCAGGGATGTTCGGCGGCAATTCCAACTGGCGCGGTCCAATATGGTTCCCGGTCAATTATCTGTTGGTGACTTCGCTGCGCCGCTTCGCCGAATTTTACGGAGATGAATTCAAAATTGAATGTCCTACCGGTTCCGGAAACATGCTCTCTATTCATGCCGTTGCCGACGAACTGGCACTGCGCTTGACGCGCTTATTCAGACGCGATGGTTCAGGGCAGCGGCCGGTATTCGGCGATCAAACCAAGTTTCAGGAAGACCCGCAATTCCGGGACTACATTTTGTTCCATGAATATTTCCATGGCGACACCGGTCGCGGGGTAGGTGCCTCGCATCAAACCGGCTGGAGTGGCTTGGTAGCAAAACTGTTGCAACCGTACAAGCACGATTAATTCAACCAAAAGAGTATTAAAAAATCAGCTCACAGGAAATAATTTCGCTCGGCTGTCATTACTGTAAGATTGCTAACGGATGTATTTATAGTCCCCCCCGTGTACTTGGACGGGAAAAATGCAGATGATGCACAACGAGAATTAAATAGTGCATTTATCAACTAAATTCGGGTGTAATGCAGGTTTTTACTTAAATTAAAACGGCGAAGGAGCGCACAATGGACGTATTAACGGAGACAAAACTTTCCCGGCGACATTTTATTCAATTGACGCTCGCAGGATCGCTGGCCCTTCAGGCATCAAGCCATGCATTCGCCCAAACTACTGGCAGCTGGGCGAGCGGAGAAGCACCGCTTCTGCCGCTGCTCACCCCGGAGGTGGAAACAAGGACGCTCGACGAGCTACACAAAACCGCCCTCGCCCAAGGCGCTGACCTGATCGTCTATGCGGGCGGGGATCTGCCCAATGCACAGGCCGCCGTCGAACAGGCCTTCAAAACACGCTTTCCTGGCATGAACATCCGCATCCTGGTTGACCTCAGCAAATATCACGACGCGCGGATAGACAATCAACTCGCGCGCGACAAGCTCGAATGCGACGTTGCGCACCTGCAAACCCTGCATGACTACGACCGATGGAAAGCAGAAGGACATCTGCTGTTTTACAAGCCCTTGGGCTGGGAGCACGTCTACCCGGATTTTCGCGATCCCGACGGGGCATATGTAGCTGTCAATGTTTTTTGCTTCAGCAACATCATCAATACCGGGCTGATCCCTGAAGCAGAAGCCCCACGCGACGCATTAGACTATCTCGATCCCAAATGGAAAGGGCGGATCGTCCTGACCTATCCGCACGACGACGACGCCGTGCTGTACCAGTTCGACCGTATCATCAGCGAGCGCGGCTGGGGCTATATGGACCGGCTGATGACGCAGGATGTGCAATGGATTCGTGGTACGGTGCCGGCGCGTCTGGTCGTTGCCAAGGGCGACAAGGCCGCGACCTTTACCGCTTCGGGCCCGTTGACCACGCCCCCCGACAGCCCGTTCAAGCTCATCCTGCCGAAAAACGACAGCTTTCTCACCTGGCCTCAGACGGGCGCCATCTTCAAGGCTGCGCGTCATCCGGCGGCAGCGAAGCTCTACATGAGTTGGCTGCTGTCGAAGGAGATGCAGGAAGGTCGTGGACTATGGCCAGTGCGGCGGGACATGTCGCCACCGGAGGGATTCGAACCGGTCATCAACTACCCTACCTATCCGGTGCGCTTCCGCGCCTTCATGCAGGATCGCGCGCGCATTGAGCGCCTGAAATTCCAGATGGAGCACTACATCGGGGCCATCCAAGGACAGAATCCAACTCAAGTCCACGGACTGTATCCCGTTGGACGATGACTAACGATGTCCATCATTCCAGGTCGATGTCTAACAAGCCATTCTGAAAGCGCCCGTTTCAACATCCATAATTTGTCATGATTTCTGTTGCGGAGAGTGCGAACAAAATGAAAAAGCGCTTCGAACAAATTGTTCTTGTAGCTTCACTGCTGATGTCGCTAACCGCTCACTCCCAAACCAAAGGAAAAGCATTTGTGCCAGACGAGGTCTTCGCCGGGCGTTCTGAGGGCAAAGGAGAAATGCAGCTGTTTCTAGGAAAAACTCGCCCATTTACCGTTGAAAGCCTTGGATCGACACAAGCTGATGGCCGCTTTAGGCTTGAGCAAAACGTGCAGTTTGAAGGAGAGCCCATTCAGTCACGTTCTTGGATGATGTGGCAAACCACCCCAGGTCATTACTCGGCAACGCTTACCGAAGCTTCAGGACTGGCCGTAGGTCGCACCGATGGAAGCCGACTAACTTTGCGCTACCCGCTGAAGGGTTGGGGCTTGGTAATGCATCAAATTCTTGATCTCACTAACGATGGCCGGACTGTAGTGAACTACGGCAGCATTCGTTTCCTGGGTATCCCAATCGGTCAGCTGCGAGAAACGATCCAGTTGACGCACTAAACGTGCTCACCCATAACGAATTGCGCAGCAATAAACGCCTGCATCGCTTTACGCTACGTGGAAAAATCAAGCTAGATAGGCAGTGGCAGTTGGACTACATGATACATAAGATGATGCATAAGCTCTATCATTTCGTCACCGAGTTCCACTTTTCACCAAAACAAGGAGTATGCATGAAAGTAAACGTGCAATGGATTTCTAGGATCTTTGTCCTTCTTGCTTTGGCATCGGCCACCGCGCACGCGCAGACAGTCGATGTGAAGGCGTTGGCCGAGCGTTTGAAGCAGGGTGGCTACGTCATTGTCTTTCGCCACGGAGCGACCAATCGCGATCAGGCGGACACTGACCCCCTAAATTACGGCAACACTACCAAGCAGCGCTTGTTGAGTGAAGGCGGCAAAGCATTGGCCACCCAGGTGGGTGCTTCTTTCAAGGCCTTGCAAATTCCGATTGGCAGGGTTCACACCAGCAAATTCAATCGGGCGGTGGAAACCGGGAGGTTGATCAGTGGCACTGAAGTGACATCCACTCCAGATATCACTGAAGGCGGCCTCGTCGTCACGCCAATCGAAAATGATCGTCGAGCTGAGGCATTGAGAAAGATGGCAGCGACACCCCCTGCAGATGGAAAAAACACGCTCCTGGTCACGCATAAACCGAACATCATCGACGCCTTCGGGAAAGATTGGTTCGAAGTAAAGGAGGGAGAGGCCTCGATCTTTCAACCGGATGGAGCGGGAAAGCCAATCCCGATCGCTCGAGTCCAAGCTATAGAGTGGATCAAGTCCGCAAAGTGAACTCACAGCCCTTCACTCACCCAGCAGGCGTCTAACCCCTTCTATCGAGGCGCGGCCGGGTACACTTTGTATATCCGATGCAGCCTGGCTAGCCGTGGGAAGCATGTAGAAGGAAGGCATGAATTAAAATTACAGGCTTCAGCAGATATTTTTGAGAAGCTCACCCAATAACCTCCGGCTTTGCCGGAGGTTATTTACTATCAGCCTCTGCAGATTCATCCGGTAAACTTGTTGAATTTCGCGATCAATCAGGTACGTTGTTTTACTGCCGTCCCCAGTGCAAATCCCGGGAGAATACTCATCGGTTGTTGCGCATTTTGTCCGGCAATGTAATGTTAAGTTCAAGTACATCATATTCACCGTGCTTCTCTAATTGAACATTGATAGATTCGCGATCGATATGAATGTATTTTGCAATCACAACCATCAGTTCTTCTTGGAGTGCAGGTAGATAGTCTGGAGTGGAAGCACCTCTTCCGGCACGTTCGTGGGCGAGAATAATCTGTAAACGTTCTTTAGCGACGACGGCAGTTTTTTTATCGTTGCCGCGCAGGTAGCTGATCAAGCCAGCAATCATGGACATCTCAGCGGCCTCCCAGCAGTCGTTTAAAGAAGCTCTTTTTTTCTGCGGTAACGAAGCGCATCGGCAATCCTTCATCGCCCATGAAACGTCCCACTACATCTCGGTAGGCTTCAGCCACGTCGCTCTTATCCAGATGGATGGCTGGGGTGCCAGCATTAGAGGCTTGGAGCACTGATTCCGATTCCGGAATCACACCAATCAACGGAATACGTAAAATTTCCTGGATGTCAGTAACCGACAACATTTCCCCCGCCTCTACCCGCTTGGGATCATAGCGCGTCACCAGCAAGTGTTCTTTCACGGGATCGAGGCCATCCACCGCACGTTTGGATTTGGCTGCAAGAATTCCGAGAATGCGATCCGAATCTCGCACCGACGAAACTTCCGGGTTAGTTACGATCAAAGCTTCATCTGCAAAATACATTGCGGTGAATGCGCCTGATTCAATGCCTGCCGGGGAGTCACATACAATACAATCAAAACTTTCTTTGAGCTCGTTAAGAATACGCTCAACACCTTCCAGGTTGAGTGCATCTTTGTCTCGAGTCTGAGATGCAGGGAGAATGTATAGGTTGTCGCAGTTCTTGTCTTTGATGAGTGCCTGCTTAAGGGACACCTCGCCATTGATGACGTTGATGATGTCATACACCACACGCCGCTCGCAGCCCATAATGAGATCCAGGTTACGTAAACCCACATCGAAATCGATGACAACCGTTTTGTTTCCCCGTAAGGCGAGACCGCTGGAGAAGCTAGCGCTGGTTGTGGTTTTACCTACACCACCCTTCCCTGAGGTAACTACAATAACTTTAGACACGTTTATATTCCTGAACAAAATTAGGTATATTTTACCCGTAAATGAGGATGCTAAAAAATTCCTTTAGCTCAGCAAGGGCTGGATAATCAAATCAGAGCAATCCAGATGCACCTGAACGGGTTTGCCGCGCAAATTTTCGGGAATACCGTTCTCAAATACCTTGAAACAGCCAGCAATAGAAATTAATTCTGCCTCCAAGCTATGCATAAAAATACGCGCACTCTCGTTACCTTGAGCACCCGCGATAGCCCGACCGCGTAATGGGGCGTAAATGTGAATATCCCCGTCAGCAATCAGTTCGGCTCCTGCATTGACAACACCCAGTACAACCAGATTAGCCCCTTCTGCGTAGATTCTCTGACCCGTACGAACTGGTTTGTTGATAATCATAGTCGGACGGAAAGTGGGCAGTGCTTGGGAAACTGGTTTTTGAAGTTGGGTATCTGAGTCTAGGATGCGATTGTTATTGGGTTCACCCGCTCCAGTTTCTATCGCCAATCCCAATCCTGGTAGTTCTGGTTGATTGTCTTCTGCATCAGAGGTAATGCATGGGGCTGTCGCGGGAATCGATGCCGTCTTTAATGGGGGTCTGATAATCGTGTCAGGAAAGAGTCCCAAACCTGCCTGTACAGCGGCTTCACGCTGTTCAGCGGAACCCCCAACAACACCCGTGGCATGCATGCCATGATCCAGCATGAATGACATCAGACCGGTAAAGTCTGGCGATAGGTTGAAATTCGCGATAGCAGAGAGATCAAGAGCCACAGGCGTATTGGAGAAGAAATTCTGCGTTTGATTAAAACGCATATCCAACTGTTTTTTTAGTTGATCCATATCGGTTGTATTGATATAGAGTACAAATAAAGAAAGATTGGCAATTTTAAGTTTGAATGCCGGTTCTTCGCGTGCCATATTTTTTAAGTTTTTTAGAGTCTGTTACTAATACTAAGCTTGGTAGGACTCCGCCTTCTAAGTTTGGAGAAGGTCGCGCAGTTTAACGATGCCTTCCTTAAACTATGTAAATGCTAGAGCCAATGTTCAGCTTTGCCAAAACTTCCACCACTGGCGTGGATTGACAACTGGCTTAACACCATCTTTCGCGAAGTTTTTGTCTAGCACACGCTGTGAATCGTCGCGTAAATCTTTCAGTCCCATCGCATCATAGGCCTGCACTATAACTTGCAGAGCCTCACGTGTAGCCGGAGCCTGCGGAAAATCAATGAGTACGCCATTAGCACGATTGACAGCGGCCACATAGGCTCCGCGGCGTAAATAATAACTTGCAACTTGCGTTTCATGGCGCGCCAACGCGTTAATTAAATATTGCATGCGTAATTTTGAATCGGCTGCATATTTGCTGTTAGGAAAACGTGTAACCAGATCCTTAAAAGCATCAAAAGCCTCACGCGGCGCCTTGGAATTACGCTCGGATACGTCTGGGTGAAATCCCGCGCCAAACAGACCGAGATCTTCGTCGAAATTGACCAATCCTTTCAAGTAATAGGCGTAATCCACGTGCGAACTGTTTGGGTACTGCTTAATAAAGCGCTCCACCGCAGAGAGTGCTGATTCCGGTTCGCTTTGCTTGTAGTATGAGTATGCAATCTCCATCTGCGCCTGCTGCGCATAACGGCCATAAGGATATCGAGATTGCAAAGTCTCGAATAGTTTTATAGCGCCAGGGTAATTGGCATTATTTATCTGTTCCATGGCCTGAGCGTACATTCCCTCGGCGGAATCCGCTGCCGCGGAAGCGGATTTTTCATCCTTCGGAGAGAAAATATTACACGCAGTTAGCATGAGCAGCAGAATTAAAGTTAAACTATGGCGCATGGCAGAATCCAAAAAAATGTTATCCAATTATACCGCAAACCTTTCTGCACCCAACCCGCTTACATTGAAGACTGCCCCACTTTTGTTCAAAGTTCCCGACGAATGCGCGGGGATGCGCCTTGATCAGGTATTAGCCAAGCTGCTGCCAGAGTATTCTCGTAGCCGTCTGCAAGACTGGATCACGCAGCAGCAGGTTAAACTCGATGGCGCGGCAACCACTTCCAAACAAAAAGTATGGGGCGGCGAAGAGATAGAAGTCATACTTCAATCGAATCCTGCCGAACAACCTTATCAGGCTGAGGATATCGAGCTAAACATCTTGTTTGAAGATAACAGCATACTCATCATCAACAAACTGGCAGGACTGGTGGTGCATCCAGGTAGTGGAAATTGGAATGGCACTCTGCTCAATGCCTTGCTCCATCATTCGCCGCAACTTTCAGAAATACCGCGCGCCGGCATTGTGCATAGGCTGGACAAGGATACCAGCGGACTGCTGGTCGTTGCAAAAACACTTACTGCGCAGACAGCGCTAGTACGCCAGTTGCAGGCACGTAGCGTACAGCGCGAATACTATGCGCTGGTATATGGCGAAGTGGTACGTGCCGGTACGGTAAATGTACCTATAGGCCGCCATCCTACGCTGCGTACGAAAATGGCAATAGTGGAAGACGGCAAACCTGCAACTACGCATTACACCATAGCGGAGCGTTTCCCCGGCTGCACCCTGCTTCGCTGCAAATTGGAAACCGGGCGCACCCATCAGATCCGCGTTCACCTTGCCTCTATTCGCCATCCGTTGGTTGGCGACTCGGTATATATCAAGGGGGCACAGAAATGCGCACCACAATTACGCCCCCTTTTAGCCGTTTTCCCACGCCAAGCGTTGCATGCGACGCAACTTGGGCTGGAACATCCCACAACGGGTGAATGGTTGGAATGGCAAGCCCCCATGCCAGACGACATAACACAGCTACTAAAAAACATCAGGAGCACATTAAATGAACCTGCTTGAACACTGCATTATCCCTGACTGGCCGGCTCCAAAAAATATCAGAACGCTACAAACCACACGCAATGGAGGGATCAGTGCTGCCCCCTATAACAGTCTCAATCTCAGCAGCAACGTAGGCGATGCGCCTTTAGCCGTAGCGCGCAATCGCATGCTGCTGGAACCAATGCTGCCAAGTGAGCCGGTGTGGCTGAAGCAAGTGCATGGTGTGGTAGTAACTGATGCGGCTCAGGCCGAATGTTGGCCCGAGGCCGATGCCTGTGTATCGACACACCCCGGCGCAGTGTGTGTAGTAATGACCGCAGATTGCCTGCCCGTACTGCTGTGCAATGATAAAGGCAGCGTAATCAGCGCAGTACATGCAGGATGGCGTGGATTGTGCGATGGGGTCATTGAACACACCGTGCGTGCCATGGACGTACCTCCTAATACGCTCATGGCCTGGCTTGGACCTGCAATAGGCCCACGAGCTTTCGAAGTAGGCGATGAAGTGCGGGCAGAGTTTATTGGCAAAGATCAACAAGCGGCGGCGGCCTTCGTGTCTGATACATCAGGAAAATGGTTCGCCGACATTTATCAACTCGCAGGTCTGCGCCTGAATGCATTGGGTGTTACGCGTGTATACGGCGGCGGCCTGTGTACCTATACAGACAGCGCAAATTTCTTCTCGTATCGGCGCGATAGTGTGACGGGGAGGATGGGAACATTTATCTGGCTGGATAAGTGATTCCCGTGCTTTTAGCCCTGCGAAGGCAGGGTAAACAGATAGTTAACACGGTGGAAATTTATAAATTTTCCATGCCTTAGACTCAGCCGTTAAATAACCTCAGAAGAATTGTATGGGCTTGCCAGTTAACGCCTGTCAGTAAACAAGCCGGTCGGACGAAACTAATTCACAGCAACTTTTTGATCAGATCCGATATTCCCTGCCTCATCTGCATAGCTCACCAAGCAATTCTTTGATATCCAAAATTAATATAATCTCACCCTCGCTGGACATCGTCACACCTGCTACTCCCTTTGGCCGGAAAGTATCCAATGATTTGATCACCACATCATCGTGTCCGGCAAAGCCATCTGCCGAGAGGATGAAACTGTTTTTTTCAATCTGCATCAACACACCCACTTCAGGTTTATCAGTCTGCTCCCAGCCAATCAAACTGGCCAATGAAAGCACCGGCAGGACCTCACCGCGCACCACCATGGTGGCTTTGCCAGCTATCTGTTGCAAATCACTCGGTGGAACCGATAAAATCTCCCGCACCAATGACAGCGGCACAGCAAATGATTGATTGCACAAGCGTAGTAGCAGCACTGGCAGAATCGCCAATGTAAGTGGCAATGAAATGGTGAACTCACTACCCTTACCCGGCACCGATGTAATACTGATTTTGCCACTCAATTTCTCAATGTTGGTTTTCACTACATCCATGCCAACCCCACGACCGGACACACTGGAAATCTCATCTTTAGTTGAAAACCCTGGGAGTAAAATCAAACCTAAGCTTTGTTCATCATCCAGGCTGCTCACAGATTCCGCATTGATCAAGCCCTTCTCGATGGCCTTGTTGCGGATCACCTCGGGACGCATGCCCTTGCCATCATCGGTTATCCTAATGATGATGTGATCTCCCTCCTGTTGAGCACTTAAATGCACTAAGCTCTTTGCTGTCTTACCCACCGCCGCGCGCTGTTCCGAACTTTCCACGCCGTGATCCACCGCATTGCGAATCAAGTGCACCAGCGGATCGTTAAGATCCTCAATCATGGTTTTATCGATCTCGGTCTCTTCACCGGACAACACCAACTCAACATCCTTACCCAGCTGACGCGCCAAATCGCGCGCCAAACGAGGATATTTATTGAAAAGGCGGCCGATAGGTTGCATACGCGTCTTCATCACCGCATTTTGCAAATTCACCACCAGCATATCGAGCTGACTGACCGACTCATCTAATGCAAGCAATGTGGCCGCGTCAGATCGCCCTTGCAGAATGTCAGTGCGTAAATGGGTCAGGCGATTTTTGGTCAATCCAATTTCACCAGAAAGATTGAGCACTTGATCCAGCCGGTCAGTATCAACACGAATTGTATTGTCCTTACCCGCCTCATTTTCGCGGCGCCCGGCAGCTGGAGCTTTATTTCCTGGAATATCGTTGCCACGTCGGCCAAACGAACGAGCTTCTGGCAATGACGCTTCCACGTTACCTGCAGGCGCCTGTGTTGCGGCTGGAGAAGGAGAAGCTAGCCCCGCATCAGATCCAGCCTGAACTTGAACGGGTGAAGTACCCACCAAGGCCTGATACAAAACATTCCAGTCTTGACTAGCCACTGATGAAGATAGAGAATTATCAGCCGCAGATTCGAGCACAGCCACCTGCGGTGCAACAGTCTGAGTTACAACCGCTTCTCCATTCAAGGCGGCGTGCAGTGCGGAAATCAGGTGAGGCGGGGCGGCTTCTGGTTGCCTGTATTGTGCTAATGCGTCAAACATCTGCCTGACCTCTCCTGTCGCTGCAAAAATCGCGTCCATTAGATCCGCATTCAGAACTAACTCACCGTTGCGCAGATTATCAAACAGATTTTCTGTGAGATGACATAACGTAACCAGCTCCGTCGCATTCAAGAATCCAGCGCCACCCTTGATGGTGTGAAAGCCACGAAAGATGATATTGAGCAGGTCGCGATCATGAGGCTGCTTTTCCAAGTCAATCAGCTTACTGTCGACATCAGACAACAGCTCAGATGCTTCTGTTAAAAAATCCTGCATTAACTCTTCCATGCCCGCGAAATCATTCATTTTAGAACCCCATGCTTTCAAGCAAGTCATCTACTTGATTCTGATTGGTCACCACGTCGGTGCGTCCTGACGAATTTATCACCGGGCCATTCAGTAGCCCGGCATGCATATCTGAGTTAGCGATAGGGGGAGAGCTCTCAACCAGTAACTCCACCAGCTGCTTTTCCATTTTCTGTGTTACATCCACAATTTTTTTGATGACCTGTCCAGTCAAGTCCTGAAAGTCTTGTGCCATCATGATTTCCGTCAGGTAAGCATTGGTAACCTTGGTCTGTTTCGGAATTTCAATCAAAAAAGCATGGGTTTGCGTGACCAAATTCTTGAACTGCTCAGTATCGAGTTGTTTATCAAAAAGCATCTGCCATTCCCGCGCCAACCGTTGGGAATCGACTTCAATCTTTGCCACAATGGGTTGTGCAGCCTCAGTAGCATTCAGCACTCGTTCAGCAGCTTTTTCTGTCATGGTAACGACATAGCTCAAACGGTCGCGAGCATCAGGAATAAAAGATGCGACTTTCTCAAGATCTTTGCCGTAACCAAGTTCATGCAGAGTGTCATGAAACTTGCGCGTCATTTGCCCAAGCTTGTTTACCACGCTGTCCGATGGGCTACTCTCATCACCACTTTGGGTCAATCCCCTATTAGCCGAAGACGATGTGGCGACGGCAGTCTCTTCCTCTCCACCATCACTCGCCGAGACAATACTGTCAAACAACGCTTCCAAATCATCTGAATCTCCTGCAACTGCTTTCTTAGTCATGGCATCACTCACTTTTGCATAGTCAGGAAAATTTTCTTTAGTTTTTCATCTAGTGTGGCGGCAGTAAACGGCTTAACAACATAACCGCTGGCACCTGCCTGTGCTGCCGCAATAATGTTTTCGCGCTTGGCTTCAGCGGTCACCATCAATACCGGCAAGTGTTTCAGCGTTGGATCAGCACGGATAGCTATAAGCAGATCAATGCCGGTCATATTAGGCATATTCCAATCCGACACCACAAAATTAAAACTCTCACTGTGTAACTTTTTTAATGCATCGACACCATCTTCCGCCTCTTGCACATTGACGAAACCAAGCTCCTTGAGCAAGTTACGCACAATACGCCGCATTGTGGAAAAATCGTCCACCACCAAAAATTTCATATTTGCATCTACCACGATATACCTCCAGTTACTTTTAGTCTTCAGGGGAACGACAGGAAGAAATCTAATACCATTCAAGGTGTTACATTTTTCTAACTTTTACTTTTATTCCTTATCCCGTTAACCATTTTCAGATACATCAAACCAGCAAAGGCCGCAATGTATTGCTCAATACCGCCACATCAAACTTGGGCACGTAATAATCCACTCCAACCCGCTTTCCCATATCGCGGTTGGCATCAGATGATAAAGACGAATGCATAACCACCGGAATACCATCAAAACGCCTGTCAGCCTTGATATGTTGCGTCAGCACGTAACCATCCATCACCGGCATTTCCGCATCTACGAGCACCACTTGAATCTGATCATGCAGATTTGTACCACTGCTCTGCGCGGTATCTGCCAACCCCTTCAAGCGTTCCCATCCTTCCAGCCCGTTATTCGCCTGCAAATTTTTGACACCCATCTTATCCAGGACTTCGGTTATTTTCTTACGTGCTACTGCAGAGTCATCCACGAAAAAGATACATAATTCATGGCCATTTTCGATCTTATCCACGCTGCCCACCACATCTTCACCAAATGCGCTGGCAAGAACTTGCTCGACATCCAGTATCGAAACGAGCTTGCCATCCGGCAGCTCAGTGATCGCAGTAATCATGTCCTTGTTGCCGGAAAACATGTCATCTGCCGGGCGGACTTTATTCCAGTCAACTCTAATAATGCGATCTACGTCATGCACTAGAAAACCAAGAATATGACGGCTATATTCCGCCACCATCATGGTGCTTTGGTCGTTCGACATTGTTCCATCAAGCCCCATGAATCTAGCCAAGGTCAATACGGGAAGAATGTGTCCACGTAATGACACAATACCGTCCACACCCGCTGGCATATTGGGTGTCTTGGTGATCGCCATCGCACGGCATACTTCCTTGACTTTGAATACATTGATACCAAACGTTTCCGGAGTACCCAACGAAAACAGCAGTATCTCCATCTTATTAGAACCAGCCAAACTGGTTCTGGCATCCACAGTATCGAACAGGCTACCCGTGCTCTGCGACAGAGAAGTGTTCTCTGCTTGTGATTGATATTCGGCAATCGACATAATCAGTCCTTTCCGTTTCTGGTCAGCAGGCGAGCGAGCGTCTGCGAAAGCTTATGCGGTTCAAATTTGGGTACGTACTCATCCACCCCGACCGCCTTGCCGAGTTGCTGATTGGACTCGCTGGAGAGCGACGAATGCATCAACACCGGGATGTTGGCAAAGCGTTTGTCTTCCTTGATCAGGCGCGTAAGCATGTAGCCGTCCATTTCAGGCATTTCTACGTCGGTGAGGATAACTTGCACCATATCGCTTACAGGTAACCCCGCCGATTCGGCATAACTAGCAATCCTTTGCAATTCTTCCCACGCCTTGCGACCATTAATAGCAGAAAGATGATTTACTTGCATTGCCTCTAATGTGCTGACAATCTGCTTACGCGCCACTGCGGAATCATCAGCAAAAAACACCGTGCGATCAGACACACCTATGGGCTTAACAGCCTTCAGTGCAAGGTCATCATTAAAATGTCCGGTTTCAGCCAACACTTTTTCCACATCCATCATCATCACCAACCGCCCATCGGCCAACTCTGTGACGGCAGTCACCAATCCTCCCATTTGGGCATTAAGCATTTCTGGTGGCACCCTCATAGAGGCCCAATCGAGGCGCAAAATGGTATCCACTGCATCGACCAAAAAGCCCTGAGTGTGCCCATTGTATTCAGTGACCACCATAATTCCTGGTTTAACGTCAGTCTGCACGCCAGTGTATTTTGCCAAATCAATTACTGGCACCAACACTCCACGCAAACTTACCATGCCTTCCACTGAGTCCGGCATTTCTGGCGCATGAGTAATGGCCGGTACACGCATCACCTCACGCACCTTGAACACATTGATACCAAATATTTCGCAACGTCCCGTGCGATTGTCCAAACCAAGCGTGAACATCAAAATTTCCAACTTGTTGGTACCTGCCAGCTTGGTGCGTCCATCAATATTTCTAAGCAATTCAGACATGACTAACCCCGTTACTGTAAGCCCTTCTCCCTAACACTTCGTTCCCCGTATTCACTCTCACCACAGAAGGTGAGAGGTTACAAATTGGACGATACGTCGAGAGCACGCGGCATTATTGTTTTAGAAATTACACCTTAAAGTGAGCCACAGCGGCTTCCATATCTTCAGCCAATTTCTCCAACCGTAATATGTCCTGCCCGACATGCTCGATCGCCGCATAGTTCTCTTCCGCCATTTGCGCAATATTTTCGACATGACGAGCAATTTCATGGCTGCCCTTGCTTTGCTCATCCACCGATGCTGCAATAGTGCTTACTCCACTACTAACATTGGTTACCGAAGCACCCGCCTGGACCAGCATGCTGGATACCGTGTTAATCTGCTGCTGAGTAGACTTCAAGGACTGCAAGCCATGCTCAATGGCTTTTTCCACATTGCCGGATTGCACATCCAACGTGCTGGTTACCTTGTCGATTTCACGGGCCGATTGCGCAGATTTTTCAGCCAGCTTGCGAACTTCATCCGCCACCACCGCAAAACCTCGCCCTTGTTCGCCCGCACGCGCCGCTTCAATCGCCGCATTCAGCGCCAACAGATTGGTTTGGTCGGCGATATCCTTAACTTGTTGAGTCATACTGGCAATGGTTCGCGCGCTTTGCACAAAATCACCGACCGATGCTGCAATCTGATTCACCGCTTTTTCAATGCTGGCGATTTCGAGAATCATGACTTCTGCGCTTTGATTACCTTGCTTGGTTTGTTGCAGACTTTGCTCGGAAAGCTTATGCACATCTGCAGCAGTCGCCGCCACTTCCGAAATACTCACCGTCATCTGTTCCACCGCAGCAGCTGTAGAAGCTGCTGCCTCATTCTGCGACTGTGAACTGTGAGTAATTTTCAGAGAGGCTGCTGAAAGCTGAGTAGTACTCTGACGAACCTGCTTGGAACTTTCGATCACATTATTAATAATTACCTGCATACTGCCAATCAGAAGATTGAAGGAATTACCCGTCTCGGCAATTTCATTCTCGCCTTCTACCACGATGCGGTGCGTGAGATCATTGTCGCTCTGAATAAGGGCAATCGTTT
Source organism: Candidatus Nitrotoga arctica (assembly GCF_918378365.1). Taxonomy (NCBI): domain Bacteria; kingdom Pseudomonadati; phylum Pseudomonadota; class Betaproteobacteria; order Nitrosomonadales; family Gallionellaceae; genus Candidatus Nitrotoga; species Candidatus Nitrotoga arctica. Next base: position 1,136,001 of record NZ_OU912926.1, on the reverse strand, counting down.
CCCGCAAAGAATGCAATTCGGAAGCAATACTTCTGACGATAAACATTCCCGCCATCACGGTCACCAGGATAGCCAACAAGCCGAATATCGCACTGGCCATGAAAGCCGTGCGAGCACTGGCTGCAGCAGCAGCAGAGGATGCTCGTATGCGCTCGGCAAGCATATTTTCAACTTCTTTCATGCCATTTATTTTGGCTGTAATGCTGTTAAACCACTTGGTTGGCTCAATACCAAAATCACCCACAGCCACTTTTTCTATCACTACCTTGCGCATGGCTTCCACTTCATCCACATATGAACCAGTCATCTTGCTTTTGTAAAATGCGCGAGCCTCATCGGTCGCATAATTAACAAAAGTATCCAGATGCGTCTGCTGCGCGGAGATGTGACCAATGAAAGTCCGATACTGTGCCGGTTCAATTTTGTTGGCTGTAAATACCGGTACCATTAACGCGCGCTCCTGTCCGGTACGTTCCTTAGCGTACAGAAAAGCAAGGTATGCCGTCATTTGTTTGGCTACCTGCAAATCGCTGGCCTGCTCAGTGATTACCGGCATTATTTCAAGCAGAGTGGCGACGGTCTTGGTGTAATAACCGGCAGCCTCCGGCGCGGTGATTCTGAACTGTGAAGCTGCATCGCGGTTATCTTTAAGACCATCCAGTTTGCTCATTGCGGCCTCCACCGTAGTGCGGAGAGAAGTGGGCATACTAGTCGCATTCAGATGGGTATAACTGCTCTTGAGCAGCACTAACTTTTGATCCGTTTCTGCGCGATATCCCGGTAGATCATTGGCAAATCGCTCTCCTTTGGACTGAACAAAACCAGCCGTGGCACCGCGTTCAATTTGCAGCTGATGCGAAGCGTCACCTATAGCAACAGCAAAGTTCATCAATGCTTCGGTTTGCGTCAGACTTCTCCACTGCCCATAACTTAGTTGAGCATTAATGGCCGCGAAAATAATCAGCCCAATAAGCGGCAGAGCCAGTAAAAGTATCAATTTTTTTGATATAGAAATATTTTTCATGATTTGCCACATGCCTTATATAAAAAGTAACTATTTATTACACAGCAAAAATTAATTCGAATTATTTTTTTGACTTCAACCTGAATCACTTAATTGTCTATGCTGCGTAATGATTAAAATTCTTAGTTCCATAGACTAAATTGGAATCTAAAATTATCAGTTTTAAAAAATATTACCCCCCACTTTTTATTACCTTCGCTTCACATACATCAGGTTGTTTCACGAAATATCATGTGGCGTTAATCTACGTAAAAAATATTCTTCTTACAGCTACTTGTAACGGCGATACGACTGGAAACTTTAGGGCGCATCAATAACTCAAAGAAATTTCCACCCCCATTCGCCGCCACCTGCTAACGTGACGTATCTTCCATTTATTAATAATTTCACCGTGGAAATAAAAGTGGCGACTACTAAAACAGCAGATTTTAAATCTTCCGGAAAAAGCCATTGAACTTGTGGGAATCAGCGAACCTTGTCCAGCTCGAATGGATCAATAAAACTGGAAGAGGCTTGAGAATGCTTAAGCACGGCGGAGAAGTGGACGAGATCAGGCGCAGCAAAAACAGGAAAGAATCAAAAATTACAAACCAGATCCTGGCCTGTCCTTATGATAATAAAACGACTGGAGGATTAAACGAAAGTGGACTACCACGGTTTGGCAAGAACGCCAACCGAGAATTTACAACATTGATACTCGCTAACAGCTATCTGCCTGCTGACAAATAATTAATGGCACAGGTACGGGCATAGTGGCCACTAAGAGACTGTTCAGTACAAGAATACCTGTTTAATAAACGTTAAGGCCAGCTTTAAGCTGGCCTTAACGTTATATTAATAATACGATAATTATCTTTTTTGCCACTGGTTAAAACCTGAAGCAGCACCAAAATGTGATTTACCTAAAGTATCGCCCGTTCCCTGTGCATTACCTGTGGTTGCAGCATCTTTCCCTGCACCGTACGCTTTAGAGTCGGTAGGCTCATTATTTGCAGACAATGAATTTTTCCGCATGAATTCTGGCATACGGTTTCCATCATCATTTTTATAACCAGGATCGATTTTAGCGGATCGATTAACAACATTGTTTATCTTTTTTCCAGGTGCATTAACTTCTGCAGGCTGATCGCGTTCACCGGTAATGCCAAGATCATCATACTGTTTGCAGCAATTCCATGGGGTGTTCAGACCTTTCCCTGAAAAGGCGGTAGCTTTATCTTGTGTCATTGCTGGCTTAGGCGCCGAAATTGCTTGCGCCTGCGCTAACGAAGCGCCAAATACAAAACAGGAAGCAATAGCGAGACTAATAATACTTTTTTTCATGAGAAGCTCCTTAATATAAAACTTGCGAGATTAGTTGAATAGAATCAAGACATGCCAAGCTTCTACGCCACAGGCTTTTACGGAGCCTACCCATACTCCAAATTTGGCAGACTCAGAGTGGCATACTACGGGTCAGCTTCGGAATATGTCAAGAACTTTGAGACCACCAAGTCAAAAAAAGTTCGTGCTTATGAGATTCTCTAATTTTAATACTGCAATTCATTCCATACAGAAACGACAAGGCATATAAAACCACCTTGTCGCTAAATGTTGCTTAAAACAAATCTAGCCAGACTTAATGCAACATCTTGCCCTCATGAGTTTTTCTCCAGTTCGCCATGAATGCTATTAATTCATCTCCTGTTACTTTGTCATCATTATTGGTATCGATTGCATCGAAGTGTTCTTTTATCAACGGAACAGTTGCCGCTTCATCCACGCTCAGTGCACCATCACCACTAGTATCTGCAAAAGCGAAGTCTCTAAATAGCACTTGTTCATGCGAAACTCTGCCATCGTTCTTTTTTCCTAATTGCTGGAAACGTTTATCAAAATAAGACTTATACTCGCTATTGGTAATCGAATTTGACATGTCGTCAAAGCTCTTATCCTTCGGATTTTCTATCATTTTTTGACCTTCTCTTTGCCACCCGGCTGGATCCGTTACCGCATACGCCGATGTAACACCCAAAGCGAAACTGGAAAAAATCGCCAGACTGATAACAGTTTTTTTCATGATAATCTCCTTAATATTAAGTTATTACTTAGACAGTTCATGTAGAGGCAAAATACTGCACTGCTACACATTTAAACCGAGCCTAACTACTTAATAACTTAGTTGACTCTAGGGCAGACAGTAACAGTAAGACAATGCAGAATCTGTGCGATATCGCACACATACAAAAATAATTGCAATCATATTCATGGCATAAAACCAATTCCACAGAATATTTAATGGACACAATTCTCTTTGCCATTCAGAGTGCATCTAATCTAGACCTCTATCAATTGGCTTGGTAAGGTCAAAGCTTAGTTGATATTCGTAACTGAAGTGAAATTCCAGGCCATGATCAGCGCTGGGGTATAATCGCGACACTCTTTTCGCTACATCCCCTATGAACATTTTTTACGAAGAAGACGGCGCTTTCAAGGTCGGATCGATACTCACTGACAGCATAACCTCGCTGCAAGTAGAAAGCACGCATGGCAAGCGCAGCAAGATCAAAGCCGCCAACGTGCTGTTACGTTTTGCCCAACCCGGGCTAACTGAATTTATGACGCAGGCGGAAGACATCGCAGCAGACATAGATGTAGAATTTTTGTGGGAATGTAGCCCGCCGGATGATTTCGGCTTTAATGAACTGGCCAGTGAATATTTTGGCCACACGCCCCATTCAATCGAGGCAGCGGGCACCTTGATTCGCCTGCATTCCTCGCCAATGTATTTTTACAAAAAAGGCAAGGGATATTATAAGGCCGCACCACCGGACGCCCTCAAATCTGCGCTAGCCAGCGCCGAAAAAAAACGCTTGCAAGCCGCCTTGCAAGCGCGTTACACCAACGAGCTAATCGCTTTCACCCTGCCGCCGGAATTCACCGACAAATTATCGTATCTACTATACAAACCGGATCGCAACACCCTTGAGGTGAAAGCGCTGGAGGCCGCCTGCACCGCTACGCACTTGTCGGCCGCGCACTTGTTGCAACGCTGCGGAGCAGTTCCTTCCACGCAGGCTTATCATCTGCAGCGCTTCTTGTTTGAAAATTTCCCGCATGGAACCAGTTTCGGTGAGATCGATTTAGCTGTCTGGCCCGACCTGCCACTAGCAGTGGATACTGCATTCAGCATAGATGATGCGACTACCACAGAAATCGACGATGCCTTGTCGGTTAGAGAACTTGCCAACGGTAACTGGCGTATCGGTGTGCACATTGCCGCCCCGTCTTTGGGCATAGCGCCTGGTTCACCAGGTGATGATATTGCGATGCAGCGCATGTCCACGGTATACATGCCTGGAGACAAGATCACCATGTTACCAGACAGCGTGGTGCAGGCATTTACCCTAAGTGCCGACAAAGTTTGCCCGTCGCTTTCCATGTACCTCGAAGTGGATGCCGACACCTTGGCCGTGCTCAGCACGGAAAGCCGCATTGAGCGCATCCATATCGCCGCCAACCTGCGCCATGACACGCTGGAACCGCTATTCAATGAGGAGACTCTGGCTGCCGGCAAGCAGGATTTTCTCTTTGCGGCAGAGCTCACGCTATTATGGAATTTAGCGCAAAAGCTGGAAGCAACACGTGGCAAATCCGCCGACAATAGTATTCAGCAGGTGGATTACAATTTTCACGTGGAAAACGATCGCGTCAGTATCAGTACTCGGCAGCGTGGCTCACCCATTGACAAGGTGGTAGCAGAGCTGATGATTTTCGTAAATTCTGAATGGGGAAAACTGCTCGCGACGCACGATGTAGCGGGCATCTACCGCACGCAAAACAACGGCAAGGTGAAAATGAGTACCGTGCCGGCACCACACCAAGGGTTGGGCGTAGCGCAATATATGTGGTCAAGCTCGCCGTTGCGCCGCTACATAGACTTTGTAAACCAGCGCCAGATTATCAGCCTGTTGCGCGAAGACCCACCCGCCTATACTAAAAACGACACAACACTGTTCGCCGTGATGCGCGACTTCGACACTGCCTATACGCTTTACAACGAATTCCAACGCAATATGGAACGCTATTGGTGCTTACGCTGGCTGCTGCAGGAAAACATTCAGCAAGCCGAAGCGCTGGTACTACGCGAAAATCTGGTGAAATTCGTCCACATTCCACTGGTGGGCCGCATCCCATCCTTACCGGAATTACCACCTAACACGCGTGTAATTCTGGAGATAGGCGAAATTGACCTGCTTGACCTGAATTTCAATGCCCGCTTTATCTCCAAGATTGAGGAGGAGGCCACCGCTTGCTAGTTCTGTTCAAACAGCCAATCGCCATTGCCCTGGCATTTTCGCTAGTGCTGCATGCTTTTATGCTGTTTGGCATCGGCTTCGCCCTGCCTGACCCACGCAAAATTAATGATTCCCTACAACCGCTGCAAGTGGTACTGGTAAACAGTAAAGCAAAATCGCGCCCTGTTAAGGCCGATGCCTTGGCACAAAACAACCTCGACGGCGGGGGTAATACAACTGAAGATCGTCACGCAAAAAGCCCGCTGCCTACCTTGACCGATGATAAACAATTCACGCCGGAACAATCCGCGCAACGCGTGCAGCAGCTCGAACAAGGAGTCAAACTCCTGCTGGCACAGGCGGCCATAAGCACACACCGCATACCGCAACAAAAAACCCAAGGACAAGAACAACACCAAAGTGCCAGTGACAATACAAATAACCTAGACATGATGCAACGCAGGCTGGAGATCGCACGCCTGGAAGCACAGATTAGCAAGGATTTTGATGCTTATCAAAAATTGCCACGGCGAAAGTTTATCGGTGCGCGCACCCAAGAATACCGCTTCGCAAAATATATTGAAGATTGGCGCATCAAAGTAGAACGTGTAGGGAACATGAACTATCCCCAAATTGCGCGCCAGAAAAATATTTATGGCACACTGCAACTCAGCGTCTCCATCCGTGCAGACGGCAGTGTGGAAAATGTGGAGGTGAGTCGCTCATCCCGGCAGCCCATCCTGGATGCTGCAGCACGGCGTATCGTAAAACTGGCTGCGCCTTTCTCCCCGCTCCCGCCGGACATCCGCAAAGACACGGATATTCTCAATATCACACGTACTTGGACCTTTACTTCGGCTGACACTCTGCAAAGTGAATAACAGATTTTTCTAAAATAGAAATTGCCAGTATATTTCGCTTAGTAAACACCAATAAATAAGCAAATTACCTATTTTATTTTTATGCCTCTCGCCCTATTATTAGGACTCTAAACTACGAAACTGCATTGAAGACAGCTATTTGACCTGTTCAGAATTGATCATATGACACGAAAATGGAAAAACTTAAGCTTGATTGCACTACTGTCGATGCTGCAATGCATCGCGCCATTAGTGCATGCACATGTCAGCGATGATTTCCATTCCGGCAGCATACATTTCCATCTCAATGGTGACATACTCGACCATGCTGACGCTGCAACTGCCCAACCAGAGTTAAGCGATGTCAAGGCGGAATTTCCAACCATTGGCATGGCGCAGGGATATAAAAATGATTACATCCTGTTGCTGACAGATTATCAGGGAGCATCACATACCAGATTGCCGACTTCTTTATTAAATGCAATACCTCTGACCATTATTGGCCAAACGAAACAAACTTCTTTTCGTTTTTCATATTACCGCCCTCCAGCTCAGGCACCTCCTGTCATAAAACTGAATAGTGGTGCGTAGAGTTTTTACGAGTTAAGCGAAATTTTTCTCGCAGGATTTATATGGTAAAAACTCGTACAACCACTCGCCCCTGCGAACCTCGCTCATTTGGTAGGCAACAATGTGAAGGAGCGGTGTAGTTATTCATGCATCCGACGAACAAAATGCTTAACAAATTTTTAAGGGCAAGGGAGCCGGCGCACATTTATGAATATTCGGGTTAAATTGGCGAGACGTTAATTTTTACATTTAACCTATTTCGAGGTCTCGCCGGACTTCTTCCCTACTTCATCAGGAGAATTGGATGATGAAACTGCTTTTACCGCTTGGGTTGGCGGCGATAATTTTCAATCCCTCATTAGCTCTTGAAATGAGAAGCCTCAGCAATTATGTGGCTGTCGAGGGTAACGCACTCCGCGTTACCGAGCCAGCCGCCCCACTTACGCTAAAAGCCGCTCTCGAATTGGCTTATGGCGCCAATGCAGCCCTGTCTACCGCCAGACGGGAACTCGAAGCAGTTTCTGGATCAATCCTTCAAGCTGGCCTTCGGCCGAACCCGCGAGTTGAGGCGTTAATCGAGGATACACGGCCCGCGAATCGTCTCACCGCAGTCTACATCAACCAGCCGTTAGAGCTCGGCGGTAAGCGACCCGCGCGTATTGCCGCCGCCGAGCGGCGCCTCGATGTAGCTTCGGCAGAATTGAATGCCATGCGCGCAGAAATTCGCGCAGCCGTCATGGTGGCTTTTTTTGATGTGCTTGTGGCGCAAGAACGTTCTCTTTTAACGCAAGGATTGGTCGAGCTCTCTCAACGGGCAACTTCTGCTGCTTCAAAACGAGTCACGGCCGGCAAGGTGTCCCCGGTCGAAGAAACAAAGGCGCGTGTTGCCGAAGCGAGCGTCCGCGTCGAACTAAGTCAAGCATCCACCAGCCTGAAAATGGCACGCAAACGCCTCACGGCTATATGGGGAAATGCATCGCCTCGTTTCGAACGAGCTGAGGGCCAAGTTGAGGCGCTGCCTGCACTACCCACGCTGAAAGATTTAACGGCCCGCTTGGCAAATTCACCCGGGTTGGCTCGCGCGCAGCTTGAAGTGAACCGCCGACAGGCACTGGTGGAAGTAGAACGCACTCTTCGCGTTCCGGACGTGACACTTAGTTTGGGTGGTAGACGCAACGCTGAAATAGGCCTCAACCAAGCGCTTCTTGGCGTGTCATTGCCGATCCCGATCTTCAATCGCAACCAAGGAAATATTTTGGAGGCGCTACGCCGCACCGACAAGGCACGGGACGAGCTGTCTGGAACCGAGATCCGTCTCAATAATGAGATCGCTCAAGCGCTCGAGCGTCTTAATGTTGCCCGTCAAGAAATTGAAATTTTACAGCGAGAGATTCTACCGGGTGCGCAAAGTGCCTACGATGCCGCGACCAAAGGTTTCCTTATGGGTAAGTTTAGCTTCCTTGAGGCGCTCGACGCTCAGCGCACGCTGTTCCAAGCCAAATCTCAATACCTGCGCGCCTTGGCAGAAGCGCATCGATCTGCTGCCGAAATCGAACGTGTTCTTGGCGAAGCGCCCGATGGTTCACCGCTCTGATAACCGTTAAAGCTGGCCGCCACAACGCCATAGGGAAATCGACATGAAACTGAATCTAAACAAAAAACAAACTATTTACATTGCCGTTGTTCTGGCGATCGGCATCGTAATCGCCATGCTGATTCTCAGCAGCCAAGGCGGCACAAAGCTGCACGAAGAGGATAAAAATGAGCATGACGGCCACTCACACGACAATCACTCAAAAAATCACTCAGAAGCTGAACCGCAGACAGGTCAACACGGTGGAAAGTTATTCACACAAAACGGCTATGGGGTTGAAATAACAATCTTCGAAGAGGGCGTGGAACCTGAGTTTCGCGTCTATACCTACAAAAACGGCAAGCCGCTCGATCCTGCCACCAGTAAAGTTACCATCACCCTCGAACGCCTCGGTCGCAAGCCTCAGAAAATCACCTTCGTCAAGCAAAATGATTATCTAAAAGGCAATGCAGTAGTTGAGGAGCCGCATTCTTTCAAAGTAACGATCGACGCTCAATTGGGCAATAAGCCTTACTCGTTTACCTATGAGCAGATCGAAGCACGCGTGAGCATGACCGATCAACAGATCAAGCAAGGCAACATCGAAATGCTGACCTCTGGACCGGCGCGCATCAAGAGCACATTGCAACTTATTGGCCACATCAGTTTCAACGAAGATCGGGTGGTGTATGTTGTGCCGCGACTAGCCGGAGTGGTTGAGTCGGTAGGCGCGAATGCCGGTGACCCAGTGCGCAAAGGCCATGTCCTGGCAGTGATTTCCAGCCAAGCCCTGGCCGACCTGCGAAGTGAACTGCTAGCAGCACAAAAACGGTTGAGCTTGGCGCGCACTACGTTCGAGCGCGAAAAAAGCTTATGGGAAGAAAAAATTTCCGCCGAGCAGGACTATCTACAAGCACGCAACGTAATGCAGGAAGCTGAAATCATCGTTCAGAGTGTAAAACAGAAGCTGGCTTCGCTCGGCGGCTCTCTGACGAACAACAGTAATCTCACGCGCTATGAAATCCGCGCGCCCATCGATGGCATCGTGATGCAGAAGCAAATTTCGGTCGGCCAAGTACTTAAGGAAGATGCCAACATCTTTGTCGTGGCTGATTTATCCACAGTCTGGGCGGTATTGACCATCTACTCCAAAGATCTGAATACCGTAAAAATCGGGCAGAAGGCTATAGTAAAAGCAAGCTCTTTTGATTTCCAGAGCAGTGGCAGCGTAGAGCATCTTGGCGCGCTGCTGGGCGAGCAGACTCGCACAGCAGAAGCACATATCATTTTGCCCAACCCCAAAGGCATCTGGCGACCCGGTCTGCCCGTCAATATCGAGCTGGTGGCTGATGAGGTGGAGGTGCCGATAGCAGTCTCCGCAGATGCCATCCAGACAGTGCGCGATTGGACGGCTGTCTTCGTCCGCTATGGTACTTTTTTTGAAGCGCACCCGCTGGAACTGGGACGTAGCGACGGCAAGTTTATTGAAGTGGTCAAGGGTTTGAGTGCAGGCGAGCGGTACGCCGCGAAGAACAGTTTCCTGATCAAGGCCGACTTGGGCAAAGCCGGCGCAAGCCATGACCATTAGGAGACCTTCATGTTCGAAAAAATAATTCGTTTTGCCATTGATCAGCGCTGGCTGGTGCTGGTGATGACGGTTGGAATGGCTGTGTTGGGGGTCTTTAGTTACCAGAATTTGCCGATCGACGCCGTTCCCGATATTACCAATGTGCAAGTTCAAGTTAATACTGCAGCACCTGGATATTCGCCGCTGGAATCCGAGCAGCGCATCACGTTTCCGATCGAAATCGTAATGGCCGGTCTACCTAATCTGCAGGAGACTCGATCGCTATCGCGCTATGGGCTATCGCAAGTCACCGTGATTTTCAAGGACGGTACCGATATCTACTTCGCGCGCCAACTCGTCAATGAGCGCATCCAGCAGGCCAAGGGCAACTTACCGGCGGGTATCGAACCCAGTATGGGACCAATCTCCACTGGCCTGGGGGAAATTTTCATGTGGACGGTCGAATCCAAGGAAGGTGCACGCAAGGCCGATGGCACACCCTACACTTCCACCGACCTGCGCGAAATCCAGGACTGGGTCATCAAACCGCAGCTGCGCCATGTGCCCGGCGTGACCGAAATCAACAGCATTGGCGGTTACGTGAAGGAATTCCAAGTGGCGCCGTTCCCGGACAGATTGGTGGCCTATGGTCTGTCACTGCAAGATCTGGTTACGGCCCTTGAGCGCAACAACAACAACATCGGGGCTGGTTATATCGAAAAGCGCGGCGAGCAATATCTGATCCGCGCGCCGGGTCAGGTCGCCACCGTCGAAGACATCGGCAATATTATTGTTAACAGCCAACAAGGCGTGCCTATCCGAATTCGAGAAGTGGCCGAAGTCGGCATCGGCAAGGAACTTCGCACCGGCGCCGCGACCGAGAACGGGCGCGAGGCGGTGCTCGGCACCGTGTACATGCTGATCGGCCAGAACAGCCGAACAGTCTCCCAGGCCGTCGCCAAACGTCTGGGAGAAATCAACCGCACGCTACCGCAAGGCGTGGTAGCCCATGAGGTCTATAACCGTACGATTCTGATCGACAAGGCTATCAACACCGTCAAAAAAAATCTGATCGAGGGAGCGCTGCTAGTGATTGCGATCCTGTTTCTATTTCTCGGCAACATCCGCGCCGCCATCATCACTGCCCTGGTAATTCCGTTGGCTATGCTGTTCACCTTCACCGGCATGGTCGCTAACAAAGTCAGCGCCAACTTGATGAGCCTGGGGGCTCTGGACTTCGGCATTATCATCGACGGTGCCGTGGTGATTGTAGAGAGCTGCATACGGCGGCTTGCCCATACGCAAGCCGTGGTCGGCCGAGAATTAACTCCCGAAGAGCGCTTTCATGAGGTATTTACAGCCTCCAAAGAAGCACGTAGACCCCTCTTGTTTGGCCAGTTAATTATCATGGTGGTCTATCTGCCAATATTCGCACTCGTCGGCGTGGAAGGAAAGATGTTCCATCCGATGGCGTTCACTGTAGTGGCTGCTTTGCTGGGAGCCATGATTCTATCGGTTACTTTTATTCCTGCGGCGGTGGCGGTGCTCATCGGCCACAAAGTCAGCGAAAAAGAAAGTCGCTTGATGATCCTGGCCAAACGCGGCTACCAACCGATGCTTAATTTTGCAATGCTTAACAAGCAGTTGATATTAATTATTGCAATGGTCGCCGTGATACTTAGCGGCCTGCTTGCCACACGCATGGGTAGCGAATTCGTGCCGAGCTTAAACGAAGGCGATATCGCGCTACATGCACTACGCGTTCCCGGAACCAGCCTGTCGCAGGCGATCGAGATGCAAGCTGAACTGGAGCGGACAATCAAGCAGTTTCCTGAGGTTGACACGATTTTTGCCAAGATGGGAACCGCCGAAATTGCCACCGACCCCATGCCGCCTAACGTCGCCGATAATTTCGTGATGATGAAACCGCAATCTGAGTGGCCTGATCCAGGGCGTAGCAAAGTCGACCTGGTCGATGCCATGCGGCAAGCGGTAACCAAAGTACCCGGCAACAACTATGAGTTCACCCAGCCGATCCAGATGCGGTTCAACGAGTTGTTATCCGGCGTTCGCAGCGACGTGGCCGTAAAGGTATTTGGCGATGACATGGATACGATGAACCATACCGCCGAAGAAATTTCAAACGTGTTGGCTAAGGTTCCCGGCGCAACGGATGTCAAAGTTGAGCAAACCACAGGTTTGCCAATGCTTACTATCCAGATAAATCGTGAAAAAGCCGCTCGCTACGGCGTCAGTGTGGGGGATATACAAGATGCGGTTGCCATTGCGATGGGCGGCCAAAAAGCCGGAGTATTATTCCAGGGCGACCGCCGCTTCGACATTATCGTGCGCCTGCCTGAAAAGCTGCGAAGTGATATGGAGGCGCTTAAACGACTGCCGATTCGTTTGCCTGACAATCAAGCCAATGGCCAATTTCGCTCCAATTATTTGCAACTGGCTGACATTGAACACTTTGGGGCCACTGGCCGTCCCCCCTCCAACTATATACAACTTAGTGACGTCGCGATCATTCATGTGGCGCCTGGACCGAATCAGATCAGCCGCGAGAACGGCAAACGCCGCGTGGTGGTAACAGCTAACGTACGAGAACGGGATATTGGCTCGTTCGTCACCGCAGCCAAACAGGAGATTCAACAGAAGGTTCCGATACCTGCTGGCTATTGGACAACCTGGGGCGGCACCTTCGAGCAAATGCAATCAGCGGCAAAGCGTCTGCAGATTGTGGTTCCTGTCGCATTGCTGCTGGTATTTATACTGTTGTTTATAATGTTCAATAACGTGAAGGATGGACTGCTGGTGTTCACCGGCGTACCGTTTGCCTTGACCGGCGGGATACTGGCGCTGTGGCTACGGGGGATTCCGCTTTCTATTTCGGCGGGTGTGGGCTTCATTGCGCTGTCAGGTGTTGCAGTGCTCAATGGCTTGGTGATGATCTCCTACATTCGATCTTTGCGCGATGGAGGCATGCATCTTGATGCAGCAATCCAGGAGGGGGCGCTCACCCGCTTGCGCCCGGTGCTGATGACCGCACTGGTGGCATCCCTGGGCTTTGTACCCATGGCGATCGCCATGGGTACAGGTGCCGAAGTGCAACGCCCGCTCGCGACGGTTGTGATTGGAGGCATTTTGTCCTCAACTGCACTGACGTTGCTGGTCCTGCCAATTCTGTATCAATTGGCCCACCAAAAAGAAAGTGTTCGGCTACGGCATGAACATGATGAACCCTTCCGCCCACGAGATTTCAAAGGCACCAGCTAAGATTCACAACGTGGTGGATATTGATGGGCGGAAAGCCAGCGTATTATTCCAGGATGACCAATGCTTCGACATCATCCTGCGCTTGCCTGAAAAGTTGTGTTGCCATATTAAAGTACTCAAACAATTGCCAATTCGTTTGCCTTCGAATGAGACAGTGGTTCACCTCCGTTCCAATTTTTGAAGAACGTCATATTTGAGTACCTCTAAAATTCAAATTTACTAGCATCCATTTCACCGCTTGCTTGCATTTGATCTACCAGAGCAAGATTGAAAATAACTGGTGGATTTCCGTTAAATAATAAATAAGGAATTTGCTTATTCTCTTTTTTTGGCTGCTACCCTATTATTTAACCGATACGAAAATCAGCAAAAATATTACCCAATAACACTGGTTAAGCGTGCATATGATGATTCTTTAAATATCGCTGTGGTTTTGTTATATGGCTCAACGCACGGACAGATTCATACAGTAGAATAAAATACCAGCTGGTTATAAAAATAAATGAAGGAATAAATTTCACTTAGGGCAGCTGTATTCCACTTGAATAACTGAAATACAAAAAATTTGTAGAAGATTACAATCGGGCGAAATGGAATGGCAATCTATAGCGACTCTCTTAAGCATGCAATGTTATGTATAGCACTGTCTTTGCCCCTGAACGTCTATGCTGCAAGTGATAAAGATTTAAACGACATTCGCGAACAGATCAAACAACTGAAAGACAGTTACGAACAACGCATCACGCAACTTGAACAACGTCTGCAACAAGCCGAGGCCAGCCGCCAAGCCGAAGCCACGATTACGCAAGCGCAAGTACAAGCCCCCGCACCACAGCCCAACCGTGCTCCTGCCTCTAGTGTGAGCGCGTACAATCCGGCCACCTCGCTGATCCTGACGGGCACCTATGAAAACTTAAAACAAGATCCGGCGGTGCCCATCACCGGCTTTGCCATGGCTCCCAACAACCACGGGTATAGCAAAGGGTTCAGCCTGCAAGAAACAGAGCTAAGCCTTATTGCCAACATCGATCCACAGTTCCGTGGTGAAGCTAAACTTGCCTTATCGCCTGACAACGGTTTGGGTGTGGAGAATGCCTATGTACAGACCACCACGCTGGGCGATGGCTTCAATCTAATGTTTGGACGATTTTTTTCCCATCTGGGCTACTTGAACGAGGTACATGCCCATGCATGGGATTTCGTTGATCAGCCCCTCGTTTATCGCACATTCTGGAACAACCAGTTAAGTGAAGACGGCATGCAATTAAGATGGTTGGCGCCAACCGATACCTTTATTGAACTCGGTGCCGAAATCGGCCGAGGACTCAGTTACCCGGGCACTAGCCGGCAAAAAAATGGCGTGGGTTCCAGCGTACTGTTCGCGCATGTCGGTTCTGACGTGGGTGACAGCAGCAGTTTCCTCGCGGGTATTTCTTTGCATCAGACCAAACGTGAGAACGCACAATTTGATGCTGTGCCCGATTTACTCGGTACAACAGGTGGCGTAAGTAACCTGTTCAATGGTAATAGCAAGACTGCCGGAGTAGATTTCGTGTGGAAATACGCGCCAAACGGTAATATCCGTCTAACGAACTTTAAGCTGCAAGGTGAATATTTCCGGCGTCGTGAAGACGGCACGCTCACTTACAACCTTACAACTCCAGACAGTTACTCAGTGACCCAATCTGGCTGGTATGTACAAGGCGTTCATCAATTCAAGCCACGTTGGCGTGTAGGGCTGCGATATGACCGGCTTAATTCTGGCATAGCTCAGGTCGGCTTCCTGAATACTTCCAATATTATCAGCAACTATGGCTATACCCCCACCCGCACTACAATAATGTTTGACTACAGTCCAAGCGAATTTTCGCGCATGCGCATGCAGTTGGCTCAAGACAATTCTCGGCAAGGTCTGACCGATACGCAAATCTTTATGCAATATATTATGAGTTTGGGTGCGCACGGCGTACACAAGTTTTAATTAACCGTCAGGGCCATGAAAGAGGCTATGCAGGCAATGGAAAACACGATGCCTTCCTTGTTTGTCTGACAAAACCCAAAGGACAACACCATGAAAAAAATATTCTTCCCTTTAATGTACTTGCTGCTAGTGGCGCTCACCAAGCCGGTACATGCAGCCCTGGAAGTCCTAGCCTGCGAACCCGAATGGGCAGCGCTGACAAAGGAGCTGGCGGCAAACAAGGTTAACATCTATACCGCTACCAACGCGTTGCAAGACCCACACTATGTGGAAGCACGCCCCGGTCTAATTTCCAGGGCACGCCGTGCGCAACTGGTGGTGTGCACCGGCGCGGAATTAGAATTAGCTTGGCTACCGCTCATGCTGCGCGAATCTGGGAATGTCAACGCCGTCCCCGGTAAACCGGGTTACTTCAACGCCGCAAGCTATGTGACCATGCTGGAAATCCCCGTTAGCCTGGATCGCGCTTTGGGCGATCTGCATGCCCTAGGCAATCCGCACATCCATCTCGATGCTCGCAACTTTCTCCCTATTGCAAAAGCGCTGTCGGAGCGGCTGGTCGAGCTTGATCCCGCCAACACAGCGTTCTACGTAAGCCGCCTACAGGCCTTCACTCAAACTTGGCAAACCGCAATAACACGCTGGGAAAAGCAAGCCGCACCACTAAAAGGGCAGCCCTTTGTCGCACAGCACCAAGCATATTCTTATATGAATATATGGTTGGGGCTGAAACAAGTTGCCGTACTGGAACCCAAGCCCGGTATGGAACCCAGCGTGTCGCACCTGTCGAAAGTGATAGTACAGTTACAACAATCTCCGGCAAAAATGGTAGTTCGTTCAGCCTATCAAAATCCAAAACCATCAAAATGGATTGCCGATCGCGCACACATTCCTGAAGTAGTTTTGCCATTCAGTGTAGGTGGCTCGGAAGGCTCGAAAGATTTGTTCGGCCTGTTTGACGATACTATCGCGCGTTTGCTGGCGGGAATGACATCTCGTTAAATTTAACATTCTCTCCTCCCATCTTCCATTCAATAGCATGTGGAGAAGAAGGTTTTAGGAGTACACAAGATGAATATAGTCGATCTTGAAATTTTGCTGCCCGCCTTCATTGCCGGGCTTTTGGTACTCGCCACCCATGTCCCACTCGGCATGAAGGTGTTGGCGCGCGGCATTATCTTCGCTGACATCACCGTGGCGCAGATCGCAGGGCTCGGCGTGGTCATCGCGGGACTGCTGAGATTGACCGAATATCCGCTCGCAGTGCAAGTAATGGCAGCCACCAGCGCCCTGCTAGGCGCAGAGCTGCTAACCGTCATAGAACGCAAACTACCAGAAGTTCAAGAAGCCTGCATTGGCTTGCTGTTCGTACTCGCCGCCAGTGGCAGCATCCTGCTGATGAGCCACGACACCAAAGCCGGCGAGCATATTAAAGACTTGCTGGTCGGGCAAATCCTGTGGGTGAGCAAAAACCAGCTCATAGCAACGGCGATTCTCACTGCCACGTTGCTGGCACTATGGAACGTAGTTAATAAACGATTTGGCAGCATGGGTTTCTATACGCTATTCGCGCTGGCTGTAACCGCCTCGGTACAACTGGTTGGAGTTTATCTAGTATTCGCCAGCCTCATCGTCCCCGCACTCGCCACACACAATCTGCAACGGAAACGACAACGCATAATCATTGCCTTCGCGGTAGGCTCCTCAGGTTATGCTGGAGGACTGTTGCTGTCAGTATGGCTAGATCTACCCAGTGGGGCAGCCATCGTATGGGCAATGTCACTGGTGGGGGCGGCGGTGCTTTTTCGAAATCGCAAACGACTTGCTAATTGAAACATGAACGACCGGATTGAACAGGATCATCGCGCGTTTTACGTTCACGTAAATCCGTGTGGTCGAGTTTTTGTGATTTGTACCAGACCAACCAATCTACCAGACAGATAGCGGCTAAACATTATCATGTCCGCGTGCGTAACCAATCACGCCAGTCAAGAAACGAACCATTGCATAGCTAATACGCATCAGAAAATGCATCCATATACTATGCTTGCGCCACACAGAATGGGAAATTAACCGAGCGCTATGCGCAATCTCTTGCAACAAATCAGCACGCAATGATTCAGCAAACCCTGCATCGCGAACGACCAGGTTAGCTTCGCGCGCCAGCCACAGGCTGAATGGATCTATATTGGATGAACCTACGGTTGCCCAATAGCCATCCACCACCGCCACCTTGGCGTGCATAAAACTGGCGTGGTATTCGTGAATTTCAATACCTGCTCGCAATAGCTCATTATACAGCGCACGCGTAGCAAAGTGCTGCAGACGATATTCCACCCGCCCTTGCAACAGCAACACAACGCGCACTCCGCGTCTAGCCGCATTTAATAAAGCATGGCGGAAGCGCATTCCCGGCAGAAAATAGGCGTTGGCAATGATGATCTCTCGCCGCGCCCCGGCAATGGCTTTGAGATAGGCGTGTTCAATATCGTGACGATGACGCAAGTTGTCGCGCAACACGAACGCCACTTTTTGTGGCTCAGGATTCTTGTGCGGGGCCAGTAGTTTTACGCGCTCGCGCTGTCGCCGAAAATTTATCCATGACACCAGCGTCCATAAACGCCGCATTACAAATTGTATATGTCCTGCCGTAGCTCCCCGGACCTCAACCGAATAATCCAGACGCGGCGCTACAATTCGACCACCCGGCACATCATTGATGATATTGATGCCGCTTACAAAAGCGATATGCTCATCCACCAACGCCAGCTTGCGATGCAAACGGCGCAGGCGGTGGCGGCGCAAACTAAAGCGCGCGATTTCCGGGCGATACCACAACACCTCTACGCCCGCTCCGCGCAGCTCATCCACCCACGCATCCGGCAAATCGGCCGAGCCGTAACCATCCAGCAGCAAGTGCACCCTCACGCCACGTTTGGCCGCACGCTGCAACGCCTGCGAGACCTGGCGACCGCAATTATCGGCGGCATAAATATAAGTTTCCAGATAGACCGTGCGGGTCGCGGCGTCTATCGCCGCAATCAGGCGCGGAAAATATTCTTCCCCATTACGCAACAGAATCAGAATATGACCATCAACCAGATGCGTACTGCTCATAGAGCGAGCGTCGCGGACAGCGCTACATGGTCTGAAATTTTTCTCCACGAATGCACTTCACAGCGCTTGATCTCCAGCCCCCGCACATAAATACGATCCATGCGCAGTAGCGGTATACCCGCCGGAAAACTGCGTGCCGGCCTGCCGAGATTTTTTTCAAATACCTCATGCAATTGCAATTCATGGGCTAACAGACGACTGGCATTGTTACGCCAATCATTAAAATCACCCGCGACAATCAGACGCGCATCCACCGGCACCATCCGCTTGATACGCTCAATCAGCGCATTAAATTGCACTCTGCGGCCGCGTTTGAATAAACCAAAATGTACACAAATGCAATGCAGAGGCTGAGTGATTTCACTCTGATCGGTTTTTGGCAGGTCAATTACACAATGCAGCAGGCCTCGGCTCTCGAAGCGGTGCGCGGAAATATCCAGATTATCCCACTCCACAATCGAGTAACGGCTCAAGAGTGCATTTCCGTGATGACCGTCTATATAAACGGAATTCTTTCCATACGCATGATGCGGCCATATCTGGTCAGCCAGAAACTCATGCTGCGGCGAAGTAGCGTAGCTATGGGGATGTCTTATGTCGCGGCTGTTCTCGCCCTGCACCTCCTGCAGGAATACAATATCGGCGTTGAGTTCACGCAAGCGCTCGCGCATTTCGTGCAGCACAATACGCTGATTGAAATGGGATAAACCCTTGTGAATATTGTAGGTGACGATGTTCAGTGTGATCATAAGTGGCTCATCAATACCGCATCAGCAGACCACATATCATTAAATATACGCAATGAGCGTGTTGTTAGCCGCAAACATTCGTCAGGCGTTACCGATGCCTCGGGTGGGAAGGCCGATTTGACGCGCGAAATCCAGCATGCGTTCGATAGAAACCTTGGCACGACGCCCGATTACCGGATCAACCTGTATCTCATTCTTCCCTTTTTCCAACGCTTCGGCCAGATTCAGCAACCCGTTCATCGCCATCCACGGACAGTGATTACAGCTAGTGCAAGTCGCGCCCTCTCCAGCCGTAGGTGCTTCAAGAAACACCTTGTCAGGCGATAAAGTTTTCATCCTGTGCAAGATACCGTTATCGGTCGCCACAATGAACTTGTTCGCAGCCAAATTCTGTGTTGCCTTAATGAGCTGCGTGGTGGAGCCCACCACATCAGCAAGCTGCACCACTGCCGGGGGAGATTCCGGGTGAACTAGCACCTTGGCATCCGGGTGTTGCGCCTTAAGGTCAGCCAACTCCTTGGCCTTGAACTCGTCATGCACCACACATGAACCTTGCCACAGCAACATGTCGGCGCCACTTTGTTGCTGAATGTAATGGCCCAGATGACGATCCGGTGCCCACAATATCTTCTGCCCCTGCTCCTTAAGATGCTTAACGATGGGCAACGCAATAGAACTGGTTACCACCCAGTCGGCACGTGCCTTCACCGCCGCACTGGTGTTGGCATATACCACCACGGTACGATCCGGATGTGCGTCACAGAAAGCAGTAAACTCCTCCACCGGACAACCAAGGTCGAGCGAACAGTTTGCATCCAAATCAGGCATTAACACTCGCTTTTCCGGGTTGAGGATTTTCGCTGTCTCACCCATGAAACGCACCCCCGCCACCACTAACGTTTGCGCCGGATGCTGATGGCCGAAATTGGCCATATCAAGGGAGTCAGATACACAACCGCCCGTAGCATCAGCCAAATCCTGCAAGTCTGGATGTACGTAATAGTGCGCCACCAGCACCGCATCCTGTTCTTTTAACAGTCGCTTGATGCGCTCGATCAGTATAGTTTTTTCACCGAGTTCCGGTTCGCGCGGCTTCTTCGCCCACGCTGTCGAAGTGGCGCAGCCGGGATGATCGTAGGCAATCGATATCATGCCACCCTGCCTCTCAATTTCCTTCATTTGAAAATCTTTCGTTCACTTTGTATGGACCGTTTCAGCCCCTCGCTTTTTCTCTTGCAGGCAGCTGCAAAATCGCTTCGCGGTTACTTGGCGAAAATACCAGCCCCGCAGCTTCCTGCCAAGGCAACCATTTATAACTGAGATGTTCCCGCGGTGACAATTGGACAGGAAGCACGCAAGGTAATTCCAATCCAAATACATGCTCGGTGTTGTGCCGAGTACCCGGTGCATAGCGATGCTGCCATTTTGCATAAATTTCATAGATATTTTGAACCTGCCAGTCCACCAAACCATAGTGATTGGCATCCAAGCCGGTCTCTTCAAACACTTCGCGCACAGCTGTCTCGCGCAAAGATTCACCTTCATCTTGGCTACCGGTGACTGATTGCCAAGAACCTGGGTGATCAGCGCGTTCCAGAAGCAACACCTCAAAATCCAAGGTATAAATCACCACTAACACCGAAACTGGTAATTTATATTGCATGAATGGCGCTAGCAGAAAAAAATCCAGAATGGTTTATCTTGCGATTTCCAGAAAGCTATCGTATCAGCAAAAATTTCCATAGCAATATTGTGATCCTCAGCAGCCATCCCGAGGGTGTCATTACCATTACGCAACAACAGCACATAACCGCAAGCAGGTTGCCAAGAAAGACCACTCAATGTATCGGCCAGCGCATCCCAATTGCTACCAAACCAATCCGGCGCACGGACTGCTTGAGCGAGGGCAGCGATAAAGTTCTCCTTGCCTTCTATCTCAGCCAGATCAACCTCAAACAAGACGTAACCTACCTCTGCAACTGCTGCATACAACTCATCCAAGCGGCAACCCAGCCGGTATGCACCCGCCTCTCTTACATCTTTTAAGCGTAGTGACAAACTATCCATGTCATTCCACAATGCGCCGAAAAGTCTGGTAATGGTCAGCGCTGTAATAACACTCAACAGGCTGGCCACAAACAATGCGCCGTGCGCCACGATTGCGTATTCCAGGCGTTTTCACCGTAAATTCACGATAATAGCCACGCTGACGCTTGGGCAATCGTTTTTCGAAATTACTGAATATCACGCCATCACGCGCATACAAAAATGGACTGCCTTGCTTAATGAGATGCAAGGTTTCTCGCCCTTCCAGCGGCAACGCGGACACGGCGACAACCCGCATTTCACGGTCATTATATGACCCAAACACATCAGCATAAGTTTGTACTGAAGCCAATGCTAACAGCATTGCAAACAAGAAAAATAGATGCAGGATTAGCCGTGCACTAGCCATTCTCATCTTATATGGCTTCAACTTCTTCCCTGTTTTGCAACACAAACGGTCAACACTACCACACTATTCCTTCGTCACTTCCACCGTCGTTTGCACTTTCTGACGCAAACGAATGTGCAACTCGTTCAGTTGTTTTTCGTCAACGGCACTGGGCGCTTGGGTTAGCAGACACTGTGCGCGTTGGGTCTTGGGGAAAGCAATCACGTCACGGATCGATTCCGAACCGGTCATCAGCGTAACGATGCGATCCAGGCCGAAGGCCAACCCGCCGTGCGGGGGCGCGCCATATTGCAATGCATCGAGCAAGAAGCCAAATTTTAGTTGCGCCTCTTCCGCACCAATGTTGAGCGCGCGGAATACTAATGACTGAGTTTCTTCCTTATGAATACGCACCGAGCCACCGCCAAGTTCCCAACCGTTCAACACGATGTCGTATGCCTTCGCCAGACAACGTCCGGGATCATTTTCCAACAGGTGAAGGTGTTCGTCCTTGGGTGCAGTGAACGGATGATGGCAAGCATTCCAACGCTTGGCCTCATCATCGTATTCAAACATAGGGAAATCCACCACCCACAGCGGGGTCCATGCTGCGCCACTGACATATTTTTTCTCGTGACCAATCTTGGTGCGTAATGCGCCGAGCGCGTCATTCACTATCTTGGCCTTGTCCGCCCCGAAGAAAATCAAGTCGCCATTCTGTGCACCTGTACGAGCTATGATTATTTTCAGCGCGTCTTCATTCAGGTTCTTCACAATAGGCGATTGCAGGCCAGTTTCATTCAACTGCGTCACGTCATTGACTTTAATATAGGCCAAGCCACGTGCACCGTAGATGCCAACGAATTTGGTGTATTCATCAATCTCACCGCGCGTAAATGAGCCACCACCCGGCACACGCAACGCTGCCACACGCCCGTTAGCTTGATTGGCAGGCGCAGAAAATACCTTAAATGCCACATCTTTTACCGCATCCGTAACATCGGTGATTTCCAGTGTTACTCTCAAATCGGGTTTATCTGAACCGAAGCGCTCCATCGCTTCAGCGTGAGAAATACGCGGAAACGGATTGGGTAAAACGGTACCCAACACCTCTTTGAATACGGTGCGAAGCATTTCCTCCATCAGCATCATAATCTGCTCTTCGCCCAGAAATGAGGTCTCAACGTCCACCTGCGTAAATTCCGGTTGGCGATCTGCGCGCAAATCTTCGTCACGGAAACATTTAGTAATTTGATAGTAACGGTCGAAACCTGCCACCATGAGCAGCTGCTTGAATAGCTGCGGCGACTGCGGCAACGCAAAAAACTCGCCTGCATGAACGCGCGATGGCACAAGATAATCGCGCGCGCCTTCCGGTGTGGATTTGGTCAGCATCGGCGTTTCGATATCGATGAAACCCTTTGCATCCAGGAAACGGCGGAACGCCATTGCCGTCTTGTAGCGTAGCATCAGATTTTTCTGCATCTGCGGACGCCGCAAGTCAATCACGCGATGCGTCAGGCGCACGTTTTCCGACAGATTTTCGTCATCCAACTGGAACGGCGGCGTAAGCGCAGCATTCAGCACTTCGATTTCATGGCATAGAATTTCGATCTCACCACTACCAAGATTACTGTTGGAACTCCCTTCCGGGCGGCGCCGCACACGTCCGCTAATACGCAGCACGAATTCGCTGCGCACAGATTCAGCAATTTTGAACATGTCCGCACGATCCGGGGCACATACTACTTGGGCCAGCCCTTCGCGGTCGCGAAGATCAATAAAAATCACCCCACCATGGTCACGGCGACGGTGTGCCCAGCCACACAAAGAAACAGCTTGGCCAAGATTTGAAACGTTAAGATGTCCGCAGTAATGAGTTCGCATATTTTCAATAAGTTAATCTAATAAATTGGTGAATTGCGTTGATTTTCTGGCGCGTAAGGCATAGCGGGGGTAGCCACTACGCCCATTGAAATAATGGATTTCAAAGCCACGTCCACGCTAATGTTGAGCTCGATGGTATCAGCACGACGTACGTAGAAATAAAACCCGTTTACCGGGCTGGGTGCGGTGGGAATAAATACTCCCACATACTCATCTTTAAGTTGTTGCGTCACCTCGCCCGGGATAGCGGTCTGAAATGCCAACGACCATGCCTCGGGGTGCGGATACCGCACCAGCAGCACCTTACGAAAGGCAAGTCCGTTGCTGGACAGTAAGGTATCGCTAACTTGTTTCACGCTGTGATAAATGCTACTTACCACAGGAATGCGGCGTAGCAGACCTTCCCAGTAACTCAACAGACGCTGTCCGAGAACATTGTGCACCAGCAAACCAGTACCGAGCACGATCACTACGGTAAGAATCACGCCCAACCCGGGAATGTGAATACCAAGTAATTTATCTGGATACCAATTCACCGGCAGTAGCAGCAGACTCTGGTCTAGCGTACTAATCGTTAGGTTCAGAACCCAGATGGTTATGCCAAGCGGAACCCACACCAATAGTCCGGTGAGCAAATATTTCTTCACCCGTTGCCACCCGCAGTCGACGTGGCAGAACTCACTGTGCTAGTAGCTGATTCTGATTTAGCTTCTGGTTTGCTGCCCGAACCCTTAAAGTCTGTGGCGTACCAACCACTCCCCTTGAGTTGAAAGCCAGCAGCTGAAAGCTGTTTGCTGAATGTAGGTTTGCCACATGCAGGACATACGGTCAACGGTGTATCACTGATCTTTTGCATGACATCTTTTTGTACACCACAACTGCTGCAACGATATTCGTAAATAGGCATGGCATCCTCCTGTTAGGAATCAAAAAGGCGTACATTATAACGCAGCCTCACGCCAGATGCCTGACTCCAACCCATCCAGTGCCCACTCGCCGATCCGGTAACGGACCAAGCGCAAGGTAGGGTAACCCACCGCGGCTGTCATGCGGCGTACCTGACGATTTTTGCCCTCGCAAATAATTAGTTCCAGCCAACTGGTCGGTTTATTTTTACGCTGGCGGATCGGAGGGGTGCGCTGCCATAAGTTTACCGGTTCTTCCATCAATCTTGCCATAGCAGGCAAAGTAACAAAATCAGGCAATCTTACCCCACTCCGCAATTGCGCTAGTGCCGTCTCGCTGGGCTTGCCTTCCACTTGCACCCAATAAATCTTGGCCAACTTGTGCAGTGGATCCGTAATACGGTGTTGCAACAAACCGTTATCAGTAAGCAACAACAAACCTTCACTGTCGGCATCTAGCCGTCCCGCTGGATACAAATCAGGAACCGCGATATAATCCGCCAGCGTTGGGCGCAAACCGTCACGGCTAAACTGACAAATCACGCCATAAGGTTTGTTGAACAACAGGATGCGACTCATCCGACTTTTCCACTCAATTAAAGCGATCCATATTACCCCAAGCTTTTCATCGGGGAGCGAAAATACATGACCCAACACATCCAGGTGCCGTCTCAAGGCCAGAAAATTACCGTTAACAAAGACTACACACTAAACGTACCGGATCAACCCATTATTCCCTTCATTGAGGGTGATGGTACAGGCGTGGACATCACCCCTGTTATGCGACACGTAGTGGATGAGGCAGTCGCCAAGGCTTACAATGGTAAACGCCAAATCGTATGGATGGAAGTATATGCTGGCGAGAAAGCCGTAAATACCTATGGCAACGATACATGGCTACCAGATGAAACAGTAGAAGCAGTGCGCAACCATGTTGTGTCCATTAAAGGCCCGCTCACCACCCCTACTTCCGGCGGAATGCGCTCGCTCAATGTAGCATTGCGCCAAATTCTTGACCTATACGTATGCCTACGTCCCGTACGCTGGTTCGAAGGCGTTCCTACCCCAGTGACAGAACCAGAAAAAGTGGACATGGTGATCTTCCGTGAAAACACTGAAGATATTTATGCGGGTATCGAATGGGAAGCTGGGTCACCAGAAGCAAAAAAATTAATTCATTTTTTACAAAATGAAATGGGCGTCACGAAAATCCGTTTTCCAGAAACCTCTGCTATCGGCATCAAACCGGTGTCTATTGAAGGTAGTGAACGTTTAATTCGTCGTGCTATCCAATATGCCATAGATAATAAGCGCAAGTCCGTCACCCTGGTACACAAGGGTAACATAATGAAGTTCACCGAAGGCGGCTTCAAAAAATGGGGCTACGAACTCGCCAAGCGAGAATTCGGCGGGGTAGAAATCGACGGCGGGCCGTGGCTGAAATTACCCGAAAAATATGGAAGCGGAGGCATCATCATTAAAGACGTAATTGCCGACGCGTTTCTACAGCAAATTTTGTTGCGTCCTGCAGAATATGACGTTATCGCTACCTTGAATCTCAACGGCGACTATATATCTGATGCACTGGCGGCAGAAGTCGGCGGTATCGGTATCGCGCCGGGCGCCAATCTGTCTGATAGCATTGCCATGTTTGAAGCCACCCACGGTACCGCACCGAAATATGCTGGCAAAGATTACGTAAATCCAGGTTCATTGATTCTCTCAGCAGAGATGATGCTACGCCATATCGGCTGGTCGGAAGCCGCGGATCTAATTATCAAGGGCATGAACGGGGCAATCGCCGCCAAGACCGTCACCTATGATTTCGCACGGCTGACACAAGGGGCACAACAAATATCGTGCTCTGCATTCGGTGAAGCAATAGTTAAAAACATGTAAACGACAGTAAGTTGGTTGGGCAAGATCAAGAATTCATCTTGACGTCCCCCACTAAAATCAATCAGCTGAAAACGGTGTTTTTAACTTTAAGGTTCTAGAATACAGTGCACTCTCTTGTTTCATCCATCGACATAATCTCATCTTTTTCGAGCGCATATCTGACGCGAGGACATCAATATTATCGTGAGAACAAGGTCACGGCGCTAGGCATTAGCCAAAACGGCGCCTTCATTACTGCGCTTGTCGCAGGTTCAAATAAAAATCGCTATCACGTCAATATCCTTCTGCAAGTACAACCGGGAGGTCATGTATTGGTCAACGGGGAATGCAGTTGCCCGGTGGGCTACAACTGCAAGCATGTTGTCGCAACGCTGATCAAGGCTCAAGCGGAATCCCCACTTGAAGTTCCTGCGCCAGCTGATAAAGCATCGCCGAATGTGACGGACTTGCCATATGAAATTTCCATCTGGCTAAACGAAGTGTCGCGTGCGGCCATGCCGACACTAAGCCGCGATAGTCTGCCAGTGAACGTGTTGCAGCGTTTACTGTACGTATTAAAATTAAGTGATAGCAAGCCAGCTAGAGTGGAGGTGACATTTTTCACTGCCAGATTACTCAAGGCGGGGGGGTTTGGCAAAAAAACGCTTCATAATTCCATAGCCAATATCTTTATCGGCGCGGCGCCACCCTATTTTACCGAGCGGGACCAGGAAGTCATCGCTGCATTAAACCTGATGCGTGCGACAGGTGGCTATTTAGCTGGTGCACAGGGGGCCCGGTGGACGACAGAAATGATCACCACTGGCAGGTGTTTCTGGGAAATACCTGATTCCGAGCCTCTATCCTTTGGTGAAAAATGCGTCACGCAGCCTGTTTGGACCATGGACACACAGGGAAACCAACGGCTACATGTTGAAACCACACCACCATCACAGGTGCTACCGTTTTCTCCCCCTTGGTATGTCAATGAAATCGAATCAGTCTGCGGCGAATTGGATATCGGCCTGCCCGACGAAATTGCTTACGCTCTGGTCAGCGCACCAGCGATCCCATCAGCATTGGCTGGCCGTATCGGCAATGAATTGACACAAAAACTACCCGGTATCAAAGTTCAATTGCCAAAGGTGCTGCAAGAAAGAAAGGTAAGCGATCGACACCCTATTCCATGTTTACATTTTTATACAGTAGCATTGAATCCGCCTCCTTATTTGGGCTCTTTCCACGCTAAAGATGACCACCACGATGAGCCAACAACACTCGACTTGGTGCGCCTTGAATTCGACTATGGCGGCGTGCGAGTTGACGCTATGTCAACCGAAAAATCGATAGCACAGCGTAGTGGTGAGGAATTGTTGCGCATCGATCGCGATGCTACCGCCGAAGAAAGTTATTCCCACGAACTCACCGGTTTGGGATTTTTCTTTGTTGATTTATCAATTTTTTCCGAATTACATAACAAACACAATGGTTCTTTTATTCTGGGTGGGGATGATAAAGAGTGGATTAACTTTTGCCTTGCCAACCTCCCCGATCTGCGAGCGTCTGGCTGGCAAATCGAAATGGAACCAAGCTTCAATTTTCGTTTCGCCGAGATTGAAGACTGGACAGCCACCGTCAATGAGGACGGTGATAACAATAACTGGTTCAGCATAGAGCTGGGGATTCAGATAGACGGTCTACCAGTCAACCTACTTCCCGTCCTGCTGGATTTAATTCGCCAGTTTCCAGAACAAATGAGCATGCAGACGCTGGCACAGCTTAGCGCTGAGGACATGCCGCTCATAGCACGCCTTGCTGATGGCCGCTTGGTGACGTTACCGATTTCCCGCATACAAAACATTCTGTCAGTATTGGTGGAGCTTTTCGATAAGGATGCAGTACATAATTTGCAGCGGATCGAATTGTCTGCGGTTCAGGCGGGACGCCTGGCAGAGCTGGAAGAGGTTGCCGGTTTGCGCTGGCTGGGCGGCGAGCGTTTACGTGAATTAGGACGCAAGCTGCGCGATTTCAATGGAATTCAGCCGGTTCCACCGCCTGCTGGTCTGAAGACCTCTTTGCGGGGCTATCAACAAGAAGGGCTTAACTGGCTGCAATTTCTGCGCGAATATGAATTGGCCGGCATTCTGGCTGACGACATGGGGTTAGGTAAAACCGTGCAGGCCTTGGCTCATCTTCTGGTAGAAAAAGAATCCGGGCGCATGAACCATCCCAGCTTGGTGGTCGCACCCACCAGTCTGATGTTCAACTGGCTGCGGGAGACAGAGCGTTTTGCGCCGGATTTACGCGTATTAGTATTACAGGGACAATTACGCAAGCAACATTTCGAATCTATCGGGGCATATGACTTGGTGCTCACCACCTATCCCTTGCTGCCACGCGACAAAGAGGTGTTGATCGGGCAAGAATTTCATTTGCTGATCCTTGATGAAGGTCATATCATCAAAAATCCAAAGTCGCAAGCCACTCAAATTGTGCATCAAATCAAAGCGCGCCATAGGCTTGCGCTCACTGGCACACCGCTGGAAAACCACCTTGGTGAATTGTGGTCGCTGTTTCATTTTCTACTGCCAGGATTATTAGGCAATGACAAAATTTTTCGTAAGCTGTTCCGCATGCCTATCGAAAAGCAAGGTGATAATACCCGGCGCGCTGTGCTTTCACGCCGCATCGCTCCATTCCTGCTGCGCCGCACCAAAACACAGGTAGCCAAAGAATTACCACCCAAAACAGAAATTGTACGCTCCTGCGAACTATCCGGCGCTCAGCGCGACTTATACGAAACTATCCGGGTAGCGATGCATGAAAAGATACGCTTGGAAATCGACAAGAAGGGCATGAATCGCAGTCATATTATTATTCTCGACGCACTGCTTAAATTGCGTCAAACCTGTTGCGATCCACGCCTGCTTAAATTGCCTGCTGCGAAACAGGTAACACATTCAGCAAAACTAGAGCTTCTTATGTCTTTGCTGCCGGATATGGTGGAAGAAGGACGGAGCATCCTGTTGTTCTCCCAGTTCACCTCTATGTTGGCATTAATCGAATTGGAACTTGTCAAATTTAACTTGCCCTATGTCAAGCTGACCGGAGACACTCGCGATCGCGCCACACCAGTACAACGGTTTCAGAACGGAGAAGTACCCATCTTCCTGATCAGTCTCAAAGCGGGTGGGGTAGGCTTGAACCTCACCACCGCCGACACCGTAATTCATTATGATCCATGGTGGAACCCCGCGGTAGAAAATCAGGCTACTGACCGCGCCCATCGGATAGGCCAGGAAAACCCTGTTTTCGTCTACAAACTGATCACTGAAAGCACCGTGGAAGAAAAAATTGTTGCAATGCAAGGGAAAAAACGTGACTTGGCACAAGGCATTCTGAATGATAACGGAGAAGCTATCGCTCCTCTTTCTACAGAAGAATTAGCAATGCTATTTGAGCCGTTGCAAACATTAAATGCGGTATAAACGGGAGAAGATTCGTTCTGCGGTTATAAACTCTTGCTAAAAATCTGTATTTTTAGTGTTATTTCATAATTTTAAATTAATAAAAAAGCCTGCTTAAGCAGGCTTTTTTACACCAAGAACCTATTTAAGGGGCCTGAATATTAGCAGCTTGTTTACCTTTAGGACCTTGAACAATATCAAAAGTAACTTTTTGGCCCTCTTTAAGAGACTTAAAGCCACTCATAGTAATTGCGGAAAAATGTGCAAATAAATCTTCGCTGCCATCATCCGGAGTAATAAACCCATAGCCTTTTGCATCATTAAACCATTTAACTGTACCGTTTGCCATGTTTCACTTCCTTAGCTAAAAACCGGGTGGATTCCCGTTAAACTGTTTGAATTCCAAGAGCGTACATGGCAAAACCAGTACTGCAGGTAACTTGCATTCAAACACCCATGCACTTTTTACTCCTGTTTAAGCAATTTCGTCAAGACTTATGCATTTTATTTTCTGAATTGTTTTCAAAAGTACTGTCAACGCCAAATAGAAATGTCCCCTCACTGCAAAGTAGAAGTGTCCCTTTCTCCCTTCGTCATCGGTGTTATTGGATAACGGTTTTGCTATCAGTGGCGGACTTGCCGATGTGCATTTTTCTCCAAGGGTGACCAGCTGCTGGTTTGTGCCCCTTGATGTCTGTTGTACCACGCTTTGCGATCGCTTCTTCTATCCGAGAATTAATTGATTTACCATCTGCTTCTGCTGTTTTTCTTTGCACTTTTGTCAGTGTCGTATAGGGGTATTTTCGATTTCTCCAGCGTAACACCCGTGTTCCATCAAAGTGATCGTGCAGGGTTACTTTGGCACTTCGCATGGCCAATCCGGTTCCGCTGATTTTTACTTGTATCAGATTGCATTCATGCTGGAACGAGAGGTTCTTTGACAGCGTTTTGGCGATCTGTATGGACAGGATATTCGTGAGTTCATCTGCGCTACCTGGGTAGGCGATGTGTGCATCAACCGCATCTTTCGGTATCACCGCAAAGCGCCAGTTGAAACTGGCAGCAAAGCCGGGCAACCAATTGTTCGCACCGGCGATGTCAGATATTCCGGCCAGCCTCATTTCCTTGGGCAACCTGTCTTGCAGCAATGTCTGGTTGGCACGTTCCACGCGCCCCTTCGCTTGCGGGCTATTGGCATGAATGCACTCAATTCCCAGTTCCCGTGTCGCCCGCCCAAACTGTGTTTCAGACTCCGGATCAGCCCCTTTGGCATTGATCCGGAAGATGCTGTGTTGGTCGCTGTAGAGCGCCACAGGCAGCCCGTGCGCCACAATATGATCATGCAGGGTATGCATGTACCCCAAGCGGGGTCTCGGTCGGCGCAAAGCGCAGCTGCAAGAGTTTGCCTGTCGCATCATCAATGAACACCAGTAGCGTACATCGATCAGCTCGCCCCTCGAACCAATCATGTGGAGAGCCGTCAATCTGCACCAGTTCGCCAAGTCTGGCACGGCGTTCACGCATGGGATGCACGCAGATGGCTGCGCCTTTCTTGGGCTTCCAATAGCCCGCCGCAATCATGATCTGGCGGACGGTTTCAACCGAAAGATGTATATCATGAAGCTCGGTCAAATTCTCTGCTGCGAGTGTCGGCCCAAAGTCGCAATAGTGTTCGCCGATCATCTTTATCGCGGTTGTCCTGATTGTTTCGTCCACCCGCCGATTCGAGACTCGTCCACGCTTCTGCTGATGAGTCCCGGCAAGCCTAAGGTACGGTAACGTCGCAAGATACGCTTGATTTGACGCACACTGACAGCCAGCATTTTGCCAGCTTCCTTTTGGTCGATTTTACCTGCCAACAGTAGCTCCATTACCTGCCCACGTTTCGCTTCCTTTTGACTCATCATCATGTCCATTTCAAAGTGTCCGCCGCTATGGTTTTAATCGGGCACTGAGCTTACTCAACGCAAACTCAAGGGGACATTTCTATTTAGGAGAAAGGGGATATTACTACTTTGCGCTGACATTGTTTTCAAAAGTACTTGAAAAAACCTCATGAATCATCGAACATACCATCATAAATAAATGTAACAATAACAACCATGGCAACAAAATATGAAAATACATCCCTGCTGAAAGCAGAACAAAGCAAGATCAAACCACCCAAACTATATAAGGTGCTGCTCTTTAACGACGAGTTCACCACAATGGATTTTGTAATCGAAGTTTTACAAACTTTTTTTTCGATGAACCGTGAACGCGCCGTCCAATTGATGCTCAAAGTACATCATGAAGGATTGGCAATATGCGGGGTTTACACTAAGGATATCGCAGAAACGAAGGTGGAACAGGTATCGGCATTTGCCAAACAGCACGGACATCCGCTACGATGCGAATTAGAGGAAACATAATTATGATCGCGCAAGAACTTGAAATCAGCTTACACTTGGCGTTCGTCGAAGCACGCCAGAAACGCTTCCAATTTATCACGGTAGAGCACCTGCTACTTGCTATGCTGGATAACTCTTCTGCGGTCCATGTGTTGCACGCCTGCGGGGCAGATATTGAAGAGTTGCGCGCGGTACTGACCGATTTTATTAATACTCATACACCAGTAGCGCCAGGTAGTAGTGAAGTAGACACACAGCCCACTGTCGGCTTTCAGCGCGTTATTCAGCGCGCCATTTTACACGTGCAATCATCTAACAAAAAAGAAGTTTCCGGCGCCAACATCTTAGTTGCCCTGTTTAGTGAAAAAGATTCCCATGCCGTGTTTTTCCTGAACCAGCGTGCTATCACTCGCTTGGATGTAGCAAACTATATTGCACATGGAATCGATAAAACAACTCAATCAAGTACCAATAAATCAGCAGATTCTGAAATAGAGCAAGAGCCGAGCCAGAAGAGCGCCTTGTCCGACTACACGCTTGACCTCAACGCACAAGCTTTAGCTGGAAAAATCGACCCGCTAATCGGACGCGAAACCGAACTGACGCGAGTTATTCAAACCTTGTGCCGCCGCCGTAAAAACAATCCACTACTGGTCGGTGAGGCTGGCGTGGGGAAGACGGCTATCGCCGAAGGCTTGGCACGCCGAATTAAGGAAAACAACGTGCCAGAAATTCTCAAAAATGCTCAGATCTATGCATTAGACATGGGCGCACTGCTGGCCGGCACTAAATATCGCGGCGACTTTGAGCAACGCCTGAAAGCTGTACTCAAAGAATTAGCCGATGAACCTCACGCTATTCTGTTCATCGATGAAATACACACTTTGATAGGTGCGGGCGCGGCCTCGGGCGGCACCATGGATGCTTCCAATTTACTCAAACCCGCACTTTCAAATGGCACACTTAAGTGCATCGGTGCTACTACCTATCAAGAATATCGCGGCATTTTCGAGAAAGATCATGCGCTATCTCGCCGTTTCCAAAAAGTAGATGTGCCGGAGCCCTCAGTCGTGCAGACCATCGAGATTCTAAAAGGGTTAAAGTCTCGCTTCGAGACTCATCATGGTATCAAATACAGCGCCGCTGCACTAACCAGCGCGGCCGAGCTGTCATCGCGTTTTATCAATGACAGACATCTTCCTGACAAAGCAATTGACGTAATAGATGAAGCGGGTGCGGCACAACGCATATTGCCAAAATCAAAGCAGAAAAAACTTATCGGCAAGCATGAAATCGAGGACATCATTGCCAAAATTGCGCGCGTACCCTCACGCACCGTTTCTTCGGATGATCGCAATCTGTTGAAAACGCTGGACCGCGACCTAAAGACCGTAGTGTTCGGCCAGAATGCCGCCATTGACGTGCTGGCACGCGCCATAAAAATGTCCCGGAGTGGATTGGGCAATCCGCAGAAGCCCATCGGCAGCTTCTTGTTCTCTGGCCCTACCGGTGTTGGCAAAACCGAAGTAGCGCGTCAACTTGCCTTTGCAATGGGCATGCCGCTAAACCGCTTTGACATGTCTGAATATATGGAACGTCACGCGGTGTCACGCCTTATTGGAGCGCCACCTGGCTATGTCGGCTTCGATCAGGGTGGTTTACTCACGGAAGCAATCAACAAGCAGCCTCATTGCGTCTTACTACTAGACGAAATCGAGAAAGCACACCCGGACATTTTTAATATTCTGTTACAAGTGATGGATCACGGTACACTCACTGACAACAATGGACGCAAGGCAGATTTCCGTAATGTGGTTATTATTATGACCACCAATGCAGGTGCCGATGCATTAAGCAAAGCACAGATAGGCTTCACCAAGAGCGGAGTGAGTGGTGACGAGACGGCCGAAATCAAGCGACTATTCACCCCAGAATTCCGTAATCGATTGGATGCTACCATTTCATTCGCCGCACTGGATAAAGAAGTCATCCTGCGCGTAGTAGACAAATTCCTGATGCAGCTTGAGGAACAACTACATGAGAAGAAAGTTGAAGTCATCTTCACCGATGCACTCAAAGACTACCTCGCCAAAACTGGCTTCGACCCACTAATGGGCGCACGCCCGATGGCACGTTTGATTCAGGACACCATACGTAGCGCACTGGCAGATGAATTATTATTCGGCAAACTATCCAATGGCGGCAAAGTGATTGTCACGATAGATAAGGACGAGAAGGTACAATTGGAATTTACGGAAGAAATTGTTGTTGTTTAATTTTATTACGTTACCTTAATAAATTCGCCAAATAACCTCACATTGTGTTGAATATTGATTAATATTAAATTTGTTGAGTGATGCCGTAATTACTAGTACACCCACTCAACAAATTTCAATGAACGCACGCGTCACAAACGAAATACCTTTACTCAACTCACGAGGGGAAATTGGCAAAAAAACCTTTATATTGCAAATAGGTAAATTGCAATATATGGCTATTTTAACTGGCGCTGTCTCGTAGATTTAATCAATACTATGTCGCGTAACTAACGAATACCAACAATTATCATCGCAATTTTACAGGATGCAAGAAAAATTAATTCCCAACAGTGCAATTGCGCCCCATTTCTTTAGCCATAAACAAGTGCTTATCTGCAAGTTGCAGTAACATTTCAGCATTTAACAATGTTGGGGCTTTGCTGGCCACCCCGACACTAATAGTGACTATCAAGTTCAGATGTGTATTTCCCGCGGCTACATTCTGACGCAATCTTTCCGCATACTGATAGGCCTGCTCCGCTTGTGCATCCGGACAAATCACTAAAAATTCCTCCCCACCAAAACGGCACACCATATCCTGCTTGCGTGCGGATGAGCGTAAAATTTGCGCCACCTGTTTCAGTACATCATCCCCTACCTTATGGCCATAAGTATCGTTAACCTTCTTAAAGAAATCTACATCTACTATCATGCACGACAGGGGACGACCACTGCGCTCTGCCATCGCCCACTGCTGCTCTAGATAATCATTTGCATGACGACGATTAGGCAACTCGGTGAGGACATCAGTAAGTGCCATTTGCTGCAATCTTTGGTTTGATGCCGCCAACTGCGCGGCAATGGTGCGTAACTGCTGATGTTCAACCTTCAGTTCTTCCTGCAGCTGCACCATACGCTGAGTGACACACAGCCTCGCACCCAGCACTTTTGAATTAACCGGCTTGGTTAAGTAATCGGAGGCTCCAGCCTCAAATATCTCTTCCATCCTATCCGAATTTTCTTGGGTCATCATGACAAACACATGGATATTGCGCCAAAGCTCGTTGTATCTAAGCGCCTTGCAAAATTCAATGCCATTCATTTTAGGCATGTGCCAGTCTGTAATGATAAGCTGGGGCATAAATTTATCGAGCATACTTAACGCTTCTACCCCATCACCTGCAGTAGTAACCGTATGCCCGGCCTTTGTCAGCAAAAGTTTCAGCACCAACGTCGTTGCATAATCGTCCTCCACCAGCAGGATACGCAATGCATAACATGTCTCCAAACTAATCCCCGGTGTCCCGATATCAAATATTTCCAGCTCAGTTGGTGGCGCGGCTTGCAAAATTTCCTTGAAGAGGGGTATGTCTGTCGAGTGGATGCCGAATAATTTACTCCATTCACGCCATTCCTGCACCGTCTTATCACCTAACTCAGTAAAAACATCGGCCTCCAAGCCCAGCCTGGCAGCGCTAAGAATCAATTTCTGCACCATTTTGTGCCGTTGTCGTTCATGCGATAAACACGCCTTGGAAAAATAGCTTGCGATATGCAATGTATTTAAAATGTGCCAGCTTCGATTGCCTTCAGCAAGATCAGACAAAGCTGGATTTTCGTGATGTAAAACGGCTATCTGAAATACTTGTGGCAGACCCCAGTCTGCTAACATTTCTTTACTCAGTTGATTATGATCAAGCCCGAATTCAGTGCGTTCGAGATCAATTAATGTGGTATTTGTGTCTACTGCTTGGGCTTTTTCAAGAATGAGGGAATATTCCTGAGGATATGCCGTTGCTAGTCCTAAGGAACCAACTTGACCCAGCAAGCCGAGAATAAACATTTCTTCAGCTGCTCCCATTCTACGGCCTTCTACAAAGTTTTTTGCAGCAATTGCCATCAGCAACGATTGCGACCAAAAATTTTGATAATCGAATTTTCGGCAAGCCCCATCACGGCTACCCTCCACTAGCGACAAACTCAACACCATATTACGTACAATGCTCAAACCTAATGACATGACCGCATCTGTTATGGATACAATAGGTCTTGTCTGGTAGGACATGAGCACATTGGCCATCTTAATCAACCGCCCTGACAATGCGGGGTCAGTCTTTATCGCGTGTGCAATCTCCTGAGTTGTTACATCTTCCTTCAAGGTGAGCTGAATTATTTTCAGAGCCATCCCTTTAGGGGAGGGTAAATGATCTTTCGCCTTGAGTTCCTCAAACTTAACATTAACCATAGCTCACTTTACCATCAATCCGGCCAAGTACAACTTTCGATACAATATAGTTAGTCTATGCCCTATACGTACGACGATGCCTAATGAACTCGCGCAATGCTGGCAAAAATGAAATAACAATGACAATGACCACCATCAGGGTCAGATTATCTTTCACCACTGGGATATTGCCTAAAAAATAGCCTCCTAGGATGAAAAGGCTAATCCACGCGATACTCCCTAACGCGCTGAATAACATAAAAATGCGATAGCGCATCAAACCAATGCCAGCTACAAATGGTGCAAATGTTCTTACGATGGGCAAAAAGCGGGCAAACAGGATCGCCTTGCCTCCGTGCTTCTTGTAAAACATATGCGTCTTTTCCAAATGCTCATGTTTGAGAAAGCACGAATTAGCACGCTTGACTAAACGTATACCTACCAACCGACCGATCCAGTAGTTGGTGCTATCCCCCGAAAACGATGCAGCTATCAGCAACGGTAAAACCAGCTGGATTTCCAGCGCGCCAACTCCGCACAGCGCACCTACCACGAACAACAGCGAATCTCCCGGTAGAAAAGGCATTACCACCAGCCCGGTTTCGCAGAAAATAATCATAAACAGGATGGCATAAATCCACATGCCATATGCCTGCATGATTGCTAATAAATGAACGTCCAGATGCAGGACAATATCTATAAAAGAAGTAAGCAGTTCCACAGCCTAGGGTAATACTTCTTCAGCCACTTTGTCCGTCTTAATGAAATCCTCGCGCGAAACACCCATCAGCATAAGCAATGGGCTAGCCACCAGCACCGAGGAATAAATACTAAACAGAATACCAATAGTCAACGCCAGCGCAAAATAATGCAATGTCTCCCCACCCAAAAACAGCATCGCTGTCACCATCATCTGGGTGCAGAGGTGGGTGATGATCGTACGCGACATAGTGCGCGTAATCGCATTGTCGATTATTTCAGCAACCTCCGTCTTGCGCATCTTACGGAAGTTTTCCCGGATACGATCAAACACTACCACTGATTCATTTACCGAGTAGCCCAGCACGGCTAGTAGCGCCGCCAGCACAGTGAGTGAAAAATCCCACTGAAAAAATGCAAAAAAACCGATAATAATAATTACGTCATGCAAATTGGCGATTATCGCGGCAAGACCAAACTTCCACTCGAATCGCACCCAGAGGTAGCACGCGATACCAATGGAGACCAGCAACAACGCAAGTGCACCATTTTCCACCAGATCTTTGCCCACTTGCGGCCCAACAAATTCGACGCGGCGCATTTCCACACTGGCATCCTGCTGACGCAACTTGTCGAGAATCTGCTCGCTCAATTTCGCGCCCACTACATTCTGCTTAAGCGATACCTGTAGCAGCACATCATGACTAGAACCAAAGTTTTGCACCAACACATCATGCAGCCCCATCTCAGTCAGTTGCCTACGCACCTTGTCCAAATCAGCAGTCTGAGAGTAATGCACTTCCATCACCGTTCCACCAGTGAAATCCACACCGAAATTCAACCCTTTGGTTACGATAAAAAATACCGCCAGAATAAATGTCACCAAAGAAATTGTGGTGGTATACCGCCCATAGCTCATGAACGGAATGTTGCGATTGATCTTGAAAAATTCCATTTATTACCTCTTTATACTTAACCTACGGAGATCTTGGTCAACCGCAGCTTGCGCCCATAAATCAGGTTAACCAGTGCACGTGATATCAACACCGCACTGAACATCGAAGTAAGAATGCCCAAGCACAATACAACAGCAAAACCTCGTATCGCACCGGAGCCAAACATGAACAACGCTATACCCGCGATCAAAGTGGTAATGTTGGAATCAAGTATGGTACGGAACGCATGCTCATATCCGGCATGGATGGATGCTTGCGGCGTATTACCATTACGCAGCTCCTCCCGAATGCGCTCATTGATCAAAACGTTAGCATCAATCGCCATGCCCAGCGTCAGCGCAATGCCGGCCATACCAGGCAAAGTCAGCGTGGCTTGCAGCATGGACAACAGTGCCACCAGTAATAATAAGTTAGCGCCTAGTGCCAGCACGGAAACCGCACCAAACATCAGGTAATAGGAAATCATAAAAATCGCAATGGCGACAAAACCAATCTGAGTGGAACGGAAGCCACGCACAATATTGTCCGCACCAAGACTAGGACCAACAGTGCGCTCCTCAATGATTTCCATTGGCGCTGCCAGTGCACCAGCGCGTAGCAACAAGGATATATCGTTTGCTTCCTTGGTATTCATCTGGCCGCTAATTTGCACTCTCCCGCCGCCAATTTCCTCACGGATCACTGGAGCAGTAATCACTTCGCCTT
Organism: Candidatus Nitrotoga arctica; assembly: GCF_918378365.1. Lineage (NCBI taxonomy): Bacteria > Pseudomonadati > Pseudomonadota > Betaproteobacteria > Nitrosomonadales > Gallionellaceae > Candidatus Nitrotoga > Candidatus Nitrotoga arctica. The sequence goes on along the minus strand of NZ_OU912926.1, from coordinate 1,097,201 downwards.
TACCCTTTTCAAAAAGCAGTATAGCCATACGCTTGCCTACATTCTCGCGCGTTGCTTCTTTAAATTTACGCGTACCCGCGCTATCTAGATTGATATGCACTGCTGGCTCATTGCTACGGCTGTCAAACCCGGGTTGCGCATCATTGATGCGCTCGCCGGTGAGCAGCACACTTTTCTTCACCAGCAGCATAGAACCGTCCCGATCCTTGAACATCTCGGTACCAAACGGTGCAGTGGAGCCCTCGCTGAGCTTATGCTCATCATCCACCAGACGCACTTCCAGTGTCGCGGTGCGACCAAGAATATCTTTCGCGTGTGCCGTATCCAGTACACCGGGGAGTTGCACTACAATACGATCTATACCTTGCTGTTGAATTATCGGCTCGGCCACGCCTAATTCATTGACACGGTTGCGTAAAGTAATCAAATTCTGCTGCACAGCGGATTCCTGAATGCGTTTTTCTTCCTCCGGTTTTAAGGTGGCAAGCAAGAACATCTCGTTGCCTTCATTCTTGTCGTTGAAGGCCAAACCACCGAAACGTTGTTTGAGTTCTACCGCACCTTTGCTGCGCGTATCCGCATCGCGGAACTTAACCGTCACCACTCTGCCATCACGGCTGACACCAGAATAAGCAATATTCTGATCACGGAGGATGCTCCGCATATCGCCGGAAGCGGCTTCCATCGCCTTATCCAGCGCACCCTTCATGTCTATCTGCAACAAGAAATGCACACCGCCACGCAAGTCCAATCCAAGATACATGGGCCGTGCATTCATAGCGGTTAACCACTGCGGCGAGCGTGACAGCAAATTGAGGGCAACCACGTAATCATCGCCCAGCTGTGCCTGCAGAATGTCTTTAGCCTTAAGCTGACTATCGGTGTTATTAAAGCGCGCTTTAACACTAGTAGGATCTAAAGCAATCCCTTCCACATTCAGATTTGCCGCTTTAAGCGCATCACCCACCCGCTGCAGCAATGCACTATCCGCCTTGAGATTGGCACGCAAGGGCAATACTTGCACAGCAGGAGATTCACCATAAAAATTAGGCAGGGTGTAAACCAGACCAAAAATAAATACAACGAGAACAAGCAGGTATTTCCACAGCGGGTAACGGTTCATTGCAGTACCTTAAATCGACTTGATTGTTCCCTTGGGCAGCACCGTTTGAACTGCACTTTTCTGAATCAGTACCGTAACGTTTTCGGTGATATCCAAGCTGATATAGTTCTCGCCCACCTTGGACACACGACCTAACTCTCCGCCCACAGTGATGATTTCATCACCTTTTTGCAGGGCAGCCAGCATGGCCTTTTGTTCCTTAGCGCGCTTCTGTTGCGGACGCAATAAAAGAAAATAAAATACTGCGCACACTGCGACCACAGGTAGAAATTCCATGAAGCCGGAACCGGACGCAAGTGCAGCGGTTTGTTGTGCATAAGCGTTGCTAATCAACACGACTTCTCCCAGTTAAAATTTTGCAGCGGCGAATTCTAGCACGAACTGGCGCGGGCTTGCCTAAACCGGATAACGAAGTCATCGAACTGGTGGATCGTGATAGCAGCTCGAATTTCACTCATCAACTCATGGTAATAATGCAAGTTGTGAATGGTATTAAGGCGCGCACCAAGTATCTCACCGATGCGATGTAAGTGATGCAAATAGGCGCGAGTAAAATTACGACAAGTATAACAAATGCATTGTTCATCAAGTGGTTGAGTATCTACACGATATTTAGCGTTCTTGATTTTAATATCGCCATGGCGTGTAAAAAGCATACCGTTTCTCGCATTACGTGTGGGCATCACACAATCGAACATATCTATGCCATGCGCGACCGCAGCCACCAAATCTTCCGGTGTACCTACGCCCATCAGGTACCGTGGCTTGTCGATGGGCAGCTGCGGCGAGGTATGCTTCAGAATGCGCAGCATGTCTTCTTTCGGCTCTCCCACCGACAATCCACCTATGGCGTAACCGTCAAAGCCGATATTTACCAGCTCACGTAACGATTCATCGCGCAGACTTTCGAACATGCCGCCCTGCACAATACCAAAGAGTGCATTGGGATTGCCCTCGTGCGCATGTTTTGAACGTTCCGCCCAGCGCAAACTAAGACGCATTGAGTCAGCTGCTCGGTTTTCATCCGCAGGATAAGGTGTACACTCATCAAAAATCATCACAATATCGGAATTCAGTACCTTCTGAATTCGTATGGATTCTTCCGGCGTCAGAAAGCATTTATCACCATTCACTGGAGATTGAAACTTCACTCCCTCCTCGGTAATCTTGCGCAACGCGCCCAAACTAAATACTTGGAAACCGCCGGAATCGGTTAGGATCGGACCATCCCAGCCCATGAAGCCATGCAAGCCACCGTGCGCTTCAATCACATCCAAGCCCGGGCGAAGCCATAAATGAAAAGTGTTGCCTAACACAATCTGGGCGCCAATTTCTCTTAACTCCATAGGCGACATCGCCTTCACTGTTCCATAAGTGCCGACTGGCATAAAAGCGGGGGTTTCAACGGTACCATGAGCTAAAAATAAAGTTCCACGACGAGCAAAACCGTCAGTGGCGTTCAAACAAAAATCCATCAAAATCTCCCTTAGTCTTAATAACCACTACTTTGATAATGACTCAGGAATTTCAAATAACTCGTATTGCCCATATATTATCCAGCAACCATTTCCACGGCGAACAGAATCTCTACTTCTGCGTCTTAACGATACTCATCGCCGCAGCTACCATAGTCCCCATGTCTGCCATATTACCTGGCAGAATCAGAGTATTGCCTTGCTTGGCAACATTACCGAACGCTTCCACATATTTTTCCGCTACCTTGAGGTTAACTGCTTCCATTCCTCCGGGAAACTGGATGGCTAATGCGACCTGCTGAATAGCCAAGGCGGTAGCTGTGGCGACTGCCGTTATGGCCGCTGCTTCGCCTTGAGCGGCATTAATCACCGCCTGTTTCTCGCCTTCGGAACGCTGGATAAAAGCTTCGCGCTCGCCCGTGGCAATATTAATCTGCTCTTGTTTGCGCCCTTCGGAGGCCGCAATCAATGCACGCTTTTCTCGTTCCGCAGTAATCTGCGCCTGCATGGCAAGCAGAATTTCCTTGGGTGGTACCAAATCCTTAATTTCATAACGCAACACCTTCACTCCCCAACTGGCTGCAGCTTCATCCAGAGCCGCGACCACAGCACGGTTGATATCATCTCGCTCCTCGAAAGTCTTATCCAATTCCATCTTGCCAATGGCCGAGCGTAAAGTAGTCTGTGCAAGCTGAGTGATAGCGCTGAGATAATCGCTAGAGCCATAAGAAGCCAACTTAGGGTCAGTAACCTGAAAATAAAGGACACCATCCACTTGCAGCTGCGTATTATCCTTGGTTATACAAATCTGACTGGGGACGTCCAACGGGACTTCCTTGAGCATATGGCGATATGCTATACGATCGATAAATGGAACCACAATGTTCAAGCCAGGTGCTAGCACAGCATGAAACTTCCCCAAGCGCTCAACCACCCAGGCATGCTGTTGTGGCACAACATTGAGAGCCTTGACGACAAAAATAACGGCAGCTACAAGAATAAACAGTGCGATTTCCATATTGCTTCCTAATGTTATTGTTGTTGCGGCTTGTATGGCGTCAAAATTAATTTTGAGCCCTGTATTGCCTTTATGTAAAGCACACCATCGCGCTGCAAACTGGAGGACTCCAATTCCGCATCCCATTCTGTACCGCGGTAATGCACCCGCGCAACACCATCCTCACGCCATGATATAACCCGCACCGACTGGCCGATGTCCAAGCTTTGGCTAATCATCTTGCCAGTACTCATGCCTTTCATGCGGCGCAGAATCACTGTGCCAATTATGCTGGCCATCGCACTAAGCGTGATTTGCAACGGTAAATTAAGCCCAAGTAATGCCGCAATACCTGCTAGGCCCAAAGCAATACTTACTATTAGCATGTAAAACGTTCCCGTAACCATCTCTAATGCGAGCAGGCCAAAAGCTAACAAAAACCAATATACGTAAGGCTCCATTTCCAATTTTTTATATTCCTAATAATGGAATCTGATAATCAGATCAGACCCAAGCCGCTTCCAAGCAACCACACCCAATATCCCTGAACAAAAAGTATTCCAACCCCTATATGAGTTTGGTAGAGCCAAAGAGACTAATTGTGCGAATCTGATTAGCAATCAGATTTGCTTAAATTAGAGTAGGTTACAACCGACTAATTTATCAATTACTTAGAGTAGCGAAGCGATTACTAATAGTCAGTCCACAATCCCAGTTTGAGTCCGCAGTTAGCCAATTTTGCAATGCTCTCAACCTGATATGCGTCTACCCTGTTCAAAGGGTCAACACCATGGCAGTCGACGGAAGCAATGAATAGCGGCATTTAATGCCGTAGCCACACATTAACTCGAAGGCAATCTTGGCTGGCGCAAGATGATTGCGTCACGTTGAATACGGTGCAACACTAACAGATTGTTTACTATAGCAGTAAGGAATATCACGGCATTTAAAAAACAATGCAATACAGTCTTTCAACCTCTCATCTAGATGAATTGATTGTTGCGTTATGTATTTACGTAATTTTCCTTCAGAGTGATTTAATCCCTGTCATGACCCCTGCCATGATTACCACGGCCTCCGCCATAACCACCCCTCTCCTCGCCTTGATAGTTGCCATGTGCACGATAGCTAGGAACATAAACATTGTTATACCAATTATTTTGAACAAAATAGACTGGCTGGCCACAGGCACCATACCTTTGGCAGTGCTTGCGCCAGGTTTTCCGGTGGCCTTGAGGCACGCGCAGGTAAATCGGTTGGGGCACCATGCCCATTGGCATTGGCATTGGCATTGGCTAGATCATGACAGATGCTGGGTAAATTAACTGAGGTTGCGGATAATTACCGATATCGATTCGACCATAAAAGCCGGGTTGACCAATATTAACAGACACCCCGACATCAGCAGCTAATGTTGGAGCAGTGATCAATACCCGCGCCGCTGTAAATAGAAAACGCTTCATTTTGAGAATCCTTTTTTTGTCAGCGATATTGATTTAACGCGCTAGTACGGTGAACCGATGACATTTGATAGCAGCTGCTATCAGGCGGATTGAAGTTTGAACTATCAAATGTTTCAAAAAAATTGGGAACGCCACATTTGAAATGAGCTAATTTCCTCTGTAAAAGCCATATCAGCAAAACCCACCGCACAGAGAAGCCATCACCTACCCGATGGCTTGTAAACAGAACAGGAATAATAGTTTTAATTTTTAAATGGTATATCCTTTTCACCAGAAGAAATGGCAAGCGTGTGCTTGCCATTTCTTCTGCGTTGCAAGTACAGATTAGAGATTAATCTTTATATGCTTCCACTTCAAACACCATTTTTATATCATCCCCCACGTTAGGCAGACCAAATTTCATGCCGAAGTCTGAGCGTTTAATCTGTGCGGTAGCATCCGCGCCACATAACTCTTTTTTGTTCATCGGGTGATTGGCGCACTTGAACGCAAGAATGGTGAGCGTTACCGGTTTGGTTACACCGAGCAGTGTAAGATTACCTTCTACACTGACTGGAATATCACCCTTGAATTTTACTGCAGTCGATTTGTATGTAAGACTGGGAAATTCGGCGACATTGAAGAAATCCGGTGAACGCAAATGGTCATCGCGCTTGCCAAAACCAGTGGTGATAGACGCCGCTTCAATGGCGACATCCACCGACCCAGTCTTTGCAGCACGATTGAAAGTTAGTTTGCCGCTACTTTTATCGAAACGTCCCTGCATGGTAGAAAAACCCAAATGACTAACACTGAAATGTGCGAAGGTATGTTGAGGATCCATGCTATAAGAATCTGCAGCATGGGCAACGAGTGGCAAACTTACCAACAATAATGCAGCAATGATATTTTGTTTCAGCATAGTGCTCTCCTTAAATGTATTTAGAAAAAGTGGCGCGCACAGACCGCATGTTAATTTTAAAGATTACGCCTGCCGCACACATCTTAAAGCAACAACAAAAAAATTCTACCACCGGGCTAATTATGAAACAATTGTTTGATACATTTGTTTACAATTTTTAACCTGTCCTTCAATCAAAAACTCGCAAACAATAACAACTAAGGAAGCGCTGATTAATTCGCGTTTAAAAATTTCACATATTTAAGAATCAATTGGTTACGCGCGAAATTCCGCGAAATTTTGAATTAATCAACGTTTCCCTAATCAAACTCGCTCTGACGATCACGCACCATGATATAACAGCACGAGCACCAGTCCACCTATAAGCAGGAACTTAGCTGATTAATTTTAGCGCACCGAAAGACTGAACCACATAGTGAAGCGGCGCAAAACGATTTACTGATAGAAGCATTCCTCGAGGCCGAGGCTCTGATAACGACGCACTAATATCCAATTTTCAGTGCCGAGCCAGAAAAATATGCCTAACAATCACGTGTAGTAATATAGGCTTACCTGCTACTATAAGATTATTGGCTTATCTGACAGTTCATTCACTGAGGTAGTTTTTTTCGGGAAATACCGCTGTAAATGACTACTTACAGCATGAATTCCCTTGATTACCCCCATTTCAAACTTGCCCAGCCGAAATGCCGATTCCATTTCAAGACAAATTTCTTCCCAGCCAGCCTTGCCAAGCTTAATGTGTATACCACGGTCAGCGACAATTTCCACGTCACGATCAGCGAGCAGCAAGTAAATCAAGACTCCATTATTATGCTCGGTGTCCCACACTCTCAATTGCGAAAACATATCAATAGCCCGCTCACTCGCAGTCTGGTTACGCCAGAGAGCGACGAAATCAAGCGATGCTTCAACCGCAAAGCGGACTTGCCCGGCATGTTTGGCTTCGGCTTCATGAATCGCCTGCTCGATGGCGTGCAGTGAATGCGCAGGGAATGCAGCCCTCACCGCCATGCTGCCAGTAATTAAATGCTTAATAATGCGCTGAATAGCCATTCACCATCGCCCCGAGGCGCCACCGCCGCCGAAACCACCGCCTCCGCCACCAAATCCACCTCCTCCACCAAACCCTCCTTGGCCGAAACTACCGCCTCCCAAAGGGCCACGCCCGCCACCAACCAAAGTGAAGATAAACGCAATGATGCCCACAACCCCTGCTATTAAAATAGGCGCGACGATGAACCAAGCGAGCATAGCTGTAGCAAAACCAATGATAATCGCCGCAGGTAGCCGTCCTAAAAGTTTGCGCAGTACACCACCCACCACAATCGCCAGCATAAAACCGATAAACAACAACGACTCAAGATTTTTAAAACTTCCTGATATTGCACCACGCTCACGTGGAGGCGGTAACGATTCACCTTCAATTATCGCCAGTAATTGTTCAATCCCCGTTGCGATACCCGCATAGTAATTTCCACGCTTAAAGTGCGGAGTTATGGTCTCGGCAATAATACGCTTCGCAACAGCATCGGGCAGCACACCTTCCAGACCGTAGCCAACTTCAATGCGCAATGTACGATCATCCTTGGCAATGAGCAGCAATACACCATCATCAATTCCTTTGCGCCCAAGCTTCCAAGCTTCCACAACCCGAATACCGTATTGTTCGATCGTTTCTGGTTGGGTAGTTGGAATCAACAGCACAGCAATTTGCGCACCTTTTTTCGCTTCAAATTGGGCGAGGCGGGTTTCAAGCTGTTGTTTTTGGGCAGTATCGAGGGTACTGGTTAAATCAGTTACGCGCGCGCTTAGTGGCGGCACTGCTACTTCTGCGTGCGCTAAACTGCTTAACCATATCAGTACAAGCAGCAAGGCTGGCACCCAGACCCGCACCATGTCACTTAGCAGGCAATAGTTGACTAGGCGCGCTGAAATCAACTGTCGGCGACTTGGAAATTTCTTTCTCGTTTTCGACTGTGAACGATGGCTTGACCTTGAATCCGAACATCATCGCGGTTAAGTTGCCAGGGAAAGAGCGCACCACAATATTGTAATCCTGCACCGTTTTTATGTATCGGTTACGCGCCACTGTAATACGATTTTCCGTGCCCTCAAGCTGCGCTTGCAAATCGCGAAAATTGGCGTCAGATTTCAACTGCGGATAATTCTCGCTTACTACCAACAAGCGGCTTAATGCCGAAGTCATCTCACTCTGGGCAGCTTGAAATTTGGCGAAAGCTTGTTCGTTATTGATGAGCTCCGGTGTAGCCTGGATGCCGCCGACCTTGGCCCGCGCATTGGTTACACCCAGTAACACTGCTTGTTCCTGTGCGGCATAGCCTTTGACCGTATTAACCAGGTTGGGTACCAAATCGGCTCGACGCTGATATTGGTTTAGCACTTCAGCCCAGCTTGCTTTGATTTGCTCGTCGGTGGATTGCAGTGTGTTGTAGCCACAACCGCTTAAAGCCAGTGTGGAAAGACAAGCCAAGAATAATAGCCAAATACGCATGATGCTCTCCTCATCAAAAGATTACGGAAAAAAATATTAAACGGCCCATCCCAAGTGGCACATCTTACGCTAAGGATTACTATACGTCTGAATGAAGGTGACAGCAATTGGCAACTAACATATCAAATCTACGTGAACTGCAAAAATATTGTGTGCCAAATCGGTGTCAATCGTCGCAATTTTCATGACAGATACTCCTTCCCTCGTTAGTCAAAATTCGTGCCTCCATTGCTTTGACACTTTGATGCGATTATGGAAAATAGTCATCCATTGCATTACTTGGCCGTATCAATAAGCATAGTGTCGACTAAATATCTTAAGGGTGCAACAATGAGCAGCAGCTATTGTCAATCCACATAAATTATGTTTATATTCAAAATGTTCAACTTGCCCCTGATAGCTGCAATCGAATACAGCTTCCAAAAGCAAGGAATGAGTACATCAACAAAATGAGGTGGATATGAAACAGTCAGGATTTGTTATTGCCATTACCGTACTGATGTTATCGGCATGCGGAAATAAGAGCGAAAAGGAGTCCACTGTAGTCCCAGTATCGCCACCTTTAGCTGAGCACAACACTACCGTTATCACCGACCCATCAATGGCCTCCCCCACAAAGGACAAAGTATCAGAGACGGCATTGCCAGAATCGGCGCTCGCTACTCCCACTACTCCTGACAAGACAGGCAGCAAACTACCGAAGACGAATGAAAGCATAAAGGGCGAGTTGTCTAGCCGTAAAAAAGTGCTAAGCGTAGAACAAAGCGCTCCTATTATTGCCGGACAACCAATGCTCTCGCCCACAGTAGAAAAAGCGCTGGAAAAGGCAGTGCTAGAATCTGCTGCCCCCAAACCCTCTTCTCCGACGAAGACCGAAATGCCGCTTACGGTGAACAAAGGCACGGGGGGCGGGTCGCTGAATCGCGAGGAGGGACTGGCCTTAGCTAACAAAAGCGGCTGTCTAGTCTGTCACAAGATCGAAACCAAGTTAATTGGCCCCGCATGGCGCGACGTAAGCAAACGCTACAACGGAGATACTGATGCCAAGGCGCGTCTGATTGCAAAGGTGAAGGTGGGCGGCAAGGGCAATTGGACGGATGTAACAGGTGGAATCGCCATGCCTCCGTATTCTCCTCGAGTATCGGATGAAAATATCGAGAAGTTGGTGACATTTGTGCTGTCCCAATAAACGATTGAGTGAAAGTAGCCTTTGGGGTGACTGTATCCATAGACAATAAAGGCCTCGCGGGAAAGATATTTCTGGTGAAGTTTTTATAAATGTCATCATCCCCGCATCGGCGGTCAGCGACAATTCCATGAATTTCGTTCGGTGACAGCCCCCCGATTAAATTATTAATAACATATTGTTTATAATTAGAATTATAATAAAAAATGGCGGGAACCAGCCTTTTAACCCTAATCGATGACATCGCATCCATTCTGGACGATGTTGCTGTACTGAGCAAAGTCGCTGCTAAAAAAACTGCAGGGGTACTCGGGGATGATCTGGCGCTTAACGCTCAACAAGTAGCAGGGGTCACGGCCGACCGCGAATTACCCGTTGTCTGGGCGGTTGCAATGGGATCACTCAAAAACAAATTCATTTTGGTGCCTACTGCAATTGCTATTAGCACCTTTATCCCTTGGGCTGTAACGCCCTTATTAATGTTGGGCGGAGCCTTCCTTTGCTACGAAGGATTTGAAAAGCTTGCCCATAAGTTGATACAAAGCAAAATAGAAATCGATGTACGTCACATTGAGCATATGGAAGCACTCGCCAATCGTGGCGTCGACATGGCCCATTTCGAAAAAGACAAGATTAAAGGAGCGATCCGTACTGACTTTATCCTGTCTGCTGAAATTATTGTAATTACGCTAGGAACGGTTGCGATGGAATCGTTTTGGAAGCAGGTTGCAGTACTAACGACCATAGCCATCATCATGACCGTCGGTGTCTACGGCTTGGTGGCTGGGATCGTTAAGCTGGACGATGGTGGAATTTACCTTAGTCAAAAAAACGGTGACAGTCTATTTCGCAAAACTCAGCGTTGCATAGGCAGCGCTATTTTGAAAATTGCTCCTTACCTGATGAAGAGCCTGGCCATCATTGGCACAGTTGCCATGTTCATGGTAGGCGGTGGTATTCTTATCCATGGCATATTTGGTGCATCTGAATTGATCGACAATTTAGCACATAACGACAGCGGCATTATTGGTTCCATAGTTAATATTGGAGCACCCGTTCTACTAAACATCCTGACGGGAATTGTGGCTGGTGCGGTCGTCCTCCTCGGTGTGACCGCTGCAAAACGCATTTTCTGATGGTCAAAGAGCCTTAGTTCCGAGAATCGTGACCGATACCGGAACGCAACAGCATCAGGATGCGATTCATGCCGCTCACTGCAGCCGGGGCTAGAGGCGTTTCCTGGCGGACAATCAAGGTATGTATGGCGGCCCGCAGCACTTGCGGCATTTTTTCCACCGGCAGGACATGCGTGGCGTAACCGGCCTGGATGGCACTGACCGGCATTCCGTCGTATTTTGCCGTGGCCGGATCCTGCACTATGGAGACGCCACCGCCGCCGAGGATGGCACGCAGACCCAGCGTTCCGTCGGTACCGGTGCCGGACAGGATAATGCCAATGACATTTTCTCCCTGATCATCGGCAAGGAACGCAAGAAGGCGTCAATCGGCATGCGTAGTCCGCGGGGTTGCTCCGGCACGCTCAGTTGCAGCACACCGTGGAAGATAGCCATGTCGCGGTTGGGTGGGATGACATAAACGCCGTTGGGTGTCACGATCATCTGATCTTGAGATTTGGCCTTGGGCTTGTTAGCTGTCATGCGGCAATTCCAAGCGCTTGGTTAGCATAGTTGTTTGAGAGGATCACTTTATCAAAGGTTTCGGGGGGACATAGGCATGGTTCAAGGGTTTTTTGAGTTCGATCCGCTATCAACCCAGACCTGCATCGGTTTGAGCATGTCTGACATACGATTATTTCGAATAGATTATCAGTAGTGTCCGGTTAAAAGTCGAACAAATTTTGTTGGTTATAAAAATCCATCTGATTTGGGAACTGCCCACTGCCTGCGAAGGCTTGAGATAGCTGGGTTTTCTCAAAAACAGACACCGATAAAATCTGTAGCAAAGAATAGAGAGAGGCATCAAGTTGAAGCTCCTTTTTGACAATAGCAATCAGCACGTAAGTAGCGACAGCGCACCAGATTTGCGTCTTCACCGCATTCTCGCTGTTGCCGATGAAACGCTTGATGCGCAGATGCTGTTTAATCCACTTGAAGAACAACTTCACTTGCCAGCGGCTCTTGTACAGTGCGGCAATGGTCAATGCGGGCAAGGCGATGTTGTTGGTCAGGAACACCAATGTCTTGCCCGACTCCGGGTCTTTGAAACGGATGCGTCGCAACTGCTCGGGATAATCCTGGGAGATGTAGAAACCGTTCATCGCGATGCGCTGATCGCAGATGATGCCGGTGTTCCGGTCGGTTGGCATCGAATACACCCTGCGCGCATCCATGCCGCGCTTGGCTCGAGTCACGAAGAACGCGCCTGCCTGGTGCAACGCGAACAACCGGCTGAAATTCAGATAACCCCGATCCATCACATAGAACGCACCGGCTTCGATAAGCAACCTATCCAGCACGTTGACATCGCCCATCTTGCCGTCCGAGATATGGATGAAAGCTGGGATGTTGCCGCGCAGATCCAGCAGGGTATGCAGTTTGATCGCCGCCTTGGTGGAGCGGAATGGTGCCCATGGAAACAGCAACAAACACAGGTCGATGGTTGTGGCATCCAAGGCGTAGACGGTATTGTCCAAGTCGATACCGAAGCTGTCGTTGCAGTACAGCTTGCGCGCGCGCCGGATGAGCAAGGCGGCCAAGTCCGCCCAGATGCGCCAGTCGCGCCCTTCGTTGGCATCGGCCAGTGTCGACCGTCTGATCGGCGAACGAAAGCCCATGCTGTACAGCTTCGTTTGATTCGCCAGCAAACAGGTTTCGATGTCGCGCAGACGCTCGCGATAAGTCAATTACGCGAAGGCCATGGCGCGAAATTGCTCGGGGCACCTCAAGCTGCGCACTCTGGAATCGCCGCCATAGCGATCTACGATCCGCGCAAAGCTGATCCACGGCACAAACTCCATGAGTTGCGCGAACAGCGTCTTGCCCAAGTTCATCGTTCATCTCCAGAGGGTTTAATCTCTGGAAGTTACTCGAACCGGAATATCGGTAAACTGATTTCAAATCGGCACCAAAATAAATTGCTCTGCAACCCGCGCCAATACTCAGTCTTGGCTCTTAAATTTGTTAATTAACCGGACACTACTGATAGATTATTTAGATTAACAAATGGTCAGCTTCCTTGCCGTTCCAGTGCCCACGCTACATGCTCGCGCACTAACGGAGACGCGTCTTGGGCACGGGCTTGCAGCGCGGCCAGCACTTCAATGCTGTTAGGCGCATTACCCAGCGCCACAGCGATGTTACGCAGCCATTGCTCATGGCCGATGCGGTAGACAGCACTGCCAGAAAATTTCTGATTGAACGTTTCCTCGTCCCATCCAAATAATTCGGCTAATGCGACATCATCCAGCCCGTGCCTTGCAGCGAAATCCGGTTCAAGGCTTTTGTGCGCAAAACGATTCCATGGACACGCCATTTGACAATCGTCGCAGCCGTAGATGCGATTTCCGATAAGCGGGCGGAACTCTAGAGGGATACTACTTTTAAGTTCGATAGTCAGGTAGGAAATGCAGCGTCGTGCATCCAGTTTGTATGGCGCAATGATAGCCTGCGTCGGACACACTTGAATACACGCCATGCAGGTGCCGCAATGTTCCGATTCCGACTCATCAATAGGAAGCGGCAGATCGGTGTACAGCTCACCCAGAAAAAACCACGAACCATGGTCGCGCGACAACAGCAACGTGTGTTTACCACGCCAGCCCAACCGAGCTTTATATGCCAACTCTACTTCCATTACTGGCGCACTGTCAGTGAATACGCGATAGCTGAAACCGCTCACCTCAATGCGAATTTTTTGAGCCAATTTTTCCAGACGCTTGCGCAAAACTTTGTGGTAATCGCGCCCCAAGGCATAGCGGGAAATGAAAGCACGGCTGCCATCCTCTATCACTTCCCAACCGTCTTTAACAGTGGGTGGATAGTAATCCATACGTACAGAGATGACGCGCAGTGTGCCTGGAATTAATTCCGCCGGACGGGTGCGTTTAACGCCATGTTTTGCCATATAATCCATCTCGCCATGAAAGCCTCGCGCGAGCCAGTCCAGCAAGCGCTCCTCGGCATCGTGAAGATTGATATCAGCGATACCTACTGCCTGAAAGCCAAGCTCCCTACCCCATTCTTTTATTTTGGCGGCTAGTGCGGTGTAATCCACAATTTGAGGTGTCTCGATTTGCATAATCAGAATAATAGCCGAATAAGCCTGCCGCTGGCCGATGAAGTCGCTACCGTTGCTTTTGCAGCACGACTAGCCCCAGGAATAAAGCCTGGCATGGTGATTTATCTGCACGGCAACTTAGGCGCCGGTAAAACTACTTTAGTACGTGCACTGCTGCATGCGATGGGCTATATTGGACGGGTCAAAAGCCCAACCTATACTTTGCTTGAGCTGTATCAAGCTGGTGGGTTACACTTGCGTCACTTTGATCTCTACCGCTTCCATGACGCGAGTGAATGGGATGCCACCGGCTTCCGCGACGAGTTTGGCGGGCGAAACGTATGCCTAGTGGAGTGGCCAGAAAAAGCGCAAGGTCTTGTACCACAAGCAGACATGGAAATCACACTCGAAATATTATCTACTGAAACAGTATGTAATGGTCGCAATATTGAAATTCTTGCAATTTCGCAGGCTGGCAGGGAATGCTTAAAATTACTGCAAAGTTAATCGTATTTGGCCTTTTGCTGTGGCTGCCCCACGCACAGGCAGCTATCGCCATCAGCTCTGCTCGCGTTTGGCCGGCACTGGAATACACTCGCCTAACGCTGGAATCAGCCAAACCGATCCGCTATGAACTATTTTTCATTAAAAACCCCGATCGACTGGTCATTGATCTAAAAGATGTCGAAACTAACGGCCCTCTTAATGAACTTGTTGGTAAAATTCGCAGCGACGACCCTTACATAAAAAGTGTACGCGTAGCTCGCTTCAAACCCGGCATAACGCGCTTGGTGTTCGACCTTAAGTCCCAAGTCAAGCCGCAATTATTCAATCTTATGCCGGTGGCAGAATACAACCACCGCTTGGTTCTTGACATCTACCCCGCCATTCCCATTGATCCAATGATGGCACTATTGCAGGAGGAGCCAGCATCTCGCACGCTGGAATCTGCCCCCACCACCGTAAGTCAGTTGCCTCAAGAAACTGAATCAAAAAAATATAAAATAGCAAGTACGCAAACAACTCCACAACCTACCATTAGATCAAACAAATCTACATCACGCCTCCGACCCGAGATGAGCACACGTACACTCATCATTGCTATCGATGCCGGACATGGCGGCGAAGACTCGGGTGCGAAAGGATACAATGACACATACGAAAAAAACGTTACGCTGGCGATCGCACGCAAACTGAAGGAACTGATGGATGAGACCCCTGACATGCATGGCGTATTAATTCGCGATGGCGATTATTTCATTTCACTGAACGGACGTGTGCAGAAAGCGCGTCAAGTGCGCGCCGATTTACTTATCTCCATCCATGCCGATGCTTTCATTAAACCCCATGCCCGCGGCTCCTCAGTGTTCGCCCTGTCCGAACGCGGTGCTACTAGCGCTAGCGCGCGCTGGCTAGCAAAAAAAGAAAATGAGGCTGATTTAATTGGCGGCGTGAATCTCGCAGTAAAAGACCCCTATCTCGCACGCACATTGCTTGATCTTTCGCAAACAGCCACCATCAACGACAGTATGAAGCTAGCCAAGCATGTGCTCGGTGAGATGGGCAACATCAATACATTGCATGGCAATTCTGTTCAGCAAGCTGGTTTCGCCGTGCTGAAATCACCGGACATTCCTTCAATATTGATTGAAACCGCTTTCATTAGCAATCCCAGTGAAGAGCTTCGCCTGAACGACAAGGACTATCAGGGGAAAATGGCGCGCGCTATTCTTAGTGGCATTAAAAGCTATTTCGCGAAAAATCCCGCGCTTTCAAAGCCTCTTTTAGTTCAGAATAAGTTAACTTCCACTTAACCCAAGCTTTCCATAAATTCGTGTGATAGATAACACAGTATTGGTATGTTGAGCGGAAATCGCCGACTTATACAATCCCTATAGATAGATAAAACAATAGTGAGCAATGTGACGATTTACGATATATTTAACGGCGATGCGGACGGTATTTGTGCCTTGCATCAACTGCGTCTCGCTCATCCGGCTAAAAGCATTCTCGTCACGGGTGTAAAACGGGACACTTCATTACTGGCGCAAGTCCAGGCTGAAGTTGATGACCAAATTACTGTTTTGGACATTGCCATGAGCAAAAACCGAGAGGCTCTACTGTTAGCATTGGATCGCGGAGCGCAAGTGCGGTATTTTGATCATCATATCCCTGGCGACATTCCCACTCATCCACAACTAACCACTTTTATCGACACCTGCCCCAACATCTGTACTAGTTTGCTGGTTAACAATCACCTTAACGGTCAATTTTTAATCTGGGCAGTAGTTGCCGCATTTGGGGACAATATGCATGAATCCGCCATTAACGCGTCAAAGACTCTGCAACTTAGTACTACCCAGTTAGATGCACTGCAAAAATTGGGAGAATGCATTAACTACAATGCTTATGGGGAATCATTACAAGATTTGTATTTTCATCCAGCCGAGCTTTATCAAATAATGCATCATCATCGCGACCCATTTACCTTTATCCATGAAGAACCAGCCTTTGAAACTTTGAAAAATGGCTATATTGCAGATATTGCATTAGCCCAAAAACTAAAGCCAGAAGTAGAAAATACCACCGGGACTATTTACCTTCTTCCCGATGCACCATGGAGTCGGCGCATCTCCGGTGTATTCGGAAATCTCCTAGCCACTGCATTCCCTTTCAAAGCCCATGCCATATTGACCAAACGCACTAATGGAGGATTCGTGGTTAGCGTGCGTGCGCCATTGGCCAGAAAAAATGGTGCCGAAAAAGTATGCGAGCAATTTGAAACGGGCGGAGGAAGAAAAGGTGCAGCCGGCATTAATTGTCTGCCGGAAAATCAATTCGACCGGTTCAATCAAATATTCAACACAACATTCAGTCACAATGCCTAACGTAATAGATAAACTTATAACACCTTATGGTGGCGACTTGGTCAATCTGAATGTTGACCAAAAACGTGCGGAAACCCTATGCCGCGAAGCCATATACTTTCCATCATTGGATCTTAACCAGCGACAATTATCAGAATTGGAATTGCTACTGAACGGGGGATTCTCTCCATTACGCGGCTTCATGAACCAGGCCGACTACAACAGCGTTCTGAATGACATGAGCCTCGCCGATGGCACGTTTTGGCCTATGCCCATTACTCTGGATATTCCAGATTCAGTTGCCCAACAACTGGTGCCTGGAAGCTGTCTAGCGTTGCGCGATCCGGAAGGCTTCATGCTGGCCGTGATCACCGTAGAAGAAATTTGGCAGCCTGATAGAACAGTGGAAGCGCAAGTTCTATTCAATTCCGATGACCCTGCTCACCCCAGTGTTACTCATCTTTTACAGCAAAAAGGCCCGTATGTTTCTGGACGTCTTGAAGGACTATCCTTACCCTTACGCCACGATTTTCCGACACTCCATCTTACCCCGGAAGAATTGCGTAAATCTTTCGCACGGCGCGGGTGGCGCCGTATCATTGCTTTTCAAGCACACCAACCATTACATCGTGTTCAATATGAATTTACGTTGCGTTCTGCCATGGCCCATGAAGCCAATTTGCTAATCCACCCTGTCATAGGCAACGCAAAATCTGATCATTCCGATTACTTCACATTGATACGCTGCTATCAAGCCATCATGCCGCGTTTTTCTTCTACGACCACGGCCATATCCTTACTTCCCCTGTACCCTCGCGGATCCGGCTTACGTGAAGTTTTTTGGAAAGCCATTGTGCAACGCAATTATGGCTGCTCTCATTTAATTATTGGCGGAGAGTATAAAGACGATGAGGGTACCCGACGCGGAATAGATTTGTTTCAGGAATACTGCTTACCCGCCAATGCAGCGAAGCGCAATGCTATAGGCATAGAATTGATCCCATTCCCACGCATGGTTTACGTAGAAGAACGCGCACAATATTTACCTCTGGAAGAAGTACCTGAAGGTGCGCTCAGTGCTAGTTTGACCGATACGGAATTGAAGCGTCGCCTGGCAGAAGGGCTAAAAGTTCCTGAATGGTTTTCTTACCCTGAAATACTGAATGAATTACGTATAGCCTATCCAGCCCGTGATAAACAGGGTCTTACGATATTTTTTACAGGCTTGTCTGGCGCCGGAAAATCGACTTTAGCCAAAGTCCTAATGACGAAGCTGCTGGAAATGGGAGGGAGGCAAGTTACTTTGTTGGATGGCGATATCATGCGCAAGCATCTTTCCAGCGAACTAGGTTTCTCGCGTGAGCATCGTGATATCAACGTACGAAGAATCGGTTACGTAGCTTCCGAAATCACCAAGAACCACGGCATTGCCATTTGCGCACCGATTGCACCCTATGACGCCACACGCCGAGATGTACGGCTTATGATCGAACCATTGGGCGGCTTTTTTGAAATCCATGTGGCCACGCCACTGCACGTATGTGAAGGTCGTGATCGCAAAGGACTTTACGCTAAAGCCCGCGCTGGCATAGTGAAGGAATTCACTGGCATCAGTGACCCCTATGAAACCCCAGAAAAACCCGAACTAGTAATTGATACTACAAATATCAGTGTAGAAGAGGCGGTGCAACAAATTTTGCTCAAACTAGAACGCGAAGGATATGTACGTTAAACCCGACTTTGACACTTGCAAGGCACAATTTTCGTTTACTCCTTGTAAAAAGGCGGGTTTGCGAGGGTGGATTCGCCAAAAACTTTAGATACATGGATGATTGTTTTTTGTAGCCAGAAGGCTCGATCCTAAACTTTTCATAAAAATGGTGAAATTTGAGGGTTTTGAAAAAAACTAAAGTTAAATATATCAATATTTGTACGTTATTTATTGATATTAATATTTATTAAATATGTACAATTACATAATGAATACTTAAAATTCAATACCCATAAGCACATTTTATTTGAATCAATTTATTTAAAATAAAGGATATTTTATATGAAAAAGACAATTCTGTTTCTAACAACATTACTATTTATGACCACTGCGAGTGCCGATAACGCCAGAAAAACAGTGGATGAACTTAAAGCGAAATTTATAAAAATGGGCGAGCCTAGAATAGAAGGAGTAGAAAAGTCTGGAAATATAATTACTCCGGTCATTTATTTCGGTAAACAAAAAATAAACAATACTTTTGATGTTGTTGATGAAATTAAAAAGACGTCTGGTGCGTACGCGACTGTCTTCGTTAAAGATGGCGCGGAATTTATTCGCGTTAGTACAAATGTACTAACACCTAAAGGAGTCCGCGGGGTTGGAACTAAACTTGCCCATAACAAGGCTTATGACGCAGTAATAAAGGGAGAAGTATATTGTGGAGATATCGATATTTTAGGTAATTCTTTTTATACTTGTTATGATCCTATCAAAGATAAAGTGGGTAAAATTATCGGCATCTATCTTATTGGATTTAAAAAATAATTATGAATTTTAGACGCCATTAAACTCTAGAGTGCACCCAAATCAGATATATGCACGACTGTACATCTCTTTTGAGCAGGATACTTTCTAAAAAACACTAGGGATTGAACGTTGTGCATTGGCTTAAATTTAAACTACGATATAATTTTGGCCGTAATATAAGCACTTCCAACCAAAACAAAAATTAATTCAATCCATTTGAACTGTTCTATAGGTTTATTCCTACATTGTACTAATTATTTTTGTTAAATGCGTCCATAATTCTTACGTTAATTATCGTGTTAATCTACTTTAGTATTCAATTGCTTAATATTTAATGTAGGTGCTCCTCTCGTGATATACGGAATTACAAATCCAAAGCCTTAACTGGTGACTGATTTTTTAGGCTAAACATAATTAACGAAACCTTAAAAAATCTTATCTCAACACCCTAATTGACCTAATACCGAATTTAAAAATCTCACCAAGATTTACTTTAAAGACTATCAAAGCCAAAGAAATCTATACCAGCCGCATGTTTTTGGATAGCCAGGTAATCTGAGCTGAGCTTAAGTTAAACGGAAGAAAATAACGGCGTTGTGAAGGACTGGGTACTTTTATGGCACAGCAGTAACAAATATACGCGAGTATAAATTCAGTTCCGCATAAAGTAGTAAGCTTTTAAAATGTTGCTAGCAGACCACCGAATTTTCGGCTTTATTATATACATAATAAATTGATTAATATTAACAAGTTAATTAATATAAATTATCAGGTGCCTTAATGTCATCAATTTGTTACGAGCAAAATTCGACCGCAACAAAAAATAAAATGGCAAAAACTATGAACAAGTTAAAATAACAATATAAAAAGGAGATATATGAACAAACCACTAATTTCCATCTTGATGGGCAGTTCAAATGATTGGGAAATCATGCAGCAGGCCGCACGCCCTTTGCATGATTTCGGCGTAGCCTACGATGCCCGCGTGATCTCCGCGCACCGTTCACCTGAATTGTTGTTAAGCTATGTTCAAGAAATGAGTGAACAGGGCATACAGTGTTTCATCGCCGGAGCAGGTGGTGCGGCGCATCTGGCTGGCGTAATTGCTGGGCAAACCACTTTGCCGGTACTGGGCGTACCCATTCCATCCAAATACCTCAAAGGAATCGATTCGCTACTGTCCATTGTGCAAATGCCTAAGGGTATTCCGGTGGCCACATTTGCTATCGGCGAAGCAGGTGCGGCGAATGCTGGCCTATTCGCAATAGCCATGCTGGCACTTAACGATACACAGTTGGCCAAGCGCCTCATCGCATTCCGCAAACAGCAGGCCGAAGCAATTGCTACGATCAAGCTGCCATCACTAAGCTAAAAGGGAAGTCTATGTCCTCCGTATTATTTGAATCCAACTTAACCAGCTTGCCATTATTACACCGGGGCAAAGTGCGTGACATTTATGAAGTGGATGAGGATCGCCTACTCATTGTGCAAACTGATCGCTTGTCCGCCTTTGATGTCATTTTACCGACTCCGGTTCCAGGCAAGGGTCAAGTCCTCACCACCCTGTCCAATTTCTGGTTTAGTAAGCTTAATCACGTTCTCCCTAACCACCTTACCGGTATCAAGCCAGAATCTCTAGTTGAGACTAATGAAGAACGCGCGCAGCTGGCTGGCCGTGCCTTCGTAGTAAAACGCTTGAGACCTGTGCCCATTGAGGCTATCGTGCGCGGCTATCTGGCCGGTTCCGCGTGGAAAGAATACCAAAAGACTGGAATGGTGTGTGGCATTAAATTACCTGCCGATTTACAGGAAGCGCAGAAACTGTCGCAACCCTTATTTACACCTTCAACCAAGGCACCAGCAGGTGAACACGATGAAAACATCTCCTTCGAACAGGCCGCAAAATTGTTGGGTGTGCCGCGTGCTAATGCAGTGCGTCATGCCGCCTTGTCACTTTATGCCCAGGCAGCGGAATATGCGGCTACAAAGGGGATCATCATTGCTGATACCAAATTTGAATTTGGTGTGGACTCATCAGGGAAAATGTATTTAATTGATGAAGCGCTAACACCCGATTCTTCGCGGTTCTGGCCTACTGATCAATACAAAGTGGGTAGCAACCCGCCTAGCTTTGATAAGCAGTTTGTACGTGACTGGCTCGAGACTTCTGGCTGGAATAAACAATTCCCAGCGCCGAAAGTTCCTGCCGACGTAATCGAAAAGACTGTGGAAAAATATCACGAAGCCGTGCGACTGTTGATGGACGTGTAATACATTCCTGTTAATGGACGTGTAATACATTCCTGCAACAAGTAACATTTGTACAGCGCTGAATTTTAATGAACACAATCTCTAGCGTGGATTACATCATAATGCTATGGCAGCATCCCCATAATGGGATATACCTACGCTTATCAAAATAATTAATATTTCCTATGCGAGTTATAGCGGTTGGGTTCTTTGATTGAGGGTAATAAGAACGGTAAGCTCACTTTCTACTGCTGCATTCCAACATGCAGAAAGGGGAATTATCGCTCTACAATGTATTTAATTAAGATTAACAGAACGTTTTTTCTTGCCAGCTATTGTTACCTTCGGTTATCGTAATTACTCCGCGAGTACTACATACATCCATAAAAGTCAGGCCATTGAAAGTGGGCCTGCAAAGTCAAGTTGTTAAAAACAAAATCTCCCATATTTTCAGTGTACATTTATATTATTGAGGTGTGAACGGATTGAAAAAAACAACCATTAAAAGATTCAACCAGCGACTTCTTTCTCTGGTCGAACATATCGGCTTACTAGTCATCGCCATTGCCACAGTGTTCGCCATGGTAAGCGAGACCATGATTATGGTGCGAGCAGTACAAGTGACACTAACCGACCTGTTGCTGCTCTTCCTCTATCTAGAGGTACTTGCCATGGTCGGACTGTATTACAACTCAGGCAAGCTGCCAGTGCGCTTCCCGCTTTACATCGGCATGGTGGCACTTGCGCGCTACTTGATCTTGGACATGAAAGCCATGGATGACTGGCGCATGCTCGCGGTAACTGGTTCTATCCTAATGCTAACGTTGGCAGTGTTTCTGATTCGCTTTGGCCATGTACGTTATCCCTATTCGGGCGATGAGTCGTCGGCGGAACTGCGACAAGCCGACCGAATGCAGGATTGAAAACAAGACGCTTTCAGTGAATCCCCATACTATCCCGAATGACCAGATACAAGCTGCCGCTGCATTGCTGCGGGCAGGCGAGACGGTGGCTTTTCCCACGGAGACTGTCTACGGATTGGGAGCAGATGCCTCCAATCCACTTGCCGTGCGAAAGATTTTTGAGATCAAGGGCCGACCCGTCTACCATCCGCTGATCGTTCATATTGCCGCGACCTCCCAATTACCAGCTTGGGCGCGGAATATCCCCGACGCCGCATGGCGACTGGCAGATGCATTCTGGCCGGGTCCACTGACTTTGATCCTGCAACGCTCCAGTCAAGTGCCGAATGAAGTTACCGGAGGCCAAGATACCGTAGGCCTGCGTGTGCCAGACCACCCTATCGCGACCGCCCTGCTGCATGCATTCGGCGGCGGAATTGCAGCACCATCAGCCAATCGTTTTGGACAGGTAAGCCCAACCACAGCGCAACACGTACATGACAAATTGGGATCTAGGGTGGGGATGCTTCTGGATGGAGGTCCATGCCGTATCGGTGTGGAATCCACCATCGTTAGCTTAGCGCATGGAGAGGCTGTGTTATTGCGGCCCGGTGGGCTTTCCATCGAAGCTATTGAAAACACACTTAATAAGAAAATCTTGCTGGCTCAAGCGACTGCCTCTAAAGTTCGGGCTTCCGGCCTACTGGACTTACACTATGCGCCCACAACTCCAATTGAAATCCATCCGGCAGACGAATTATGGCGTCGAGCACATCAACTAGCTAAGCTGGGCCATAAAGTAGCAATTCTTAAACTAAGTGATGACAACAAGTGCATAAACAGTAATGGAATTACATGCTTTCAGATGCCGCTACTGGCTGATGAGTATGGGCGCGACCTTTATGCGACACTGCATCGTATTGATCACGCAAGCTTCGATCATATTTTGGCAGAAACACCGCCCGTAACGCAAGAGTGGGTTGCAATCAATGATAGGATACGGCGCGCCGCTCACTCAGGGCACAGTTAATAAAAACGAATGTTGGACAAGAGAACATCCATGTGGTAACAAAAACATTGCAACCATGTGCAGGCCGAATAACTCATAAAGCATTTTCCACTCAACCATATGATGCTATGCAAAAATAGATAAATCGATTAAGTTGATTTAAATACGAGCGCATTGCATGATCAAAAATTAAGTAGCTCTACCGCCAAATTCACCAACTCCACCTACCATGGGGAAATATTCCAAATAGATCGTTTCAGTTCTCATCCAAAGTTTTGTCCTAAGGATGAATATCGTTACCCTTGGTAATCCGCTTAAGTTTTTTCAACTGCCTTAGTCATGTTACTTATAGAAAATACTTCTCAGAGTTGAATCACCATGAAATTCATAATTTATTTTACAATCCCATTATCTTATTATCGATGATCATGTTGTTACCAGATGGGCTTTTATCATAGTGGTCTTTCAGTATGACAAAATCTTCATGCATCTTTAAATTTTCCTTACCGTAAAGATCATAAATCTCAACTGAAATATTATGATTAGGAGCGGTTACTAAGAAGTCGTCAATTGTTTCGATAATGTCGTGATCAATAAACTGAGATTTACTGGCATCAATTGTGAGCGTGCTGTTTGGCTTAATATGTGAAAGAAGCTTTCTCAATAAAGATTTATTCAAAAATACGACATCTTTGTTAAGCGTTAATATATAAAACGATTTATCTTGAGTCAAGGTAATGGCCGCACGGTAATTAGCCTTAATAACAAAGAACAAACCAACTACCACACCGATTGACATGCCTATTAATAAATCGGTTGTTAAAATCGCTGTTATTGTAATAACAAAAGGCACTAATTGACTCCACCCTTTGCGATAAAATTCCTGGAATAAGGCGGGCTTAGCCAATTTAAACCCCGTATGCAGCAAAATAGCGGCCAAACAACCGAGCGGAACATAATTTATATAATTTGCAAAGAACATTACGCTCAGCAATATACATAAGCCATGAATAAAAGAAGATAGAGGAGTTTTACCACCAGCGTTAATATTTCCTGAACTGCGCACAATGACAGCAGTAATCGGTAATCCTCCGATTAATCCGCTAATAATATTTCCGACTCCTTGTGCTTTTAGCTCTCTGTTAGTCGGAGCAGTGCGTTTCAAAGGATCCAGCTTATCTACTGCTTCAAGGCTTAACAATGTTTCGAGACTACCAATAATAGCGAGCGTTGCTGCAATAAGATAAACCTGAGGATTAGTCCAATAACTGTAGTCTGGAAATATAAAATTATTCAAGAATTCGCCGACATTATTTGAGACAGGAACTCTCACTAAGTGAATTGCACTGACCGACCAATCCGGCGCCCATCGTTCAGCAGCTAAATTATAGAGAACTCCCCATATTACGGCGATCAACGGGCCAGGAATTAGTTTAAAAAATTTTTGGTTTTTAAACCATGGTCTTTCCCAAATTATTAGTATAAGCAAGGCAACCATACATATGAGTATGACGCCCTGTGAAATAGAGCTAAATGCATCTAATATTGGGAAGAAAAATTCATGTACTTCTTCATGTGTATAGGCTTCAGGACCTCCAAAATGTTCATTGTAACCAGTAGCATGAGGGATCTGTTTAATTATAAGAATCAAACCAATAGCAGCCAACATCCCTTTAATGACAGCTGAAGGGAAAAAAGCTCCGATGACCCCTGCTTTGAGGAAGCCAGCTATCAATTGCATAATGCCCGCTAATATCACGGCAACCAAAAATCCTTGGAAACTACCTAAAGTTTCAATAGCGTTAAAAACAATCACAGTTAAACCGGCCGCTGGGCCTGAGACGCTCAGTTGTGAACCGCTTAACCAAGCGACAACCAGACCACCGACCATTCCTGCTATTAGTCCTGCGAACAGAGGCGCGCCAGATGCCAGAGCTATACCAAGACATAGCGGTAAAGCCACTAAAAATACCACGATACCCGCAGGCAAATCATCTTTCAGGTGTCGAATATAGTACTGCATGGGCTGCTGGGTCATTTTTTCCACCTCTACAATTTTATGTTGATCGCATTATATTACGGTATGTTTAACAATAGTATGAGGTTATGGTGATAATTTTATGAAAAACCTATCTATAAAATCGGAATTATTTTGGTCATAAATAAACACGTAGGTAAGAGTCCGACCTGGTTCGCTATATTTATTATTGATAAAACTCAATACTTCCAGTCTGGATTTCGTACATACCGCCCACAATAGCTATCTCGTTGTTGCCCTGCATTTCACGCAGAATTTCGCTCCGGTGTTTAATGTTAGCAATCATCAAGTGTACATTAGCCACAGCAACTTTTTCCACAAACTCTGAATTCTTGGAGTTCCGATCTGTTGTTGGCTCACGAACACTTGCCACTGCTGGCTTGAGCTTAGCGATTAGAGTGGTAAGATTTCCTAGTCTGACATCATCACACGCCCCTTTGATGGCGCCGCAACGGCTATGACCTAATACAACGACAATTTTTGCACCGCCAATTTTGCAAGCAAATTCCATACTACCAAGAATGTCTTCATTAATAACATTTCCAGCAATTCGAATGCTGACGAGATCACCTAAACCCTGATCAAAAATAAGCTCAGCTGATGCGCGCGAATCGATGCAACTCAGGACAACGGCGAATGGGCATTGCCTATCTGAAGTTTCGTTCAATTGTTGTAACAGATTGCGGCTGATTTTAAGGTTATTCACGAAGCGCGCATTGCCGTCTTTAAGAGCTTTTAATGCCATTTCCGGCGTAAGCAATAATTGAGTGTCACGGGTATTAGATGTCATCAAATCTCTCACGATAAATTACAAATCTTGCTTTAATGTAACTAAATGCCCAGTCGTCATGGCTCGGAAACCCACATGATGAAAGGCGCAATGAACTGTTTCAGTCAGCACGCTGATCAAACGCTCCACATTGATGATAGTGGCTGATGGTATGGCACAATCGGGGCTGGACGGATTCAGTGAAGCGCAGAGTAATTCCGCCAGAACTACGCAATACCTTCACCTACCACCAAGCGCGCGAGATGAGTAAACACGTGCAACTGACTGAACGAACTGGTATGGCAGTAAACTTACGAGCCGCGCAGCCCGTGGCAATGCAGTTTGAACGACAATACTAACTGACTGCTGCGCCAGTATTTGACCAAGGGGAGACCTGTCGACCTACACGCAAGAACAGTTGGATGAAATTGCTTGCATCTTGAATACATGTCTAAAGAATCGCTCGTATTTCGATCACCGGTAGCGGTTTACAACAAACTCCTGCTCAATATATTAAAGCCGCAACTAAACATTAACTGTTGCGGTTGGTCTTGAATTCGCCGTATATTAATTTTTAATTTGGTCTTAAAACTAATACATCACAGGGTGATAATTTTAAAAGGCGATCCGCAAAGGAGCTAAGAAAAAGCCCAGAAAAACCTCTCTTATTTCTTGTCGCTACTACAATCATACCCGCATTAATTTCTTTGGCATACTCAGCCAGTCGATCTGCTGGAGACTCCGCAAATAAAACTTCAAAATGAGCTTTATTGAATGCCAGCACAGGCATCATTTCTCTTGCTTTATTTTTAATGAAATCTAGCATTTGTTGTTTCAATTTTTCAACTGTTGCCTTATCAGGAGTTTCCTCAACACCCATCTCACTAACGCTAATATCTTTCTTAATAACATTAACGAAGTATGTTTCTCTTTTGGTCCAGACATATTCATGCCCCCACCTTGAAATACTTGGCATAAATTCTTCTTCGGTTGGCATAGCAATAACTATCTTTTGTGGGTTCATTTTAATCTCTAAAGTAAATGAAATCTTTGTTAAGACAATAATGTACGGGGAACCAATTAGTCAAGATAATAATGAGCTGAGTTTAAAGATTAGCTAATCAATGCATAGCAGAATGTCGTAGCTCCGTTTGTACTTCTGATCATGCTATTTTTTGAGCCCACTAGAAGCTTTCCATCGGTACGTTATTCGTAGCCATTATCGTCATAGCATGGATACCATTATTCCAAATTGATTAAGCAATTGTCGGTACTCCAGAACAAGGCACCGGCTGCCATGTTCAGGTGGATGTATCAATCCTCTCTTAGAACGCTTCTTAGCAATAGCACAGTGATCGCAGATGTATTCGAGTTACCAGCATGCCTTTTGCGAGTTGAAGCCCCCTTCTCATTTCAATAATTGACGCGTTAAGCTCAAACACGTTAGAGCATCAAATCTCACATCGTGAAGTCCGTCCGCCAAACAATGATCCACTGATGCTTCTGTAACGAGCGCATGTCATTGTACGCGTTACGATAGAGCATAGGAACTTCCTAAGCTTCGTGAAATATTGACCGATAATGAATTTATGCTGGGCAATGTCTCATTTCACAGAAAACAGCAGATGAAACAGACTGACCAATAACACAATAAGGGCTGAACTATCGAACTCGTGCATTACTAAATGCCAAGCTAGAGGAAATTTTCCGCCTTATTCCATACATCACCCCGACTAAATTTCTCTGATAATTCAACTCAGAGGCAATAAGTTGCAATGGTAAAAACCAATGATAAAAAAAATCGAATCCCCTGCCAATTGAAGTCAGACAAAACCTAAAAATCAAAAAATGAAAGTTTCTGTGATTGCCAACCTCAATCAATATTTCGTACTGTTCGCAGGTCTTTGTTTAAGCTTTTCATCTCTTTCATGGGCCGTTCAAACAAATGCACCACCTCTCTTACCAAAGTCAGAAGTCGCAACAATTCCCAGCCGCCAGTCTGTATTAACCATGAAGGACATTGGCGCCTCCCGGCCAATCGAGTTGAGGGGCGTGGACGGTAACGCCTATCTTTCTTTGGGCGTGCGGCTGGACGAGATCGTCACCAAGGCCAGGCTGCACCTAAACTACACACTATCCCCCGCATTGCTACCAAATCTATCTCATCTCAAGGTATACCTGAACGATGAAGTGATGGCCACGTTGCCAGTGACCAAGGAGAGTCTGGCTGGTCCACAAAAACTTGATCTTGATCTTGATCCCCGTTTCTTTACTGATTTTAACAAACTGCACCTGCAATTCATCGGCCATTACACCAATGATTGCGAATTTCCTCTCCACTCCAGCTTGTGGGCCAACATTAGCAACATGAGCACGCTGGAAATAAATTTTCAATCAATAGCTCTACGCAACGATCTTGCTCTGCTGCCCGCGCCCTTCTTCGATCAACGAGACAATCGCTTACTTAACCTGCCTTTTGTATTTGCCACCGAGCCCTCTCTAAATTCACTGCGAGCGGCAGGCGGTATCGCCTCCTGGTTTGGTGCTTTGGCGAGTTATCGCGGTGCCCGCTTTCCAGCCTATTTGAATCGTCTGCCAGAACGCTATGGCGTGGTTTTCGCGACCAATGACGAACGACCAGAATTTCTTGCTAAATATCCCAAGGTGAACGCACCAACCATCTCTCTGATGCAACATCCGGAAAATCCTACAGGCAAGCTACTCCTCATCCTTGGTCGTAATGCTGCCGACCTGCAGCTAGCCGCAGATGCCTTGGTTCTGGGCAAAGCTGCCATGACTGGTACTTCAATTGCCATCAAGACACTGGAATATCCACCGCGTCGTGTCGCTTACGATGCGCCTAACTGGCTGCAATCAGGCCGTCCCATACCATTGGGCCAACTCGTCAATAGTCCCGCCGACCTACAGCGTCAGGGCCAACCTCTCGAACCAATTCTCATCAACGCCCGCTTGCCCGCCGATCTATTTACTTGGGAAGTGAAGGGAGTACCGATTGACCTCAAATACCGTTACACGCCACCGGCAGAACAAGGCGATGCTAATCTGAGAATTGAAATAAACGACCAATTTATCGAAGCAATACCACTGCTGTCCAGCACAGGAACCCGAGAAAAGAATCACCTGATGCTGCCTATTCTGGATGATGGTTCCTTGCGGGAGCAAAGCGGAGTGGTGATCCCCGCTTTCCACCTGGGCAGCAATAACCAACTACAGTTTTCGTTTTCCATTCCTTTCAGTGACAACGGTCGCTGCAAATCTTCACCTCAAGGAAACATGCGCGCTGCAATCGATCCGGACTCAACTTTGGATCTGAGCCACTTATACCACTATGCCGCGATGCCAAACCTGGCATTTTTCGCTAATAGTGGATTTCCGTTCACCAAGTACGCCGACCTTGCCGAGACAGCGATCGTCATCCCCGATCAGCCTAACACCTTTGACATGGAAGCTATGTTCGCTTTACTGGGCCACATGGGCCGCTCCACCGGGGTTCCTGCCCTGCACTTCAAACTCATACAGACAAAATCAGTGCAAGATGCAAAAAATTTGGATCTGCTGGTGATTGCCAGCGGTGCTAACAAGGATCTTCTCGCGAGTTGGGGTAAATCCCTTCCGGCCCTTCTGGAAGAAGGAAGCCGCACCTTTACGCCTTTGGGCAAAGCCATGGATATGGCTTATGAATGGTTCGGACTGAGTGATAACAAAACATCCAAATCCGGAGAAGGTACCATACTTCTTGGCTCTGGACCTTTGGCCGCCATCATCGGCTTTGAATCACCGCTCAGCCCGTCACGTAGTGTCGTAGCCTTTACTTCCAATACCCCCACAGCTTTGACCTCAGCTCTTGATGCCCTGAATGATGGCGGGAAAGTTCAATACATCCGCGGTGACCTCGCTTTAATGCGTGGCGAAAGTGTCGAGAGTTTTCGCGTTAACAATGTGTATTACGTAGGCGAGTTACCGTGGTGGCGCTGGATATGGTTCCACCTGCATCACCACCCACTGTTCCTGACTGCTATCGGCGTCGCAATCGGTCTTTTTGTTGCCCTTCTTGCCTTTGGTGCTCTGCATAATCTGGCTACCAAACGACTTGGTCAGCACAAGAAATAAGCACCTAGAAATGAAATATTTATTCTTGGATACCGTGCGCAAGTCGGGCATTTTGCTGTGCCGGAGATACCAAATTCTCGCTACGCTCTTCTTCTGCTTGGGCACTGCGCAGGCAGTAACAGTCGAACCCACTTGCCAGACAGACTGGCCTGCTTGGCAAAGCTTCAAGTCAGGATTCATCAACGAGGGCGGACGAGTAGTGGATGGCAGCACCCCTCGTAAGCAGACCGTGTCAGAAGGACAGGCCTATGCGCTGTTTTTCGCCTTGGTAGCCAACGATCGCAAAACCTTCGACAAGATCCTGCAATGGACCGAAAACAACCTGGCAAATGGCGATCTCACCAGCCATCTGCCCGCGTGGCTATGGGGTCGCAGAGATGATGGCAGTTGGGGTGTGCTGGACAGCAATCCGGCATCGGATGCCGATCTGTGGATAGTCTATGCATTGGGCGAAGCTGGCCGGCTCTGGGGCGAACGCCGCTTCGTTGCACTTTCATCACTGTTGGCCAGCCGTATCTTGCGCGAGGAAACCGCAGACCTGCCTGGCTTAGGCCCCACTCTGCTGCCTGCACCGCGCGGCTTCCAGACGGGAGTGAAAACTTGGCGCCTCAATCCCAGCTACCTGCCCATGCAGCTAATGGACTGGCTAAGCAGCCGGAGTCCTGATTCCACTTGGCAGCGAATCTCGGAATCCTCCCAGCGGATCCTCTTGGAATCGGCCCCGAATGGATTCTCGCCTGACTGGACGGTCTATCAGGACAGCAAGGGATTCCGAATAGATAGTGGGGGAAAAGAAAAAGGCACAGGCGGCTATAACGCCATCCGGGTTTATCTGTGGGCCGGCATGCTTGCACCCGAGGCTTCTGCCCGGCCACGACTTCTTGCTGCTTTTTCCCCCATGGCCAGCTTTATCACGCGCCATGGCTACCCGCCAGAGTCTGTCAATATAATCACGGGTGAAGCCAATGGCCCAGGGCCATCAGGATTTTCCGCCGCACTACTACCCTTCCTGGCCGCCCAGAAAGATAACGCTGCTCTGCAGGGACAACACGATCGTCTGACGGCTCGCCCACCGCGGCCGGATGCCTACTATGAACAGGCGCTTTCCCTCTTTGCCCATGGCTGGATGGATGGGCGCTACTACTTCACGACAAATGGCAGCCTGCTGCCCTCTTGGCAAAAACCATGCAGCTCCGCCTCATCCCGCTTACCTTCGCACTGACTCTGGCTGGGTTGCTAAGTGTTCCAGCTCTTGCCCGTTCAGAAAATAGCGCTAGTGCCGACCTGCTGCGCAGCGCTCACATGTGGGAAGCCAAGGATCGCCCGGATTTGGCACGTGTCATGCTGGAAAAATTACTGACCATCGAATCCAATCCAGAAGTGCTGTTTATGCTGGGAAGCATTGAGCTACGCACAGGAAATATAAAACTTGCCGGTGAATATTTACGTCGCCTGGAACAGCGTTATCCTCAACACGCCAAGACTCTGGGTCTGCACAGCCTATATCGGGTTAACACCACTGAGAAGCAGATTCTGGCAAACGCACGTCTGATGGCCAGAGCCGGCAACACCAAAGAAGCTGCCAAAATCATGCGCCGATTATTTCCGGAAGCCCCCCCTCCAGGTGAACTCGGGCTCGAATATTACCAACTCGTGAGTAGCACTGCCGCAGATCAGCAAACAGCAAAATCCGCTCTCGACAAACTTTACCGGGAAACAGGAGAAGCACGCTACCGCCTTGCCTGGCTTAGGCTGCAGAGTAATCAACGCAGCAAACAGGAAATCCTGCAAGGTTATGAATCCCTGGCCGCTGCGCCCGACGTTAACCGACAAAAATTACGCGAAAACTGGTGGGCTGCCATAAAGCGTCTCGCGGCAGCACCGGCAACCTTACCCTGGATCCGCCGCTATCTGAAAGAATTTCCGAATGACCAGAATGCCATCGAATATCTGGCAGAATTACAACAATTGCATGAGAAAGCGTTGCGCATCGCCAACGACCCTGCGGTACGTGCCCGTCAGACTGGGATCGCTTTTCTGGAACACGACCAGCTGGAAGCTGCCCAGCGTGAGCTGCAAAACTCGCTATCAAAGCGCCCCAAAGATCCCCAAGTGCTGGGTAGCATGGGCTTGCTTCGCTTACGCCAAGGACATCACGAAGAGGCTAAGAGCTGGTTTCAGCGTGCGGCCAAGGCTGAACCAGGTAGCAACAAATGGTCTGGTCTGATCCGCACTGCAACTTTCTGGGGACAAATGAAACGGGCCGATGAGCTACTCGAAGCCGGAAAGCTGGCTGAAGCGCAACAATTTGCACGACAAGCACTGAGTATCGAGCCGAACAATGCTGATGGACTTGCCCTGCTGGGCAATATTCTCGCCCGGAGCCAGAATCTGTCCGGTGCCGAATCACTCTACCGTGAGGCACTCAAACGGGATGCGAGCAATACTTCGGCTATGCGCGGCCTACTTGCGCTGCTCTCCCGTAGCGAACGTCGCGATGAAGCCCAAGCGTTGATCGCCGAATTCCGCCAGAACAACCCCAAGGAAGCCAATCGATTCAACGAAAGCCAAGCCAGCCTGCTACGTGATGAAGCCGAGGCATTCATCAGCGCTCACCGCCCCAGCCACGCCCTGCTGGCATTGGAAACCGCTGTACAACTCGCCCCTCGTGATGCCTGGATTCGCCATGATCTGGCAAATTTGTATGAGAGTTTGGGCTTGCAGATCCTCAGTCGCCGTGTCATGGCAGAGGGTATTGCGCTGGTTCCGAACGATTCCGGCATGAACTATGCCTATGCTTTGGTACTGACTACCCAGGAGCGGGAAATAGAAGCACTGCAGCGCTTGGTCCGTATTCCCCCGTCAGCACGTTCCAGCGCCATGAATGAACTTGAAACACGCACTTGGATCAAGTTGCGCATTCGTCAGGCCACAAAGCTCCAAGCTGACGGCAGGAGAGACGAAGCGACCCGAGTGCTGCTCCTTGCCGAACGACATGCCACAGACAACAATCCGAATTCGATCGAACAAGTGTCAGAAGGCTGGTTTAGCCTAGAGCAACCGGCCCGCGGCCTCGCCCTTATGAAACGGCACCTGATTGACGCGAAATCAGCAACAGCCAGCAGCCAGCTTTATTACGCCTCGTTGCTCAATCGGGCCAAACAAGATGACACACTGAGCATTTTCCTGCCTGAGTTACAGCAACGCCCCGACTGGAATGACGGGCAACGGGAAACCATTCTGGCAATTGAAACTGACCTTGCTGCCCGGCAAATCGAACATCTGTTGCAGCGTGGCGAAGCAGCTCAAGCTCGGACTATCGCTGCCCGGGCGGCTGTTTCTGGGCGAACAGGCGACCTTTCAACCCTGAAAGCCCAAGCTCGCCTGCTGCTGGAGGCTAATGACTGGAAAGCCGCCCTGCTGATCTTGCAGGCGATACTGGACAAATATCCGGACGACTTGGAGTCACGTCTAAATCTCGCGCAAGCTCACGTCCAGGCAGGAGAAAAGCAGGCTGCTCAGGGGGTGATCGATCAACTGCTGCCTCGTTTGCGTGAGAATGATGTAGATACCAAATTGTCCATTACCCGGCTGGAAACTCGCCTTGGAAATATGGATCGAGCTAAAAAGATAGTTACGGAACTCCTCACCAGCAACCCTGACAATCCAGATGTTCTGATTCAGGCAGGTCGTATCGAACGCAGTGACCAAAGATACCCTGCTGCCTTGGCTTATTTCCGCCAAGCACTGATCTTGGAGAGGCGCGCTCCAGGCACGGCAACAACCGCCGAATCAGTGCCTCTACTCGATCTGGATCCCAAGCATCCAATGATCGGCCTAGCACCGCAATCGGGTTACGCCTTAGGATATCCCAATGCAGTTAAGAATACAGATACCGCTGACAACCAAAAATCTACACCAGAGCTAGAAAAAACAGCTTTAATTCACCGCCTCACCAGAGCAGAGGAGGAAATTACTCGTATTGAGGCCAGGCGAGATCCCCGCATTGAAATAGGGTTCGAAAAGCTCAGCAGGAACTCTTCAAACGGTACATCCACCTATCACGGAACGGAGACCCCAATGGTCGGGTGGTGGCCGGTGGGCTATGATGGGCACGGTTTTGTCCACGTGGATCGGGTCAGTGTCAATGCAGGCGAGCTCACCCAAGACGATGCACCTCTCTTCGGTAAGCTGGGTGTAAGGCCTTCCTCTCTTCCTCCTCCATTTGCGCAGAAAGTAGATGGCACCTCGGTAGGTGTGGGCTATGAAGGTGATGCATTACGCTGGGATTTGGGCGTGATCGGTATCGGTTTCCCGGTCCAGAATATGGTTGGGGGGATTCGCAAAGGCTGGGAAGCAAACAAAGTAGACTACGCCCTTGAAATTTTCCGCCGCCCTCAAACTAACAGCCTGCTTTCCTATGCCGGCGCGCGCGACCCAGCTACAGGTGAAATATGGGGGGGTATCGCCTATACCGGGGTGGGCGGTCGGCTTGCTCACACTTTTGGTCAATTTAATACCTTCGCTAGCGCCGAATATGGCCTATTGCGGGGCAAGAATGTTCTCAATAACAATCGTCTTGCCCTGCGCATCGGCATAGACAAGGACATGCTGCGCCGGGAAGACAAGTGGGTCAATCTGGGACTAACCCTGACCCACTGGCGCTACAAGGAAAACGAATCTTTCTACACTTTTGGTCATGGCGGTTACTATAGCCCACAAAGCTACACTTCAGTGAACCTGCCGGTAGAGTGGGCAGGCCGTAGCGGGAAGCTTTCTTATCTGGTGCGAGGTTCAACCTCCTTCGCCTGGACCAATGAAAAACGTATGCCTTATTACCCGACAGACAGCGCTTTGCAAAGCGATGCTGTCCATAGTGGCAATAGCATTGACCCTGGGTTTTACCCCGGGGGGGATGGCGGTGGAAAAGGCTATTCCCTACGGTTGGCAACCGAATATCAGGTCACGCCTCATCTGGCCATTGGTGGATATTACAACATGGATCGCACAGCTTTCTATACTCCAAACTTAACTTTCATATATCTGCGCTACCTGTTTAAGGCTCATTCAGAACCAGTGCGCTTCCCGCCGATAACGGCTAGGCCTTACTCCCGCTTCTGATCACAACCCAGGCTGATAATCGATCCATGTGCCCTCAGAGCGCATCAGGTACCCGTTGTCACGTCCAATGACAACGATATCCTCGTTTTCGCTCACGAAAGGTGTACCCGGCAGATTTTGTACCCGTTCCGCCAGAGGTTTGCCACCAGTTCCGGCAAAGGGACTATCCGCGATAAAGTCGGCAAGAAGTGTGCTAATCGCAAAGTAACTCACCGACTTATCCACCTGTAAGGGTTGATGTGGCGCATCCCCGGACTTACCCTTGAAGCCTACCAGTTTGATGGCGGCGGGCACCAGTGTGATCTTGGGATTAGGAATTTCACGCATACCGGATATCTGCACCTTATCTCCCCGCAAAGCAGCACCGTGTTCCGGCACTAAAATCACCACCACCGGCCTTCCTTTGCCCTCTAGGAAAGTAATAAAACGATCAAAATCTGACATCAATTTATCCAGTCGCGGTTTGAAAGTTTCCAGACTAGAGCGTGACTTAACCCCAGAAACACGGTTTCCATCATGCAAGGCAATGGTGTTGTAGTACAAGGCTCGGGGCCGAACTGATGGCGGCTGGCGTACCCACCACTCCGAGAGTAGCGGGAAATCCTCATAAATAGGGGTATCATCAAAACTGCGCATCACTACGGGTGCGAAGCGATTGTCATCCAGTTTTACCCCGATACCAGACGGCTCTTGTACCATACCTGCAAACTGGTCGAAATGTCCATCATGGTTAAGCAGGCCCCGCACTTCGAAGCCGGCAGCCTCAAAATTACGGAAAAGGTTGCATTGGGACGCATCCGCTTCATACAGCTTGCGGTGCGAAAGCTGACCGCAATTACTGCGAAACAGACGTAACGCACCTGGGCCGCTGTAGCTGGCGGCAGTATTAAAACGACGAAACACTACGTCAAAATGATTTAACAGGGTCGAGTTGCTTTCGCCCACATAGTCCATATCGTCCCATGACAGAGAGCAGACATGCAGGAACACCACATCAAAGGGCGCAGCAGAATCTGCAATAGATGGGAAGCTCACCCGTTTGCCCTGTTCGGCGGCGTAAAAGGCTTCCAACTGGGCCGTCGGCTCCTGCTTAGACAAAACCGTGGCGCTTCCATCCGCTAACGTCGGGTGAGGAGAAACAATCGAGATGGCATTGCCACCCTGCAGACTAGCAAAGGGCGCGCTCAGGATGCCAAGAAAAGCCAGAGTGGCAAAACGCAGACGGCGACGCAGCAGCAGATAAACTACCAGCAGGAGACCCAGAACAGCAATCACCCAGATATTCACAAAGCGGCCCAAGAGTTCAAGCAAATAATCGCTATTGAACCCTGTCAGAGCTTCCTTCTGGGAAAGCACGCGCGAAATTGGTGGCAACCAGGAATCATGATACAGCAAGGCCAGCCCCGCTGGAATGGCCAGCATCGCACGAATCAGGCGATGCCGAACAGACGCCAGGGGCAGCACAAGTACCATGGCGAAGGCCAGATTAGGAAGCCAGTGAAAGCCAATAAACCCGCTATAAAACAGGCCCAACTTAGCAATAAAATAAATACTCCAGTAACCCATAAGTGCTATCGACTCCCGAAATTTATACTGTCTACAGCCATTAAATCATTTGTCCCCCAAGTCAACTCCGAACTAACTGACGCTGCCTTGCCAAACTTTTGCCTAGGTTACGCCACAGACTACGGTAACCCTTGAATCCGAAGATGGCGATTTCTTTGAAGCTCTGTAGGGGGCGATCCGCGCCCTGCTCGTCCGACCAATTGCTCCAGGCATCGGCTCGAGCAAAAGTACACCGAACCAAATTTGCTTCCTGCTCTATGCTCAAATTGTCGAACTGAACGCCAAGTTTGTTGCCATGACTGGCAATTACCCTTGCTGGAAAGGTGAATTCCACCTCGCCATGCCAAAGTGAAACCCAAACCCGCTCTTTCACCGGCAATGCTAATTCCCGGTCGAGCAACAGGCCGAGGCCAGTCATGGAATAGTCTTCGGTGCGACACATTTTGGTACTCCCATCCGTAAAATGCAGTGCCACCAGCAAGTTGGCAGATACTCGGTGGGATACTCGCACCTGCCTGGCTTCAGTGGCGACGCCAATAGCTGCACCCAATATCAGGAGGTTGTAAATTGTCCATGTCAGGTTGAGCAACACCGTGCCCATTTCAAAAGTGTTCCAGAAAAAAAGCCGCCCCAGACCGATGGTCAACCCGACAATATTAAGGGCAGCTAGCACAATATACGGCTTGGAAATGGTCCAGTCGAAGAAGGAATGCTCGATCAGGCCTCCTTTAGCTGTGACATTGAATTTTCCGGCTTTCGGATTGAAGATGGCGACAGCCGTGGGAAGAATGATGTACCAAGCCAAAACCGATTCATATACCTCGGCCCAGAATGAGTGCCGATGTGATCCCTGAATATGTGCATTAGCCAGATTGGCCTGCAGCATATGGGGCAACACATAAAGGGCAAGCATAGCGGCTGCCGCGCTGATTATATGAACTTCGAAATAAAGATAGGTCAAAGGGGCCGTTAGAAAAATAAGACGCGGAATGCCGTAGAAAAAATGCAACATCGCGTTGCTGTAACAGATGCGTTGAAAGAAGCTCAGCCCCTTACCCAGGAATGGATTGTCGATTCTGAAAATCTGCGCCATACCCCGTGCCCAGCGGATACGCTGCCCGATGTGGCTAGAGAGGCTTTCAGTAGCCAGCCCCGCTGCCAAGGGAATATTAATATAGGCGGTAGTGTAGCCAAGTCGATGGAGTTTAAGTGCGGTGTGGGCATCTTCGGTCACCGTTTCCACGGCAACTCCCCCCACCTCTTCGAGTGGCCCCCGACGCAACACCGCACAAGAACCACAGAAAAAGGTGGCATTCCAGAAATCATTGCCGTCCTGAATCAAGCCATAGAACAAGGCGCCCTCGTTGGGAACACGGCGGAAAGTGCCTAGATTGCGCTCAAAGGTGTCAGGAGAAAAGAAGTGATGAGGCGTCTGCAGCATGGCACAACGCTTGTCCTTGAAAAACCAGGCCATTGTAGACTGCAGAAAGGAATTGGTCGGTAGGTGGTCGCAGTCAAAAATGGCCACGTACTCGCCGTGGGTCAATTTTAGTGCATGGTTCAGATTGCCCGCTTTGGCATGGGCGTTGTCGGGTCGAATGATGTAGCCCACGCCGGCTTCCTTGGCAAAGCGACGAAATTCATCCCGTCGCCCATCGTCGAGAATATAAATATTGAGCTTATCCCTGGGCCAGTCTATCCCCTTGGCTGCAAGAACCGTCGGCTCCAACACCTTGAGCGGCTCGTTGTAGGTGGGAATGAAGACATCAACACTGGGCCACACGGAAGTGTCCAATGGCAGGCTCAAGGTGTGCCGCTTGAGCGGCCAGGCATTCTGGATATAGCCGAGCAGAAGAACCAGCCAGGTATATATCTCCGCAAGGAGCAAACCGATGGCAAGAAAAGTCTCCCAGCCGGAATCCAGCGGGATGGTCTGAGTCAATCGCCACCAGCCGTAACGGCATGAAGCGAGCACTGAAAGGGCGATCAATATCAGAGCGGGCAGATTACCGGGAATACGCCGTACGAACAGCGCAGTTCCCCACAAGCAAACAAGGAATAAAAACTGTCCAAACCAGGTAAAGGGAGTGGTAACCACCAGCCAGAAAAAGAATGCTGAAAATAGAACCAGTAACCAAAGTAGCAAAGGCTTTCGAAAAGATGGTGTCTCCAGCCAGCCCTCCAAGCGACGACCAACTGCCTCGTGGTCCACTGCTGGCAGGAAAGAAAGTAACCGCTGCCAAAGCCATCTTAGGACTCGAACGCCTGCCAGTACAATCCACTCCCCTGTTAAAAACAACAGACCGATAGTGTTAACTGACAAGGTTAGAAAAGTACTCCAGAAAGAGGTTTCAGTGCGCGCGGCGTGGCCCGGAGGGAATATAAATAAATACAGCAACCACTGCCAAACGCTACGCTTGTCAACCACGCCCAGTTTCTTAGCTAGCCAGCCCAGCGGATCAGGACGCGATCTAACCTCCAGATGAGCTAATTCAGTCAACTCATCAGCATTCGGCAACCAGCCCAATCGCTTCAGCCATAGGCTTGATTGGTCTGGTCGAAACACACCTAAATGACGAACAACCCAGAGGACAACAGGGCGCATCAAACTTGCGCCCTTCCGTCGAGGCTGCTTGCAGGTACAGCAAGCAACCAGTTGAGCAAGCCGTTCAAATCATGGGCAACCAGGGAATCCGGGCTTAAGCTCTGTAAGTTCGTCCGATTTGCGACAGCACGTGGAATCGCTTCATCCCGATGCACGGGATAAGGTGATAGCCGCATTTGTAAAGCCGACCGAAATCGTACCAATAGATCGTTTTGCAGTACCCGGGTACTGTCCAAACCATTTATCACATAAATGAGCTGAGGCCCTGGAGCGCACCGGGATAGCGCAGCTTCCACCGCTGGTAGCAAAGCCAGGGAGCGAGCATCTGGCGCCAGCACAGCAAGCACCAGGTCTGCTGCAACCATGGCCTGGCGTGCATAGAGAGAAGGCAGACGAGGCGTATCCATCAGTAGAAAAGCCCCTGACGGATAATCAACCTGAGTGATACATTTTTTGAGCCACTCGGGTTCTGCACGCAGGTGTTGCTCAAAAGTGACCAGGCTCGCTTCATTAGCTCGGCCGAATGGCAAACAAGCCACTTCGTTTGAATTGACAAGCGCACTCTTGCCAAACTCTTTCCTTGTTAAGAAGTCTGGCAGCAGCCCGCTTAGGCTAGCTTCATCACTACCGAGTAGAGTGGATAATAGGTTTTGGGGATCAAAGTCCAAAGCCAGAACCGCCATTTCGCGCTGGGCAAGCAAGGTGGCCAGGTTGGCCGTCAGGGTGGATCGACCCACCCCGCCTGCAGCTGAAACAATGGCAATCTTGAACATGAATCAGTCCCTCGCACCAGGCACCCGTTCGGTGTGCCTAGACTTATAGGGCACTATGCAACGCAAATGCCGACGCAAGAACAGGCGTCTTAGCAGGCGGTACTTCAGTACATAATAGATAACTACAGCTAACAGCACGCCTGAGAAGAGGGATAAAATAAAATTTTTAAGCATTATCAAAGAATTTGTTCAGATAAATTGGAAAGCATGCCCGTCGTTGCATGCCGCGGCAAAGAAAAAGGTCGCATGGTCCGGTGCTTGTCCACTGGGCATATCAACTTAAGCTGAGTGATTTCAGCCGATGAAGACGGGGAAATCTGCACCCCTTCCTTCTGGAGGCCAGTTATTGCGATCAGACGCTCAACTTTGTCTTCCAGAATCGGCAAATCGACTTGCAGTACCGCTGAGTAGTCGGACATAGGCGAATTTTCGTTATCTCGCCGCAACTGACCCACGGATTCCCAGATCAACTCTGGTGTCGGCTCAATAATATGGGAAGAAAACAGCTCTGTCACAGGCACTGAAAAAAGCCGATCGAGCGTCGAATCCACATCCGACTCTCGGCAAGCAAACAAAAACAGATAAATACTATTTTGATCGGCGGTAAAGATATCGCCAAGTCTTCGTGCCTGGCAAGCCTGAAGAGCATCCAGTTGTGCTACCCTGGAAAGA
Source organism: Candidatus Nitrotoga arctica (assembly GCF_918378365.1). Lineage (NCBI taxonomy): Bacteria > Pseudomonadati > Pseudomonadota > Betaproteobacteria > Nitrosomonadales > Gallionellaceae > Candidatus Nitrotoga > Candidatus Nitrotoga arctica. Next base: position 1,056,084 of record NZ_OU912926.1, on the reverse strand, counting down.
ATTGGAAGGCGCACCAGGCTATGGCCCAGATCAATACGTTCGGAACGCTTGAGCATTGCCGCCACTTCGCGACAAAAAGTGGACGGCGATAGGTAACCCGCAATCCGGTTCGGCTCAGCAGCCTGCACAGCAAGAAGATATTCATTCTCAACCGGGCGACTGAATATCTGATCCGACATGTCATTTATAACCTGCACTACGCGAGAGAATGGAATTTCCTTGTACGCCATCAAATTGACCCCCAAACGCAGGAGCATCAACTCATTGTTGTAACGAAGCTTATTGGTGGTCTCTCGCACAACAATTTTCAGGGAACGGGGATGGGACGAGCGCATGCGATGGACAAATCGCGATAGCGTTTCAAACTCTTGGTCACCATCCGCATGCAACAGGATAGTAGCGGCCACCGCATTATCACAAACCGCTTCCATATCAGACAGATCACTTACCACTGTCCATTCTGCGGGCACACCTTTGACACCAGCCACGGTAGCTGCTGTCGCTATGACTCGCCCCTGGTCAGGCGCATAAAAAACTACCTGTCCTCTAGCATCCATTTCAGAGCCATCTAAATTTAAAGATTTATCATGTGCGGACAATTTCAGGCCAAATTGGCGATGCTCACTCTTATCCTGCCCCGCCCACCGTTCAACAGTTAACAATCCACCACCGCAATCCGCATCCAATACGGCGAGGTTGGGCACAAGCTCCGGCAAAGCTCGCAGCAATGGCAAAAAACCCTGAGCTCCGTCAATATCTTTGATTATTAGAAGAATGGGCGCATGATGATTGGCAGCCCATGCCTTCCAGGCTTGCCACTGTTTGATCAATAGATCGTGATTCTGCCAATCAAAAATCGCCTGACCTTCCTGAACCAGCAAAGTGTGTTGTGCTGTCACGCCACAAGCACCAATCTCATCAAAGAAGCGATTAGCACCCAGTCGCCCTATGATCTCGGCACAATCATCGGTCACACGGAAAAAAACAAGTACTCCAGGACTGCCTTTATCGGAGGTATCAAGGCTGAGAGCGAACTGATCCATAAATTTCTGGCCGGACTCTCCCGATGCCAATATGGCCAGCTGCCCTGCCTGTTTGAAATTGCGTGCTGACGAGAGTGCACAACACTGCCCTAGTGCCTCGTCCCGCACCAGCAAAACACTTACCAAGCTGGCGCCACACAGGCCCACATCAGCAGGTAGGCCAAGCACTCCCAGATGAGTCTGATTGATCGTGGCTTCCCTCAAAGTACTGTCTTTGCGCAATAAACGCAGGATCAAAGACACGAATCGCCCGAGCATATTATCATTACCTCAGGGGCCATAAAATCATGGCCCAAATCAAAATGGCGTTCGTCAGTGCCAACAAAACGGCAGCGCTACCCATGTCCTTTGCCCTCTTGGCCAATGGATGAATATCCAGTGATACCCGATCCACGGTGGCTTCGATGGCCGAGTTGATCATTTCCACCACCAATACCAGCATAACGCTAGCCACCAACAACACCCGCTGGGTCACGTCGACCGGCACCATGAAGGCCACCGGCACAAGAACGATGGAGAGAATAACTTCCTGACGAAAAGCGGCCTCATCTTGCCATGCAAGTAGCAGTCCAGACAGGGAATAGCTCAGGGCATTCACCAGCCGGCGTAACCCGGAAGCTTTGTGGGGGTTCACATTTGTCATGTTTACGAATTTCACGCTGGGATTCAACTTCGAAGTAAAACACTCGATAGTCTAATGTATCGTTTTTAATAGAATGATTATTTCCTCATTAATCTCGGGATAGAATCTGCCCATTTTGCAGAACATCGCACTGCAAGTTTTGAAATTCTTTAAGTGTTTATGCAAAGTTCCCTGTACTGAATTCCTTCACTGCACACTCAATCTATCCAGCATTTTTCCAATCATTAAGCACTGTCCATAAGATATGGTTAAGGGAACCCCTACAAATCACGACGAACGCCACCAGTTTAAATTTTGCCTATTTCATATCTACCGTATTGCTTGCGTATTTGATTGATCGTAGCGTCCTTAAATTATCGGTCAATTTAATCAAAGCTTGAGACAACGTCTAGATCCAATAGATTGGTCAGAATATCTATTGCCCGTTATGTAGCCCAGGGTTCAGCGCATTGGCATCCCGTAAGCGTGGTCGGTGCCGAGAGATGAACTGCACTCAGGTAGTTGATTTTGCCTTGCGCTACACAGGCACAATGCAAGCCTGTATTTGGTGAGCTGGGGTTTCACGCCACAGAATCTGACCATGCAAGCGTACGAGCAATTATCACGGGCAGTATCGCCGAGAGTTCCAAAAGTAACAGGATAACGTTCCTACATTCTTTACTTTTAAATTTATTGAATAAGAATCATTATTAATCGTATAATGATTCACTGAAGCTATTAAATTTTTTTAATTTCCTTATTACCGTAAGTTTTATGTATTAAATTATGAAGCTTTACATGGCGAATTTTTATTCAAATATAAAAATATGTACCTAAAAAAATAGTTGGACAATTCATTTTGCCCAACCAAATAAACAAGGGAAATTGACATGGCAATCGTTATTTATAGTGTGAATACCGAAGAGTTCAAAAACCGATATGTAAATATGGATAATTTACATATCTACAAAGCATTAGCGGCTAGTCAGTTGGTGATTAATTGCGGCTCTCTAAAGGAAGCTCGAGAGAAATTAACGAAGATTATGGGCCCAAATTTTATCTTGCATCAAGGAGGTCATCATTTAGCTATCCGTTTAAAACAAGAAGGAACGGCAGAAGATATTCCGTTAGTTAAGCTGTATTCAACTAAAGATAAAGGGCCTCATCAATGGGGTGCCTTGCAAGAACTATCTCATGTGGCAGCTGTTTAGTGCGTCGCATCGGAGCGACTGAAAGTTTGATGCAATAATCCATGCGTCGATTTCACATCGCAACGGTTAGTTCGGTGTAGGTCGTTTCGGCTTGATGCCCCGCGGTTTCAGAATATTGCGGATAACCGTCCAACATCTCTTCAGGTACAGAGGTATGTCACCAATATTTCGTCAGCAAAAGCCGTATGCAATGACATTTCATTTTGTGCAAAATTTGTGCACAAAAGGAACAATGCCGATGATCTAATCACCAACCAAAAGGTGATATGTCATTTCCTAATTGCTTGAATCATTTTGTTTATCATGCAATGATAAACATTCTCATAAAAATATGAAGCAAGCTAGTACTCATGTCAACGGCAGATACCATTTCTCAGGAAATTGAATCACTCTACAGCAATCATCATAGTTGGCTGTGTGGGTGGCTATCTTGATGCGCTAACCAGCTTGCCAGAACCGGAAGCTCCTTCCCCGGAGTACAGCGCTATTCTATTGGAAACATAATTGAAATTGATCAATTGCTCGACAATTTGCCCCCGAAAGCACGCCGAGCGTTCTTGCTGGCGCAACTCGAAGGTTTGACTTATGCAGAAATTGCTCAGCAGTTGGGTGTATCTGTCAGCATGATCAAACAATATATGCTGCGTGCTACACAGCAATGCTATTTTTCGCTCTCGTTCTGAACTATGGCCACCAAGAATACTGTGGGTTCTGCTGCTATGCCTCAACAAGCCACTCCTTTTGCGGAAGGTGGGTTACCATTCAACCCCCATATTGCCCAGCAGGCATCCGAATGGCTAGTCTTGCTAATTTCCGGTACTGCACAGATAAAGATCGCCATGCATGGGAAGAATGGCGCAACGCCGACCCAGAGCATGGTCGTGCTTGGCGTCACATTGAGAATATCAACCAGCGCCTTCAGGACATACCAACCAATATCGTCTTCAAAACATTGGCTCCCAATGCTCTGCAAAGTCGCCGTCGCTTAATTAAGGCACTAACTGTATTGCTCATGGCTAGTGGAACGGGCTTAATCGTCCGACAGACAACACCCTGGCGTGAATGGACTGCCGACTATCGAACCGGCACAGGTGAGCAGCGCAAGCTTACGTTGGTAGACGGCACGATCATTGTGCTCAATACCACTAGCGCCATTGATGTGGATTACAGCGACACTATAAGATTAATACAGCTGCGCACTGGTGAAATGTTCATTACCACAGCTCAGGATAGGCCAGCGGCAACATTGATGCGGCCCTTCGTTGTTGAAACTGCAGAAGGTACGGTGCATGCGCTCGGCACACGTTTCGTTGTACGGCAAGAAAACGGCCGCAGCATGTGGCCGTATATGAAGGCGCGGTTGAAATTGCACCTTTCGATGCCAGCGATCAAAAGATCGTCGTGCCAGTCGGACAAGCACTCAGCTTTACTCGTCAAACCAGAGATACCTTTTTATCGGCTGACGAAAATGCTATCGCTTGGATCGAAGGCATGATCGTCGCCGAAAAAATACGCTTGGGCGACTTTATCGACAGCCTGCGCCGTTATCGAAATGGATATCTGATCTGCGATCCAGCAGCGGCGAATCTGCTCGTTTCCGGAGTTTTTCCATTGAAAAATACGGACAGCGTCTTGGCATCGCTCACTGATTCACTGCCAGTCAGCATCCATTATCGAACCCGATTCTGGGTGACAGTGGTACACAAGTGACAAATCTCCTCATAAAAAATTATTTTAAATAATTACTGTCCTTTTTTCAGTTTCAAGTGGCCTACCAAATAAGCCGCTGCGAACAGCAGTGCACACGTTAGTACCACTTAAAAAATTTGAAAAGAGGAAACAATGGGAATCCGGAAAAATCGAGGCAAGCAATACAACAATATCGGGAACATATCAATATTGACGCTCACACGTTCACGCGCTATTCATACTATGTTTTTTGGCTTAGCGACATTAGCCAGCATGACAGTGGCGACACCATTTGCCTATGCAGCGGATACTGCGCAGGTCCAGACAGCACTCAAGCACTATGACGTTCCTGCCGGACCGCTTGCTACCCGTTTGAATGACCTCGCCCGAACAGCGGGTGTGCTATTGTCGTTCGGCCCGGCACTCGCTGAAGGGAAGCGTACCAATGGAATATCCGGTGACTATGCTCTTCCCGATGCATTTGCAAGGCTGTTGGCCGGTTCAGATGTTGAAGCGGTTGCGATTTCAGGTGGCCGGTACACCCTGAAAACCTTACCCGTTGTTCCGATCCAACGGGGAGCTGAACTCAATGCAACGACATTACCAGAGGTTAGGGTATCGGCCGCAATGAGCCATAAAGAAACAACCTATGGCCCGATAACAGGTTATGTTGCCAAACGTAGCGCTACTGCAACCAAGACCGACACCCCGATTATCGAAATACCGCAATCAATCTCCGTCATCACCCGTGACGAACTTGACGACCGCGGCGTTCAAGGATAACGGAAGCATTACGATATGTACCCGGTGTAGTCGTCGACAATTTTGGATACGAACCAAGAGGCTTCGAGTATCTCCTTATGCGTGGCTTTAATGGAACTAATTCAGCAAACTACCGGGACAGTTTGCACCAATTAACAGAAGGCCTGTATTTTGCATCTTTCCTTAGCGAACCTTATGGAATTGAACGAATTGAGGTGATGCGCGGCCCAAGCTCCATCATGTTTGGCAAAGGCGATGCAGGAGGTGTCGTTAATCGTGTCAGCAAACTCCCAGTCGGGATGCCATGCGCGAGATTGAAGTTCGGGTCGGCAACTTTAACCGCAAGCAAATCAATGCTGACCAGGGTGGGACACTCAATGAGGACGGCACACTGCTTTATCGCATTGTCGGCCTCGGGCTGGATACAGATACGCAAGTCAAATACGCTAATGGGGAACGTCCTTCCATTGAACGACAGTATTTGGCTCCTTCATTGACATGGCACCCCTCAACCAACACGTCAATTACCGTGCTTGCGGATATGCTAAAAAATTCTATCGGAGCCTCTCCCTTTTATATGGTTGCCCCAAATGGGGTCTTAACTCGCACGATGCCCGCTGATCCTAGTTTTGTTAATTATAAACAGGACCAAAATTCCATCGGCTACAAAATCGAACATCATTTCAATGATATCTGGACCATCCGGCAAAACTTCCGGCATGCGCAAACTGATGTCAAGGTGAGAGAGGTTAATCCAGTTGATTACCTGGAGGACGGTCAGACGCTACTCCGCTCCGCAATATCAACTATAGACCCGGCACGATTTATAAATGAATTTTTATTGGTTTTCGATGTCTATGGAGTATGGAAAAAGAAGATGCCCGCAAGCAGTCGCGAGAAGTACTGCATGAACGACGCAAGCAAGTCATACGTATGCACCGCAAAGGTGTGGCGGTGATGGAGATCGTGGTGCAAACGGGACTGAGCTGGACGGCAGTCAATACGGCGCTGCGGTTGTATAAGGCTGAAGGTTCGGGGGCACTCAAGCCCGGCGTTCGGGGTAAAAAACCTGGCAGTGGACGTCGCTTGACGGTTAGCCAAGAGCTGGCGATTCAACAAACCATCTGCGACAGACGCCCCGAACAACTTAAGATGGATTTTGCGCTATGGAGCAGGCCCGCTGTGCGCCAGCACATTGAGCTGGCGCACGGTATCAAGCTGTCTATTCGGGCAGTAGGCAACTACTTGGCACGTTGGGGTTTTACACCACAAAAACCCATTAAAAAAGCATACGAGCAGCGGCCTGAAGCCGTCCAGGCTTGGCTTGATGAACAATATCCGGCCATTGAAGCCAGAGCAAAAACAGAAGGTGCGGAAATTCACTGGGGCGACGAGACGGCGCTAGTCAACACGGATGTCAGAGGCAGGAGCTATGCGCCGGTGGGCAAGACACCTGTGACGTTCGCAGTAGGCGGCACGCGCCACAAGCTATCGATGATTGCGACGGTAACCAATCAGGGTAAAACGCGCTGGATGATTATTGATGAGGCATTTAACTCCGACAAGCTCATTGAATTTCTGGAGGCGCTCATCAAGGATACAGACCGCAAGGTGTTTCTGATACTGGACAACTTGAGAGTTCATCACAGCAAACCTGTAAAGGCTTGGGCTGCCGAGAACGCACAGAAAATCGAGTTGTTCTACTTGCCCAGCTACAGCCCTGAACTCAACCCCGAAGAAAGACTGAATGCAGATCTCAAGCACGTCATCACTTCAAAGGTGCCAGTGCGCACCAAGGCAAAACTCAGAGCTGCTGCGACTGATCACATGACCATGCTTGAGCAAAACCCCGAACGCGTGCGCCGTTATTTCCGCGACCCAAAAGTCGCCTACGCGGCTTCATGAATAATTCGTGCCGGATCAATAAAGAACGGGTTAAGCAGACACTTGTTTGACACCCAGTTACAGGCTAAGTTACAGACCGGAATGGCGGAGCACGCCGTGCTGTTCGGGATCGACTCCAACCGCTCCGATCTGACTCTCAACGCATTCGCAAGTGCGGTGACCCCTCCACTTAATGTATTTTCCCCTGTATACAATCAGACCATACCCAACCCTGAAATACTGACTGCTGATGGAAAGCAGAGAATCCAGCAGCTTGGTTTCTACCTTCAGGACCAAGTTAAATTTAATCAGCGCTGGATTCTTACTTTGGGTGGGCGTCAGGACAGAGTAAAAACCATTCATAACGATGTCCCTCAGGGCATCGCAGAAACATCGAAACAAAATGCGTTTAGCGGCCGTGCGGGGTTAACCTACCTCATGTCCAATGGCTTGGCACCTTACATAAGCTACGCAGAATCTTTCGTGCCACAGGTCTCTTCCACATTTGACGGTAGACTTCTTGATCCAAGTCGCGGCAGACAATATGAGATTGGGATTAAATATCAACCGGAAAACAGTAACAATCTATATACAGCGGCAGTATTTGACCTGACCAAAACGAATGTTGCAACACCAGATCTGAATCCTGCGCACCTTGTACTTAATCCTTTTGCTAGCATTCAGACTGGTGCAATTCGATCGCGCGGACTGGAACTGGAAGCGAGGACCGAACTTACCCGTAACCTGAATGCTATTGGGGCCTTCACTTACAACGATGTTGAGGTAACTAAGAGCAACGATGTTGATTTAGGTAAAGTTCCACCGCGGGTACCTAAAACAACGGCCTCACTCTGGCTTGACTATAAGCTATCTGGACCAGTTTGGCGGGGATTTGGTTTCGGTAGCGGCGTTCGATATACCGATAGCCGCTTTAACGACTCTACCAATACCTCGTCCTTACCCTCGTTTACTTTGTTTGATGCGGAAGTTCGCTACGAATCAGGCCATTGGCGCTATGCCCTGAATGCCGCGAACCTGTTCAACAAGCAATACACCTCTACAAGAAATACCTTTACCCATTTCCTGGGCACACACAGACTGTGATAGCTAGCGTGAAATCGGTGGTAAATCAAACCCGTTCTCGAAAGGGAAAAATAAAGAGTTTCATAACCTGTTCAGAAATTCTTTAGCCGATCTTTGAATATTAAGGGTGTCCTATGCGCTCAGTTTTCGTTCATCTACATCGCTGGCTCGGCCTGACTATTGCTGGTTTTTTATTCATTTCCGACATTACTGGCGCAATCATCTCCTGGGACCATGAGCTTGACGAATTACTTAATCCACACCTCACCGAGGTGCAAAGTCGGGGACAGGCTATCCCTGCACTGGAAATAGCCAGACGCATTGAGGCCGCCAATCCTCATGCGTGGGTTACTTTCATTCCTTTATTAACACAAAGTGGCGAATCAGCAACCTTTGGTATTTCGCCCCGCGTCAATCCCGATACAGAACAACTATTTGAACTGGGATACAACCAAGTATTCGTCGATCCAATCACAGGAAAGGAGTTGGGCAAACGTGAATGGGGGGCCGTGTCATTATCTCGCGAGAATCTGATATCTTTTCTTTACAAGTTACATTACAGCCTGCATATCCCAGAAACTTGGGGTATAGACAGGTGGGGTATCTGGCTTTTGGGAATCATTGCCATGATTTGGGTGCTCGATTGTTTCTTTGGATTTTACCTAACATTGCCATTGCAGCGGCATCAGCGCTTATCCGAAACGAATGCTCCACTGAATAGAGCCATTCCCCACACTAATTTAAAACCAAAGTTATCGACGCAGAGAACAGAACCCACCTGGTGGGAAAGATGGCTACCTGCATGGCAAGTGTGCTGGAAAAACGGAATATAAGCGCAATTTTGATTTGCATCGTGCAACAAGTTTATGGACTTGGGCGTTGCTATTTATCATGGCCTTTACCGCGTTTTCATTAAACCTGAACCGTGAAGTGTTTTTCCCCGTCATGTCACTCGTATCGAATGTAACCCCCAGCCCCTTCGATCTACGGGTACCGAGAGATAAGCATCACCCGATTATTCCCAAGGTTAATTACGAATCAATAATTGACAAAGCTCACGTAGAGTCCGCGCGTAGAGGCTGGAAAGAACCGGCCGGAAGCATCTTCTACGCGGAAGATTATGGCATCTATGGGGTAGCTTTTTTCTATCCGGGTGATGACCACGGGGCAGCAGGGGTTGGTCCGACAAATCTTTACTTTAATGCTGAAGATGGACGTTATTTAGGTGATAGAAAACCTTGGGAAAGTTCAGTGGCGGATATCTTTATGCAGATGCAATTTCCACTGCATTCTGGTCGAATTCTTGGTCTACCAGGACGCATCCTTATCTCATTATGGGATTAGTCGTAGCTATGCTCTCCGTAACGGGAGTTTACATCTGGTGGAAAAAACGTCGCGGTCGTGCGGTTCTTACTGAACGCACACGTCAGGCACCCAATACGGTGGTCACGTAACCATTATTCAGCCTTACAAAAATCTATGAACGAACAAAGACACCGCTTCAAGTCGGCAGAAATAGGTAAGAACAAACGACGGACATTTTTACAAGTGAATCAAATGTGATTCTGTCCTCGAAGATAGATCACAACCGTTTTTTATCGCAGACCCGACATATTTCAATTACGCAGACGGCAGCTTCATCGCAGCCTATAAATTGTTAGGCAGGGCGCGTGAAGTCGTGTTTATTTATATCGCTGGTTCTGCGCGTCTGGATTGTTCGTACCATGGCCACCGGATTACTATTCGGTTCTCCTCTAGTGTTAGCTGTCACCACTAACCCTACAGCTCCCACTGCGATTCGTACTACATCTATCCCTGTAATCGATGGTGTACTAGATGATCTGGTCTGGAAGCAAGCTCCCCCCATAAGCGACTTCGTGCAGATTCAACCCACTCACGGTGCGGCTCCCACACGCCGTACTGAAATCCAGATGGTTCATGATGGTCGCATACTGTTCGTTGCTATTCGTGCTTATGATACTGCCCCAAAAGAGATCGTCGCACGTCAGATGCTTCGTGATGCCGATGGCATTAAATACGACGATCACGTTGCCCTTGTTTTTGATCCGGAAGGTCGCGGGCGCAACGGTTTCGTTTTTCGTGTCAATGCTAATGGAGCACGGCTTGATAGCCTGGTTTATGACGGTGTGGAAGAACGCAGTGACTGGGATGCTATCTGGAATGCTGAAGCCCATATCGACGATGCCGGATGGAGCGCAGAACTGTTCATTCCATTATCGGCAGTAGGCGCTGCCAATAGCGATGCCCCCTGGAAGTTTAATGCTGAGCGCTGGATCGCTCGTGCTAGTGAAAAAGTACGCTTATATGGAATTTCAGCAGATAAACACCTCACCTCTCTGGGCGACGCCAAAGATCTGAATGGTATTAAGCCCGATTCGACTGGTCTCGGAGTGCGCATAAAACCATCAATACGGCTAAATGCTAACAGTTTTGGAGCGACTAATATTAAGAATCAATTTGATTTGGAACCCGGGTTGGAGGTATTTTATCAAGGGCGCCGTAACCTCTCTGCATCATTCGCTTATAACCTGAATTTTGGTGAGGCGGAGGCGGATGATCGCATTGTCAACCTTACTCGCTTTCCCCTCTTTCGACCAGAAAGACGTGAGTTTTTCTTAAGAGACTCAGGCCGTTTTAGCTTTGGCGGTTTATCAGAAACAGCAATACCCTTCTTTTCTCGTCGAATTGGTATTAACTCACAAGGCATGGTTTCGAATCTGGATTTCGGCGCAAAAGTTGCCGGTACTGTGGCAGGCCTGGACTTCGGAATTCTCGGCACGCGCGTAGAAAAAGGCGAAGCAGAACGAGCGGCCCAAGTAGGGGGCATGCGGGTGACAGGTGCGTTAGCTGAAAAAACTCGAATGGGTATGATCGCCACGCAAGGCAATCCTGAAGGCACAAGCGGCAGCTACCTTGTAGGCTCGGATTTTCAATACCGCAATACAAATCTTCCTGGTGACCGCACCCTGGATGCCTTTGCCTGGGCGCAAAAATCCGGTAATCCCGGGTTGGGCACTGGTCGAGCATTTGGTGGCAGTATCAATTATCCGAATATCGGATTATCCGGCAATGCAAACTGGCAATACATTGACGCAGGCTTTCTGCCCGCGTTAGGCTTTATAACCGAATCTGGTGTAAATCGTACTGGAGGCGAAATCGGCTGGTGGACACGCACAAAAAAAGGGGGGGATATTATCCCGGCGCTAGATTGGCAAACTCGCAATAAACTCGATGGAACAGAAAGCTCAGTGCTACTCAATCCAGAGATCTATATTGCAAATGCGGCCGAAGATTTCATCTTTCCTGAGTTTTTCATACAGACTGATCGGCTAGCCGCACCATTTCACGTACTGCCAGGCGTTGTTATCCCGGCTGGAAACTATCGCTGGAACTACTTCTCACTTGAGGCTGGTTCATCGCCGTCTCGACCTCTTTCAATTACAGCCTACGCTCGGATTGGGGGTTACTATGACGGCCGACGTAATGATCAATCTATTAGCACAATTTGGAACGTCAATAAACACTGGGGACTACGTAGTGGTTTGGAGCGTAGTGACATCGACTTACCAACAGGAAGCTTCGTTGTACACACTGCAAAGATACGACTAGATCATGCCGCATCGAATCGGCTTTCGGAAAGCTTAACATTTCAATGGGATAATGTATCCGAACAACTTGGAGCCATCGCTCGCGTGCATTGGATAATTGTGCCCGGACGCGAGGTCTTTCTTGCGGCCAATTACTTAGCAGCAACGAGTGACGCTGCTGATGAGCCCGTACAAATGCAATCGCAGACATCAGTAACGCTTAAATTAGTATGGAATTGGGAACGATAATCAGCCGGACGCGGATGTATTTTTTGCGATATCCAGCCTCATACATACACAATCTTAAAAAAGATAAGGCAGGGCGGAGAGCCTTGCCTTATCTTACGCAGACCTGCTAAATATTACTTGGTAGCTTTTTCTTCAATCTTGGCTTTTTCTTTCGTGGCCGTGGCTTCGGCGCCAGCCTTCGCTTTGGTAGCTTTGGCTTCGGCTCCAGCCGCTTTTTTCGCTGCCTTGGCTTCGGCTACAGCCTTTTCCATTGTCGCTTTCGCCTCAACGATTGCTGCATCTCTGGCGGCTTTCGCATCCTTCACGCAGGTATCCTGTTCGGCAGATGGCTTCTTCTTGCAATCCGCACTTGCTGTTTTGTAGGTTGCTTTGGCATTCTTTTTGGCGTGCTTGTAGTCTGCCTTGGCGTCCGACTTTTTCTCGGTTGCATCGGCTGTCTTCTTGGTTTCCTTGGCTTCGGCCTTGGCGTCCTTTTTCATTTCTGTCGCTTCGGCTTTCTCGGCTTTAACTTCAGCTTTGGTGATGTCTGCCGCGGCGACGTTTAAGCTCATTGAGGCTGCAAAAAATGAAGCGATTAGTACTGATAACAATTTGCTCATGACAGATATCCCTAGAAATGATGCGTGAAAAAATATGACCTAGTCTTACTGTAACTAATAACGCACGCTGATCAATCCAGTTGACATAATCGCCCTCGCCTACAGGTCGGCAGCTTGCTTGCAGAGGTATGAACAGTGCAGCAGAGATTTGTACACCGCAGGATTTGTTTCGGTACTCGAATGCAAATGCGACGATGATTTGTATAAGTAATAAAAAATTTGATTAAGGGATCAACTGCAGGCGTTGCTCAAACAGGGCGTCCAGATTCAGAATGGGAACGTTTTCGTCTACCAACTGGAAACAGGAATGGGCGATAGATGGCCATGCAGACGAATCTTGTGGTAGCAGACACGCTGCATCGTCTCCGACGCTCATCATGCGAAAATAGGTAGATAGCCCTAGAGCGCCCCATCGCTGCTCGCCGTTTGATCGGGCAAAATAGGTGACGACCAGCGCAAGACTAACTTTTTCCAGAGAGCGTTGGCCGATGAGTGATGCCAGTTCCACGAATGGAATGGCGCGGTCTTGCCAAATACAAAGCGAATGGCAGTAGTCTGGGGCCAGCGGTACATTTACAAGCCTTGGCGACATGACGAGTTCGGCGACTTCGTGCAGACCGATTGCTGCGTGGCGGCCGCTTGTGAATTCGAACAAAACGGCGTTATGTTGTGCAGTCATGCCTGCTCTCCGAGGAGTGGATGTGACGCCACAGGGCACCGATATCGCAACAGAATGCGATGCGCTCTTCGACCTGTACGTAAGCTTTGATCGGCGATTCGGAGGTACTCATGCATACGGGTAAAGAATGTAGTTTTGGATCTTGAATGAGGAGTGACTGTACCGAGTCCACAGTAATGCCGAAGCGCTGCTCATGTGCTTGTAGTACGACAATGTAGCGACACCGTGTATCGATTTTGTTCGCCACGATTAAATGGGCAGTTAGCGAATGGACTTCACATGCATTCTCTTCAATGATCTCGCTCGCTTTTATTTCATCATCGCCGTCCCGTAACGTGACCATGTTTTCGAGGGAGATGATTGCGTGTTGGTCGATGAGCAGATTCAGGCCGTCAAAACAGATCAACGCGTACCCGGCTGTCGCGGCGTTCATTGCACTCCGCCGATCGCACTGTGGATGTGCCCGAGAAGGTCGGTGTCGGTGTAGGGTTTGGTCATGTATACGCTAACGCCTGCGAGCTCGGCCTGTTTACGATGTTTATCCATGGAGCGCGAGGTGATCATGATCACCGGCAACTCGCGGGTGTCGGGGCGTGCGCGCAAGTGCGAGGTGAATTCGAGCCCGTTCATGTTAGGCATTTCAAGATCAGTGAGTATCACTCCGGGTGTAAAATTCTTCAGGAGCGTGATTGCTTCTAATCCATCTTTCGCTGCTTTCACGTTATATCCTGCGTCGCTTACGAGTTGCACTAGCGATTTGCGCACGCTAAGGGAATCATCCACAACGAGAATGCCACGTCGCGCCGACGTTACCGGGTCATCTGAAGTGATGGAGGGTGCGGTTTCTATCAGTTGTGGCATGGGAAGACGCAGCAATTCGGCTAAATCGAGCAGCGGCGCGACTGTGCCATCACCCAGGATCGCGATACCGCCCACGCCATTAATTTTCTTTACATACCGGCCTGGATCTTTGAGGATCAGGTCACGACCGTCAACGATGCGGTCAACCAGTACCGCATGAATATCAAGGTCGACGTGCACAAGCAATACGGACTTCGAATTCATGATTTCTGATGTCATTACGCCGCTGTCATAACCGATCAGTGCACTCAGGGCCTTTACCGGATAAGTGCGTTTTTGATAGCGAAGGTTTATTTCGCTGCCGATTGATACGAATTCCCCTGCGGCAGGCGGTAACGCTTGGTCCAGCGCGTAGCTTGGCACCGCAAAAATTTGGTCGGAAGATTCTATTAGTAATGCGTGCTGAGCGACGAGCGACGCCTGGAAGCGAAGTAGGAACTCGCAGCCTTTCCCGAACTCGGATCGTACTTCGACCATTCCCTTCATAACAAGAAGCCGGTCGCGTACTACATCGAGCCCTACACCCCGTCCCGATATTTCATTTGTGCGTTCTCGTGTTGAAAAGCCAGGAAGTAGAATGAAGCGTGACAATTCTTCTTCGGAGACATCCTGACCGGCCTGCATCAGGCCGCGCTCGATCGCCTTGTGTCGGATTGCGCTGTAGTCGAGCCCGTGCCCGTCGTCCCGGCAACGCACAGTGACCGTCTGGCCGCGCCGCGAGAAAACAAGATGGATGGTGGACACTTCTGGCTTTTCGGCACGCGTACGTTCATCGGGTGTCTCAATGCCGTGATCGATGGCGTTTCGCAGTATATGCAGCAGCGGATCGACGAGGTTGTTCAGCATATCCCCGTCAATCAGGATATCTTCCCCTTCGATTATCAGCTTTGCTTTTTTTCCTGTTTGCTGCGAAGTCTGGCGAATGTTGCGGTGCAGGCGAGGAGCGAGGCTTCCTACTGGGCTCATACGAGTGGTCATGGCCATGTACTGAAGTTCGCGCTGTACTCGCTGCGTTTGCTGAAGTACGGCGCCCATCTGTGCCACGTCTTCCTCAATGCGCCGACTGAACTCCCGTGTGTCAGCCGCTTCTTCTGTCAGCGCGCGAGTGTTGCTTTGAAGCTCGGTGTACTGTTCCATTTCCAGTGCATCAAATATTTGATCACCGTGAGATGTTCGTGTGTCGCGCAGGTTCGCGAGGCCGCGGATGTCAACCAGGTTCTCAAGATCAAAAATACGTTGCTGTACTTTGAGACTTTGACGTAATAAACCGTTAGTGCGTTGTTGAGTCTGCTTCACTTGCTCGGTAAGTTGCCCAATTTTTACAGATAGCTCACCAGTGAGACGAAAAAGTTCGTCCATCGTTGTAACCGGGACACGTATTGTTGGAGCGACAGGTACCTGGTTAGTCACATTACTGGGCAAAGAAGCTTCTTCTTCCTTGACGGTTTCAGTGAGTACCCGGGGCATTTCGTTGCGATGGGCAGTTTCAATCAAAACCGGAAGCGTCGTATTGAGATCTACATTTTCAGCCTGGATCAGGGGTGTCGTGTCGAGATCGGTGATTTCTGTTTCAATCGCAAACGTTGCATCAAGGGCCGTGATTTCAGTGGATACTAGGCATGATGCTTCGAGTCCGGCAAGCGCAAGCGGGGCGGCATCAATTTCATCCTCAATATTTCCTGAGTGAATCCGGCTCGCCCAATCTAGAACAGATTGCAGTATTTCCTTCGCCTGAGTCTGTGTAGGGGCATCCTCGATACCGAGCAGTGAGCCTATCATTTGTTCCAGGCACGCTGCCGCGTCGAGCAGTGCATTGGTAAGCGCCAACGGTGGGCGTGTCCGGTTCTGCTCGAACCATTCGAGGATGTCTTCTGTGTGGTGTCCGAGCGTCGCAATGCCCCGGATGCCGACGATGTTTGCCGAACCCTTCAACGAATGCGCAATGCGCTTCGCTGCGGCCATATCCTCGTCCGTGGCTTCGCCGTCCACAATATTGCGGATGTAGGCGGAAAGTTCGGCGGCCTGCGTTGGTGCTTCTTGCAGCAGCGCCTCGTACACGCCTCGATCCACGTCGGACGGTAGGGCAAGAGAGATATCTTCATCAGTCGCCACGCGCGGACGTTCAAGTTCTTCGGCCTCTGCTTCGGCACGTAAATACGCCGCTAACACGGGTTCGGCGGTGAGTTCGATAATGAGTTCAAGGTTGTGCTCGGCATCCACGGGTGCCGGACAGGAGGGCTGGGAAAAGTGTTCTGCCAAGTGCTCAGCGGATTCGAAGTTGGTAATGTCAGCAAGGTAAGCGAGCACAAGATCCGGCCAGATATCGAAGAAGGCTTGTGCCGCGCTGCGTTCTTCCGCTTTAATCCCTACAATGACCACCAGGCACTCCTGTACCTGAGCGCAACAGGACTCCAAGCCGCGCAGTCCGAGCATTCCGCAAGTTGATGCCGTGCGTTCAATCTGACTTACATATAGATCGAGTGCGTCGCCGAATGCGAGATCCTCTGGGGCAACCGAACAGATCGTTGCGATCCAACCGGCAAGGTCGGCGCGCACCTCTTCGATTTCGGTTCGTAGCGCTTCGATGAAATCACTCATTTGCATTGTCTATCATCCTCAGGTCGAAGCACGGCGGCACCATTGTGCCGCCGTCATTGCAGGCTTAAACAACCGCTTGGAGCTTGGGCATGGCGCTCGTACGCTCTGGCATGATCGACAAACCAAGCGTTTGTGCGCTCGGTAACTTGAATACGCCCACCGTTCTCACCAATTGCTCGGCGGATCTGGAGAGCAGGTTGGTTTCGGCCGTCTGGGTTGTGATCTGTTCTCCGGTCTTCTCCGCACTACGGCCAATATCTTCAACTCTGTTTTGCAGAATTTCTGCGCTCTTGATTTGCACCTCCAAGCTGACGGCAATTTGCAGCACTAACTCAACCAAATTATCGGTTGCCTTCTGTGTTTCTGCCATTTGAACGCCGGCTTTTTCAGCGAACTCGGTTCCTTGTACTACTTGAGAGATCGTTTTGTTCACTGTATTGATAGTGTCGTTCGTCTCGATTTGAATGTTATTTACCAACGTGCCAATTTGCGCGGTAGCGTTACGAGAGGATTCGGCAAGGCGTTGTACTTCTTCGGCCACCACTGCGAAACCGCGGCCTGCATCGCCTGCGACTGCGGCCTGTACGCTCGCGTTCAACGCAAGTACATGTGTGCGCTCCGCGATTGTATTGATCAAATTCACGATACCGCTGATTTCCTGCGAACGTTCGCCAAGACGCTTAATTCGTTTCTCGGTTTCGGCAATCATTTCACGGATTGAGTTCATGCCCTTCATTGTTCCAGTTACGGCATTAAGCGCAGAGAAAGTTGAACGGGTCGCATCGCCGGATGCAATGTGGGATTTTGCGGTGAGCTGTGCCACATTGTTCATGGCTTCAGTTGAAGTGGCGAGCTCGCGGATCATTTCTTCGACGCCTTTTCGTTCCACTGCAGCTGTCGCTTGCACTTGATCTGCCTGCCCTTTCAATTTGACCGAGGAATTTTCCACCTGGCCGGCGATTTGCATCACCCGATAAAGCACTTTGCTCGTCTCTTCCGTGTGCTGATTTACGGCATCAGACACCGTACCTACGATGTCTTGCGTGACAGGCGCCTTGACCGTGAGATTTTTTTCCGAGAGCTTCTGCATTGTTTGCAGGAGCGAGATCACCGAGTCATTGAGTGCCTCGGTTTCCGCCTCAGCCTTGCGTTGCGCAGCCATACGTTCTTCGAGCAGCTGATTAACCGTCCGTCCCAAATCGCCGACTTCATCCTTCGCCTCGATCGAGCCTAGCGCTGTGTTATCTCCGCCACGCACTTTTTCGACTGATAGCTGTAATAAACGTACTGTGTCGGTGACATTTCGTGTAATCAGCAAGGCGAGAAACGCTGCGAATATAATAAAGGCAAGTACCACGCCCGACAGTGTTAATGAACGTTTGAGCAGGTTTGCAACCTTGAGCTGCAACTCGTCGTTCAGCGCCACCATCGCGATATCAATTAATTTGAATTGATCGTTGATACTGGCAGTGAATTGCTTGACATACTCTGCAGAACTGAACTGAAGCCGCTGCGCATTGCTGATTTCTGCGGCGGCCAGACCGGCAAGGTGCTTGATTTGTTCTTCAGCGACTTGATCTTTGCCTGCAATCTTGTTCTTAATTCGCGCTTCCTCGATCTGTGCTTTACCTAACTGATTAGTCGCTTGATTGGTTCTGGCGGTCAAGGCCGAGATTAAAGTTGCCATCGTCGCGCGGTCGGTCAAGGTAAGTGTTTCTTTGTCTAGTTCGGTACCGGATTGCTGAGCGATGACTAAGTGCTCGGCTTCCGCGAGCCGGGCGGCTCCAAACGCCCGCACCTGCCCTAATGTCTCAGCGACTTGCGGTAGATCTGCCAGTGTGGCCTGGATCAGGAAGTGCGTCGCAGCATCTGATTCGAATGAGAGCTTGTAATGATCCATCAAAAGATCAAGCAGGGTCAGTTCGGTAGCGACTAGTGCAGAGTGGTCAGCAAATGATTTACGCGCGTCTGCGCGTTGACTCGCGGTCTCGGTCGCGATTCGTGTCCAATCGGTTTTTACTTTGTCCCATGCCTCGGCCTGTTTGGCATTGTTGGTATCTTTCATGTAGGGGTCGAAGGTGCTGATCGCCCGGGCAACCTCCGTTTCCTTAGCGGCGCGATCTGCAGCTATGGAGGCATTTCCGCCGATGAAGGCGGCGGCCAAGCCGCGATGCTGTTGGGTATTCTGGATTACCTTAAGTAGCTTTGCTGCGGGGTCAATTCCGCTAGCCTCGAGCTTGGCGGTCTGAATGGCGGCGGTGGTCTGCGTCAAGAACAGATAGGCAGGCACTCCGGCAGCGGGTAGCGCGACGGCGCCCAGGAGCAAGAACTTCTGCCACAGCTTCATCCGGGTAAGGAAGGTAATTTTCAGCCTGCTTTTCATTTTGTTTCTCCAGTCGGGTCGTAAGTTGGGGGCAGGTGCGTCAGCCTGAAATTTTGCGCGCCATCATTTCGAAGAAGCGGACGTGATCGAGCTCCAGCCACACCTGTTCTTCTTCTGCATAAGCGTTCGATATGTAGTCGCGGATTGACTCTGGGAACGCGGGAAACGAGGTTCGATTCGAGGTACCGAAACGCTTGCGGTTCGGAATACCGTTAACCACGATAGCTGCGATCGCATCACCGCGGCCCAGCACGAGGAGCATTGTTTTCGATTTCGTGTTGCATGCTCCGCCGACGAGCGACGCTAAATCAAACACTGGCACAAGATTGCCATGAAGGTTCACGAGACCAAGCAACCAGCGGCCAGTGTTCGGAAGGCGAAAAACAGGCGGCATTTCTGAAATTTCGTTTACTTGCGCGTGTGGAACCAGAAACTTAATGTTCGCGACTTCAAAACCTATCCATTCCTGAGCTGCGGCGAGTGGGGCTCCGTACCGTCGAGGGAGTCCGATGGTCATGAGTGCCCCTGCCGTGCGTGCCGGGTGCAATGCCACGCTCGGCGCTAGCAGCGAATCAGCAGAGTTGATTTCGTTTTGCATGGCTGTCTGTTACAGAATGGATCAGCAAGAAGGCATTCAAACGTGGCAACGGGGTCGTCATAACGTATTGATGAGTCTGACGATATCATCGGATGTATAGGGTTTAACGACATATCCGCTACCTCCCTGCATTTGCCCCCACATCTTGTCTGCTTTCTGGTCCTTGCTGGTTACAAATACGACCGGAATGTCCTTGGTCGCGGGATCTTTTTTTAAAGCGCGGGTAGCGGCAAAGCCATCCATGTCCGGCATGTTTACATCCATGAAAATCAGGTCCGGTTTCTCGGATTTGGTCATCTCGATCGCTTCCTTACCATTGGCGGCGGTGACGACAAAGCGGCCTGTGCCGATTACGATTGTTTGAATATTGACAAGATCAGTATACGAATCATCGACGCAAAGAACTTTCTTGATTGTCATGGTTGCTTCTCCTTGTAATGGGATTGAGTAAAATATAATGCGGTCGGGTCAGGCATTCGTTGGCAGGTACTTGCTGATTACTTCGAAAAGGCGGTTTTCGTTGACCGGTTTTGTGAGGTAAGTATCGCAGCCAGACATAGTGGCTCGAATCTTGTCGAAAGTTGAATCTTTACTTGAAAGCATCACCACCGCAGTTTTTGCGGCACCTTTCTTAGACTTGATAAGTTTGCAAACCTGATAGCCATTGATTCCTGGCATCACGACATCGAGAAAGACACAGGTGTAGTGTTTGGTGCCGGTGAGTCCAACTGCCTGCTCCCCTGTTTCGGCGTAATCGACATTGAAACCAAATGGCGCGAGCTTGACGCGCATGAATTCACGCACAGTCATATTGTCGTCGCAGACTAGAACCCAGTTAAATGGGCGATCCGGCGGGTACGCGGGCGCGGTGTTATCTGTCAGACTGTGATTTTCTGAAACTAACTTTCGCACTGCTGTATCTGATATTTTTGGTGGGGCTATCGAGGGCACCGATGATCGCAGGGCTGGTATTGCAATCATCGGTTGGGTTTTTTCGTAGGGGGTGGCTATACGAATTGCGGGCTCTGGTTTGGGTGCTTGGCTGGGTGTGTTAATCCCTACTGCGAGATCGAATGCTTTGAACAGCTTCGTCCATTGCAATGGTCGTGATAAAGTTGTGCCCGCAATACCGTGATCGGTGTCGCCAATCAGGATGGCAGGCCGGGTGTTCATGGCATTTTTTTGACGAAAATCCGCTATCGCACTTGCGTCTTCAGCATCAACGAGAAAAACGTCCGGCGCTGAACCCATCGTTGAATCCACCGTCGGCATAAACTCAACAAATTTAGGCGCGCGGCGCGCGGATAAACTGAAAATGCTCTTCAAGATAATCCGTTCGGTCTGGCTAAAGCCGTGGACATCTATGGTGTATTGGGATTTCGCCGGGGACATGGTGGTAAATGCTTCCATCATCATAGATTTCCGATCAAGCCGGAGGAAATGACGTACTCGACGACTGCGTCGGCGCTTTCAAAGCGTGCCGCGGCCGATTTAGCCATCATGCGATTCAGGATGGGTTGAAAGCGCTCGAGACCCACGGGCAATATGGGTACCGGGAGATTTACGTGTTGGTAAAGAATCGCCTGCACTGAGCTTCCCTTGTAAGGCGGCCGTCCCGTCAACATTTCGTAAAACATGGCTCCCATGCTGTACAGGTCCGTCCGCTCATCGACAGGTAGACCCAACGCCTGCTCGGGCGCAAGATATGACGGTGAACCCATAATTTCACCAGGGCGGGTAGGTAGCCTGGTTACGTCGGAATGCTCGGCAATTCCGAAATCGGCGAGTGCGAGTGAACCGTCCCTGCGAATCATCACATTGTCGGGTTTCATATCGCAATGAATGATGCCCAATGCGTGGATCGCGGAGAGTCCGCCCATTATCTGTAGCAACGAGGCGATTGCAACTTGCGGTGTGGGATGTTCTGAGATAAGACACCGTAAATCCCCGCCGGGAAAAAACTCCATTGAAATATAAGCGTGGGTTGAAGTGAAACCCTGTTGATAGATGCGCGCAACGTTAGGATGATCAATCTGTGAGATAAGTGCGAACTCATGCAAAAAACGCTGCAATGTATCGTCGTTGTCAATGTCGATCGCTGTCGTCGGAACAAGTTTTAGTACTTGCTGGGTATGTGTAATGAGATTTTCTGCGAGAAAAACCTCAGACATTCCACCCTGTCCCAGCTTGCGCAGTAAGCGATAGCCTTCCAGTTCGATTGGTTGATCTTGAGGAATCGTTTCAAGCGTGCTTCCGGCGCCCGAATAATGGTTTTGCATCGAGTCGGTCTGCTCTCGTGCCAATTCGAATATTGCCGTATTTACAGCTACAGATAGACCTAGCTTCTCATAGAAAGCGCTATCATTGTAGGAGCTTGCAGTACGGGGGTTAAGTCCTATGACCTCTATGGCTTGAATTTGTACCGTTTTCCCCTTCATGGCTACCGTACTGCCACGACCGAGCTGAAAACGGCCTCCGGCTATACTTGCGCAGGAGTGGCTCGTCGCTATGCTCCAACCAAGAACCTTGGTCATCGTTTGCAGGCGAGCAGCGATGTTTACCGTATCGCCGATTATGGTGGTTTCGATTACGGAGCCACCACCCATCTTGCATATCATCACTTCGCCCGAATGTATGCCGATACCGACTGCGAACTGCGGAAACTTCCGTTCTGGGAAGCGCTGTGCGATCCAATCACGGAAGGAATCGGCGGCGAGCACTATCAGGAGTGCCACTTTAAGTGCACGCTCGGCGTGATCATCTGATTGTTCTGCCCTTGGCTCAAACATTGCTACCATTCCATCGCCGAGGAATCTTACAACCCATCCACACTGCTGACGGACTGGCTCATACGCTCGTTCAAAGAATGTATTCAAAAATTCAATTACTTCCCCGGCATGAAGTTGATCGGCGAACATAGTAAAGTTACGAATATCAACGAAGAGCACGGAACCATTGACCGTGCTCTGGGCCGCAGGAATTACAACACTGCTGCTTGGTAGCTCACCACAGCGCAGTTTGGTATTGGTGCACTCATTAGTTTGGTATAACAACGAATTATCGCGGGGCGGAGCATATTCGGTGATATCTCCAGCTATTAACTTGTGCATGATTTCAGCCTGCTTCAGATGCCCGGAAACAGGCAATGTGATACGGCTTATCTCTGATGATGTAATCATTTGTCCACACCGAAATATAAAATTCTGTGGATAGAGAAAAGCTCAAAATTTTTGATAACTGGATTCATGGCTTGCATTTTTAAGCTTGGATGATCAGGCAATACCGCTTCGATTCGACTTATGCACGCAAGGCACAATTAGCCGCTGCTATTTAAAATAGCGGATAACTTTTGGAAAACTTTAGCTCAACTTTGTATTTTTTACGCTCTATGTGATTCGCAGTAGATAACCTTCGATAAGGGCAAGATGAACAACAAAAAATAGTCAGTTAAAAATCCATTCGTCTTAAGCCTGTTGACAGATGAGCGGATTTACTTTTTCTACGAGAGGTGAAAGTTGATTATCGACTCTGGTTTCACATAGCGCTTTTTTCTATTTTATTTGTTGGGTGTGCAGTAACATGCTGCCATGTTTACTCTGCGTAAAGGTTCGTCAATATTCCAATTCACCACTGGTACGCGGGTGCTGTAAAAAATGTTACGCTAAGAAAGTGGTAATTTAAAAAACTTAGAGTTTTGAATGTATAGAGATGTCTTAATTGTATAGAGATGCCCGAATATGGATATTGAACAGGCGCTAGAAATCGTTAGTGTGACTCACCCGGGTGTTGCGCGCTCGCACAACGAAGATAGCGTGGCTTATGACGCGTCGTGTGGGTTAGTGGTGCTGGCGGATGGTATGGGTGGGCACAATGCTGGTGAAATTGCTAGCGGCATTACAGTTTCGCTGATAACGACCGAAATAAAGCATAGCTTGGAAAGCATGCGCCCTGAAGACAGGGGGAAAGGCGGTGAAGATGTTGGCGTGGAACTGTTACGCGAAAAAGTGCGAAAAGCCAATACCTCTATCTACCATTCGTCACAAAGCCAGCCGCAATATGCTGGCATGGGCACCACAGTGGTGGCCGGGCTGTTTTACGATAACCGTTTAGCAGTTGCTCACGTCGGCGATTCGCGGATGTACCGACTGCGCGGTGAAATATTTGAGCCTATCACTCGTGATCATTCACTGTTGCAGGAGCAAATCGACAGAGGCTTGCTAAGTCAAAAAGATGCGCGACTATCCAAAAACAAAAATCTGATTACGCGCGCGGTTGGAGTTGACCCAGCAGTCGAGGCGGAGATTCAAGTTCATGCGGTGCAAGTGGGCGATATTTATTTAATATGCTCGGACGGTTTGAACGATATGGTCGAAGACAATGAGATCAGAGCTACGTTGCACATGCTGCGAGCCAATCTAAAGTTGGTAGCGAAACAGTTGATTGAAATGGCAAACGATAATGGCGGGCGGGATAATGTATCTGTAATACTTATTAAGGTTAACGGTGAGTTTGCCGTGCAGCGTGGCTGGCTCGCAAAAATACTGTCCTGGTTCAAGAATTAAATACGGGGATTGATGATATGGCGGCGAAACTGATACTAAGCATGAATGGTGGGGTGTTGCAGGAATATGTTCTGGACAAGGAGCGCATGACGATAGGGCGCAAGCCGCACAATGAGATCGTTATTGATAATCTTGCTGTTAGCGGCGAGCACGCTGCGATAGTGACCATACTGAATGATTCCTTTTTGGAAGATTTGGATAGCACTAATGGAACCTTAGTAAATGGCGCGGCAATTAAGAAGCATTTTTTGCAAAGTAATGACGTAATTGAAATTGGTAAATATAAACTCAAGTATGTGAATGATCAGAAAAGCCAATCTACTGCGGCAGATTTCGAGAAGACAATGGTATTTCGTGCGTCTTCCCGTATTGCATCCACCCCCCCGGTGAAAGCTGATCCGTATGAAATGTCAGGGAAATTAAAGCCTAAAGAGCAGCCTCCATTAACACCCGCGGAGAGAGTACCTGAATTGCGACAGGCTGAGGTTGCCATACCATCGGAGCCTGCTCTTGTAACCCCCGTCCAAAAAGCACCTGATTTGCAGCAAGCAATGGGTGTAATACAGATACTGACCGGACCTAATGCGGGAAAAGAACTTGAGTTAGTGAAGAATCTGACTACTGTAGGAAAATCCGGCTTGCAGGTCGTCGTATTTACGCGTCGTCCGCGTGGTTATTTCATCACCTATGTGGAAGGGGCAAGCTACCCCAATCTTAATGGTAAGCCGCTGGACGACCAACCGTGTCAGCTTAATGAGCACGACATTATTGAGTTAGCGGGGATCAAAATGGAGTTCTATCTCAAAATTTGAGGGCTTCTGTGAGTGAGTTTTACGCAGTAGATCGAAACCGCCTTCTTCAATTCAAAAAAGAATTGGCGCTGCGTGTCGGGCCATGCAAAAAATCAGCGAATGCCTGCATGGATTCACACCGGTGATATTTGCAGAACGGTCAAGCGTTCAACTTCTATCTCCGCAGAAACCATAAATAAAGTTGCATAGTTTCCCATCCGAAATATCATATTTGTGATGCTGGCCGTGTTTTTTTGTTGCTAGGTAGTATTTTTTTGTGGGACGTAAATAATGACACGGCACCTTAAATAGGGGTGACATAACCCGTCTTTGTTTCAAAATCGCATGGAGAACTTTCGCTAAATGCCGCTGTCTTGATAGCAAGCAATAATGTTATGCAATCTCACCATACGGCAAGCCACATTTGGAGTGATCAGGGAGAAGTGGATGGATAGCGCACCAACAATACAGCGAGAACGACGGGCCAATGCCAGCCAGATTGAGGCGCAACTGGTGTTCACGAAGAATCTTAATCAAGTCATAAGTAACATTCATGATCACGTCATAAGCAAGATTAATACTGCATACAATTTCGACGAAATTATGCTGGGAGTTAGCAAAGATATATGTACGATATTCAATGCTGATCGCCTCACCATTTATTCACTGGATAAAGACAAGGCCACGCTGATTTCAAAAATAAAGACCGGGGCTAACTCATTCAAGGATCTCAAATTACGCGTTACTGAGCAGAGTCTTGTTGGGTATGTCGCGCTACAAAAAAAAGTACTTAACATCACGGATGTATACGACGAAAAAGAGCTAGCTTCGCATAGTACCAACCTACGCTTTTTGCAAGACGTAGATAAGCGCACTGGCTATCGTACCAAGCAAGCTCTTGTGGTGCCCATACTCGATCCAGATAGCAAGGATTTGGCCGGTGTCATCCAGGTTCTCAATAATAAGGCCGACCAGCCTTTTTCGAGAATGCTAGTAGATGGGATATTAGAGCTAGCACAGAATTTGGCAGTGGCGCTGCGCCAGAGTCAGCAGCAACCTGCTGCTAAAACCAAGTACGATCATTTGGTTTATGACGCGGTGTTATCTGCTGACGAATTGGATTTGGCCGTATCCACAGCGCGGCGCAAAAATGTTGACATCGAGGATGAGTTGCTCGACGAATTTCAGGTTAAACCGGCCGCTCTTGGTAAAGCGCTTGCACTCTTCTTCGGCGTGCCCTATGAACCATTCAACCCTGATCGCACCAAACCGTCCGAATTACTCAAAAATCTGAAACGGGAATATGTCGAAAGCAGCCAATGGGTGCCGATAGATGAGGTTAAGGAAGGCTTGGTAATCCTTACCACCGATCCAGAGTGGATCCAAACCTCACGCGTGGTGAACAACGTTTTTTCCAGGAGCCGACTGGTTTATCGGGTTTGTTCGCAGCGCGAATTCAATGCAACCCTCAACTTGTTCTTTGGCGGAGGCGGAAGTGGCGCTGGTGGCATGTCCGGTAGCTTGGAAATGGACGGTACCTCAATGGATGAGATGCTTACCGCCATGGGAGGGGATGAAGTAGAGCTTGATGAGATTAACCAAGAGGAAGTCAGTGCGGCGGCAGACAATGAACTAGTCAAGCTGGTTAACAAGATCATCATGGATGCCCACAGAATGGGCGCTTCCGACATTCATGTTGAACCCGCACCGGGCAAGGGCAAGACCGTGATTCGCTTGCGCAAGGATGGTTCGCTGCTACCTTATATCGAAGTGCCATCATCTTTCCGGAGTGCGCTGGTTACGCGTATCAAAATCATGTGCGACCTTGATATTTCGGAGAAGCGCAAACCGCAGGACGGCAAGATCAAGTTCAATAAATATGGGCCTCTGGATATTGAACTGCGCGTTGCCACCATTCCTTCTCAGGGCGGCATGGAAGACATCGTGATGCGTATTTTGGCCACTGGCGAGCCGATAAAACTTAATGAGCTGGGGCTGTCGGCACGAAACCTTGAAACCCTGAAAGCGGTAATCAGCAAACCTTACGGCCTGTTTTTTGTATGCGGCCCAACTGGATCCGGCAAAACGACTACTTTGCATTCCGTACTTGGCCACATTAACAAGCCTGAGACCAAAATCTGGACAGCCGAAGACCCGGTAGAAATTACACAGAAGGGCCTGCGTCAGGTGCAAATCAACAAGAAGGCCGGTATGGATTTCGCCACCATCATGAGAGCCTTTTTGCGCGCTGACCCGGACGTGATTATGGTAGGTGAAATGCGCGACAAGGAAACGGTTTCCATCGGCATAGAAGCCTCTCTTACCGGCCATTTGGTGTTCGCCACCCTGCACACTAACAGCGCGCCGGAATCCGTCGTGCGATTATTGGATATGGGTATGGATCCATTTAATTTTTCCGATGCCCTGTTAGGTGTTTTGGCGCAGCGTTTGGCCAAACGTTTATGCAAGAAATGCAAAAAATCGCATACCGCCACTCAAGATGAACTCAAATCATTGCTTGCTGAATATGCAACAGAGCTTATGAACTGCGCTCCCTGGAAACAGGATACCAATGCTGCTTACAAGGCACTGTACGCCGAATGGGTCAAGCTGTTTGCGGATGAAATGGGGAGATTCACGTTGTATGAACCGGTAGGCTGTGAATATTGCTCCGGCACAGGTTATCGCGGACGGGTAGGTTTACATGAGTTGATGGTGGGCACTGATCTGATAAAAAAGAACATTCAGGAACACGCTCGCGTCGCGGAAATGTTTGCTAACGCTCTCAATGACGGCATGCGCACCCTGAAGCAAGATGGCATTGAAAAGGTATTATCCGGCATCACCGACATGCATCAGGTGCGTGTCGTCTGCATGAAGTAATACCCGCACACACAGAAGAAATAAATCCGTTTGTCCTGAACTTGTCGAAGGATGAACGGATTTACTTTTTTCAATCTCTCTCAGAAGAAGTAAATCTCCAGATCATTATCTTTTGCGCTGACTGGATAAAATTGCTGTCCCGATGTCTTGTTGCGCGAAAAGATCTATCCGAGCCGACGAGTAGTAATTTTCCGGCGGTGTGCTCAAAAAAAGTAATAGTAATACATGCTGTGCTCAGTGGCTTCCAAACCCGACGCTGACAAAATCATGTCCTCCCTCAGCTGATAATGGATTACATGATCTTTTTGCGTTGTGCCTTATGCGAAAACCAGAGTGACAAAAACCGTCACTTTCCTGACGTAAATCGGCTTCTCTCTTCAGTGTGAAATTTCACAGCCTCTCTGATTGTTAGTCGAACTGGGTCTAGACGATCATAATTGCAGGAGAAGATGTTCTGGCATGAATCCTGCTTATAATAAACCGCACACCCCGTGTACCAAATTTTAACTCTTAAAGGAGTATCAATAATGAAACAAATGCAAAAAGGTTTTACTCTGATCGAATTGATGATCGTGGTCGCGATTATCGGTATTCTCGCGGCTGTAGCGATTCCTGCCTATCAGGATTATGTAGTTAAAGCCAAGCTTGCAAAAGTCGCGACTGCTGTGGATCCGGTTAAGCTGGCGGTTGCCATGTTTGCCCAGGAAAACGGCTCTGCGCCTGCTGGTGCTAGTAACTGGACTTCGCTGGGGTTGGGTACCGGTCCAACACCAACCCAAGAGGTTGCAAGTTATACTGTGACGGCTGTAACTGGTGCTATCGTAGCCACTCTCTGCGCTAGTTGCATTAAATCTGGAATCGATGGAACGACCATCACGTGGCTTCCAACATTTGGGGCGTCGGCTACAACTTGGGGAATCACTCCAACTAGTACAGATGTAGTGGTAACAAGCACCGTTGCCAAGTGGAAGTAGCATGAAATAAAAGCTTTTGCTCGAACCAAGATTTTAAATTGTAAAGTTGATGATTTTCTGAAGACCCGCGCTCTGTAATGGATCGCGGGTTTTTTGTGTAAGGCGCAGATATTACATTGGTGAGCTCGATGAATTTTTTTTCTAAATTTGTTTACCCGCTTGACCGAATTAAAGCGCTGTTTTTGGCGCTGCTGGTTATTGTGGTGTATGTCCCTTTTTTGAATAACCCCCTTATATTTGATGACGTTCCATTTTTTGATGCAGCGATAGACCATTACGCAAATACATTGTTTCGTTTAGATTTACGCTGGTTTCCCTATACGACGTTTGGTGTTACCTGGGTATTTTTTGGAGAGGACCAGCCTGTTTTCCGCATACAGAATTTATTGCTGCATGGTGTGAATGTATTCTTACTATTGCTGGTATTGCGGATGTGGATCAAGCTATTTATCACTGATGCGAGCAAAGAAAATATCGTGAATTGGGGCGCGTGGTTGGGAGCGCTGGTATTCGCATGCCACCCTCTAGCGGTTTATGGCGTAGGCTATTTGATACAGCGCAGCATATTGATGGCGACAATGTTCGCATTGGTAATGCAACTAGCTTATTTGCGTGGCCTGCTGGAGGGCGACAAACGCTATATGGCGCTAGCAGTCATGGCATATTTTCTGGCACTGTTCAGCAAGGAACATAGCTTGATGGCTCCCGCTATATTGCTCCCTTTGACATTCGCGATTCGCGCGCAGAATAAACTTTCGTCCCGCGCTTTACTTGCAACTTGGTTAGGATTTGTATTAGTGGGGCTGTTGGTGGTGCTACGCATAAAAGGTGTGTTTGGTGTGCCTTATGAGAAGGATGCGGCGGCATTGTTTGGGGAACAAGCGCTGCTCCAGGGAACTTCATCGCTGCATTTGCTGAGTGTGTTGACGCAGGCGGGACTTTTTTTTAAATACTGCTTGTTAATGCTTGTGCCCAATCCCGCGTGGATGTCGATAGATATGCGTGAGCCATTTATCCTCACTTGGAAAGAGTGGACAAGCTGGATTGGTCTGGTTAGTTTTGTTGTTTATGGCGCCATTGCGCTGATTTTTTTGCTGCGTGGTGGGCGTGCTGCCTTGTTGGGGTTGGCATTGCTGTATCCATGGTGTTACTTCATGGTGGAATTTTCAAGCATACGCGTTCAGGAAATTTTTGTGCTGTATCGCAGCTATTTATGGTTGCCCGGTTATATGTTGTTATTGCCTTTAGTGTTTAGTTCATTCCCTAGCCGAAAAATTATGCTGGTTGGTGCATTAGCTGTTTTGCTACTGGTGCCGCTGGCATGGAATCGGTTATGGGTGCTTGCGGATAAATACCGTCTATGGGATGACGCGGTGCGCTTGCTACATGGTGAGGACCGCCTCGGCGCCCATCGTACTTATTTCATTCGCGGACAGGCTTCGGCTGCGGTTAAAAATTGGGATGCGGCTATTGCAGATTATCAAAAATCGCTAGCAATTAATTCAACCTATCCTGAGGTGAATATTGCTTTGGCTTCTGCATATTCAAATTCAGGACGGTATACGGAAGCGCTTACAGAATTTGATAAAGTGATTGCTGGTAACCCGAAAAATGCCAGTGCCTATTATGGTAAAAGCTTCGTTTTAAAAAATTTACGGGACATGGCTGGGTCGATTAAGCAAATGGAAAAAAGCTGTCAGTTGGGACTGCAACAAGCTTGTGTCATCGTGGCATTGAGTCAGCAGCAACACAAGAATGTTTCACCGTAAGTCATGGCATCATGAAATTTTATGTGGGATAGCATTAAAACTAAATAATTTGAGCTCTATTATGCAAAAAATGAATTTTGCTGACGTAGTGATGTGAGGCATAAATAACACATGCGATCCGATGAAGAAGCCGCTTGTATTATGGTGGAATGGATGTTGGATAGAAATAGTGTGTCACTTCTTTTTCCCACGCGTCGCCGCGATCTCCTTAAATTGTTTCAGCTCGCTTTCAATGATCGATAACTCGTGAAAATCGGTACCCGCTCCTTTGGCTAATTCCAGTTGTTCAATTGCAGTGAGCAAGTTACCGCGCAGAATGTAAGTGTAGGCCAATGCGTGGTGCTCTTCTTGTCGTTTGCCCAATGCCGCGTAATTGCGTGCCTGTAACTCATGCAAACGCAGGTCATTAGGGTGAGCGATAATTTGTTCGTTGAGCAGTTTGAGCGCGTCTTCAAAACGATTGGCTTCCAGCAGCAACTCGATGTAGTCATAGGCTAGCGCTCGGTGCTGGGGAAAATTCTGTGTGGCGTTACGGTAGAATTCAGTGTTGCCCGTGTTGCTCTTGTTCGTACGCCTGATTTGTCCGGCCAGCGTCGCGATCATTGGATTTTGTGATATCAGTATCTGCAAAGGGGCGAATTCCTGCGTGGCACGTACGACTTGACCGACGCGCAGCAATGCCAGTACCAGACCGTAGCGCTGGGCTGTCTGATTGCCATGTTTTTGCTCCCCAATTGCACTTTTGAAAAAACTTACCGCTTCCTGTGAATTTTTTTGCATGGCCCGTAGTTTGGCGCGCACCAACTGGAAGTTGAGGCTGTCGGCAACCAGGCGATAGGAGGTTTGTTGCACGCGATTAGCGACATCGGCGATGCGGTCGCTGGTGATCGGATGGGTGCGCAGGTAAGACGGCATGTTGTTGTCCAGCAGGCGTGTGGATTTTTGTAAGCGTTCGAAGAAGATGGGCATGGCGTGCGGATCGAAGCCGGCTTTTTGTAGAGTGGTGAGGCCGATGCGATCCGCTTCCTGTTCATGAATGCGGGTAAAGTTCAGTTGCCGTTGGATGGAGCTGGCCTGCATCCCGACAATGGCCGCCTGTGAGGTTTGTGGATTGCTGCGTGCTGCCAGGATAGCCACTGCAAGCGCAGCTATGGCGGCCACTGAGTCGATCTTTTGGCCTGCTACCATACGTGCCAGGTGATGCTGGGTGACGTGAGCGATTTCGTGGCCCAGTACTGAGGCGAGTTCGGATTCGCTTTGCGCCATGAGCATCAGCCCGGTGTTTACTCCAATGAAGCCGCCGGGCAGCGCGAAAGCGTTGATGCTGTTGTCGTTGAGAGCAAAGAATTCAAACGTCTGCCCTGGTTCGTTGCTGTTGGAAACCAGCTGATACCCAAGTTGATTAAGATAATCGTTGACTTCAGCATCATCAAGGTAGTCTTTATCGGAGCGGATTTCAAACATGCTCTGTTCGCCGATTTTTCGCTCCTGTTGCGGTGTCATAGCCTCCTGCGATGCATCACCCAAATCGGGCAGACCTTCAGCGCGGCACAACATTGACCATGCGTAGAGCACTATGTACAGCAAATTTTTCATGACAATATGATACCTGCTTTGCCCGGTGGTTCCCAAGCTTGGAGCGCAGGGGTTCAACGTAGCATTCAGGCGAGGATGCCCGTGTTTACTTATTAGCAAGGTATAATAATTAAAGGTTGGAGGTAAATTTGAAAACGTTTGGCAGTTGTTACTAATTTTTCTACTGCACATTTCTGCTTAATGATTGCGATAGCTCCCTTAACCACTGAAAAAAATAATTAACTGTAAAGATTATGAATATTAACAAGACAGAATTGCAGGTTCAAATAGATGAGAATGCCGCACATACTTCGGATTTCGCCACAGCGCTGAGTTTTGCTGAAACGTACAAGCTGCAAAGTGACGCTATTGATTGGACGCAAGCAAGTGCGTTTCCCGTAGGATGAGCACAATAGAATTCGATGTCGAATTGGATGCTCGTCAGTTGAGTTGCCCTTTGCCCATTCTGCGTACTAAAAAAATGTTGGCGCAGATGCAAGGTGGGCAAGTACTGAAAGTAGTTGCTACAGACAAAAAATCACCAGATGATTTCACAGATTTTTGCAAACAAACCGGGAATGATTTGTTGTCTGCTGCACAGCAAGGTGACGAGTTCGTATTTTACCTGCGTCGCCGACAGATTTAACCCAGTTTGTCGAGCTGCGCCTGTAACTGGATCAGCGTAATGTTGAAATCGTCCATACGCCTGCGTTCTTGGTCCACTATTTGCGGTGGCGCGCGTAAGACGAAACTGGCATTACCCAGCTTGCTTTGCGCCTTGGTAATTTCGCCCGCAAGACGGGCTATCTCCTTGTCCAGGCGCTCACACTCTGCCTCCACGTCAATTTCAATTTCCAGCATCAACTTGAAATTGCCGACGATGGCGACTGGCGCATCAGTGTTAGGCAGATCATCCACCAGGCTAACCCCGCTTAACTTGCCCAGCGCTTGCAGGTAAGGTGCGAAGCCGTGCAGGTTGGTTGCATCGCCGCTCATAATCAGTGGCACTCTTTGTGCCGGCGACAAATTCATCTCGCTACGTAGCTTACGACAGGAGGTGACCATTTCCTGCAGCAGGTTGATTTGTTGCAAGGCAATGGGGTCAATCAACTTGGCGTTGGCTTGCGGATAGGGTTGCAGCATGATGCTGTCGCCTTGTTTCCCGGCCAGCGGCGCAACTTTCTGCCACAGCTCTTCAGTGATGAACGGGATGATAGGGTGTGCCAGACGCAGTATGGTTTCCAGTACACGCACCAGGGTGCGCCGCGTGGCACGCCGCCCTGCGGTATTTGAGGCCTCTTCTTCCGCTGAAAGTAGGCTGCCGGAATGAGGGTTGAGTTGCACCTTGGCTAATTCCAGATACCAATCACAGTAAGTGTCCCACACCAATTCATACAGCGTGCGCGCTGCCATGTCGAAACGGTAATGGTCAAAGTGATCCGCCATTTCAGTTTCAGCTTGTTGCAAACGACCGATCAACCATTTGTCTGCCGCACTGAATTTAACCGGCAGTGATTCGTCCAGCCCGATATCCTGACCTTCGCAATTCATGAGTACAAAGCGCGTGGCATTCCATAGCTTGTTACAGAAATTTCGGTAACCCTCACAGCGTTGCAGGTCGAATTTGATGTCGCGCCCATGCGAGGCAAGGCTGGCGAAGGTGAAGCGCATGGCATCCGTGCCGAAGGCCGGGATGCCGTCCGGGAAATGTTTGCGTGTCTGTTTTTCAATACTTTCTGCCTGCCTGGGATTCATTAGATTCTGCGTGCGCTTGGCCACCAAATCTTCCAGTGAGATGCCGTCAATGAGATCCAGCGGGTCTAACACATTCCCCTTGGATTTACTCATCTTTTGTCCCTCCGCGTCGCGGATCAGGCCATGGACATACACTTCGCGGAATGGCACCTTGTCGGTGAAGTGCAGCGTCATCATCACCATGCGCGCCACCCAGAAGAATATGATGTCGAAGCCGGTAACCAGTACCGAGGTCGGCAGAAAAGTTTTGAGTTCTTTGGTGTCGTGTGGCCAGCCCAGTGTTGAGAACGGCCACAATGCGGAGGAGAACCATGTGTCGAGCACGTCCTCGTCCTGGCGCAGCTTTGAGTCTCCTGCCTGTTTGCGGGCGTCTTCTTCATTACGAGCGACAAATATATTACCCTGTTCGTCATGCCATGCCGGGATGCGATGTCCCCACCACAGTTGACGCGAGATGCACCAGTCCTGAATGTTGGTTAGCCACTGGTTGTATGTGTTGGTCCAGTTTTCCGGCACGAATTTAATTTCACCATCCGCCACCGCTTGCAGGCCGCGCTGCGCCAAACCCTCCATTTTCACGAACCACTGGTCGGTCAGCATCGGTTCAATTACTGCGTGACTGCGGTCTCCGCGCGGCACCATCAGTTTATGCGGCTTGGTGTCTATAAGCAGGTTTTGTGCGGACAGGTCGGAAAGGACTTTTTTGCGTGCGTCGAAACGATCCAGCCCTTGATAGACGTCAGGTGCATGTTCGTTGATTTTTGCGTCCAGCGTGAATATGTTGATCGGTGTAAGGCTGTGACGCTGCCCCACTATGTAGTCGTTGAAATCGTGCGCGGGCGTGATTTTTACGCAGCCAGTACCAAAAGCCGGATCGACATATTCATCGGCAATAATGGGGATGGTGCGATTGCACAGTGGCAGTTGCAGGCGTTTGCCGATCAGGTGTTGGTAGCGTGTATCTTCAGGATGCACCGCCACAGCAACGTCGCCGAGCAGCGTTTCAGGGCGTGTGGTGGCGACGATTAAAGCGCCCACACTGGCTTCCAGCGGATAAGCGATATGCCACATGAAGCCGTCTTCTTCCTGCGCTATTACTTCCAGGTCGGATACTGCGGTACCCAGTATCGGATCCCAGTTCACCAATCGCTTCCCGCGATAGATTAAACCTTGCTCGTAGAGTTTGACGAATACTTCGGTAACGGCTTCGGATAGACCTTCGTCCATAGTGAAGCGCTCCCGCGACCAATCACATGAGGCGCCGAGGCGACGCATCTGGTGAGTGATGGTAGAGCCGGACTCCTCTTTCCATTCCCATACGCGTTCAATGAATTTTTCGCGGCCAAGGTCGTGACGTTTAATTTTTTGTGCGTCCAGCTGGCGCTCTACCACGATTTGTGTGGCAATTCCGGCATGGTCAGTACCCGGCTGCCATAGGGTGTTGTCGCCACGCATGCGGTGATAGCGGGTGAGCGCGTCCATAAGCGTGTCCTGGAAGGCGTGTCCCATGTGCAGAGTCCCGGTCACATTGGGTGGCGGCAGCATGATGGCGTAAGCGGGCTTGTCGCTCTCTAATTTAGCCTGGAAATAACCCGCGCTTTCCCATATTGGATACCAGCGCGCTTCGATTGCTTGCGGTTCAAAGCTTTTTGTGAGTTCCATGTTGATAGTGTTTGATTTAACTCTGTCGGGTGCGGTGAGGAAGGGCGTGATTATAGCGGATGGAGATGGTGCCGGCGGTATGGAAATGTGTGCTTGAATTAATTCGGGTAAATTTGATTTGGCCTGGCGCCAAGCGTCCTGCCAAAGCGCATCGAATTGTGGTGCAAGTTTCGCGCGCAGCAGCGTTTCCAGTTGTGGTGCGATTTGCGTCGCGAGATGCTGGTACTCTGCATCAGATAAGGTAGCAAATTCTTTATTTTCTTCTTTATTTTCCGCTATGACTGCTGAAGGTTCTTCAGCCACGACTTCTGTCAGGGTGGGAATTTCCAGGGAGTCGGCATCGACTACATCTGTAAGTACAGGAAAGTTGCTTAATTCATTTAACTGTTCGGGCGGATAGCTCATGGGTGTCTATAAAAATTTACAATAAATTTCTTGAGGGTTACTGTGTGACAGATGCACTCAAGTCTGGATTTTTAGAGATGCCTTCATGTTCAATATTCAGGTTGTTTACTCAGGTCGAAGTGGCGCATTTCATAGCCGCGGTCTCGATAAAAGCTGAAGCGTTCACGGCCCAAGCGTGCATCTTCTGCATCTTGGCTGACGATTTCAAGTACGCGTTCGAAACGACTGAAAAATGGCAAACAGACGGTATGCAGACTGATCAATACTTCATTGTGTGGAAAAGTTTCGCCGTGATGATCGATCACAACCGGCATCTCAGCGGCGGCTGACTCATCGCTGTGGCAGTGCGGCATAAAAGCAGTAACGGGATACTGCCACAATACTTTGTCCAACGCCTCAGTAGTGGTTTCGTCCGGGGTGTGCAACAGCACGCGCAGTCCGCTTTGCATGGCCTTGTGGCTAAGGTGGCAAGCGGTGCGCAGTTTGTCGTCCACGCCGGTATAAAAATCAACTTTGGTCATTTAATGAATTTACGAGTGATATCGATGATTTAGAGGGCTCTATGCGAAATAGAGTGGGTAATCAACTTTCAACCTCCCTCTGAAGAAGTAAATCTCCCGCAGAAGGAATAAATCCGTTCGTCCTGAGCCTGTCGAAGGATGAGCGGGTTTTTAGCTGAATATTTCTTGTTGTTCATCTTGCACTTATCGAAGGGTTACCCACTACGAATCACATAGAGCCATGAATTTACAAGTTATGACGATAATTTCGAGTAACTATTTGTGGCTACTTGGAGTGCAGCCCGCTGTTACCTGAATTTCTCACTTTGACCCAAACAGTCATGAGAGTCCAATTAATTATCTGCTTGGACACGATTGATCAAATACTGTGTCAGTAGTGGCACGGGACGTCCGGTGGCACCTTTTTCTTTGCCTGATTTCCATGCGGTACCGGCAATATCCAGATGCGCCCAGCGATAGTCTTTGGTGAAGCGCGACAGGAAGCAGGCGGCCGTGATACTGCCACCTGCGCGTCCGCCGATGTTTTGGATGTCGGCGAAGTTGCTATCCAGTTGCGGCTGATATTCCTCCCACAACGGCATGTGCCAAGCACGGTCATAGGTTTGTTCGCCTGCTGCCAGCAACTCCTGGGCCAGGGTATCCTGATTGCTATACAGTCCGCTGGCAACATGGCCTAAAGCGATGACGCAGGCGCCAGTAAGGGTGGCTATGTCAATTACTGTAGTTGGTTCAAATTTGGCCGCAAAGGTTAGTGCATCGCACAGGATGAGACGGCCTTCTGCGTCGGTATTTAAAATTTCGATGGTCTGCCCGGACATGCTGGTGACGATGTCGCCCGGTTTGGTGGCGGAACCACTGGGCATGTTCTCGCAGGTAGGAATAATGCCGACTACATTCAGTTTGAGCCCAATTTCAGCAATGGCTTGCAGCGTACCTAGCACGCTGGCTGCACCGCACATGTCATATTTCATTTCATCCATCTCGGCACCCGGCTTAAGCGAGATGCCGCCAGAGTCAAAAGTAACGCCTTTGCCGACCAGCACGATGGGGGTTTGTTTCTTGTCGGCACCGCGATATTCCAGAGTAATCAGCTTGGCGGGTTCATCGCTGCCTCGGGTCACAGATAGCAGCGAACCCATGCCAAGCTTTTGCATGTCCTTTTCTTCCAGCACAGTAACTTTGAGTGATTTATGCGCCTTGGCTAACGCCACTGCTTGTTGCGCCAGATAGCTGGGGGTGCATATATTACCCGGCAGATTGCCCAAGTCCTTGGTCAGCTTCATACCTTGCCCGATTGCTGCGGCCTGTTTGAGAGCGACATCCTGATGGGCGGTTGATTTGCCGGACAGCAAGCCAAACTGAATTTTGCATGAAGCTTTTTTATTTTTTTCCGCCTTGCTTTTAAGGTGGTCAAAACGATAAACCGATTCGAATGCGGCAAGCACTGTTTGGCTGATGCACCAGGCGCTATCGCGGCCTGCCATTGGCAAGTCAGCCAGATAGAGCACCGCATCCTTGGCGCCGGTGGCAAATAGTGCGCGCATTGCGGCGCGGATACTGTCGAGATATTGGCGTGCGGCAAACTCATTACGTTTGCCCAACCCGACTAATAGCACACGTTCGCTCAGAATGTTGGGCACATTATGCAGCAGCAGTGTACTAGCGATCTTGCCACTCATGTCGCCGCGCGCGATGATACCGCTGAGTGTATTTTTGGCGGCTTTGTCCAGTATTAGCGCTGCGTCCGATAGCTCGCCACCCTCAAATACACCCGCCACCACGCAACCGCTACGCTGTTTTTCCGGGCTGCCCAGTTTTATGCTAAATTCCACTTGTATCTCCTTAATGATTTTTGTTTTACACAAAATGTCGGATTATCCGCAGGTTCCAAAGCAAAAGTCAAAGCTGTCACGCTTTAAGTTATTGCGTGCCAGTATTTTTCATCGTGAGCTAGTGCGCGAGTCCGCTGGCATGGGGCTATTGGTATTTGCCATTCTACTCGGTATTGTTGTATTCACTCAGTTGGTTCGCTTGTTAGGTCAATCCGTTAGTGGTTCTTTAGCGGTGGACGGCGTGCTGGCATTGTTGGGCTTTAGTGCTTTGAATTACCTGCCAGCTCTGCTTTCTATAAGTTTGTTTTTGTCGGTGTTGCTAACGCTGACGCGTAGTTACCGTGACAACGAGATGGTGGTGTGGTTCAGTTCAGGCATTGGGCTGACACGTTGGATACGCCCGGTGATGTGGTATGCGTTGCCGGTGGTGTGCCTGATTGCACTGTTAAGTCTGGTGTTGTCGCCCTGGGCGATGTCTCAAGTGGAGGAATTAAAGCGCAGATTGGATAGCCGCGATGACGTAACCGCAGCATCGCCCGGAACATTTCGCGAATCCAAGCAGGCTGACCGTGTGTTCTTTATCGAGAATGTGGATGTGGGCAAAAACCGAGTTGGCAACATTTTTGTGCAATCGTTGCAGCATGGCAAGATGGGCACCATGGTGGCTAAGCAGGGGATGCAGGAAACCGCACCTAACGGTGATCGTTTCCTAGTATTACTGAATGGTACGCGTTATGAGGGAGCACCGGGGCAGCTTGATTTCAAGATTGTTGAATTTGAGCGCTATGCGGTGCGCATTAAGGCAGTGGAGGCGAAGCAGCGACCTGCTCCTACCGATTCATTACCCACTTTACAGCTGCTACAAAACCTTAACAGCGGGAATATATCCGAATTGGAGCGGCGGCTGAGTTTTCCGCTCGCTGCGCTGATCTTGTCCCTGCTGGCAATCCCGTTGAGTTTCGTTAATCCCCGCGCCGGACGTTCGCTCAATCTCATTATGGCGCTGGTCATTTACATGCTTTATAACAATCTGATCAGCGTTACTAACACATTGGTTGGACAGGGGAAACTAGGCCCAGCCATTGGCTTTTGGGGCATTCATGTGCTGATGTTGATGTTGATGGTGTTACTGTTCTATCGTCGTCTGTCGGTGTTCTCCTTGCGGCGGTTGGCGCGATGAGGCTGCTAACTCGTTGTTTGGCGCGTGAGATATACGCCAGCATCGCACTGGTATTCGCTGCCTTGCTGATGCTGTTTTCTTTTTTTGACCTGATACATGAACTGAATGCACTGGGTAGCGGCAATTATCACCTAGGCTATGCGTTGCTGTTTGTTTTGCTGACAGTGCCTGGCCGAATCTATGAATTGTTTCCAGTAGCAGTATTGATTGGTGCAATTTTTGCGCTGACGCAGATGGCTGCTAATTCGGAATTGACCGTCTACCGTTCTTCTGGCGTTTCACTGCGGCAAATGGTAATAGCTTTGTTCAAGATAGGTTTGCCACTCGTTCTGTTGACTTATCTGTGTGGCGAAATGATTGCCCCTCTTAGTGAACGCATGGCGCAGGAACTAAGGCTTAAAGCCCAGAATGCTGAAGTGTCGCTGAGAGAATTCCGTTCCGGCGTGTGGGCCAAAGATGAACGCAGTTTTGTAAACATAAAAAACGTGCTGCCAGATACCACCCTATTGAATATCAGCATTTATGAATTTGATGAGAGTTACCATCTGCGTGCCATTACTGCAGCAAAACGCGCTGCTTATGTGGAAAAGAATCGCTGGCAACTGGAAGACGTGACGCAAACTCTTTTTAATACACAGGGTACGACAGTAAACCATCAGGTCAGCATGGAATGGCGCTCGGCGCTTAACTTGGGCATTCTGAGAGCGATACTGGTGGGGCCGGGACAGATGTCGATATTGAATCTTTATCAATATATCGAGCACTTGCGCGACAACCATCAGAAGACCGTGTCTTATGAAATTGCTATGTGGAATAAATTGGTGTATCCATTTGCAGTATTGGTGATGATGTTATTGGCCTTGCCCTTTGCTTCGCACCAGCGGCGCCAAGGTGGAATTAGCGCCAAAATATTCTTGGGTATTATATTGGGACTAGCGTTTCATTTTGTGGGTAAGCTATTCACCAATTTGGGTGCACTCAATGGGTGGCAGCCCCTGCTGAGTGCTGTGGCGATGCCACTACTATTCCTGTTACTAGCGACGGGGATGCTGTGGTTGACTGAAAGACGATAGAATTGTTTTTAGTGTTCCTGAATAGTCCACATCGGTATGCGTATCGCCATTATTTTCCACAAAAAACCCGCGTTTAGGCGGGTTATGTGTACTTACTTGGATTTTACTGAACTTGTAACTGGCGGAGAAGGCGTCCGCCAATTCTAATTCCAGACAGATCTTACTAATACCTTGTGAGTGTCAATCGTACTGGACTTTCAAGCTAATCGAGTTCCAGATTGTTCTCTTGCTTTCCTTCATATTCCAGATTAATATCATGGGCAGGAACATGGGCAGGTTAATAGGGAGGTATTATGGGACAGCACACACTCAACAGGCTCTCAGTTACCAAGGTTAACGCTCTAATCGAGCGCGGCTACTATGCAGACGGAGGCGGGCTGTATTTCCGTGTCAGTGCCTTCAGCACTCGATCTTGGGCATTTAGGTATACCCGTGCGGGCAAGGCAAGGGAGATGGGATTGGGGGCCTATCCTGATGTAACGCTAAAAGAAGCAAGAGAAAGAGCCGCAGAGGCGCGCAAGCAACTGCGAGAGGACATAGACCCAATTGATCAGCGTCAAGAAGCTAAGAGCGCAATGATTGCCACCCGTGCCGCCGTGCTGACTTTTGACCAATGTGCTACTGCCTATATCGCTGCCCACCGTTCAGGCTGGAAAAATGCCAAACATGCGGATCAGTGGAAAAACACAATCTCTACCTATGCCAGCCCGATAATTGGAGCCGTAAGTGTAGATCTTGTTTCCACAGTCACACTCCTCAAAATACTTGAGCCTATTTGGACAACCAAAACGGAAACAGCGAGTCGCTTGCGGGGGCGCATAGAATCAATGCTAGATTGGGCAACTGTCCGAGGATATCGGAAGGGGGATAACCCAGCACGCTGGAAAGGCCACCTTGATAAACTGCTGGCAGCACCTAGTAAGGTGCGAAAAATAGAGCACCATGCCGCCCTCCCCTATTCTGATGTAGGCGCTTTCCTCGCTGAACTTCGTCAGCAAGCTGGTATGGGTGCCCGTGCTCTTGAGTTCGCTATTCTCACTGTTGCTCGATCAGGCGAGGTACGAGGTGCAACGTGGGCAGAGGTAGATATAAACAGTGCCGTCTGGACAATTCCGGCCGAGCGCATGAAAGCAGGCCGTGAGCATCGCATTCCCCTATCTGAAGCAGCTTTAGAATTGCTTCGCGCTCTACCACGCATAGACGGTAGCGATCTCCTGTTCCCCAACACCAAGGGTACTGAGCTTTCAGACATGACCCTGACGGCCGTACTTAGGCGTATGGGTCGTCCAGTCACAGCGCATGGCTTCCGCTCAAGCTTCCGTGATTGGGCAGGAGAAACTACCGCATACCCGCGCGAGGTCATAGAGCACGCCCTAGCACACCAGCTAAAGGATAAGGCCGAAGCAGCATATGCACGTGGCTCGCTGTTCGATAAGCGTCGAAGATTGATGGCTGACTGGGCGGCTTATTGTTCTGTGGTTGCCGTTAAGGGTGGAACTGTTGTGCAATTACGAGGGCAGCATAACTGAGGGCAGTCTTCGAGAACGTCAGTTTGGCGCAGGTAAGAGGGTGCGCCCTGAGAACCTCAGCTTGAGCGGCTTGTATTATGTTTTCGCAACACCACTTTGGAAAATTTTCAGACCGTTAGTTTAAGATACGAAAATCATCTAATACTTACCACGTTTGAATTATTGGCTGGAGTGGTGGGTACCATATTCGCATTCGCTACATGAGTATCAATAATCTCAAATAATTCTTTTGCAGTTGTAAGCTGAAGTGGAGCAATATCCTGTCCAATGTTTGCATTAATTAAATAGTCTGCAATACGTCTGCGTC
Organism: Candidatus Nitrotoga arctica; assembly: GCF_918378365.1. NCBI lineage: Bacteria > Pseudomonadati > Pseudomonadota > Betaproteobacteria > Nitrosomonadales > Gallionellaceae > Candidatus Nitrotoga > Candidatus Nitrotoga arctica. The sequence goes on along the minus strand of NZ_OU912926.1, from coordinate 1,013,397 downwards.
CAAACATCTTAAAAAGGCGGCCTCCAAGCCTACGATCAACAGATCCTTTTTTCCCATTGTTGAGTTGTTGAATATATTGCTTGTGCATTCCAATATTCTCGTCGGAAGAATACACAGGTTTAATTAATTGACAAGACCGATGATAAGCGGCGTAATATGCCCTTGAAATAATATTTCTTTGAGTTATCTCATCACAATCAGGAGTTGCAAGCTTAGTCGCACTTTCTAAGAAATCTTTTGGCAAGACACTCATAGTGCCGAACACGTTATACACAAAAAATTATCAACTGGAGAATACGGCATTTCAGCGATAGCATCACTGATGGCGCTTTCCACTTGAGCAATGGTGTCAATATCGGCATCGAGTTGAAATTCATATAAGAGGATTCCATCAAAAGGAAATATTTTGCGCTTTCTAGAATTAAAATTAAGTTTGTGTAGCACGCCTGAGGCAAGCTCAATGCGGGATGCCGCATCCTGCCAAGCAGCATTGTGCTCTGCCAGCATTGCCTCATTCGTGGTCATTTCAATCTCCATCTTAAAATCTTGAATGGGTTGACCAAGCGTTTCGCATCTCTTAAGAAGTTTTCGAGTTGCTTCAATATCAAAAGCTACCAAATGAAATTTTATAGCTTGTTTGATATAAGTTAAATTATTTCCGTCCAAAGCTAACGCCTCATCAATAATTCTGGTAGAAGCAGTATGCTTACCTAAATTACAAAGTGCTGCTGCATAATTTGAGAGCGTAGCTGGATTTCTCCCTCCGATATGCAGCGCAGCCGTAAATAATCTATCGGTTTCATTAGCGTCACCGCGAAGCGCTGCAATCATTCCACGTACAGTGTATGAGTCGGAGGACTTACCTTGTATTTTTAACTTTTCCGCGTCAGCAATAATCTCTTCAATACGATCATTATTAAGCCCGTTCAAAATCATTTCATTGATAGACTCAATGAGCTCATCGACCTTCTTTTTTGGCGTTGGTGTCATAATAATGGATCGAATTTAAACCTGTATTCGCCTAAGGAATTGTAAATTGCGCAGACTAATTGTTAACATAGTATCTGTTTTTTGCAGGAAGTAATACAGAGGTCGAAGCACCCATCTTTTTTCTACGACCTCAGTCTAAGCCCTCCCAATTACTAAACGATTCTCACTTGGCGTTTATGAACAAAAAGTATTGGCGGCACCGCGCGCATCTTACAGATCCAACTCCGCTATCATCATCTAGAAAATTAAGCCTCTGAATTTGCCCTTTCATAAAACACAGTGGGCAGGGCAGTGGGCTTTCAAAATTTGCTATAGCGCTACGCCATGCAATCAAATATGCTTCCACGACAAATTCTGAGCCACCCCGGCAATAGATTTGTTGCAACATCTCTTGGAGCATAAACTCGAGGGACATATTTGCTCCTTAATCTTCCTAGCCTTCGTACATATCATCTCTACATGGTGCGCAAATAAATATAGTTCCTACTCATACTGGTGTCCCAAACTGGGGTTCTGAAGACTGCCATGATTGATTATTGAAAAAACTATTTTTCTATTTCATTAACAGAAAGTATTTCTGCTGTTTTAATTTTATCTCGCAGCATTGTAGCGTTTACCACAAGGTGAACGGGTTCACGGGACATCAATTTATTTTTTAGCAATGTGAGTTGCTTTTCGTCAAACGATTCATCTTTAAAAAAAGCGGTAAATTCCTTTTTAACACCACGAATTTTCACTTTGACTAATTCTTTATTGGTGGTATCTACTGCCAAAATACGAAAGGATTCTTTGTAATGTAAATCTTTTGATCGTTCAGGTTGCGTTTGTGCCAAGTCAACAGCATCAGCCCCGCTAATATTAATTCCTTGCACTTCAATTGATTTTGCGCCTACGGCGCTACGTAAGAATTGGTGTTGTGACTCACGCAAATCCTCGCGCATTTCACCTAATTTTGGTTCTGCCTTTAAGGCATCTTTAAGAATCTGCGAGCGTTTTGTTTCCTCCTTACTCAAATTAAGAGAAAGCTCAACTTTAGATTGATCGGATAACATCGCTAAATAATCTTTCCACGCAACCGTCGATGCGCACAGCGCAACCAGCGCTATAATTAAAATTACAAGTTCTTTACCTGACATTTTATCTGCGGCTTTTACTATTAATGCATTAAATATCTTGGCTAGATCAACATTATAATTTGAACTACCACCTGAAACAGTAACAACTAGTTCAAATTGCCTTCTATCTTCTGATGTCAAGCGTAACGCATTAAATTCATTATATATGAGTGCGGCTGCGGCCCTGTTGATTGCTTTTTGCAAATCAAGAAAGCTTTGCATTACGCCAGTAGGAACTGAGGAATTGTACTTTCCTCCGTCGTAATGAAGGTGTATTTCGGCCCAGCTATCTAGGGATAAGGAAATTGCCTTGTCGTCATATCCGCCCTTAAGTGCATTTTCCAATACATCCCACGCCATTTTTTCATTACTGATTTGAAGCTTTGTGATAGCTGTCACGAAATTCCCCTGAGCATTTTTTTATTGTTTGTGGATTGCTATTAATTTTAATTAAGCTTAAGTTAAATCTCAGCTTCAATCTCGAATCGATGCCACGCTTCGTTTAATTTGCGATCATTGTTCTTCTGCCTTTTTTCATACTCGCTGTCGTCTTCATTGATATCCGGCTTAACGCTATCCATAGCTGTAAGCCATAGAACATAATATTCTTTGAGTAATTTAGATGCTTCAGGTTTGGAGGCGAAAGGTGAGATTGCTTTTGGAAAAAGGGCTTTTACTGCTGATTTCCCATCTTTTACACACGCTCCGACAGTTGTATAGGGTTCGCGTAGATTCCCCATTTTTACATCAAGTTCAGCTTTTCTGGCGGTCAATTGGCACATGAAAAAATGAAAGTGCGTGCCACCCTGAAATTTTTCTAATGGAGATCTTTTATCTTCTTCCTCCGCATGCACGCCTGTGGTAACCACTGAAAGAAGCAGGGCAATAGATAACGCAATCGGGGCTGATTTTGATTTATTCAAGTTATTCCCCTGCGTTGGATTATTTATCTATAGTAGATGTTCGCGACATTTAAATTTTCAAATGAAAATTTAGAGTGTGCCTCAGTTTGTACCCCTTCACAAGGTACCACCCATTGGCACTCATCAACATCTAGGCCTAACTACCTACCACCGCCAGTTTCCACCTGTTACATAGTTCGCTCTGAACACCTTCGGGAAAAGTCGCCAACTGTGTCACACCGCACAGACATGCGGTCGTCCTTCCCCCTATGGTGCAAATGCCCTCCGCTTCATGCTGTAGAGTGATGTCGATCGGCTAGGTCACCTTGCACTCGTAGTCTCCCCTTACGCGCATCAAGTGCAGAGCAATGGTAATCTCTCCTTCGCCCGATTGAGAGCGTTTTTTGCTCTTTCCTCAAATCCTCAAAACAATAGCTTAACACCTAAGTACACCGTTAATTCTTATGAAACGAACATCTAATCATCAGCCCATATTTGTATTAGACGCATTAGGTTCGCTAGTGCAAGCCGGTACAGACACAACATTCTCTTCCAATGAAAATACCCTTCATGATCAAACACGAGATAGAGCATTCGCGCTAAGTGCGTTATTTAAGAAGCATGGACTTTCTATTGATAAGAGTCCTACTCTATCCAAACTTTTCAATGACACTGTTAAGCGTTCAGAAATTATCGAGTCCGGATGTATAAAAGAACATCCTACTGAGCTTGTTTTCAATTCGGCACAAATCAAGAAGTCATTTGGTTTTGGAATTGTAGCGTTGAACATTGACGATTTAGCGCCTCCAAATAGCTTAGCTAGTGCATCAACAATGGCAATGATGACAAAGTTTCTGGAACAACGTATTGAATCTTTTATGAGGGATCATGAACGACATCTTCGACGGTATTTGGAACCAAGCCGTGCGGTTGCCTTAGTCTCATTTGCGATTTTGGCTGATGTAAGATGTTCAAGGCCGCGATGGAGGAATATTCGGCAAACTGTGTTATGGCATATACCTGGAGAACTCTCAGATAGGACGGAACAAATCGTCAATTTAATAAAAGCATTTAAGTAAGAATAAAGGATTGGTCTACCCACAAATGGTTTTTCTTGACACCGCCCTCTTTTTAAGCATATCCTGCGCTGTCGCTGAAATCAGCGATACGGGTTTAGCAGCCCGGTACTAAGGCGGACAACCGCCACCCTAGGTGGTTTTTTTTCGTCCGCAGCATGGCAAACCCTTTATGGGCGGCCCGTGTGGGATGGCGCAAGCCATGCCGGTACCTTAGTCCGGTCTGCTAACCCGCACGGTTCCGCCCTCCTTCGTTTAGCAGCGGGGAGCGGAAACATAAACCGCTACTAAGGAGAATCAAATGAAAACCACAGACACATCCACAACCACCTCCACACCTGAATTTCGACCCAGCTCCGGCTATCATCAGCCCTTTATCTGGTTTCGCGAAGAAGTAAAACGGTTTCCCTTCGCTGACTTTGCTGGAGTAACCAAAGATATTGCTAGCGGCATTCTGGTATGTCTTCAGCTGATTGAGGTTAGCAATCTTTGCCGAGATGATGATAATCCTCAACCCATGTTAAGTGCTTTCGAAACGGGCGCTTTAATGCGATTCGCAATCACCGCTGCCACTTTATTGGAGGCCGAATCAGACAAAGAGATTGAATGGATCAATGAAAGAAGCGAAGCGTTTCTAAAGAACCACGCAAAAGAAAATAGATAGTTCATCAATTCTCGAGAACACCACTTTGGGACATTTTCAGACCGCCAGCTTGGGAATACTCGAGAACCTCAGTGTGGGACACGCCCGCTAGGAGACTGGCGAGGTATCATTAATCAAGTTTTGCACCAGACTATCCTGCCTGTCTGGTGCTTCTTTTTTTGAAGAGTGTTTGAAGAGGATGCGCATGACAAGCGACTGTGTGGATATTACCGGTATGAATGGAGACATAGCCCAAGTACTATTGTGGCCTTACATGGTACATCCAGACGATGAAAACAAGCGGGAGCGCTTGGGTGCTTTCCTACTTGCCAAGATGGCCATTGATACCGAATACGAGATTTGTAAAGATACATTACGCCGCCTAGTGGAGGCAGCCGAAATTGGAGTAGGTCAAGATATAGAAAATGCTGTGGCAGGAGGCTGTATGGCCGGGGACGTGCTTCTCATTCTGCTTGAAATGGCAGCAAGCAATGTTAAGGACGGTGGACTTGATAAAGCCTGCCACGTAGTTAGCACTATGTACGATACACCTAAGAAGGGAGTGGCGAAGGGGTTCAAGGACGGGCGTGGCAAAGACTATAAAGCTGGCCGCGATACTGTACGAAGCAACTGGATGAAGTACCGCGCCGTCGCGCACCTTTGGGCATCGCATTTAATCCAGTTAAGAGATGCCGAGGAAAACGGCATCCGGAACGATCTTTCCAAATGGTTAGATGACCGCGAGCTTGCATCCCTTGCTCACAGCCTGCAGAACAGAGCTTCGCAACTTAAGCCTCCTCGAAATAGTCTACCAATCCTTTCCGACGCATCACTGAAGATAATGGGTGCCCCTCTAGTGCCCCTTAGGCCCCCCGCGCTTTCTGAGCATACCCTTGAAGCTCTCAAAAACTTTACTCCAAGAATCCGAGAATAAGGTCAACAGTGGGAAACCCACTTTCCCCCGGAGGAAAACTGCTTTCCTCCATTATGCGAGTCCACACGCTTCCCTAAGATTGCTCCATGAATTCCGGTATGTGCCGGAGTCATTCATCAAGGAGCCATCATGGCGCAGCAAATCCGGGAAGCACTGGCAATAATCCGTCGTAAGCAAGTCGAAGCCCGCACTGGCTTATCTCGCAGCACAATCTATCAACGCATGTCCGAAGGGACATTTCCTAAAAACATTTCACTCGGGCCTCGTGCAGTTGGATGGATCGAATCTGAAATATCCCAATGGCTGACCACTCAAATTCAGCTTAGCCGTAAGGGGGTTGCATGACCCCAAAACCTATCATTTCTCAGCGAGTGAAAAGTGATTCACGAACCCATCCAAATCATAACCCCCACGCACTACAACGCAGCAGAGTGCCAGGAAATTACGGCAGTTATGAGTCACTTAAAGCGTCTCTGACCGCATCGGCGCGTACGCCTGCAGAATATGACGCGGCAATACGCCAAGCGGCGCGAATCGCGGGGGTATAAAGATGTCTATTCGCGTTATGTCGATGGTTTGGGAAAATTACTTAAAGGGCGGCAGTGAAAAACTAGCCTTACTTGCCCTTGCCGATTGGTGCAATGACCAAGGGAGTAGCCTACATCCATCAATTAATGCAATTGCAAAAAAGATTAATGTTAGCGAATCTCAAGCCAGAAGGATTATTCACGGATTTATAAAGGATGGATATTTGGAAGTTATTGGTAATCATAGTGGAGGAAATCCTGGGCAATCACGACAATACAAATTGAACTTAAAAAACCTTGCTACCCCTAGCATGGATGCTACCCCTAGCGTCAGTGCTACCCCTAGCATGGATGCGCGTTTACCCCTAGCACCGGTGCGCGAGACCCCTAGCACCCATGACACCCTAACCACCAAGAACCATCATAGAACCACCAAGAAGATTTCTCGTAGTAAAAAAACTGACATTACGTTGAAACAATTCTTGGAAGCTTGCAAGGAAAATTCTGAGCAAGCCATTCCTGAAAGTGATCCGATTTTTGAGTATGCAAAAACAGTTGGCTTAGAAGTCGAAATGATTGCTGCTTGTTGGCAAGAATTTAAAGCTGATTATTTGCCAACTCAGAAAACTTACAAAGACTGGAGAAAAACTTTCCGAAATAGCGTTCGGGGTAATTGGAAAAAACTTTGGTTCATGAAACCAGGCGAAGCTGCTCAGTGGACAACAGCAGGTGAACAAGCGCGGAGGGTGGCAGCATGAACGTAGATGCCAACATCCTACCGCCGCATTCGATCGATGCAGAACAATCGGTAATTGGAGCAATCCTTCTTGAAGGCGGTACGGCTTTAGATCGTCTTGAAGGGTTAATTGTTGAATCTGATTTCTATCGCCAAGAACACCAGCTGATTTTCACATCTGCACGTAAGCTTTCAAATGCTGGCTCTCCTATCGATGTGATAACCATTGCGGAGGCGCTGGATGCATCTGGCAGCCTCGAACGCATAGGCGGACTGGCCTACCTAGGCAGCTTAGCGCAAAACGTCCCCAGCACCGCAAATATTAAGTTTTACGCGATGACAGTACGCGAGCGTTCTTTGCAGAGAAGTTTGCTTGCCTTGGCGCTAGAAATTCAAGCGAGTTGCACAGCTCCTGGTGCAAACGTTGCAGCAATTATTAATCAAGCCGATGCAGCCATGGTGCAGTTACTTGACGTTGGTACTGATGAGCCCACCATGCTGTTTGATGCCATGGCCGACGCAATCCAGGACATAGATGACCGCGCGACCGGCACTCGCCCCTCTGGGCTACTTACAGGCGTAGAAGATTTTGATGCTGTCACCGGCGGACTTGAACCAGGGCAACTTGTAATCTTAGCAGCGCGGCCATCCGTTGGAAAAACAGCCATCGCACTCAATGTAGCCAATCATGTAGCCGAGCATGGCGGCACAGTTGCCTTCTTTTCCCTCGAAATGCAGCGCCGTGAACTCACGCAGCGCTTGATTGCATTGCGATCAGGGGTGTCCGTAACAGCCATGCGTACCGGTCAGCTTGAAGGGAGCCAGTGGAGCCGAATTAGCGCCTGCCATGCATCCACAGACGGCCACCGCCTACTATTGATCGATCGCCCGGCCATTGGTGTCCCATATGTTCGCGCTGCTGCGCGAAAGATCAAGCGCCAGCATGGTCTCAAGCTAGTCGTGGTGGATTACCTAGGGTTGATGCGGGGCGAGGGTCAGAACCGCACTCAAGAGATCGGGAGTTTGAGCCGTGGACTCAAGGCTCTCGCCAAAGAATTAAACGTGCCCATTATTGCCTTGGCACAGTTGAACCGCGCAACCGAAACCCGGCAAGACAAACGCCCACAACTTTCAGACCTACGCGATTCTGGAGAAATTGAACAGGATGCTGACATTGTAGCGATGCTACACCGTGAAGACCTGAGCAATCCTACCCAGGCATGGATCGGACTGGCTGAATTGATTGTTCGCAAAAACCGGAATGGCCCGCTTGGTGACGTATTGCTCGCACTCGACGGCCCGACAATGCAATTTACAAAATACACCGGCCCCCATCCCCGTCAACAATCAGCAAGAAGCTCCACCCTACATGGCAATGCCTATCCAGGAGGTTTTAATGACTGACTTCCTGAACGTTAATTATCGAAGCAAAACAGAAACCGACTTGCCGCTTACGCCAACGGAAAGTTTTAACACCCAGGCGATTAAAATTAATGAAAGGTATTAAAAATGTTATCCCAAGCACAACTGCAAAAGAACCTAGAAATATCGAATGCCTGCGTTAGAAAGATGGATCAGGCTGTAGCAGCACTCAATGCAGTAATAGAAACAGCAGAGAAGGATAAATCCAGAAGTCGGGATTGGGTACTTTCAACTGTGAAAGCCGCACGCGAAAAGGCATTGCCGGCAATAACAGCCGAGCTTAAAACAATTATGACGATGGCAGATACTTCAAGTGCGCATCAGCGGTTTTGGGAGAATCGACCACTTCTTTTAAGCCTGCAAAAGTTCGATGAAGATGATGCAAAAGATGCACAAATCCGGATTTATCATGCTGCAGAGCTGGCCAGTTCTTCTTTGCCCTTATTGGGGCTCATGCTGGAAAACGCGCGAAGTGACAAGAATCTAGCACTTATTTATCAGTGCTGGAGGGTAGGTCAGGGCCGCAGCAGTGAAGCAGGTTTTGTCGATAGCGTTGATCTAGCACTCGATGGCATTGAAATACCAGGACAGGCGATCTCACTATCGGCAATCGCGACTTGCATATCAAATCGGTCGTACGCAGAGATGATTTGGTCAGCGGCTGGCTCTGGTAGATCGGCAGATCCGGTACGGCGGCTTACCGTTGCTCGTCAGCAAGAAGTTTCAAGCCGAATAGTTTCACCAGCAAGTGCTCTTTAGTTGATATGGGAGGGGTTTGTTTTGTTCAGTTGAGGCTTACCCCTATCCAGTTCATCAAAACCCGTTAAATAGGCCTTAAATAACACCGGAACAAAATATGACACAGAAAACAATAGGCAGACCACTTAAACAGCCACCAGAAAAGGCGGAAGAAGTGATCAGGGAGTTATCAGCGACTGGACACGCCATCATCGGCATTGCTCATCAACTGGGCACATCAGTAGACACATTCAAACGTTGGCTTGATGAAGATGTAGAACTCAAGGCTGCATTTGATCAAGGACGTGAAAAAGAGCGCCATACACTGCATAACGTACTTTATACAGCTGCTACCGTTGACAAGAACACAACAGCCGCAATGTTTCTTCTAAAAGCGCGTCACGGCTACCGAGAAGGTGATCAGGGCGAATCAAATAATCGGGTCAGCATTAATTTCACGCTACCCGGCGCAATGACAATGAAGGATTTCAAGGTGATCGAAGATGTCAAACCAAACAATTGATTTAAACAATTTTCAGCAAAAAGTGTTACTGCTGCCTGAAGAAGTTGATTGCTTTCTTGGTGGTGGCCGTGGAGGTGGTAAATCTTATGCCTTGGCTTTACTGGCGCTTAGGCACGTCGAACAGTATGGTGACCGCGCTCGCATCCTCTATATTCGGCGGACGTACAAGGGATTAGCCGATTTCGAGCTGTTAACTCGTGAACTGTTTGGTCTGATATATGGCACGGCGGCGCGCTATAACGGCGCTGAACATGTCTGGCGGTTTCCAAATGGTGCTTATATCGAGTTCGGCCAACTTGAAACACATAGCGACTATTCAAAGTATCAAGGGCGTTCTTTCACTCTACTGATGGCAGATGAAATCGGCCAATTTTCTACACCTGATTTACTCGACATTCTCAGATCGAATTTACGTGGCCCCAAAGATGTACCCATTCGCGTGGTGCTTGCCGCAAACCCGGGCGGCCCAGGTCATCATTGGATTGCCAAACGGTATGTATTTACTGGTAAACCATGGAGCCCATTCCTTGAACCCAAATCGAAGCGGCAATGGTGTTACGCTCCAAGTACCTTTGTCGGCAATCAATTCATAGACATTGAGCAGTATCGCAATCAGCTTGAATCTTCTTGTCCCAGCGATCCCGAATTATTGCGCGCCTGGATAGATGGAGACTGGACGGTAAGCAGAGGAGCATATTTTGCTAGCGTGTTGGATGAGTCCCGCAACTGCATAGACCCATGGGACAAAATACCCGTGCATTATGGCAAGCCGTGGGAAACATTCTTGGCTCATGACTTTGGCAGCAGTGCACCGAGCGCTACTTACATCTTTGCCAAAAGCCCCGGAACCAATGGGCCGGACGGTCGCTATTATTCACGTGATTCGCTGGTGATTGTAGATGAACTCGCAACTGCGAAACGGGATAGACAAAACGAGGGTCTAGGCTGGACTGTGCCGATCCTCTCTGAGGAAATCATTGCCATGTGCAAGCGATGGAACGTTAAGCCTATGGGTGTAGCTGATGATGCTATTTTCAGTAAGTCCGGAAGTGGCGCTGGCAGTATTGCGGACGAATTTAACCGTGGCGGCGTCCGTTTCATTGCAGCCAAGAAAGCCGACCGACTTACCGGCTGGAATATTATGCGTAGGTTGTTGGCTGATGCGGGTAAGCCTGATGTCCCCGGCCTATACATAGCCAGAACGTGTCAATACTTCTGGGAGACCGTACCCTACCTAGGACGTGATCAAAAACGCGTTGAGGACGTAGATTCAAGCGGGCCTGATCATGCTGCTGATGCGGTGAGATATCGGTGTTTAAGGGAGAGGATGGAAATGTCGCAGATCAAGCTAGGCGGGGTGCATTATTAACCGTTATTCTTCTTGAAGAATGCCTCAGCGCGTTTGTATATTTCCTCTGAGGTAAGATCCTCTTTGTGAGTAGCAAGAAACCACATATGCCCGAACGGGTCTTCAAGAGTCCCTGAACGATCGCCGTAAAACTGATCCTGCACTACATTGATTACCTTTGCTCCCGCCTTTACTGCTTGGGCAAACTGAGCATCTACATCATCAACATATAAATGTAGGCCAACAGAAGTACCGCCCAGAGAGTCAGGAGCGCGAAAGGTACCCACACCCTCACACGGGTCAGCCAGCATGATTCGTGAATCACCTATCTTGATATCCGCATGCCCGATCAGACCGTTTGGTGTTTCTAAACGATACATCTCAGTTGCACCAAATGCCTCTTTATAAAATTCGATAGCTTTGGCTGCATTCTTTATGCTCAAGTAAGGCGTTACATTGTGATGGCCTTCGGGAATGGATTTAACGGTCATGTCTTAATCTCCTGTTGAAGTGAAATTATGAATGAGAGAGAAAGGTGCCTTCCTCTTTTTCTCGTTTACTAAAAAAATAATATGGGCAGAAACATGGGCAGTTAAATAAAATGACGTGCAAGCCTTGCTATACCTATAGCACTGGCGGAGAAGGCGGGATTCGAACCCGCGTTAAGATATTATCCTAAACACGCTTTCCAGGCGTGCGACTTAAACCGCTCATCCACCTCTCCGAAGGCCGCGCAGGATAAACCAGAAAGGGGTTTATCGCAATCTAAAATAATTTTTTAGAAATTATTTTTTAAGGTGCGCAGGGCAGTAAAGATACTGGTTTCATCGGTCTCTTTAATTTGTGTCATGCGTAATGTGGTGGCGATGACGCTTGGCTCAGCACAGCGCAAAAAAGGGTTGGTGTCTTTTTCCAGGGCAATAGTCGACGGTAACGTTGGATGCCCGGCAGCGCGTAACGCCTGTACATCTGCTTGACGTTGTTTGAGCCGAGCATTGTCGGGTTCGCAGACTAATGCGAAGCGGATGTTAGCCTCGGTATATTCATGTCCGCAATATACTTTTGTTTCATCAGGCAAATTTGCCAACCGTTGCAAGGAATAGAATAATTGCGTAGCTGTTCCTTCAAATAATCTACCACAGCCACAACCGAACAGGGTGTCGCCGCAAAATACAGCGCCAGCGCCCAGATAAGCGATATGTCCGTGGGTATGACCAGGGATATCCATAACACTCAGTTTTATTTTTAATTCCGGAATTTCAATTACATCACCTTCGCCGAGCATATGACTGATGCAGGGGATATTTTCAAGCTGTGGCCCATACACAGGCACGTTGTATAATTCAACAAGTTTGCGAACGCCACCGACGTGATCATTGTGATGATGAGTACACAGGATGGCGGTGAGTTTGAGCTTATGTAGATTGAGATAAGCCAGCACCGGCGCTGCGTCGCCCGGATCGACCACTACCACATGTTGGTGGTCGTGTAGCATCCAGATGTAGTTGTCCTTGAATGCCGGGATGGGAATAATATTGAACATGGAAATGTCCGTTTTTTATTTGGCTATACTCGAGTGAAAGAGTATTGCATGTCAACCACAAATACGCTGAATGATTGGTTCGCCACGCCCCCAGGAAAATATTTGCTGGAGTGCGAGCAAGCATTGTTTGATCACAGTGTGACTGACATTTTTGGCTTCAATGCGCTGCAACTCGGGCTGGCCGAGCATAATTTTCTACGTGCCAGTCGTATGCCATTACGCGCCGTAGTGGGAAACGAGGCCGGGGTGCAAGTACGGCTAGATATGGATGAATTGCCATTCGGATGCAGTAGCTTGGATTTAGTGCTTCTGCCGCATGTACTGGAATTCAATGCCCATCCTCATCAAATTTTACGTGAGGTTGAGCGTGTATTAAGGCCTGAAGGAAATGTCATCATTAGCGGTTTCAATCCGCGTAGCCTGTGGGGGGCTCGGCGTGTGTTGGGTTCGCAGACGAATTTCCCCTGGCGTGGAGATTTTATTGCTTTGTCGCGATTGAAGGATTGGCTGGCATTGCTGGGATTTGAGGTGGTAACGGGGCGTTTTGCCTGTTACGCACCACCGCTCACCAATCCAAATTGGCTTAACCGCTTTAATTTTATGGAGCCAGCCGGGGACCGCTGGTGGGCGGTGTGGGGCGGAGTGTATTTTTTGCAGGCGATTAAGCATGTGCCGGGAATGAACCTGATCAAGCCAAAATGGAACGAGGGACTAGTTGGCAAGCTGTTACCGGCAACACCTAAGCTGAATAGAGAAATATCGCAGTGTAAAAAAACGGAGCCCGAATGAGCGAACTTGTAACAGTAAGTGAAGATATAGTAGAAATTTATACGGATGGGGCTTGCAAGGGGAACCCCGGCGTGGGCGGCTGGGGCGCGCTGTTACAGATTATGGGCAAAGAGCGCGAGCTATGTGGTGGCGAAGCGCATACAACCAACAATCGAATGGAGTTGCTGGCCGCGATCCGCGCGCTGGAGGCATTGAAACGGCCGTGCCGGGTGGTCCTGCATACCGATTCAAAATATGTGCAGCAAGGTATTAGTATCTGGGTGCATAACTGGAAGCAGCGTGGCTGGAAGACTGCCGACAAAAAACCGGTCAAAAATGAAGACTTGTGGCGCACGCTGGATGAACTAGCAAACAAACATCATGTTCAGTGGGTGTGGATAAAAGGACATGCTGGACATGATGGGAACGAGCGTGCGGATGAATTAGCCAATCGCGGGATTGAGCAACTTTTGAATGAAAGCATGAAATGAGACAAATCGTGTTGGATACCGAAACCACTGGCCTCGATCCAGGGAAAGGCCACCGCATCATTGAACTGGCGGCTATCGAATTATGCAACCGCAAAGTTTCTGATCGACGTTTTCACCGCTATCTCAACCCGGAACGCGAAATTGATACGGGAGCGGCGGAGATACATGGCCTGACGCTGGAGCGTCTGCAGGACGAACCGAAATTTGCTGAAATTGCACCAGCGCTGCTCGAGTTCATCAGCGGTGCGGAACTCATCATTCACAATGCGCCGTTTGATATCGGGTTCCTCAATAAGGAGCTGGAACGTAGCGGGCTGCCTGTATTGAATAACTATTGTGTGAGCGTCATTGACACACTGAAGCTGGCCAAGGAGTTGCATCCCGGCAAGAAAAATAATCTGAACGCCTTGTGTGACCGTTACCAGATAGATAATTCTCATCGCACCTTGCATGGCGCGCTATTGGATACCGAGTTGTTGGCAGAGGTTTATCTGTCCATGACGCGCGGACAGAAAAGTTTGCTGGATGATGGGAGCAATGAACAGAAAGAAGAGCCGATCATAGTTTTTGCAGATTTATCGCGTTTGAAACTGCGTGTGCTGCCTGCTAGCACTGATGAATTGACGCAACACGCGCAACAGTTGACCGATATTGAAAAAGCCAGCAAAGGCGCATGTCTGTGGAAACAATTGGAGCTTTTGGAGGTGCAGCCGTGATACATAATGTTAGAAGCATGGCCAAGCTGACAGGCTGTTGATAGCGGCTAGTTGTCTGTTGCGATGAGTGTCAATGTGGATGTATTGATCATCGGTGCCGGCGCAGCGGGCATGATGTGCGCCATCGGGGCTGCACGTCGAGGGCGTTCTGTGCTGTTACTTGATCATTCTAAAAAACTGGCAGAAAAAATTCGCATCTCCGGCGGTGGCCGCTGCAACTTCACCAATTTGTACGCCAAACCGGAAAATTACTTATCTGGCAATCCGCATTTTTGTCGCTCCGCATTGGCGCGCTACACCCCCCAACATTTCATCACATGGCTTAATCAACAAGGCATCGGTTATCACGAAAAAAAACTCGGGCAACTGTTTTGTGACGAAGGATCGACAGCCATTATTGCGATGCTAAAAAACGAATGCGATGCAGCGGGTGTACGTTGGCTTATGTCTTGCGAAGTGCATAAGGTTGAGCGCCTCTTTCCCTCTTTCCCGCAAGCAGGAGAGGGGCCAGAAGTAAAAGACAATATGCGTTCATCCACCGAACGATTTAGTTGCAATACCAATCATGGCTCATTTCGTGCGCAGTCCTTGGTGATTGCCAGCGGTGGCTTGTCTATTCCCAAGATTGGCGCAACACCGTTTGGTTACCAAGTCGCGCAACAATTCGACATTCCCATGACCAAACTCAAGCCGGGGTTAGTACCATTAAGTTTTCATCCCGATGATTGGGCGCCTTATGTTGGTCTCGCCGGAATTTCCGTGGATGCGGTGGTAAGTTATGGTGAACAGATTTTTCGCGAAAATCTCCTTTTTACCCATCGCGGCCTTAGTGGCCCCTCCATCTTGCAAATCTCCTCTTATTGGGAAGCGGGCCAGCCGCTGCACATTAATTTGCTGCCGGATCATGACACACTGAAATTGTTCGCGCAGCAGCGAGACAGTCGCATGTTGCTGAGCAATTTTTTTGCGCAATATTTACCCAAACGATTTATTGAAACATGGTGTGCCCAGTTGGCCGGGAATAATCTTTCCGGTAACATGCCAATTAACCAATATTTGGATAAGGAGATCGCTGCACTTGCCACCAAATTGCATAATTGGCAAATTACGCCTAGCGGCACATTGGGCTATACCAAGGCAGAAGTTACCTGCGGGGGTGTTGACACCCATGCCTTATCGTCTAAAACCATGGAAGCCCATGAGGTGAACGGTCTGTATTTTATCGGAGAAGTGGTTGATGTAACAGGTCAGCTAGGCGGTTACAACTTTCAGTGGGCATGGTCATCTGGTTATGCTGCCGGTCAATATTGCTGAACTTTTGATGGTTGTATTTGTACTGTAGAAGGTGATGATGGCTGTACATCAGGAAAAACAATGCCGTTACGAAAACGGGGCTGCATTCATTGCTAGTTAGCGTCTACATTCAAATTTAGATACTCAGCTCCAATAAGAGTTTAGTTATGTCACCGTTCGGATAAGGTAAAGGGAAAGGCTGCCTAAAGTTGAATAAAGTTAAGCATCTAAAAAAATTAGAATTTTTTTCAGCTAGTTAGATTAAATTTTTGATACAAAATATTCTATGGCGAGAGGAACACAGTGCTAAATAAAATAAATATGTCTACCGCATTAACAATATCTGGCTTATTACTTTCTGGCCCAGTTATTGCCGCAAAAGATATAAACGACTTCCAAACATGGGGCACTGCAACGGCGGTTGGTAGCCTAGAGAATGTCAATCCGGCATTAAAGAATTTCAAATACTGGGCAGAATTCCAAGGGCGTTTTGGCGATGACACGTCGCGCTTTTCTCAAGCTATCATTCGTCCAGGGATAGGATATGCAATTAACAATACGACTAGCGTTTGGGTGGGTTATGCATTGGTTCCCACTGCAGAACCATTTTCCAAAACGACATTCAACGAACGAAGATTCTGGCAACAATTATTATGGAACAATAAATTTTCATTTGGATCAGTCACCAGCCGAAGTCGCTTGGAAGAACGTTTAGCACCTCGTTTGGGTGATGATACCGCTATACGTTTTCGGCAAATGTTTAAAGTATCTGTACCACTGGCTGCTGCTCCAGCTTATAGCGTAGTGGCTAGCGATGAATATTTTCTAAATCTCAACAATAACGATTGGGGGCCTCATAAAGGATTCGATCAAAACAGAGCGTTCATAGGGATAGGCTATAATTTTAATAAAGAAATTAAATCTGAAATCGGCTATATGAATCAATATATTAACCGGCCACTTACTTCAGTAAACCGGAACGATCATATTTTATCGATTAATTTTTATTTCAATTATTAACTTCGGTAGTTTTAAGCACGCCCACCCTATACAAAAAGTACAGCTGAATGCCGCTTAAAGTCAAAAATATTCCGCATCACGCGAGGTATTTTCAACCCAAGAAATTCGCATCAGAATGGTAGTTGTAAACTTGGATTGGCATTCAGCAACACGCGGCGAAAATCTTGCTTAATTCTGGTGAGCGCTTCCTCATTATCTGCTTCAAAGCGTAATACAACCACTGGCGTTGTATTACTGGATCGTATTAAGCCAAAACCGTCGGCATATTCCACGCGCAGGCCATCTATGGTGATAATGTCCTGTACATTAGTAAATTTTGCATCCTTCTGCAACTGTGCGACCAATGCGTAGTTCTCTCCTTCCTTTAGCTTAATTTGCAGTTCCGGTGTATTAATTGAATTGGGCAGGCCATTCAGCAGGCCATTTGCATCTGACTGTTTGCTCAAGCATTCGAGCAAACGGGCACCCGCATACAAACCGTCATCGAAGCCATACCATCGTTCCTTGAAGAATATATGGCCACTCATTTCCCCTGCCAGCAATGCGCCGCATTCCTTCATTTTTGTCTTGATGAAGGAATGGCCGGTTTTCCAGAGTATAGGTTTACCACCATGTTGTGTGATCCAGCCAAACAGCTTGCGCGTGGATTTAACGTCGAAGATAATTTCTGCACCAGGATTGCGCGCCAGCACATCGGCGGCGAACAGCATTAACTGCCTGTCTGGAAAAATGATGTTGCCATTTTTAGTGACGACGCCCAAGCGATCACCGTCGCCATCGAAGGCTAAGCCCAGTTCGCTATCATTGCTGGAGAGTGCATGAATCAGATCTTGCAAATTTTCCGGTTGTGAAGGATCAGGATGATGGTTAGGGAAATTGCCATCTACTTCGCAAAACAGTTCCGTGACAGTACAGCCTAACTGGCGATACAAATTGGCGGCAAAATCCCCGGCCACGCCATTGCCGCAATCGACCGTGATCTTCATGGGCCGTGCCAATTTGATGTCGGAAACGATGCGTGCAATATATACGGGGCCTATATCGTATTGCGAGTAAGCACCTGCACCATGACTGAGATTATTGTGCTCAATACGTGTGCGTAAAGCTTGAATGCTATCACCGGAGAGCGTCTCGCCTCCCAGTACCATTTTCAGTCCATTGTAATCGGGGGGGTTGTGGCTACCAGTAATCATAACTGCAGAATGCGTGTCCAGGTGATACGCTGCAAAATACACCATGGGCGTAGCAACACGCCCAACATCAATAACATTGATGCCACTCTTCTGAATACCACGTGCTAAAGCGGCGGCAAATTCTATGCCAGACAGACGTCCGTCGCGACCAATTGCGATCGTGTGCTGGCCACGTGCTTTGGCTTCTGAGCCGATAGCATGGCCAATAATCTCGATAATTTCCTGAGTCAGTGATTTACCGACAATGCCGCGAATATCGTAGGCCTTAAAAATTTCTTTAGGTAAGTTTTGCATGGTTTCACTCAATAAATTAGATAGGAATGTATGCATAACGCTATCAAGGATAACGGAACAGTGTGAGAGAAAATGCTCGATCCTGATGTGATCAACTTAAAGCGCCCTATGATTTTGCGCTTAGCGGGAATTTTTTAGTGATGTCCTTTAGGTAACTCACCCTTGAACTTGTATAGTGTGCCGCAATAGGGACAGCGCGCTTCACCGATCTTGTCGACTGGGATGACCACTCTGGGATGTGCATTCCATAGGCTCGTATTAGGCATAGGACAATAAAGCGGCAAATCTGTGGCGGTCACTTCGATATAGCGTAGCTTGGCATGTTCGGTTTGCATGTAATTCCCTTTAAACGTGTGCCAACCAATCGGCATATTGCGGATTTTTTCCACTGACACAATCAAAAAACAACGCTTGCAGGCGCGTTGTGATCGGGCCGCGCGTACCATTGCCTATAGTACGATTATCCAGCTCGCAGATCGGTGTAACTTCGGCCGCAGTACCCGTAAAGAAAGCCTCGTCGGCACAATATACCTCATCGCGCGTGATGCGTTTTTCGATCAGCTGCATACCAAGATCAGCCGCCAGTGTGATTATAGAGTCGCGCGTGATGCCCTCTAAGCAGGAAGTCAGGTCAGGTGTATACAGCTTACCTTTTTTCACAATAAAGATATTCTCGCCCGCTCCTTCCGCTACATAGCCATCCACGTCCAGTAGCAGCGCCTCGTCATAGCCATCGTGCGCTACTTCTTGATGGGCCAGAATAGAGTTGGTGTAAGTACCGACTGATTTGGAACGGCACATATTAATGTTTACGTGGTGGCGGGTGAAACTGGAAGTTTTTACACGAATCCCTTTTTCCATTCCCTCGACACCAAGATACGCGCCCCATGGCCAAGCCGCAACGGCGACATGGGTGCTAATAGCAGTGGCGGCGATTCCCATAGCTTCCGAGCCATAGAACACAATGGGCCGAATGTAACAGGACTCCAGATTATTAGCGCGTACTACTTCACATTGCGCCTCCATCAAAGTTTCTTTGTCGAATGGCATCTTCATCTTGAAGATATAGGCTGAATTGAACAGGCGGTCGGTATGATCTTTCAGGCGGAAAATTGCCGTGCCCTCAGTAGTTTTATATGCACGTACACCTTCAAACACTCCCATACCATAGTGCAGTGTATGCGTCAGTACGTGTGTTGTGGCATCTCGCCAAGGCACGAGTTTGCCGTCATACCAGATAAAACCGTCGCGGTCAGCCATAGACATGGTTGAATTTCCTTAAGAGTATTACAAAGACCGCAATTCTAACGTTTTCCGTATACTTTATGAAGCGATAGTATTTTTCAAAAATGAAATAACTGAGATTCAAAAAAACGAGATTTTCAGATGGCATCCTGAATTTTGCGAGCTTTTTGCCATTAAATAAGTTTAACAAATGGCTATTACGTTTTGTTAAACTCAAAACGGAGGTGTCAAATGATGCAAAGAATACCGAAAGCGATGTGCAGCTATAATCCATTACTTATAACCCACTTCAACTTACCCCAAATTGAATTAATGCATTCTAAGGCAGCAAAGGGATGCTGGTCAGCGCTGTTGTTTCAAGTAAGCCGAACATAATGTTCATATTCTGTACCGCTTGACCGGCCGCACCTTTGACCAGATTATCAATTATTGACAATACAACCACAGTATTACCTTGTTGCGGCCGGTGTACCGCGATACGGCAGCAATTCGAACCGCGTACCGTACGCGTTTCCGGATGGCTACCGGCTGGCATTACATCCACAAATGTCTCATTGGCGTAACGCTGTTCATATAGCGCTTGCAGGTCGGCATCGCATTGTATGCGCGCATATAATGTGGCATGGATACCGCGTATCATCGGAGTAAGATGTGGCACAAAGGTCAGACCAATTTCCTGTTGTGCCGCTCGCGCGAGTCCTTGACTAATTTCTGGTAAATGGCGATGCCCAGATACACCATAAGCTTTGAAATTGTCCGCTGCCTCGGAAAACATGATGCTAACCTCTGCCTTTCGCCCCGCGCCAGACACACCTGATTTCGCGTCGGCAATCAAGCTATTGCAATCCACAATCCCCGCTTCCAATAACGGAAGAAAGCCGAGCTGCACAGCGGTTGGATAGCACCCCGGGTTGGCCACTAGCCGTGCATGTTTTATCTGTTCGCGATTGCTCTCTGGCAGACCATATATTGCTTCAGGAACCAGATCAGGGCAGGCGTGTCTCATACCATACCATTTTTCCCAAACCGCCACGTCTTGAATACGAAAATCCGCCGCTAAATCTATTATCCGTACACCTGCGTCAAGCAATGCGCGTGCATGATGCATGGCAATGCCATTGGGTGTAGCAAAGAACACCAAGTCACATTGATCCAGATGTGCTTCATCTTGGTGGGTAAAACATAAATCTACATAGCCACGCAAGCTGGGAAACAGCTGGCTGACTGGCATTCCTTGGTCGGCGCGCGAGGTAATGGCGCGCAACTCCACTTGCGGATGTTGTGCCAGTAGCCGCAACAGCTCGACTCCCGTATAACCTGTTCCTCCGACGATGCCAACTTTGATCACTTCTTTCCCCTATTTTGCGTTATCTATGGCAAATACATCGTAGCAGCTATTATTCCTGTGAAGGCGGTCGATAGTGCCATACCAATCGAAATTTCGCCATCACGAAGATACAGGGTCAAAGATTACAGCCTGTTCCGCGCGCACTCAAACTGTCAGGGCATTGTTCCGGTTTATGAAGCGCTCAACTGTTTGCCAACTATTTATTGACGAAATAGTACAACGAAAATGAAAAACCGCCCAAAGGCGGCTTTTCCAAACACTCCAAATACGCTTAACGCTTGGAGAATTGCTTGCGGCGGCGCGCCTTGCGCAAACCAACTTTTTTACGCTCAACTTCACGCGCATCGCGGGTAACGAGTCCAGCTTTGCTCAACATTGGCTTCAAGCTCGCATCAAAATCTATCAGAGCACGAGTGATGCCATGACGCACCGCCCCAGCTTGGCCAGATTCACCACCTCCACACACGTTTACCATAATATCGAATTTGTTAAGCATGTCGGTCAGTTCCAGCGGCTGACGCACTATCATGCGACCAGTTTCTCTCGAAAAAAATATATCGAGTGGCTTATCATTTACCACGATATCGCCCTTGCCTGGTTTAATGAATACACGAGCTACTGCGCTCTTGCGGCGACCGGTGCCATAGTTGTAAGTCACGTTCATGATTAAGCTTTCAATAGATCAATAGGTTTAGGTTGCTGCGCCAAATGTGGATGTTCAGCACCACCATAAATCTTAAGCTTGCGCAACATGGCATAGCCTAACGGGCCTTTTGGCAGCATACCTTTGACCGCTTTTTGCAGCACGCGGTCTGGATGACGTTCCTGCAACTTGATAAAATTAGTTGTATAAATTCCGCCAGGATAGCCAGTGTGACGGTGATAGACCTTGTCTTTCGCCTTGTTGCCGGTAACGCGCAGCTTTTCAGCATTAACCACGACAATAAAGTCGCCCGTATCCACGTGCGGTGTATATATCGCCTTATGTTTGCCCCGTAGACGGGCTGCAATTTGGCTAGCTAAACGACCTAAAATCTTGTCGGCAGCATCTACCAAATACCAGTCATGCTGGACTTCATGGGGCTTAGCTGAAAATGTTTTCATGGCGCTTCCTAAAACAAAAAATAGTAAACTTCGAAGGGCGCGAATTTTATGTTAAAAGACTAGCCCCTGTCAAACAAATTCAATCCTCGGTAGTGTCTCAGTTTGAAATTCCAAAAAAAACCCGCCGAAGCGGGATTTTAATGATTGTATAAAGTAAAGTCGCTGTCAAACCAAAGAACATAAAAAATATCTCTAGTTCTATACCCAACCATTGGCTTCATTCCGTGAAAGCGAAGAGCGATAAAATGGTCAACATCCTCTGTTATGAATTTAGGCATTGGGGCCTTGATGCTTTTTCTTGCTATCTTCTCAGTTCCAAGTGCATGTTTGTCGGCATTTTTAATATCTATCCATGGCAAATTTTTTCGACGAAATACTGCATCCGCAAATTTAGCTTTATGCTCTTGATCTAAACCGGACAAGCAATACTTACCAAGAGCCAGCTTCTCAAGTGAAAATATAGGTGGTTTCTGATCATAATTAATTGGTTCTGTTGGCGGTGGAATATGACCGCTTTTTTTACGATCCGGGCGCTTGATCTTCACTATTTAGCTGTTGATTCGTGTCTTGAAATACGACTTCATGGATTCTAATGAAATAACACCGGCATCTGCTTCCCGCTCTTTCCATGGCAACTCTTCGTGGGTCATGTTGCGCAATGTCCAGCCAGAGTATTGATTGAATACTGAATATATTTCATCCAAAAAAGCTTTTGTTTCCTCATCAAATCTGGTGAGATCAATATCGGCTGAACAAGGAATGGCACCAGAGCCATAAATCTTAAATTTTTGATAAAGCTCAGGGATAACAGGCCCGTGTGTCCAAGCTGCTATAGGCTCATTAAACAAAGGGGCGTCAAATATAGCGAGGTGAAACCCTTGCGCGTAATACACAAGTTTTTGTAATTTAAGGTTTGATATCGTGTCGCCAGATTCAGTGTCTTGCTGCGCAAGAAAGTAATCTGCAACTTGGAAGCAGCTAATCATAACGGCAGCTTTCTAATCTGGAGGGATGCCCTTACAGTAAGGTGAATCATCCATTGTGTCAACAAGGCACAGACACATTCTTAACCTTTCTTTTTGTATGTTCCGCGCTTCATTGGTATAGGGTCAGTAACAAGCGCTGCGATATCTGAAATTTCCCAAAGCTTTTCACTTACCCCCGCAGCCATTGCAGGCGTAGTGCGTAGCGATTTATGAATTCTTACAAAGTTGTAGTGCATGAAGTGCAACGCAACCATGTGTTCAAGATTCTCAATCTTTTTACTAAAACCGTTTGTCAGACGAGTGAAGCGGCGCATAGACATTCTCATTGTTAAATTCTGACGTTCAACATGACTAGTGCAAATGTGTTTAACATCTGGATCGCCCATTTTTATGCGCTTTTCTGAGCCTGTAAATTCTGACGGGCTATAACGTCTAGCATCGGTTTTTGTTATGCCTTCCGAGCCATAGATTTTAACCAGTTGCGCAAAGTCTATATCTGCCCCAAAAGCGCCTTCAACCGCATCCACATAAGCCTTTAATCCGTCGGTGGTTAATTGCACACGTCCAGCCAAACGAGAGGCTAAATCACTTATAAACGCTTCCGCATATTCTACTGTACGGCTTCCGACCATAAACGAGGGAACCAGCTTTGTAACTGGGTCAATCGCTGTCCACGTCCAAACGTCGCCATAGCCTAGAACACCCTCATTTTCGGGTGCTACATTCTTTTGTTTGCAGTAGCAAAATGACCATATTTCATCGCACTGGATGCGCTTGCATGTGAGATTGCGCATCGCGTTGTCTTGATATTCGCTACAAGCAACACCAACATCTATAAGTAATTTGGTAACGGTATTTATTGAACAGTCCGCAATGCGAGAGGTAGCGCGCATAGAATTGCCTTCAACCAACAGATTTATTATTTGTGTGCGTTTTTCTATTGTTAGGGCATTCATGTTGTTCTTTGCTGTCAATATTGAAACTGAATTATATATACATACTAAGCATTTGTATACTATATTTACACATAGTGTAAATATATATATACCAGATAACCAAGCATTGATATACTGCCCATATGGAAATAATTTTTGAAGAAGACTCGCTAAAGAAACTGGAAGAAGACCTATCCTACGATGCAGGCTTTGAGCGATCTATAGTTAAATCTTTTAGGATGTTGATTCAATATATAAGGGCGGCTCAAGATGAGAGAGCCTTCTACAATATGAAGTCATTGCACTATGAAAAGCTTAAAGGCACTTTGGATGGATTGCATTCAATGCGATTGAATAAAAAATGGCGCTTGATACTTAAATTAAGAAAGGAAGGTTCAAGTAAGTGGGTAGTTGTTATATCAATAAGTGACTACCACTGATACGAGGAGATAGAAATGAACAAAGCAGCAGAGATATTTTCACCTGGTGAATTTTTGGCGGCAGAACTGGAAGCGAGAGAATGGTCTCAGATAGAATTTTCTGAAATTATCGGACGTCCCACGACTTTAGTTAGCGGCATTATTACCGGTAAGAAGCAAATCACACCTGATACAGCTATTCAGCTAGGCGACGCTTTGGGTACTGGCCCCGAAGTTTGGATGAATCTTGAAAGCCAATATCAGTTATTCAAGGTAAGAGATAAGGCAGTCAATACAATATCCCGTAAAGCAAAACTATATGAAAAATTTCCTGTAAGAGAAATGATAAAAAGAGGCTGGGTTGAGGCGGCTGATAACATTGAAATATTAGAGCAGCAATTTAAGAAGTTTTTTAATATTTCTGACTTGGAGACATCTCCAGTATTTTCGCATTCCGCTAAAAAAACAAATGCACATGATGGCATTACTCCAAAACAGCTTGCATGGCTTTATCGCGCCAAGATGTTGGCCTCGTCACAAGTGACGAAAAAATACGATGCAATTGCACTAAGCAATTCAATCCCAAAATTAAGCGCACTACTTGCAGCGCCCGAAGAAACAAGGCATGTTTCAAAAATTTTGACGGAGTGCGGGGTTAAATATGTCATTGTTGAACCTTTTCCCGGCTCGAAAATTGATGGCGCATGTTTTTGGTTGGACAATGGTCAGCCAGTAATAGCCTTGTCTTTGCGTCTAGATAGAATTGATATTTTTTGGTTCGTATTGCGCCATGAAATTGAACATGTTTTACAGGGGCACGGCAAGGAAGTGGGTTACATTTTAGATTCGGACTCAGAGGAACAAAACTTAGATGTAATAGTGGAGGAGGAAAACATTGCAAACTTAGCAGGTGATGATTTTTGTGTCCCCAAAAAAGAACTGGAAAATTTTTATGCTCGAGTATTTCCTCTTTTTAGTGAGCATAAAGTCAAGATGTTTGCTCAACGTCTTGGCATTCATATGGGGATTGTTGTTGGTCAGCTTCAAAAAAGATTGGACAGGCATGATTATCTAAGAGGTAAAGGCTATCAGGTAAAAATTCGCAACCATGCAACTATTGGCGCGCTAACCGATGGCTGGGGCTTCGTGGAAAATAACTAAGGAAAATTCATATGTCAGCATATTCAAACGCAGTAAAGGAATACATAGACCGCTATAAAATGGAGGTTGATGACAGCCCCTTGATTGACCCGCATAATTTAGCGGCTTGGGCTTATCAAAATGGCTTGCACAAACCAAGCACAAAAACAATTATTGATTTAATTGCTAAAGATATTGCTCAGCTCTTCCGAGAAGAATATAGAACCGATCAATATGGAAGAAGATATAGGGCAAAACATGCGGTTATAAAGAAACAAGGCAATAAGACACTGTCATTGTGGGCGGATATGGATGATGTTAATGCACCACATTCTCATTTTCAGAAATCTATAGCACAAAGACGCTCGCAAATAGTTGGAGACTGCTACCAGCTAAAAACTGATGCTGATGTATATAACGATAAAAGGAAATCTCCTGAGCCAATACAGGTTGTTTTGGACTTTACGGTCGACGTTGAAGAATTACAAATGCCTTTTGATAAGGCTGCTTAATCTACCTTATGCCACCTAACGCTGGCAGCCAATTTAGCTATTTCACTGCGTTGTTCCGCAGTTAATTTTTCCGCGCGAGCAACGCCACCTTTCAACCCATCAAGCCGTCTCTTATCTGCGGCGGTTTGATTCGTTTCTGGTGGCGGTGGGGTTACAGGCTCATCACCTACAGCTTCATCCACAATGCGTTTGGCAAGCTGATTCATGTCTAAGTTTTTAGGTCTTTTATTCATGCCTGTATGATAGCATTGATAAAAACAAGTTCAACTTAGTTGAATTTCAAACTGAGACACTACCCAATCCTCGGTTTCAGTATCAAGGAAAATTGTTATTTTTATAACATGTTCTTTCTGGCACTTTGAGTTCAATCAGATTGGTCGTTCGAAAAACTGATAACTCAACCTCTGAACAGCAATTCTGCTTACGGGTTAGCGACTAAATCAAGATCAAGCTGGCTGACATCATCGTCCGTATTTACCTTGCCATTTTCACGCGCCGCTTCAATTTCATCGAGATACTCTGATGTGACATCTCCAGTGATGTAATCACCATCAAAACATGAAGCATCGAAGTACTGAATATCCTGATTCGTCTTGCGCACTGCCGCTTTGAGATCATCAAGATCCTGATAAATCAATCTGTCTGCACCGATTTCACGGCAAATTTCTTCATCACTGCGACCGGTGGCAATCAGCTCTTTGCGACTCGGCATGTCTATGCCATACACATTAGGGAAACGTACCGGTGGGGCGGCGGAGGCGAAATACACCTTGCGCGCTCCGGCATCACGCGCCATTTGAACAATTTCACGGCTCGTGGTACCCCGTACGATGGAATCATCTACCAACAGGACATTTTTACCCTTAAATTCCACGCTAATTGCATTTAGTTTCTGGCGCACCGATTTTTTCCGCATTGCCTGTCCCGGCATGATGAATGTACGCCCAATATAACGATTTTTCACGAAACCTTCACGAAATGAGATACCCAAACGATTAGCCAATTGCAAGGCACTAGGACGGCTGGAATCAGGAATGGGAATAACGACATCAATATCGTGTTGCTGCCATTCGCGGGTAATTTTGTCGGCCAGGTTTTCACCCATATTCAAGCGTGTCTCATATACCGAAATCCCATTGATCACCGAATCCGGACGCGCCAGATAAACATACTCAAAAATGCATGGATTAAGTGTTGGATTTTCTGCACATTGCTGACTGTGAAAGTTTCCATCAAAGTCAACAAATACCGCTTCACCTGGTGCAATATCGCGGAGAAACTTAAAGCCTAGCGTATCCAATGCCACGCTTTCCGAAGCAATCAAATATTCCGTGCCATTTTCAGTTTGATGGCTACCCAATACCAGTGGCCGGATGCCATAAACATCGCGGAACGCCAGCAGGCCATAACCCGCAATCATTGCCACCACAGCATAAGCACCGCGGCAGCGACGATGTACCCCGGATACGGCGTCAAAGATATTTTTAATATCAAGACGATAGCGCATTGTGGAATTGGCTTGTAACTCATGCGCAAGCACATTGAGCAGCACTTCCGAATCAGAATTGGTGTTGACATGACGCCTGTCTTCCAGAAACAATTCTTGCTGCAATTGCTCGGTATTGGTCAAATTGCCGTTATGTCCAAGCACAATGCCGAATGGCGAATTGACATAAAATGGCTGTGCTTCATTGTGATCGAGGGCGGAACCCGCAGTAGGATAGCGCACATGAGCTATGCCCGCATTGCCGCGCAACGCTCGCATGTTACGCGTTCGAAACACATCGCGTACCAGGCCATTACCCTTGTGCAAGTGAAAGGTATTTCCTTCAATAGTGGCAATACCGGCGGCATCCTGCCCGCGATGCTGCAACACTAACAAGCCATCATATAGAACTTGATTGGCCGATGTTTGCGCGACAACGCCTAGAATGCCACACATGTTTTAACCCCAATATTCATTTTCTCAATCCAAAATGCACACGGCGCGCCACGCTATCTGGCAACCAGACCAAGCTAGCTAGAGCCATACTTTCTAATGGCTTACTTAACTTCGCCTCGCGCCAAAACGGCTTTTTCGGCAAATCAGTCAACCCCGCTAGCAGAACCAACATCAGCACTAATAGCATGCCACGTAGCATGCCAAATAGACTGCCGAATAGGCCGTCTATCCAACCGAGGCCGGTGAACTTAATTAATTTCGATAACAACCATATCACGATACCACTCACGATCAAGGTCGCCACAAACAGCAAGATAAAAGCAACCGTGACCTTAATCGCATCTATCCCAAGCTCTGCCGGCATTAACGCTGCCAAATTTACTGCCTGCCAACGTGCCACCGCGTAAGCTGCCACCCAACCGAGTAGCGACAACACCTCATACACAAAGCCGCGCCACCATCCCAGCAACACCGACCATACGGCAATTATAATGACAGTATAATCAAACCACGTCATGCCTAATACGCTGGACTTACCGTCGGTTTCAGCCCTTGCGCCTCCAGCTTTTTGTAGATATTGTCTGCAGCTTCACGCGTGGCATAAGGACCGGCGCGTACGCGGATTTTGTTACCTACCTTCTCGGTATAAACTTTGATATTTTGTTCATTCAATTTTTTCTGCCATTGGTGCGCGGTGTCGGCATTTGCAAATGCGCCAACCTGCACCACAAAACCAGAGTGTGGCGTGATTTTCCTGTTCTCTATGTGAATCTCCCCAACAGACTTAACTTCAGACTTGACTGGAGCAAGCTTACTTTCAATCGTTTGCGATGCCGCGACTACCTGTTCTTTAATGACAGGTAGGCTGGGCACAGCTGAAACAGGAACAGCAACCGGTGAAGAAACCGCAAGAACGGAGACAGGCGCTGACGGCATGCCCATCTTGGGCATGAACTCACCCACCTTATCTTTGTCCGGAATGCGCAACTCAATATCCTGGCCCCCTAACTTGGGTTCGCTATCCAACACCATGGGCAGTAGCACCACAATTACGATGACAAGTGCCACTGCGCCAATCAACCGACGTCTTGCTCGACGCTTCAGACTGACTTCATCATCCATCAGTTGCTTTGCCATTATGTATCTCCGCGCAAATCAAAGCGTAGCGCAGACTGCGCACGCATCACTTCCGCTACTGTATAGAATGAACCGAATGCTATAATTCTATCATTTTCGACAGCCTCATTACAGGCATGCTGTAGCGCATCTGTTACTGTGACAAACGTCAACACTGCACTTTTTACTCTCTCGGCATATAGCACTCTGGATAATTCTGCGGCCGTTGCACCGCGTGACGCGGCTATGCCAGCCACTAACCAGACATCCACTTGCCCCTTGAGCGCACGCGCAACACTGGCCATATCCTTGTCCTTAAGCATGGCGAACACTGCGAAAGTCTTGTGGCAAGGCGGCAAGTCGGCCAAATTTCGCGCCAGAGAGCGCGCCGCCTGGGGATTGTGCGCCACATCCAAAATCAGCATCGGCCTGCCGGGTACAACCTGAAAACGACCTGGCAACACTACCTCGACCAAGCCTCGCCGTACCGCCGCCATACTCACCGGCAATTTATTCTTAAGCGCATCCAGCGCCGCCAATGCGGCGCTGGCATTGTGCAATTGAAATGCTCCACGCAAAGCAGGATAGGGCAAGGCGCTGCGAGTACCACTCACACCATGATAATTCCACTGTTGCGCACCTGCCGTGAAACTAAATTGCTCACCCAGACACCAAAGCTGCGCGCCGACATGCTGTGCCTGCGCACGGATCGTAATAGGCACATCCATATCGCCAAACACCGCCACTTTCCCAACACGAAAAATTCCCGCCTTCTCATATGCAATATGTTCACGCGTATCACCAAGATACTCCATATGATCCAAATCTATGCTGGTAACCACCGCACAATCATGGTCGAACACATTAACCGCATCCAGCCGTCCACCCAGACCCACTTCCAGTATCGCCACCTCTACCGCTTGATCGATAAAACATTGCATCGCAGCCAGCGTGCCAAACTCGAAATAGGTTAACGAAATTTCTGATAATTCATCATTGCCCTGCAAGCTGGCATCCATGTTTTGCAAAGGTGGAACCGCACGCGCCTGCTCTACTCGCTCGAATGCTGCACACAGCACCGCATCACTGGCCTGCCGCTGGCCGATACGGACGCGTTCGTTGTAATCCAGCAAGTGAGGCGAAGTGTAGCAACCAACACGATAACCTGCCGCGTGCAGCATGCTTTCAAGCATTGCGCACACTGAACCTTTGCCGTTAGTACCGCCGACAACAATAACCGGAAAAGTTGGGTTAAGTCCCAGCCGCTGTTTAACTTTTGCAACACGCTCAAGACCCAGTTCAATAGCTTTGGGATGCTTGGTCTCAAGATAGGCGAGCCAGTCGCTCAATGCGCTATGCTCATCCAACATAACGACCTAACTTTTGGTTTTTTGCGGATTTGTATGGGAAATTTCTCATGCCGGTATACGTGTGAACAATTTTAGCCGCAAATAATTCGTCATCAAACAACACAAAATATCTACTCTGTCGGCCAAGCTTAAATTCCGGCTAAGCTTTAGGGTGTTGCTTTGGCAACCCAAAAGCTTTACAGACAGCATTCATTCATCAGGATGAACAACTGACCACGACATGGCGCGCCCAATCCGGTGCTGGCGCAGCATAATCTTCCATTTCTGGCTGCTCATCGAAAGGTCGGCTAAGTAATGCCAGCAAGCGATCTACTTCCGAAAAATCACGTTCCCGCTCAGCTAAAGCAATCGCACTTTGTGCCATGGAATTGCGCAGAATATATTTCGGGTTAACCTTGTCCATACGTGCCTTTCGCTCCTCATCCGTTCCAGGCTCACTTTGCAGACGTGTACGATAAACATCAGCCCAAGCGTCAAACGCTGCTCGATCGACAAATTGATCGCGTAACTCGCTGCTTCTCTCATCCGGCGCGAATTTGAACAGACCTAAACTGCGAAACAGATTGGTGTAATCCAGCTGGCTTGCGCGCATCATTTCCAGCAGTGGGGTAACTAGAGAAGCATCTTCTTTGGTGACGTTGGTTAGTCCCAGCTTCTTGCCCATCAATTCAGTATAGTGTTCGAAATATGTCGGCTCGTAATTTTCCAGGGCCTCTTGCGCTTCCTCCACCGCAATAATAGGCGTCAAAGCCTGCGCCAGACAAGCCAGATTCCACAAGCCGATTTGCGGCTGCTGATCAAAGGCGTAGCGCCCGCCATGGTCGGAGTGATTACAAATAAAACCCGGGTCGTAGGTTTCCATAAAACCGAAGGGGCCATAATCGAAAGTTAGCCCCAGGATCGACATGTTGTCCGTATTCATCACGCCATGTGCGAAACCGACAGCTTGCCATTGAGCCATCAGACTTGCGGTGCGCGTGATTACTTCATTCAAAAAACGCAAGTACTTGTCCGGCGCATCGCTTATATCAGGAAAATGCTTGGCGATAACATAATCAGCAAGCAAGGCGATCGGCTCGTGCTGATCCCTATAGGCGAACACCTCAAACGAACCAAAACGCACATGCGACGGTGATAAACGAGTAACCACCGCGGCACTTTCGATAGTCTCACGGTACACCTCTGCGTCGCTGCCCACAATGCACAAAGCACGAGAAGTAGGAATACCCAGGCCATGCATTGCTTCTGAACACAAGTATTCACGAATGCTGGATCGCAGCACGGCACGCCCATCGCCATTGCGCGAAAACGGTGTGATACCAGCCCCTTTCAATTGAATATCCCAATACTCTCCATTGCTGTTTTTTATTTCACCAAGCAAAATTGCGCGCCCATCTCCCAATTGAGACACAAAGGAACCAAATTGGTGCCCGGCGTAGAGCATCGATAATGGCTCGCTGCCAGGCAGCAAACGGTTACCAATAAAATAATCGGCGAAATCCGCGCGCTCAGCTTCGGTTACATCCAAATTAATTAATTCGGCAGCACTCGCATTAAAACTAACCAAATAGGAATGGGGCAACGGCGTAGGATT
Organism: Candidatus Nitrotoga arctica; assembly: GCF_918378365.1. Lineage (NCBI taxonomy): Bacteria > Pseudomonadati > Pseudomonadota > Betaproteobacteria > Nitrosomonadales > Gallionellaceae > Candidatus Nitrotoga > Candidatus Nitrotoga arctica. Next base: position 981,414 of record NZ_OU912926.1, on the reverse strand, counting down.
CAGACGGCTATGAAAAATATCTGGCAGCCGAGAAAAAGTATTATCAAAATTCAATTGGTCAAGTTTTTTCATCACAATCTTTTTATCTTAGTCAATAAGTCCGACTTGCCGAAAACCATACCAGGGTATAAAAAATTGAGCACAGTGGCATATGCGCTGCCCCTGAAAATCATTATTGCCGCCGTGATGCACGCCTGCGCCATTCCCATACCACAATCGCATACCACAGCATGCGCACGCTAAAATAACCCGCGATAGCAAAACTTAACGCCAGAAGCGGCAGGCCAGCAGCGAGGGGTTTACCCAATGACACAAGCCAATCCAGCATGACGGTAGGCCAGTTAACCCAAGTCATTTCTGGCAGGGAAAAGTTAACGGGCGACTGGCCGTTATTGTGCCCGGTAACAAATACACCAAGCTGATATGCCAGCGCATAGAGCGGCACGATGGTAAGTGGGTTGGTGTACAGCGTGGTGACCGCAGCCACCGGCAAATTAACGCGGAATAGCACTGCCAGCAAAGCTGCGCTTATTATTTGAAGCGGACCAGGAATTAGCCCGGTGAACAGCCCGACGGCTACGCCGCCCGACACTGAATGGCGGTTAAGATGCCATAGGTTGGGATGATGTAGCCAGCCGCCAAACCAACGCGCCCAACGGCTTTGTTTGAATGTTTCATGGCTGGGCAGGAATTTTCTAAAATATTTTTTCGGCACGAGCAATCGTTAATAAGGCAAAATCGTTACTGAGCAAAATCAGGATAGTAGATTACCTGATTATATTTGATATGCCAGCCCTCTTTGGGAAGTTTGCACACGTGAGTCCGAAAATACCCGATCCAACTGACATGAGCGGCCTACCGTATGCCGAAGCACATATGCGGCTGCAAGCTGAAAGAATGAACAAACTGCCCCCAACCCGATGCCGCGACATTCCAACGATTGCACTGGAAATGGTGCGCGAATTGCTCAAGCTCATTCGGCGGCACTAAGCAAACCATGCGCTATGCCGTTTTATTTTTTGCATTTGGCGTATGGCTTTTGCAACAACAGTCAGTACTTCCCAACTTCGCTTGGAGTGGGCTGACTTTATTGCTCGCTGGTATTTTGTTACTACCGCGTAGCACTCTTTTGCAGCGCCAAGCATACCCTGCTCTTCTTGCAACATTTGCCTGTACCTTTGGGTTTTTCTATGCAGCATTTTTTGCCCAGCAACGTTTGTCCGATACTCTCCCTGCCGAATGGCAGGGCAAAGACATTCAAATCATAGGCGTAGTGGCAAAGCTCCCTTCACAGCATGAACACGGACTTCGTTTTGTGTTTGATGTGGAACAGGTACTCACCCCCAATGCCATTGTTCCGCCACACATCCTGCTTGCCAGTTACGATGGTATACGAGAAGAACCTCTTGACATCCACGCCGGTGAACGCTGGCGGCTCACAGTACGCTTGAAGCAGCCACACGGCAGCAGCAATCCTCACGATTTTGATTTTGAAGCATGGATGCTGGAAAACAAGCTGCGCGCCAATGGTTATATTCATCGAAAGCAAGATAACGTACGACTGGATGCGTTAGTGCAATCACCAGATTACTATATCCAAAACCTACGCGAAAAAGTGCGCGAACATATCCAGAAAAGGTTAAACCCATTCCTCAATCAGCGTCATCCATTACGAATTCCTCACACCGCAAGCGGGAAAGAAGTTCTCCAGAGCGCTGAAGCGAGTGTCATCGAAAAAAATAATTACGTCGGCGTGTTAACCGCACTTGCCATCGGCGATCAGGCCGGCATCCCAGCGGCACAGTGGCAAGTTTTTACGCGCACTGGGGTTAATCATTTGATGAGTATTTCAGGTCTGCACATCACCATGCTGTCCGGTCTGGCGTTTGCTGCAAGCTATTGGTTATGGCGACGCAGTGCACGCCTCACGCGCGCGCTACCGGCACGCAAAGCTGCTGCACTCATCGGCTTACTGGTGGCACTCGGCTATGCACTACTGGCGGGTTACGGTGTACCGGCGCAACGCACGGTGTATATGCTGGCGACGATAGCGACGGTGCTGTGGCTATCACGCACTGTCGCACCGTCACAAATTCTTGCCGCCGCCTTGCTCGTTGTATTGTTGCTCGACCCATGGGCGGTGCTGTCGCCGGGATTCTGGCTATCTTTCGGTGCGGTGGCATTAATTTTTTATGTAACGGCGCACCGTTTGCGCCCCCCGCACTGGTTAGTAACGTATGGTCGCGTACAGTGGGCTATGAGCATTGGGCTGATTCCGCCGCTGTTGGCAATGTTCCAGCAAGTTTCACTAGTGTCACCGATCGCGAATGCTTTTGCCATTCCGTTGGTCAGCTTCGTGGTGGTACCGCTCACCCTGCTGGGTGCAGTGCTTCCCTTTGATTGGCCGCTATGGCTGGCACATCAGGCCATGGGAGTGTGTATCAACCTGCTGGAATGGCTGAATAGTCTGCCAGAGGTGGTATGGACACAGCACGCACCGCCCACATGGAGCATAGCCATCGGCATGTTTGGTGTGTTATGGATGCTATTGCCACGCGGATTTCCCGCACGCTGGCTGGGGCTGCTCGCCCTGCTACCCATGTTTCTGGTACTGCCCGCAGTACCGCCAGAAGGTACGCTACACCTGGTAATTTTCGATGTCGGGCAAGGTTTGGCGGTAGCCGCTCAGACACACAACCATGCACTGCTGTATGACACCGGTCCCAATTTTAATAGCGAGGCCAATAGTGGCAACCGCATCCTCATCCCGGCATTGCGCGGCATGGGGATCTCTCAACTCGACGGCCTGATTCTTACCCATGATGACAACGACCACACCGGCGGCGCATTATCTATTTTGCAAGGGTTACCGGTAGGTTGGCTCTCATCCTCGCTCGCTGCAAACCATCCCCTGTTACAACACGCTTCAAACACCCAACGCTGCATGGATGGGCAAACGTGGGAATGGGACGGAGTGCACTTTGAAGTGCTACACCCTACAGCGGAAAGTTATGCAGCAGAAAAAATCCGCGACAATAACCGCGGCTGCGTGTTGAAAATCAGCACGGGCAAAAATAGCATATTGCTCGCCGCCGATATCGAAAAAGAATCTGAATGGCGATTATTGAAACAACATGAGGAAAAGCTCCCCGCTACACTTTTGGTGGTGCCACACCACGGCAGCAAAACCTCATCGGTGAATGCTTTCGTAGCGGCCATACATCCGCGCTATGCAGTATTCACCGTGGGTTACCGCAATCGCTTCGGTCATCCGAATAAAGAGGTGGTCGAACGCTATCTTGCAGTGGACAGCGAACTATTGCGTTCGGATCGGGACGGCGCCATCCTCGTAGAAATGGATGCGCAGAATATCAGCGTAGAGCGATATCGCAGAACCCACACACGATATTGGCACCAAGACATTGCTGGTGGAACATAAGGGCATCTCTAAAAATCCAATTTTCGTCACAATACGGCGTTACTCGAAAAAATTATCGCTTACATATCAATCATATGCCGCGCTTAAATTTTTTACTCGTTTGCCATAAAATATGGATAACCAACCAAAGTACGATAGTTTAGGAATTTTCAACCCATATCAGGGCTACCAGTCCAAGAAAGTAGAGGCATAGCGGGTGTGTTTCAGCGGTATCAATCACCCGGCGGAAAATCAACGGGCAGATCCTGATCGACACAAGTTTGATCGGCGCTCCTGATGTCCGCAATAGCCGATGAAGCGACGGTTGGTATTCTCGTCATGACGGGCAGATCATCGGTCCCTGCTGTCATTTTTGGGCAGAATTTTGAATGATCATTTCTGGCTACCATTCGACATTTTCCTGCACGGGCGGTAGCATCGCGCTCCATTTTTTATCGGTTCGATTTCAGACCCCTCTCCTAACCATGTCTGTTGAAACTCCCGCCCGCGCCTGCGGCATCGATTTCGGTACGTCCAACTCCACCGTAGGCTGGCTGTGTCCCGGCCAGCCTACCCTGTTGGCACTGGAAAACGGCAAGCCCAGCCTGCCCTCCGTAGTTTTTTTCAATGCCGAAGAAAACACCGTAAGCGTTGGCCAGGCCGGCCTCAAGGAATATCTGGATGGCTACGAAGGCCGCTTGATGCGCGCCTTGAAGAGCCTCCTCGGCAGCAGCCTGATGGAAGGCAAAACCGAAATTCAGGGCCGCTCGCTGCCCTACAAGGAATTACTGACCCAATTCATCACCGAACTCAAGCATCGGGCCGAAATGGCAGCGGATCGCTCTTTCGACCAAGCCGTGTTTGGTCGGCCAGTATTTTTTGTGGATGACGATACAGCGGCCGACGACAAAGCCGAGGTGACGCTGGAAGCCATCGCCCGCACCGCCGGCTTCCGCGAGGTGAGCTTTCAGTACGAGCCCATCGCCGCAGCCTATCACTACGAACGCCAGATTAACCACGAGGAACTGGTGCTGATCGCTGACATCGGCGGCGGCACCTCCGACTTCTCCCTGATCCGGCTCTCGCCGCAACGCGCACTGACAGCCGACAGGCGTGACGATCTGTTGGCCAACAGCGGCGTGCATATCGGCGGCACCAACTTCGACCGACAACTGAGCCTGGAAGGCGTGATGCCCCTGCTTGGCTATGGCAGTCTGCTCAAGCGCGGCCTGACCATGCCCTCCAGCTACTACATGAATCTTGCCACCTGGCACACCATCAACCAGGCCTATACCAGCCGCACCTGGGCCGATCTGCAGGAGCTGTATCTGGACACCCAAGCGCCTGAAGCCATGGACCGGCTGCTCAAGCTAATCCGCGACCGCGCCGGCCATTGGCTGGCCGTGCAGGTGGAGGAAGCCAAGATTGCCCTGTCCGCCGGCAATAGCGCAGCCCTACATCTGGATAGACTTGCACCCGGCATGCGCCACACGCTGACCCGCATCGAGTTTGAAAAAGCGTCGGCGGAGCTGGTAGAACAGATCGGCAACACTCTGAGCACCTTGCTCGCAAAGGCTGTCGTGCGTAGCGAGGCGGTGAATACGATATTTTTCACCGGCGGTGCTAGCGGCGTGCCCATGCTGCGCGAACACATTGCCGCAATCTTACCTATGGCCCGGCGCATGGAAGGCGACTTGTACGGCAGCGTTGGCGCCGGTCTTGCGGTAGAGGCGCAACGGCGCTTCGGCTGATAACCCGGAAATTCGTAGCCCAACCCACGCATCACTACTCGCGCTTTGAAAATTCTGTAAGAAGATCCATCAAAAAAACATTTTAAAATCTCTCACCCAACCTCTGTTCAAACAGGGTAACGATGGCGGATGAATCCTCTTCACCCATTCCCGCCTCAACAAGGGCATTGATATAAGTAGTCGCCATCTTGGTGCCCGGCAATTCAATAGCTAGTTCATCTGCAAATTGCCGCACGATGCACAGGTCTTTCTGATGCAGCTTGGCTTTGAAACCAGGCGTGAAATTATACGTAAGCATGCGTTGTCCCTGCACTTCAAGTATTCGGCTGCCTGCAGATCCTCCCAGCAAAGCTTGCCTTACTTTTGCACGGTCCACACCGGATGCAACAGCCAGTGCAAAGGCTTCGGCAATCGCGGCAAGCGTTTGTGTTATCACAACCTGATTGCACGCTTTGCTCACTTGCCCAGCACCATGATCGCCGATATGAACAATGTTTTTTCCCATCACTTGCAGCACAACCAATGCTTGCTGGAATACGTCGGCCTTACCACCCACCATGATGGAGAGCGTGCCATCGATAGCTCCCTGGCTGCCACCCGAAACCGGTGCATCAAGCATATTGATTTTTTTCTGCGCCAGCGCTGATGCTATTTGACGGGTGACTGAAGGTGAGATGGTGCTCATGTCGATTACCGTGCTGCCGGTTTGTGCGCCGTGAATGATGCCCTGTTCGCCGAGGATAACTTCCCGTACATCTTCGGTATCGGAGACATTGGTAAAGATCAGGTCGCAATGTTTTGCCAGTGCTTGCGGGGTGTTGCATGCCTGCGCACCGGCCTGCATCAATTGCTGCATTTGTTCGGAGCGACGCGCATACACCCACAGCGGATAATCCGCTTTGAGCAAGTTATTGGCGCAGGCATGTCCCATCACGCCCAGGCCGATGTAACCGATATTGGGTTTCATAAGGTCTCGCAGTTCAAAAATCAGAAAAAACAGGCTACAGCATTGCAATCATTTTGGCGAGAAGCTTAAATAGAAAAGCTGTCGTAGCACCCTATTGTTTCAAATAGGAATTTTTTTCTACCCGCCGCACCTGGGCCACATTATTACCCGCTTTTATCATCAGTCTTTTTGCCGGTTTATACATCGGACATCTTTGTAGAGCGCGCGCACGGTCGTGATCGTGACTCACAATCTTGCGCAGGCGCGCCGAGTTGCCAATTACGCGGCGTTTTTTTGGAGGACAGAGCGTATTGGGAAACTGATCGAATTCGGACGCTGCCAATCGTTATTCGACTCACCTAGTCATAACTTGACTGCGGCTTACGTGACCGGAATTAGCAGCTGAATACAAACAAATATACTGCTTGGCCTGGTGCTGATCGTTTGGCGAGCCATGCTCATGCCTAGTCGCTGCCCGACGGAGCTTACTTGGTCGCGGGAAGTTGAATGAGGAGATTAAATCGAGTGTGACCCAATTTACTGTTTAACCTCTTTAGTTTTGCCTTTATTTTTAATAGAAATAGCATACCTGCTTATTATTCATGAAAGCAATTTCAGTCAAGACGCACACGGCTCAAACACGTATATTTCCTCTCAAGGAGAAGTAACGGTGAAAACTATGAGAAAACAGATATATGCTGAGAGGTTTCACAGGGTATTCGACTACATCGACAAACACCTTGAAGAAGAACTGAGCGTAGATTTGCTAAGTCAGTTTGCAAATTTCTCGAAATTTCATTTTCACCGCCAATTTTCCGAATACTGCGGCATCAGCGTCATTAGATATATCCAGTTAATGCGGCTCAAGCGTGCCTCCTACAGGCTGGCGTTCAACCCTCTTGAACGGATTATCGACATAGCGCTAGATGCTGGATTTGAAAACCCGGAATCGTTTTCACGTGCGTTCAAAAACACGATAGGACAAACCCCGTCTGACTTCAGAAAGAAACCGGAATGGGAACCGTGGATTGAACGCTATCAATTCCCCAACAAAAAAAGGAATGCAAATATGGAAGTCAAAATCATCAATTTCGAACACACGAAAGTGGCTGCGCTTGAGCATCGTGGCGACCCAAAGTTAGTCAACAACTCGGTCAAAACATTTATTGAATGGCGCAAGGAATGTGGCTTGTCACCTATCACTTCAAGCAAAACCATGGGCATCGTCTACGACAACCCTGAAACTACCGCGCCTGATCAATTCCGTTTCGATATCTGCGGCTCAGTAACGGAAGTGGTTCCGGAAAACCAGCAGGGCATCATCAACAAACAGATACCTGAGGGTCGCTGTGCTGTCGTTTGCCATGTGGGTCCGTATGACAACATTGGAGAAGCAGCCTGTTACTTGTACAGAGATTGGTTACCCGGCAGTGGCGAAGAGTTGCGCGATTTTCCCTTGTTTTTTCACTACCTGAATCTGAATTCAGATACACCAGAACACGAACTGAGGACAGATGTTTATCTTCCGTTGAAATAACCAGTTCATTCTATCAATATGTCTGAACTCATTACTTATTTATTTTTCTATAAAAAACAGTAGCCTGCAGACTATTTTTTAATATATATTTCAAGATAAAGTGTGTGAGAATATTTTCTTTTATTGACTCGCCCATTAAATGATTTTAAGCGGCATATTTACGTGTGGGTCTTGAAAATAGTAGCGACACATTCTGTATTGCTCTCGAGCATCGTCATGTGATCGTTAGCAGCAGGCACACCATTTCTCCTTGGTACGCACCTGTACTTTCGATCCGATGCCTGCTTCAGGTCTGAATTTAACCGCTCTTTCGGATTCAATTCAGAACTATCGTTGGGCAAGTAAAAGCATTCCATTCTTCCTTGTTTTTTTCCAGTATCTTTGATCAGTAGTTCAAGGAATTCAATCTAGACAGTGACGATTGGTACCCGTTCGGTCAGCGCGCACAACAGTTCATAACTGATAGTACCTGCCGCATGAGCTACCTGTTCCACCGGCAACCCCTCTCCCCACAACGTGACGCTGCTGCCTACATCTGCAGCCGGCAATGCACTTAAATCCACAGTCAGCATGTCCATCGAAATGCGTCCCAAGGTGCGCGTACGCTGGCCTTCTACCAGCACTGGGGTACCTGTTGGAGCATGGCGCGGGTAACCGTCTGCATAGCCGCAAGCGACCACGCCAACACGCATGGGAGACTCGGCGCGAAAGAGCCCGCCATAGCCAATACCTTCGCCCGGACTCAACTCTTGCACCGCAATGATGCGGCTTTGCAGTGTCATCACCGGTCGCAAGCCCAGTTGCTGCGAACTGTTTTCCACGAACGGCGATGCACCATACAGCATGATGCCGGGGCGCACCCAATCTGCATGGGTTGCAGGATAACGCAATAGAGCAGCAGAGTTAGCCAGCGAGCGTGCCATTCGGTACGGAGCGGCCAGTTCATTAAACATATTTAATTGTGCAGCTACCCCTGTCGATTCATCCGCATGGGCAAAATGCGTCATCAGCGTGATATCGCGTACGGCAGGATGCTTCTTAAGAATTTGCAGTGCAGCGGAGAATTTGTCCGGAGCAAAACCCAGACGGTTCATCCCACTGCTAACCTTGAGCCACGCCTCCAAACTGCGACGCTTGGGGTAAGCCTCCAGCATGTCAATCTGCTGCTGGGTGTGAATCACACAGGCGAGGTCATATTCGGCCACCAGCGGCAAATCGTCCGGAGTAAAAAATCCTTCCAGCAGCAGGATAGTCTGACTGAACCCCGCATCGCGCAGGCATATCGCATCACGGATATCCAGCAGTGCGAAACCTTCCGCCTCATTTAACGCTTCAGCGGCACGTAATAAACCATGGCCATACGCATTGGCCTTGATCACCGCCATAATGCGCGCACTGCTCGCGCGACGTACGACTTGCAGATTGCACTCTAACGCGGAAAGATCAATGTGAGCTTGGATCGGACGGGGCATGAATGCAAGATTAGAGGATAAAATAGGTTGCTGTTAATGATAGCAGGCATCCTATTTTCGTGATATAAAACGCGCTCTTAAAAATTGCGCCTCCCAATGAATCGCGGATTTTATATAATACTTGCGGCGCAGTTCTTTTCCGCACTCGCAGACAACGCTCTACTCTTTGCCGCCATCGCATTACTTCACGAAGTACATGCGCCAGAATGGCATACCCCGATACTGCAAGCAGCATTTGTGGTGTCCTATATCGTGCTGGCGCCTTTTGTAGGCGCCTTCGCTGATTCGCTGCCCAAGGGGCGCGTGATGTTCATCAGCAACAGCATTAAGCTGTTCGGCTGTATCGCCATGCTGGCCGGGGTAAACCCGCTCCTCGCCTATGCTGTGGCAGGTTTGGGCGCGGCGGCTTATTCCCCGGCAAAATACGGTATCCTTACCGAATATTTACCGCCCAACAAATTGGTACTGGCAAATAGTTGGATAGAGGGATTGACTGTTGCCGCCATCGTGCTTGGCGCAGTAGTGGGTGGGATACTCATCGGCCCAAATATTTCAGGCCAGATGCTGCAATGGTGGGATGTACCGATCATAGAAACCGGCATCGACTCGGCGCCGGAGCTGGCTATCTCCATCATTACTGTTATTTATCTCATCGCGGCGTTGTTCAATCTCTACATCCCGCGCGTACCAATCGAGCACAAGCCGTTAAGCCGCAACCCAGGGTTCTTAGTAAGTGAATTCGCGCATTGCTTCAAACTGCTATGGAAAGATCCGCTAGGACAAGTATCGCTGAGTGTCACCACACTTTTCTGGGGGGCAGGCGCCACGTTACGTTTAATCGTGTTGGCATGGGCCGCCACTGTACTTCACTATGACATGGGCGAGGCCGCCAAGCTCACCGCTTGGGTCGCCATCGGCATTGCCATCGGCTCTGTACTAGCGGCTAAATTCGTCAAACTGGAACACTCGGTGAAAGTGTTGCCCATAGGCATCGCCATGGGGCTAATGGTACTGGCCATGATCCCGGTTACCAGCACACCCCTTGCCATTGCACTGCTCATCATTATTGGCGCAATGGGCGGCTATCTCTTGGTACCCATGAATGCCCTCCTACAACATCGCGGTCACCTGCTTATGGGCGCCGGCAGATCAATCGCTGTACAAAATTTTAATGAAAATATCAGCATTTTCGCCATGCTCGCATTATTTGCCTTAATGCAAAAATTGGAATTAAACATTCAGACTATTACTTTAATATTCGGCCTATTGCTCGCAGGCATCATGACGGTATTGTATAAAAAGCACAGTCATGATCAGGATGCGGGGCAGATGTAGTCTTTAATTTCAAACCAACCCCTGCATCGTAGCAACTGCCAGGCACAGATCGTCCCATGCTTCGGCTTTTTTCAACGGGGTCTGCAGCAGATAGGTGGGATGGTATGTGATGATGAGTGGAATACCTTTCACCAAAGCATGAGCGGATGAACCGCGATATTCGTGCAGTTTGCCCCGTAGGCCAGGCAACGTGGCACCATGCCCCAATAATAATGCGGCGGTTTCACCCAAGGCCACGATCAGCTTGGGCTGGATGAGTTGAATCTGGCGTTCCAGATAAGGCACGCATTGAGCAATCTCATTGGCTTCTGGCGTGCGATTGCCGGGTGGGTAGCATTTAACGATGTTGGTAATATAAACATTGTGGCCGCGCTTCAACTTAATTGCAGCCAGCATATTATCAAGCAACTTGCCGGATTGCCCCACGAATGGCTCACCTTGAACATCTTCGTCTGCGCCCGGCCATTCGCCCACGAACAACCAATCTGCCCGCACATCACCCGTACCAAAAACCGTCTGTGTACAACTTGTACGTAGCTTACACGCCGTGCAATTTTTCACCAATGCTTGCAACTCAGGCCAGTTGTGACTGTCCAGATTCTGTATGTCTGCTTTTTCCTCGACAGATTTGCTTGCCACTTGCTCTGTCATAGGTTCAGCAGCCACTGTTACTTGCTCAAGTACAGACTTGGCTTGTTCGCGCCGTTGCCACAGCGGGTAGAGATTGAGCTCACGTAGTATTGCTTCTTCTCGAATCACAGTAAATATTCCATCACGATTCCGTCTTCGCGCTCATTGCCTGCTGAATAATAGCCATGACGCAGGCCAATTTGGCGAAACCCGACATCACGATATAGCCCCAGCGCAGCCGCGTTGGAATGACGCACCTCCAGCAACATGCGCCGCATGCTACAACCGCTTGCCATTTCTATGGTTGCACCTAACAGCCTACGGCCCAGCCCCTTGCGTTGATATTCGGCAACGATACTGATATTAAGTAAGTGAACTTCATCTACTGCAAACATAAACACAACATAGCCTAATATCTCACCCTCTGCTTTATACACCTTGCATACACAATTACTTTTAAGCGCATCGGTAAAATTCCCGCTAGACCACGGACAAGCATGCACGCGTTGCTCAATGCACACTATCTCGGCCACGTCTGCTAGATTCATATCACGCAAGACGGTGTGGGTATGCAATGGGGAAAATTTCATCGCTCGCTGGTTTTCAACGCCACCTTGTCGCGTAAATAAAACGGCATGGCTTGCGCCGCGTCCATACCTTGACCAGCAGCAAATAATGGCGCGGCAAATTCTGCAATAGCGCTGGCCTGTGGCACGGCCTGAATATCGCTGCCAAAAATTTGCCCGGCATAACGATTACCCAATACAGCACCATACATAGCAAAACCACTGCCTGTGCCAAACCATCCAGAGCCTTGAACCTGCGGAGCCTGTTGCGGCAAACACAAATTCGGCTCGCAAACCGTCACCCATGACCCCGCCCGTTTTTCATATACAGCATGATAAATCTCGCCCATGCGTGCATCCAGTGCGGCGATCACTTTATCGTGACCAGCGGCTTGTGCTAATGCTTGCAACGTACACACTCCCACCACCGGCAAATCCGCTCCTAGCGCCAATCCTTGCGTCACCCCACAAGCGATACGCACACCGGTGAATGAACCCGGCCCGGCGCCAAATGCAATACCATCTAATTCCGTAAGTTTAACGCCCGCTTCATGCAATAAACTATCCAGTATTCCTATCAGCAATTCGGAATGGCGCTGCCCAACCAGCTCGCACCGATTGACGACATTGCCGTCCTGCCATAGGGCGACGGAGCAGTATTCAGTGGACGTTTCCAGCGCCAATATACGCATCATTATTAATAATTAGCCCATGGAATGATATGTACTTTATCATTCCAATTTAATTGGGAAAAATTAAAATGATGAAATGACATTGTCATACTTTATGTTGATTCAAACTAACAATAGCGCGACAGCCTGCGCCGCGATCCCTTCCCCGCGCCCGCTAAAGCCCAGCTTTTCAGTGGTGGTCGCTTTCACATTTACAGCATTCACAGCCACACCCAAATCAGCGGCAATATTTTCTATCATGCGCGGAATGTGCGGTGCCATCTTGGGTGCTTGTGCAATGATAGTGGCATCCAAATTGCCTATGCGGAAACCCGCATTGGTCACCATACGCGCTACTTCGCGCAATAAAATGCGGCTATCAATATTTTTAAACTTTGCATCGGTATCTGAAAAGTGACGCCCGATATCACCCAGTGCTGCTGCACCCAACAAGGCATCACAAATGGCATGCAACAACACGTCAGCATCGGAATGGCCGAGCAGCCCCTTGTCATAAAATATCTCCACGCCACCAATAATTAACTTGCGCCCCTCCACCAATTGATGAACGTCAAAACCCTGTCCGATTCTCATATTTATTTTCTATTAGCTAACAGCAATTCCGCCAACTCAATATCTTGCGGATAAGTTACCTTAAAATTACTGGCACTGCTTGTCACGAGCTTGGGATGAAACCCCAGCGCCTCGACTGCAGAGGCGTCATCCGTTACATTCGGGGCACTTCGTAGCGCCTGCAACAATAGTCCAGTGCGAAACATCTGCGGAGTCTGCGCCTGCCATACTCCCTCACGATTCTCGGTCTGCACAATTCGGCATTCAGCATCGGCTCTCTTCAAAGTATCCGCCACCGGCACAGCAAGAATGCCGCCAACCTCGTCGTCGCGCGATACTTCAATCAAGTGTGCAAGCTGCTTATGGCTCAAACAAGGCCGTGCAGCATCATGTACCAGCAGCCAGTCATCGAGTTCAAGTTCTGCGGCCATTAGTCCATTCAGCACGCTTTCCGCGCGCGTTGCGCCACCACAAAATAGCGGCTGCAACTTATCTCCGAATAGCGACCAGTCATAACCATGCCAGTACATGTCATGCGGTGCGAGCACTACAAAGACAGTCTTGACGTCCGAGCTGGCACACAACGTTAACAGTGCGTGATAAATCATCGGCTGTCCGGCCAGCTGTAGGTATTGTTTTGGTAACTCACTACCCATGCGAGAACCACAACCAGCGGCGGGGACAAGTGCGAAAATTTCAGACATTGCTTGAAGGGGAAATGCGAACCTATTCACTCAGACCGTCGCAAGCCCGATATGAACTGCAGGATAACCCGAATCTGTTTCCACGGCCGTAAGAATTAACATGGTTTCCACCTTATAATAACATTCTATAATATTGATTTATAGGTAATTTTTTGACTTTCGACTCCGCTCTCGCATCACTATGACAGCCATGCAAAAATTTTCTTGATTGTATCAAAACTTTGATCCTTAACGTTCAGCATACACTCCTTGGACATTACACATGGATTGCAACCAGTTTTGCTAATCGGCGATGGACAAACTTTAAGTATGAGCTGGTATCGTTTGTTCGTTATATTTTAGCAACGACGATAAAAAGCAGTTGTAAACGGTTGCTGGCAATGTTAACTTTTAACTCGTTTTAAATAATCTAAATTGATGCGTAAAGATTGAAGATACCGCGTCATGAACGAAAGGGATGATGGTGGACATCCAAGCTATTCTGGCAGCTACCGACTTCTCTCCTCACGCGGAGCAAGCTGTCGCACGCGCGGCGCTTCTTGCTCAACAACACAAGGCCACTTTGCACTTACTGCATGTGCTACCTACAATCTCATGGAAAATGTTTGGACAGATGCTCTCTGAGCATCCGCTGGTGACGGAAAAATAACTATATCAAGCAGCCAATGCACGCTTGAGCGACGTAGCTGACGCCTGCCGGAAGCGTTACGCCATACCGGTTCAATTCCATGTAGAGGTCGGCAAGCCGCATGAACATATCGCCAACTATGCACGCTGGCACGCAATCAACCTGACGATATTGGGTTCTCATGCCGACAACTTCGCGCGTGACTTGTTCATCGGTTCCACTGCACTCAGATTTTTGCATGAAGGCACCCATCCGGCGCTGATTGCCAAAACTTTGCCACGTGCACCGTATCGCACAGTGCTGGTTGCGGTAGATTTTTCGGACATATCCCGCACTGCAATTGACAGCGCGGCAAAGATTGCGCCGGGAGCTGTCATCCATGCGCTGCATGTCTATGATGTCCTATTCGAAGGCAAGATGCGTTACGCCGGTGTGGACGAAGGCGTGATCCAGCAATATCGCGAGGCGGCGGATATAGAAGCATCGCGCATGATGCATGAATTTCTATTGAGGCCGGGACAGCACGGCGCGACATTACCAATCGTGCGATACGGCCACCCTTCCCGTGTCATTCTTGACGAAGCGCACACATTGCACGTCGACCTGATCTTGATGGGCAAACATAGCCGTCCAGGATTAAACGAATTGTTTCTGGGAAGCGTGACAGAAGCTATTCTTACGGCCTTGATCGCGACTTGCTAGTGGTTACAGACTAGGGAGTTACAGAGCACAAGAAAACATGATGCTTCGAGAAATTATTGTGCGAGCCGCGTTGCTTTTCTTGCGTTTCTTCAGGATAAATACTACGTGGTACTTACAGCCCCACCTCATGTAGCTTAAACTCTAGCACTCTTTCATCATGAATCTCTATCTCTTAGTCGAGATTACGGATTCATTCTCACCGAGGTATAGGTCAAACCTTTGTGAGTCCCCGGCAGGACCGATGGTTTACCTCAGTGAATTAATAAAGCGGCGCTTGCTGGCTGATTTGGAACAACACCTAATTGATGATACCAGTCTTGTTGAACTGTTTGAATATGTCAACCATACGAGATTGCTAAACTAGCATAACGGATAACCGTAAGACCATTAAAATAGAAAATGTCTCAAGATAACGTAACGGTTTATTTGGTAAATGCTTGACGAATAGCGGGTTCATCAGGTAACGCGCTAACATGCCAACGTATGAGCTCTATTCCAGCAGCCGACAACGCCTTTCCTTTCTTGGCATCAGCCTCAATACGTGATGCCTTCTCGTGGGTTTTGTCATCAAGTTCTACAGCGGCAATAATAGTTGAATCCTTTAGGCATACAATAAAATCGAGACTCATACGATTGATGCGGTTGTTCCACTCGCGGAAATTAAATCCCTTCTGCACTCCGAGTACCTGAGATAGCTGCACTTGCGCTAATACAATGCACTGTGGCATGGCAGCGACCAGACGATGATAAAGAATTTGCTCTGGTTGAGTGAGTGGTTTTTTTGCATAAAATGGCCACGGTACATTACTTCCATCGGAAGCCCCGCGTCTTTTGATAATGACAAGAATAATAGCAACAAGTGCTATAAGAACGATTGCAACAAGCAGCATTTTCACTGTTAGATATCCCTCAATGATGTAAAACAGCCTTTTACTTACTTAAAGTAAAACATCGCAGCAACCTGCAAAAATTTTAAATACGGTATCAAAACCTACGTTTACATAGGTAACCGACCGAACACTTGAACATGATACTGTTAGGACATCGGCTATTTTGGTCCGAGCTTTAATTGTGAATTAGGTGATTTCCTAAGGTATTCTTAAGCGCAGCAAATTGGAGCAATAAGTTAGCCATCCCGCTAACTCGCCGCAGCCGCCTGAACGCCCGCATTAAAATTAGATAATTCATGTACTTGCCGAACCGCGATGATTTCATTGTCCGAAGCTGGGCAGGGTGACGCCCACTTAACCGCCTCTTCCTTGGACCTCACTTGAATCATCCAATAGCCGCCGAGCACCTCTTTCACTTCGGGAAAGAGTCCATCAGTGATTTTCGGCTTGCCCCCGGAGAACGTAACCCGAATGCCCATTAATGGCAGGTGAAGACACCATCAAGTGAGAGCGGCACACCAGCCTGGTGCAATGATTCATTGTATTTCATCATCACTTCAACCACCTTGGCATTGGGCATACTGCCTAGCATTGCACTCTCGTACCCTGTGGTAATTATCAGCATCCTGAACGCATGATAGAACCCCCTCTGATTTGAGGTTATATGCTCAGCATCCTGAGTATGGAGTTCGTGACTAACGTTAGGATATTTTGAGCCTAGCCGATAAATATTTTATGAACTAATTAGAACCCGTGCTATTGAGCAAATCCGATTACAAACTGGTTACATTTTAATAAATCGCTGGATATGAAAAACCTGCATAGCCGCAAGTCTTTGTTTATCTGGTGCCGCTTGTCGGATTCGAACTGACGACCTACCGCTTACAAGGCGGTTGCTCTACCAACTGAGCTAAAGCGGCGATAAAACTATTGATGTGCCATTCAGATATTCTAATTCAACCGAACCGCACACTGAAACTGGTAGGTCGTGCCAGATTCGAACTGGCGACCAACGGATTAAAAGTCCGCTGCTCTACCGGCTGAGCTAACGACCCATATCCCTAAAGAAGGGCGCATTATACGGACTTTACCTGCCCTGTCAACGCGACAGAATGCATCATCCTGCAATGCGATAGCGTGTCGGATCAACTATTCCAGCGGTTTTAAAGCCGGCTCGGCGCAGTTGGCAGGAATCACACACAGCGCATGCGCGACCATCCGAATCGGCTTGGTAGCAGGACACTGTCAGGCTGTAATCCACACCAAGTCCCGTACCTAGTTTGACTATGTCGGCCTTGGATAGACGCAACAAAGGCGCGTGCAATGTCAAAAATTTGCCCTCTACCGCTGCCTTGGTGGCGAGATTTGCCATGCTTTCGAAGGCCGCTATATATTCTGGCCGACAGTCGGGATAGCCAGAAAAGTCAACTGCGTTCACCCCAATGAATATGTCCTGCACCTGCAATACCTCCGCCCAAGCCAAAGCAAGTGACAGCATGATGGTGTTGCGCGCAGGTACATAGGTCAGCGGAATGCCTGTCGTTGTCTGTTCCGGCACTGCAATGCGCTTATCCGTCAAGGCAGAGCCACCAAATCCAGTTAGGTCAACGCTGATAACTCGCTGTTCAATCGCACCGAGCGCCTGTGCCACATGCTCTGCTGCTGCAAGTTCAGCATAATGGCGCTGCCCATAGTCCACACTCAATGCATGGCAAATGTAGCCCTGCTGTTTCGCCATGGCCATCACAGTGGCTGAATCCAGACCGCCTGACAACAACACTACTGCATTCTTCATTTTCCCTGCTGGTTTCCCCACAATAACTTGTGCAATTGTACTTGCAGCCGCACCGGCAAGCTATCGCGCAGAATCCAATCGGCCAATACTGTAGGTGACAATTGATCTTGTGCAGGCGAAAATAGTACGGTACATTTATCAACCAAATCACGTTCACGCAGCACCTGCTTGGCCCATATATAATCGGACTCATTGCATAAGACAAATTTGATTTCGTCGTGTGCATGCAACGCAGTAAGATTGCTCCACAAGTTCTTTTTCACTTCGCCTGATGCTGGGGTCTTGATGTCCAGAACCTTCATCACACGCACATCGACACTAGACACATCCAGCGCCCCGCTTGTTTCCAATGACACCTCGTAACCTGCATCGCACAAGGCACTTAGCAAAAGCAAGGAGTTTTTCTGCGCCAGAGGCTCACCCCCAGTAACCGTAACATAGCGCGTATGATGCCGTGCCACGGCAGTGAGTATTTCCGCAACTGTCATATTCTGTCCGCCGCTAAAAGCGTAAGCAGTATCACAATATGAGCAACGTAGCGGACAGCCAGTCAGACGCACGAAGACGGTTGGCAAGCCGACGCGGCTCGTTTCGCCTTGTAAGGAATAAAAAATTTCGGTGATGCGCAACTGCTCGCTGACGGAGCACGTAATCATGGAAATCTGCTCTATTTAAGACATGCCAGCATGTTTCATGGCTTTATCGACCGAGGTGGCACGGCAGCTTCAAGCTTTTCAAAACGGCGTACGCGAGTATCCAAATCAATATAAGAATCTCTCTGCCGCTTCTCCGCATCTTGTAAACTATGCGCTAGCTCTTCGTTCTGCCCCCGTAACCTGCGCAATTCAGCTTTCTGTGTCTCGATCTGCGCTTGAAGGTCGAGTATCTCACGGGTTTGCTGCTTACGAGTCTCAATCTGTTGCTTTATAGTATCAGCTTGCTGCTTGATTGTTTCAGTGTGCAGCTTGCCGCTACCTTCCAGATTAGACACACGCTCTTTTAGTTGACGGATTTGATTATGAGCCTCTTCATCGGTGAAGAAGGCAGCATGTGCAGAACATGCTGCAACGGTACTCCATCCAGCAAATAATAAAACGTGAAGTTTCATGCCGACCTACTTTGAGGTGTAATTCAAATCAGTACGGCGATTTTGAGCCCAGGACGACTCGTCATGCGTTTTATCTTTAGGTTTTTCTTCGCCATAACTGATCGACTCAATCTGGCCTTCTCTAGCACCTCCCATTAGCAACCTCTTTTTTACTCCATCGGCGCGACGCTGCCCCAAAGCCAAATTATATTCGCTACTCCCACGCTCATCCGAATTTCCTTCCAGACGCACTGTACGGCTTGGATGCTCGGCTAGGTATTCAGCATGTGCTTGCACAATGGGCTTATCTTGCTCTGATATGGTATCTACATCGGTTGGATAATAAATAACACGCTTAGCCAGTAAGCTGTTCGGATTATTAAAGGGATCATTCGCTTCAGATTCAGCAGAGCCAGAGCCAGAGCCAGAGCCAGAGCCAGAGCCAGAGCCAGAGCCAGAGCCAGAACCAGAACCAGAGCCAGAGCCAGAGCCAGAACCAGGGTAAATTGTCACACCAGAAGCACTTGTAACTGGATGATCGCCAGTTACTGATGTATTAGGAAGAGTGGTTGCATCCATGGATGGATCATTATTACCGTCTTTTTTTATACTCGCTGCAGGAGGTTTAGCGCAAGCAACTAGAAAGTGTATTAGTAATATGCTCATCACTAATTTTTTAAAATTTTTCATTGTATTCATCATATCAGCTCTCGCAAAGTTGCTACTTTTAAAAAAAGCCCTAACGTTATCCGCATACATCTTTTATTTTAAGAATATATCTTATTCATTCTGTCATCGCTAACATATGGTTGCGCTCGAATGCTAACTGACAAAATACCAAGGATATTATAGGCACACTCACTGCGAAATATCGGACAAGGACGCACTTACTTGAGGGTGTCAAGGCGTTTCTTGGCCTGATCAGCTATTTTGCTTGCGGGGTATTTAACGATTATTTGATTGAGCGTTTTCTTGGCCCCAACTATAGCCTTAAGTTGATGTTGACTATCAGCAATATTTAACATAGCGTCTGGCACATTAGGGCTGGATGAATACTTGCTCACCAACAATTGATAGCTGTCCAATGCACTCTTGTAATCTTTCAACGCAAAATAGGCATTACCCATCTCATAGTGGATATTAGCCGCGTGCTTCGATTCAGGATATTTTTTTAGAAATTCCTGAAAAACATTAATGGCATTCTGATGGTTACCGGCTTTAACATGGCCATGTGCCAATTCATAAGCACGATTTTCAATGTTGATAGTATCTGTTTCCAAGCCATTTCCATTAGCTGCCTTGATAGACGAAGATGGTGGAGGTGTATTCCCACCTCCAGCTGCTTTGGCAGGCTGAGAGGTAGACGGCACTGATGATGTCCCAGCAACTATCGATTCAAAATGACGCAGACTGGCATCCATATCAATATAGAAATCTTTCTGCCGTTTCTCAGCATCCTGCAAGTTGCGCAAGAGATCTTCGTTCTGGTTGCGCAACCTGCGTAACTCTGTGTTTTGTGCATCATCAATCTTCGTTTGCAGGTCAAGCATTGAATTATTTTGCTGCTTGTTAGCTTCTCCCTGCCGCTGTTTCGATTCCTGCAAGTTGTGTAGTAAATCCTCGTTCTGACTACCCAACTTGTGTAATTCTATATTCAGTGAATCAACCTGCGCTTGCAGCTTGCGTATAGAACTTGTTTGTTGCTTGCTAATTTCTGCCTGCCGCTTTTCCACTTCCTGCACGTTATGCAACAACTCTTCGTTCTGATCTCGTAGCATGGTTGCTTCATCATCTTGGGTCCCAATCTTTTTTTTCAGATCAAGAACAGCTACCGTTTCAACATGGCGCAAACGGCTATTTAAATCACTGTTGAAACTTTTTTGTTTTTTTTCTATTTCCTGCAAATTGTGCATAAGCTCTTCATTCTGAATTCGTAATTCAGCGTTCTGTGCTTCAATATTTCCTTGTAAATCATGTGTGGAACTGATTTGTTGCTTATTGGCTTCTACCTGCCGCTTTTCCATATCCTGTAAACTATGCGTTAATATTTCTTCGTTGTGACTGCGTAACTTAGGTAATTCTTCATTCAGAACCTGGATCTGCTTTTGTAGTTCAAGTGGAGATACCGTTTCAAAATGGCGCATGCGAGTATCCAGATCGGTATAAACATCTTTCTGACGTTGATTCGCATCCTGTAATCTGTGATCCAAATCTTCATTCAGACCCTGCAACTTACGAAATTCTGCGTTTTGAGCCTCGATCTGCACTTGGAGATCCAGCATAGCTTGAGTTTGTTGCTTGCCGCTTTCTTCCAGCTGGGAGGTGTTTATCTTAAATTCTGCTTGCTGCTGGTCGACAATGGAATTAATTTGTTGCTTACTGATTTCCTCCAGCTGAGAAATACGTATTTTGAATTGGGCTTGCTGCTGATCAAGCATGGCATTAACTTGTTGCTTGCTGGTTTCTTCGACCTTTGCCATACGCTCATTGAGCTGCGCTTGTTGACCAAGTAGAGCGCTGGCTTGTTGTTTGCTAGCTTCAATTTGCTGCTTGCTGGTTTCTTCTAAATAAGAAATGCGCTCATTAAACTGCGTTTGCTGACCGAGCAAAGAGCTTAATTGTTGTTTGCCGGTTTCTTCAAGATGAGAAAGGCGTTCGGTGAGCTGCGTTTGCTGACCGAAAAGGGAACTAGCTTGTTGTTTATATGTTTCAACTTGTTTTTGACTGGTTTCGGCTTGTTGCTTACTTCTGTCTTCTATCTGAGAAATATGCACCTTCAACTGCGTCTGCTGATCCAGCATAGCACCAGCACGTTGTTTCAATGTCTCAAGTTGTTTTGTGATTTCGATCTGTTGTTTGCTGCTTTCTTCTAACTGAGAAATGCGCGCCTTCACCTGCGCTTGTTGATCTAATAAAGAGCTGGCCTGTTTTTTATTAGCTTCCGCCTGCCGCTTCTCAATATCCTGCAAATTGTGCAACAACTTTTCATATTGGACGCGTAAATTGAGCAACTCTTTTTCATGATCCTTATAGAGATTTGTCTGTCGCTTTTCCGTATCCTGTAAATTGTGAACACGTTCTTCGTTCTGCCCATTCAACTTGCGCAATTCCGTTTTTTGGGCCTCGATCTGTGTTTGCAGCTCATTAAACAATTGGAATTGTTGCTTAATGGTTTCAACTTGCTGTTTGCCAGTACCTTCCAGAGTGGTTAGGCGCTCTCCTAGTTGCCGGATCTGATTGTGCGCCTCATCATCGCTGAATAGTGCAGCTTGAGCCTGGCCTATAACAACACACAGTCCTGCAAACAGCAAAGCTTGAAACTTCATGCCTGACTTACTTGACGTTATAGTTTAAGTCGGTGCGGCGATTTTGTGCCCAGGCAGCCTCATTATGTGCAGTAGACATCGGCTTTTCTTCACCATAACTAGTCGACTCAACCTGACCTTCTTTTACACCACCCACTAACAACATCTTCTTCACACCATCGGCACGACGTTGACCCAAGGCCAAATTGTACTCACTACTCCCTCGTTCATCGGCATGACCTTCTAAACGCACTGATCGATTTTGATGTTCAACTAAATACTTGGCATGAGCTTGCACAGTGCGCTTATCCTGTTCTGGTACGGCATCAGTATCGTTTGGATAAAAGATACTGCGCTTAGCCAGCAAGCTACTCGGGATACCCAGAGAATCATCAACGACTGATTCCCGTGCTGCAGCCGCCTTAGCAGCATCTCGTGCAGCATTCGCCTTAGCGGCATTCTGCGCAGCAGCCGCATTAGCCGCTTCGCGTGCCACTGCCACATCAGCAGCTGCCTGTGCAGCAGCAGCCTTCTTGGTGGCTTCAAGTTCCGCCGCAGCCTTGGCTGTGTTGGCTGTTTCCCGCGCAGCGGCCGCACTAGCTGCTTCGCGTGCCGCTGCCGCATCAGCAGCTGCCTGTGCAGCAGCAGCCTTGGCGGCTTCAAGTTCCGCCGCAGCCTTAGCTGCGTTAGCTGCTTCCCGCGCAACAGCCGCACTAGCTGCTTCGCGTGCTTCTGCCGCATCAGCAGCTGCCTGTGCAGCAGACGCCTTGGCGGCTTCAAGTTCCGCCGCAGCCTTGGCGGTATTAGCCGTTTCTCGCTCAGCCGCGGCACTAGCTGCTTCGCGTGCTGCTACCGCATCAGCAGCTGCCTGCGCTGCAGCCGCCTTAGCTGCTTCCAGTGCAGCATTTTGTACCTCAGCTGCATGAGCCGCTGCTAACAATGCGGCCTCTTCAGCCGCAGCCTTTGCAGCAGCTGCTTTGGCAGCTTCCAGTGCAGCGTTTTGAACCTCAGCAGCACGTGCCTCAGCCAATGCTGCCTCTTCAGCCGCAGCCTTTGCAGCAGCTGCTTTGGCAGCTTCCAGTTCCGCATTTTGAACCTCAGCAGCACGAGCCTCTGCTAATGCTGACTCTTCAGCTACAGCCTTTGCTGCTGTTTCTTCAGCTGCTACCTTTGCTGCTGTTTCTTCAGCTGCTACCTTTGCTGCTGTTTCTTCAGCTGCTACCTTTACTGCTGTTTCTTCAGCTGCTACCTTTGCTGCTGTTTCTTCAGCTGCTACCTTTGCTGCTGTTTCTTCAGCTGCTACCTTTACTGCTGTTTCTTCAGCTGCTACCTTTGCTGCTGTTTCTTCAGCTGCTACCTTTGCTGCTGCCTCTTCAGCTACAGCCTTTGCTTCTACCTCTTCAGCCACTGCTTTTGCCGCTGCCTCTTGATCTGCTGCCTCGTTAGAAATAGAAGCTGAATTAGAAAGTTGAGGCGCGCTATTCTGATCATTTAAGGCGTCAACCGCCACAGATGCACCAGGAGCAGAATCCACCGCTGCTGACATGGGCGCATTAGCTGCCCGCCCCCTCTTTTTGAGGTCACCCACAGGCGGCTCGTCGCTGGCACAAGCAACTAATAGGCTCGCCAACAATACTCCAATCACTATGTTTTTCATCCTCTATCCCTTATCCCTAATTAAATAATGTTACTGCTTCAAAAAAGGCCCCCAAATCGGCTCACGAACATCCCCTGCCTGTGAGGACAACTTCTGCTTAACCCTGCCATCGCTGGAAACGATTGCCAGTATACCACGGCCCTGCGCCTCAGTTGCAAACAGGATCAGCTTTCCGTTGGGTGAAAAACTTGGTCTTTTTTCCCATCCACCTTCGGTCAATAACTGCATCTGCCTGGTCTGAAAATCCTGAACGGCAATATTAAATCGCCCACTCGCCTGATGCGCAAAAACAAAACTCTTGCCATCCGGACTATATCGGGGGGAGAAGTTATTGCCACCCTCAAAGGTCAACCGCTCCGCCGTCTTCCCTTCTACTGGCATCCTATAAATTTGCGCGCTGCCTCCGCGATCAGATGTAAACAACAAATACTGCCCATCCGGAGAAAAACTAGGCTCTGTATCGATCGCACCGCTAAACGTAAGGCGACGCAAATCGGTGCCATCCGGACGAACCAGGTATATCTGCGGACTACCATCGCGCGTCAGCACGACGGCGAGATGCTTGCCATCCGGTGCCCATACAGGGGCGCTATTACTTCCCCGTGCATTAGAAAGCACCGTTCGTTGATTAGTCACTAACGACTGTACATATACAACCGCATGACCCTGTTCTAATGTCACATAAGTAAGCTGGCTGCCGTCCGGCGACCACGCTGGCGACATAATAGGCTCATTGATCGACAGCACAACTCGATCGTTATAACCATCACTGTCCGCCACCACCAGGCGGTTATTCTTACCTTGCCGATTTACATATGCAATACGCGTGCTGAATACCCCAGGATTGCCCGTGAGCTTTTCATATATTAGGTCGGCAATGCGATGACCTATGGCACGCATTTGATCACCTTTGGCGGTTACAGCTTGGCCAAACAACTCAGTTTGCTTAACTGCATCTAGCAAACGGAATTTAACCGTGACACGACCATCCTGCTGCGTCTCTACACTACCAATGGCTAAAGCTTCCACACCACGCCAGTCGGCATATACAACCTCGGATGGCTCATGCGGTGTCTTGCTTGTCGGGTTAACCAACCGGAACAATCCACTGCGCTTCAAGTCAAGGGACACTACTTCAGTAATGCTCTGAGCAAGTTTCTCTTCGTTGGCAAACGGCACGATAGCAACCGGAATCTGGCGTTCTCCTGCCCCTACAATATCGATGGTCAACACAGCGCGAGCAGGTAGAGCGGTGCAAAGCAAAACCAGCCAAATCCAATAACGTAACATATTCACTCCTCTCATTAACTATTCCTTTGGACTAAATTTGAGATGCAATTCACGAAAATTGTTGAATAACGCCGCATCTGGCGGCAAGGGCAACGGCTCCGCTTTCTTAATGGCGCGTTCCACAGCGCTGTCATACGCCGCGCTCCCACTCGGCTTAACCAATATTGCATTCAACACCATACCGCCAGGCAGTAAGGTTACGTCAAATTCCGCACGCGCATTATACGGTATATCCGGCAGCATCACGATGTTGCGACGTATTTTAGCGATAATCTTGGCCTTATATTCAGCCACCTCCTTGCCTATGGCTGCGGCTTGAGCAGCACGAGCGCGCTCTTGCTCAGCTTGCGCTTTCTGCTCGGCGCGCGCGCGCTCCTGTTCAATCTTCGCTTTTTGATCAGCTTGCGCCTTCTGCTCAGCCAGCAGCTTCTGTTCCGCTAGCAGCTTTTGCTCGGCCTGCACCCTCTGTTTCGCCCGCTCTTTCTCCTCGGCCTGCTCTTTCTTCTCAGCTAGAGCTTTCTGATTCGCCTGCATCTTTCGTTCGGTCTCAGCTTTTTGTTCCATTTCAGCTTTTCGTTCGGCCTCAGCTTTTCGTTCGACCTCAACTTTTTGTTCCATCTCAGCTTTTCGTTCGGCCTCAACTCTTCGCTCCGCCTCAGCTCTTCGTTCCGCCTGTGCCTTTTGTTTAGCCAAGATCTTCTGCTCGGCCTGGGCCTTCTGCTCCGCCTGGACCTTCTGCTCCGCTTCAGCCTTCTGCTCTGCCTCAATCTTATGTTCGGCCTGGGCCTTCAGTTTAGACTGAACATCCGCCTTTTCTATTTGGCGCTTAGCCTCAGACTTCACAGCTTCCTGAAATTTTTCCTGCAACCGTTTCTTTTCAGCCAATTCGAAATCGGCTTTAAGTGACGCCGCAGACTTCACCGGTTCAATCACTTTGGTTGGCTCGACTTTCTCCAATTGAGCCTTGAGATTACGACGTATCTTGGCAACAATATTAGCCTGCTCGGCACGAGCTCGCTCATGTTCAGCCCGCACCTTCTGTTCTTCAATCATCTTCTGCTCAGCGTGCGCCCTCTGCTCCGCTAGCACCTTCTGCTCAGCCTGTACCCTCAACTTTTCCTGTCTCTTTTGCTCAGCCTGCACATTCACTTTTTCTATTTGCCGCTTAGGCTCTGTTTTCATCAGCTTGGATTTTTCCTGAGGCCTTTTCTTTTCAGATAATGCTATATCAGCCTTAGGTGGCGCCACAGGCTGCACAGGCTTATCCAACTTGGGCCGCTCAATCGGTAGTTTAGGAGGCTCAACTTTAACTGGAACTGGAGCTGTCTCCATTCCAGGTAAACTATCCCAAATATCCACCACCATGCCCTGTGGAGGCTGCACCTTCCAGCTGGCACCAAAATATAACAGTGCGAAGAATACGCAGTGAACAGCCAATGCCAATGCCCCAGCACGAAGCTTGTAGGGTTTGGCATACACGATCGCGCTCATCGCCCCGTGGTTTGCGCCAACAGACCAACCTTCTTAATCTGTTGCCGTTGCAACACGTCCATAATGCTGATCACTTCTTCATAGCGCACATTCTTATCGGCAGAAATCACAACTGGCTGATCCACATTCAGTGCCTGCTTCTGCTTGAGGAGTTCAATTAATTCTTCGCGTGTGACACTCTGCTCCTGACCCTTCTTACTTCGATCATTCAGCGCCAGCGTAGTGTCTTTCTTAATAATCACTTCTAATGGCGCAACAGGTGGAGCGAGTGATTTACCCACGCTGGGCAGATCGATCTGCCCAGGGTTCATCAGTGGCGCGGTAATCATAAATATCACTAGCAACACCAACATCACGTCTATGTAAGGCACGACGTTAATATCGCTCATTGGACGCATAGCAGAACGGCGTGGGATCATGGCTGACGTTGCAGTACGTTAGAGAATTCTTCCATAAAAATTTCAAAACGTGATGACAAACGCGTAATATCATGTGAATAACGATTGTAAGCAACCACGGCGGGAATAGCGGCAAACAAACCCATCGCAGTAGCTATCAATGCCTCGGCTATGCCGGGCGCAACGTGCGCTAACGTGGCTTGGCCAACATTGGCCAAGCCACGGAATGCATTCATAATTCCCCACACCGTACCGAATAATCCGACATAAGGACTCACCGAGCCAACTGTAGCTAAGAAGGCCAAATGCGATTCAAGAATATCCATTTCGCGCTGATAAGTGGCGCGCATGGCACGACGCGTGCCATCCATCACCGCATTGTTGTCCATATCATGTTTCTTTTTGAGCTTAAGGAACTCAGTAAAGCCAGATGCAAAAATTCGTCCCATACTGCCCGAATCACCGCGCATTACAGAAGTATTTTGATACAACCTATTGAGGTCATCATTATTCCAGAATGATTCTTCAAATTCCTCACTTTGCTTCACCGCCTGCCTGACAGTAAACATCTTAAGAAATATGAACCACCATGACATCAATGAAACAAGTAATAACAAACCCATTACCAATTGAACAAGTACGCTGGCGTTCTGAATCAAATGGATAAACGATAAATTCTGTGTTACATCCATATTTACAATATCCTTTAATTTTTCCATTGCTCTCGCAATGCTTCCGGCACACTCACCGGCTTGAAATTATCCATTGTCACGCATACAAGATCTATTTCCGCCTCAACCAGTACATCCTCGCCGCGCAACACTTGCTGACACAAGGTCACACGACTACGCCCGAGATCCTTCAGTTGCGCGCTGACAGCAAGTAAATCATCAAGCAAAGCGGGCTTGAGATAATCCAGCCTTAGTGAACGAACCACAAACACCATACCAAATTCGCTCATCAACCCCTTATTACTGTAACCATAACACTCCCGTAACCACTCAGTCCGCGCGCGCTCCAAAAAGTTCACATAGCTACCATGATATACCACTCCTCCTGCATCGGTGTCTTGGAAAAACACCCGCACTGGCAATGAAAAATTTGATTGACGGATTGAATGAAACATATTTATTTAATCTTATAGAGTTTTTCTCACCAAGAATCTAACGTACTGTACTGAACAATGCCATTCATATCGTCAGCCGCATATTTCTATATTAACAAGGCATCAGTTGAACCGACAACCCCTCCCGGCTCCACTGTGCTAATTAAGCTGTCATCACACTTGTGCTTTCACTCCAACGAACTTCAGTTATGTATGAAACTCCAATGACTTCGACAAATTGAATTAAATACTCACGAAAAATCCTGGACGACACACTCTAAACTTTGGCTCGCCAAGCAGTCGCAACTCATATGGTAAGTATTATGGTTATAGCATGATGGAAAATCGTACGAGGCATGGCGGCATACCCATGTACGCATCGCACCGCGATGCTAGAGCTGATTTTCACCACTCAGGACGCGGAAAGCGTCCGGAATGTCACCAAGGGAGATCGCAAGTCAGCATCATACACAACTACGGATGCACCGAAGGCCGACACAGATTACCCGCAGCACCTACGTCACACTGTCCGCCGCGTTGGTTTGGCACACACCTTTTACCCCATCCACACCGCCTGATGCACGTTACCTATGCAGATTTAGCTCGACACCCCATTTAGCTACGAGGCAGGGCATTTGCCGATGGGAATGCCGGTGGAACGTGTCTTGCTCCCGTGCCGCAGCCTGAGACGCCAATGCCTACAACAATATTATGAGTCTATGAAAAGGCTTGAAATAGCTGCTTATTCTAACAAACGGGCTATGGGATTGTGGAAGTCTGCAATTAGGCTTGGTCTGTATTAAAGTTAACGATGTCAGTGCCGATAACAAGTATGTGGTGAGCTACGCCAAAGTAAACCCAATGAGCTGTCCGTATATTCTGGCAAGGTGACCATTGGTCTGAGCAAAGTGGTATTTGTTTCAAGCCTATCGATAGAATGAGCTATGGAAAACAAACTCCCATTATTAGGTAAGCAAAGAGTCGATACATTGCGTGGGCAAACGGGGCTCACGCTAATCGAATTGCTGGTCACGATCGCAATTTTGGCAATTTTGCTGTCAATCGCTGTGCCCAACTTCATTACGTTTGTGCAGAACAGTCGCCTGGTCGGGCAAACGAATGACCTGGTCACCGCACTCAATTACGCCAGAAGTGAAGCCATCAAGCGCGGTGTTCGGGTTTCAGTATGTAGCCGTTTGGACAATGCTACCTGTTCAGGTGCGACTGTATTTAATTGGGATGCGGGCTGGCTGGTATTTATTAATCCCAATGGCGATGCAATGGTGGATGCAGGCGAAACAGTGCTGCAAGTGCGGCAACCGCTAGAAAATGGCAATACGCTACGCACGGCGGTGAGACAACGTGTAACGTATCAAAGCTCCGGTTTTTCCCCCAACGGTGACACTTTCCGTCTTTGCGACGGTCGTGGACCAGCAAGTGGGCGGGCCATTATGGTGAGTTTGCAAGGGCGGGTAACGACTAACACAGGAACCTCAGCATGCCCCTGACCAAAACACAATCCGGCTTCACTCTGCTCGAAGTCCTTGTGGCAATCGTGGTGCTGTCACTTGGCTTGATCGGGCTGGCGGGATTGCAAGCCGCCAGCCTAAGCAACAATCAGACTGCCTATTATCGCGGCATTGCCACCCAACAGGCGTACGACATCGCCGATCGGTTGCGCGCCAATCTGGCTGGCGCGGGTTCGCTTCATGGTTTTAGTTACAACAATTTGACGGCAGGCCTCCCGGTTGGAAACCCCGACTGCTTCGCAGCGGCCTGCACCCCCGAAAATATGGCCATTTCCGACCATCGTCAGTGGAACACGGCCAATGCAACCTTGTTGCCTAGCGGCAATGGAACCGTCGTGTGTGCAGATGGCCCTGCTGCAGCGGGATGTACCGCAGCCACGGGCAACTGGGTATTCAACATCACCGTTATGTGGACTGAAAAGAGTATGGGAGGGGTCGCCGATCCGAGCTGTCCGGTCGGGTCGCCAGCCAACATGCGTTGCTTTGTGACGAGTATCACCCCATGAGAAGCATGTTGTCTTCGCCCCACAAAGCAATGCCTCAACTTGGTATGCCTAGGCATCAGGAAGGTTTTTCGCTAGTGGAACTCATGATTGCGATTACGCTGGGTCTGATTGTGCTGCTGGCCGTTGGTTCGATTTTCATCGGCAGTCGGCAGACCTACCGGGTTCAGGAAGATAACGCCCGCCTTCAGGAAGCAGGTAGATATGCGCTGGAAGTGATTGGCCGCAGCATCCGGCAGGCAGGCGCGAATGCGGAAATGAATTTCAACAAAACGGCAACCGCGTTGCAATGTAATGTACCGGGTGTATGTGACGCTATTGGGGGAGTTAATGGTGCCACCACTGATGCGCTAACTGTGCAATTTTATGCGGGGAGTGAAGAATTTATTTCCCCTAGTTGGATAGCCCGTGATTGTATTAGTGGTATAGCTACAGTAGGCCAAGTGGTTACCAACACATTTAGCATCACCGGTACTGATCTGCGATGTACGGTCAGTGGAGGAGGCGTGCAGCCACTGGTTGAAAATGTCGAAGACCTTCAGGTGGTGTACGGCATTGATGATACCGATGTTTCCGGAAGCCCAAACTATCGGTCAGCTGATTTATATGTGTCAGCGCCCACTGTAGCACAGTTGCCAAGTGTCGTGACCGCGCGCGTTTGTGTGCAGATTAGATCGGCCAATAATGGTCTGACCACCTCTCCGCAAAGATATCTGAACTGTGCAGGTGCGCTAGGTGTCGATACCTCGGCGACGGGCTTTACCACAGCATCTGCCGGGGATCTGCGCCTGCATCGCAGCTTTGTGGCTACCTACAACCTGCGTAACCGCGTTGCTGCTGCGCCTTAAAATCATGATAAATCAACGCTGCAATACTCGACCAGTTAATCGTCAGCATGGTGTCGCCTTGATTACCGGGCTGATTTTCCTGGTGGTGTTGACTTTGATTTCCGTCACGGCAGCGCGCATGTCCAGCCTTGAAGAACGCATGTCGGGCAATATGCGGGATCGATCCCTAGCCATGCAGGCAGCCGAAATGGCGTTGCGTGATGCCGAGCGTGATATTCGCGGGGGTGCAGGCACCACTCGAGTACCGGCTATTTCCGGGCTGACCAACTTCGACTCAGCCTGTACTGCTGGCCTGTGTTACAACGGACCCGCAGGGAATGCTAATGGAACAAATTGGATTACCACTCCAGTCTGGAGCGTGGTCAGTATGACGGCTGCGCCCAGCGTTGCATATGGCACCTATACGGGCGCGACAGGTATTGCCGGACTTTCGGCGCAGCCCCGTTACATCATCGAAGGCATCGAGAAAAACGGATCAGGTACAACTGTTTATTACTACCGCATCACCGTGCGCGCGCAAGGCGCGAACGCCAATACGGTGGTGTGGTTGCAGGAAGTTTACAGGCCATAGCAGTGTTGT
The DNA here is from genome assembly GCF_918378365.1 of Candidatus Nitrotoga arctica. Classification (NCBI taxonomy): domain Bacteria; kingdom Pseudomonadati; phylum Pseudomonadota; class Betaproteobacteria; order Nitrosomonadales; family Gallionellaceae; genus Candidatus Nitrotoga; species Candidatus Nitrotoga arctica. The sequence goes on along the minus strand of NZ_OU912926.1, from coordinate 950,003 downwards.
TTAATCGAAAAGTAGAGCCATGAAAACTATCTGCAACCACATTACATCATCGAGCTTATTCAACCTTCCGTCCCGCTTCCTGGACAAAATATGTCGAGCAGCAGTGATGGTGTATCGGGGCGCAGATTCCATTCCGTATTACTGCATGTGGCTGGGAATTACTGGACAAGCTCGGACAACTGTACAAGTTGTTGTTAAGGACATCTCTAAAAATCCAATTTTTGGCGTAGCCACTTTGCGGCTTGCCTACTTATCCGCTTTAGTCACCATGTGGCGTTACTTTAAAAAAGTATCGCTTACATATCAATCGCAGGCAGCGCTAAAATTTTTACTCGTGCCTTGTCTTGCCTGGAAACTTGAATTTTTAGAGGCGCCCTTAACAGCTTATTCAAAGGAGTGCATTTTATGAAGGCTTTCAAACGAAAACTATTGACGCTGACGCTGTTGGTCACTTTTTCGGTGGGGTATTACGGGGTGGCAAGTGGCGCATTACTCATAAGCCAGACCCCTCTGTTTGTCCTTTCCGCGACAAAAGCCAATGTGCTGCTGATTTTCAGTAACTCTAACGCCATGGATGAAGACCCCACAGGCTTGGCTGTGGGTAGCAACAACCCAACCAGTAAATCAGAGATCGCCCGTATCGCAGCCCGGACGCTGGTGGCGAATTACACCGGCCGGATCAATATGGGTTTGATGGCATACCAGCAAAGTAGTGTGGTGCATCAGTGGCTGAATCAAAGCCCTTACGATGCCAGCTTTGATCCCGCCACTTATGATCCGGCCTGGACGGGTGCAAGAGATAGCGTAACCCATAAGAAATTTAAAATTCCTAACTCCAGCAGTCCTAATGTGGCCGGGGCATGTACGGCGAGCGGCGGTGGTAAGGTTGATTGCGTATATTACAACGTAAATTTACCTTATTACTCGCCAACGCCGGGGGGTAACAGTTTTTGTTATTCAGTTCCGGTAGGGGGAACCACGCCCACCTTTGTGGGTGACCATACCAGCTACGCTTGCTACAGTACCAAGACAGGTATTTCGAATGCTGCACCAGGTGTGACCGGTGCAGGATATGATGCGTTAGCGTATCAATTCAGTGCAAATTTTGGTCCGACAGAGAGTGATTTTGCACAGAACATTGACGACTTTGGCCAAATACTAACCTCTTCTGATCAAGGGCCGACTTGGTTTGCCAATGGTAGCCCCGGTTTGGGCTATTTGCATGTGCCGATCGTAAGCCTGGATACGGTTCAAGCAGGTAAGCTTAACGTGAAGCTGGCAACAAGTGTTGTGCCCACTCTTGTCGGAGGTGTTTGGAACGACAACCCTACCGCCATATCAGGGGGAAATACACCTACGAATCCTAACGCGCCCCTGATAAATTCGGGTTTGTCTCCCATTACCGGAACATTCAGGACAGCCAAGGATTACTATAATGGCGCCACCACGAACTTTAATGCGGCTCAAGGCGGGGCGCAGGCGGCACCGATAGCTGCGTGTGGTCACGATTTCGCCGTATTATTGACCAATGGATTACCTAGCCAAACTGCGTCCGGCGGAGCCGTTACATATGGCGTCGGGCAGCCATTTTCGGCGAGTGAGGTGGTAAACGCAGTTACCGCAGTGACTAATTTGAACAGTGGTGCGCGTCCAGTCGAAACATACGTCATCGGTTTTGCCTTGCCGGAATTTACCAATAATTATTTCGTCAGCAATCCGCCCAATCCGCTCAATCAAATGGCGGTCGCGGGCGGCACGACCTCTGCTTTTTTTGCGAACGACCTTATTTCGCTGAATTCCACATTTAGCACAATCTTCAGCGACATACTTGCGAAAACCGGATCCGCAGCTGCCGTTGCCACCAACACGGCAAATCTTCAGATCGACAATTATATATTCCAGGCTAAATTTCAAACGGCAGACTGGAGCGGGCAACTGGTTTCGCTCCGCCTCAACACCGGCAGTGGCTCGGTGGTTCTGACGGAGAAATGGGATGCCGCCCCCAAGCTTGATGCTATGGTACCCGCTAGCCGGGTCATCTTGACCAAGGGGGCGGCTGACGGAGTGAGTTTCGAATGGGCAAACCTGACGTTTGGTACACCCACTAGCCAGCAAACCTTGCTCAACACTAACAATCTGAATGTCAACGATGGACTGGGTTCCGCTCGCCTGGATTACCTGCGTGGTGAGGCAACCAACGAAGGTACTTCGCCGGGACAGTTCCGTGCTCGCAACGCGTCAACGGTGAATGGCAGCATCCTTGGCGATATCGTCAACTCCGGCCCGCTTTATGTAGGTGCACCCAAAGCCGGTTATTCGGATGTCGATAACCCTGGCTATGCTGCTTTTCGCGTGAGGTATTTGAGTCGTAAACCGGTGGTATACGTAGGGGCAAACGATGGCATGTTGCATGGCTTCGATGCGCAGCTTGATAGCAGCGGAAACCCGGTTTCCACCGGGGGAAATGAGGTGATCGCCTATGTACCATCGCAAATGTTTGGCTCCCTGAGCCAGCTCACTGCTCAAAACTATAACCAGAACCATCGCTACATGGTAGATGGCACACCCATGTCAGCCGATGTGTATTTGCCATCACTGACAGGCAGTAGCGTAGACAAGTGGCGCACCGTGTTGATCGGCAATATGAACAGCGGCGGCAAGGGTTATTTTGCGCTCGATATCACCAACCCCAATCTGACCAGCATGTCTGCGCCCACCTTCAGCGCTGGCAATGCGGCTGATTTGTTGTTATGGGAATTCACTGATGCCGATGACACGGATATGGGGTACGCGTATAACCTGCCCCCACAGGATTCGGGTAATAGTCAGGCCAAGCAGATCGTCAAGCTGCAAAACGGCAATTGGGCAGCAGTCGTCGGCAATGGTTACAACAGCACGAGTGGCAAGGCGGCGTTGTATCTGCTGAACATTGAAAAGGGGATAGATGGCAGTTGGGTTACCTTGGGCGATTACTTTAAAGTGGTGGCGGATGGTGGACCTAACAACGGTTTGTCGACACCCGTACCTTACGATAGTGATGGCGATGGCATGGTAGATGTTGCCTACGCGGGCGATCTACTGGGTAATATGTGGCGGTTCGATATCAGCACCCCCTCCACCCCCGTCGCCTCACTCTTGTTCAGTAGCGGGACAACCAAGCCGATTACGACTCCCCCCGGAGTGTTCTCTCATCCATCGGGCGGTAACATGGTGTTATTTGGAACGGGCAAATATCTGGAACTGACAGACAACGCGACCACCGCCACGCAAACGATATATGGTGTACGCGACAGTGGTTCGGGTACGGTGCTGGCGAGCGCGTTGGAAGTGCGTACCATGCTTGATCCACTTGGGAAGCGTACGATATCAGGCACGTTGATTGATTGGACAACAAAGAAGGGTTGGCTCCTCGACCTTCCTGCTTCAGGGGAGCGTCTGACCGGCGTCCCCAAACTGGAGAGCGATAAGTTTTTCTTTAATACCTTGATTCCTTCCACGGTACCATGCGCTTCTGGGGGGACGGGTTGGTTGATGGCTGTGGATAGTCTGACCGGAGCTCAGCCTGGTTTGCTGGTATTTGACGGTAATAAGGATGGTGTTTTTAATAGTACAGATGCGGGCATCGGTGGAATGAAGATCGGCGCCGCCATCGGAGGTACGACGTTTATCAAAGGAGCAGTAGGTAGTTCGGTCGGGATTGGTATTGCCTCGCTGACCAACGGCATGCTAAGTACGCCATTGATTAATTTCGGTTCCTTGTCTGGTGGTCGCGTTAACTGGCGGGAAATTTTGCAATAAACGGGGAGGGTTCCATGCGAGTACATAAGATTGAGAGACACGCCGATATGGTTACACCCGCACGGCCCGCGTTGCGGGCAATGCTTAAACGCCAGCCTGGGTTTACGCTGATTGAACTGATGGTCACGGTGGCGATCATCGGCATTCTCGCTGCGATTGCTTATCCCAGTTACACACAGTATGTGTTCCGTGCAAACCGGGCGGAGGCGCGCGCTATATTACTGGAGAACGTTCAGTTTCTTGAACGGAATTACACTACAGCTAACCGCTATAACCAAACCAGCACGGGAGCTATTATCGTTTTGCCATACCCAGCTTCACCAAAAGCCGGAATTGCAAAATACATCATCACCCCAACGTCTAGTACAGTGGCAGGCCAGGATTTTACGCTAAGTGCGGTACCTACTGGAGTCATGGCTAATGATACGTGCGGCACCTATACGCTGACTGATGCCGGGATACAGGGAAATAGCTTAGGCACGATAGCCGAGTGTTGGAGGAAATAGTTAATAGACTCTAGCAGCTTGTGGGTGATTGCTATTTATCCACTTTGATCTAACCGCCGCAGGCGTGTGGGATATTGATTCGAACACACTGCCGTCCACACTGTATCGTTCAAGATGGCGACAGATTTTTCAATAGGAGAAGTGAATGATGAGGCAGCTTGTTGCGATATTAGTTTCAGCCATTTTTTTCAGTAGCTTGGCGCATGCCAGGATGCTGCTTGAACCACCCCAGTCGGGAAGCAGTACCTGGGCCACGCCAGTGAATCTAGTCCAGCAGAGTGGCCAGGTGGGTGAAATCCACGTAGATGAGAGCGAAATGGTGATTGGAGGGGTGACGTATGCGTATAACCCTTTAAGTACGAAAGTCACAGTGAATGGAAAGCGTGCAACGATCAGTGACGTACGCAGTGGTGAAGTGGTGCAGTTTGGGGCGGTAGCGCAGGGTAAAAATATGTTGAATATTTTAACAACTATCAGTGTAGAGATTTTCAGTATGCAGAAATAAATAATGAAGCCTACCTTTTGAAGGTGCACTTGCCTGTTTCATTATTAGGCAGAGAAATAGCGCGAAAAAAACTGATGGATCAACTTGGGATACCGATCAATAGTTCAATCATGCTGAATGCCAGCCGTATCAGCCAAGAAAAATATTTGGCCACTTATGTGAGAACGTCCAAGCATTGTGGTCGATCAGTTGGGAAAGGGGGCATTTGGTCACGCAGGTAATCCCGGTCACGCTTAAAAGTGGCCTGCGAAATTTCAAGCACTTCCAGAAAGATAGAAATTGGTACTACTCGACGTGAAATCAGCAGTTGTTCAATTTTGTAAAAACGTTCTGTCCGATCCATATGTTTTTCACATGAAGTTACCTGACCAGATGGTAGCTTGCTGGCTTTTAATTTATCCTGATTTGAATGAAGTACAAATGCTTCCTGCGCCGTAGAATAACAGCGCTTCTAGTCTGACTATTTGAAGGCTTGGCCTCTAAATGCTTATTGCAATTAACCACTCTATTTCACATTGCTCCATTTTTATTCACTCAGGAAAACACCATGCCGTACGTCAACATTCGCATCGCCGGTTCCCTCAGTCGCGAGCAGAAAGCCAAGATCGCAGCAGAGATCACCGATACCCTCGAACGCATCGCGTACAAACCGAAGTCCTATACCCACATTACCTTCGACGAACTGCCGGACGAGAACTGGGCGATTGCAGGACAGTTGCTGGATGAAGAATAAGCTAAACGCCTGGTCGGTTGCCGTCATCGGCGGCGGACCTGCCGGACTGATGGCTGCAGAGGTATTGATTCGGGGTGGCGTGCGGGTCGATCTTTACGATGCCATGCCATCCGTGGGGCGGAAGTTTCTGATGGCTGGCAAAGGTGGCATGAATATCACGCATTCCGAGCCAATGGAACCATTCCTCTCACGCTACGGTGCACGCCGCGTCCAAGTCAAGCCGCTGCTTGACTCCTTCGGGCCGGAGGCTCTGCGAGAGTGGGTGCACGACCTTGGCATAGCGACATTCGTCGGCACGTCCGGGCGCGTATTTCCGACTGACATGAAAGCAGCGCCGCTCTTGCGCGCCTGGCTGCACCGCTTACGTGATGCAGGCGTGCATTTTCATATGCGCCATCGCTGGTATGGGTGGAATGAAAATGGTGCGCTTCGTTTTGCCACACCACAGGGCGAGCACACCGCGAATGCCGATGCAGTGGTGCTGGCACTGGGTGGCGGCAGTTGGGCACGACTCGGTTCCGATGGCGCATGGGTGCCGCTGCTCGAACAGCGCGGTATTCCCGTTGTGCCATTACGGCCCGCAAACTGCGGGTTCGATGTCAGCTGGAGCGAGTACCTTAGCTCCCGTTTCGCTGGGCATCCAATAAAAGCGGTGACTGTGACCTTTATCGATGCAGCGGGAGGGATCCACCGTCAACAGGGTGACCTCATGGTGACGGCGACCGGGATTGAAGGCGGACTTATCTACGCGTTGTCTGCACTCCTGCGCGATGCGATTGCAGCGACAGGCGCGGCGGTCATTTACCTCGATCTGACGCCCGGAAAAGATTTGCCGCGCGTCATCGCCGAGATAGCGCATCCGCGCGGTTCTCGCTCGATGGCCAGCCATTTGCAGAGCCGAGCAAACATCAAGGGGGTAAAAACTGGCCTGCTGCGCGAACTGGCGCCGCCCTCAGACTTCGCGAACCCCGAGCGCCTTGCGGCTGCGATTAAATCATTGCCGTTACGACTCATCGCACCTCGTCCACTGGATGAAGCCATCAGCAGCGCGGGGGGCGTCGCCTTCGAGGCGCTGGATGAATGCTTGATGGTGCGCGCCATGCCCGGCGTATTCTGTGCGGGCGAAATGCTGGACTGGGAAGCGCCCACCGGCGGCTATCTTCTCACCGCCTGTTTTGCAAGCGGACGTACTGCGGGCTTGGGAGCGCTGGCCCATCTCGAATATAGAAACGTTTAGCCATGGCTAAACCTATCCTGTAACCTTGGACGAGCCAACCTCACGGTGTGAGGTTCATCAAATACTCAAAGAGCTGCACGCCGCCAAAACCACCGAAGGGCATAAGTAGAGCGCGTAGTGCTGGCTGTTCAGTGATGGGGGCAAACACGCCTTCACGATTACTACGAATACGCTCCATCAACAGTTTGATCTGTTCCGCTCTAATGGGCGGCTCAGTGGAGTCTGAATCCTTGTTGTTGGTTGCGGTCGACGCCGAGTCATCCTTCGAAGCCGGGCTAGCAACCACACCATTGACCGTGCCAGGTCCGGAGCTCCCGTCTTCAGGATTTTTTTTAGCATTGCTTTTCGGCGGGCGCGAGGCCAGTGTCCGCCACAATAGCATTTCGTAGTAGTCGAGCGCCTTGTTGCGCGCCATTACGGCGGCTCGACGCAGTAATACCTCGCAGCATAACGCATAGACCAGCACGAGTCCGATGAAAAAGGCTAGCACAAGCGGAAAATACATCGCATCAAAGAGTTCGTTCCGCGCGATTGCCATGAAAAAGATCGGAATGAATGGCAGGTAGATAAGCCAGTGGACGCGTTGAGCAACGCTCATAACCAACTTAAAATCAAGGTAGTCCGCGAGAAATGCCCGTGGAACTCCGGTCTCGCCCTCCTCTTGCTCGAGCAACTCCTCCGGCCACAAGCTGCGCATATTGCTCAGCATCTTGATAAACTGCTCGCAAGCGCGCGTCTGAAAGACGACCCAGAAGATGACGAGCCACAGCACCAGCGCATTGAGGGATACAAGAAAGAAGTCCAGTTTCTCCACAAGCTGGCCGCGATGAGGAAATATTGGCATGCCGAAAACCTGGAACGCCGCATAGCCAAGTAAAACTACAATCGCAGTGGAAAATAAGATCCAGCCCTTCATCTCGCGCATGCCGGTGGCACATAAGTAGTTCTGCCACAAGGTTGCGATCTCGACCCCTGAATACACTGTCTTCAGGTCGACCTTATCTTCTCTATTGAATAAGGTCAGATCGACATATGGGCCGGCGAACATTGCGGAGTACCATCTGCGCTTCCGCTTCCAGGTCTGCGGCAGGCCAAATTTGAAACGCGTGGAAATGAGACGCGCCTCTCGCCTGATCCAAATCCACAGCGCGAGCGCGAGCAAAAGCGTGAGCGCGAGGCCGATGAAGCTTAATATCAGACTCGGCCAAACGCTGATTCCCTCCAACCACAAGAAAGGCTCACCGATTCCATGCTTAAGTGAATCATTCATCTCTCTTATAATATTCCAGATACACATGGAGATATAAAGCACTACAGAAACGAGCAAAACCGCGCCCCACTTCCAGAATATTGCGGCTTTCGCATTCGCAGGAAATATCAGCAAATTTATCGCGGTGCGCAACATCTTATGAACATAACGGCTTGCCATGGCGATCAAAGCAAATCCAAAAATGACCATTAAGAAAATTTCAGTCGCATGCTTAAATGATGGCCTAAGCAGAGGCCAGATCGGCTCAATGCCCGTAGTGCACACCGCAAACTTATCAATTTCACAGGGTTTCATACACTCCACCTCAGCCGAATCCTCGGGTTTACAGGGTGGTTTAGGGGGGATAATGTCTTGGGGAATAATTTTGGATTCAGAGCCGTTAATCCCGCGGAGGTACCAATTGTAGAGATCATCATTAGTCAGCGTAGCGACATGTACCGCCTTAGTCCGGCCTATCTCGAATATCTGCGGATGCAGCCACTTTTTCATTTTGGTGGGCCAATCGACCATCACCTTACTGTCGATCACCTCAGGGTAGAGCGCCATCAACGTAGCAAGATAAGTTGCGGTCTGGTAGCCATCTCGGAACGGTAAAGTCCGATTCTGCAATTCTGGGCTCAGCGATAAGCCAAAGTTGGATGCGACCACGAGGTTGCGCGCCCAATCCTTCTGATCAGCATGCAGGTAACGCGCGTCGAGATCAGTAGTAAAGAATACCTTGTCCTTAAAACGGCTTTTAAGCGCCTGGAGGATCAGGAGTTTGTCGTATACGTCAGAACCGACGATACCGATTGCCTTAATGCCGTTTTTTGCAAACTTGCTGTCCTTATCAAGCTCTGCAATCTCGTCGGCAAGCCGCCGGAGGTAGTCATATTGGCTACGTCCTTCGGCGTGCTCTTTCGGCGCATCTTTGAGTTGCGCGAGCGGATCCTTTGATTTTTCCCCATCCTCCTTGTGCGATGCATTAGTATCCGACTTGTCTCTATCAGGTAGAACGCCGTCCAACCCGCGCAGGTAGGTAAATCTGCGCACCAGTTTTGGCACACTGAGATCGCTCTTGGTATCGCACAAAAACGAGAAATTATGGGTGATATTCAGAGATAGAGTGCGAGCATATTTGGTGTCCTGCTCGCTGATCAAAATCAAACCATCCCTGCAAGTACTCGAAGGACTTTCAGTTTTACTATTATCCACAGGCTGTGCCCATGTAAAATCTGACCATGACTCACGATTGACGCCGCGCTGCCATAGCTCCCACAGCAAAGCGACCGATAGCACATCGTCGGTGCCAATCGTGCGGACGATCCAGGGTGGTACTACTTCAGATGGTTTTTTCTTAACATCAGGGTTTTTCTGAGAATCGGATGTTGGTTGATCTTTGAATATGCATTTCGCTACACTCTTTTTATCTGGTTCGCTAACACTGCAGTCGGAAATAGTCGCGCCGGGTGAGAACACTTGGAGCGTAACGTTTTTTTCCAGTTCAAACTGACGTGCCGGCTGACCATACTTTGGTTGATTCTTTGGTTGATTCTTTGCTTCCTTTTTTAGCGCCGCATACATCCTTGAACCCGCCGGCCCGACCAGCTTGAAGTTGAGTTTATTACTGGTCCCTTTGAATTTAGACAAATCACCAAACAACAATTTCAGCTCCGTTAACGGTTTATCGTTAAATTTTTCCTCGTCCAACCAGAGCACCAACACACTAGATTTTGGGGATTTTTCCCGCTCATACCACTCGAAAGGTACATTCAAACTCTGGCCATTTACAGTGGTTTTAAAGTAGCCTATCGCGTCGGGGTTTTGGGGATAGAAGTGATTCCTACTTAGTGCCGAGACCACTGCGAAACGTGAGCGACGCCGATATTCGGCCGCTTCGACGTATGAATTACCAAAAACACTAACTGCGACAACAGTCAACAACTCATTGGGATTGGATTTATCGCGTTTCAAATATTCTGAAATGGGAGCTTTCAGCACTGAAATCTTATGGTCCGACTCATCTTTACCTTTACCCTTAGGAAAATTCTTTTCATGCTTCACTATTGCTGCGAACGGATCCTGCCACAGCCGCGCCTCAATATCCTGTATGTTTTTGCTCTGTACAATGAATTTTTCTGGATCAATTGGGCGCGCGCTATTCAGATTCACATTTTTGACCACCACACCTGCCGTCAGTAGTACTAACATCACAATGGGCAATGGGTTGGCAAGCAGGCCGTTTGTTTTGTCGCTGTTATCAGTGCTCATAAATTAACTCCGTGCTTTAGCTAACTTGTCACGATTTTCCTGGAGAAAACCTCCCACCAGCCACATAAGAATCTGATTACGGTTTTAATAGTGGAGCGACACCAAAAAAAAGAGAATAAGCAAACTGCTTATTCTTAATAAAAAATCCATTTATTTCGCGACCTGTCTCACTTAAAAACATTTTTTGTTAACTGTTCAGACTTTGCAGATATGCTGCATTGTTCATCTTGTAGCACCTTCAGTTTTAGCTGATCGATGCCCGATCCACCCCTGCCGCGTTATAATCGCGTTCTTTCTTTTCGCTCATAGCTTTCATTCGGAGCCATTGCCATGTCGCATAATCTGTTCAACACTCGTCAAACATTCACCCTTGCCAACGGCAAGACTGGCACGCTATATTCCTTGAAAGCACTCGAAACAGCAGGGCTGGGCAAAATTTCACGCTTGCCAGTTTCCATTCGCATTGTGCTGGAAGCGGTGCTGCGCAATTACGATGGCAAGAAGATCAGCGAAGCGCACATCCGCCAGCTGGCGAACTGGCAGCAGAATTCACCGCGCACCGAAGAAATTCCGTTCGTAGTGGCACGTATTGTGTTGCAAGATTTTACCGGCATCCCGCTGCTAGTTGACCTCGCCACCATGCGCGATGCCGCTGCGAAGATGGGCAGGAATCCGATGATCATTGAACCGCTGGTACCAGTGGATCTGGTGGTGGATCATTCGGTGCAGGTGGATTATTACAATAGTCCGGATGCACTGCGACTCAACATGGAACTGGAGTTTGAACGCAATAATGAGCGCTACAAATTCATGAAATGGGGCATGCAGGCATTTGATACGTTCAAGGTGGTGCCGCCCGGCATCGGCATCGTGCATCAAGTGAATCTGGAATATCTGGCGCGCGGCGTACTGCAAAAAGACGGCGTTTATTATCCCGATACGCTGGTAGGTACCGACAGCCACACCACTATGATTAATGGTATCGGCGTGGTCGGATGGGGGGTGGGCGGCATCGAAGCGGAAGCGGGCATGCTCGGCCAGCCGGTATATTTCCTTACGCCGGATGTGGTGGGCGTTCATCTCACGGGCAAGCTGCGCGAAGGAATCACCGCGACCGACCTGGTATTGACCGTCACCGAACTACTGCGCAAGCATAAAGTAGTAGGGAAGTTTGTGGAATTTTTCGGTGCAGGCACCGCTGCGCTTACCCTGCCGGATCGCGCCACCCTCGCCAACATGGCGCCGGAATATGGCGCAACAATGGGTTTCTTTCCGGTGGACGACGTCACATTAGACTACCTGCGTAATACTGGACGGAACGATGAAGAAGTGGATGCCTTCCAGGCCTACTTCAAAGCGCAAGGGCTGTATGGCATACCTGAGGCAGGCGCAATCGATTACAGCAGCGTAATAGAGCTGGATTTGAACAGTATCCAGCCTTCTCTGGCCGGGCCAAAACGCCCGCAGGACCGCGTACCGCTCTCCGAGATGAAGGAGAATTTTAATACCTTGTTCAGCAAGTCAGTGGCAGAGAACGGTTTCAACCAACCCGCTGAAAATTTGGGAAAACGTTATCTTACTGACTTGGCTGACCTTAGCGGAAACGTGTGTATACCCATCGCCGGTGGTGGCCTGCAGGATCAGGAAACCGCACCGGCTGGCACCGGCACACAAAGCAAGCATAACACCAGCACCGTGACTGAAATCGAGATGATGGACAACCGCCCGACACCCAGCGTGCGCTGCGAAACAAGCGGTCAAATGATGCCGGCAGTACAGCTCCGCCATGGCGACGTATTGATAGCTGCCATCACTTCCTGTACCAACACCTCCAACCCCGGTGTGATGCTGGCGGCAGGTTTGCTCGCGAAAAAAGCAGTAGAAGCAGGCCTGCGCGTGCAACCGCATATCAAAACATCGCTAGCCCCCGGCTCGCGCGTAGTGACGGATTACTTGACCCATTCTGGTCTGCTGCCCTATCTGGAACAACTCGGTTTCCGCCTGGTAGGCTATGGTTGCACCACTTGTATCGGCAACTCCGGCCCGCTGAGCGCACAAATCGAAGATGCCATACTCGTCCACGATCTGATCGCCGCAGCAGTATTATCCGGCAACCGCAACTTTGAAGCACGCGTCCATGCCAACATCAAGGCCAACTTCCTCGCCAGCCCCCCGCTGGTAGTTGCGTTCGCGCTGGCTGGCAGAGTAAATATCAATCTGGAAAGTGAACCCCTTGGCACCGGCCGTAACGGTCAATCAGTCTATCTGAAAGATATCTGGCCGAGCAGTGCGGAAATCCATGCAGCAATGAAATTTGCCGCTGACCCAATGGTATATCGCAGGCTATATAGTGACCTTACTCGCGACCTGCCGCTATGGAACGCCATTTCAGCCCCCACCGGCAACCAGTACCATTGGGACGATTCCACCTACATCGCGCGTCCGCCGTTCTTCGACGATTTTTCCATGACCGTCGGTAGCGTTTCCGACATCCTCAATGCCAAGCCGCTGGGCATTTTCGGTGACTCAGTTACCACCGATCACATCAGTCCGGCTGGCAGTTTTAAATCTTCCACCCCTGCTGGCAAATACCTGCAAAGCAAAGGCGTGGCTATCAAGGATTTCAACAGCTACGGCGCACGCCGCGGCAATCATGAGGTCATGATACGCGGTACTTTCGCCAACGTGCGCATCAAGAATCTGATGCTGCCTCCCAATGCCGACGGCAGTCGCGTTGAAGGCGGCTACACACTTTACAACGGCGAACAGATTGCGATCTACGACGCAGCGATGAAATACATCGCTGAAGGCACACCAACTGTTATTTTCGCCGGAGAAGAATACGGCACTGGCTCATCTCGAGATTGGGCGGCGAAAGGCACGCAATTGCTGGGCGTAAAAGCGGTAGTAGCGAAGAGCTTCGAGCGCATTCATCGCAGTAATCTGGTGGGGATGGGCGTGCTGCCTTTACAGTTCAAGGGCAACGACAGCGTGGCTTCGCTCAAACTAACCGGCGAAGAAACATTCAATCTCACCGGCATCGCAAATTTCATTAAGCCACAACAGGATGTAATGCTCACCATCAAGCGCCGCGACGGTAGCACGCAACAAGTTGCGCTGCTGCTACGAATCGACACGCCCGTCGAAGTGGATTACTACCGCCATGGCGGCATCCTGCCTTATGTGCTGCGCGAGCTGGTAACTCAGTAATCCCAATTCTCGACAGTAACAGTAATTATTTTCCTGCCTCGGGGTGGTCCAGTGTTTTAAATATCTGGATCACGCCCTTTCAATAAGTAAGTAAATGCTGTCTTTGATCGGGTAGGAACGACTAACTCTTGACTGGCACCACTTTACTGGCGGCCAGTTTGGCACGTATTCTCGCTTCGTCGGTATCTACCCCGTTTGCCAACGCCACGCCCATACGCCGTTTGGAAAACGATTCCGGTTTACCAAATAAGCGCAAATCGCTTTCCGGGACACGTAACGCTTCATCAATACCCGTAAAAGCGATAGCCGATTCTTCCAGTTGCCCATAAATCACTGCACTCGCGCCCGGCGCACGCAAAGCAATGTTCACGGGCAGACCGAGTATGGCGCGCGCATGCAGCTCAAATTCATTCTGAATCTGACTGCACATCGTAACCATGCCCGTGTCGTGCGGGCGCGGACTGACTTCACTGAACCACACATCATCACCATTGACGAACAGTTCGACGCCGAAGATGCCTAAGCCTCCGAGATTGTCCGTAACTTTCCTGGAGATATCGCGTGTGCGCTTTAAAGCCAGTTCAGACATAGCTTGCGGCTGCCAGCTTTCAACATAGTCACCATGAATTTGGACATGCCCGATTGGTTCGCAGAAATGCGTTTCGACTTCGCCATTACTGCCCATCGCACGCACGGTGAGCTGGGTAATTTCGTATTCGAAATTAATAAAACCCTCGACGATTACTCGCCCCTGGTTCACCCGACTGCCGCTGGCGGCATAATTCCAAGCCTGCTCCACCTCCGCTGCGCTGTCGATTTTAGACTGTCCCTTGCCGGAGGAGGACATCACCGGTTTCACCACGCAGGGATAGCCAATGCCGTCATCAATCGCCGCACGTAATTCTTCCAGACTATTGGCAAAGGCATAAGGAGACGTGGGCAGCCCCAATGTTTCTGCCGCAAGGCGGCGAATTCCCTCACGGTGCATGGTGAGTTGAGCGGCGCGTGCGGTGGGAATGACCCGCGCCAATCCCTCCCGCTCAATTTCGACCAGCATATCGGTGGCAATAGCTTCGATCTCCGGCACGATAAGGTGCGGCTGTTCGAGCTCTACCAGATTACGCAATGCCGCAGCATCCGTCATGTTAATGACATATGCGCGATGTGCCACCTGATGTCCCGGTGCATTGGGATAACGATCCACGGCAATAGTCTCCACACCCAAGCGTTGCAATGCGATGATAACTTCCTTACCGAGTTCACCGCTACCCAGCAACATAACTTTGATAGCAGAGGAGCTAAGTGGAGTACCGAGAATGAATTGTTTTGTCATAACTAAAATTTCGGAGTTGAAACCCCCACCTTAAAATACACTTAATAATTTTATAAAAATAACAAAAATCATATAACAAAGAGTGTCACGATCATTTTCTTGCAAACAGTCAAAACAACTCGGGAGACCGCAGTGAATCTTGGCACAAAAACGATCGTACTTCCAGAGAGGGTCGCCTCATCGATAAGCCATCTGCGTGACCGCATTAAGTCGATGCTGGATTGGGCAATCCGTCCAAGGATATCATCACAAGTGAGAGTAATCCCTGCACGCTGGAAAGGCCATCTTGATAAACTGCTGGCGACACCAAGCAAGGTGCACAAAGTCAACATCATGCCACCCTACCTATCCAAAAGTAAGCGCATTTACGATTGGCCTGTGCCAGCAAACCGGTATGGGTGCGCGTACTCTTGATACGCACCAGTGACCCCATGTTAAGAAACTCGAACCTGTGTTTCCCCATCCAGACTCATACGACCCGCACCAAATAAAGTGAAGGCCAGTAATCCGCCTCCCATCGCGAGATTTTTCATAAACATGATCTGTTGCATCGGGTCTGCGCCAGAGTGAAACAACACAGCGGAAACGATGCAAAAAACCGACAGCGCGAATGCCACCAAGCGGGTCTGAAACCCAAGCAACAACGCCAGTCCACCCCCAATTTCCAGCGAGATCACCAAGAGAAGAAGCTCACCGGGGAGACCGACAGATGCCATATAGGCTTGCGCTCCCGCATAACCCGCTCCCAGTTTGCTGAATCCTGCACCAATGAAGATTGCCGACGCTAAAAGTCTGGCGGCGAGCGCAAGCGACGCGCTGACCGCGGGTATTAATACCAATTTCACGATATTGCCATTGATCTGCCTGAAAATATTGTTGGTAGTCATGTCATGCTCCTTGTTGGTTTGAAATTATTTGATTCAGGCAAAGTGCCCATTCCTAAAATCGTCCATCGCCTGATGAATCTCTTCCTGGGTATTCATCACGAACGGCCCGTACTGCACGATGGGTTCGTTGAGCGGCCGGCCGGCGATCAGAATCAGGCGCGCATCGTCTGTCGCTGTGAGCGTCACGCCATCGGCTTGCGGTGTGTTGCTCAAAATACCCATGCGGTGAGACTCCACCAGCGTGTCACCCACCTTTACCGTGCCGCGATAGACGTAAATGAACGCGTTATGCGTGGCAGGCAATGTCGTCGAGAATGAAGCGCCCACAGGCAAGTGAATGTCCAGATACATGGGTTCGGTCTCTTCGCGTGTAACGACGCCTGTCACACCGTTACTCATTCCGGCAATGACACGCACGGTAACGTTCTCTGCCGTTATGTATTCTGGAATCTCCTTACTTGAAATGTCGCGATACCACGGCTCGCCCATCTTGGCCTTCGCGGGCAGGTTGAGCCACAGCTGAAAACCTTCCATCACGCCGTCTTTTTGCTCGGGAATTTCAGAATGAATAATGCCGCGCCCAGCGGTCATCCACTGAACGCCACCCTGTTCCAGCAGCCCCTCGTGTCCTGCATTGTCACGATGCCGCATCCGTCCGGACAGCATATAGGTTACTGTCTCGAAACCCCGATGCGGGTGATCCGGGAAACCCGCGATGTAGTCGTCCGGGTTATCGCTGCCGAATGCATCCAGCATCAAAAATGGATCAAGGCGGTGCTGCAGTTTGCCCGTCAGTACGCGAGTGAGCTTCACGCCGGCGCCGTCCGAGGTGGCAACTCCTTCGATGATGCGCTCGACGCCACGCGATTGATGCAGCGTTGTTTGATTGATGGTATTCATATTCATTTCTCCATTAAATTAATGTGACTACATCTTAGACGGCTCGAAAAGATAGATAAAGCCATGAAGATGGGATAAGCTGTTCCACAAATGGAACAAAAGAATATCTCCGCTGACGACTACATTCTGTTCGCTACCATCGTCGAACAAGAAAGTTTGGTGCGTGCAGCCGAACATCTCGCCATGCCCAAAGCCACGGTCTCTCGCCGCTTGACGAATCTTGAAGCAGCACTGGGGCAGCGGCTACTGTTGCGCACGACTCGTCGACTCACACTCACCGACTTTGGTCAGGAATTCCTTGATCATTGCCGACGCGTTGCAGAAGAGGTTGCTATCACACAAGATTTCGTGCGCAGTCAGGATGTGCAGCCGCGCGGACGACTACGCGTTTCCATGCCGGGCGACTATGCCAAGCAACATTTCTCGCGCGCCATCGCCACTTTCATCGAAACCTATCCTGAGATACAGCTTGATCTTGATCTGTCTTCGAGGCGCGTTGATCTGATCGGCGAACGCTTCGATCTTGCCATTCGCATGGGGGTGCTGGAAAGCGACTCCACGCTGGTGGCGCGCAAGATCGACGCGCTTGGTTTCGGCCTGTACGCCAGCCCCATCTATCTCGCGCTTCATTCTGCACCGCAGCATCCTGATGAGTTAGAACGTCATACGGCGGTTCGTTTACTCTCGGCGCGAGGAAGCGCAGTCCCTTGGAAACTCACAAATGGCAAGATTGTTTGGGAAGGGGTTCCCCCCGGACGTCTCACCTTGAATTCACCTGACATGATCCAGCAGCTTTTACTGGATGGTGCGGGCATCGGTGCGTTACCGGATCGTTTCGTAGTAGAAGATGTACATCACCAACGTTTGGTGCGGATATTGCCGAAGTGGCGCCTTCCCGCCGTGCCCGCCTGGGCCGTGATGCCCATGCGCCGCTACCTGCCCGTCAAGACACGCGCCTTTCTTGCACATCTTGAGCAGTTTATGGAGAAAGGGTGATCGAGGAAAATATTGATGCTCGCATTCTGCACGGGGTTGGTACCAGCGAGGCCGGGTGCAGCCAAAATTGCATTATTAGATAATGAGCGTCCCTTCATTAAGACGGTTAGTGGCCCTATGCGATCAATTGACACGTCGAATTCAAAAGCAAGATTCGGAGTGCAGCCTTTTCAAGCGATGGCTAGACTAGAATTCTTCATCCTGAAACCGTTGAAAATACACAATGAACATGGCCACCAAGACTGAACGACTCGCCGCAGCAACGCTGAATGACCCACGTTGGTCCGCCGTGGTCGCTCGCGATCCTGCGGCGGAAGGAACATTCTTCTACTCAGTCAAAACGACCGGGATCTATTGTCGTCCTTCTTGCCCATCTCGTCCTGCCCGGCCCGAAAACGTACAATTCCATCTTACTGCCGCCCATGCCGAACAAGCCGGTTTTCGCCCCTGCAAACGATGCCAGCCGGATCAACCGCAGATGGCCGAGCCGCACACCACCTTAGTGACCAAATTGTGTCGATTCATCGAGACGGCCGAACAGACACCCAGCCTTTATGAATTGGCGAAATATGCCGGACTCAGCACTTACCACTTACATCGTATCTTCAAGTCCGTCATCGGCATGACCCCAAAAGCTTATGCGGCAGCCCATCGGGCTTCTCGCGTCCACACCGGGCTGAAACGGAGCAACACAGTCACCGAGGCGATCTATGATGCGGGCTACAACTCCAACGGGCACTTTTACGAAAAATCGAATCAGATCTTGGGCATGACACCGACCAACTACCGAGCCGGGGGGACCAATACTGAGATACGCTTCGCCATCGGTCAGTGTTCGCTCGGGGCGATACTGGTGGCAGCCAGCAAACGCGGTGTCTGTGCCATTCTCCTGGGTGATGAACCCGATACGTTGGTGCGTAACCTGCAGGACCGTTTTCCTCACGCCATTATGGTGGGCAGTGATGCAGAATTTGAGCAACTCGTAGCTAAGGTAGTCGGATTCGTCGAAGCGCCGGGGATAGGCCTAGATCTACCATTGGATGTGCGGGGCACAGCTTTCCAGCAGCGCGTCTGGCAGGCCCTGCAAGAAATTCCTGCCGGCGAAACCGTCAGCTACACCAACGTCGCCCAACGCATCGGAGCACCCAAGGCTGTCCGTGCCGTGGCCGGGGCTTGTGCCGCCAACGCGCTGGCGGTGGCGATTCCCTGCCATCGCGTAGTGCGTATCGATGGCGGTTTGTCCGGTTACCGCTGGGGCGTCGAACGAAAACGCGCATTACTTGACCGAGAGGCGCAGCAGGCATGTGTGCTCGAGAAAATACGGTGAATATCGCCACGCGCTGCTCAATAGTCCGGACGGCATTTCGCCAGCGGCGAATTTGTACTGACCGAATCTTTCACGATGCGACGTACAGAGTCAAGGAATGGAACGGGTAATGCGAACACACCTATCGTGTTCGATTCCGTTGGCCGATGATTTTCGAGTTGATGATGTGCTTGATTTCCACGGCCGCGATACGTTGGCAGTAGCTGAACGAATTGACGGGCATTGTCTGCAAAAAGGCTTGATGTGGGAGGGACAGGCAGCTTCCTTGACGATTCGCTTGGAGATTGGGCATGCCGACGTGGAACTGGCCATTGATGGAGTAACGAACGCCAATCAAGATACGCTCGTACAGATAGTGCGGCGCATGCTTGGCCTGACGCAACGAATCGAGGACTTCGAGTCCATCTATCGCACCCATCCACAACTAGGACTACTCATTGCCCGGCAACCCGGGTTGCGGGTGCCCCTTTCAGCAACGCCTTTCGAAGCACTGACTTGGGCAATTACCGGACAGCAGATCAGCATTGGTGCAGCGGTTTCCCTGCGCCGCAAGTTCATTCAGCTGACTGGCGTGAAAGATTCCTCTGGGCTGGCGTGTTATCCAGATGCAGATAAAGTTGCAAACTTGAGCGAAACGGAACTGCGCCAAGCAGGATTCTCGCAAACCAAGGCTCAAACGCTGATCATGTTGAGCCGCGAGGTTGCAGCAAACCGTCTGCCGCTGGAGACATGGATGACCACGATACCCGTTGAGGAAATTCACAAGCAACTGCTAAGCTTACGCGGCATAGGCCCTTGGACCGTCAATTACGCGCTGCTTCGTGGTTTCGGCTGGCTCGATGGCTCGCTACATGGAGATGCGGCCGTTCGGCGCAAATTACAACTGTTACTTGGTCCCACGGAAAAAGTTACTGAGAACTTCACAGAGCGCTGGCTGGCTGAGTTTTCGCCTTGGCGCGCTTTAGTAGCAGCACATCTCTGGGCGATACCCTCTGAGTTTCTGCCTGTTGTTAAATAACAGGTTTGTGCTCATTTCGAATAGACAATGCGGCACACATCAAGAAACGCGAGCACAACTAAACCGTCTATCAACTGTGTCAATGTATGAAACCTGATTATCACAAGCTAGAATTTAATCTGCGAGCTATGCAAGCCGAACATATCCTTGGCACGGAACAAACGGATACGGTGCCCATTGGCCCCCGCAATATCAACGAGCTAAATTATCGCTCTCATTCACTTGAACACTACGTAACGGGAAGACAAGCAAAATGAATAAACTGGTGATCTTATGACTTCCAAAGTGATTGTCATTACTGGCGTAAGCCGTGGATTGGGACGTGTTATGACCGATGGATTTATTCGTCTCGGCCACCGAGTTTTAGGTTGTGGACGATCAGAAGTTGCGATTCATGAACTGAATAACCTTCATGGGCCAGACAGTTGCTTCGAGGTGCTAGACGTCACAAACGATGAGGCTGTGCGTGATTGGGCAAAACATTGCCTGAGCTTGGCCGGTTCGCCCGACCTGCTGATAAATAACGCCGCACTCGTCAACCGTAATGCACCGCTTTGGAAAGTGCCTGCCAGTGAATTCTCCATGGTCGTTGATGTGAACATAAAGGGAGTAGCCAATGTTATCCGACATTTCGTACCGGCCATGATAGCCAAGCGGAGCGGAGTCATTGTTAATCTCAGCTCTGGCTGGGGCCGCTCAACCGATGCGGAAGTCGCCCCTTATTGCGCGACCAAGTGGGCAATCGAAGGTCTGACCAAAGCATTAGCTCAGGAACTGCCACAGGGAATGGCGGCGACCCCTTTGAATCCTGGAATCATTAATACGGACATGCTGCGCAGTACCTTTGGTTCGCAAGCACGGGATTATCCTAACGCAGAGAGATGGGCTAAAACTGCGGTACCGTGGCTGCTCGGACTTGGCCCGAAAGATAATGGACTTTCGCTAACCGTGGGTGAGCCTCATTGATTTTTGGGTGCGCCAATGCGAAATCTGGCTCAAATCACATTCACCCGTTTCACGAAGTTCAAGTTCCTGGACTATCGTAAAACCAGACGATGCACTAAGAGCCTGTTCACGATCTTGCTGAAATCCGAGACAATGTCCGAATGCGCAAGAAAAAATACCCAAGCGACATCAGCCGCGAGCAGTTCGAGCAAATTAGGCCCTTGCTGGAAGGGGCGCGCAAGCGTACCAAGCCCCGCACGGTGGACTTATATGAGGTCTGGAGCGCGGTACTGTACCTGCTCAAGAGCGGCTGCCAGTGGCGAATGCTACCGAGGGAGTTTCCGAAATGGCGCACGGTGCACTCCTACTTTGCCAAGTGGAGTGAGCAGGACGAGGAAGGAATGAGCCTGCTGGAGCGGGCGTTAAAAAAATCAAGTTGGCGTGGCCCGTACGAGACAGGGGCGCAACGCACAGCCGACGCTATTGATTGTGGACGCGCAGAGCGTGAAAAACACGGACACGGCGGGTCAGAAGGGTTATGACGCAGGCAAGAAGATCTCTGGAATCAAGCGCCACATTGCGGTGGATACCCAAGGACTACCGCATGCAGTTGCGGTGACCACCGCTGAGGTCACTGATCGGAAAGGTATCTTGCAGGCGATGGCACGGTGCAAACCAGGCCTTGCGCAGGTACAACGTATTCTGGCTGACGGTGGTTATGTAGGTCGACCATTTGCGTTGGCAGTCGATGAAATACTGGGGGCATCGGTGCAGATCGCCAAGCGCAACGAACTGCACACCTTCGCCGTCATCCCAAAGCGTTGGGTGGTTGAGCGCAGCTTCGCCTGGTTGGAGAAATGCAGACGGCTATGGAAGAACTGCGAACGCAAACTCAATACCAGCCTGCAATTCATCCACCTTGCCTTCCTGGTTCTGCTGCTGCGAAGATCGTGAACAGGCTCTTAGATGCCCGACGCTCTCAGGATCATCGTTGATGTCTAAGCATCAGGAGGTGGCGGTGGCGGATTGCCGCTTGGAGGCATGGGTGGCTGAAAATCCTCAGAAGGCACTAGTGGAGAAGTGTCATCAGGCGTCGTTAGGGGCAGGACATCCTCACGAGGCACTAATTGCTGAATATCTTCAGGGGTCAACGGAGCTGTGGAAACATCCGGAGGCGGTGGTGGCGGAGCCCCGCGAGGCGGCGGCGGAGGCACGAAAGAGTTAACAGAAGGCAATGATGGCGTTCCGCTTGGAGCCGGTGAAGGTGCATATTTGCTATTTTGGACAGGCTGCCGTGAATATTCCAAACGGCCTGATACTGGGACACGATGGCCTTTCGCATACATGCATTGGTGATATGCGAAGTCATAACGCTGCTGAAGGTTGAGTCCTGAGCTTTCACCCGTGCCCACTCCTACCATGGAACCAATGAGCAATCCAGATCCGGCGCCCACGCCAGCGCCATTGTGTCCGCCTAACAATGCGCCCGCTGTGGCGCCAATTGCAGTTCCTACCACTGCGCTTCTCACACCACTCTCAGCCGCTGCTTCATTGGCCGTGCGACCACCGACCTGAGTGCTGGCATACCGCCTGCAATCAGCCTCGTCAAATCGGAACTGGTTAAAGCTTTTTCCCGTGCCCGGCAGCGCAAGCATACCTGGACCAGTCGGTAACGACGTACAAGCATTGAGCACGAGAACTGCCAACAGCAAGAAAGAAAGTCGCAATTTATGTGTCATGGCGCAGATACATTACTCACAGCGGGTTGGTCATCTGAATCGGGTGCAGGTTGCGGCGCAACTCGCAGCCAACCTCCTGGACATTTATTAACATATGGATAATAAGAATTTGAATTTACGCAGTAATACCACCAAGAACCCTGAACATTTTGCGACGAATTTCTCGGTGCTTCTTGTGTTCTTATCTGTGGGTCGTCTCTTCGTTCGGTGTAAATTACCGGCGCAGGCTGCACCGGGGGGTAATACGCGGGCGCCGGCGAATAATAATAGGGCGACCCATAGTACGATGCCCCATAGTATGAGTACGGAGAATACCCAAAATTAAACCCAATCGGCGCACCGAGATAGATGCCTACGCGCCCACCACCGTTCCAGCCACCTCCACGCCACCCGCCGCCGCCATGCCACCCACCGCCCCCGTGCCAGCCACCACCACGCCCTCCGCCTGCCGCAAACACTGCCTCGCTAGTCGAAACCCCCACCAACAGGGCGATGATTAAGGTTAAAACCAAACGCATTTTTGATGTCTTCATTATCTCTGTACCCCACTATGTAGCACACGTAACAATCTAATTTCAGAGAATTGCTATCCGATAAATTTGAGTAGCGATTCCGATTTGGCCCCTGTAAAGCTTTTTAACCAGTAGTCGAAAATAAAAAGATAAAAATAAATATTTAGTTCCCCAAAACCTGAATGACTCTAAAAAAGTCAGACCATATATCTTTCTAAAACGCATCACATCAATGACCGTTGACCAAGAGCATGGATTTTATATTGATAATTCTGATGAACATGGATGCCGTCCATAATATTGTGTTTTACGTTATAAGCTGACATTTTGCAGCATTAATCCTAACCCACCAAGCGATCCAAAGAAAATCATGAGATGCCCCCAGACCCAGAACATGTAGCGACGTGACAGACGATCCCCCGAGAGGTTGCTGATAAGGAAGAGTTGTCCATCAGGAGAACGGCTGATGATATGGGTGCTGGGCTGGGCCAGAACATCCACCTTCATTTTCTCTACTTCCCGCTTGGCCGCTTGTCTAACGAGTTCCCATTCCTCTATGCCTAGCTCCCCATCTTTATTCAAATCAAAGCGTGCAAGCAACGTGGGCATACTTTTCTTCCATTCAGTCAGCAATGCGTTCAACTCAACGCGCAGGTCAAATTCCTGATTGCTCCCACCAAGCGTACGAAACCGCCCGATGACGTAGAGGATTTCACCCTTGATCAATTTCCACTCAGTGTAACGACAGCCATCCTCTTGCCACTGGTCATAATCCTGAGTGATGATCTCTGCATTCTCCGGGTCAACCACGCATTCACCGGTGTCGTCGCGCAGTATGAAAGAGTCGTCAGTTTCACCGCTATCTATTATTTTCCATCCATTTTTCTCTTGCTGTTCGATTTTATAACGGCACCACAAGCAAGGAACTCGTCTTAACGTGCTGAACAATAGAGGATCACAGAATGGTTGACCCTTTCCCACTAATTCAACATAACCTTGTGCGGCAGAAGCAATCTTTGATGTAGGTGTGTTGCGTAAGGTACGCAGCCTATATAGCGAAGATATCCATGCATAGAAACTAATCAAGGCAATTGCAGCAAGGCAAGACACCCAGCCGTCGCGGGAATGCAGGTTGATACCAACAAGCAGCAGCAACAGCTGCGCACCTGAGGTAATAAGTTGCGCATATTTGCGTCGTAGCCAATCCAGCATGGGGATTATCGTGAATATTGCACAGCGATTCGCACGAATCTTACCCACCAGAGATCAGGGAAAACAAGCATGGATGGTTCATTAACAGGCAAGATATATTTGCCGTAATCGTTAGTTAAATAATTGCTGGAGATTTACATCCATCTTTTCTTCCGCAGAGAATACCAACAAGGTTTTTTCATCAAAGCCGAACATCTTCGCAAGGATATTGGCGGGAAAGATTTCAATGTGCACATTATTGATGCTCACTGCGTCGTTATAAAATTCACGGCGGTCAGCAATTCCATTCTCAAGATTACTGATACGACTCTGCAGCTGCATGAAACTTTCATTAGCTTTTAGCTCCGGGTAAGCTTCTGCAAGGGCGAAGATTCTGCCCAGTCCCG
The DNA here is from genome assembly GCF_918378365.1 of Candidatus Nitrotoga arctica. Lineage (NCBI taxonomy): Bacteria > Pseudomonadati > Pseudomonadota > Betaproteobacteria > Nitrosomonadales > Gallionellaceae > Candidatus Nitrotoga > Candidatus Nitrotoga arctica. The sequence goes on along the minus strand of NZ_OU912926.1, from coordinate 925,239 downwards.
CGCGTAGCATCCCTTCCGCCTGCCCCAGGGCGTCGATATCTTGACGGTTCCCCGCAGACTGCACCTGTGATCGTGCCTCAATAACTTTTTGCAGAGTGGACTGCTCAAACTGCTTGTACTGTTTGCACACTTCAACCAGTTTTGGCAACTCGTCATGGCGCTGTTTCAATAGCACGTCGATGTTGGCCCAAGCCTTGGCAACGGCATTTTTGACACTCACCAAGTTGTTATACAAGCTAATGCCGTAAATCAATACTATGGCAACGATACCGAAGAAAATAAGCGTATACATGTTGTATCTCTTTCTTTTGCAATTGAACGCTCAGCCTGAACATTAAAAGAACATGCAGTTTTCGTTTGAGGTGAGGATTCTTGATCGGCTGCTTCTGGCCGGTTTCTGAAACTGACTTGCAACGCCTGAACGAACAAACACACTACATAGCTGACTATCAAGAAAATATTCTCTTCCACATGACAAATGCCATCACTGAATTTTTCAGTACATGAATTTCATGGCTTTGCAAATGTACAACTTTGATCAGGCACGTATTCATAATGATTCTGCGGCATTAATTAAATAGGCCGTATTTTCGGTGAGCTTATCTGGCGCTCAGTAACTCGCAACGGTGTCGCACTCCGCCGATCTCGGCCAGTATAAATCTTGGGAGCGCTGCTGACCCGTCTGTCCCGTGGAATCGCAATATTAGCAACGCAACTCACCTTGTCTTTATCTTGAATAAAGCCTCCATTGATCAGTTCCTGTAGCATATATTCAAGCGATTCCCGCAAACTGGGCGCAGCCCGTTTCATCAGTTCTTTCACAGTGGATTTATTATCAATTAAACAAAAAACACGCTTGATCTCACTGGATAAATAATTTGTTATCCTATTGCTTTCGTCCTCACCCTTACTGGTTTTGATAAATGTAATTTTGCTATCCATATCCAATCCTCGCACCTTAATTGTCTAAAGTTTACTTAAGTGGATTCAAGTTCGAAATCCACGAACTTGTTATCGGTCTAGCGTGTTTAAAGTTAAGAAATATTTTTTGTTAATGGAGGTCACCATGAATTCCAATGGTCACAGTTTCTAATCAGTACTCCATCGGGCTGTGGGTATTTCGACTTTACCTAAAAGGCAGTGCCCCTTATGCATAAGAGTTAAAAATCTCCTGCCTCGTTTCTTACGATCGATTGAATTGAATGGTAAGCGGGATAATCTTGGCAAGGCCGCACATCGGATGAAAATCCCTCATAAAAACTCATTGATATTAAGATGTGGTCACAAAGACGGGGAAATAATTCACAAAAGACACAGTGGCAATGCAGGTATGACCGCCAATGTTAAAGAAGCCTGTAAAGTATTTAACGTTGCATCGAAAAAATTAAAGATATTTCCAGTCTCTGATGAGTGCTGCTTGGCCATAAAACTGACCCTCTGGTGTCATCAAATTCCATACCGTAGCGTCATGGATCATGAAACGCCGACCCGACTTCGAAATACGGATACCAGAATAATTATTGATGTATCCATGTTTGCCAACTGCATCCAGCAGTTTAACCCGCTCTTTTTGATTTACTGTTTCAGCCGATAAGCGTGATGGAAGAACGGTAAACTCTTCCCAGCTCATTTCGAATATATCCAGCGCTCGTTGATTACCATAATTGAATATTGGGTCTCCCCCGATGCCGTGAGAGAGAACTGCGAACGGAGCCACAAAAAGGGCCTCTACAGCATTTTCATGAGTAATGCCTTTATCAAAAAAAGATTTTCCAGTCCAGTGTAAATAGCTGGAGCGCAAAATTTCAACATGATGAGTAAGAAAGGTAAATTTATTTTGGTATGTCATAGGCAACTATAGGCAGATTCAAATTAGAGGTGCTACAGCTCATACCAGCTTAGTATAGCCTATCGTTTTACGATAAAAACTCTCTGCAATTAGTTAATTATGGACGCTCCTTTAGCCTCATACATTTGTTCCTGTTCCTGGAGATACAGGGAATAATTGTAGCCAATTAATTTTAATTTAAACCAAACAATAGTGAGACCAAAACCGCCTTAGATAAATGCCGGAGTTAGGAATCTGCTAATGATCGGTTAAATTAAAAAATGTGGGAGACCGCACAGACAATATATATGCTGCTCGTTAAAGTACTATCTAAGGTCTGCCTATTTATTTAGATGAGTGAGGCTCGAGGATATTAAATAACCAGACTGCAACTATTGGTTCGACCGTGATATGCCAGTTAAATTGTAATGGCACCTTTCACTTTAAGCATCATTTGGGCGTATCAATAATTTTAAGTAATCAAATTATTAATTCTATACAAGGAGATTTACATGTTAAAAACTGTTCTTAATTTCGCTATAGCTTCCAGCTTTGCATTCGCTATGTCAGCGCATGCTGATTGTGTAACCTCAGGATCTGGTTGCATTGTATCGGAATCGGGAGAGCCGGTTCGTTCTGGGATTTCAAAACCCGACAGCTCTTGGCAAACCCGTACCTCAATGCCTGATAGAGCAACACAATCCGATACCTCAAAGCGAGATAAATCTAGACAGTCAAATACTTCAATGCCTGCTAACGCCAGACAATCTGGTACTTCAATGTCTGATAGCTCCAAGCAATCAAGTACTTCAATTCAAAGCGACACTGCCAAATCTATTCCCGCCCCGCAGAACGAAACTAAACCTGCCGCTGGTTACAGCGGCTCATGCTGCTGGGCTCCTTAAGTTACTGATACTCAGTCATCAGCATAGTAAATGGATGATGTCTATAGTAAAAATAGAAGCTAAAAATTAATCCAGTATGACCTCTTAACCCGGATGATCAGACACGTTCTCGCTGGCCTGTTCATCCGTTATAGGATAGCGATAATCAGACTTGTCGAATTCAAGCTCACCATCAAAAAGCCTAGTATCTAAACTCATAAATAACGAAACATATATTATACTGTCGCATACCCATCCCATGATGAGGAGCCTGCCATGCGACAGACTGAACTGTATCTTACCGACGAGGATCGTGAGTTGATCGAGACATATCGTACAAAGGGTTTGCACCACGCCCGAGAAGTCAATCGGGCACATATTTTATCTGCCCTTGATCGCGGGATCCCCGAAGCCCAGATCATGGCAGTTCTCGGCGTTGGACGAACCGCCATCTGGCGGACACGAAGCGCATATCTGGAGGATGGTGCCGAATATGCACTGTGCGATGTCGCGCGTCCCGGCAAGCCTCGGCAGTTTGCTACCGACGTCGAGGCGAAGATTACCGCTCTGGCCTGCTCGGAGCCGCCGGAAGGTGCCAGGCGCTGGACGCTCGAGTTGCTGGAACAGGCAGCGCAGAGGCAGGCGGATATTGGTCCGATCAGCCGCGAGACTATTCGCCGGCTGCTAAAAAAAACTGTCTCAAGCCATGGTGCAAGGTGATGTGGTGCATTGGCGCTTTGACCGAAGAATACCGGCAGCGAATGTATGACCTGCTCGATCTTTATGCCCGTCCGTTCCGGGCGGAAGAACCCGTGGTCTGTTTGGACGAGAAGAGCAAGCAGCTGCTCAAGGATACGCGGCCCCCTTTGCCAACCCAGCCCAACTCGTCCGCGAAGCAGGATTACGAGTATGTCCGCGCCGGTACTTGCAACCTGTTCGTGGCGGTCGAGCCAAAAGGAGGTCGGCGGACGGTCGTGATCACAAGCAGGTTTATGTCACGGCGCAGCGTATCCATCTGGTGATGGACAATCTCAACACCCACTTTCGCAAGTGCTTCGAGGAAGTGCTCGGTGCCAAGGAAGCAAAGGCACTGCTGCGACGTGTAGTCTTTCACTACACGCCGAAACATGCCAGTTGGCTCAACATGGCTGAAATCGAAATCGGTATTCTTGACCGCCAGTGCCTTGATCGACGCCTGCCAGACCGTGTTACGCTCACCGCCGAAGTGAATGCTTGGCAGTTGCGCCGTAACATGGAGCAACGTGGCATTGAGTGGACGTTCACTCGGCAGGATGCAGATACAAAAATGGCTAGACATTATGTTTTGTAATTAATGGGTTGTTATACTAGCCTCATGTCCAACCACGCCAGTCTTTTTAATCTAAATTTTTTATCTCTCTAATGTCTCTGCATTATCTGCGCAGATGAGTATCAAAAAAGGTGATTGTGCGTTGCCACGCCAGCTTCGCAGCTGCTTCATCGTAGCGCGGCGTGGTGTCGTTGTTGAAACCATGCTGCACACCCGGGTAGACGAACCCCTGATAGTTGACGCCAGCAGCCTTCAGCGCAGTCTCATATTTCGGCCATCCACCTGTGATGCGGTCGTCTTTCTCGGCATAGTGCAACAACAGCGGTGCCCTGATCTTGATTGCATCTTCATTTGATGGCTGACCACCATAAAAAGGTACGGCAGCATCCAGATCGGGAAAACGCGTCGCCAGAAAATTAGCGATTCCGCCACCGTAGCAAAAACCCACCACGCCAACTTTGCCATTGCCTTCGGGAAGCTTTTTCAAAAACCCAAACGCAGCAACAAAATCCTCCTTAGTCTTGGTCTGATCAAGTTTAGAAAAGAGTTCTCGTGCCTTGTCTTCATCTCCTGGGTAACCGCCTAATGGATACAGCGCATCCGGTGCAAAAGCGATAAAATTATCCAGCGCGAGACGGCGTGCTATATCTTCGATATGCGGATTAAGCCCGCGATTCTCATGTACCACCAACACGACAGGCAATTTACCTTTGGCTTTGGCAGGCTGCGCCAGATAACCTCGCAATTTCCCGTAACCCTGCGGCGAAGGATATTCCACATAGTTTGTTGTAATACGTGAATCATTGCTTGCAACCTGATATGCGTCGGCGAAGCGTGGATTCAGCGCATCTAGCAAACTTAAGGCTGTGACGCCACCTGCGAACTGGGCGACCGATTGCAAAAAACCTCGACGAGAAATATCACCATGTACATACTTATCGAATAGTTTCAATACTTCAGGATGAAAGTCCCCTACTGTTTTACGTTTCACGTCCATAACAGCCCTCCGCAATCATAATTAAATAAAAACCGTAAATCCCTAAACTACGTTTTCTTCATCTTAGACATTTACCCGAGCACGATAAGTGGATAATGGAGCTGCCCAAGAGTACAGCCTAAAATCATTGATAAATGAAGGTAACAAATGTTCGAAGCTATTATTTTTTATTCATAACGAATTTTATATAATAATCAGATAGATGTATTTAAATTAGGCGGATTCAGTTCGAAGTGCAACAGCTAATACTGGCTTGGTGTAGCGCATCTCCACCCCGAATAGTACTTCATGCGGTGATCTGAAACCCAGCACTTTGCGTGGCCGGTGGTTGAGTCGTTCTACCGCTCGCTGCACTTGCTCTTCGGTAACGTCAGCCAACTCCATGCCTTTGGGGAAGTACTGCCGGATTAGCGTAGTAATCGGCCCCGTGCCGCAAATCGCGCCGAAGAAACACGTCGCTCTCCGAATGTGGCAAAGTGGAATGAGGTGCCACGGAAGACCGGAATAGCAATGGTGCATATTGCCCGAGGGTTAGCGTGGTCATGGGTGACGTCATCGACATTGGTTAATTGGCTTGGCGTTGTTGGGACGCTTGGCCGATATCCCGTTTAAGAGAGTGAGCTTGACGACGTACCCGATGTGGCACCACATTCCAAAACGAATGATGGAGATAATCATGGTGCAACGCAAGCAAAAAATCAGTATCAAACCCGGCAAATCCAGAGAGCCTTTAACGATCACCCATCCCCATGCGGCTGGAGTCGATATCGGTAGTTCGTCCCATTACGTATCTGTGCCGCCGGACAGGGACGACGAGCCTGTCCGGGAGTTTTCGAGCTTTACGGTTGACCTCAACGCCTTGGCCGACTGGCTCGACGCTTGCGGGGTGGACACGGTCGCGATGGAATCCACGGGCGTGTACTGGATCCCTTTGTTCGAGCTTCTGGAATCGCGCGGCTTCAAAGTGTTTCTGGTCAATGCGCGCCACGTCAAAAATGTCTCGGGCCGCAAGTCTGACGTGCTGGACTGCCAATGGTTGCAGCAACTCATGACCTACGGTTTGCTTCGCGGCGCATTTCGTCCTACCGAAGCCGTGTGCGTATTGCGCTCTCTATGGCGCCAGCGCGGGATGCTTTTGAGAAGCCAGGGCACGCATGTGCAGCGCATGCAAAAGGCGCTCACGCAGATGAACATCCAGCTCACCAACGTCATCTCGGACGTGGTCGGCGAGACGGGGCAAAAGATTCTGCGCGCCATTGTCGCTGGCGAGCGCGACGGTCAAGTGCTGGCCGCAATGAAGAATGTGCGCATTCGCGCTACCGCTGACGAAATCGCAAAAAGCCTGCAAGGCAACTGGCGCGCAGAGCATCTGTTTGCGCTCAAGCAAGCGCTGGATATGTTCGATTTCATCGGCACACAGCTAGCCGAGTGCGACCGTGAGATCGAGGGGCAATTGCAAAGCCTGCAAGTTCATGACGGCGAACCAGCGAAGGGAAAGAAGCGTGGTCGCGCCCGCAACGCGCCGAAGTTTGATCTGCGCACGCAATTGTTCAGGATGTGCGGAGTTGATCTTACGCGCATCGACGGCATCGACGTCACCACCGCGCTTGCGGTGATCTCCGAGACCGGGGCGGACATGTCGCGCTTCCCCACGGCAGGGCACTTCGCGAGTTGGCTGGGGCTATGCCCCGGCACCAAGATTACCGGAGGCAAAGTGATGAGCGGCAAGACCAAGCGCGTAGCCAACCGGGCGGCCCAAGCCTTGAGATTGGCCGCAGCAGCATTGCGCAGCAGCCAGTCGGCGCTGGGCGCATATTTCCGCAGGATGTGCGGGCGCATGGACAAACCTAAAGCCGTAACCGCCGCCGCGCACAAGTTGGCACGCCTGATTTACACCATGCTTACCAAGGGAGAAGAATATACCGACCAAGGGCAGGACTACTACGAAGAACGCTATCGCGAAAGAGTGTTGCGGCAACTAGCCCAGCGCGCTGAAAAAATGGGGATGAAACTCGTCGTCAATGAACAGCCCGCTTAACTCTACTTTTTAAAATCAGTTGGTTGGGAGGTGTTTCTTAAGAGCCCATTACTGTTCTCGTTCAGACCTCGCTCCCACGAACGGTATGGATGCGCGAAATAGATTGCAGTCTGTAGTTCGGCTGCGATCCGTTCATGCCCCGCAAACTCTTTGCCGTTATCGAATGTAATGGTGTGGCATTTGTCTTTATGGGGACTCAGCAAACTCGTTGTCATGGCCGTTACACCCTCGGCATGTTTGCTGCGTATGTGTCCCGCCAACACGTAGCGCGACTTCCTTTCAGCCAGGGTAACCAGCCCCCCTTTGTGATTCTTGCCGATGACGGTATCACCCTCCCAGTCACCCATGCGTGTCTTTTGGTCAACGATTTCCGGACGTTCATCAATGCTGACACGGTTCTTGATCGTGCCTCGCCGCTCTTGCCCACTTGCATATCGCTTGCGGCGTGGTTTCTGGCTACGTAAATGCTGGCACAGGTCTCCTCCATCACGTTTGTCCGCGTAGACATGCCGGTAGATCGCCTCATGGCTGATCTGCAGTTCGCCTTCCAACTTAAGCCGATTGGCGGCTTGTTCTGGGCTGAGGTCTTCTCGGATCAACCTTTCGACTTCAGCCCAGCTGTCCGATGAAAATTGCTTACCATTGATACAGGTTTGCTTGCGCTCGTCACGTAACGATTGCGCCTGTTTTGGTCGCCAGCCGCGTTGACCTTTGTTTCGCCTGAACTCTCGTGAAATCGTCGATTTGTCCACGCCTATCTTTTGGGCAATCCGAGTTTGATTCAAACCCGCTTGTTTCAATCCGTAAATCTGATATCGTTGACCGCTGGTGAGCTGCTTATATTGCTTCATCTGTGCTCCTTTTACTTGGTCGTTTAAGAGGCTCCGATATTAACGCAGCTCGCCACCTAAGTTCACTTACAGAAATTGCACTTCAGAGTTGAATCCGCCCAATTAAGAATCAATTTGTTACGTGCGCAATTCCGCCAAATTTTGAATTGATCAGCCTCTCCCTAGCTCAACTGATCAGATACTTTTGGTTTGACTGATGTCATAGAACATGAATAGATCAGCCTTACTTTTGAAATTCGTATTTTACCCAGCAATCTTAACCACTCAAGGTCTCATGTTTAACTTTCCGAAAAATTTTACTTCGCTCCAATTCCTGGTCGGGCTAGCGCTCAGTGCTGCTTCAACATCGGCGCTAGCTTTTTGTTACCCTCTTAACTACAAGCATGAGCATGCCATTGCGGTTAACCCCGCGAGCAATAAAATTTATGCCGCGAACATGGTTTTTGCGAATAATACTTGTAGAATTGACTCTTACGAATTCCAATATGCAGACGTCACCGTCATCGATGGCGCGACCAATCAGATTGCTACTGATTTCCTATATTCCCTTACTTTTCTAACTGGTGGTGGCGCGTCACCGGATTTGATTGCAGTGGCGGTAAACCTCGCGACGAACAAGATTTACGTGGCTGACTTCAGGGTCGTCGCAGTGATAGATGGCACGAATAATACTTTCGAAATCGTGCCTACTGGAGTATCCCCACACGTTGTGGCAGTGAACCCCGTGACAAATAGGATTTATGTTACGAACAATAACAATACCGTCACCATCCTCGATGGTGCGACCAATTCCATTCTAAGCACCGTGGCCGTTGGATCGGATAACTCCACGTTCATGCACGCAATTGTAGTAAATCCGGTGACCAACAAAATTTATGTAACAAACGGGGGTGACGACACCGTCACGATCATAAACGGTGCGACTATCCCCCCCAGAACCGTGAGTACCGTGGCTACAGGAAAACACCCTTTCGCTGTGGCAGTGAACACTGTGACAAACAGAATTTATGTTACGAATAATGACAATAGCGTCACCATCATCGATGGTGCGACCAATTCCATCATAAGCACCTTGGCCGTAGGATCAGATAACTCCTCCTTCAAGCAAGCACTTGTAGTAAATCCAGTGACCAACAAAATTTATGTAATAAACGGAGGCAACGACACCATCACTATCATCGACGGCGCTACCAACACCACCAGCACGTTGGCGACCGGAGTTACGCCACGTGCAGTTGCCCTAAATGAAAAAACGAACAAGATTTACGTGGCAAACTATGGCAGTAATAGCGTCACAGTAATCGACGGCGCTACCAACACCACGACCACCGTGACCGTCGGGACGCATCCAAACTCTTTGGCAGTGAACCCGGAGACCAACAAGGTTTATGTGACAAGCGAAGATGATGACGCCGTCACCGTGATCGACAGCAGCATCGTTGTCGAATTCTACAACACCCAACTCGACAATTACTTTCTTACCGCCAATACAAGTGAAGCGATCGCCATCGACGGCGGCAGCGCGGGGCCTTGTTGGATACGTACCGGCAATACGTTCAAATCTGGGGGTAGTACCGCTGTCTGCCGTTTCTATGGGAGTCAATCACCTGGCCCGAATTCACATTTTTATACTCTGCTCGGTGCGGAATGCGACAACCTCAAACAGTTGCAAGCAAACATACCGGCTACGGAAAAACGATGGAATCTTGAGAACCTGGACTTTCTTTCAACCCTTCCCATCGACGGCACTTGTGCGAGCGGGTTGCTGCCAGTTTATCGAGCATACAACAACGGATTTACGCGAGGCATCGACAGTAATCATCGCATCAGTACAAGCCCAGCCGCCATACAAGAAGTGATCAATCGGGGCTGGATAAATGAAGGTGTCGTTATGTGTGCACCGAACTAATTGCAATACGCGCAACACACAACATATTAAATAACTGGGTTTACATAGCCAATTGTGCATGAAGCTCGCAAAAGACTTACTGGATTGTTCACAACGCGGAGGACGCGTCATTTATATTAAAACTTGTAAGGTTAATGTCCAGACCCTCTGACTGAGCCGGAACTAAAGCCAAAGCTACTGGTTCCACCGGATGTACCGGGCAGACCCATTACACTGGATGTGCCCGACGGATCAACTACACGGGATGAACCAGAAGGATCAATTACACCGAATGAATCAGAAATACTCATTCCTCCCGATGTGCCAACGGTGCTGTTTCCTCCAAATGTGCCAGACTTTTTATTCATTACATCTCCATGGTCTTCTTGGGAATCAGCTTGAGCTAAGGTAATGCCCACTACAAAACATGACGCAATTGCCAAGTTCATAACAATTACTTTCATGAGTAACTCCTCCATATTTGTATAGGCAAAATATTTATGAAATAAGATGGGGTTGATACTTCAATTTACGTATAAGTACGTATTAAGTAGGATTAACCACAATCTTAACTGCACCATATCAAACCCTTTCAAAATATTCTGTGCGTTACCCGACATTTAAAGATATTAATCATTAAGGCCTTCATTAACAGCATTTATATTAATTAAAGGCATAATTTCGGTTCTGTCGATCAAAAATATTTGACTTGCCGCGTAAATAGCCAACCGTAATTCCTGGGGCGCCTGGAGTGCCCGATCCCCTGGTTCGCAGAATTGAAGACTAACGAATACAATATATTAATCGTAGTGTTCGCCACACTCCCAAATAGTCCCAAACAACTATAAAGGCTCTCATAGAGCGTAACAGTGATACCGTTTTGACTAAACAGCCAAAGAACCATACAACGTAAGTTTGTAACAAAACCACAAGTAAAACCGGCGCTTTTATACTTATCAAAAATTCTTCACAAAAACGTCAACACTAGATTACCGCACTGTATTCACTTAGCAATGAAGACACTTCACAAAAAAATCTCGGGAATTTCATAAATTTCACAAAAAACTTACAGGTATTTGTTAATATACAAATAGTAATAAAAATCATTATTACTATTCGGCGAACAAGCCAGCCAGTCAGCCGTCTTTTTTAAGGGAACTATAATCATGACTGGAAAATGTACAAGCATTATCCCTATAATAATTACTTATTCAGATTGACCACTGGATTGCCATGTTGAAACATCTTTACAACTTCATTTTTGTGTTTTGCATCCTGTTCGCTTCACTTGCCACAGCCTCTCCCCTCCATGTAGCCGTTAGCGCAGATGACCTGCCTGCAGCGCAACGCTTGCTCACCAGTCCGTCCGGTCGGTCGCTGCGTGAGGAACGAGATGAAATTGGTCGTACCCCACTACTGCTAGCCACGGAACTGAACAGGGTTGATATCGCCCGAGCGCTGATCGATGCCGGTGCCGACGTAAACGCCACGGATGCCAAGCAGGACAGTCCCTATCTGCTCGCCGGCGCCGAGGGCCGGCTTGAAATACTCAAGATGAGTCTGGCCCATGGCGCCGACCTGGCCAGTACTAACCGCTACGGTGGCACGGCGTTGATTCCTGCGGCCGAACGCGGCCACGTGGAAGTGGTACGCACCCTCATTACCGCCGGCGTCAAGGTCGATCACATCAACCGTCTCGGCTGGACCGCATTACTCGAAGCCATCCTACTGTCCGATGGCGGGGCAGCGCATCAGGAAATCGTGCGTCTGCTGATTGCCGCAGGCGCTGATGTGAACCTGCCCGACAGAGAAGGCACCACCCCTCTCCAACACGCCATGCATCGCGGCTATGTACCCATCGCCACTCTTCTACGCAAGAACGGAGCACGCTGATTTGCTATCTAACGAGAGCAACCAGAGGGAGTTTACCTGTCCTATCACAAATGATTGGCTGGCGAACAAGCACACCGTCTACGACTCAAGCCCCCTAGAACATGTGAACCAATCTTTGGTTGGGTGCAATGATGAAGTATTTTATTAAAGCCGGGATATTCGGGGGATAAATGCTATTGCAACTCTAAATATCACCACTTCAGTACGCGTTGTCCGAGCCATAAACCGATGATACCTATGGCGAGCATGGGCAAGTAATGCCACTCGATGACATGCACGATGGAGTCATTCACTTCGTGCAGCCGCAGCCACAATGCGCCGACACTAAAAGCAGAGAGCAGTGCAACGCTGCCCGCCAGCCGATAGTGCGTACTGGCATATTTACGCATCGAATAGAAAATCCACACTGTTGGTAGTAATGCTATTAGCGTGATACCGAGAGTGCACTCAAAGTTATGGACAGACAGCGGTATGGGCGAACTGTCTGCACGCCAGGCAAGAAACAAGGTCAGCAGGAATAGTGCGAACATCCATACCGGTGCCCAGGCCAGATTGCGCTTCTGGTGCAGATCAGGGAATGCCAACAGGGCAGCGCTGATCGAAGTGACGATCAAGATGCCGAGCAGCACAGCGATCTCGGCGACGAACCACGCGCTGTGAAATCTTTCCAGTAGATCCGGGCGCAGGCCGGAAAGCGCGAGCGATACCGCAAGATAGATCGCGGCGGCTCCCAACCACTGGAGGCTCAGTATGAACGGATGCGGCACAAGCTTCACAGTTATCCCATCTTGGGCGAGTCTCGCAATAAGGTTGTCTATGTTTGCCATTATTTTTCCAGCTTCTTTCTTAATATTTTATAAGCTCGGTGCGCCGCGACTTTTACGGCAGACTCATTCATTCCCATCTTTTCCGCTACTTCTTTAGCGGTGTAGCCCTCCTGATGTATCAGTTGCAGGATGGTCGCCTGTTTTTCGGGCAATTTTTGTATTTCCCCACTGATAGATTCGAAGCTAATGGCGGTTTCGGTTACAGATTCCTGCAAATTTTCTTCCATATCGTCGAAATCAATGGCATGACGTAGCTGATCGGAATAATGTGCGCGTAGATAATCCTGCAAACGGAATTTGGCAATGGCGTATACCCAAGGTTTATAAGGACGGTTGCTGTCGTAGGTATGGCGAGCTTTATGGATGGAAATTAGGATTTCCTGCAACAAGTCATCCACCTCGTGAGTGTAGCGAAGACGATTCGCAAGGAAGATATGAAGGAAGAGTGAAGTTTGTTTTAGCAATGAAGCATAAGCCCGCTGGTCTCCATTCTGAGACTGCCGCATCAATACTTCAAAACTGTCGGTTCTATCCGTCATCCGAGTGTCGCAAATTTTTTACTTAACTTTCTTCGGACATGTCTGAATCTATCTAGATGGCATCTGATCATCTTACGTTGTACCGTTCTGCTTCGGGCAGACTGTAGTGTCTGACGTATATCACGTAGACAATGTAACTATTTAACAACTTAATTCGAATACATGAGCAAGCAGCGCGAATCAGCATTAATTTCGATAGTTATTTTAAACCGAATGCAGGATTTGCTACTCGGACAAAATTGATACGCAGGAGGACTCATCATGCACCGCAGACAATTTTTATTCGCTTTATCCAGTGCCGCCGTATTCTTGACCACCCGAGCTTCTGCCAGCGCAGCATCCGGTGGCGACAAGGTGACCATTATGCAATTTTCAGATGACGGAAAACCGTTGGGCCGCGTCAGCCTGTTAAAGGTGCATAAAGATGCCGAATGGCGCAAGGTGCTGTCACCATTAGCCTATCAGGTAACCCGCGAACAAGGCACGGAGCGGGCGTTTTCGGTGCCTGGTCATGACAGGCATGAGGCAGGTTTGTATCGTTGCGTGTGCTGCGACAATGCGCTGTTCGATAGCAGTACCAAATACGATTCCGGCACGGGATGGCCCAGTTTCTGGCAACCCATCGCGCCAGAGAATGTACGTAATGTCTCCGATCGCCAGCTTGGTATGGCGCGCACCGAAGTGCAATGTATGCGCTGCGATGCACACTTGGGTCATGTATTTGACGATGGCCCAAAGCCCACTGGATTGCGCTATTGCATGAACACGGTGGCAATGCGCTTTGTGCCTAAACCAAAGACAAACTAATACATCATGCTGATATTTTTCTTAGCGTATCTGGGCGGTCTGCTGACCATTTTTAGCCCGTGCGTGTTGCCAGTATTACCGTTTATCTTTGCCCGCTCGGATCAGTCGTTCCGGCCTGCCAATCTTGTTCGGCATGGCAGCAACTTTCACACTGCTCGCCAGCTTTGCAGCGGTGGGCGGAGCATGGCTGGTCGAAGTCAATCAATATGGCCGTTATGTGGCGATGTTGTTGTTGCTGCTATTGGGAGCAGCGCTGATCTTTCCCGCCTTGTCGGAACGGCTGATGCGTCCATTTGTCTCTCTGGGAGGCCGTTTACAGCAACACGCCGATCAGCAAGGCAACTTCAAAGGCTCGCTGCTGCTGGGTGTGGCCGTGGGCTTTTTATGGGCGCCTTGCGCGGGGCCGATTTTGGGTCTGGTATTAGCAGGTGCTGCGCTGAACGGCGCGAACCTTTACAGTGCCTTATTGCTGCTGGTGTTCGCCGCCGGTGCCGCCACTTCATTAGGCTTTGCTCTGTTGGCGGGAGGACGAATGTTCAAACTGATGAAGCGCGGCCTGGGAGCAGAGGAATGGGTGCGACGGGGATTGGGCATCGCAGTGGTGGCAGGCGTGGTGGTCATCGCGTTGGGCTGGGATACACGCTTCCTTTCACAGTTTAGTTATTTAAACACCGCCAACACCGAACAAAAATTGATTGCGCAATTGGCACAGAAACCCGGTGCAACTATCGTCGCCGAGACCCTCACGATGCCGCCATTGACCGGTGCGACGCAGTGGCTGAATTCTCCGCCGCTGAGCAGTGAGATGTTGCGCGGCAAAGTGGTGCTGGTGGATTTCTGGACATACTCGTGCATCAACTGTTTGCGCACCCTGCCATACCTGAAAGCATGGGATGATAAATATCGCGCTCAGGGTTTGGTCATCATCGGTGTCCATGCCCCGGAATTCGCCTTTGAAAAAGATCAACGTAATGTTCAGCAGGCCATCCGCGATCTAGGCATCACTTACCCGGTGGCGATGGATAACCAATACGTTATTTGGAATGCCTATAAAAATGAATATTGGCCAGCACATTATTTGTTCGACGCAAATGGGAAAATTCGCCATAAACACTTTGGCGAAGGTGCATATAAAGAAACTGAGCAGATGATCCAGACCCTACTCAAGGAGGCACATCAGGACGTGCTGGCCATGGGTGATAAGTTAGTAAATGTAGCAGGGACAGGCGCAACGGCGGCGGCTGCGAATATAGAACGTTCGCCGGAAACCTATCTGGGTTATGCCCGCCAGAAAAACCTGGCTTCACCTGAAGTATTACGCAACGATGTGGTCAGTTCGTACAGCACGCCGCGCGTACTCAAACCGAATCAGTGGGCATTGCAGGGGAAATGGCTGGTATCCGAGCAATCAGCTGCATTGCCAACTGCAGGCGGGGCAATCAGTTATCACTTTCAGGGACGCGATCTGCATCTGGTGCTGGGTTCGCGCAGTGGCAAGCCGGTACGATTTAAAGTCACCCTGGATGGGGCCGCCCCCGGTGCCGATCACGGCGTAGATATTGACGCACTAGGCAACGGCATAATCCTCGAACAGCGGCTGTACCAGCTCATACGGCAAAACGGGAAGATTGGGTTTCACACCTTCCGTATTGAATTTTTAGATGGCGACGCAGAAGCGTTTGCCTTTACCTTTGGCTGATTTTTAAGGAGTGCCACCATGCTAACTATCAAAGATCTCCGCGGTTTTATTTTCAGTAGTCTATGTCTCATGCTCAGCTCAGGCACATTATCAGCCGCCACGGCAGCACCAAACGAGCAAACGGCGGTATTTGCCGGTGGCTGCTTCTGGGGTGTAGATGCAATTTTCAAGCACGTTAAAGGCGTCTCTGACGTGGTGTCCGGCTATACGGGCGGCAGTGCGGCAACAGCGCATTACGAACTAGTCAGCAAGGGGAATACCGGACATGCTGAAGCGGTGCGCATTCATTTCAATCCGGTTCAGGTGTCCTATCAGCAACTACTGCAAGTATTTTTCAGCGTGGCGCACAATCCCACCCAACTCAATCGCCAAGGCCCGGATATCGGCAGTCAATACCGCTCTGCGATTTTTTACACCAGTGCCGAGCAACAGAAAATTGCGCAAAGTTATATCCAGCATCTCACCGCCACGCGCACTTTTGCTGCTCCTATCGTTACGCAAGTCATGCCGCTGCAGCAGTTTTATCCGGCCGAAGAGCATCACCAAAACTATCTGGCTTTGCATCCTTACCAGCCCTATATCGTCCACCACGACATGCCCAAGCTGGCGCAATTACGTAAACAATTTCAAGGTCTGTATCATTAATCTTATCGCGAGGGCAGTATGTTAAACGCAATTAGACCACCCAGGAGGAACTGCCAATCTTCATGTTGATATTCTTGCTACCAGCCGAGGTAGAGGTCTTGGTGAAGTGGAGATTCTTTGAGAATGATGGAGCTAGTAATGGGAAAAAACAGACTTGAAGCATTCAGTGATGGCGTGATCGCTATCCTCATTACCATCATGGTGTTGGAGTTGAAGGTGCCTCATGGCGAGAGCATTGGGGCTCTTGTACCATTGATCCCAGTGTTCTTGAGCTATGTATTGAGCTTCGTTTACTTGGGCATCTATTGGAACAATCACCTACATGCAACTGGCAAAGTGACAGGGCCGATTCTTTAGGCCAACCTGTATCTCTTGTTTTGGCTATCGCTGATTCCATTCGCAACGGGTTGGATGGGAGAGAATCATTTTGCCGCGGCGCCATCAGCACTATATGGGGTAGTACTACTCATGGTCGCAATCGCCTAATGGATATTGCAGCAATTAATCATCCAATCACAGGGGTGGCAGTAGTGAATAATATTTCCGACTCGCTCAATGAACAAAATAGTGCAAGCCAAGATATTGCTGTTTACGTTGAGCGGGTGGCTCAACAGGCAGAAGAAAATACTGCTGCTGGCCAGACCGCAAGCTCTGCAATTCAACTCGAAAAACTAGCGAGCGATATGCGTGCTACGGTAGGCAGGTTTAAATTGTAGTTTATTTTCATGGTGTAATTTATTAGTTTTATTATATGTATTAGTGCCGCTCGTTCCTTGCCCATCTGTAACAGACTCACCAAATTAAGCGTTGTTGCATGGATACCCGCGAGCTCTGTTAAGCTATTGATCCAGCCAGTTGAAGTTTTCATGCTGCATATTTCATACGAGCATCCTGAAAGGATTTTTTGACACGCTCGGGTGATTTCTCCAATCCCCTCCAGACGCAATAATTGACGTAAGTCGCCAAGCGTTTTTTTTGGTGTTAACGAATCTGCTTAGAAATGCTGTTTATTTCACTGAACATGGATTCATTCACGTCAAATATACTCCCCCACAACTTATGGTGTCCGACTCAGGAATAGGCATCATCGCCGAGGAGTTGCCTCAAATCTTTTGAACGCAGCTACCGTGGTGGAAATAGATCTGGTGGATCGGGCATAGGACTCGACATTGTCAAACGTATTTGTGAGAAAGTCGGTTGGACAATCGAAATCGATAGCGTTCCATCTAAAGGGTCCACCTTTACAATCACTTTCCCCTAAAGCTGGCCAGTGCGGTGCATGTTGATCAATTTACAATTTCTCGCTCTGATTTAATGGCTTGTGTTCTCTCAGCTTGAACATTAAGTAGAAAATTTCATATAAAAATAATCGCTTCTGTATCTGCCATGTCGTCGCTCTTGTTCGTTTCTACATAGCAATACAAACTGCGGAGCCATCAACTTAATTTTAATGCCCATAAATTAATGATGAATAGGTTAAATAGGATTAACTCAGATGGCTTTGTATGCTAGCGAACAGAAAACTGTTAGCTACCTCGTCATCATAAAAAGGGCAGAGCTTTTGCCCAGTTTTCTGGCCAAAGTAAGCGCTCCACGTATCTCGCCGCTAAACGCGGCGCATCTACCCATCAATAAGGAGATAGAAATGAAAAAAGTACTAATGTTTGCAATTGCGCTGATACTTCCCGCATTTGCCATAGCCGAATCCCCTGGTAAAAGCGAACTCAATGATGCGGAAATCGCCCACATTATCGTGACTGCCAATCAGATTCATATTGAAAATGGTGAGCTCGCGGAAAAGAAAGCAACAAACAAAAATGTGCACGCATTCGCACGCCGCATGATCAAGGAATCCACGGACATCAACAAACAGGCGAAGAGTCTCGCCGCCAAGCTCCATGTGATCCCAGAGGATAATTCCAGCAGCAAGAGTCTGAAAGCCGACGGCAAAAAGAGTCTCAATAAACTTAAGAGTTTCAGCGGCAGCGAATTCGACAAAGCCTATATCGATACGGAAATCAAGCTTCATCGAAAGGTCATCGATGTGGTTGATATTCAGTTGATACACGACGTGAAGAATGAGGAATTAAAAGCCCTGCTGGTCAAGGTTCACACCGCCCTTGCCGCCCATCTGGAGTATGCAGAGACAATCCAGGGCACGGTTGGCGACAAGCACTAATGGAACCCGATGCAAGCCGGGACAGTGTTCTGCGCTGGCTTTCGTAGCGGCGCGGAACAATCCTTTGTTCAAATTTGTTCATCGTTGACTTCTTAATATGTTTATACCCAAACGCTTGGCGCACATTGAGTAAAAACAATTAACACATCAAGCCCATTCTCAGTAGAGCGGTCAATAGACCGAACATGCGGTATGTATCAGTGAAGACAGTCAAACAATCGGCAATCCTGTCACTGCCATTTACAGTCTCATAGAGCCTGAAAGACAGTACAACCAGCCTTATCAGGTTACATTTTGGCTACGTCAGCCAATGAACTTTTTAGCCATTCCTTAAATATGGGTCAATGGGCAATCCTTGCTATTCGCATGCCTTTTTTATTAACGATGGCAACCATACCGCGGTGTGTGGGCAAGAGTCGCACTGCGCAACCGCAGAGCATTGCCTATCACTGATACCGAACTTAACGCCATCGCAGCACTCGCAATCATCGGGCTTAATAGCAGACCAAACCAGGGGTATAGTGCTCCCGCAGCAATGGGCACACCAATCAGGTTATAAGCAAATGCAAAAAATAAATTCTGTTTAATATTTCGCATAGTTACCTGGCTGAGCAAACGTACACGGACTATGCCCAATAGGTCGCCCTTCACTAAGACAATGCGCGCACTATTCATCGCAATGTCGGTTCCGGTCCCCATAGCGATGCCAACATTCGCTTGAGCAAGTGCTGGCGCGTCATTGACACCGTCGCCCGCCATCGCCACGATGTGGCCCGCTGCCTGTAGCATTTGCACATGTCGATATTTATCACTTGGCATGACGTTTCCTTTGACATCATCAATGCCAAGTTGCCGCGCAACCGATGCAGCGGTCGCAACGTTATCGCCCGTGAGTAATACTATCCGAATGCCAGCAGCCTTCAGTTTTGCTATAGCACGTGCTGCCGTAGGTTTGATTGGATCGGCAACGCTCACCAGTCCTGCTGCCTTTCCATCAATGGCTAGAAACATCACCGACTTTGCTAACGCCTGCAATTCTTGTGTTTTACTTTGAAGTGACGCAATGTCGACGCCAACATCAGACATGAGCACGGCGTTGCCCACAGCAACCGACTTGTCATCAATAACCCCTCGTATTCCCTTGCCGGTAATCGAATCAAAATCTTTGGCTTCTACAATCTTAATATTCTTTTCTTTAGCGTACCCGACAATAGCCTGCGCAAGAGGGTGCTCACTGTCTTGTTCAAGAGAAGCCGCCAATGATAAAACCTCATTTTCAGTAAATCCATTGATAGCGACTACGTCCTGCACTTTGGGATGTCCTTCGGTAAGCGTGCCAGTCTTATCAACCACTAAGGTATCCACTTTTTCCATCAGTTCCAGCGCTTCTGCGTCTTTAATCAAAATGCCTTCTTGCGCGCCACGGCCAATGCCTACCATGATCGAAATCGGCGTGGCCAAACCAAGAGCACAAGGGCAGGCAATGATAAGTACCGAGACGGTTGCTACAAGTGCATGCGCAAGCGCAGGCGGTGAGCCAAAAAAAGCCCAGATAACGAAGGCCATGAGGGCGACTCCCATTACCACCGGCACAAACCATCCGGCAACAGCATCGGCAATTTTTTGGATTGGTGCACGCGAGCGGCTGGCGTCGTTGACCATTTTTACAATGTGCGCAAGCAGCGTTTCCGCGCCCACTTTCTGCGCCGTGAATACGAATGAACCGGTCTGATTAACGGTGCCAGCAGACACTTTACTTCCAACCGTTTTCTCAGATGGTATTGGTTCGCCGGTGATCATCGATTCGTCGATATTTGATCTGCCCTCGACCACTTCACCATCGACCGGCACTTTGTCGCCCGGCTTCACACGCAATCGATCGCCTACATGGATCTCGTCCAGATGTACTTCTTCTTCACTACCGTCGAGCCTGAGGCGAACGGCCGTATTTGGCACGAGCCCCAGAAGCAATTTGATCGCGCTGTTGGTACGTGACCGCGCTCGCAGTTCCAGCACCTGCCCCACGAGCACGAGCGTGATAATGGCGGCAGCGGCCTCGAAGTAAAGCGGCGCCATGCCGTTCATTTTGAAATCAACCGGAAGTAATTCAGGAAACAAGAGCGACACTACACTGAATACAAAGGCCGCCCCGGTGCCCAGTCCAATCAGACTGAACATATTAAGATTCCAAGTACGGAACGATGCCCCGGCGCGCTCGAAAAACGGCCAACCCGCCCACAGAACGACTGGTGTCGCAAGCGCAGCTTGCAACCAGTTAAACACAGTCGTTCCTAACCGACTGTGAAAGTCTATTCCTGGAACCATCTCACCCATTGTCAAAATCAGCAACGGTACGGTCAATGCTGTACTTACCCAAAGACGACGGGTCATGTCGTCAAGCTCGGTGGTATCTTCTTCCGCAGTCGCCTCCATCGGCTCCAGTGCCATCCCACACTTCGGGCAGCTACCGGGACCGACTTGCTGGACCTCAGGGTGCATCGGGCAGGTAAAGATCGCGTCCTTTGTAACTGCTTGCAGAGACGCCTTGGGGGCGATATCGCTGGATGTCGGCTTGCTCAGGTATTGCTTGGCATTGGTCCGAAATTTGGCAACGCAGCTTTCACTACAAAAATAGTATGTGGTGCCGTCATGCTCAACCGACTTCTTGCTGTTGGCCGACACTTTCATTCCACAGACGGGATCGATGTATGTTTTTTCGGAAATCGGGCTGCCGGCCGGTGCTACAACAACTTTTTTTTCAGGACTGGTATGACCGCAACAGGTGCTTTGATTTTTCTGATTCATGGCTCAACCCCTTGTCGTAGTTTAAAGACAGGCTCATCCTACACTCTGTGCATGACCCCAGAGTCAATCTTTTTTTACTTACCAGGCAAATTCATGAAAAAAGAAGTTGAGCAATTAACAATTGGCCGCTTAGCACGCGCTGCTGAAGTGGGTATTGAGACGATCCGCTACTATCAAAAATTGAATTTACTACCTACACCCGCGCCGAATGGCATGACATTCCGGCAATATCCGCTTGCACTCATTGAGCGCATCCGATTTATCAAGCGATCACAAGATCTTGGTTTTACGCTGGGAGAGATTGCATCCTTGCTTGCATTGGAGGGCGGTACTGACAGAGCGGCGATCCGCAAGATCGCAAATATCCGTCTTGGCGACATCAATAAGCGGATCGTCGACCTTGAACGCATGCAAAGTATTCTCACACATCTAATCCACGAATGCGAAATGACGGGTCGAACCAAGCCGTGCCCTATCATCTCAGCGTTTACAGGTGGGTCTACAGCACATTGATATCGATTATTTGATTTCGCCTTTCTACAACGGGCTGGAACATTGGGCTGGGAGCACATCATCGAACTGGCAATTATGTTCAGCAGCAACGAGTGAAAACAGAAATATGATGAAATTTAATGGGCCAATGTTTTAATGTTCGCTGTGACCCATGGGTTTACGCACTTTAAATTCCACCCCATCTTCGGATGGGGTTTCAGTTTGCCTTTGCACAGGCGGTAATTCACTATTAATTTCATATGCCACGGTACCTGCAGGATGCTTATAAATACCGGGGTCTTTGTAATCGTTACGCGCAAGACCTTCGCGGATTTTAACGGTCGTAAACATCCCTCCCATTCCGATGCCCCCAAACTGCCCCTGGCCGGACATCATCGGTAAGGTGTTATCTGGCAAAGGCATCTCCATCTTCTCCATATCCGCCATACCGCTTTCACCCATGCTCATGTAATCAGGAACCAGCGATGTTATTCTGTCGACAAGCTTGCTTTGATCTACACCAATCATCGTAGGAACGTCGTGACCCATGGCATTCATAGTGTGATGGCTCTTGTGACAATGAAATGCCCAATCCCCAAGCTCATCAGCAATAAATTCAAACGCGCGCATTTGGCCCACTGCTATATCGGCGGTAACTTCCGGCCAACGAGAATTTGGCGGCGTCCAGCCTCCGTCTGTCCCCACAACAACAAATTCGTGACCGTGTAAATGCATTGGATGGTTGGTCATCGTTAGGTTACCGACACGGATACGTACCCGGTCTCCCTGGCGAGCAACCATCGGCGAAATCCCAGGAGCAACCCTGCTATTAAATGCCCATAAGTTGAAGTCGAGCATGGTGGTAATTTTTGGCGTATAGCTACCAGGATCGATGTCGAAAGAATTGAGTAAAAATACGAAATCACGATCTACTGCCATGAACTGGGGATTTTTTGGATGGGTCACCCAGAAGCCCATCATACCCATGGCCATTTGCGTCATTTCATCAGCATGCGGGTGGTACATGAAAGTGCCGGGTCGTTTGGCTTCAAATTCATAAACAAATGTCTTGCCGGGATTGATACCAGCTTGGGTCAACCCTGTCACGCCATCCATACCGTTCGGTAACCTCTGCCCATGCCAATGGATGGACGTATGTTCAGGTAAACGGTTGGTAACAAATATGCGCACTCGATCACCCTCTACAACTTCAATGGTAGGTCCTGGGCTTTGGCCGTTATAGCCCCATAGATGCGCTTTCATACCCGGGGCCATCTCGCGCACTACCGGCTCTGCCACCAGATGGAATTCTTTGACGCCGTTGTTCATACGCCATGGCAAAGTCCAGCCATTGAGCGTGACAACAGGGTTGTAAGGGCGTCCATTTTCTGGCGTTAATGGCGGCTGTGTATCGGGGGTTTCCATCGAGACAATTTGAGGCAAAGCAGCCATTGCCACTGAACTTACCGTTGCTGCTGATAAAGCAACCCCTGCCGCACTTGCTCCCCACAGGAAATCACGCCTTGTTACCATATTTAATATCCTTCTGGAATACTTGCTTAATGGCCCATGCTCATTTGATTATCCCTCATGGGTGAGCCGGTGCTACTGGAAAACAGGGGCTTACCAATCAGGGCCATTTCTAAATCGCTTTGCGATAACCAAAAATCACGCAGCGCTTCGATATAACTATTCACACTGTTGATTTGTAATTGGGCATTCACCAATAATTCAAACGCGCTGATCAACATGCCGTTGTAACGAAGTTGGTTTTCAGCAGAAATGCGTTTGCGGATGGGTACAATCTCATCACGGTAATGCTTTGCAATGTCATAATTTGAACGATATAGCTTGTAGCTTTGGCGCACTTCTGAACGTGCATTCACCGCAGTCTCAGCAAGAAGATTTACAGCCTGCATATAAATTGCTTCGGCTCTGGCTACCCGAGCAGTGCCCCAATCAAAAATGGGAATCTCAAAGGTAATCTCGAAACCTTTCTTGTAAGGGTCTGATCTTTTACCTTCAAGCACGCGTGCAGGCCCAACTTCCAATACATTGATGAAGCGCGTGGCTTTGGTTAATCCAAGCTGATTGGCTAACGCTTCAGTTTGTAATCGTAGGGACTGTAGATCAAGGCGCTGATCCATGGCGGTTTGTTCGATGTTGTTTGATTCATCTACAGTTATGGGTAAGTCCGGCAATCTTTCAGGGAACGTGAACTGAGTCTGTTTGCCCCATAAGCCCATAAGCCTGGTCAGCTCTTCATAGGCAGTGATTTTGTTTCGCTCGGCACGAGCAACTCCCAGTGCAGCATCTGCATAAAATCCTTGTTCCCGTGCTTGGTCTAGTTTTCTCCAATTGCCCGCTTTCACCATATTACGGGCCAGTTCTGCACTGGCTTCTGCCGCAGTTCTAACTTGTTGCATGTAATGCGTGCTTTGATCTGCAGCCACTGCCTTGAAATATGCCTTGCGGGTCTCATTAGCCAACCGCAATACTTCCATCGCAGTCTGTCGTTGTGTTTGCTCAAACAGTCGTTTTTCGATCTGAAGTGCTTTGGGCATGGTCAGCAAAGAAAAAATATTAAATGTGAATGACTGTTCGATCTTGTAGTCATCATTATTTTTGGCGTGCAGCATGGTAAAGCGTGGATTAGGTAGTTTGCCTGCCTGTACCATGTCTGCTTCAGAGATGCCTAAATCATAGAATGCCGCCTGTAGACCTTTATTGTTGAATAAAGCAATCTGCACTGCATCATTTACCGTGAGTGGGTTTTTTAATAGCTCTTCAGTATAAGATTGCACAGAATCCTGGTCATCTACAGATTTGACCCACTGAACCTCCTTACTTATAAGATCCTTAGTGGTTTTCTGAACTGCGCCAAATCCTCCATCTTTGGAAAAAGTAGCACAACCGCTGAGGGTCGCACTGATGAAAAGCAAGGTAATCAGCACTCGTGGCATACTCACCCAACTTGAGGCCATAAGAGTAGTCATACTCAAATTCAAATCCCATCCCATTAATGTTGATGTGCCGGTTTTGATAATTTTTTGGAAGAAAGCTTGCCAGTGTCGTTAGGCATGTCTGTCATCTCAGTCATAGCGTGACCAGATGGCATAGATTTCATTTTTTCGTGATCCATGCCTTTCATATTGCCCTTGAAATGGTCAGCAGTGCCTCCCCCAGTTACTTGCTCATTGAGAGCACGCCATGAAGAAAGCTCCTCTTCGACATAAGGTTTGTAACTAGAAAATGAAGATTGATATGGCACACTGATTGGAGCTGAAGTGATTAAGTGGAATGTAGGAAAATTATCATTCTGAGCCCCAAAAACATTAAATGCAGTTAATAGACTTAGCGATAAAACCATATTAGGCAAATACATCCTCATCCCTTAAATGTGAATTTAATTTCTAGTTACCTAGCGAACATATTAGAACTTCGAAGCTGTCAAAATGATTACCTGAAGATTACAAAATTGTAAGATTGGGCAAAGTGTCAAACCTGAAAGAACTAGCTTTGAAGTTAATGTCCACAAATTAGGCAAAATGGTACCGGTCAAAGAAATATTCATGCAGAATTCAGATTGACCATTGGACCCATCTATTTATGAGAATTCTGATTGTTGAAGACGAACCAAAAACAGGTAAATACCTTAAACAAGGTTTATCTGAAGCAGGCTTTGTCACCGATCTCGTAAGAGACGGTTTAGATGGAAAACATCTGGCGCTGACTGAGGCTTATGATTTGATAATACTGGATGTCATGCTGCCGAACGTCAATGGTTGGGCGATCATTCAAACCATACGTCGAGCTGACAAAAATACGCCAGTATTATTCCTGACAGCCAGAGATGGGATAGATGACAAAGTCAAAGGGTTGGAGCTGGGCGCAGATGATTATCTGATAAAACCGTTTGCCTTCTCAGAATTGTTGGCACGAGTGAGGACATTGCTACGGAGAGGTAAGGTAAGAGACCCAGACATTATACAAGTCGCTGACTTGGTATTGGATCTTCAACGTCGGAAACTCACGCGGGGCGGAAAGCGGATAGAACTTACGGGAAAAGAGTTTGCTTTGTTGGAATTGTTGCTTAGGCGTCGTGGTGAAGTTTTACCTCGTTCCTTGATCGCATCCCAAATTTGGGACATGAATTTTGACAGTGACACAAATGTCATTGAGGTAGCTGTTCGTCGTCTACGAGCTAAAATGGATGATCACTTCGAACCCAAGCTCATTCGAACTGTACGTGGCATGGGCTATGTACTTATGGGCCTAGATGACTAATGTTGCACCAATCAATCACATGGCGAATTACTTTTCTGTTTGCGGCACTTTCAAGTACCGTTCTTATCACCATGGGTACTATCGCCGGATTGTCTGTTGAACGCCATTTTGCTGAAGAAGATATAGTCGAAATTCATGGCAAGCTTGAACTAATCCGTTATGCCTTCCAGAAGATTGAATCCGTATCAGCGCTTAAATCTGTACCTTCGCAGCTCAATGACGCCTTAGTTGGCCATCATGCACTTTCGGTTGCAGTGTACACAGTCACGGGTGAAAAAGTCTATGGCCGAGGTGAGGCGAATTTCCCTAAGACACTTATCGACCAACGTTCCTTATCTGGTGACAATGAAAAAGCCAAATTGTATAAATGGCAAGATGGCTCTCAAACTTATCGTGGCCTTGCAGTTTCAATGTCTTCTCATGACAAACAGAGCCCCGCCCTGATCGTTGCAATTGCGCTGGATATTGCGCATCACCAAAAATTCATTACTCGCTTCAATCAAACATTGTGGCTCTCTCTCATTATAGGAGCCTTGCTTATGAGTTTGCTGGGTTGGTTGGCTGTCCGTCGAGGCTTATCCCCAATTCGCGATTTTAATCGTATCACCCAAATTATCACAGCCAATCGTCTTTCTGAAAGATTGAAGGTTGAAAGTCTCCCTAAAGAATTGATGCATATGGCTGAGTCCTTCAATAAAATGTTATCCAGACTTGAAAAATCCTTTCAACGACTATCAGATTTTTCTTCCGACTTAGCGCATGAGTTGCGTACGCCGGTCAGTAATTTAATGACGCAGACTCAAGTCATGTTAACTAAGCCCAGATCCTTGGAGGACTATCGAGAAATATTGTATTCAAATCTTGAGGAATATGACAGGCTGGCCCGAATGGTTTCAGATATGTTATTTCTGGCTAAAGCAGAAAATGACTTAATTATTCCACACCGGGAACCCATAGATTTGGCTAAAGAGGTTGCTCAATTAATTGAGTTCTATGAACCCCTTACCGAGGAAAAGTGCATACATATTGTTAGTCATGGAGCCGCCATTATTTCGGGTGATAAGCTCATGATTCGTCGGGCGATCAATAATCTGATGTCCAACGCGATACAACACACATCCGTTGATCAGGTGATCACAGTTGATATCCGAGTGAAAGATGAAAAGAAGATTTGCCTAATAATTGAAAACCCCTGTGTGGATATTGATAAAGAGCATTTGGACCGGTTGTTTGATCGTTTTTATCATATTGATCCATCACGTCAAGGAAATAATGAGGGTGCAGGGCTTGGACTAGCCATAACCAAATCCATTATAGAGGCCCATGGTGGAGGCATTTCTGTTAGCACCAAGAGTGGTCGAATACGTTTTGAATTCTGGATGATGCAAGCATAATAGTAACTACCTCTGATGGACGAGAATTCATTTTTTATTTTCTCCCGATATTTTCCACTAGGAATAATGGGATGGACTCTCACGGCACCTATGTGCCAAAGTAACAGTGGCATTACTTCTACTAAACAAAGAAGACCCCATCCATCATGAAGATTTTGACAATTAGCATTGATTGGGCAAAATAAGTTTTCGCAATTCACGGTGTAGATAAGCGCGGCGAGGCGTGCTCCGCAAACAAACTGAACACCCGACCCCGAAAGCCACTCGGATTCAAATGCGTGGTTCATTTTGAACTGAGAACGTATGCCATTTTATTTCGATCCCCTGTCTCTCTCAACTCAGGGAACGGGGGTATCAACAAGGCCGAAATCGCCCGCACTGCTGGGCTCAAGCCAAAATTTTACATGGCCAGGACCTTCTGGCGTTTAAGCTGGAGCTGGGTGATACAAGATGTGTTTGATTCGCGTACGAACCAACTGGCAGGAAAAATTCACCGGCGCCTAATAGCCCTCTGTTAAACATATTCGACAAAAACGCTTACAGTCATTCTCGAAATATTATAAAAAATGATCATTCATGAACACTAGTATCTAAACTCATAAATAACGAAACATATATTATACTGTCGCATACCCACCCCATGATGAGGAGCCTGCCATGCGACAGACTGAACTGTATCTTACCGACGAGGATCGTGAGTTGATCGAGACATATCGTGCAAAGGGTTTGCACCACGCCCGAGAAGTCAATCGGGCACATATTTTATCTGCCCTTGATCGCGGGATCCCCGAAGCCCAGATCATGGCAGTTCTCGGCGTTGGACGAACCGCCATCTGGCGGACACGAAGCGCATATCTGGAGGATGGTGCCGAATATGCACTGTGCGATGTCGCGCGTCCCGGCAAGCCTCGGCAGTTTGCTACCGACGTCGAGGCGAAGATTACCGCTCTGGCCTGCTCGGAGCCGCCGGAAGGTGCCAGGCGCTGGACGCTCGAGTTGCTGGAACAGGCAGCGCAGAGGCAGGCGGATATTGGTCCGATCAGCCGCGAGACTATTCGCCGGCTGCTAAAAAAAACTGTCTCAAGCCATGGTGCAAGGTGATGTGGTGCATTGGCGCTTTGACCGAAGAATACCGGCAGCGAATGTATGACCTGCTCGATCTTTATGCCCGTCCGTTCCGGGCGGAAGAACCCGTGGTCTGTTTGGACGAGAAGAGCAAGCAGCTGCTCAAGGATACGCGGCCCCCTTTGCCAACCCAGCCCAACTCGTCCGCGAAGCAGGATTACGAGTATGTCCGCGCCGGTACTTGCAACCTGTTCGTGGCGGTCGAGCCAAAAGGAGGGCGGCGGACGGTCGTGATCACCGATCATCGCGCCAAGACCGACTTCGTGGCTTTCATACAGCACCTGCTCAAGCAGGTTTATGTCACGGCGCAGCGTATCCATCTGGTGATGGACAATCTCAACACCCACTTTCGCAAGTGCTTCGAGGAAGTGCTCGGTGCCAAGGAAGCAAAGGCACTGCTGCGACGTGTAGTCTTTCACTACACGCCGAAACATGCCAGTTGGCTCAACATGGCTGAAATCGAAATCGGTATTCTTGACCGCCAGTGCCTTGATCGACGCCTGCCAGACCGTGTTACGCTCACCGCCGAAGTGAATGCTTGGCAGTTGCGCCGTAACATGGAGCAACGTGGCATTGAGTGGACGTTCACTCGGCAGGATGCAGATACAAAAATGGCTAGACATTATGTTTTGTAATTAATGGGTTGTTATACTAGGCATAGCCAGCGCAGCTGTCAGCGCCACCGTAAATTCTTCCTCGAATTAGGTATTGATTTGCGCGAACCCTATAAACCAACTGCATCCACGAAACTGCCAGAGCCTGAGCTGACTAAACGGAGCACTAAACCCTTGCTGGTCAAGCAAAAGTCGAAGCAGTTGCCCAAGCCAGTACATGCGCACAGACCATCATCTTGCCGATCAGAACGCGTAAGCGGCATTGTGCCGATTAATGTACCTGGCCAGCGTACGCAGCGCCGTAAGCTAAATGAAAAGCCCATAGGTCTTGCGGCTTTGCAAAGGCTCAAACCGCCTCGGTAACCAATTGGAAAAAAACATTCGGTGCTGTCAGTCGGAAACATGAACATCAAAATTCTGGCTGGACAGCACCGTTGATTCGCACGTTCTGAAAACCACCCCATCATGCATCTCGCTCGCTTCATATGAGTAGGAGAACAGTGTTGCGTCGGGAACGTGAATCATTTGGCGTGCAATGTGGAAATGGAAAGTTCTGACGAGGTGCAGGGAATACCATCGTGAGCTGAGTGTTGTGTCTTTATGCCGCACAAGCCATTTAATAAGAAAGGATACAGCATGTCTCTCGATTCATTAATTGCGTCGCTTAATCAACGCCAACGCGCTGCGGTCATGTTGGACAATCAACATGCCCTGGTTCTAGCGGGGGCGGGTTCAGGCAAAACCAAAACTATCGTATCCAAGGCTGCTTTTCTGATAGCGCAGGGAGTGCCGGCCCTGCGTATCCAGATACTGACTTTTACGCGCCATGCTGCGTCGGAGATTGTTGGGCGAGTAAAAACCCATTTAGGGGAAAAGGCATCTCAACTTCGCGCCAGCACGTTCCATACGTGGTGCATCTCGCTGATCCGACGCGCTCCCGCCATTTTCGGGGCGAAAGACTTTTCGATCATTGATCGCGATGATCAGGTTCAGCTTTTTCGGATATTGCGCGGCAAAGGAAAGGGCAACAAGCTACCGACAGCAGCTCAACTATGCGATATCTATTCGTTTGCCCGCAATACCGGCCTCAACCTTACTCAAACACTCAAGCACTCAAGCACTCAAGCACTCAAGCACTCAAGCACTCAAGCACTCAAGCACTCAAGCACAACTATCAAGAATATCTGGCTATAAGGAGCGAAATTATTCCTGTTCTGAAAGGCTACGAGCAGAAAAAACGAGAGCGTCACTACTTGGATTATGACGATATTTTATCATTTGTTGCACAACGCATTCGCGAGTCCCCTAAGGTGTGTCAGTGGGTTAGCAAGCAGTACGATCATCTGCTTGTGGACGAAATGCAAGACACGAACCCATTGCAATGGTCACTGTTGAGCCTGTTGAAAGAAAACTGCTGCCTTTTCTGCGTTGGTGACGATGCGCAATCTATCTACGGATTCCGGGGTGCAGACTTCAAGAATATCCATTCATTCCAGGAGCGCGTGCCAGGATCAGCAGTCCTGAAACTCACGAAGAACTACTGTTCAACACAGGAAATCCTGGATGTGGCCAACTGGTTGTTGCTCAAAAGTCCACTCGATTATGGCAAAAATCTGAATGCGGCGCGAGGTGCAGGACAGCTGCCCCAGCTCCACAGCTTTACCAATGAATGGGAGGAAAGTCGATGGATTACTGAAGACATTTTGCGGCGTCGGGAGGACGGCGACAACTGGCGATATGATTCTTGCACGCTCTACATATAGTGCACGCGCTGTGGAGAGCAGCCTTATTGCTGCTGAAATACCTTATAGATTTATTGGTGGTGTCAAACTGCTTGAGTCAGCTCACGTCCGCGACGCCCTCTCTTTACTTCGTATCATTGGCAATCCGCTGGATGAGATTGCCATCATGCGCTACCTCACCTTGTTTCCTGGAGTAGGCGAAGCCACGGCCAACCGTGCTGCTATTCGGGCAGTAGGCAACTACTTGGCACGTTGGGGTTTTACACCACAAAAACCCATTAAAAAAGCATACGAGCAGCGGCCTGAAGCCGTCCAGGCTTGGCTTGTTGAACAGTATCCGGCCATTGAAACCAGAGCAAAAGCCGAAGGTGCGGAAATTCACTGGGGCGACGAGACGGCGCTAGTCAACACGGATGTCAGAGGCAGGAGCTATGCGCCGGTGGGCAAGACACCTGTGACGTTCGCAGTAGGCGGCACGCGCCACAAGCTATCGATGATTGCGACGGTAACCAATCAGGGTAAAACGCGCTGGATGATTATTGATGAGGCATTTAACTCCGACAAGCTCATTGAATTTCTGGAGGCGCTCATCAAGGATACAGACCGCAAGGTGTTTCTGATACTGGACAACTTGAGAGTTCATCACAGCAAACCTGTAAAGGCTTGGGCTGCCGAGAACGCACAGAAAATCGAGTTGTTCTACTTGCCCAGCTACAGCCCTGAACTCAACCCCGAAGAAAGACTGAATGCAGATCTCAAGCACGTCATCACTTCAAAGGTGCCAGTGCGCACCAAGGCAAAACTCAGAGCTGCTGCGACTGATCACATGATCATGCTTGAGCAAAACCCCGAACGCGTGCGCCGTTATTTCCGCGACCCAAAAGTCGCCTACGCGGCTTCATGAATAATTCGTGCCGGATCAATAGTGGCGAAATTGGCGGAGAAGCACACCAGCATCCTGGCATTTATTGAAGAATATATACTCAATCCGATCCACACATCTGCTGTCGAAAAAAGAGAAACCGATGACGCAGTCATCGCTCATCACAATTCACTCGACAAAGGGTACTGAATGCAAGACCTGCTATGTCATCAATATGAGCCCCGGTTCTTTTCCCTCGGCCTATGCGGTGGGTGATATGGATAAAGTTGAAGAAGAACGCCGTGTACTCTATGTAGCGCTAACCCGTGCCATGGACAATCTGATTGTTACTCGGCAGAGTTACTCTGCATGGACGCTTCCCGCCGAGAATAAAGACGAGGCCGCAGAAACTTACTTTTTCAATGACTTACCGGAAGGTTTGTTTGATGAAATCACTCACAATCGCGCACTCCAGCGGGCCACATATTCAAGCCCCAACAATTGGGAGGATTCGGTTCTGGGAATCAATCTTGATTAACACAACTCCGACCTCATCGCCAGTTGGAAAATTCAGGTAGATCGACCACACATAAGGAATTGTGGCCGATCAGATTGTAGACATTGATACCGGCAGTGCGTAAAAAGTTACGGGCTAGGTGACGGAGAAGGAATGTCTTTCCCGATTCTGAGATGGATCGGGAGAGGGTGTTAGAATTAATAGCTTAAAGCATGGTGATTCGGTTAGATCGGTCAACTATTAACATCTACTTGCACTTCGAACTTAAATCAGCGAGCGTATAAACTTATTCAAAGAAACGGTCAATGAAACCCTACTACTTCCTATATTTACAATGCGGCTACTGATTGTTGAAGCAGGGTTGGTTGTTTCACTTCAAAACGCGTACGTTCAACACAGACAATGACACATAAAATCGGACGCAATGATCCCTGTCCATGCGGCAGCGACAGAAAATACAAGCAGTGCTGTCTTCTTAAAGAAAATGAAAAAATCACAGCGAATAAAGGTCACGACGGTGCAGTTGAACGGGCAGTTGACTGGCTGTTGACACGTCACAAAAAAGCAGTAATGACTGCAATCGACGAAATGCTTTTTGACGGATTGACTAATGAGGAACAGGATAATCTTGAATCACTTGATGCCGAAACGTGGCAAAGTATCCAGCTCAATTCAATGGAGTGGCTGATTGCTGAAGGGCAGATTCTGATAAAGGATAAATACCGGTTGGTGACTGATGTGTTGCTCGGTATTGGAGGCCCTTTATTTACTGTATATCAGCGCCGATGGATAGAGCAGTTATCAGAACGTCCGATGCGCCTATATGATGTAACTGACGTCGTGCCAGGGCAGCAAATGACTCTGTGCGATGCCTTGGACACCAATGCCCCACCGATCGTCGTTCTAGAAAAGTCTGGTAGCCAAGCATCTCTCATCGGCTTTCAAATAGGTGTTCGGCTCATGAAGGTTGATGGACACTACGAATTGTCTGGTGGGGTTTATCCGTTTTCACGTTTCGGGGGAGCATCTGTTGTGGATGCCGTGAAAGAGACCGAAAATGAGTTTCACGAGCATTCTGAACCTCTGTCGGGCTTTCTAAGTTTTCTCATTCGACGAAAATGGCTTGAGCAATACATCAGACCGATGGAATTACCGACCATGATGGACTCCCAATCTGGTGACCCCATCCTTTTGGTTACGGATCACTATCGGGTGAAAGATTGGGATGCACTGTCACAAGCACTGACAGACAAAAAGGATGTCGATGGTGATCGTGAATCAGGTTGGACTCGTCTGAAGAATAGTCGCGATGGCTTAACCCGCGCAATATCCTCGATCAATATTGGCGATGGTCAAGATAAGATCGAACTGTTTCACAAGACGCAGGGAGACGCTGACAAAGGCGGCAAGTGGTTTGAAAAACTGGCTGGCAAATCCGCCGAGTTCGCTGGACGGGTGATCTCTGATCCAAAGGGTTTGATGAAAAATATGCCTACGGGCAAGTCCAAAAAATCGTTGCCAAGCAAGGCGGAGATTCCTCCCGAAGTTGCTGCGGATATAATTGAAAAGACAATTCATCGCATGTATGCCAATTGGCCGGATGAACCCATTCCAGCACTGGATGGAAAATCACCAAGACAAGCTATTGTTACCCCCGCAGGTCTTGAACGCGTGAAAGGTTTGCTGAGAAGCTATAAGGCGAGTGAGAACGCTCAGGCGGCGGAGCAGGGACGTCGTGCCATTTCCTATGCGTTTCTTTGGAGTTCAATGGGCTTAACTCCACACTAACTGGTCAAGATAGCTTTGACCATGCTGCCATTAAGTAACTTAGGGCGATACTTGAGAAAGTTGGCGCGTACGCAGAGGCTAAAAAATGCCCCATCGGTTCTGATCAATGCAAAACTCTACCCAGATATGCTCCCGCTTTCACGCCAGATTCAAATTGCATCACTTAGCCAGATTTTGTCAATAAGTGTCCGGTTAAATTGATAACTTATGGCAGACCAACTAGCGATAACGACTATTATCGTTAGTTGACTAACTTATCGTGATAATAGATGCAAACGCAATGCATACCTTGCAGTACTCAGGGGCGCTCGATTAGTGTGCGCCATCGAAACAGAGCATGGACGTCGCTGGAACGAGTCGAAGATCAAAGCCATTACTGGGAGCGACACGATATCGGCACGATTCATGCGGCAGGTTTCTTTCTTGCAAGGCAAACGAGATGAACAAGAAAATCATGTTGAGCGGATGAAGGTGAAAATCGATACGGATACGGGGCGAGAGATGATCACGCGCCGCTTTGCGACGGTGGAACCGGTGTTTGGCAACCTGCGCGGCAATAAACGTCTGCATCGCTTTACGCTGCGCGGAAAAACCAAGGTAGATGGGCAGTGGAAATTGTACTGCATGATGCATAATATTGAGAAGCTGGCGAATTATGGTTATGCGAGGTAAGGATGCCAGGAGAATGCATCCTTACCTATGTGTCGTATGCATATGCCTGTCAGACTAGCCTGGTCTGCAATGAGGATATTCGAGAAAAGAACAGGGAGCAAGAAAAGAACAGGGAGCAGGAAATGAAGATGACGGTTTGGTTTGAAAAATTTCTACCCAAAGCTGAATCAGGTGTTCAAAATGGGGTTTTTCTACAGCCTCGTTAGTCAGCTTTTCGGCCGTAGCAGTCATTGAGACCTTGAGGTCGTTACTTCCACATTGTGCCATAAGGAGACGGTGGCCACACCTTGTTCGACCGGCAGCAATATGGCTGCGAACAGTAGTCATTCAGTGGTGTGATGGATGGGGATTTTCTACAGCGTCAACCATTTTATATTGAAACACTATTTGGTGCGCCCGAGATGAAGCTGGGCACTGGAAAACTAAAGTGTCATTGTCTTGATTGGTTCTAGAAGCCTTGCTACATAGGACTTGCTCCTGATTTAGGAAAGCCTAGTTAGCATACCTTACGGTTAAAACGTCAACAGGTAATAATATTCTATAAGATTGGCAGGAGTACGCATGTATTAGAATGCATGCTAGATTGAGCCGCTGATACATTAAATTTGTATTGCCGTTGATCCAACAATGACTACAACTTATCATGCCAATTTATTCACGGCGTTGTTTAGCGTCATCTCAAAAAATACTAGGCAGAATAAGTTCAGCAGCATGGCTACTGGTTGAGCCTCTTGTCTTCCATCTCGCCCTTCCTCAACTCCTCCTCGCGCTTCAATTGCTCTTTGGACATCTGCACTCCGCCTTTAATGGTTTCAGGTTTAGGTACCAAGACGCGTTGTTCGGCAGGGGTTTGTGGTTGTGGAGTTTGCCTGATTTCGCGGTTCATCGGTGGGCGGGCTGGCTCTATCATCGATGGCAGTGCGGAGGAATGTTCAACTGGCTTATCTATGCCTGCTGGTGCAATAGTCGGGGCAGTAGTCCTTGGATCAGTAATCTGCTCTCGTTGTTTGAACGGTTCGGGTTGTTCTTTGCGGTCAGGCTCTACCTTTGATGGCGGTGCGACGGCCGGTTCAGCTGGCTTTTCTATACCTGACGGTGCAATAATCGGTGCAATAGTCTTTGGTTCAGCAGTCTGTCCTAGCGGCCTGCGCGGTTCAGATTGCCCTTTGCGGTCAAGTGATAGTGTCGGAGTGGACGGTGTTTGTTGCCGCGCTGATGGATCGGCTTGCGGTTTGTCAGCTACATCTCTTGAGCGTGACGGAGCAACAAGCTTGACTGTTGCTACCGGTACGGGCGCTGCCAGTTTCACGGTCGCCAGCGCAGCTTCATCCAGTGGCTTGCCTGGGTTGGTCGCGAGGGCTGGCAGCTGCCTTGCAAAAGACACCGGTTTGGGCGGAGGCGCTGTTTTTGCCACCACTTCTCGCTCCATCGCTACTGCTGGTGGTTTGTGTCCAAGTGCAGCTGCACCACGTAGACTCTCATGATCCGGTGTCACACTGGCAGTCACGCTGACAGGCGCTGACCTGATGACCTCTTCCGATACTTCTACTCTGGATCTCGCCACGAGCTGAGACTTCACGAATGTAGTTGCAGGCACAGCGACGACGGCGCCAGGTACTTGTCGGTTGACATAAGTAATGTTGGTCACGTTTGTAATGTTGTACACATTGGTGATATTGACATTATTGACGACCGTATTGCTAGTGTTGATGTTGGTGAAATAATTGCGGCTCACCGGATACGCGGGCCGGTAGACCTCGCGTGGGCCGAGGGGAAACCATGCAACACCACCACCGCTACCCATTGAGAGCGACAACTGGAAATTACTGCCGCCGACAAATACTACCAGCGCAGGAGCATAGACCGGTCTGGCGATGATCGGCCCAGGAACCCAGCACCAATTGTCTCTGATGTGGGCCCAGCGGCCATAATACGACACAGTAAACCCCCACGGCGCATCGTCAACCCAAGTCCAGCCCCAAGGATTGACCCACACCCAGCGACCATCATTGTAGGGAACCCAGTCGACGCTCACCCGGCTAGGCACCCACACGTAGCCATAGCTTGGGTCATTACGCCACGAGCCATATTCGTCAAGATCTTCATAGCCGATCACATCGCGTGAGACATAGCGTGCGGACATCGAGCTCTCACCTCGACGATTGCGTTGGTTAGACCAGAGGTCAAATTCATTTGGTGGCGGTAGAAAGGCGTACCTGTCATAGTGGCGCAAGTCGGTCCCGAAAAAGCGGTACGACCGCTGTGCATAGATGGTATATGCAGAACCCTCACCATATACCTCGCCCCGGCCACTGCGCACGGTGACGGCCGTCGAACTGCCATCTGCATCGACGTCTATCCGGTAGTCGCCAGGCTCGCGAATTGAAAATGCAAGATTAGGCGTATCGATTTCAAACACATCATCAGGACCAAGGCGCAGCACCCTACGTTTAATGAGCCTTGTGCCAGCTGTAACTGAGCGACGCTGTCGTCAAGATTAAGTAGCGTCGCGCTGGTGCTGCCATCCAAGTGGATTGCGGCTGATCCTATTTGTAGTTCGGCGCGTGCGCCAGTATCCATCCACAGATGGTCACCTGTAATCAGTGGTCGGTTTCTAGTCGCTTGTACCCATACGTCATCACCAGCCGGAGAGAAGCTCACGGCGCCACTGATATAACCTAGCCGCGCAACGCGCGCTGACGGATCGGTGCAGGCCGTCGCGGCCCATACGAATGCGATGATGCCGAGACATAACGCGACGACTCGGTTACAACTATTATTCTTATGCATGACCGTACCTTATTCTGTAAAAATTCCGATTGCAGCTGCCTGTGCCAATCTATATTCAAACCTGTCATTGGAAAGTACGCAGCTAGGCAGATCAGTCAAAAGAATAGCGGGAGGCGGCATAGTGAACTGATTGGGTTCCATGAGAGGCCTCCCCCACCGGTATATTTCAATTCTCACTCCGCTTTCCAGATTGTCTGTTTGCTAGCGTATATAAGGCATGTTATCTCTGTTGCCTTTTTAAGAAGCGTCGACAAAATGTCCAAGGCAAACATATGATGAAGTAACGGAATATTAGTGCGAATAAACTTGTAATAATAGTAGCTCAGATAACAGCCTTAGTTCATGAAAGCGTAGATTTGTTTATTTCGTCACACTTAAGGGCACTTCTATAAATCCGTCGTCAGAGCGAGGGATTTATAGAAGTGCCCACAAATATTTTTTTTTGAAACTCCGAGGAATTCATATGTAATTCTGAAAGCCATGAAAATGGCATTCATTGCCGCCCCTTTTCGATTTATCCCGTGAGTCACAGCTCCTCGAAGAAGCGGATGGCGTTTAGCAACTCAGGGAAATTGTAAATAATATAGTCGGGCTTTACGCCCTCCTTTTCCTGCGTCCCCTGGTTTGACTTGAAAAAGACCGTTTTCATCCCGAGTCTCTGCGCTCCATAAACATCGCGGTACATATCGTTGCCCACATATAGAACCTCTGACGGCACCATTTTCATGTCAGTCAATGCTGCTGTGAACAGGCGTTCGTCGGGCTTGCGGCACCCGAAATCTCCCGAGACTATGATCGGGTCGAACAATCCAGATAGCCCGACGGCGTTCAGCTCTGGGACTGCGTAGGCGGTCTGACCATCGGAAATTATTGCAAGATGATATTTCGGGTGCAGTTGCCGGATGATGTGCTCTACACCAGGATAGAGCTGCAACTGGAAGCGTGATGCGGCACGGTGCGTCTCGGCAAGCAGTATCGGGAGCTGTGCAATCTTCTCAGTCGGCAGGCCGCGGGTGAAGTCCGTCGAGTGCCGCGTGACAATCTCGCGGAAGATGTCGATGGCATCGAATTCCGGGTGACGCTCACCGGATGCCGCGCGTTGTTCCTTCATTATCTGAAAATAAAAATACTTAACGACGTTCGGAGCGAGCGATATGCCTTGATATGACAGCAGATTGCTGATGATGCGATAGACATCGTCGTGCCATTCGTTCGTCTGGATATCCGAAAGTGTTCCGTTGTTATCGAAAATAATGCCTTTGACGATCATTTAAAACCTCCTCAGGCATTCTTTTGCCTCTCTGATCAAGTGATGGCGATATTCCGGTTCGATCCAATTGTTTCGCGCAATGCGCAATAGCGTGATTCCCATGTAGAACGGAGTCCTACCGGTGATCGATTGAAAGGCGCTATCGCGATTTGGGAAGTGACAGGCATATTCCCAGAGGAAGTGGCCGATGAAAGGCTCGGCGTCGTTCTTATTGCCGGTTGCACGCATGAAGAAATGCTTCAGTTCTCCGGCGATGCGGCCTGTATCGAAAACGCGATCAGCGCGCTTGGTTCTCTCCAGATCGAACGCGATTACTTGTAATCCTTTGCCGAAGGCAAATCTGGTGAAGTTGAGTGGCAATTTCCTGATCGCCACTGTAATCGAATCTCTGGGTGAGGCCATGGCTCTGGTGGAAAAAGGGGGGGTAAACCGACATCAATTTCTTAATCTACTTACATCTAGCCTCTTCAGCATCCCTGTATACGAGAAGTATGGAACCATAATTGCTGATCGGCATTTTGAACCTGCTGGTTTTGCCGCCCATCTGGGTCAAAAAGATATGAAGTTAGTCCTGGCGGCTGCAGAAGAATTGAAGGTGGCTCTTCCGTTCGCCAGCATTTTACGTGATCGCTTTCTCGATCTGGCGGCACATGGCGGTGAGAATCTCGATTGGTCAGCCATAGGAAGTGTAGTGGTCAAGTAATTTCGGACACAACGATAGGTTTTTTTGCTGCCCTGTTCCGCTCAAAGACGGAGGGCGACAGATTGCCCAATACTGAGTGTATGCGATTACAGTTATAGAATCCCACGATGTATGCGGTGATATCTGTTTTAGCTTCCGTTTGATTGGCATATTCGCGCTGCCAAACGCGCTCCATTTTGAGGTTCAGAAAAAAGCGTTCTGCCACTGCATTGTCCCAACAGTTGCCCTTACGGCTCATGCTGCAGACGAAGCCATGCTTCACTAGCAAAGCCTGATACTGGCCGCAGACATATTGACTGCCACGGTCGGAGTGGACGATCAACCCCGGCGCTGGTTGACGCTGCTGTATTGCCATGTGCAGTGCGGTGCAGACCAATTCAGCAGGCATGCTCGGCGCCATCGCCCATCCAACCACCTTGCGCGAGAATAAATCCAACACTATCGCCAAATAGAGCCAGCCTGACCCGGTGCGGATATAGGTGATATCGCCCACCCAAGCAATATTGGGTGCGACCGGATTGAATTGCCGATCCAGAATATTGGCAGCAATTGGCAGATTGTGTTTGCTGTCAGTTGTGTGGATGAATTTACGCTTCCATACTGGCTTCAAGCCTGCCTGACGCATCAGGCAGCGCACCCGATAGCGACCAACTTGAATACCTTGCGCTTCCAATGCGGTGACCAGACGACGGCTGCCATAGCTTTGATGACTGGCCATGAAAGCAGCTCGCAGATGAGTGCTTGTTTTGCAAATCATTGGT
Source organism: Candidatus Nitrotoga arctica (assembly GCF_918378365.1). NCBI lineage: Bacteria > Pseudomonadati > Pseudomonadota > Betaproteobacteria > Nitrosomonadales > Gallionellaceae > Candidatus Nitrotoga > Candidatus Nitrotoga arctica. The sequence continues at coordinate 885,033 of NZ_OU912926.1, read as the reverse complement.
TTGGCGAGACGGCTTCTAGCCTCATAAAAACCGGAACGACTCACTTCCAAGACGCGGCAACTCTGCTGAACAGGGATCGCCTTCTGTTGCAACAGGCAAATAAGCTGGTAGCTCATTTCAGTTCCCGGGCAAAGAAGGCTGACGCTTTTTTTAAAATATCAACATCCATACGAAGTCGACGGTTTTCTTGCTCCAGTTGGCGGACACGCTGTTGTTCAGCAGTGAGTGGATTGCCGATACCACGCTGTCCATTTTGCTCGGCTTTATATTGCGTCACCCAACGACGGATCGCAGTCAGACCGATTCCCATGCTTTGGCTGACATGCTGAACACTCAGTCCCTGTTCCTTGATCATGCGCACAACTTCCAGTTTGAAACTGGTGTCGAATTTTTTTCGTTGCTTTGTCATTTAGTACTCCTCTGATGGTGGATTTTCCACCTATCGAGGTGTCCTCGTAAATTAGACCACTACAAAGCCTTGCAGCGAAAGATGCTGCTCTCATTCCTTAGTTGAGTATGCCCGATATCTGTGTAAGCGGGGTTTTCTTACTTCTGCGGCAGCTGATCTTTGAATTGCTCCCTGCTTTTGCAGACACAGTCTGAATGTCTGCTTAGAAGGAGAGTAACCGGCAGGTTTGAGGCGTGGCTGTGTTAAAACGCAAATGGTGTCCGTATTCCACGGTACAAAAATTATTGCCAGTCTCAAACAAATGGTGGATTCAAGTTCGAAGTGCAACAGCCAGTGGTTGCTTGGTGTAGCGTAATTCCACCCCGAAGAATACTTCATGCGGGGTTCTAAATCCGAGTACTTTTCGAGGTCGGTGGTTGATCCGCTCTACCGCCTCCTGCACTTGTTCCTCGGTGATGTCTGTCAGCTCCATGCCCTTGGGGAAGTACTGCCTCAATAGCCCGTTACTGTTCTCGTTCAACCCCCGCTCCCAGGAGTGATAGGGATTGGCAAAATAAATGTCCGCTTTTAGTTCTGCTGCCATTTTCTCATGCTCCGCAAACTCCTTGCCATTGTCGAATGTGATGGTGTGGCACTTATCCTTGTAAGGCGTCGGCAGGCGCGTTGTCACAGCCGTGACCCCAGCAGCATGCTTGCTGCGTATATGCCCCGCCAACACATAGCGCGACTTGCGTTCAGCCAGCGTAACCAATCCGCCTTTGTGGTTCTTGCCGATCACAGTGTCGCCTTCCCAATCACCCATACGTGTTTTTTCCGCAACGATCTCCGGACGCTCATCAATGCTGATACGGTTCTTGATCGCGCCACGTCGTTCTTGCCCGCTTGCATAACGCTTGCGGCGCGGTTTCTGGCTGCGCAAATGTTGGTGCAGGTCTCCGCCATTTCGTTTGTCCGCGTAAATGTGTTGGTAGATGATCTCATGGCTAATCTGTAAGCCACCTTCCAACTCAAGCCGATTTGCGGCCTGTTCCGGGCTGAGGTCTTCCTGAATCAACCGCTCGACTTCCGCCCATGCATCCGATGAGAAGCACTTGCCATTCGTACAGGCTTGCTTGCGCTCATCACGTAACGATTGCGCCTGTTTTGGTCGCCAGCCGCGTTGACCTTTGTTTCGCCTGAACTCTCGTGAAATCGTCGACTTGTCCACGCCCATCTTTTGGGCAATCCGAGTTTGATTCAAACCCGCTTGTTTCAACCCGTAAATCTGATATCGTTGCCCGCTTGTGAGCTGCTTATATTTCTTCATCTGTGCTCCTTTTACTTGGTCGTTTAAGTGGCTCGATATTAACGCAGCTCGCCACCTAAATTTACTTACATAAGTTGCACTTCAGAGTTGAATCCGCCCCGTATCTTAATTTTCGTTGTGATTATTAAAAAATATTTAGATCTTTTTTATTCATTCATTTAGTTTTAAAACTAAATCACCGCTGCCATAAGATATGAGCATCTTCCAGTGGAACCGCATTCCATGACGAACGCATGTCCAGGGCTAGCTCGGCCAAGGAGTCGAATCCCTCTATGTCCGTGGATAAAAGAAGCTCCTTGGGATGAATGATTCTTGTTTGTTCGCTCATAACCATTCTTTCAAATTTGTTCCGGACGCGATTTCTGGCTGCTACGCGGACAAGCCCGCTTTTACAGAAGCCATCAGTGAGATAGCTTCACACTTTATGGAATATTCGGGTTACGAGCTTTTACGCACTGTTGAATTGTCCATTACACACAAAATGTTATATGTTCGATGGCGTACGTAAAGCGGAAAAATGAGGATTGCTAACCAACTATAGATCAACATAACCAGAGCAGCATTCCGTGGCCAAAAGTGCAGCGTCCACATCCGTGCAGACTAACCTCTGGTGTAGAGAATGCAAGCGATGGAAATGACAGCTTTGCAAGAACAGCGACGCACTGCAAAATTCAGTTTTTCATATTGCGCTCCATGAAATTTCATTCCAACCTTGACCATATCTGATTCTTGACGAAATAGAGCAACGTGGTCAGCACGACCAGATAGGCGATTACATAGTAGCCTAGCCGGATACGCTCCGCTTCGTGCGGATCGGCTGCCCAGGAAAGGAAAGATACAATGTCGCGCGCCCGGCCTTGTATCTCGGTACGCTGCGCATCTTCGGTAGCAATGCTGATGCTGAGTATGTCGGGCATCTTGGTCCCGGGATAGACATGATTGCCCTGCATTCCCTCGGGGGTGAGGTAATAACCCACCAGATAGGAATAAACATAGTCCGCTCCGCCGTCACGCGCCTTCACCATCAGAGTAAGATCGGGTGGTGCTTTGCCGAATGCCTGCAAGGCATCGCTCTCTGACATCTGCGCAAGCAACGATGCGTCCAAGGATTGATTGCCACGCCAAACATCCACTTTCTGCTTATCCATTCCAAAGTTAACTAAATCGCGGTATTTGATGTACTTCATGCTATGGCAACTATGGCAAGCATTCATCATGGTTTCGGCGCCACGCTTTACGGCTGGCACATCGGTCTCTATGCGTATTTTTTCCAGCGTTACGTCTGTCGCCCATGCATGTACGCTGAAGCAAGAAAACATCGCAATCTTCAGGAGCCTGTTCATGTTTTGTCGCCACTACGGCGGCGATTCTTGAGTTTATGTTTCTCCATGGCGAGTGATTCGCTCTCCATCTGAGTCTCCACTTCAGGAGGCAAGCCGCGTTTGATCAGCCAGCGCTCTTCCGCTTTGGATATAAACGGGATGAAAAAGAACGAGCCAAAGTAGCACAACGCCGCTACCTGCCCGATCAAAATGGTTTGGTTGGTCGAAGGAATGTAGCCGACATAACCCAGCACCAACATGTCCAGCAAAAAGAGGTGAAATTGCACCCTGTAGACAGGACGAAAATGCGCCCCGCCGGGAATGCGCGAGCGATCCAGAAAGGGCATAAAGGCAAACATCATCACAGATAAACCCATCGCCACCACGCCGCCAACCATGTTGGGTACTGAGCGCAAAATCGCGTAGAACGGCAGGAAGTACCATTCCGGAACAATATGGTTTGGGGTCTGCATGGGGTTGGCCGGAATGTTGTTGGCTGGCTCCATTAAGCTGTTAGGCAGGAAGAATACAAAACAGCAGTACACGATCAAAAACAGCCCCAGTCCAAATAAATCCTTGATGGTGAAATACGGATGAAACGGGATGTTGTCCTTATCGGCCAGATTGATACCGCTTGGATTGCTGCTCTTCACCTTGTGCAGCGCCACCAGATGCACCACCACCGCGCCGATGATAAGGAATGGGAACAGATAGTGCAGTGCGAAGAAACGAGTCAGGGTGGCATCACCCACGGTGTAGTCGCCGCGCAACCAGATAACCACCTGGTCGCCGACAAAGGGGGTGACGCGAAACAGATCGGTGATTACCGTCGCACCCCAGAAAGACATTTGTCCCCACGGCAGTAGATACCCCATAAAGGCGGTTGCCATCAACAGCAGTAACAAACCCTGTCCCGTCCACCACAGCAATTCGCGCGGCGCCCGGTAGGAACCGAAATACATCGTGCGCGCCATGTGGATGTAGATCACTAAGAAGAAGGCGGAAGCACCGGTCGAGTGCATATAACGCAACAGCCAGCCGTAATTCACGTCGCGCATGATGTGCTGGATGGAATCAAAGGAAAGCGCAATATCGGCCTTGTAATGCATAGCCAGGAATATCCCAGTGGCAGTTTGCAGCATCAGCACGAATCCGGCGAGAAAGCCGAAGTTCCACCAATAGCTGAGATTGCGCGGTGTGGGATAACCCGCCAGTTCATGCTTGACGAAGCTGGTGAGAGGAAAACGCTGATCTATCCAATTGATGATGCGGCTGGGCATGATCGTCTCCTAAGTCACTCCGATGACGATTTTGTTTTCCGTCACAAAGTGATACGGCGGCACCTCAAGGTTCTTCGGTGCGGGACCGCGTATGACGCGACCGCTTTCGTCATATTCACTACCGTGACAGTGACATACCCAACCTGGACCTTCCTTGTTCGGCACACATCCCATGTGCGTGCAGACGCCGATCACGATAAGCCACTCAGGCTTTTGCACACGCTTGCCATCCGGCTCCGGATCGAACCCGCCATTAGAAGCGCCCGCCGTTTTGATCTGCTCTGGCGTGCGTCGCATAATGAACACTGGCTTGCCCTGCCAGGCGATGGTATGCATTGCTCCCAGCGCAATATCAGATAGATCCACTTCAGTCTCTGCCTTCGCCAGCACATCTGAACTCGGATTCATGCTGTTGACAAATGGGATACAGGTTACGACTACGCCCGCGCCACCAACCACAGAAGTCAGTTTGATTAAAAAATTGCGGCGATCGCCATCGTTTAAAATCGCTTTCTTCATCTTGCCGCCCCCTGAGAATAATACCGATCACTAATTTAACGGCGCATCCTACGCCTGCATTCTGCCCTTCACAATAAATTCGATGAAAGAGCGGACGTGGTCATGAGCACGAAGTAAAAATACGCTTCAAGAAAACACTCAGACATCCTTACAAGCCGGTTCTGTCGCATTAATGGCACTTCTAAAAATTCACCACCAATCGCTCCCTGAGGCATAAGTTACGGTCAAAACTTTGAGATCATACGTCCATCACTGCTCTACCCAATCTTTCTGTGCTCATACCCACATACCCAGCTTTTTTGGTGTTGAGACACGCACCGTCAAGTTGACGGTGATGGGTTACCCACTGGTGAAACTCAATACCCAGGTCAACTGGGAAGCCTTTCAACCTGATTTGGCACGGGTACATGCCAAGGAAAGGAAGAGCAACGCCGGGGCCAAGCCGATTGACGTGGCTCTCATGTTCAAGATGCTGGGTCTCCAGCATGGAATGGCGATTCCAATTTATTTTGCTGGGCCTGTCGTCAAATATCACGAAGATCACACCCTTCCCGGCGCGTGTATAGCCAGCTTGGTGTTGGTATGGGGGATGCCAGCAGCAGACGCGGCAGCTACTATCTGGTGTGGACGCGCGATCGTGGAGATGCCCAGCGCGCTGGTGACACTCGGCTATATTGCTGACGCGCAGAGCATTTTGATTTACCTCATCGCCACCCAGCAGGCCGATGGGCACTGGTTGCAAAATTGATGGAGGGGCGGCAAACTTTTCTGGCAGGGCATCCAGCTTGATGAAGCGGCGTTTCTGGTGCTGCTTGCCAGCGCGCTGACGGAGCGTGAAGCGCTAGACGAGGTGCGGGTCGGCGACATGGTGTGCCGCGCGCTCTGCTTCATCGCGCGCAAAGGTTCCGCGACTCCTCAAGACCGCTTGGAAATGAGTTACATCATGACCGCCATTGATCCGTCAGGACGCTGTGCCTTGATTAACGCCGCCAGTTTCGGGCTGGGCCCCGCCATTGGGTTAAACATCGCCGTCGGCGGCACGCATTACCTCAAAGACAATGGCGGCGAACCATCATGACAAGAAAATTCAAAGTCGGTGATCACGTGACCTGGAACTCCGAGGCTGGACACGTCAGCGGGACAATCATCAAGGTGCACAAAAGAGATATCGATTACAAGGGATATACGCACCACGCGCACTCGAATGATCCCCAGTATGAAATCAAGAGCGATAAGACCGATCATATCGCCATGCATAAGGGCTCGGCGCTGAAAAAGTCGAAATACTGAGAGGCTATCCGGCACCATGATCCCGAGGAAATGCCGATGAGGAAGCGGATCGCGAGCCATGTCGAACCGGAACGGGCATTATGAGCAAGTTACTTGTGGCGACTGTATTCGAATATTGATCTGCTTGCTGCTCCCGCAAGGCGTTGACAAGATGGATACGGCACTAGATAAATACGTCAAAAACTCCGCGCTCAACCCGGCGCTGTGGGAGCGGTTCGGACACGATCCCGCTCTTGGCGTAAATTTCGTTGCCGCTATGCGGGAGAATCACACCTACACGCCGATCTACTCCAGGCCATTGCGCGCCATGGCGCGGCTACATCGAGTACACTTGTGCTTCCCGCGCATGACGCCGAGATCGGCCTAATCCCATTACTTTCCACGCGAAGTTCCTATGACAAATTCACGCGAAGTTCAGACGCCCCACGATTCCCTTGAGATGCGTCTCACCACCGCGGATGACCGCATCCGCCTGAGCGATTGGACGCCTCCGCAAGCAGGTGTAGTGCCTCGTCTTCATATCGGCAAGCGTTGGGTGAATGTATTGTGGATTATCCCGATTGTGACCGCGATCTTGATCATCGGCGTCGCTGTCTGCCAAGGGTTACGCGCGATCCCGGCAGTACAGGAATTTATAGCGCGATACCCGGGCACACCTGCGTCCGCGCCCGCGGTTTACTCCGGCTTTCCCTGGTGGCTGCGCCTGCAGCACTTCTTCAATTTGTTCTTTATGGTGTTCATCATCCGCGCGGGTATACAGATCCTCGCTGACCACCCACGCCTATATTGGAAGCGCGATTGCACCCCTGGCACGGAGTGGTTCCGCTTCCAAAAGGAAGTTCCTCGGAATCGGATCTGGACTTCGAAGAATGACTCGGTGACCATCCCGAAATGGCTGGGCATTCCGGGCATTCGCCACTCGATAGGGCTCGCTCGCTGGTGGCATTTCTCCTTCAATCTCTTATGGGTGATAAACGGCACGTTCTTTTTCATATTGTTGTTTACGACCGACCAATGGCAGAGGTTGGTGCCGACGACCTGGGCGGTTTTTCCCAACGCGCTCTCGACTACTCTTCAGTATTGGTCGCTGAATTTTCCCGTAGAGCATGCCTGGACCCGTTATAACAGCCTGCAGCAACTCACCTACTTCATCACGGTGTTCATTGCCGCCCCCCTAGCGATCATCACCGGCTTGATGCAGGGTCCAGCCATCGCCAACAAGCTCGGCTGGTTCGCAAAAATACTTAACCGGCAAGCAGCCCGGACCATCCACTTCTTCCTGTTGTGCTGGTTTTTGCTTTATATCTTTACCCATGTGACACTAGTGTTCATCACCGGAATGCGGCAAAACCTGGGCTACATGTTCGCGGGTAGGGATAACAATTCTTGGGAAGGATTTATTATCTTTTGCGCGGCGATGTTGCTGGTTATAGTAACTTGGGTGCTCGCCTCGCCCTTTACAATCAAGCACGCGCGCCTGGTTCAGAAAGTCGGCCACACTATGATCGGCCCCATTAAAGGCATGGCCGAATGGTGGAGTCCCGGCACCGAGTATTCGGAAAAAGACATTTCGCCGTACTTCTGGCTCAATGGCAGACTGCCGGACTCCGATGCATTCAATGCGCTCATGAAAGATGATTTTGCGAACTATAGTTTGCGCGTGAGCGGTTTGGTCGAGAACCCAAGAGAATTCTCCTACGTGGAGATCAAGGTGATGCCGAAGCAAGAACAGATCACCGAACACTTTTGCATACAGGGATGGTCGGGGGTCGCTAAATGGGGTGGTGTTCCCATGCGCCTCATCCTCGACATCGTAAAGCCGACATCAGATGCGCGCTATGCAGTCTTTTATTCATTCTCCGAGGGCTCGGAAGGTGGAGGTTACTACGACGTCCACAAGATAGAAAATATGCGGCACGCGCTGACGATTCTCGCCTACGAAATGAACGGGGCACCGATCAGTGTGCTTTATGGTGCGCCATTACGGTTACGTTGCGAAAACGAGCTAGGGTTCAAGATGGTCAAATGGATTGCAGCCATCGAGTTTGTACACGATTTTGCCGATCTTGGCGCGGGTGAAGGCGGCTACAACGAGGATCACGAGTTTTATGGCTACCGCATGCCAATTTGATTCCATCGTGCCGTTTCCTCTCGATGCCGAGGCAGCCGCGTGACTGAGAGATCAGATAAATACCGCAATGTGCATTCTGTCGAATGCTTGAGGTTGCTTTTTTGTCTCATTTATGACTACCACGAATCAGGAAGCGCCGTTACGCATTTCAGGCGATCCTGACACGCCGATAACCGCTCTTGCTATTCCGTCAGGCTGCGTCACCTGCATGACAGCCTCACTTAACAGATTTTATTCCAACCGTGCCACCTGTTTCATAGAGGCGAATGATCTTCCTCACAGCGAGGTCGCTCAACTCCGAACTTGAGCTATTTGCGCGGGGCTGCCACCACGCTTATGTAGTCGAATGACTTGCCTGCGACGTTCATGCAGTGCTTCGTCTTTGAGGGTTCTGGGATCTATTTTTGCCATGCAACCATGGCATGCAAAATCACCAAAAATTCAAACTATTTAATGGCCGGATCTATGCCGGCTCATCCATGCCATGCTGCATAAGTGTTCAGCACTAACGCCGGCTTTGGCAATCTCTGTGTCAATCGATAACAATTCTAAGTAATTGACTAAATTTATTTTTCAGTACGATTAACGTACGTTTTTTCCGAATCTTGATGCTACTCCTACTACGACCCGCTCGCGCTGTGTAAAGAGGTGCGAGTCGTACTGGAGGATGCGCAGAAAAACATGACTGCGAACTACGGGGCAGGTGATGTCGAAGTTGCCGAAACGGGCGGAGTGACAGAGGACGTCGCAAGCTGCCTGAAGCGTTACGGCGCAGACCTCGTCGTCATGGGAGCGCATGAACTGCGCGGGGTGCGCACGATGATGATCGGTAGCGTGTCCGAAGCAAGAGCATCACTGACAGAACAGTTCTCGCATGCAGGTGTTTGTTCGGGCCATTGGCGCGAGGTTCGATGAGGCACCAGCAATCGTGAACAGAAGGCCACTCATACAATCCATGCGCCATTTCTATCCGGAATTGCGGCATGCGTCGATGCCCCTTACGTCCTCAGCGGCAAAGATCGTTGAAATCATCCTTTATATAGATGCGATAACACGTCCCGCAGCACGATTGCCTGATTGTGCTCTTCGTCCTTCGCCCCATAAATGAGTGTGACTGATCGATCATCGGCTTCGGCTAATAGGCGCCGTATTTGCTCTCGCTTCTCTTCAGCATCAAGTTCGCTCCGGTAGCGTTCCTGAAAGGCTTCCCAACGCTTTGGGTCGTGTCCAAACCATTTGCGCAAATCCGCACTTGGCGCGAGGTCCCGCGCCCACTGATCGAGTTTAAGTGTCACCTTATTGCGTCCGCGGGGCCAGATGCGGTCGACTAGGACACGATAACCGTCCTCCGGTGTCGCATCTTCGTACGCACGCTTGATGGAAATATTCAACTTCTTGCGGTTTATATGGGACATTCTTTGCTCCGTTCGGGAAGACGTACGCTACGTTTTATTTAACTTGTCTCAAGTCGCGCGTCACCAATGATTCGACCCTCCCACGCAGCATGGGAAGAATTTCGCTTTCGAACCACGGGTGCTTCTGAAACCATGCCTGGTTACGCGGTGACGGGTGCGGCAATGGAATGATGGCAGGCGCGTATTCCTGCCATGCTCTGACTGTTTCAGTTAGCGATGATTTGCGATTAGTGCCTAGAAAATGATGTTGCGCATATTGACCAATCAGCAACGTCAATTGAATCTCCGGCAGCTTTTCCAATAGTCTATCTAGCCACAGTTGCGCGCACTCGCGGCGCGGCGGTTTATCGCCGCCCTTACCCCGCCCCGGATAACAGAATCCCATCGGGATAATCGCGAACTGCGATTCGTCATGAAATGAGGCAATATCTATTCCAAGCCATTTCCGTAGGCGATCACCGCTTGCGTCATCCCACGGAATGCCGGACGCATGCACGCGGGCGCCAGGCGCCTGCCCGACAATGAGAATGCGTGCATCGGGCTCTGCCCGTACTATCGGACGAGGGCCGAGTGGCAGATCCTGCGCGCATGCGCGACAAGCACGCACCTCAGTCAAAAGCACATCGAGGGAAGAGTGTTCGCGCTTATTCACTTTGCGTCCATTTCACAGCTGTGGATAAGTCGAAAAACTGGGATGGCTTATACCTCCTGTTGATGTTGTTGAACATGATAATGGATCAGAAAACAACATGATCAGTATTAACTGTATCGCTCTACCTGCTCAAGCATTGATAAAAAAAGCATAGCAAAGAAGAAAATCTAACAATCTCTGATGGTATACCTAATTTTGTCCACAACGCTCAGAAAACTGCCGATCAAAACTTGCTAACAGTTATCGCCCACGTCACAACACTATTCATTTGTGTGTTTGCCGAGAAAGAAGGACTCATTGCTAGCAGACCAGCGATTAATATTTAGAAATACTAAAAGCCAACTAGTGATACGTGATATTACTTAGACACATTGCCGCTATTCACTATTACCAAACCGCACGTTTAGAATTTAAATTTTTATTGGCTCCCCGACCTGGACTCGAACCACGGACCTGCTGATTAACAGTCCACCATGTTTTCCTATGCTGGCACGGACTGAGGTGGCAATGTTAAGTCCGCAAAAGCTGTTTTATATGCCCTGTCTAGCCAATGTTTGCAATAGACGTTTATTTTTTGCGCACTGGATTTTTAGCTTTTTTCCCCAAAATTTTTTCCATCATGGAATATATAAATATAGCATTCCTCTGTAGCATTTCAAAAAAATTTGATTGCTAAAAAACAGGCCGACTCTCACTATCTGAATTTAATTTAAAAGTTACTGTCGACCCAGGGCGATAATCGCTCCAACATCTGTTTTTTAGCGTTGAATATTTTCCAGCTACCAGCGCCATGAATGATCATTGAAAATTTCTATTGCATTGTTAAATCCATATAATATATTTTAAACCTCGTAAAAATTGTTGCTATAAGTAGTAATTGTTGGACGCGGTTTTACAGCGTTAACCCAAAACTTCTACGTTGTCTCTATTTTTCTATCTGATAGCATGTCTGCAAATCCCAACACCTCGTCGATTGCGCTCATAAACTCATTGAGTTCGATGGGTTTACTAAGGTACCGAAAGCACCCTGCTTCCATGGCATTCGCAATATCATGGAGCATAACATTCGCACTCAGGGCAATGATGGGGATATGTTTTGTTAACGGCTCACTGCGTAAAATTCTCATCACATCGACACCGCTGATGCCCGGCAGATTGATATCCATCAATATTACATCCGGCAGATGAGCGCCTGCCAGCTCGATACCGACATTGCCGTTCATCGCGCTCAACAGCCGAATATCGGGACGACCCTCAATGATATGCTCAACCAGCGACAAGTTAGCTGGATTGTCTTCAACATACAGCAGGGTGCGTTGTTGAGAATGATCGTAAACCTTTGTTACATGTGTTATGGATTCGTTGGGAACCTCTGTACGCTGCAACTCTTCTGCCAGAGCCAGATCAAACCAGAACACGCTTCCCGCCCCTACAGTGCTTTCCACACCGATATTGCCACCCATCTGCTCTATTAGTTTCTTGGACACCACCAGTCCGATGCCTGTTCCTTCGACCGCACTGGATTCTTGTCCGAGACGATTAAATGGCTGGAACAGGTGTGCAAGTTTTTCCGGAAATAATCCTTCGCCGGTATCCTTGATGCTGATGCGAACCTGCTTTAGGGCATTTGCGTTGCATGTCACCTCAACTGTTCCATGCTCGCAGTTATATTTAATCGCATTGGACAGTAGATTAATCAAAACTTGCTTTACACGAGTGCGGTCGGCATAGACAAACAGTGAATGGTCAAGTTGTGGAAAATTCAATTGGATGTCACGCAGTTTCGCTTGCGGTTCCATCATGGTTTTGCATTCGAGCAGAATTTCTTGCAGCGACATGTGCTCTGGTGACAACGACACCTTGCCGGACTCGATCAATGCAAGGTCAAGGATTTCGTTGATCAAGTCTAACAAATACCATCCACCACGAAGAATTTCTTTAAGCCTGATCATTTGAGTGGGAGTTGGCGCGGGTGAACCATGCTCCAATAATTGGGCGAAACCGAGGATGGCATTGAGCGGGGTGCGTAGCTCATGGCTCATGCTGGAAATAAATTCCGATTTTGCACGATTCGCTTTTTCTGCGGCAATTCGGGCATTACTTAGTTCCGTAATGTCGATGTCTGCTCCGACATAATGGGTGACCGCTCCGTCGTCCCCTTGGACAGCGGAGATGGTCAGCCATTTGGGATATAACTCACCATTTTTGCGACTACCCCAAACTTCCCCATGCCATGTTCCAGTCAGCTGGATAGTCTCCCACATCGCATCGTAAAAATCAGCATCGTATAGGTCAGACTGGAATAGTTTTGGAGTCTGACCTATGACTTCTTCGGCTGTATAACCAGTAGTCTTTGTAAATGCCTTGTTGACTCGCAACACTACCCCGTTGGCATCGGTGATCATCAAACTTTCTTGTGATTCAAAAGCGACGGCAGCGATGCGAAGCGCTTCTTCGGCTTGCTTGCGCTCAATCTCATTGGCTTGCAACTTGTTTTGCATTTTTGACAGGCCAGCAACCACGCTGTTCTCCATGCCGCCTTTAATCGTGCTGATGGTAGAAAAGTCACCGCGACCGATTCTAGTTATTTGTGTTTGTACTTCGTCAGCAGAACCACCCAGCGTTGCTCGCAAGGAAACATAAGTTCGCCAGAGCATGAAGATCACCCCAAGCGTGGCTGCGATGAATATCAGTCGGAATATTAAGGCGATGTATTTCGCATTATGGACGACATCCAGAGTTCTCTTTTCCATCAAAAAATAAGCGTCATTGATGGGCCCCATGATCTTTGCCTTGGCCTGATAATAATTTTCATTGTGCAGCATCAGACGCGCCCTCTCCTGTTTAACTTGCATGTCCGGATCGGCGGACTCAACCAGTTTCATGGCCACGAATTCCATGGTGGTCAACCCGTCCGAATTCGCTTTAGCTTCAGTCAGCTTGCCAAGTTCATCGTCAGGAAAACCGGACTGACGCATCAAGTCCAGCAAGGGAATGGCCTGTCCGTTTTCTGAGTTTGGTGGTTGAGCATTTGCCAGCACCATATCCCAGTAGCCGTAAAAATACCCCTCCGGTCGCGGTTTCTTGCCGTCACGGATGTCCAGTATGTCCTGATAGTATTTCTTGTAGCGGGGATTACCGGTCACCACGAAGGCTCTGGCCATTCGGGTCAAATCATCTGAACTTTGGTGCAATTGATTCGCCAACACAAAGGAGATTAGCCGCTGTTCGTTAGCTCGATCAACCTTTTTTTCGGAAATGACGTAAAAGCTAAAAACAACAAAAAGTGCAAAGAAGATAGCCATCGTCAGCCCAATCTTTGGAGTTACTTCGCTGCGGATTTTTTTTGAAATCATTTTTCAGCTTCGCTCCATCTCTGCCTTGAAGGTGGTATCTAGACGCCCAACAATCGGCACCAAGCACAGGCCAACTTCTTCGTCTATGAAGTAGAAATAGTAATGCAGGTATTTCCCAGAGCTTGTGCGCAGAAACGCTTTGTGGGTCTGCTGATCGTGCCATGGTTCACAAGTCTGTGCAGGCTTCCATTGCAAAAATAATAAGGACTAAACCGGGTGCTTCGCTGCGATCTTTTGCACTTTGGCAACGGTATCTTCCCTGCGAATCCCTAACTTGTTGATAAGCGTATTCATTCTACACTTGATTCTCCTTGTCATAATGTTTTATGGCAGTACAAATTAAATCTAACCTACTGATAAATAAAGTATTAAATAACTATGGATTCTTAACTCTACATTCAGCAGAATGATAAGTCAACGTGAATGCAGCTACATTTCGTAGCGGACCATATTGCTTGAAATTGGTGTAATGCTTCGTTCTTGAAACTTAAGCGGTGGTTGGCGCGGATGACTTATTTGAGGGTAGCTGTGGTGATAAAATCCGACTGGTGGTTCTCAGTCATTATTTCATCAGGTAAAATTCTAACCGACACAGATAGCGTATGGTCAAAAAAGCTACACCTTACTGCATGCCCCTTCTTCACAGCGTCAATAAATTTTGGCAAGGCTTTGACGGAAAAACTAAAATCAATCCGGTAAATGTTGTCGCCCAGCGTTTCCTCCAAGTCTTCCATGATCACGGCGTTCAGGCCGCACAAATCCCCCGGCTACTACCCCAAATCAAATTGGATGACTTTAAATCCGAAGACGCATTGCTAACCGCCCTCACCACCGAGGTTTTGTATCAAACTGCGCACTTGTTCGGCATTCGCAGCAAATGGCTAGAGGGCGTGGATGACAAAATTTACGAATACCTCTCTTGCTACAAGCAGCCCGAATTTTTCTTTGAACTTCTTGCCACCCTGCAAAGTTGCGCCAATTACGATTTTTCTCTTTCCCCGTTCCGTATTCTTTCCAGTACCAAAAACTTAGATTGCAATGATGGCCGGGAACAATTGCTGGTGCCTGTCCTGGTCGAAAAGATTGCGGAATTTGGCGATGAGTTGATTTATCGTTACTACATTTTTAACGATGAATTTGATTGGGGCTATGCACCAACTCGCATACAATTAAAGGGCGATAGCTCGGATGATTTATAAAATCTTCTATACTCCCGTACCTTTTTTTGTCATCAGTCCTGCGAAATTGCAAAACGTCCTTGAACAGAAAAAAATTCCATGGGATTTTTTAGATGGCTGTCTGCTCACCAATCCTTCGTTTGAAGATTTTGCACTCACAGCAGAAGAAAGCGGCATTGCTAAAGATGTAAATGAGATACCCACCGTTCTGAAGTACATCGAAAAATACAAGCTCGAAAACTTAATTACGACAGAACTGCCCCAACCCAATCATTGATGCGCTAACGTCCGCGTTGACCGCCGAGTTGAACGAAGCCGCTATCGCGGAGAAATGCCCCTCAGCAGCCAGCTTAAATAACATATGGGCATCTCTAAAAATCCAATATTTCTGATGAATGGAGCGCGTCACATTTCGTGACGATAAATTTTCACGCAACAATGACGATTGTTTCTCGGAATGTCTTAATTCTCCAGTTGTTTCACGTCTTTCTCCTCACTTCAGCTTGCAGCAGGCGCAATAACCCTGTCGAAGTTCCAATGCTTTTTGCGAATCAGAAACGCCACACGCTTGATGTTGTAAGTCAGGTTCAACAAACCAATCTGAACTTGCGCTCGTGCGCGTCCAATGGTGCGGATGCAAATGTCGCCCATCTCGTTGGTCATCGCCCCAAAGACATGCTCCACTCGTGAACGAATTTTTGATTTCGTGCGGTTAACTGTTTTTTGCTCGTCCGATAACGGGTGGGCGCGTGACCCTTTCTCGTTAATCTGGCTGACGTGTCCAGTCTCAATCAGTCGGGTTTCCTGTTCCGCGCTCCGATAGGCGCTGTCTGCATGAATTTCCGCCCCCCCTTCTTCCGGACTGCGGAGCACGGCCTCCAAAGCTTGGCTGTCATGCACTTGTGCCGGAGTGTCTTCCCACGCCGTGATCAGTTTGGTGTCACGATCCACGTTGACATGATCCTTGTACCCGTAGATGCTTTCGCCATTCTTTTTGGTCCAGCGTGCGTCCGTATCTTTTTGCGCAAGCTTGTGCGGTTCTTTGCCCAACTCTATGGGGATTGCACCTTCCTTGATGAGTGCATTCTCTTCCCGCTTGTTCCGCTGGATCGGAACGATGACAAAGGTCACATCTACAATCTGCCCTGATTTCAATTCAACATTCAGGGCGCGTAGGCATTCGTCGAATCGGTCAAACAGCTTCTCTGTGAGTTTGTGTTCTTTCAGCTCTTCCTGAATATCCACATCGTCTTTGCATCCGGCACTGAAGCGGCGAGGCTCAGCCCAAGGAATCTCATGAATGATAGCCTGTCTTTTACTTGAAATCCCAGCGCTTCATCTGCTAAATTGTAGAGTCGCTGCAATACCAGCATCTTGAATAGCAGCACCCGGTCTATCCGTTTTCGTCCCGCCGCGCTCTTGCGGGGCTTCTCGGCTATCGTCAACAGGGTGGAACGAAATAACTCCCAATCGATCACTCGGTTCAATTTAATCAGTGGGTCGCGCAACTTACTCAGCTGCGCGTACCGGTTGTCCAAGTCGAAAAAGCTGCTTTGCATGTTTGCCTACCCTGTCTGTATTTATCCTTAGAGCCTGTTCACGATCTTCGCAGCAGCAGAACCAGGAAGGCAAGGTGGATGAATTGCAGGCTGGTATTGAGTTTGCGTTCGCAGTTCTTCCATAGCCGTCTGCATTTCTCCAACCAGGCGAAGCTGCGCTCAACCACCCAACGCTTTGGGATGACGGCGAAGGTGTGCAGTTCGTTGCGCTTGGCGATCTGCACCGATGCCCCCAGTATTTCATCGACTGCCAACGCAAATGGTCGACCTACATAACCACCGTCAGCCAGAATACGTTGTACCTGCGCAAGGCCTGGTTTGCACCGTGCCATCGCCTGCAAGATACCTTTCCGATCAGTGACCTCAGCGGTGGTCACCGCAACTGCATGCGGTAGTCCTTGGGTATCCACCGCAATGTGGCGCTTGATTCCAGAGATCTTCTTGCCTGCGTCATAACTCTTCTGACCCGCCGTGTCCGTGTTTTTCACGCTCTGCGCGTCCACAATCAATAGCGTCGGCTGTGCGTTGCGCCCCTGTCTCGTACGGGCCACGCCAACCTGATTTTTTTAACGCCCGCTCCAGCAGGCTCATTCCTTCCTCGTCCTGCTCACTCCACTTGGCAAAGTAGGAGTGCACCGTGCGCCATTTCGGAAACTCCCTCGGTAGCATTCGCCACTGGCAGCCGCTCTTGAGCAGGTACAGTACCGCGCTCCAGACCTCATATAAGTCCACCGTGCGGGGCTTGGTACGCTTGCGCGCCCCTTCCAGCAAGGGCCTAATTTGCTCGAACTGCTCGCGGCTGATGTCGCTTGGGTATTTTTTCTTGCGCATTCGGACATTGTCTCGGATTTCAGCAAGATCGTGAACAGGCTCTTAGTATTAACGCAAAACACAGCAAATTCGATTACAGAGACAGTGAATTTTAGAGGTGCCCTTAATTAATGGGAGAAGTTAAGACTTCATGTCTAGCGCTGACCCGGCATGTAACTACCAGAAGGGTACGCCTCTCATGATTGATACCCCACACCTTGCGGCATTTCGCTGCATTGTCGAGGCCGCTCTTTATTCAGGCTCTTAGATTTATCAGGTGACACTGATGGTTTCCTCCTTATCAATGTGGAAACAACTGTTACAAGCGACTTCGTGTCGCACTGCTTCTTCCATATTGATCGCCCATGCTGCGCATAATGACCGATTCAGAAGTTCAATTTCAGACTCATTCCTCGGTGGAAATACGATAACCCTTCAGACTCATTTCATATTGGAGGCTTCTTGTCATCCGTATTGCTACTGGATGACTTGAATAGATTGACCTGAACGCAAAGTTCCGATGACCACTTTCGGGCGGCACGAATGACCTGAATGGGTGCACGCCCTAAAAAGGTGGCGTTGTTCCAGTGGGTGTAAATCCTACCCGGTTTAATCGCTTTAGCCGGAAGTAATCGGAGCAGCTATGGAGGTAATGAAGTGGCTGACTGTCGAGCAATCGTTTCTATCCTGGCTACCATGTAGATGGTAGGATTATCAGTCCAGCCGCCGAATAAATATAAGTTGTTGAGCTTCTGGCGTTCGAGACTGAGAAGAAGCAAGGAGATGTGTTGATATGGGTAATACCAATAAATGCACGATGCCGTCTGATGCACTGGTGATCTTCGGCGTGACCGGCGACCTCGTCCACAAGATGATCTTTCCGGCGCTTTACGCGATGGCCATGCGCCCTCTGCAGCCAGACGACGTGGTGCGCGGCCAGTACGCCGGTTACCGGAAAGAGCCGGGTGTGGCGAAGGGATCGGACGTCGAGACGTTCTCCGCGCTGCGTTTGTTCATCGACTCGTGGCGCTGGGAGGGAGTGCCGTGATACCTGTGTTCCGGCAAATGTCTGGCTGCGACAGCATCAGAAGTCCTGGTGGAGTTGAAACCGCCACCACAAAGGCTGTTCGACGATTCAGCACCGGTGTCCGGGCGTGCCAATTATCTGCGCTTCCGGATATCCCCCAACTCTGCTGTTGCCCTCGCCGCGCGCCTCAAGCGTGCAGGCAGGGAGTTCGTCGGCGATCAGCGCGAGCTCTACCTGCTGGAATGAACAGCCGGAAAAGGAAACACCCTACGAGCGGCTGTTGGGTGACGCCATGGCAGGTAATGGTGCGCTCTTCACCCGTGAGGACGCGGTTGAGGCCGCATGGGCGGTGGTCGATCCAGTCCTTGACACGCACCACCGGGCTCACCCCTACAAGCCCGGCAGTTGGGGGCCGAAACAAGCCGACGCGCTCATTGCGGCAGACGGAAACTGGCACAACCCGATACCGGTGAAGGCGGCAAAATGACATTGGTGAGCGAGGTGGTGTTCCTGCTGGATGTGGACAACACGCTGCTCGATAACGATTGCATCGTAGCCGACCTGAGCGACCATCTTGCGCATGAGTTTGGTGACGAGAGCCGGGATCGATATTGGGAAATTTTTGAAGCGCTGCGTGTTGAACTCGGCTATGCGGACTATCTGGGCGCCTTGCAGCGCTACCGTATTGGTGCCATGAATGATCCGCGCTTGCTGAAGATGTCTTCATTTCTGGTGGACTATCCGTTTGCAGAGCGCTTGTACCCTGGCGCGCTCGATTTCATCGCAGTTGGGTACCGACGATGATTCTGTCGGATGGCGATGTGGTGTTCCAGCCGCGCAAGGTACAGCGATCTGGATTATGGGAGGCCGTCGAGGGCCGGGTGCTGATTTACCTGCACAAAGAGCAAATGCTCGATGATGTCGAACAGAGTTACCCTGCTCGCCATTACGTCATGGTGGACGACAAACTGCGTATTCTGGCGGCGATGAAAAAGGTCTGGGGTAATCGTCTGACAACCGTCTTCCCGCGCCAAGGACACTATGCGCTCGACACTAGCAATATCGCCACCTATTCGCCGGCTGACATAACGATTGACCGTATCGGCGAGTTGATCAATGTCGATTTTCCCGTCTTGCTCGGCATCCACAATGCTGACTTCACATAATAGGAGCTATCATGAACGCCACACAACAACTGCACGATCTGGGCCAAAACCTCTGGCTCGACAACATCACGCGTGAGCTGCTGACGAGCGGCACACTCAGCCGCTATATCAGGGAGTATGCGGTGACAGGACTGACCTCCAATCCCACGATCTTCGATCACGCCATCAAAAATGGTGATTTCTACGATGACGCGATCCGCCAAAAAACGCTTGCCGGCAAATCGGGCGAGGCGTTGTTCTTTGAGCTTGCGTTGGATGATTTGATTCAGGCAGCTGATCTTTTCCGGCCGATCCACGACGCCACTGGTGGAATTGACGGCTGGGTGTCGCTGGAGGTATCGCCCCTGCTCGCGGACGACACCGCTGGCACCATAAAGGCGGCGGCGCAACTGCATGCGCGTGCGCAACGTCCCAATCTTTTCATCAAGATCCCAGGTACCCGCGCAGGCATTCACGCGATCGAGGAATCGATCTTCGCGGGCGTGCCGATAAATGTCACGTTGCTGTTCTCCCGCGAGCATTACATTGCGGCGGCCGAAGCATATATGCGCGGCATCGAGCGGCGCATCGCCGCTGGTCTGGATCCGAAGGTCGCTTCCGTGGCATCGATTTTCGTCAGTCGCTGGGACGTGGCCGTCAAGGAGAAAGCGCAGGGCGAGTTCCGCAACAACCGTCTTGGCATCGCCATCGCCATGCGCGCCTACAAAGCCTACCGCGATCTGCTGGCATCCAGGCGTTGGCAGAAACTGGCCGATTTCGGGGCTCAACCGCAACGCTTGCTGTGGGCCAGCACCGGCACCAAGGATCCCGCAGCCTCGGACACCCTTTACGTCGAAGCGCTCGCTGCGCCGGATACGGTCAATACCATCCCGGAAAAGACACTGCTCGCCTTCGCCGAGCACGGCAAAGTAAATAACGTTTTACCGTTTGATGAGGTTCATGCCGAAATGGTGGAAGCTATCATCGAGGAATTCACCCACGAGGGCGTCAACGATGAGGCGCTTGCCGCCGGCCTCCAGCGCGAGGGCACCGAAACATTCGCTAAGTCATGGAGTGATCTGATGTACTGCATCGCCTCAAAAAGCGAAGCGCTGACGAAGACCAATCAAGCATGAGCAGCACGACTCTGACTGCCGGTTCGATCCTACAGGCGCAAGGCATGACAAAATGTCCGGCGTAGAAGCCGCTCCAATTCTGTGGCAGCGATGATTCAATACAATCATGAATACGCCTGAACGCACACTGCATGATTACGTAGCAGATATCTCCGAACATACTGAAGTTCGGAGAGGTGTTCCTTTGCCCTTTGGAACCCATGAATCTGAGGGAGGGGTTAACTTTTCCTTATTTAGCCGTCATGCCACCCACGTTCGTCTGGAGTTGTTTGATCATCCCGTAGACGCAACGCCAGCTAGGGTTATTGATTTCGATTTTACACGCAACCGTACTGGTGACATATGGCACGTATGGGTTGAAGGAATTCGTTCCGGTCAACTCTATGCCTACCGGGTAGATGGCCCGTACCAGCCCAGAGAAGGACATCGTTTCAACTTTCACAAGCTGCTCCTGGACCCCTTTGCAACAGCGATCTCGCGGGTGCCCAACTGGGATTTTGGCCCGGCGCGGGGATATGACCTGTCGACGCCAGAGCGGGACTTGATTTGTTCGAAAGTGGATGATGCTGAAGCCATGCCGAAATGCGTGTTCACTAATGAGCACTTCCACTGGCATGACGACCAGCCGCTCCGACATCCCTGGTCAAAGACAGTGATTTATGAAACGCATGTTCGTGGTTTCACCATTCATCCCAGTTCCGTCGTGGAGCATCCCGGCACATACCGCGGCCTTATGGAAAAGATCCCCTATTTGAAAGAGCTGGGAGTGACGGCTGTGGAATTGATGCCCGTCCATGAGTTTAACGAATTCGAAGTACCGGGCATCAATCCGCAAACAGGCAAGCCACTCAGAAATTACTGGGGCTACGATCCCGTGGCCTTCTTTGCGCCGAAAGCATCCTACAGCAGTGCGGGAGGCATGGGTCAACAGAAGCTGGAGTTCAAGGAAATGGTCCGGGCGCTCCATCATGCCGGTATCGAAGTGATCCTGGATGTCGTGTTCAATCATACGTCGGAGGGAAACGAACTGGGCCCAACCTTATGTTTCCGCGGGATTGATAACTCAATTTTCTACATGCTGGAGTCAGACCAACGCTATTACAAGAACTACGCTGGTACCGGCAATACCATCAACGCCAACCATCCCGTGGTGCGGGATCACATCCTTGGAGCGTTGCGCTACTGGGTGGTTGAGATGCATGTGGATGGGTTCCGCTTTGACCTTGCGTCGATTCTCGGCCGGGATCGCACCGGCAAGCTCCTAGCTAATGCCCCCCTTCTCGAACGGATCGCCGAAGACCCGATCTTGAGAGACGCGAAAATCATCGCCGAGGCTTGGGATACCGCCGGTGCATACGAGGTGGGTAGTTTTTCAGAGCGGCGTTGGACGGAGTGGAACGGCCGGTACCGAGATGATATCCGGCGTTTCTGGCGCGGCGATGATGGGATGCTCGGATTGTTTGCCAGCCGCATCTGCGGCAGTGCCGACATCTACACCAAGTCGGGCAAAGGCCCCGAGAGCAGCATCAATTTCGTCACCTGCCACGACGGCTTCACTTTGAATGACCTGGTGAGCTATCGCGACAAGCACAATGAAGCAAACGGAGAAAACAATCATGACGGGACCAACGAAAATTTCAGCGAGAACTACGGCACCGAAGGCGAGACAACGGATGCCGGGATCGAGGCCTTGCGGAAAGGCCAGATCAAGAACTTCCTGCTGACCCTGCTGATATCGCGCGGCGTGCCGATGCTGCTCAGCGGGGACGAATTTCGCCGCACGCAAGGCGGCAACAACAACGCCTACTGCCAGGACAACGAAACGAGCTGGCATGACTGGAGCTGTCTGGAACAGCACCGGGAAATTTTCCGCTTCACCCGTGGCATGATCGACTTTCGTCGTGCACATCCGATTCTGAGTAAGGAGCAATTCTACACGGACGCCAATATACATTGGTTTGGCCCGCAAGGAGGAATGCCCAACTGGGCTGACCCGAAAGAAAAGCAGTTTGGCTGCCTGATCCATGAAGATGAGCAGCGCGCACTTTTCCTGATTTTCAATGCCAGCGCAGATGCGGTCGATTTCGGTTTACCCCCTGTACTACCGGGGACTCGGTGGCATCTGGCCGTTGACACCTCTCGCGAAGCACCACAAGATCTATTTGCTGTGGGCAAGGAACCTCTTTGGGAAGATCCACAAACTTACTACTTGAGTCCCCGCTCCAGCGCCATACTTTTGGCACGGAAGCAGGAATCTGCCTTGGGAGGGCGGGCAGTATGAATCAACGCTCCTCCGGGATACTTCTCCATCCAACATCCCTTGCCAACGAATATCCCATCGGCGACCTAGGGCCTGCGGCAACTGCATTCGTGAATTTCATGGTCGAGAGCGGACAGCGTTGGTGGCAGATGCTTCCCGTCGGTCCGGCAGGGGGAGGTAATTCTCCTTACCAATCACCGTCTGCTTTTGCGGGTAATCCGCTCTTGATGAGTCCCGATCGGTTGGTGGAGCAGGGGCTCCTTGGCCGCCAAGATATCGAGCCTCCTATCATCAGGAGCGAGGGAAAGGTGAACTATCTTGCGGCGGCACGATTAAAGCTGCAATGCTTAAAAAAAGCGTTCGAAAATTTCGAAAAAAACAGGCACGATGACAGGCAATCTGAGCTCGACGCATTTGTACGCGCGGAGTCTTTATGGTTTGAAGATTTTTCGTTGTTCTCGGCAATCCAGGGAAAAGAGGGCACTTCGGATTGGACCCGATGGAACAAGGAGCTGCGAATGTGAAAGCCAAACGCCATCATTCACGCGCAGAAATACTTTGCCAAAGACATACGTTACCATAAGTTTGTCCAGTGGCAATTCTCGGTGCAGTGGAATGAGTTAAGGGCTTACTGCAATTCCAGAGAAATTGGGCTGATCGGCGATGTTCCCCTGTTCGTGGCTCACCAAAGCGCCGATGTCTGGTCTCATCCCGGGCTTTTCAAACTGGATGCCGTTGGAAACCCCACAGTGGTTGCGGGAGTTCCTCCCGATTATTTCTCCAAAACAGGACAGGTGTGGGGTGTCCCCGTGTATCGCTGGGAGGCGCTTCGAGAGCAGAGCTACAGCTGGTGGATCGAACGCCTGCGGACGGCTTTTGGACGGTTCGATGTCAATTGGCTGGATCATTTCATCGGCTTTGTCCGCACCTATGAAGTGTCTGCACAAGCCAAGACGGCTGTGAACGGGCAATACTACCCTGGCAGAGGCGCTTCTTTTTTCGAAGCCGCCCGCAAAGCCCTTGGGTTATTGCCTCTGATCGCGGATGATCTCGGTGCCAAAGCACCCGAAGTAGTGGCTTTACTCAATCAACTTCAGATCCCGGGCACAAGGGTGCTCCAATTCGAGTTCGGTTCAAATCTCGAAAGCAATTCAGGTCCACCAGAACAGCATCCGGTGAAATCAGTGGTCTATACCGGAACCCATGATAACGACACAGCGGCAGGCTGGTATCGGAAGTTGCCAAGCACGCAACGCAAAACCCTGCAAAAACAGCTGGGAGCAAACAGCCGGGAGGTGATCTGGGCCTTGATCCGTGAGGCGATGGCATCGCAGACCGACACAGCCATCGTTCCAGCGCAAGGCCTCCTGGAACTGGGGTCGGTGGCGCGAATGAATTTTCCCGGAATTGCGAAAGGAAACTGGCGATGGCGTCTGAAAGATGGCGCACTGACCCAAGAGCTCGCGCAAAGGCTGCGAAGCGTAACGATTATGTATGGGCGCCTGATGAGTGGTGAGCCCCGCCCAGCTCTCCTTGATATTAGGAGATGACCCGACGCCACAGATCGCGAAGCGGGTATATGAACAGTAAGAGAGACAAAATCGTCGGCACAACCAAACCGTTCAAGATTGGCTCCGCGCGGAACGGGAATTAAAGATGGAGCGAAACGATGACAAATAAGCATTCACAACAACATGCTCAAGTTTAGACATTCAGCCCTAATAGGGCTGCAATTGGGCACGTAAAGATATTGACACAAATGCGTAAAAATCAGTTGACAGAAGGGATGGTTTGTGTCGTCGTGCGCCCTGCACGCGAAGATTTTTAGAGCGTGCAGGGCGGCGACCACAAAGAGTCTTTTTGACTCTTATTCGGTGTCCCATGTCCTACGTTCAAACTGTCAGTCTATGCCTGTCAAGATGGATTACGCATCTGCTCACCGTCGTTTCGCCGCCCTTCCGCGCAACCTTTGGCGAAATACTCTACGCCTGCCTGATTTCCCCCGCGGAGTGGGTGACGCGCCATCGCAGCGATCACCCGACGCAAACACTGAACGACTTATTACAAACTCCTGGAGCGCGGCAGCGTTCGCACGCTGCGCTTAGCGCAAGCACCGTTCGAACTGATCAACGAAGTACTGCCTCTGAAAACACTCAATCTGGTGATCGACGACACACAGATACCGCGCCATTCCGAGACGGCACCGGGCAACATCATTCGGCACGATCACGCCAGAAAAACTAATCGACCGCAGTATTTGCAAGCTCAATGCTGGATCTCCTAGGGAGTGAGTGTGCTGGGCAGTTAGTTGGTGGCAGGACGTATGTGCTACCGATTGTGTCCCGTTTAGTGCCAGCCTCAGGCAATCGCAACAAACTGACCATCGCGCTGGCGCTGGTGCATGGCCTGACACCGGTGACAACAAAACCCGACCGAGTGCTGTTCGATGCATGGTTCATGCGGGCGCGACTTGTGTTGCCGCTGCTGTCACGAAAGATGCGGGTAATTGGTCAGGCGCGGCGCGACACTGCGTTATTCATGCCACCGATAGTGCTGGTCAAACCTGGGCGTGGACGACCCGCCAAATATGGGTAAAAATGGCAGCCGATGCGATCCTGGCTTTGCCGGTGACCGAACTCAAGCTCACGCTGTATGGCAAGGAGCAATTGATTAGTCTGCGCAGCGTGGGTTGCAATGATGCGCTTTCTCAAAGACACGCTGGTACGAGCCGTGTGGTGCTCGTTCTTCAATGCAGACAAACAGAGCAGGTCAAAAGCACGCTTGTTGTTGGCGACAGAAACCGAATTAAGTGCCGAGGAAATCCTTCGACTGTACGTACGCTGCTGGGGAATCGAACCCTTGTTTCACAACCTGAAACGCTGGTGGGGTGTCAACAACTTGTGGCAACAAAAACGCATTGTGCTGGCACTATGAATACAGATTCGTTCCACGGCGTGGATGCTAGTTCGTTCTCATCCATAAACATAACAATTTGATTTAGCTTAATAAAAACCGATTATATTGATGGAAAAGCCCAACGGAAATGTGTATGATTGAAGTCAAGCTATTGATTGCAAACAAACACCCAACCATTGGGGAATCCAAAATGCGCGCAAAACGCACACACCAAATAAGTATATACGAGACATTTGCGGAACACGAAATCGGACAGGAATTAAAGGCCATTTCCGAGTGGCTGGATCGTCATGTTGAAGCATTAGACTGGGTCGAGAAAGACATTCAGCGGAAAGGGATCAAGGATACTGGGCGCATGAGCATCGAAGCGATATTGCGTTGCGGGCTGCTCCAGCAACACCGGCAATGGACATACGAGGAACTGGCGTTTCACTTGACTGATTCGGCAACCGCCGATGCTTTTGCTCGCCTGCCAAGAGGCCTTTGTCCGACGGATTCTGCGCTGCAGAGCGTGATTGCACTGATCCGTGGGGAGACCTGGGAGTGCATTAGCCAAGCACTGGTCAAAGACGCACTGGCCAGTCGCATTGAGACACTCAAGCAAGCGCGAATCGACAGCACCATAACAGAAACACTGATCCACAAGCCATGGGACAGCTCACTACTGGGCGATGCTGAACAGATACTGGAACGCTTGATGATTGAAGCCTGCGAACACGGCCCGCAACTGCGGTACACCTGTCATCGTCGGGTAGTAAAGAAACAGATTATGGCGATCTGCAACTGCAAAGGGGAAGAGAAACGGCGCGAGCATTACCTCAAACTCATCAGTAACGTGCGGCATACCTTGCGAGCAGTGAATAGTGTGATGGTGACACAACAACAAAACACGGATTGGATGAAACGAGCTGAACACTATGCAGAACTCACTTTGCGCATCATCGACCAAACCCTGCGGTGTGTTATCAAGGGAGAGCGCGTACCCGCTGCTGACAAGGTGGTCAGTGTATTTGAGCCACACACCAACATCATCGTCAAAGACCGGCGCGCTACCAAGCTCAATCTCACCACAGGCAAACACGGCATGGTATTGGATGTGGTGATTGAGGAAGGCAACCCGGCGGCTAGCAGTCGATTGCTTCCGATGATCAAGCGCATCCAAGCGTGCTTCGGCAAGTTACCACGCCAAGTGGCGGCGGATGCGGGTTATGCAAGCAAAGAAAACATCAGTGAGGCCAAAACACTGGGTATCAAGGCAGTGGGGCTGCCCAAGAAGCGCGGCATGAACGTAGAAGAGATGACAGACAGCGAGTGGATATACAAGAAACTCAAACGCTTCCGTGTCGGGATCGAAGGCAACACCTCAATGCTGAAACGGGTGTTTGGTTTGAATCGCTGCACATAGAGAGGGCTTGAGCACCTCCGGTCTTACGTGATGTCGGCGGTGCTGGCGTATAATTTCAAACTATTCGCCAGACTGTCGCGACAAGGTTTATAGCGCGTCAAAGTGGGGGGGCGTTTGAAAATGCCAGTCATGGCGCGGGGAAGCTCGCGCCAAATCCGGTGAAAAACAGGATGGACGAACCAAGGTGGCATATTCGTCTGTCTATAACGAAAGAAAGTGCTCGATTTACAGCGATTGACCAAAATACTCAGCGGGCGGTCCTGAAAATTCGGGTGTTTATGGATGAGAACTATAGACCCGGCACGATTTATAAATGAATTTTTATTGGTTTTCGATGTCTATGGAGTATGGAAAAAGAAGATGCCCGCAAGCAGTCGCGAGAAGTACTGCATGAACGACGCAAGCAAGTCATTCGTATGCACCGCAAAGGTGTGGCGGTGATGGAGATCGTGGTGCAAACGGGACTGAGCTGGACGGCAGTCAATACGGCGCTGCGGTTGTATAAGGCTGAAGGTTCGGGGGCACTCAAGCCCGGCGTTCGGGGTAAAAAACCTGGCAGTGGACGTCGCTTGACGGTTAGCCAAGAGCTGGCGATTCAACAAACCATCTGCGACAGACGCCCCGAACAACTTAAGATGGATTTTGCGCTATGGAGCAGGCCCGCTGTGCGCCAGCACATTGAGCTGGCGCACGGTATCAAGCTGTCTATTCGGGCAGTAGGCAACTACTTGGCACGTTGGGGTTTTACACCACAAAAACCCATTAAAAAAGCATACGAGCAGCGGCCTGAAGCCGTCCAGGCTTGGCTTGATGAACAATATCCGGCCATTGAAGCCAGAGCAAAAACAGAAGGTGCGGAAATTCACTGGGGCGACGAGACGGCGCTAGTCAACACGGATGTCAGAGGCAGGAGCTATGCGCCGGTGGGCAAGACACCTGTGACGTTCGCAGTAGGCGGCACGCGCCACAAGCTATCGATGATTGCGACGGTAACCAATCAGGGTAAAACGCGCTGGATGATTATTGATGAGGCATTTAACTCCGACAAGCTCATTGAATTTCTGGAGGCGCTCATCAAGGATACAGACCGCAAGGTGTTTCTGATACTGGACAACTTGAGAGTTCATCACAGCAAACCTGTAAAGGCTTGGGCTGCCGAGAACGCACAGAAAATCGAGTTGTTCTACTTGCCCAGCTACAGCCCTGAACTCAACCCCGAAGAAAGACTGAATGCAGATCTCAAGCACGTCATCACTTCAAAGGTGCCAGTGCGCACCAAGGCAAAACTCAGAGCTGCTGCGACTGATCACATGACCATGCTTGAGCAAAACCCCGAACGCGTGCGCCGTTATTTCCGCGACCCAAAAGTCGCCTACGCGGCTTCATGAATAATTCGTGCCGGATCAATAGCGATACAATCATTCAGTCTGGAACTATGGCATTGCCGTACGTAACGGGCTAAATTCTTAAACTAAGACATTACGTCAGATAAGGGTAAAAAATCATGATTAGCCTTTCATTAAACCGTGGCGGGCAAGTGACATGCACGCCGCAAAGTACAGTAGGTAAATCCGAAATCGCAACTTTACTGAAAAGTGAAGCTGCCAAATTAGATCGGCAGCTGAATATGTCGAAAGTTCTGGCTAATGCACTCAGCATGCCGGATATATCAAAAGTTATGACTAATGCATTAGACAAATTGGATATTTCGAAAGTCGCGGCTAACGCACTCGACAAGCTAGATATGTCGAAAGTGGCCGCTAATGCACTCGACAAAATGAGTATGTCGAAAGCTGCGGCTAATGCACTGGACAAGCTTAATACGCCGAAAGTCAAGGTTGATGCATCTGACAGGCGCAGAATAGCAAGTCTTATAGCCTCTCCTCATGCTAAAAGCCCTCATGCCAATGAGAAAGCAGGTCCTACTGTATCGGCGTCATCCGATGATGTTGCCTGTGAAATATCAGGCCCAGATTGTGCGCCAGAGGCAGCAAGCAGCGATGATGACGATGGGGACGGCGATGGCGACCCCGACAGTGACAGGCGAAAGAAAACTCGCCAACCTAACTCACCTCCAGTTCCAAACTCTGCTTTAATTCAACGCAAGACTTCCCAGCGCATTCTCCGTATGTCAAAGCTTACATGCGACATAGGATTATCCCGGAGCACAATCTACAAATTAATGAGTGAGGGTTCATTTCCAGCATCCATTCCGATTGGAACGAGAGCCGTTGGATGGCTTGAATCTGACATCGATGTGTGGCTGGATAGCCGCATAAATTCTTCCAAAGCATAAGGGGGAAGGCTATGAACAGCATAATAAAAGCTGCCAGACAAATGGCGACTTATCAATTCGCACGTCCCTTGTATGACAATTCGATCACCGTGCTGCCGAAATTGCACACTGTTCCAGCGATGAACTTAGCTGGTTTAGGATTTTTTTCTGTTGTGTGTAACGGGTGCTTTGGCTGGAGATGCTCATTATGAACGAGACCAATCTACCCGCTGAAATTATTCATGGTCATGAGGATACTTCTGTCCGCTCTCATAAAATAACAGCTCAAAAATCCGTTGACAGACCTGGAAACTATGACGCCAACGACTTTTATCAGGAGTTTGGGACCGGTGTACTAGAGATTTTGTTGAACCAGGCACAGCCAACTCCTGATAAAGAGTCTCATTTTAAGCGCATTAGTCTTGCTGACGTGTGGACTAATCCACCTCCACCACAACGATATATATGGGGTGAGCGTGTTCCATCTGAGGCTCTGACTCTACTTGCAGCGCATGGTGGTACGGGGAAAAGCTTGTTTGCTTTGCAGCTTGCTGCTCACGTTTCAACAGGTGCTGATTTTTTAGGTC
Organism: Candidatus Nitrotoga arctica; assembly: GCF_918378365.1. Lineage (NCBI taxonomy): Bacteria > Pseudomonadati > Pseudomonadota > Betaproteobacteria > Nitrosomonadales > Gallionellaceae > Candidatus Nitrotoga > Candidatus Nitrotoga arctica. The sequence goes on along the minus strand of NZ_OU912926.1, from coordinate 855,055 downwards.
TGCCAACCGAGCAAAGTAAAACGCTCTTTTTTAGTGCCGAGGATGCGACGAATACTATTCGCCGACGCTTTGGATCGCTATGCCGAGTTGATGGTTTAGATCCTGCCAAGGTGGAACACAATCTGATTGTGCTAGATGCAACTGATGCGCCTTGTTTGTTCCATGAGGTGAACATATTAGGTGTTAGGCGTGGTCAAGTAACGGAGCATTATCTCAAACTGAAAGCGATGATTGAAGCCGAGCGCGTAGCGTTTTTGATTATAGATAATGCAAGCGATGCCTTTGGAGCAAACCCAATAGACCGGCAACATGTAACGCAATTTGTTCGCGTACTTGTTCATTTAGTTCGGAAAATAGGTGGGGCAGTATTGATGTTATCGCACGTGAACAAAGTCACCTCTAGAGCCGGTAAAAAACAGACCGACAGTGAAGGGTATGCTGATTCTGCCGCATGGCATAATGCCCCACGAAGCCGTCTTTTTCTGAACGCTACTGATGAAGCAGGCAGTCTATCATTAGCGCATCAGAAAAATAATGTGGGCAAAAAGCAACCAGACATGAACCTTGCATTTCGTGTTGATGGTTCGAGCATCATTTCTTTAGATGCAGGACATGCAAACGGCATGGCTTCAGTCAATGCTCTGCTACGCGAAGGCTACCGCTTACCATTAATGAAGCTCATACATGAATTTTATGTGCGAGGAGAAAACATAAGCGTGTCAGCAAATAGTCCAGGCACAAATGCGCACGCCCTACTTAAAGCGGAGCCCAGTTACCCACAGGGGCTAAACAAGGCCAATTGTCTGGCCGTAATACGAGAGTGCGAGCGCCAGGGGTTTATTGTTCGCGAAACCTATATAAAAAAGGACCGCCATGAAGCAGAACGATGGGCCCTTGCTCATGATGGATTGCGCTTTATTGGCATGGATGTGCCAGAGCATGTCGCATCAAAGGGCGTGCGAGTGGAGGATTCATGAAGAAGATGCAATAGAAGCTGATATTTTGGCTTAACCATAGGTAGTTCGCGGGAGGTTGCGGGAGGTTATTGTTTTTAGAACCTACCGCAACCTCCCGCACACAATCCGACCTGCGGGAGGTTAGTGCGGGAGTACCTAGGGGGTATGGGGGAGCCACCGCACCACAAACCTACCGCACACGTGCCGCCGCAAATTCAATCTGAGTAGTATCAAAGAGTGTTCTGTTCCGTCCATTGTTGAACCTCCCGCACTAAAAAGCTTAAATGTGGTGACCATAACTCACCCGACTCTAAAGGTACTAATGCTGGGCCAGCTGGCTAATGATTGCCCGAGGAACTCGCCTTTTAACATCAACTATATTGCTAGCTTAAGTTTCAGGACAGTAAACATAACAATACGATTGCGAATCTTGAATACCCACTAAAAGCTCAACAGCTATCGCTAGCATTGTCTCTAACCATCAAAATTTTGACCTCGATGACAGCGATCTGGCTGCAGACCCGATTACCTATGCGCTACCTCTCAGTAATGTGATGAGCAAGAAGCATATATGCGTAGGAAGGATGGCTGCTCGAATAGCCGGTATAAGTTATACCGTCGGTAGAGTTGATTGACAGTGATATTGAACAGTAGACGTGAACATCTTGCTTCCATCCCATGCATTCTCGGAAGCTATTTCTATCCAATTATCACCTTTTTAACTGCGATCCGTTGATGGTGCATTTTATTAAACGACAAGTTTCACTTTAAAAAGCTACTGACATATTAAGTTGCTATTCTCAATAATCCAAAATTTCGAGTTCAACTTGATTGCCTGGTGGGATAGATCCTGACGTTTTACACACTGAGAATCTATTTATTAAGGAAACCTCCCATTGTGACGAAAAGATTCATATTGATTGATGTGTAAATATTCTTTTGCTGATTTGTTGACGCTAATAAACGGCAAGGCCTATTTCGGCATTATTTCAAGATCGATAATCTTAGAAATGTCCGATCAAGTGATCTCTGAACGGCAGCTCTGCAAACTTTGAACATGCTCGTGTAAATGATGCGGCTTAAGCTCAGCAATTTATTGCGGGATCAGAGTGTACTAATCCAACTGCGGAAAGAAAATGAAAAACTATCTAACTGAACAGCCTGCTGGAAAAATCATCAGACATTCCTTGGAAATCTACCTCTCAAACTTTAAAACTTTGTCTCTTATTTTTAGTTTGCCAATTCTACTTAGTTTGTTGCTATCGGTTTATACCAAAGAAATCGATCAGAAACCTTTGATTATGATCGCAGAGGCAATCAAGCTCTTCACAGTAGTATTCGCTAGCCTTGCTGTGGTAATCGCGGTTTCAGATATTAGCCTTGGCAGACGACCGACCGTGGGTCGATCTTATCGCTGTGCGTATAGAAAAGGAATGGGAACGATTCTAGTCACCTATTTGCTTCTGGGGTTAGTACTTCTTGTCGGCTTTATATTGCTAGTCGTGCCAGGTATTCTTTTTTCTTTGTGGTATGTACTAACTCTGGAAGTTGTGTTGCTTGAGCGCCTGTCGGGATGGAAAGCGTTGAAGAGAAGCAAAGAACTCGGCAAGGGCTTTTATTGGCGTAATTGGGGCGTAATGATTCTAATGTGCATAATATATATCGCGTCCGTTGTAATTTCATCATATATTTTGGGGTTAACTGTAAGTTTTATAGGCCACAGTTTTGGCTTGGGCTCACCTGAATTCTTAAACTTGAAACAAATTGGGTCCTTCATTGCAGAGTCATTTGCCTTGCTGTTCTATCCGATTATGGCGATTGTATCGATACTTATTTATTATGATATGCGCGTACGTAAGGAAGCGTATGGCATCAGGGAACTCACCGAAGACTTGGCGCGGTGAGTCAATAATAAAGACGGGCAGAACGCCATCTGACCATCTGGTGAGTTCAAATGCGACCCCACCCCCGGCTTAGGTACTTCCAGCCGAGCTGCTCCTAAGGGTATTTCGAAGCCCGATCTCGCGCTAGTGAATAAGCTTTTTGTTTAGGTAAACGGTTAACGAATAAAGGATGATAGATACCGCAGATAACGTAACCCTCGTAACCGCTTCCAAATCGCGCTCGAATTAGTCCGGCTATCGCAGGACGATCGGCTCCGCATGCCTCGACTGGATTCGGATCTGGCGTGTTGATCGCCAAAATGGCAGTGCGTCGCTCGTCATCGATTAACGATGCTGCAGATTGTCATATAGTGAATCCCGAGGTGCGCGCCGATCTCGGCCAGTAGCCATGCTCGACGTGCGCGGCACGAACCGCCGCTGCATGAGCGGGACTGCGGGTAGCGCATTCTTCCTCGTCAGCGCAGGCTTGAGTTTGTAGGAAGTCAGAGGCAGTGCCTTTTAATCCGGCGACGTCGCTACTGAGGTCCTTGACGCGAGTGCAGCGTACACCGACCGGCACATTCTTCGGCGCTACGCCGAAAATAGCGGATTGTGTCGAAGCGAGCCTCATTCGCGACGTACGAAGAGTGCGTTGAGACGATGAATTGCACCGGCCATGAAACGTCCTCGCCTCCTAAAATGCAGAATTTTTTTACGATCTCTGGCAACTGCCGTATGAAGGCCTCTTGTATCTGGGATGAAGATGGGCTTCGGGCTCTTCGATCACAATGAACTCCACGCCTGGCCTGTTTGCTCGTGCACGGTACTCGCGGAATAAGCCAACGACCAAAAATGACCAAAATTCTGGGTCTAGGTTAACCGCATGGAGTATTATTCGGCTTGAAAACGTACTACACTAAACTGCTGTTAGCTGTTGTACTTAGAAGAGTCTGCCAGATGAATATCTTAGAGAGATGCACGTTACCCTACGAGGACGCTTTTCCACAATAGCAAGGGAGGCTTGTCATGTCAACCGCGATATTGAGTACGCTTCATGAGCCCGTAATTAAGAGGCTTCCTACAATCGAACCAGCCATTTTTTGTATGGGCCTTTTAATATTCATAGGCTTCTCGCTGGTTGGCTGTGCCTCACAACCGCTTGAAACCAGAGGGTTCGATACAGACATCAAAACAGTTTCTGCGCGCTCGCCAGGCGGGCTTTCTTTGATATGTCAAACATCAAATGGCACTTGCTTCAACCAGTATCCAATGCTTAACAAAAGCGAATGTCAGTGCGCCGGTGCAGGTGGTATGGTTGGAGGCAAGGCCATCATCAACCCTGTGCCTGGTACTCTGGCGGACCTTTCAAGCGTCGCCACTGTTTTCTTCGCAACAGATAGGAATCGTACTTCGGAGGCTGGTCCAGAAAGTATGTTTAGCGCCTCTCGCTCAGACACTATTAGCTATGGACTAGCGCGTGTAAGCATTCCAGCGACTCACCAGACTGGATACCTCGAGGCCCCGTCCGCGTTTATTCGGTTACGCTTCTTGGAGAACGCGCAGAAGCATGTACTTCTAATGCAAACAAAGATAATGGACAAAGATGCGTACTTTCGAGCCGTCCAAGACAGAGTAGCCAGTTCACCAAAAGAGGATGCCTTCATCTTTATACATGGTTTCAATGTCTCGTTCGAAAATGCTGCACGACGTACGGCACAAATCGCATACGATCTTGGATTCCGAGGGGCACCCGTTTTTTATAGCTGGCCTTCAAGGGGTAGTCCGACGCCTTTGGGATACTCGGCTGATTCGCAGACGATCGAATGGTCCAAGGAAAATTTGAAACGATTCCTCGATGACTTTCTCTCAAAAACAAAAGCAAAAAATGTTTACCTCGTGGCGCACAGCATGGGTAACAGGGCTCTCACCGCCGCGTTTGTCGCGCTGCTAAATGAAAAGCCAACCCTTCGATCAAGAGTCAAGGAAATGATTTTGGCAGCACCCGATATTGATGCGGGGATATTCAAGCGGGACATTGCTCCCGCAATGGTGAAGCTCGGCGAACCCATTACTCTTTACGCGTCGTCTACAGACAGGGCTCTACAATTGGCGCACATAGCAAACGGATTCCCCCGCGCAGGTGACGCTGGTCCAGGCATGGTCGTCGTAAATGGCGTAGAAACGATTGACGCAACCGCAATCAATACAAGCTTTCTCGGCCATTCTTCGTTTGCTGAAACGCGAGAGATTTTAAACGATTGGCAATACATAATTGAGCAAGGTTTGCGTGCTTCGCAGCGAGCTGGTCTTATGCAACCATCCTCAACTCGGCCATACTGGACCTTCAAGAAGTGAAAAATGCGGAGTCATATCCTAGTTTTCAGCCGCCAATTAGCTGAAAGTTGCCAAGTGAGGCTCCATTTTGCGCGCAACGGTATAAGATGGATCGCATTGGTGGCCGCACTCTTTCTCTTATTGTCCTCCATTGTTTGTCTCGCACAGGGTGGCGAAAAGCAAGCCTTTGAAGAGGCCATTTTAGACGCTAGCAAGGCCAATAGAGTTGGTGATAGCGACGCAGAACGTCGCTTTTTAGAACAAGCGATTAATACATACGACAAGCTGGGCGCCACAGACCAAGATGTGCTCGTTCCATGGCTCACACGTCTGGATCACCTATATCAAGGTGGGCGACCGAACGCGAGCGATGAGGCAATGAGGAATGCGCTTCGCGTGAACCTGCGCCTGCTTACGATCAATCGTGCATTGCACGGCCATAACAGCGAAGAGGTCGAACGTTATTGTTTTTCTGTTGGGTATTTCGTTGGACTCCTGGAAGGGTCCGAACCTGCTCTTGAGCACTTCAAATGCTATTTAGACGCTGTACAAGCTCGTCACGGCGATGCAAGTGCCGAGGTAGGTACAGCATTAAGCATGTATGCTGATTCTCTCTCAAATGCCAATCGCGATGAGGAAGCTGACGCAGCTTACAAAAACTCCATTCGTATACTCGAAACTGCCCTTGTGCTAAATGCTATGCCTGTGGCTCAGGCATGGCGGCGATATTCCAGCTTTTTTTGGAAAACTGGGCGATATGATGAGTATGAGTTGGCAATACATAAGCAACTGGCAATTTTGTCTAAAGTGGCTGGCGAATTCTCTCAGGACTATCTTTTCGCTCAGCGCGGATTAATTGCTTTTTATTTACGATGGGATCGAAATGATGAAGCTGATGCACTAGTTTGGAAAGCCTACGTATATTTAGATGAACATGATCCTAATGGATTTCTAATGGCGCTATATGCATGGTCAGCTGGCGATGCTTCGTTGCGAGCGGGTCAGCCCGACGAAGCCAAGGAGCTATTCGAGCGCTCTCTTACACTTCATCGATTCATTATGTCGAGCAAATATCTGCATCTGGGTTCGCTTCAAATAGATATAGCAAACGCTCTTTACGCGGATAAACGCATAACCGAAGCAATTGGTAAGCTCAATGAAGCGCTAGCTTTTTTTCACAGTATCGGCCAAGACGGATGCCATCAAGCAGCCTCGGCTCATAGAATTCTTGGGGAAATAGCACTAAAAAATGGAAATGATGTTGAAGCTATCAAGCATTTCGCTCAAGCTCGCGAAAAATATGAGTTACTGGTTGAACGAGGTGGCCCGTCAGGAATCATGACCAAGTACAATTTGTCCCAGGCTCAGCAACGACTTGGCATGCAGCAAGAGGCCGATAATACGCTTGAGCAGGCTATTGATGCAGTGGGCAATATATTCAGTACTGCCGATTCTTTGCAGATCGAAACGTTAACTGTACGCACACAGTTTCTTCCGATACTGTCTAAATACCTTAAAATGGCATCGCTGCGAGGGGCCAACAAGGATAGAACCCTGCAAGTAGCTCAGTTAGCTAATGTAAGTGACACAGCTGCAACTATTGTGAGAATGGCAGCTCGTAGCATGGGCAGCAGTAACACTTCGTCAGTATTGCTTCGCAGGTATCAAGATTCGACACGGATGTTGAGAGCGATAGATTTGCAGATTGCGGATCCAGCGGTGCTAACTCATCAACAACGAATGCTTTCGCTTGTGGCGGAGCGCGCCGCGCTGCAACAACAGTATGCAAGGGATGTTGCGCTCCTGGATCGCGAACTCCCTCGGTATAGAAAACTTACAAGCTCTGCTCCAATTCCGCTGGAAACATTGCAGGTGGCTCTTCAGAGCCGTGAAGCACTTATCGTATTCCATTTCTCCGATGACGACGGCTTCATATGGGTTGTTAAAAAAAATGGTGAAGCCAAGTTCCTTGCACTGCCTATTACAGGTAGACAGCTAGCGCAGTCAATAACAGCTTTGCGCCGTGGTTTGATGGTACACAATGGTCGCTTGGAGAAATTCAACATTCAATTGGCCCATCAACTCTATCGTAAGCTCTTTGCTAATGTCGAAGGTGACCTCACGGATGTGGACCATTTACTGGTTATTCCAGACGGAGCTCTTCGCAGCCTTCCTTTAAGCGTACTCATCAATAAGGCACCTCCGCTTGGCTCCGAAAACTACCGAAAGAGTGCATGGCTTGCTAGGCGTTTTGCTATCAGTACACTTCCCTCGATTTCTTCTTTAATGGCGCTTAGACGGCCTACAGAGGAACCACAGGAGATATGGAAAAAATCATTTGGCGGTGTCGGAGACCCGCATTTTAAAGATACATCTGCTCGCGATAGCCTCCGGCCCTGGTCTGTATTGATGGAGAAGGGCAATGTAAGCGGCAAGGAACTCTCCAAGTTGCCCAGTCTCCGTGAAACGCGTGACGAACTCATTCAAATTGCCAAGTTGTTATTTGCGTCGCGAGACGATCTATTGCTAGGTACCGCAGCCACAGAAAAGGCAGTCCGAACAAAAGACTGGTCGGGAATTCGTGTCCTTGACTTTGCAACTCACGCCCTACTTACCGGCGAGATTAAAGGATTATCCGAGCCAGCGCTTGTACTAACCCCGCCTATGCTGGTTTCCGCGGACGAAGACGGCATGCTTACCGCCAGTGAGATTTCAAAAATGATTCTTCATGTGGACTGGGTCATTCTTTCTGCATGCAACACAGCAGGCTCCGATGGAACACTCGGCGGGGAAACGTTATCCGGACTAGCCAAGGCCTTTTTTCACGCCGGGACAAAAGCGGTGCTTGCTTCCCACTGGTATGTAGAATCAAGTGCTACCAAGCGGCTTATCACATCAATGCTCGCATATTATGCCGCCCATCCTCGTGAAGGGAAGGCTAATGCACTGCGTGAGGCGATCCTTTCGATGCTCGACCATGGAGATCGCGATAATGACTCGCACCCAGCACTATGGGGGCCATTCTCACTAATTGGGGATGGCGGACAAGACGTAGCACAAGATATCTCGCCAAGACAGGCTCGCACCGGTCAAGTCCCAAGTGACTGATAGAGATCAGTATCGATTTATAATTCAATTCGCAGCAAAACTCATTTCGGGTGATGCCAATTTTCAAACTCTGCATTGGTTATAGCCGATGCTCAAACTTGTTCCTGGTGCTTGTGCTTGGAGAGATGAGGAGGTTGCACCGCCGGACTGAGGATGGCCTACTTAGGATGGCGACTTATGTAGATGTCAAGAAATATACTGAGGCTCCTATCGATGTGCCTTTGGCTGAACGTGGAATTTACCAGTGGAGCCTGAAGAGTGACTTGGCCGATTACATAAGTAATATACTTCCAAATAAAGTAAAGTCAGCGCGTAAACAACAGAACTATTCTGAAGTGGCAGAAGAGTTAAGGTCCAAGATTTTTCCTTATGCTGCGGCTGACTTGACAGTTGGCGGTGCAAGAAGTGCTTTTGACTCGTTATCTAAACTTACATCGGCGCCAAAAATTCACACAATGCTTGTACGAGCTATTATTAATGAAAAATATGTATACGCTCCACTTGCCATGCTCGCTGCCGGTAGTGGAATTGAAAAAAAAATAAACGGCGTATACCCACTCCATCGAGAGAATTACGATATTTCACATTGCATTGACCAATGGACAATTGTTTATCCGCAGGAGCTGTATCCCTTGTCGGACATGGCCTTCGACGAAAAAGTACACTAATCGACAAGAAATGAAGCGACTTTATGATATGGCGAAATAAAAAAAATACCTCGATCCTGAGCAAACCGAATTTAATGTTAATTGCAGTCATTGTGGGCTCTAGATTCGAAGGCGCAGTCATGGCACAAGACTTTCTGAGGCTGTTATGTCTTTTTGCATACTGGGGCGCGGCAAGGAATACCCTCCAGGTTCATTTCCGCGGACTCCGCAGCAATTTAGCCGCAGTTGGTGGAACCCAATCTAAGGCCTATATGGCAGTATCAGGCTTGATCATTTGATAACACCCAACGAGTCAATTGCTACAATTGCCGATTCTGGGTACTTTGCCCTAGCCGTTGCGACAATACTCACGCTGAGCTTGCGTGTTACTTTTAGCAAGGTTACTACATAGCACGAGTGACCTTGCGTATCAGGGTCGCTAAAGGTTAGTGGGCGCGCCCGTTTATGTATCAAGATTGTCGAACTAACAGTTGAACAATTCCTTTTGATCATAGCTTCCCGCACATCAAGGTGAATTTCTGCCGCGGCTTCTACAGGGGACACCAACCTTAACGTCAAATTGCAGCGTATGTGGCTACTGCTTCGCTTCGCCGTACCCGCTTGGGCTTGCATCTTGTCAAATAAAACACTGACCGCAGAGCCATCAGGCGCAACGGTGACTTTGGCGTTAACGGGGCCACTGTCTGTTAATTGGTTTCCAAACGTAATGCCTTTAAATGCCGGGTTCACGCACTTTTCCCTATTTTGATGAAACTATTTCGGTTGGCCATTTTTTGGTTTGGGTACCTGCGGCGTCATCCAGTATTTACTTTGTACATAAACAAAAAATCCTTGGCCGGTTCCTCACTGCCCTCCTGCCGTTTGTCCAACAAAACCGATGGCGACTTCGTAGGCTTTTACGGCCTCAAGCCGATTGGTGGTGATGATTTCAATTAAAGAATTAGTCAATGTCGTCACTTTTCTCGCTGCTGCAAGCCGATTGGATTTAGCTAAGATGTAGGCATCATCTTTCTCTTTGGCAGAAGCACGTAAAACAGCCAATTCGCCGTTGGCCGCATCCCAAGCACCCCTCGCAGTGGCAAGCCCATCCTTGGCTATTTTTAATTTATTTTTGGCACTTTCGATTTCTGATGACGCAGTCAAACCCTCAAATATGCCCTGCTGAATCGCCAAGTCTTTTGTAGCTTTATCCCTTGTCTCTGTCTTAGTAATTACTTCCTGACTTGGAATCGAGATGTCGGCAAGTGCTTTCTCCGCCGCTACAAGTTCTGTCTCCGCCGCTGCAAGTTTAATCTTGGCAGCGTCTAATAGTTTATCTCTGTCAGTGTCTTGGGGTTTAGCTGTAAGAGCAGCGATATCGTTTTGTGCATCTTGTTTGCGTTTAAAAACACCACTCAATTTTTCGCGCGCTATACGTACGTCCTTATCATAGTCATTCCGGGCTTTATCCAACGCGTCCTGTGCTTTTTTCAATTCGCTCTCGGCAGCGGTTAATACCGCCCTTTTTTCAGTAATTTTTTCGGGCACAGTCATGGCATCATGTGATGCCTGCTTATTTGACACGTCCACATTAGCTTTTTCCCATTCATTCTTTTTGACAGTCACATCGACATCCTGGGCATTAAATTTCGCCTTTGCGTCATCATAGGCACGCCACTGGGTCGCAATGAACTCATCGTCCTGGATAATTGCCTTGACAAACCTGCTGCGCATATTTCGTACTTCAGTCAGTGACTTGATAATGGCACTTGAAGCGTTTGCCTTGGCCGTCTCGATGTCGACTTTGGCCGTGCTCGAAGCAGGTGCGGCAACCTTAGCGGGATCGGCCATAGCTTCCTTTTGAGTTGAAGCTACGGCCGTGGCCGTTACTGTATTCGAAGCCTGCGCCGCGGGCTCGGTAGCCTTAGCAAGATCGTCTCTCGCAGATTTAAGAGCACTTTTAGCTGAAGCCAATTCAGCTGGACTGACGAGCAAACCGTTCAATTTCGCGAGATTGGCCTCTCTGGTTTCACCAAAATTAATATCCTTCCATGCCACAGTAATATCATTTGATAGTTGGTCCAATTTACCGATCAGACCATTGACATTCATAGTAGTGGCGCTAACGTATTCATTACGGTACTTAGCCAAAACCTTCTCTAATCCGGCGGTATTTGCCCCACTACCTGACTGCTGTTCTTTAAGTTCATCTTTTAAAGTTTTTCGGTTAGGATCGCCAATATCTAATTTTGCCAATTTTCGTCTGGTTTCCACCTGCCCCAGCAAATTGAGATTCACTTTGCCGCCCATATTAAATAAAGCTAAACTCTGGGCACTTTTTATGATGCTTTCTGGGTCGGACGACAGTCCTTTGACATACCAGTTGCCAACATCATCTTTGACGATTGCAAAGTCGGTTGCTCCGCCACCACGGACTTTGATTGTGTTGATGGTTTGCCAGAATTGTTTGTCGATTTCGAGCTTGGTTTGTTTGAACACCTCATCATATCCATCTTGGCAAAAGATAGAGGGAATCAGTAGATTTCTGCAATTGGCGTTGCCTTCCTGCATCGAAGTGTTGGCAAAAGCGTTGCGCAAATAAGCGGTAGCTGTACGAAGATAAGCAAGCCCACCGCGTTGTTCAAAGGCCAGTTCCAATGCTTTATTCAGTGCGGTTATGTCGCCTCCTCTGGAGGCTGCTTCCAAACGTTGTTGTTGCAATTGGGCGATGACATCGTCCAATACATCGCGCTGAGTCTTTACGTTAGATCCACCAACAAATTGAAACGACTTTGGAATTGACATCGCTGATACCAATTTGTGTGCTGCAAGAGCCTTGGCATTCTTGGATTGCTCTGCCGGGGATTCACCCGGGGACGCACTTTGTTCATTAAGCTCAAGCAACAACACGTGGCGCAAGCCAGAGAAATCGACGACCTTGGCAGTTTCTGCCCGTTTCAGCACCGTTTCTTTTATTGATTTAATAATTTCGCTGCTGCCTACCAAATCACCGTTAGTGCTCTCCATCTTAGATAATTCAATTTTATTCTCTTCAAATGTCTTGAGCGCTTTATCGTGTTCGGCTATCGTTTTTTGTTCCTTTTCGAGATTAATTTTATCCTCATTAAGACTTCTTAGGAGCTTGTCCCCTAGCTTTTCGTATATTTCTTTTACCGTCCCCTCAACTGCCAAATCCTGTATGGATAACGTTAATTGACCAATGACAGTTTGAGCATTATTTCGGCGATCATATTTTGAATCTGATGGCTTTAATACGCCTTGAGGTGTGGTCTTGCTTTTGTCATCGAACCATGATTTCAGAGTTGTAAGAACAGCATCCATTTTTACCTTTGGGTCGGCTACCTTTGGGTTGGTTTGGGTAAATAACTTAGCAATCTCATTTCGATCATCGGCAGCTAAACTATCAGCCGAAATAATTCCCTTAACATTAAAATCATTAAAAGCTGTGCGATAGGCATCAAGCTTTGGCCGTACTTTTCCCACATCCTCAGTAAGTTTGTTTCGTAATGAAGTGATGCTTGTTTCCGTGATATTCCTTTTTGAGAAAGCATTTATTGCGCTTTGCAGATTTTCTTCCTTATCCCCTCCTTTTTTGATGGCCGCGCCTAAGTCTTTTACTAAGTTATCAAATGCACTTTGCGCTCCTGGTGCAAAAGCATGTTGCGCTGCGGCTAATTCGCTATCTTTGCGATCCACTAAACGCTGATCATGCGTAGCGCGCCTCCGCAAATCATTGGCATGCACAATAAGCGTATTGCCCAGTGATTGAAGTACCGCGAATTTTCTTGCATAACCATTAGTGGTTGATTTTTCGTGATTTCTATTGCCGGTATCAAAGTTAAATTCATGATTGTTGTCTGAATCGTCGTAGTTTGTACTTCCGTTACCAAAGGCCAAGCCATGATTGTTGACAATAAAAAGAATTTTTTCAGCAAAAAGGATGAGCGATTCATTTAGACGCTCTTTAGCAACAAGGACTTCATGTTTAAGGTCTTCATTAGGGGATGCGCTCGCTTTATTGATGGAATCAATAAAGTTCGTTGCCAACCTATTAATTCCACAAGCATCCCTTGCATTATATTGAACATCTGATGGTTTTTCTTTTTGAGTGATGCAATCGAATGGTTCATCATCATCGCTCGCAATTTTGGTATTAACAACGTTCTCGATATTTTTAGCTTTTTGTATACCCCAAGTCTTTGGTTGTTTAACTAACATACTATTACGAATAAAGAATGATTTTAGCTCGTCAAGCTTATTTTCTTTTGAGGGGACTTCTAAATGCTTCAGTTCACTGTCCAATTCGCCTCTCAACTGTTCCTGTTCTTTGATATATTTACTGTTGGAAATTCGCCGTTCATAAAAACTGAATCTTTCTAAATCTTTTTCTCTAGATTTCTGTTTAACGCTCCGATCCTTTTCATAAAAATAAATCTTATCCTGGCTCCTGAGTTGTGTCAGTCCTTTAACAATAAGTAAGTTTTCCTCTCTAAAAACCTCAACACTTTCCTTTTGGAAAACACCATGTTCATCTTCATAGAGCGCGAGTATCGAATTTAAAAATTGAACAATTTCGAGCTCAAAACGACATCCACTATATTCATCATAGTTATTTTTTTCGCAATCCTGGTCATGTTTTCTTATCTTTTTGTCCTCATCAGATATGTAACGACTGCGTAATTCCACAATGATCGGTTTGGCTGAGATGGCAAGCGCGGCATATTGCTGCAATTGAATATCTTCATGATTTGACAACGGTCCTTTATATTCATCCACATCTATGTTCAATACAGAGCAGGCGCAGAGAGAAAATGCCATGGCAAAAGCCAAGCCTCGCGTCCATAGCGTTGTTGTTTTGGAAAGGTTTTTCATTTTCATAGCTCCTTCATAAGGTCATTACTGGCTTCGCTATTTAATTGGTCCAGCCGTTCGTGTTCAGTCTTTACACGTAATAATTCTTTAAACAAATCTTGTTCCAGTGCCGGGCCGCTACCCCCTTGTGTTACGGCAGCAACGATCCCCAACGCTTCATCGACCGCCTGAAAGAATTTTTCGGGACTATTACCCATAGCAATAACCAGGCGATGGTCTTTCGGTGCTTCACGGAATCCTTCGGGGCCAAATAGCACTAATCTGCGACCAGTCAATTTCGTCTGCATGCCCTCCTCAGCTTTGGAAACAGTCACGCCATGACTATTCACATTATCAAAACGCGCCGTCGATCCTAATGAATCAATGACTGCGGCTGGCACCCATCCAGAAGCATAACGTGTAGTATTAATGAAGCTGGACTGGCCTTTAACGCGTACCCTATAAATCGTCGGCGGCAGTTGTTCCTGTGGGTCAAATACGCCCAGGTAATAAATTTGCTCCAGTGCGGTGGTTGGAAAAATCGTTCCTGCCAAGCCGCCTTCACCGGCAGCAATATTACGCTGGGCAACGTGGCTCAAGGAGCTACATGCACTACAAACTAGGCATATTGCCAGTGGGATCAGGCGACAAATAAAACGTGCTGTGCGTTGCATGGGATCACCTCGACATTGGATAAGTAGTGGGTTTAAGCGTGCATGAAAACTGAGAGAGTAGCTTTGTGGCGTAGTGAAATTGATCTTGCAGGCAGCGTCGCTTGCTCCTGCGACACATGGCTGCAACCTAACCAAACTGGTGCGCACAGGCAGAAATCCACGCGGATCGTGGGTTTTACAGGTGACATTATGACTTCCCCTTTAGCAATATTCTGCTGGTGCTGGTTCCCATCTGCGTGGGAATCGTTTGGGACGAAAACCTTCGTTGCCCATGTTACTTATTCGTTTCTGCTTGTTCCCGTCGTGGCTCTGTCTAGAACTCTGTAACGGCATTCTTATTCTAAAAACAATTTAAGCAACTTGTACCAGTCTACTAATGTCTGGGGAGTTCGCCGGCAGCCTGGCACGGTGCATGCGGAACGGCGCGCGTTCGGCGAGAATGTAAGTTGAGCGAATGATTATATTAACATTAGGAAATGTCAACAGTTATAATCTGGTTACTCGATAGGATGGGCAAGACATTAATTGCCGAGCGCATGGATGGTCTTGACTCATGACTTCATTTCACTTTGTAATGACTCAATACTATCTCGCATTCACTGGCGAGCTAAAAACAGGCCAGCTAAGGACGGGTATAGGGTCACATGGGACGGAACATCTAACCATGCTCTGGAAAAGGTGGTTAATTTTACCTAATACTCGAAAGGATAGCTGCAAACACAACGTTTCTATTATTCTCGATAGTTGTATAACGGCTCAGGATTAGCGCCACGTTGACGCGCTTCTTCGAAAGAGTTCAACAAAGCTTGAGTAGCTTCGGTTTGCTGAATTAGGTAATTGACCTTTAGAATGCGCCAGGCCAAATTTGGATGGGAATAACCGTTATCGAAGTACACACTGGGCTTGCCAAGAGCGAAAGCTCCAAATTCATCAAGTGTCCGGAAGGCCTGCATGTTCCAGCTTAGCTTCGACAATTCGCTTATCACCCAGTTCGCTTCAAGGGATGCGCTGTTCACATGTGATTGCCTTGAGTACTTGCGCAGTAATTCTGCGGCGAATTTGTCAGCGTCCTCCTCATTGGCTTTTTCCTTAGTTTTATCAATATTTAATAAGTTCATTGTGCTTTCATCGAACACTTTTGCGGAGGTGTGTTTTGAAATGTGCCCAACCTCATGGAGCAGAATATAAGTCAGAAAATACTCTCGGTCGATCGACATTCGTCCGATTCCTTTTGAGTTATTAGCAGCCCAAGATGCGAGAAATTTGGGGTTCACGAAGACGCAATGGCAATCTTTTGGTACCCAAGCCGGAGTTGTCGTGTCATCGCCTCGTTTTTCCACCAAGTAGACCGATACATCATCGTCTGCCGAATTGTTCTTAATGACATTGCTCCAAGAAGGAGATAATCGAATTTTCCTTTCTTCCAGAAAGAGGTTAGCTCGTTCAATAGCTTTGGCTACTATCTGCTGATCTTGATTAGTATGTCTAAGTCCCCGCGTTATAACGACATCTTTAATATCTTTGTTTAATTTAGCTTCACTTACTGTAATCTGAAGACAGATCAGGAGAGAGACTAAGCCTAAACTAGATAGATAATGGGACATGAGTATAATAAATGATGTCTTAAATATTTGTCAGAATAGTTCTTTGGGGAAAGTAGGTCAATTTGACAAGAAAAACCATACAGCACCTTGTTTTGAGTTTTGGGTTAATCACCCACTTAGTTCAATTAGTTGAGTGTATAGCTGAACCTGTTAAACCTCCCGTACCGTCCGAAGTTGTGCCAGATCTACGCAGAGTCAAACCAACGGTGGTATGCATTGACTGCTCCGAGCCATTCGACACAGCCACGCACAAAAAAGTGTTGAAAGGACTAGTCGATAATTCTTACATCGGAGAACTCCGCAAGGCACTATATCTGCAGGATTCATTGCATCAATTCGAATCCAAAGCCCACTTCGATAACTGTGATTTTGATGGAGCTATCGCTTATATAGATATGCTGATCGATCAGGTAAACGGACATGTCAATGGTGCGCAAAAAGCGAAAAAAGCAGGCGATTCCGCTAAAACCCAAGCCGCTGCACATAATGCTTTTTTCGCTATCGGACAGGTGCTTCATGCCGTCCAAGATTTTTACGCGCACTCAAACTATGTCGAATTGACCGAACAGAGTGTAAATCGGATAACTGATTTGGACGTCATTGCTCCGTGGCAGTCGGAAGGAAAGGCACGTATCAATCAACTTCGCCAAGATGGGCGGAAAGGTTTGGTATCTGGATTCGTCTTCTGGGGCTTCCCTCAACTTTGCCCATTAGGCTCCATGTCTCATGCCGACCTAGCAAAAGACAATGCAACTACTACCAGTGGCAAGGTGAAAGTCGCCAATCTTGAGAACCTAAGTCAGTATGATATCGCCGTTTACCTTGCTCGAGAGGCATCGATAAAATTTCTGAGGGAAGCGTTTAAATGGTGGCCATTGCTTAAAGAGTTAAATGGGCCCAATTTAGCATTTGACGTTCTGCTCGACCGGCGCGAAATTTAAAAATGCGTTTCCATGCTCACCCAATGAAACCACTATCTTCGGTGGTCTTCTGATGGCAGGAGTAGCAACCTGGCAATCTGCCGAACTAGTGTCTGAATGTCGAATAAATAAATCTTGACTGACAAGGTTTCGAGAGCTCTCAACACATGGCTCGGTTTATTGGAGCGTAGATTAACTTAGCCTGGCGGCGAATTCATGGCAAGCAAAAGCTCTCAAACGTGAATTCATTAGTCAACCTACTCCACACCTTTCATTTGTTTCTACCAAATTTCCCACCCCAAAATCAAAAGCTGAGCGCAATGCTAAGCGTTTTGTTTGCGATGTTGTAACCTGCAAGAAAGGTACAGTTTTGTATCCCGGGGAGTCAGCTACTCACCTGCCTCTTGAACAATGGATACGCAAGAATACGCAAGATTGCAGAGGCACTCACACCTATTGCAGCCTCATTGACAAATTCTGGATCAGATCAGCAATTCAGGTCAGTAGCTGTACTTCTAGAGCAAGTCAGCCCCGTCCTCAATTGAATTTATCGTGAAACGGGTGCTTACCTGGAAGCAGTACAGGCAAACATTGGTTCACGAATCAACTGAGATATGCCTATAAAGGTTGTCGTTGAGTCACTATTTTGGGTAGCAGCGTCGAAATTTCGTTGCATCGGGGGTCAGTTCAAACATTTGGTTGGAACGTATCATCCTAGAATGGCCGCTAGTTGGAAACGCTGGCACCACTGTGAGTATGACGTTTCACTCGCTGAAAAGATGAAGATACTTTGCCGGAAGGCAGGCCTTGCTCTTTTATTCGGAGTAGCAGCTACTTCTGCCGTCGCGGCCGAAAGAGATTTTGAGCAATGCCGCCAACTGTTTCTTAACGGTTAACGTCCCATCATAAAACATCAGGAAGCGCTAAAGCCACGGGCACTTGCTTTTAGTACTTCGCAATCTTGCACTCAGGTAATAGCCGGACACCAAGAACTTTCCTACAGCGTTAGCACCAACAATGGTTCCGGTGCGTTTCTGCCAAACTCATATGAGAACCTGCTTAATTCAACCTGCGATGATTCCGATGGGTTCCCGTTGTTTTTTATAAAGGCCCTAACGGTAAAGTGTTCGGCTCCGCCTTTTGATGGCGTATAAACACACCCAGTCACGAGGCACTGAGCAAAAGCTTGCAACCTCCTTACTTTTAGGCGTGGTGGCGGACACGGCTCGTCCTAACGGTGGAGTCAGCCCAGCCAGGTTTCGCTGAGCCGAAGGCTTGGGAAAGTGAAGAGCATGGCCACGTGTGACAATGCCGTGGTAAAGAGGGCGCTGCTCAGATGGCACTATTTGAGAAAATAAACCTATTGCTGCTGCCTCACTATCGTTACTGCTTAAACTTTTAAACCATCGTTGTTGCTATAAAAAATTTTGCCTTGACTATGAAAGGGTACGAGCCGTGGTGGCACGAGACAACACTTAACGTTTTGACAACTCCTTAGCTATTCGCGCAGGCCGAAAGTTACTCGAATGCAATTCTTTGATAGAGGATAGCTCCCCGTCAATTTTGACTACTGAATGTTTTTCTGTCTCACGCGATGCGGTATAGAAGCCGGCTGAGTCAATAGATAGAAATTCGTTACTTTTCAATGATGAACCAGCATTTACACCAGCATGCGGCGGGTCGTAGAAAGTAACAAGTGTGCGACTATTCGTTATGTTTACTAGCTGAATAGTGCGATCATGACTAGCTGTAAGAACGTATCTGCCGTCCATCACAACGGATGAGGCATTCAGATCATGATCTGTAAGCTTTTGCACGAGCCCACTCTCAACATTTACGAGTAACACTCTCCCATTTGCGTTACTCACTGCTATGTTATCGTCACCAAGAAACCGTATTGAAGTTGGGCTAAACAAACTATCCTTGATAGCCAACTTAAGTTTAGCGACCTTACTAATATCCCAAATATTTACTTTACTTGTATTAGAACCAGCAGAGGCTAAAATCTTTCCGTTTGGGGATATGGCAACGGTATAGACACCGGAGGTCTGGCCTCTCAGTGTATTGACCACTTCCCCAGAATCCATATTTATGACTTTGACTGTCCCATCTAGGCTGCCCGCAAACAGAATTTGAGAATCACTGGATAGTACAACCGAGAGCACGGGCGACGTGCCAAGTTTAATTGTTTTTTCCTCCGTCCACTGCTTGACGTTCCATATTTTGATTGAGCCGTCTTCGCTACAACTGATTAGCCGGCTGTCATCTGACGAAAATACTGTTTCCCGGACAGGTGCCAAGTGCCCGTTAAGTGATCTTATTATCTTACCGGTCGCTACGTTTAGGATAGATATTGATCCCGTCTTTCCAAAATCACCGCCGCTTATCGCAAGACTCTTGCTATTGTGTGAACGTGCAAGCGACTTGATCTCTTCTGGCATTTTTATTGTCCGCACCTTCTTGCCGTTAGTTAGGCTCCAAAACGCAACTTCTCGGTCAACATTCGCGCTAACGAATACATCTCTAGTGGGTAAAGCAAGGACGGAGACAATACCTAAACGGTAGCCATCCAATTTTTGCAAGAACTTGCCGGAATCAGGATTCCATAGAAAAACTTCTGTACTTGGTACACCATCGCCAGTTTCAACTCCAATATTGCCAATCATATTGCCTGATGGTGTGTAGAAAATGCCTGTTGAAGATAGCGTTTTTTTCTCCATGGTGGCTTTCAGTGCGCCATTCGCCAAATCATAAATTCGCACTTCAGAATTTCCGACGGCCAGATTACGACTATCCTTCGAAAAGCTGACATTGTTCTTCATGCCAGCTTCTCCACCAATAGATCGTTGAAGCACACCAGTACTTGCCGTCCAGACTTTTACAGTGCCATCAGGGCTACTCGTAGCAAGTAGATCGCCACTTTTTGAAAGCGCAATAGATGATACTTCATCAGAATGCGCTTCCCACTGCGCAACCCTCTCCCCAGTGTGTGCATTCCATACTTTGACCATCCTGTCCTTTCCTCCCGAAAAGAGAAATTTATCCTCGGCAGAAAAGATAATAAAATTGATTCCTTCACTACCTTCATCTATCGTAAACCTCACTGCGCGCTTCTCTGCATCCCATACTCTGATAAGCCCAGGAAACTCTCTACCATTTCCGACTGCTACTGCAATTAGATCACCGCTATTTGAGTATGCAATTGCCGACGCCGGAAATCGTTCTGGGTCGATGAGCGAAAAGATAATGGCTCCGCTCGTTGTGTCCCACACGTTTGCGATGCCGCCAATGTCGAGGCTAGCGAGCTGATTGCCGCCCGGTGAAAACAACACACTTATTACAGGTGCGGTATGCCCAATCAGTGTTTGCTTTACGCGACCAGTTAGGGCGTCCCATATCTTTACGTTCCAATCCTCTCCAGCGGTGGCGATAGCGTATCCATTAGGAGCTGGGGCAGCGAAGTTGACATCGCCATTGTGCGTTGTCTGTAGCGCTAATTGTGGATGTTTGACTTCGATAGTGGATTTCGAAGATGCAGACTGTGCAAGCGCAGTAAATGAATGACCACAAAGAAACAACCCAATTAGCATTAGTCGACTTAGGTGAGTCAAAATATTCAAGATGGTCCGCCTTTCTTGTATGCCAGAAATTTTAAAAACAAATCACGGATTATTGTGACTGGAAGGCAAGTTTATAGACCGGTGGCCACTTGTGATTGTGGTCGCGGTTAGAAATACGCGGTGACGTAACCGGTTTACCATCAAGCAGTAGGACCAAGCTACCTCGTGTGTTCCGATCACCATAATAAGTCGTATCTCAGATCAAGTTCGGCAGAAATTTTCTTCGTTAAGGAATTACTATATGGGTGGCTTTTATCCATCATCGCATTTCCAGCGAATGTCTCTTTTGTCTCCTGCAAGGAAATGCTGTTATTCATATCCACGGAGATGTAGCCTGTATAGATATGCTCGTTCAGTCCTATTAGTACAAAAAGTTTCTATTGATACAAAAGCTGGTAGGCTTTCTGCCTCGCTCCATGGGGGCGACTCCTCCGCATCAGATGTGGTTGCAATAAAGAGCGCAAGCAGCAAAACAAACCAAAATTGCTAAGGCGTTCGGAAAATTTTTTCATAGCGATCACGGTAGGTTGAGTTCTCAAGGGCTAGTTTAATTATATACAGACCCATCGGTCAGTACTATTAATAATAATGAACCGTGTCACTTTTTATTAACCGTTTGATTATTAAGTTTGGTTATTAGATGCAGTATCCCCAGATGTCATATTACTGAAAATCAACAAAATTCATGTGATAGAGACACCTTGAACTCCCAGTAAAGGAGTGACAATTATGGGGTTCAAGTAACCAATCAACTCAAAACAGCAACGCCAACTCACCACGCCCCATGGATTAAATTCGGGTCGGATGCAGAAGTAGAAACTGAATCATTCAGTGCTGGTTTTGACCGAAAAGCAGTCATTAGCTACAGATGAAAAACCGCTTCTAATTTGTCCATTTCGATCGTCATTTTGTCGTTATCAGGAACTCTGTGTACCTATGGTTTTCCAAAATTTATTAATCGCAAGCGTCGTGGATTAAATAAAAGTCCTGATACTAAAATTAAACTGGCGTGACATTACTCATATAGTAAGCAAGCGGTTTTTTTGTACAACACTTACATTATGTACTTGTACGAACAGCGTTACGAGATGGGCGTGATATCCCTGCTAGTATCTCAATTATCTATTTCAAATACGTTATTAGGAGGGTTGGTTAGGCGATAGGGATGTTGGTCCAACCTCCAAAAACTTTATTCTGATATAGAAACCTTACATAAAAATCTAGACGAATGGCTCAACTATTAAAATAATAAAACTCACTAGAATTCGGTAACTGTAAAGTCATGTCTGAGCTAGTACAAATGTAAGGTTGAATTTACACCTCATGCAGACGTACCGCCTGCGCCCAAAATTCCCGCGAGTAAATTCCTATGGTGTCTCGTTCCATTTCGATCCTCCCCTTTATATTTTACAGAAACGTTGGACTCCATTTCTTCCGGCTTTCCTCATTCGTGAATCAGAGCTATAGACCCGGCACGATTTATAAGTGAACTTTTCTTGATTTTCGATGTCCATGGAGTATGGAAAAAGAAGATGCCCGCAAGCAGTCGCGAGAAGTACTGCATGAACGACGCAAGCAAGTCATACGTATGCACCGCAAAGGTGTGGCGGTGATGGAGATCGTGGTGCAAACGGGACTGAGCTGGACGGCAGTCAATACGGCGCTGCGGTTGTATAAGGCTGAAGGTTCGGGGGCACTCAAGCCCGGCGTTCGGGGTAAAAAACCTGGCAGTGGACGTCGCTTGACGATTAGCCAAGAGCTGGCGATTCAACAAACCATCTGCGACAGACGCCCCGAACAACTCAAGATGGATTTTGCGCTATGGAGCAGGCCCGCTGTGCGCCAGCACATTGAGCTGGCGCACAGTATCAAGCTGTCTATTCGGGCAGTAGGCAACTACTTGGCACGTTGGGGTTTTACACCACAAAAACCCATTAAAAAAGCATACGAGCAGCGGCCTGAAGCCGTCCAGGCTTGGCTTGATGAACAATATCCGGCCATTGAAGCCAGAGCAAAAACAGAAGGTGCGGAAATTCACTGGGGCGACGAGACGGCGCTAGTCAACACGGATGTCAGAGGCAGGAGCTATGCGCCGGTGGGCAAGACACCTGTGACGTTCGCAGTAGGCGGCACGCGCCACAAGCTATCGATGATTGCGACGGTAACCAATCAGGGTAAAACGCGCTGGATGATTATTGATGAGGCATTTAACTCCGACAAGCTCATTGAATTTCTGGAGGCGCTCATCAAGGATACAGACCGCAAGGTGTTTCTGATACTGGACAACTTGAGAGTTCATCACAGCAAACCTGTAAAGGCTTGGGCTGCCGAGAACGCACAGAAAATCGAGTTGTTCTACTTGCCCAGCTACAGCCCTGAACTCAACCCCGAAGAAAGACTGAATGCGGATCTCAAGCACGTCATCACTTCAAAGGTGCCAGTGCGCACCAAGGCAAAACTCAGAGCTGCTGCGACTGATCACATGATCATGCTTGAGCAAAACCCCGAACGCGTGCGCCGTTATTTCCGCGACCCAAAAGTCGCCTACGCGGCTTCATGAATAATTCGTGCCGGATCAATAGTTCAAAGTGAGAACAACTTGCATGTAATAGTTAAAAATAAAGATTTTGCTTATATTATTTTTTTCAGATCACTTCATAATCGAATACAACATTGAAAATATTTCGTTTCTGTCTAAAGCTTAAAATCAAGGGAATATATTATGAAAAAAGTGATTGGAAAATTAGCAGTAGGACGGTTACCGAATTCTACTTATTTTAGGGACTTCAAAATAGAACAATACAAAGTTTCACACAAGCGTAAATTAACCATTCAGCTACTAAGTATTACCGGGTGATTAATGGAACCGTCTGAGCCGTTAAAGGATTTTTAAGAATGTTTGAATTACTTGTTCTTTACTGTATTGAGACTTAAGTCAGCCAGTTTATTTAATCTATTAACCGGCGCGCCTCTTGCACGCCATTTCACTCTTGGAGATGACAGTCATGGATAAAAACAACGGTCGTAAGAACGCTGCATGTTGCGCGTCATGGTCTGCCGTGTGGTCGGACTTCTGCGCCGTCGCGCCCAGCCCCGAACTGCGTGAAAAGCTTAAGGCCGAACTGGCGACGGCGCGCGGCAAAGCGGGGGGCGTCCTTGGCGCGGTCATGGGATTAAGCCGCGGCCCGCGGCAATTGGGATT
This sequence comes from Candidatus Nitrotoga arctica, assembly GCF_918378365.1. Classification (NCBI taxonomy): domain Bacteria; kingdom Pseudomonadati; phylum Pseudomonadota; class Betaproteobacteria; order Nitrosomonadales; family Gallionellaceae; genus Candidatus Nitrotoga; species Candidatus Nitrotoga arctica. Next base: position 831,235 of record NZ_OU912926.1, on the reverse strand, counting down.
CGACGATGGGGTCATCATTCCGCCCGATCAGTACCCGCTCGGTACGCCCATGAGGTCGATCCGCTCGGCGGCGGCGGAGCGCGCGCCGTTACGTGGCACGTTGCGTGTGATTGTAGTGTTGGTCCAGTTCTCCGATCATGCCTTTGGAAGCACCGCAGCGTATTTCAATGACTTGTTCTTCTCCACCAGCGTGATGCCACATGGATCGGTCAAGGAGTATTACCGTGATATCAGTGGGGGTCTGGTCGATATCGCCGGCGAGGTAGTCGGTCCGTTCACTTTACCGCAAACCCTGGCTTGGTACGCGAATGGCAACTTCGGCATTGGCCGCCCCAGCGGCACGCCACGCGCCAATATCATGGCGCAAGACGCGGCCACTGCAGCCAACCCTAGCGTCAATTTTGGCCTCTATGACAACGATGGCAATGGCTTCGTTGATGCCTTCATTATCGTGCATGCCGGCTCCGGTGGCGAACAAACTGGCAATTCCAGTGACATCTGGTCGCACAAATGGACTCTGCCGTCAGCAATGGCCGTGGATGGCAAGCAAATATTCGCTTATCTGACGATCCCGCAGGATGCCAAGCTGGGCGTTTGCGCACACGAATTGGGTCACTTGTTGTTCGGTTTTCCTGACCTCTATGATACCGACGACACATCTGAGGGCATTGGCGACTGGTGCCTGATGGCCGGTGGTTCGTGGAACGGTGGCGGCGATATTCCCTCCCATCCGAGCGCCTGGTGCAAGGCCAATCAGGGCTGGGTTTCGGTCAACAACGTCACCGGTAGCAGTACCTTGTCGATCCCGGATGTCAAGACCGCTCGCAGCGTGTACCGCCTGTGGAAGAGCGGTGGCGGTGGCAATGAGTATTTCCTGTTGGAGAATCGGCAGCGCGTCGGCTTTGACGCCGGGCTGCCGGGCGAGGGCCTGCTGATCTGGCACATTGACGAGGCCCAGCCTGGCAATACCGACGAGAACCACTACAAGGTGAGTCTCGTGCAAGCTGACAACAAGCGCGATATGGAACTGGCCCATAACCGCGGCGACGCTGGTGACCCCTACCCGGGCGCCAGCGCAAATGGCAACTTTAGTGGTGGAAGCGCCCCCAACTCTAACTCGTACGCCAACCAGGTAACCTGTATCTCGGTGACACAAATTTCTGCGTCAGGCCCGACCATGACGGCCAAGATCGCAGTGACCTGCAAAGCGGTGTCGAAGGATTTGAAGGACGTCCGCAAGGAAATCAAGGACAGCAAGGAACTGAGCAAGGACCTGAAGGATACCCGCAAAGATATGAAGGAAATGCTCAAGGAGCGGAAGGACGCCGCCAAAGAAGGCAAGGAGCTGCGAAAGGATGGCAAGGAAATCGTCAAGGAAGCAGTCAAGGACCGTAAGGACGTTTCGGAGGGCAAGGGCGGCAAGGACGTATTCGAGCGCCCAGGCGGTCTAGGTGACTTGGGAAATAGGGGTATGAGTATGCCGGGCGATCCCGGCGCCGGGGTCGAGTTTTACGGTGAAAACGAGTTGCTGCAACAGCATCTGGCCATGCTGGAAGCGCGCCTCCTCACACTGGAAATGGGCCAGGCAGGCGGAACGGCGCAACCTTTCATTGGTGCGGAACTGCGACCCGATTTGGTCGGGCAGGCGCAGGCTAACCCGGCGGTAGCTGAACTGCAGCTACGAATGGCCGATGGGGATCGCGACGCCAAAGTCGCATTTGACAACCTGCCATAATGCAATTAGTGATCTTGGCGCACGCGTTGGATGCAGGGGCTCAGGCTGTCGCAAGTGTACTCGCACCAATCTTAGATCATCGCCTAATGGTACTTCGTCCTGAGTGGTTAGGTCAGGCATTTTGGTCGCAGCGACTGGATGAGCAGGGCCGCGCGCGTACACTTCTACAATGGCATGGTGATCGTCGTCTCGAAGGCAACCAAATCGGCTTCGTGTGGAATCGCATCCGGCTGCTGCCGCAAGCTGCCTTTAGGGCAAGCACCACGCAAGACCGAGACTATGCCGCCGCCGAGCTGCATGCATTGGTGGCAAGCTGGCTGGCCGAACTGGGCGAGCGCGCCGAGCCCCCGATGTGCCGCCATGGGTCAGTGATCCCGGCGTTACATCACCTGCACTGGGTAGCCGTAGCAAGACAATGTGGGTTCGCCCTGGCCACGGGGCCATCGGCACCGGAAGACTTCGCAGTACTTCGCACGCCGATAGAACTATGGGGGTCAGTCAAGTCTAATTGGCCGGCACCGTTCGTGCGTGCGTGTCACGGAATGGCGGAGAAGCTTGGTTTTGCCTTGCTGTCCTTAGGATTTCGGGGCACCCCTACAGCGCCGCTTCTATGTAGCGTCGACGCGCAACCAGCCCTGTCATCGTTGGGTGAGGTGAGGGCGGTCGCGCGGTGGGTGACGCACCGCGTTAACGCGGTGGCAAGTCCCAATGCACGAGCCGCGGCAGAGGCGCTGACATGATTGTCATCCTTGGCCAGGAAGACGACCCGCCGATCACGCTCGTGTTGCAAGCCCTGCAAGAGCGGGAGATGCCTTACCGCTTTGTCGATCTGCGCGCTCTTGATCGGGACGGCTTGCAGCTGGATGTCGGAGCGATGGGGCTGACCGGCTATCTGCACTCCGCTGGAGAGACCCTACCGTTGGAGTCGATCAGCAGCGTTTATGCCCGGCCCTTGTCGCCCGGACGTCAATGGCAGGATCCCAGCGCCGCGCAGCGTGCGAACCAGATGTTCGACACTTTTGTTGCCTGGCTCGACGTCGCCCCGGCGCTCGTAGTGAATCGGCCTCGCGCCATGAACTCCAACAACTCCAAACCTATGCAAGCCCAGTGGATCGGCGAGGCCGGCTTTATGGTGCCAGATACGCTGATCACCAATTCCGCTGATGAAGCTCGCGCTTTCTTGCGTGCATACGGACGGGTAATTTTTAAGTCAATTAGCGGAGTGCGATCCATCGTGCGGGAACTGGACGAGATCAGCGCCGCTCGGCTGCCGATACTGCGCGATTTGCCGGTGCAGTTTCAGGCTTATGTGCCTGGCCTGGATTTGCGAGTGCATGTGGTAGGCATGTGCTGCTTCGCTGCGGAGATCCATTCCAGCGCTACCGACTACCGCTATGTCCGCGGTGGCGAGCAAACGCTGCTGCAAACGCATCAATTGCCAGCTGACGTGGCAAGGCGCTGCGTGGACTTGTCACAAGCGCTTGACTTGCCGCTGGCCGGAATCGACTTGCGGCAGCGGCCCGACGGACAATATTTGTGCTTTGAGGTTAACCCCATGCCGGCCTACAGCTACTACGAATCCCACACCGGCCTGCCGATCAGCCTGGCGCTAGCCGATTTGCTGGGCAGCGCCACTTCAGCCCCATCCCATCATGCAAGTTATTGAGAACCTCACCCGTTTACGTGGCCTGATCCTACGCCGTGTACCGCATCCATCGCGCGTCGGCTATGACCTGCTTACCTTGCAGGTAAATGAAACCCAAGCAGTGGACGGCAAGGCAGACCTGCTGGGCCGCCACATGGGCGGGTCATTGGATGTTGCGGTTCGCAGCGAATTAATACGTGATGTCGTGGACAGCATCGGTGCCAATGTCGATCTGAGAGCCAAGATGACGCCCGATGGCGCTTTGGCGGAGCCACATCCTGAGCCAGGCAACTTCGCCATTGCAACAGGCCCAGATTCTGGATAACAGACAGAAAATGTCCTCAGGTCAATTTAAACCAAATGTAAGGTCGTGATCAACATATTTGCCTGCTAAAAATGCTACCTTATAGCACGGTCTCTAAGGATCGAATATCTGACAGGATTTACCATGAGGCATCGGGGGGCGATGGCCGTCACCTCTTTAGTTCGGTACACCACTCACTGGCTAATCCACAGGCCTTGAAATAACACTGGTTTGTTGGGCACTTTTTTGTGCCAGAGCCCGCTTGGTGCCTATTGCCATCCATTTTCTGAAAGGGGACATGATGAGTCATTCGGTCCAGCAGCGTTCCGGTCAACGTCCGGAATCAAAGATGCTGATCCGTTCCCCATCAGTCCTACCTTAGGAATAGACCCGTACTACATCGATCAGCCGTCCTCAAGGGGCTCCGGAAACATCCGGAGGCAGGCAGTGGAGGAAGGCCTCCCAGCAGGAGGTGGCGGAGGCACGACAGAGCTAGCAGAAGGCAATGATGGGGTCGTGCTTTGTGCTGGTGGTGAGGGGGCGTTTTTTATAGCGGCCCGTTTAGTGTCTTCGAAGTTATCTATTATTGGGATTCGATGATCTTTTGAAAGCGCGTGCAGGCGTGAGCGATGGGCCGACGCCAGAAGCGAGGCTCACTCGGTAGCCACCAACTTCTGACATGCCGCAGGTCAGGGACAAAGAACTGCTTGGCGAGTCGGAGCGGCTGAGCCACAAGATTGATCGGCGCTTTTATGAAGCCAGCAAAAAACCAATCTTCAAACAACCGTCAGTAGGAAAAGCAACTTCCCCCTATTACCTCCACCGCTACATCGGAGTTATCCTCTTATTTTTATTGCACATCTGCACGCGAAGTGTATATTGCACTGTATGGCCCCTCAAAATATTATTAGGGGTCTAAGCCACACGATATCCGTATGGTTTGACACATAGGGGAACGAAATGAAATTTTCGAAAATCTTGAATACATCATTAAATCGCTTTTGCAGTACTTATGTTGACGGCGAATAGCGCGTCTGCTGCAACCTGTTTGGCCTCTGTTCACTATCGAGATGCAGCACAAAACACAGGTAAGAGCGCACTTGCGTCAAAGGCAGTCAATACTCCTAGTGAGTGTCATCAATTTACTCGCGAATCTTTCAACGCCAACAAGGCATGGTCGGATCCATACCAAGTCTGTAGCAATACTAATGGGCGCACGCTAAAACAGCCCGTTACCATTTGGGCTCTTGATCAATATGAGGGAGGTGGCGATAAGTTTAATAGAGTTATAGCCTATACGGTTGACTGTTCGCTAGCTGGTGGTGTTCCGGGCATTCTTACAGATAACTCAACTGGGCCATGATCCATTAACACGTTTAAAGTAAACAGAAGTGGCGCAGAATTGCACCTGCGCCGCTATGCGTCTCGAACCGAGCTCATAAGACAGTAATGTTCAGAGGGTAAAGAAGTGAGACCAAGGCCTGGCTCCATGGGAGCAATAACGAGGTCCCAGTGAATAAATCTCCAACACTTCTTACGCATGCGGTGCATTATGCGGTGATTCCTGATTCGACCGTGTTTGCCCAACAGGTAAAACCCAGTCAGAGCTAAGTTAGCTTGCTTGAATGTAAAGAATGTTGTTCTGCATGTTGCTCTAGCCGCGCTGTTCGATTGCAAAACACGGAATCGAACAGTCGCGTAACATTTATCAAGCAATGGGCACTGATGGATTAGGTCCCTAACGCATGCTTTTCGTAACATCGCAGTGGCTGTCATCAATTAGCGAGAGTTGAGTCGACGTGGTTGGACGCGGGTTGCTGCCCCACCACCAATACACAAACTCCAACTGTTCTCGGCTGGGGTTTTTTTTGCTTGTTCACGCAAACGCGTGCGTACATGTGCCAGCTCGTTTGTAGCTTTGCAGACTTTGCCGTTCGGTTCTCGGCTATTCAGATTCAGATTCCACTCTCTCAGTGCTATTGTTCTCTTCTATCTTCTTTCGTAAGTGAAGTCGAAGTCCGCGATGGGTCGCCAACCGCCCAATAATAATCAATAAGTTATATGCAGACTAATAAAGTGGTTTGTTTTTAGCATGGGGAGGTGAAAAGAGTGTCCCGATTCGAAGATAGGAGAATGAGGATAGACTGTGCTTTGCGTCGGATGTAAAGAATGCCATTAATTTCGTGCTAGGTGGATTCAGGTTGGCACGCACGTAAGCGACGAAAAAGCGCAAAATCCAAAAACAGCCGCAATGGGAAGTTGGTGTAATAAGTCGAAAGGGGCGATTCGTAAAAGTTGAAGTACTCATTACAGCAGTCTATACCGATAGTATTTAAAAATTGCCACACTCTATTAAGACCGACGAAAAGGCGGTCAGGTTATCGGCCAATGCGGACAATCGCTCGAAATCCTCGGGGATTTGGGAAGGTCCGCTTTTCGGAACCATAATCCAACCATCGCTATGGCAAAAAAGCAGTCATGCACTTACATATTAGTGATCTAAAAATGGCATAACATCATGATCAATCTTAGGACGCAACACTCAAACTGTGAATGGAAAATTTGCGACCAAATCATTACAAAAACATAGTTTGGATTACCGCACGGCTTTCTAAATCGGGCAGGGCCGTCTGCTTTGGCGTCCATCAGGATCACTTCTATCGCTGGCCCCACACCGTCGATCCAAGGGCGACGGTCGACCAAATTGTCCTCAATGAACAATATCTTATTGAACGTCCAGGTGGAGGATAGCTTGACTAATAGAATGGTGAATGTGAGCCATGCTCATTTATATTAGTTCTACATCCAGACCCGAATGCCACGCGTATATAGCGACGTTTGAATTGATGAAATGGAAAGATTAGCAACTGGGCTGTCCGATACTTCAATCACATGTGTAAGGCCCGGCGTGGAGTGGTCCTGTAGAACATCGTAGTGTTAGGGTTAACATCATCGTTCTATGCCTAGGACAGCGTCGAACCACTACCTTGTGCAATTTATTACAGCATATATTTCTGAAAAACGCTTTTAAGGGATTAAAGGTTATAGCTGAGTAGGCGTAAATGATTTTTAGGACGACATCAGGACGCGAAGTAGTAAAAAATAAAAAGGCTTACATGCTTTATCTGTAAGCCTTTGATTTATTGGTGCGACCGGAGCGATTCGAACGCCCGACCCCTTGGTTCGTAGCCAAGTACGCTAGTAAATGGGTACTTTATTGGATTATGTCGCAGGTTGTAGCTGTTGGCCGAAAACTAATTAGCAAAATCGTAGAATACTTCAATTGCCCATTTTCACATGGCATCGGATACAAACATAAGATACCTCGATATATTCCAAGGCAATCTGTTTAAGCTCACAATAAACTTATCTTTAATATGGCTTATGGCCTGCTCTTTATATATTAGGTAAGAAACGAATAAGTCAACACTGATGATGTGTCTATATTGATGGCGGAGAGGGTGGGATTCGAACCCACGGTACGGAAAACCGTACAACAGATTTCGAGTCTGTCGCATTCGACCACTCTGCCACCTCTCCGCAGGAGTTGATTTTAGCATCAAAGCATAAAATCAGGCAGAATGTTCATATGATCAAGTCTATACATTCATTCTTTTCAAGAGCAAAACTCTTCACACTTGCATGGCTGAGTGTTGCTTTGTTCACCGCCTGTGCGCCTGAAGAACCAACCAAAAAACCATGGCGAGAAGAGTTAACGGTCATCGTGGTGCCAAGTGAGAATAGTGTGGACTCTGAATTCGAGCTCCAGCTCGTTAATCTTTTTGCCGAACAATTACACGTAAAGATAAAGTTTATGCCACTGCCGCTGGATCAAGTGATGCAGTCCATTGTGACGAACAATGCACATTTCGCCGCATCTGGATCACGGAGCAACGACAGTGAGAGCATAAGATTTGGCCCATCCTATCAAACTGTAAGTGAGCAGGTGGTATGCAATGGCGTGCCGCTACGACGCATGGAGGGGCTCCTTAAAAAAAATATCGCTGTCGTGGCCGGCTCCGCACAAGAAGCTGCCTTGCATGAAGCCCACAAGAAGTTTCCAGCGCTGCACTGGCACATACGCCGCAATCAGTCAGTTGGACAGCTACTGGAAGAGGTGGCGGAGGGCAAGCTGGAATGCACAGTCGCCAATGAGGAACAACTGGCGCTGGCCCGCAATTACCATCCCAACCTGGATTCCACACTCGATATCGCTACACCTTCCAAGCTAGCTTGGGCATTTGCGCCGGACGCCGACGCTGAGTTATTGGCAGAAGCACAGAAGTTTTTCACTCTCATTAAACAAGATGGCACTTTGCACCGCCTGCTAGATCACTATTACGGACACAATAAACAGCTGGAATCGGATGACGCGGTTGCATTTATCACCAAGGCGCGAACTGTGTTACCACATATTCGAAGTCTGTTTGAAGAAGCAGCTACTTTAACCGGGATGGAGTGGCAACTATTCGCCGCTCTCGCCTACCAGGAATCGCATTGGGATCCGCTTGCCACTTCGCCTACAAAAGTGCGCGGCATGATGATGCTGACAGAAGACACAGCTGACCGTATGGGCGTAACCAACCGGCTAGATGCACGCCAAAGCATTATTGGCGGGGCCAAATACCTGCTGTTGCTGAAGGAACAATTGCCATTACGCATTAATGAACCAGATCGCACCTGGCTAGCACTGGCAGCGTATAACCAAGGATATGGGCACCTGGAGGATGCACGCGTGCTGACACAACAACAAGGCCACGATCCAGACAAATGGGCAGATGTGAAAAAAGTGATGCCGCTACTGGCGCAACCACTCTATTTTGAACAGACCAAATACGGTTATGCGCGCGGTGGCGAAGCGGTCAATCTGGTTGAGATGGTGCGTATGAACCATGACCTGTTGAATAGCCTGCCAATAGGCAGCGTGCCGCGACTGATTCCTCCGACGCAAGACTATAAGATACTGGGAAAGAGCAAGAATGAAGCACCGCGCCTCTCATCCTCAAATGCCATTAATAATCTATCTGAGCCCAGTCAATCTCTTAGCATCTATCACCCAGCAAGAAACGGGGTGCAACCCGCGCGCTAATTCAGCTCGCCCCGCTTCCAGATTTTCATACCACTTCACGATTCACCAAGAGAACTTAATAGCCATAACTTTCATGTACTCTTGATTGACACGGGCCAGCATTGTTTCAAGTTCACCTTGCCAAGCGCCTGTCACCTTTAACAAACCTTCCTCTTTACACAGAGCTTTGAGAGCAATCGAATCCGGTATATTCTCATTGAGTAGTTGTTTCAGGTTAAGAGCGGACTGGTAAAAGTCTGCGCAACTTTTTGCGAAATCCTTGAATCGCATGTCGATTGCCAAATGCTGAAGAACCGGACTCTCCTCTTCCATAAATGTGCTATCCATATGCTTTAAATCATCTATCAGATTCATGATTTTCTTTTCAGAGGCTTCAGAATCCACTTCATTCACTTGTTTAGCAATGCGGAACGCATTTTTCAAAAATAACGCCAATTTTTGGCAGTTTTCTTGCAACTCAGCTGCCAGTTCTCTGCGCTGGGCAAGAGCATCATTTCTAAGCTCAATGGGGCGCTTCAAAATGGTGCTCAATGTTGAAATTCCCGGTATTTCCATTTCTATCTCCTTGTGCTCATACAACAACGCCTACCTTTCAGGTAGACACATTTTTTAAAATATACATTACAACATTTTAAATTTTCAAAACTTTTCAGTATAGCTCGACAAGGCGAGAAAGCGTAGCACCATCCACCGGATAAGTGGCGTATCCACCTCTTGGTATCACCTTCTCCCACCTCTTCGATAGGTAGATCACATCATCCTCATTGCGACAATGATCATCACGACGCCCTGATATATTCCAGTTTTCCCATATAAGGCCGTAACACCTCAGGTACAGCAATACTCCCATCGGCTTGTTGGTAATTCTCCAGGAGAGCGACCAATGTACGCCCTACCGCAAGACCAGAACCGTTTACGGTATGCAGCAATTCTGGCCTTCCCTGTTCATTTCGGAAGCGCGCCTGCATACGCCGTGCCTGGAAGGCTTCAAAATTGGAGCATGAAGAAATCTCGCGGTAGGCGTTCTGGGCCGGCAACCAAACTTCAATATCGTAAGTCATTGCGGCAGAAAAACCCATATCACCGGTGCACAGTTTCATTACCCGGTATGGCAAAGCCAGTTTTTGCAAAATCGTTTCGGCATGTGCTAACAATTGTTCCAGCGCGTCATAGGATTGCTCAGGATGCACAATCTGTACCAACTCCACCTTGTCAAATTGATGCTGACGGATCATGCCACGCGTATCGCGCCCGTAGGAACCGGCCTCGCTGCGAAAGCAGGGGGTATGCGCCACAAACTTCAGCGGCAGTTTCTCTAGCGGAGTGATGCTGTCACGCACCATGTTGGTCACCGGCACTTCGGCAGTGGGAATCAAATAGAACCCTCCTTGAGCCGAATACCAATCATCAAACCAATGCACAACATCTTCAAAGCTTCTTTTATCAATCGCCTCTTTTAGCCCATCCAATCCATCGGGGAAGTCAAGCCTTCCCACGGTATTGGAAGATCCTGCGGGGGCCTGCTTTAATCGAAACAAATCCTCCTCGAATTTCGGCAACTGCCCGGTGCCGCGCATGGAGTCTGCATTCACCAGATACGGCACATAAACTTCCGTGTAGCCGTGCTGCTCGGTGTGAGTATCCAGCATGAACTGCGCCAGCGCCCGGTGCAACCGCGCCAGCGGCCCTTTCAGCAGCGAGAAACGCGCGCCGCTGATCTTGGCTGCGGTATCGAAATCCAACCCACCCACGTCCTCGCCCAAACTGACGTGATCCTTAACTTCAAAATCAAATTCAGGCGGTGATCCTACGCTGCGCATTTCAACATTGTCGGCCTCTGATTTACCTACAGGCACACTGATGTGCGGTATGTTAGGAATGACTGAGAGGAAAGCCTGCAAATCTTGCTGTATATGCTCAAGTTGCGCCTCAAGTTCCTTAAGCTCATCGCCCAAGCCGACCACCTCCGCCATGATGGCCGACACATCCTCGCCCTTGGCCTTGCCCATACCAATCTGTTTGGAGGTAGCATTGCGCTTGGCTTGTAGCTCTTGCGTGCGTGTTTGAATTGTTTTACGCGCACTCTCCAGCTGTCCGAATCGAGTCGTATCCAGCGGGTAACCCCGTGTTACCAGGCGTGCCGCCACACCGTCCAAATCATTGCGTAATGCCTGTAGATCTAACATGCTCCCCTCCAACGCGATGTAACCTTTATGTGGTTACATGCTGTAATCATTTTTCATTTCTCTTTGCCGCAGCATCCAGCTCACGGAGGTGGGCTAGTTTTTCTGCGATTTTCGCTTCCAGGCCTCGGTCAGCAGGCTGGTAAAAATTTACCTCCGGCAACCCTTCCGGAAAATAATTTTCACCTGCTGCATAGCCTTCCACTTCATTGTGTGCGTAACGATAGTCCTTGCCGTAATCAAGCTGTTTCATCAATTTGGTTGGCGCATTGCGCAGATGCAACGGTACCGGACGCGACCCATCTTGGGCGACCAAGGCACGGGCGGCATTATACGCGACATAACCCGCATTCGACTTGGCCGCAGCTGCCAGGTATAGCACCGCTTGCGCCAATGCCAGCTCGCCTTCCGGCGAGCCCAGTTGCTCGTAAGTCTGGGCGGCATTCAGCGTTAATTGAATCGCTCGCGGATCGGCCAAACCAATATCTTCCCATGCCATACGCACAATGCGTCGCGCCAGATAACGCGGATCGGCACCGCCATCCAGCATACGCACCAGCCAATACAGAGCGGCATCGGGATTGGAACCCCGCACCGATTTATGCAAGGCGGAGATCTGATCATAGAATGCTTCGCCACCCTTATCGAAACGACGCAGGTTCTGCGCCAAAGCGTTATCCAGGAAGTCGGCATCGATGCGCGTAATATGTGCGGTCTGAGCGGCGGTTTGCAACTGCTCAAGCACGTTGAGCAAGCGGCGCGCATCGCCATCGGCATAGCCGACGATGCGTTCACGTACCGCATCGTCAAATTCCAAATCCGGCAAGGCAAGCTGTTGCGTGCGTGTGAACAGTTGATTCAATTCCGCCTCGGACAAGGCCTGCAGCACATAAACCTGGGCACGTGACAACAACGCGCTAATCACTTCAAATGAAGGGTTTTCGGTGGTCGCGCCAATGAAGGTGACCAAGCCCTGTTCAACGAAAGGCAGGAACGCATCCTGCTGCGATTTATTGAAGCGATGTACCTCGTCCACAAACAAAATAGTGTGGCGCCCGCTCTGCTGCAAGGTGTGCTGCGCTTGCGCAATAGCATCGCGAATGTCCTTCACCCCGGACAGTACCGCTGATAGCGGTACGAACTCGGCATCAAACGCCGAGGCCATGAGCCTGGCCAAGGTGGTCTTGCCCACTCCAGGTGGCCCCCACAGAATCATGGAATGCAGCTTGCCGGATTCAAACGCCAAACGCAGTGGCCTGCCCGGACCCAGCAGATGGGATTGCCCGATCACCTCGTCGATGTGCTTGGGGCGCAGACGCTCGGCCAAAGGCGCGGCGGGTGCAGGAGAATCGAACAGGTTATCGCGAGTGGGGAACATAATCCGGAAATAACAAAATGATCTTATTCCCCGAATAAGCCAAGTCGGGGAAAAACTTATTCACCCAATACGTCCGCCCCTTTAGGCGGCACAAACTTGAACAACTGCGGTGATAGTTTCGGGTTGCGTTGCAGCTTCGAAAAACGAAGCACGGTGGTGTGGCCAAAGGCATCTTGCAATTCCATGACCATTAGCTCGGATTGCGCGTTAAACGCCATGAGAATTTTCTCAAAGCTGGTGTCCTGAGCGCGGGGCGTAGCTTGCAGCCATTCCAGGCTATCCTTGGTTCCATTGTCTTTCAACTCAAAACCGCGCTCAATTTCATTGCTACCGGACAGGAGGGCCGCCGGGCTACTGCCCAACGCAGCATCTATTTTTTTCACTGTGACCTGATTAAGTTCCACATCATGCAACCAGAATTTTTTCCCATCGCCCACGATCAATTGTTCAAAAGGCTTCTGATAGACCCAGCGAAATTTTCCGGGTCGTACAAACTGCATGGTGCCGGAAGCCGACTGAATGCGCTTGCCACTTTTATCCAAAACTTCTTGAGTAAAATTGGCCTGTGCTGAATGCGTAGACGCAATGAAATTTTTCAGTTTATCGGTGGCTCCGGCATACGCTGAAAGAGGCAAAACAAAAAATAAAAAAATAAAAAACTTGAACATGTGGAATTCCTCTCTACATTGACCTCTCCTGTCGGGAGATGTTAGGTGGGTTTGAATTTAACTGCTTACTCCTGCCTGGCAGGTGCAATCACTTCACGGTTGCCGTTACTCTGCATGGGCGTCACCACCCCGGCGCGCTCCATCTGTTCTACCAAACGCGCGGCACGATTGTAGCCAATACGCAAATGGCGCTGCACCAGCGAGATAGAAGCGCGGCGCGATTTCAGCACGATGTCCACCGCCTGATCATATAGTGCATCGGCTTCTACACTTCCTCCGCTTTCGACTTCACCGCCCGCTTCAAGTTCATCCAACGAAGTTAGCACGCCTTCGACATATTGCGGTACCCCGAGCGCCTTGAGATATTCTGCGACGCGGTGCACTTCCTGGTCGGAAACGAAGGCACCATGCACTCGCTGCGGGTAGCCGGTGCCAGGTGGTAAATAAAGCATGTCGCCTTGGCCAAGCAATGCCTCCGCACCCATCTGATCAAGGATGGTGCGCGAATCGATCTTGCTGGATACCTGGAACGCCACGCGAGTGGGCACGTTAGCCTTGATCAAGCCTGTGATAACGTCCACCGAGGGACGTTGCGTCGCCAATACCAAGTGAATACCGGAGGCACGCGCCTTCTGCGCCAGACGCGCAATCAACACCTCGACCTTCTTGCCTACTACCATCATCAGGTCGGCCAACTCGTCGATAAACACCACGATGAACGGTAATTCTTCCGCCGCTTCGGGGTTATCCGGAGTAAGCGTAAATGGATTGGTCAGCGGATGATCCGCCTTAATGGCATCGCGCACCTTCTGGTTATAACCGGCAATGTTGCGCACACCAAGGGACGACATCAGACGATAACGCTTGTCCATTTCCTGCACGCACCAGTTGAGCGCAGACGCAGCTTGGCGCATGTCAGTCACCACGGGAGCTAACAGATGCGGGATGCCTTCATACACGGACAGTTCAAGCATCTTGGGATCAACCAGCAGCAGCCGTACCTGTTGCGGCGTGGCCTTGTAGAGCAGGCTCAGAATCATGGCATTGATCGCCACCGACTTGCCGGAACCGGTGGTACCTGCAACCAAAACATGCGGCATCTTGCCCAGATCAGCAACTACGGGTTTGCCGGAAATATCCTTGCCCATTGCCATAGTGAGCGGCGAATTCATGCCCGCGTAATCCTGCGAACTGAGAATTTCGGACAACCTCACCATCTGCCGCTTCGGATTGGGCAATTCCAGCGCCATGTAGGATTTTCCCGGAATGGTTTCCACCACGCGAATGCTGACCACTGACAGTGCACGCGCCAAGTCTCTCACCAGACTGGTGATCTGACTGCCCTTGACCCCCACTGCAGGCTCGATCTCGTAGCGCGTAATGACCGGCCCCGGATAGGCCGCCACCACTTTCACTTCCACACAGAAATCCTTAAGTTTGCGTTCAATCAAACGTGAAGTAAATTCCAGCGTGTCAGCAGACAACATTTCAACTTCATGCACCGGCTGATCCAGCAAATGCAGCGGTGGCAGCGGTGAATCAGGCATGTCCGGAAACAATGGCGCCTGTTTCTCTTCCGACACGCGCGCAGACTGTCGCACTTCAATCAGGGGCTGCTCGATATAAATCGGCAGATGGTTCTCTACACGTTTTTTTTCTTCTTCCACCACCACCTGACGCTCATTCAATGATTGTGCACCAACACGCTTGTCCTGCCAGGTCAGCCAAGCGTTCTGCGTCCAGAAATAAAAAGCTTCAAGAGCTGCCCCTGATCGATCAGTAAACCGCAGCCACGACAGTCCACTAAACAAACTAAACCCGATGGCCATCAACACCAGCAGAAACAAGGTGGCACCGGTAAATCCCAGCAAGTGCGCCAACCCGTCACCCAGCACCATGCCCAGCATACCGCCTGGCGCGAGTGGCAGTGCGGCCTTCAGGGTATGCAGCCGCAGCGCTTCCAATGAACTGCTGGCCAGCAATAACACGACAAAGCCGATCAGCGCTACCCATAAGGCACGGCGATCGAACAGGCTGTTTTGCGATATGCCGCGATAGTCCACCCATATCTGCTGCAACAGGAATGCAATCCACCACCAGGCAGAAAGACCGAATACATACAGCAGCACATCCGCCAGCCAAGCACCAAATACGCCGCCCGAATTATGTGGCACAGCATTGCTGGCACTATTCGACCAGGCAGGATCGTTCCGATCATAACCATACAGGATGAGGATTAAATAAATTACCACCGCAACCAGCAGCAACAAGCGCGATTCGCGCAGCAATGCAGCCAACCGACCTGATAGCGGAGAAGTTTTTTCAAGCCTGCTACTCAATAACGCCATAGTGCGTTCATACCCCATTTTTTGACTATCACATCTTACAGCGAGATGAAAACCTTCTCGGCTCAAGATATCCTGGCGCGCCATGTGCAGTAACAATTTTTAGCCTGCGCATGCAATTCGGCCCACAGGCCATGCTGCTTCTGAAGGAATAACAATTTCATTACAGCCTCTCAACTCTGAACTGAACCGCTATATTTCCTCAAGCAATTCGAATTTGAGTTGCAAGGCCACCATCCTCGCATCCGGCTGCGGCTGCCAAGGTACCACGCCAAGCAGCGGTGCGACCAAACGTTGCTGCAACGCCACAATATTGGCTTGTAGCGCGAGCATATCGGCATCCAGCACATTGGCCACCCATCCGGCACATTTTAATCCACATGCCTCAATCGCGCTTGCTGTCAGCAGCGCATGGTTGAGACAGCCCAAACGCATGCCCACCACCAAAATAACAGGCAAACCCAATTGCAGAGCCAGATCGGCGATGTCTTGATTGTTATTCAGCGGCACTCTGAACCCTCCCGCGCCTTCTATGATCACCATATCCGCTTGTGATGCCAACTCGTGATAGGACGTCAGGATGCGTGCGAAATCGATGCGCACACCTGCATTCCGCGCAGCAATGTGCGGCGCGATAGCATCTAAAAAACTATAGGGATTGATCTGGCCATAGCTCACCAGTACATTGCTGGCCGCCTGCAATTGTTTCACATCCTGATTATGCCCGTTGTCGTCACACCCCACCGCCACCGGCTTCATGCCGACTACGCGCTGTCCTTGCGCAGCAAAAGCGTACAGCAGTGCACAACTGATCAGCGTCTTGCCGACTCCAGTATCAGTGCCTGTTATAAAATAACTCATTCCTGTCTCTTAATCTCCAGGTTTCCTGCACTCAGGTTGGGGTAATTCGATGCATAACAGGCTGGCGCTGATAAATCAACTGCCACAGGAGGGTCATAATAACTGGTTCCAGCGAGATCTATTAGGGCTGCAATTAATGATGAGGGCAAGAAGCTTAACCATCACGTTCACCTATAACCAAAGAATGAGTGTGGTAACTGTGTCAAGCTCGAAACCGAAATGAAGCTGCCTGACGTATTATCAGGCGGCGGTGTAACGCACGTTGATTCTTCCCTGCGTAATGCAAAAAGGGACGCATTTTGTATTACGCTATTTAGTATTTCTGTATTACTAACACCTTATCTCTTTAATTTTACATAGCGTTAATTTATGCACATCGCAACCTGAATAGATCGCAATGTGCATGTAGAAAACTTATTTTAGAATAATTTTCCTAGTACAAATTTATTTCCTAACTTCCTCCGCCCTGAACACCAAGGTGACCGCCCGTTCCAAGCCCGCCTTTAACCTCTTGTGCTTTGTAAGCACGCACGGCTTTCACCAGATTATTGTAGGAATCGGTAAAGGCGGCAACGATAACCTTTCCTTCTGCAGTGTTGGAATAACCTCCACCTGCCCCACCAAGCGCACTTCCGAATAAGCCACCCATGAATCCAAAGTCCATATTGCGCGAACTACCCTCAGCGGCAGCTAACTGAACGCCAGAACGGTTATCTACCAAGGTCAACATGGTGCTGGATTCTTTGGCAGAAATACTGCTGCCCAATAAAGCGCCAAATGACCCCATAAGACCACCAATAGCAGCACCCGCACCGCCGGCATTCGTGTTACTGAAAGTGATGGAAGGACTCATAGAAAAGTCAGCCGCTACCATTTGCCCTTTTTGGAACTTAGAGTTATTGCGCAATTCTCCCGATTCCGCCAGTGCACGTTCGCCCATCATATTACCCATCGCACGCCCCCGGTCTACAATCACAAAGCAGTTAGACTGTTGAACAAGCATCTTAAGTACGGGAGTAGTGGATCCTAGTTTCATTTGCCCAGTTAAGATGCCATACCATGGGGCATTGGTATCCTCGACGACTGCCAAGGTACCCAACGATTCAGTGCATTTTTCAAGCTTGCTGTTGGCATTCTGTGATGTTGCGCCACCCGCAGAGCCTGTGGCAGTTGTTTTCGCTTCCTGAGACCCCATCTGCATGTTGGCACAACCCGCCAGGAAAATAGAAACAACCGCTACAGTGGTTGTACGGCAGAAATTAAAAGAAACAGTCTTCATAATTTACCTCCCCTTAATTTTTTTGTATTATTGAATGTTAGGTAAATACTTTGTTATTACAAATATTTACTCATTATGGATGCAACTGATAAAACTTTAAAAATTATACTACAGCTTCATAGCGGTACGAGGTACCCTGAATTGACGTTGGATTCATATGTAGTCCCTTCTAATGAGACTAAGCGTAAGCCGTAGCCAGCCTCCTGTATTCGTAACCCACTCGCCTCGTAATTTTCGCCACAAATCAATGTAACGATGTAGCGTTAATGCTAACCATCTGATCAAACCGAGATTTAAGCTTCTGACCTATCGTTTGCCATTGTGCAATGTATTGGCTGGGCAGTTCATACCTCAGATAGAAAACCGTCTTTTTTACGGACTTAGATAGCGCCACTTCCGGCGCAGGACTATAAGAGGTTTCAACTACGCAAATTGGAAATGCACTGTGAAAAAAATTCTCATCAACACACCGGATACGCACCAGTTCGTCCGTAGGGTGATCATGGCTAAAGAATATATCTGCCTTGCCTGATGGGTCGTAGTAATGCAACATCCCGGGCAATTTCGGCAAATCGGGTTGCCGCTGCAATCTCTCGAAAAAATATTTAAAGTAATAATCCCACGGTCTCATATGCGCAATAGAAGCGTGCATGTTTTGTCCCCATGCTAATTTTTCAAATTGCGCTAGATTCTCATCACTTACCGGAGAAAGCTCCGGCAATATGGCATCAATTTTGATGAAATCTACAATTGGCCTTTTCTTACCTTCAATCTGCCCTTGCGGCACACTTCCCCAGCCGTGTAATTGCGGGTTGTACCCATTAAAGTTATATACAAGCGGTACATCAAAATTAACGCCATCCATACTTACGCGAATACTGATTTTTTTAGCCTCTTCCAGTCTGATAACCTTCCGTTGAGGGATAGTCGATTGCTTTGTCGTTCCTCGATAAAAAATAGTCTCCGCCCATACTGGCAGCTGTTGCCATGTCACCGCGGTGATCACAGCAACGGTGAAACTTCCCCACAGCAACGGATTTTTGCCACGCATTCTTGCCGCTTTGGCCGCAAAGAAACCCAGCAAAATAATACTTAATATAATAGGAAATAATCCAATTTTGAATACCATCATCAATTTCGCCTGGCAAATTTTCAGATAACTATTACATATGATTAATGCGGTGCTAACGTGCGTGCCCTTTTTGCACATCCGAATTGAACGCCAAGTTAGCGCGTTCACACCGATGAGCAAAAAACGCTAAGCCAAGCGCATAACTTGCAGCCAAACCTATCATTATCACCCCACACCATAAGGAAATCGGCAGGAGATACAAAGCGTCACTCCCATCGGTGGTAATGAGGTATACCCACTCGTCGAGAGCCATACTCAGCCCTGCCCCAAAAGCTATAGCCGCTACGTCAAGTTTTCAACTATTACCATGAAACAGGACAAGAGGCAAACCCGCGAATGTAATTAAGCAAACCAATAAAAAGATGGTGAATATTGTATGTACCAACATAAAGATTGCTGCCCGGGGAAAAGTGCAAATACACTCGCAACGCTACAAAAGTCAGGAGCAGCGCCACAACTACCCATATAACCCACCTGTAATTCAAACTCACTTGGATAACTCCTCTAAGTTTGCGCATTAGCGTCAAAAATCACTGAATGCCGCAGCCGCTCGATAAATTGCCTTATTACTGATCCGGCACGAATTGAACTTGACTGCCGTTCGTGCTGAGATTCTATGGTTCGCGTCAAGCATTTTTGTAATCCTTTCCGGGTCGAAAGTTGAATGGTAATGATGAATAGACCAGGCTGCGCGGGCGATTTTGCGGGCGATGATTACCAGTGCTGCGGTAGTGCCCCAGCCTTGGGCGCGGTAATGCTCATAGATAGGTTTCCAAGCTTTGGATTTGGCGGCGGCCATTGCAGCGTTAAACAGCAGGCGACGCAACTCGGCGGGGCCGCGTTTGGATAGGCGCCTGCGGCCAATTTTGTTGCCGGAGTCGTTGGCTCTCGGGTCGAAGCCAGTGAATGCGACGAATGCATCCGCATTGCGGAAAGGCACGCGCTCCATCGTATTGGTCAGCGCCATGCCCACCACGGGGCCGACACCTGCAATGGTTTGCAAACGCTGTTGCGCTTCCTTGTGTTGCGGGGAATGCGCCGCAATCGCGGTCATGGTGGAATCGATCTTGGCAATCAGGGCATCAAGCTTGTTCGAGACAGCTTTGAGTTCGGTGGTAAAGCCACTCAGGTTGCTCATCGTCAGCGTGAGCGAGCTTTTGATGCGAACGATATTGGCGCGCCGCCGGATCATGCGATCCAGCTTGCGCTGGTCGGCTGTAGGGGGTGCGTAAGGGCGTAAGCGCGTATGTTCTTGAGCGATGAGACGGGCGATCAGTTCGGCATCCACTCGGTCTGTTTTGGCGCGGTTACCCATGGCGCGGGCATAGTGCTTGGTATCCAACGGATTGAGCAGGAATACGACATGGCCTTGCGCGTGTGCCAGATCGGCCAGTAATTCGTGATAGCCGCCCGTGGATTCCAGGCCGATGCGGCTGCCTGTGGGCAGAGATTTCAGCCATGCCAGCAAAGGAGTGCGCTGGTTTGTAACACTGTGAGTAGAAAAACTTTGCGCGGCGCAAGCCACAACGACTGCGTCTTTGGCAACATCCACACCTATGTTCGGAAAGGTTTGCATGATAGTAGCCTCCAGAAGTAAAGTAACAACGCTGGAGTGGCACACACCTACGTTAGCTTGCGTTCAAATCGGCGGTCAATGCACAGCCGCTAAATTCTTCATCGACGTTCGGGGTGTGGGTGGGAGAGTTCTCACTAAGTCTGTCCGCTGCACGGCAGAGGCTTGTCGATGTCCCTCCACCCCGGCTCCTTCCAGTCTCTCAAGAAGGAGCCAGAAACACCATACAAGCTTGTCGAAGCATAAGAAGCCATTCACATTTCGACAAGCTCAATGCGAACGACTTCTTGGATAAACAGTGCCGGATCAATAGGCAATTTTTTACTCCGGTACATAATATTTTACCTCGATATTGTGACCATCAGAATTGGGAAGAAAAGCGTAACCACCTAAACCGCCCTCACGTCTGCTCTACGCGGATGTAACCGAATGGAAGCACTGTCCTCCAGGAGGTTGCCATATATATATCTATTGTCGTATGACACGTTTCCCTCACTGCGTAAATGCGGGTTTACATCATGTACATCGAAGTAAGGCCAGGAGCAATAAAAATTTTAATACGCCGCATATTTTAAGGATTTTTCTTAATCAAAAATAAGCAATTTGCTTATTTTATTGTTATGACGGTTACCCCACAATGCGGCTAATGGCTACCGTAGTTCGGTACAGTGCACCTAATCAATCTAAGCACCTAACCAATCTAAAAAATTGGCGAAGGGAACATGATGCAAGAACAAAAACCGTCATCCGGCGACAAGCAAAGCCAGTCGGACGACAAGTTTGCGGTAAACGCACCGCAAGTCTCGCTTCCCAAAGGTGGCGGCGCCATCCGGGGCATGGGCGAAAAATTCACGGCGAATCCCGTTACCGGCACCGGTTCCCTGAGCGTGCCAATTGCCACCTCACCTGGGCGCGCCGGTTTTGGCCCCCAGTTGGGTCTTTCATACGATTCTGGTGCCGGCAACGGTCCGTTTGGTATTGGCTGGAGTTTGTCCTTGCCTGCTATCACACGCAAGACGGACAAGGGCTTGCCACAGTACCGGGACGCCGAAGAGTCCGACGTCTTTATCCTCTCTGGGGCCGAGGATCTGGTGCCGGTCTACAAAAGGAACCCCGATGGCAGCTGGACTCACGACCCACAAGGAAATCTGATTTACGACGAAGATTCGCGCAACGGCTATTTGGTCAAACGCTACCGGCCCCGCATCGAGGGACTGTTCGCCCGCATCGAACGCTGGACGCGCATCGCCGACGGCGATACCCATTGGCGCTCAATCTCTAAGGACAATATCCTCACTGTCTATGGCAGCACGTCCGAATCGCGCATTGCCGACCCAGCCAACCCAGATCATGTCTTCAGTTGGTTGATCTGCCAGAGCTATGACGACAAGGGCAACGCAATTGTTTACGCGTATGTTGCCGAGAACGATGACAACGTCGATCTCTCCCATGTCAACGAGCGCAATCGCGTGCGCTCGGCAAACCGCTACCTGAAAACCATCCGCTATGGAAACCGGCAGCCGCTGCTTGTCGACCCGACCCAGCCCAGTTTCCGTCAGACCCACGTACCTGCGCCAGATTTCAACAACGCGGGCTGGATGTTCGAGGTCGTTTTCGACTACGGCGAGGGTCATTATCAGGAAATGCCAGCGGATGCGGATGGCCGGACTTTCGCGACGGCTACGCTAAAGCCACCCATCGGCGGAACGTGGTCGACGCGCCTCGATCCGTTCTCTACCTACCGGTCTTGCTTTGAGGTACGTAGCTACCGCCTGTGTCGGCGGGTGCTTATGTTCCATCACTTCCCGGACGAGTTGGGTATCGACGACTATCTGGTACGCTCCACCGAGTTTGCTTACCAGGAAAAGCCCAACGGCTCTTTCATTACTCAGGCGCTACAGTCTGGTTTCAAACGGATTGTTAAGCCCACTCCGCGCTACCTCAAGCGTTCATTGCCCCCTCTTGAGTTTGAATATTCGGTCAGCCCGCTCGACGACCTGACCTACGACCAACTTCCGCTGCAGGAAGTCGATGAACTGAGTCTGCAGAACCTCCCATCCGGCATCGACAGCAGCAGTTATCGATGGGTCGATCTGGACGGAGAAGGCATCTCAGGTGTGTTCAGCGAACAGGCCGACGCATGGTTTTACAAACCCAACCTTGGCGAAGGCCAGTTCGGTCCGGTTGAATGTGTGTCGCCCCGGCCCTCGCTGGCTGCGCTAAGCCGCGGACGGCAACAGCTCCTCGACCTCGCGGGCGATGGCAACCTCGATCTGGTCGATTTCGAGGCACCGACACCAGGATTCTTTTCGCGTACCGAGGATGCCGGCTGGGACCGTTTCCGCACCTTCCTCAGTCTACCGAACATTGACTGGCAGGATCCAAACCTGCGCTTCGTAGACCTGACCGGTGATGGTCATGCCGATATCCTTGTGACAGATGATCAGGTTTTCGCTACTTGGCATGAGTCCTATGCGGAGGACGGATTCGGATCAGCCCTCCATGTGCCACTCGCGGTCGACGAGGAAGATGGGCCGCGCATGGTCTTCGCCGATGGAACGCAGTCTATCTATCTCGCCGACATGTCCGGCGATGGTCTGTCCGATTTGGTGCGGATACAGGTGAGCGAAGTCTGCTATTGGCCCAACCTCGGCTATGGCCGCTTCGGTGCGAAGGTCACGCTGGACAATGCACCCTGGTTCGACGATCCCACTTCCTTCGACCAGCGTCGTGTGCATCTCACCGATACCGACGGCTCCGGTCCCACCGATATCGTATATCTGGGTCGTGACGGTGTGCGTATCTATCTTAATCAACATGGCAACAGCCTGTCCCAAGCGCGACTACTGAACCGGGTACCGCGCACCGATAATTTAACAGCGGTCTCCGTGGTTGATTTTCTTGGGCGAGGAACGGCCTGTCTGCTTTGGTCGTCTTCCTTATCGGGTGATACTCGTCGATCCTTGCGCTATCTGGATCTAATGGGCGGCATCAAGCCACATTTGCTCACGACGGTGCGCAACAACCTTGGCGCCGAAACGCACATTGAATACGCATCGTCCACGCATTTCTACCTTGAAGACAAGGCCGCCGGAACGCCTTGGATCACGCGTCTACCCTTCCCAGTCCACGTCGTGACTCGGACCGAGACCCGCGATCTCATCAGCGGCAATCGTTTCGTTACGCGTTCTGCCTACCACCACGGTTATTTCGATGGCATCGAGCGAGAGTTCCGCGGCTTTGGCCGCGTCGATCAATGGGATACCGAAGAGTTTGGCGTTCTGTCTCAAGTTGCTACACCAGCCACCAACCTCAATGCCGCCTTCCATGTGCCGCCCACGCTCACCAAGACATGGTTTCATACCGGCGCCTACTTTGCCGGCGCGCGCATTTCGCGTTACCTCGAAGACGAGTATTACCGCGAAGGTGACCCCGGCCAGCCCGGTAGCGAACTGAGCCTGACTCAGCGCGAGGCGATGCTGCTCGACGACACCGTGCTTCCATCAGGCCTCGCAATCGGAGAAACCCGTGAAGCCATTCGCTCGCTCAAGGGCGCAATCTTACGGCAGGAGATTTACGCGCTCGACGACAAGGACGCGTCCGACCGGCCGTATTCCGTCTCCGAGCGCAACTACACCATTCAGGCCATGCAACCGCGCGGCGCGAACCGCCATTCCATCATCTTCACCCACGCGCGCGAGACCATCGACTTTCATTACGAGCGCAAGCTGTTTCCGGTCTTGAACGGCCAGATTGTCGATGCGGTAACGGCGGCCTCGAATTCAGGCACCCAATGGCTGGCCGATCCCCGTGTCACGCACAGCATGACCTTGGACGTGGACGACTACGGCAACGTGCGCCAGTCCGTAGCGATTGCCTATGGCCGCCGCTTCGACGATACCGACCCGGTGCAGACCGATGCCGACCGCAAAAAACAGAAGCAGCTTTTCGTGACACTCACCGAAGTCAGCTTTACCAACGCCGTCCTTGCCGTCGACGCGTATCGCACCCCGCTACCGGCCGAGGCACAGACTTACGAGTTGATCAAGCTGCGTCCGGCCTCACAACAACCCGACATCACCAACCTGTTCCGCTTCGATGAACTGCTTGCCCTCGTCGCTCAGGCGGGTGATGGCGCACACGATCTTCCCTACGAGGATATCAAGGCTACCCGTGCAATGGGTGCCGGTGTCTACCGGCGCCCCATCGAAGACCTGCGAACCCGCTACCGCAGCAACAACCTGAGCCAATTGCTCCCGTTGCGGACTTTGCAGGCGTTGGCCTTGCCGGGCGAGAGCTACAAGCTGGCCCTTACGCCGGGGCTATTGAGCACCGTTTACCAGCGACCGCACGCTAGCCTGGCGACGGAAAATCTGCTGCCCAATCCAGGCACGGTTCTTCTGGCGGACACCAGCCTGGCGTCCGACCGTGGCGGCTATGTCGATCTCGATGGCGATGGCCGCTGGTGGATTCCTTCGGGGCGCATGTTCTTCCATCCGACCGAAACTGCCACCGCCGCAGATGAGCTGGTGGAAGCCACCGGCCACTTCTTCCTGCCGCGGCGCTTCCGCAATCCGTTTACGCACAGCAGCTTTGTGGATTATGAGAACGATCTCTTTCCCGCAAAAACCCGCGACGCACTCGGCAACACCATTGAAGCACTGCATGACTACCGGGTCTTGCAGGCAAAGCAACTGACCGACCCTAATGGCAATCGCTCTTTCGCGGCCTTCGATGCATTCGGCCTGGCGGTCGCCACGGCGGTTCGTGGTAAAAGCAGCGAGACGCTTGGCGATTCGCTGGACGATTTCGACGACTTCGATGCCGACCCCGCCTTGGCTCAACTACAGAACTTTGTCGCGCGTCCCGCCGACCTCAAGGCAGCGCTGCTCAAAAGCGCCACCAGCCGCTTCGTCTACGACCTCGATCGCTACCGCCGCTGCGGCGAACCGCCCTTCGCCGCCACGCTGGTGCGCGAAACCCATGTCAGCGATGCGGTGTCGCCCAAAGACTTGCAGATTCAGGTCAGCTTCGCGTATTCCGACGGCTTCGGGCGAGAACTTCAATCGAAGATTCAAGCCGAGCCGGATGATGCACCGATCCGCGCCAAGAACGTACTGCTGACTAGCGGCGATGTCAGCCCCGGCGCCTTGACGCTCAACAACGGCGTGCCCGTGTTGGGCGCAGCGAATCCCCGCTGGGTCGGCAAGGGCCGCACCGTTTACAACAACAAAGGCAAACCGGTCAAACAGTACGAGTCGTTCTTCAGCAGCACACAGCTGTATGAAGCCGAACCGGAGATGACCGATACCGGCGTTACGCCGATCCTGTTCTACGATCCCGTGGAACGGGTGGTCGCCACATTACATCCGAATCACACCTACGAGAAAGTCGTCTTCGATCCCTGGCGGCAAGAAACCTGGGACGTGAACGACACGGTGACACTATCCGACCCCAAAGCCGATCCCGATGTCGGCGAATTCTTTCAGCTTCTCCCCGCTGCGGACTATCTGCCCACCTGGTATGACCAGCGACGCAACGGGCAGAAGGGCCCGGACGAAAAGGCCGCAGCAGACAAAGCAGCCGCCCACGCCGCAACGCCCACCGTGGCCTGGTTCGACACGCTGGGTCGCCCCATGCTGACGGTCGCCGACAACGGCAAAGATGCCAGCGGCGCGGTGCAGAAATATGCCACCCGTGTGACGCTGGACATCGAAGGCAATCAGCGCGAAGTCAAAGATGCCAACAACCGCATCGTCATGCGCTACGACTACGACATGCTCGGCAACCGCATCCATCAATCCAGCATGGAGGCAGGCCGGCGCTGGATGCTGAACGATGTCACCGGCAAGCCGATCCGCAGTTGGGATAGCCGTGATCACAGGTTGCGCACCGAATACGACGAGCTGCGCCGCCCCTTGCGCTCGTTCGTCATTGGCGCCGATGTGCTGAACCCAGCGCGCGAAATCCGCTTCGAGGACACCGTCTATGGCGAAGCCGCCGGTAGCGGGCTGACTGCCGCCCAGATCCTGCAAGCCAATCTACGCGGCAAGCCTTACAAGCACTACGACACTGCCGGTGTCGTGATCAGCGAGGCGCATGACTTCAAGGGCAACCTGTTGCGCGGCATCCGGCAACTTGTACAGGACTACAAGACCACACCGGATTGGTCGCAGAATCCACAGCCTGTTCTGGAAACAGAAATCTTCGCCAGCAGCACCCGCTATGACGCGCTCAATCGGCCGATCCAGATGACTGCGCCGCACAGCAACCAAGCCAACAGCAAGATCAACGTCATCCGCCCAGGCTACAACGAGGCCAATTTACTGGAACGTATGGATGCCTGGCTGGGGCAAGCCGCCGAACCGAACGTCTTGCTTGATCCTGCGTCGGCCAATCTACATGCCGTCGCCAACATCGACTACGACGCCAAGGGACAACGCACTCGGATCGAATACGGCAACGGCGCGCTGACCAAGTATGCCTATGACGACCAAACCTTCCGCCTGATCCATCTGAAGACCAGCCGCGCGGCCGCGCCCCCGGGAAGCGCGATATTCCAGGACTTGTTCTACACCTACGACCCCGCCGGCAACATCACCCATATTCGCGACGACGCGCAGCAGAAGATTATTTTCAATGGTCAAGTCGTACCGCCACAGTGCGATTACGCCTACGACGCTATCTACCGGCTGATCAACGCAACCGGCCGCGAGCACATCGGTCAACTCGCGCAGCCGCAAACCAGCTGGAACGATGAGTTCCGCGTCAATTTGCCCCAACCCGGCGACGGCAAGGCGATGCGCAACTACACCGAGCAATATCTGTATGACGCGGTCGGCAATTTCGAAAAACTGATCCATCAGGCCGCCACTGGCAACTGGACGCGCGCCTATGCCTATAACGAAGCGAGCCTGATCGAGGCCGCCAAGAAGAGCAATCGTCTGAGCAGTACGACCGTAGGCCCGACGGCAGAGCCCTACAGCTACGATGCCCACGGCAATATGACCGGTATGCCGCATCTCACATTGATGCAGTGGGATTTCAGAGATCAGTTGAGCGCGACGTCGCGCCAGGTCGTCAATGCGACTCCGCCACCGGACAAAGTGCCGGAGACAACCTTCTATGTGTACGACTCCAGCGGGCAGCGCTTACGCAAGATCATCGAGCGGCAGAATGGGTCGCGCAAGGCAGAGCGGATTTATCTTGGGGGGTTCGAGATTTATCGGGAGTTCGACGGCAATGGCACTGGCATTACGCTTGAACGCGAGACGCTGCATGTTATGGATGATAAGCAGCGTATTGCTTTGGTGGAGACCCTTACTCAAGGCAACGACGGCTCACCGCCACAACTCATCCGCTATCAGTTCGGCAATCACCTGGGGTCGGCCAGTTTGGAGTTGGATGACAAGGGCAGCGTTATTTCTTATGAGGAGTACACGCCGTACGGCAGCACCTCGTATCAGGCGGTGGATCAGAGTATTAAAGCGGCAGCGAAACGGTACCGGTATACGGGGAAGGAGCGGGATGAGGAGACGGGGTTTACGTATCACGGAGCAAGGTATTACGCGGCGTGGCTTGGTAGGTGGATTTCGACTGATCCCTTGGGAATCGCCGACGGCGCAAATGTGTACATGTATGTATCCGACAACCCGGTTCGACTAGTCGATCCTAGTGGGCACTCTGGATTGAAGTTCGTTTCTGGCGGTGCTACTGCGGATAGCAGCGAAGCCGACTTGATGTCGGCGACCTACGAGATGGCGAACAGAACCAAAACGGAATTGCACGACTATTTTGGTATCGCGACGGACATGGCTCATACAACAGGACAACTGGATGATCCTGGCGGTTGCAACCCAGGAACTGCCGGGGCCAAGGAAATCAGGCTCACACTGTCTGATCCGCAGGCACAGGCAAAGGCAAAAGATGCCCTAAAGACACGACTGACGGAGTCAGTCAAGCGCTCGAACTCAACCCTTCCTGCTGCTGACATTTCGAAACTCGTTGACGAAAAACTAAAAAAGACGGAGGCCGTAAGAAACTATCTGCTGGAAGCCTTGAAGGGGGACGTTACCGTCACGGCACAAACGCAGTTGAACGGAAAGACGCTAATGGGCTTCTTTACAAAGAATGTCGCAATCGGTGGGGCTGGAGTAACCAAGTCTCCTGACATCGTCGCCAATCCGTACACATTTTCTGTAAAAGATAGCGGCCACTTGACGGATGCAATGCAGTCGAGTTCTTCACGCGCGAAAGCTGCGTTAGGTCCAACCACGCAATTGCTCCACGAGCTCGTTCACAAGCAGCAGAAGTTTATTAGTGGCAAGCCATTTGGTGATGTCGACAGATTGAGCTTGGGCAAAGACGCATTCAATGAGGAAGTGGAAGTGACCAAAGACGTTGATAAAGCGTTGGAAGGAATCGACTCTCTAGTGGCGCCGAGACATTGGTATGGAACTGGTACGGCGCTGCTTCACGGCCGCGAGATCAAAGTAAATCAAGGCACTCCTGGCTCGACTTATGTTCTCGATCCCAACGGCGAAAATTACGACTTGTCTTACAAAGATCTCACTGGGAAGGAGTGGATGCGATGGCCAACGGACAGCCAGCTGAAAACTGGAAGGAAATAGCCTGAATGCGAGCGAACGGTGCAGGGCGAACCAGGTAGAAAGTGCAAGGAATGACTTAGGGAGACGCTGATTAATTCAAAGTTTCGCGGAATTTCGAGCGTAACAAATTGATTCTTAAATATGTTAAATTTTTAAACGCGAATTAATCAGCGCTTCCTTAGCTAAGGAGAGTAGAAATGAAACAGAAAACAAGGGCTCCCGTCAGCGACTCGGTTTTTCGCGAAGTCTACGACTCACCGGCATCGCTGCCGGGTCGTCACCGGTGGCTGACGAACGATCGAAATCAATGGGGTCACCGCGCGTACGGCGCAATAAGTACCGCGTACGGCGCAATGACGTAGGGTGCAATAGCGTGAGCGTATTGCACCGAAGGTGAAGGGAAGCGGTGAATATTCCATTACTGCGCAATCTGCTTTACGTATGGCTGGGGAATTGAAATTGGCGGAATACGCTATCGCTATTCCTCCCTACGAAATAACGAAATGGATGGGGAATGGCATGCCGGATTATTGACGTTATCGCGTGGCAGGTGGAACGTATTTCTTTACCGTTAACTTATTGGAGCGTTACCCCAACGATTTGCTGGTTCGACATATTGACTTGCTGCGTTCTGTGGTGACTAAGGTACGACAAAAACGACCCTTTCATATCGATGCCTGGGTGGTATTGCCTGACCACCTGCATTGCGTGTGGACATTGCCGCCCGGCGATGATGATTTTTCCAACCGCTGGCGCTTGATCAAACAAAGATTTTCGAAAGCCTTGCCCATTACCGAGCGGCGTTCAAAGGTGCGCATCGCATGCGGTGAACGCGGCCTGTGGCAACGCCGGTTTTGGGAACATGTGATTCGCGATGACCGTGATTATGCGACACACATTGATTATTGCCACATCAATCCGCTCAAACACGGTTACGTACAACAGGTTGCGGATTGGCCTTACTCGACCTTCCATCGTTACGTCGAACGCGGCCTTTATCCTTTGCATTGGGCTGGCAAAGGCGAAACAACCGATGGCCTTGAGTTGGAAGAATATCGCGACAATTGCTTGAGATGAAAAGAAAAAAATCCGCATGACTGCGGGGCAACAAAAAATCTGAACACTACAACAAACATTTTGAGGTAACGCCATGCCAACGCCAATTTTTAACGTCGAAACCAGGATTAAAGCACTTAACGTCGTATTAGCCGACAAAGGCGACCAGAAGCTGGTCGGGAAAGCGCTTACCGATGCGGGCGGCGATTGGTCGGTTGCGCTAAAAGATCTAAAAAAAGCCAAGCTCTCTGCAGCTTTGCTGAATAAACTCAAATTCGCTCACTCGCTCGCAGAATTGTCCGACGACAACGTACAGGTGGTCAAGGCTCTGGTCGAAGATCCAAAAGTGACGAACCTTCGTGACATGGCCCTACAGTTCAACTTGGAAGGGCTTACAAAACTTGTAAACTCGACCGCGAAAAAGGGCAGCCAGGCACATAACAAGGCCAAAGCTTCGGCGACAATTCTGCGCAACAAGTTATTTACCGCCGAACCCACCGCCGTGTTGCAGCGGATGGTGCAGGACGCGGAACTGCCCATCGCGAACAAGACTGTACGCGCCGGCATCGGCAGTTTTCTGAACAACCAACCCGATTTCAACATCCGCACGACCTCGGTTTACACCGCGTTGAAACACCCCGACGCCTTCAACGGTATCGCCGACGAGCATCGTTCGGAGGTCATCGAGCACCTCAAGACGCTACAACGCGTGCAGGCGATCAGCCCCATACCCGCCGCCGTACCGGTGTTGATGAAGGCTAACCTGACCTCGGCATTTCGGATCGCCGAAATACCGGAATCCACGTTCCTGAGCGCTCACGGGCCGATGCTGGGTGTGGAAGCGGCCAAGCAGGTTTATACGAGTGCGATCAACGCCCACATCCGCAACGAGCACGCGCTGATGACAATGCGCGAGGCGTGGCGAGGAACGGGCCTGGCGATCATCGATGGCCAGCAGCCGATGGAGGAGCGCATGGCCAAGCTGCAAGGGGTGGCCGATGAGAAGGCAGTTCCACTGAACCTGGAAGCGCTGTTCGGCAGCATCGACTTCTGCGAGTGCGAGGACTGTCTGTCCGTCTACAGCCCGGCCGCGTATTTCGTCGAGATACTTCAGTATCTGAGGAACAACAATCTTGATCCGGACAAACCGAATACGGGCAAGTCCGGCATTGAAGGTACACCGCTTAAAAAGCTTTTTCGCCGTCGTCCAGATTTAGGCTGCCTCGAACTCACCTGCGAAAACACCTTCACTGTGCTGCCCTATATCGATCTGGTCAACGAGGTGATGGAGAGCTTCGTCGTGCACCTCGACAAGTACCATACTGATCCAAACGTGCCCAAGCAAGCAACGCTGGAGGTCTTCAACGTACTGGATGAAACCACCAGCGAGTTGTTGGCATCGCCGCAACACATAAACTACCAGGCTTATTGCATTCTTAAGGACGCGGTTTACCCCTTCACGCTGCCGTACCACCAACCTATTGATGTCATTCGGATCTGGCTGAAGTATCTTGGTACGAGTCGTTACGAACTACTGGATACTTTCCTCACGGCTACCGAAACCGTTTCCCTGGTTCTTACACCCGCTCAGCAGCAGGAACTACAAAAGCTGCATGCGAGGGTTCTGGATCGCTCGGCGGACGCGGAGTTTCTCGGCATCACCCAGGAAGAACACATTATCCTGACGCGGGAGGCGTTTTGGCCGAAAGCCTATTTTGATTTCACTCTTCAGAAGGTCCATACCGACATTGAATACCAGCAGAAGATAGGCGTCAGGCCGGTGCCCGAGTATTTCGGCTACATCGGCGCCAGCGCCGAAGCGGACATGCTCAGCATCGACGAGACCTCGATGCTGGGTCTAACTTTTGTGAAGAAACAGTTCCTGCCACGCACCGGAATTCAATACATCGATCTGGTCGAACTGCTGAAAACGCGCTTTATCAATCCGGCTTTCCCTCAAGGCAGAGCGCTGGCGATATTGGAAAGCATACGATTCAGCTACCGCTTTCTGCAGACCTTGGTGGTCGACAGCACCGACCCCAAAGTGCGCTTTGCCCAGCTGATTGAGTTCCTGAACAAACCGCAAACATTAGTTCCTCAAATCGACACCCTGTTGCACCCAGACCCTTGTCATCAACAGAGTCCGGAACACTGCTTGCCGCACACGGATTTTCACAACTGGGTGTACTGCTACTTCGAGAGAATCGGAAAACTGATCGTCCTGGAATTTGGTGAAGGGCCAAAGTTGCCAATTGAGGGAAAACTCGTCAGCAATCACGACGAAAAAAAGGAAGTCGGTCGCTTGCGGATAGATGGAAGTATCGTCGATACGACGGGAAAAACGGTCATCGGACATGTCGGCGTCACGCCGGGATTCGACCAGAGTAAGCAGCCCGTTGCGCACGCCGCACCCGTCCTCGATATCGCTGGAAAGCCTTTTGTTTTTGACCCGGGCCCGACTCCCAGTTGGCTATGGATACTTGACGACGATGGAAATAAGATAGGACGTGTTGATACAGCTGTTCGGGGTGATGGAAAGCCAGCTGTAAACTGGCTGCCAACGCGCGACACCTGCAATCTCGACAAAGTCCGCCTGACCCACCTCGATGGCTCGGTCCTGTCGGTCGATGAATACGACCGCATGCAACGCTTTATCCGTCTATGGCACAAGCTGGGCTGGACCATTGCGGAAACCGATTTGGCGCTGATCGGGACGGCTAGCTCTGCCAACGCCGGAAGGCTGGGAGGCGGAGCACTGATCGGTTCGCTTCCTGGTTCGGGCGTAACGCTGGTGCCGGGCAATGGCAGCTCCATTGGGTTCGATGTTTTTCAGCCCGATTGCAGCGATGTGGGCGACGGTGACGAAGGCGCTTGCCGCAACCCGCCGGAGCACCATGACGACAGCAAATGCCCTGAAATTGCCAAGCTGTCTGAAAATATCTCGACGGATTTCCTGCATCAACTGGTCGCCATCCGGAAGCTGCTAGACCTCACCGGGCTGCCGCTGGACAAGCTGCTGTCATTCTGGGCCGACATCAACACCGCCGGTGAAAAATCGCTGTACTCCCGCCTGTTCCTGACGCACAACCTGCTTGGGATCGACAAGGTTTTCAAATCGGACGCGAACGGCAACTACCTGACGCAAGCCGCCAAGCTATCCGACCATATGCCGGTGGTGATGGCCGCATTGAAGATAAAGGCGGACGACGTGACGGCGATCGTCGCGTTCCCGTCCCGCCCACTGTCCAACGATTTGACCCTGGACAATGTGTCCGCGCTTTATCGCCACAGCCTGCTCGCGAAAATACTGCATGTGCCGGTCGCGGACCTGGCCGAAGTGTTCAACCTATTTGTTGATCCATTCACGAGCGCAGAAAACACGCTGGCGCTTCTGCGCGACTGGGGAAACATGGAGGACGCGGGTTTCACCTTCCGTCAACTCAACTACCTGATTCAGGATCATGACGATCCAAAGCGCCCGCTCGCCCCGGCAAAGAAGGCCATCCTGCAAATCAGCAAGACGCTCTACGACGGCCTGAACGCCATCGACCAGGAACATAAGGATGTTAAGGATGTGCCGCCAGAGAAGAAAGACGAGGCAACCGCTGACCTGATTCGCGCCAAGGCCGGGCTGTTGTATGAACCCGCCACAGTAGAGAAAATCATCGGGCTGCTGGAGGGAACGACCGTCTACACAACCAATGCCCCAGTGGATCCGGCCATCGTGATCCCGGAGACTTTCACCAAGCTTAAATACAGCATGCAGAAAGACCCGGCAAAACCGCCCGGTGCGGCGATTCAAGTCACGGGCATACTGACCGACACAGAAAAGACGCAGGCAAAAACGTTTTCAAACAACGCCGGCTGGGCACCGGCTCTTGATCGGGTCGGTAAGCAAGCGCAGCAATTCTTCAACGATAACGTGTTTGGGATTTTCTCCAACTCCGCCGACGCGATAGTCAATTTGCTGGCAGGCGACATTAACGTGCCGCCCGACCCCAACAACCCTGCCGTAACCAATGCGAACACCGCACTGGGAAAACGCTTCTACTTCCTCAAGTTTTTCCTGCCCTTCCTGCGGCAGCGTCTGGCGCATCGGTTGATTGTCAGCAACCTTTCAGGGGCGGCAAGCTTGCCGATGGATGTCACGGATATTCTGTTATCCGACATATTGTGGGTTGGGGCATCCAGGCAACCAGCCATCGACGTGCTGGAGCAAATTCATCAGAAACCCGCAGCGAGTGGCAAAGATTGGAAAGGCTACCTGATTCCGACAGTAGACGGTGCCTACACCTTTGCCGCGACCAGCCTGGTTGACGACAAGCAACCACCGGACATGGTGATTGATGGCCAGTCGATACCGTTTACTGTGCAGCAGTTAGATCCAACCAATGTCTGGTTCACAGCCCCCGTGAGCCCGCAAGCACTCAAAAGCGGGCAACTGTATTGGCTGGAGGTGAAGGGTCAGCCTGCTACCGACTTGCAGTGGAGAACATCGTCCTCGCCCAAGGCGCTTATCCCTGCCTCCGTCTTGTTGCCTGATTATTCTTCAAGCGGTACGAAGGACGTGTTTATCAAGCTGTTTAAAGCCGCCCTGGTCGTCAACGGTTTCAACCTGACGGTTGACGAAGTGAGTTATTGGCAAGGCCACGCGGCTGATTTTGATGGCTTCGACTTCAACGCAGTAACGCTGCAACACTGGCGTCGGCTACAGGCATACGCGAGCCTGCGCGACAAATTGCCAAAAACAGAAATCAGTTTGCTGGGTCTGTTCCAGTGGGCAAACAAGCCGGATGCGACCACGCTGAGCCAAAAAATCGCCGAAGCGACGCAATGGGAACCGGGTGACATCGGAAAATTGATCGCTCCGGAACATTTCGATCTCAATCGCCCTGACGCATTCCGCAATGAAGTCAACCTGCTCAAGCTGCAAAAAGCGCTGCAAGTTGCCGCTGCGATCGGCACCGATATTGATCGGCTGTTTGCGTGGGCCAATCCGGTTTCCAGGTTCTCGGTCTGCCACCAAATTGCGGAAGGCATCCGCGCCACCTTGCGTGCCCGCTACGACCAAGAGGATTGGGAGCAAGTCGTCAAGCCACTGAACGACCAACTTCGCGAAGACCAGAAGCAGGCGCTGATCAGTTACCTGTTGGTGCAGCCGGACCTGATTGATTGGGGCGTGGTGGATGCCGACAGTCTCTTCGAGTTTTTCCTGATCGACGTGCAGATGGATGCCTGCATGGAAACGTCGCGCATCAAGCAGGCGATCTCGACGGTGCAGTTGTTTGTGCAACGGTGCATGCTGGGACTCGAAGCGCAGTACGGCGTAGCGACCGACGTCCTCAGCCGCAGCCGATGGGAATGGATGCAGAAGTACCGCGTCTGGGAGGCCAATCGCAAGGTATTTCTTTATCCGGAAAACTGGATCAAGTCCGAACTACGCGACGACAAGAGTCTGTTCTACAAAGAGCTCGAGGCGGAACTGTTGCAAAAGGACATCAGCCCGCAAACCGTCGAAGATGCATTGAGAAGCTACTTGTTCAAGGTAGACCAGGTGGCCAATCTGAAGGTCGTGGGCCTGTTTCTCGACGACCCGGGCGCCAGGCTGCACGTCTTTGCGCGGACCCGCAATGCGCCCCATCTCTTGTTCTACCGCTACTTCCATACCGCCGAGCGCAACTGGTATCCGTGGGAAAAGGTCCAGGTGGATATTCCGAGTTACGACGCGGAGGCCATCGACGGCAAGGGCAACCGAACCGAAGTCATCGTCGAAAATGGCACGTATCTGATACCTGTGGTGTGGCGCAACCGCTTGTTGATCTTCTTCCCACAATTCGTCAAGAAAACGGTTCCCCCGCAGCCGCCGCAGAAGATAGATCCCAACAAGGAAATTCCGGTTGCCAAGCCGGTCGAAGGCTGGGAAATCAAGCTGGCGTGGAGCGAGTACAGGAACGGAAAGTGGACGCAGAAGAGCGTCACGACGCAAGGCATCTACTCCGCACACTGGCAGATCGAACTCTTCACATTTCTCTACAAGATCGTCGACGATGCCAACCCCAAGGTCATCGTCGAGGCCTACATTCAGAAAGACGCCATAGGGGCCTTCCACTTCACCGGAAGCCAACTCCACGTCCAACCGGAGCCGAAGCGGTTCAACGGCGCGCTGACCGACTTCCACTACATACAGGGAACAAGGCGAATTCATTCTCTGCGGGAATCGATCGTCGCTGTTGGCTCCTCCAACGACCCGTTTCTGTCGACCACCGAGCCGTTCTTCGAAGACAACACGACGAGCGTGCAGGCCAAGGTCGACAGCAAGACCAGTCAATGGCTGTTCAGCCACCCCTTCGTCCACGAGTTGCTGGGCCGGCTGGGAGGCAGCGACCTCGGCGCAGTGTTCAGCTACTACGTTGAGAACACCGACCCCGGCAAACCGGCCAAGTTGACGCAGGATCCCGCAGAAGCCTACGGGCAATATGGATCAGCCAACGGAAAGCCGTTGTACAACGAGTTGAAGCGGTCCAACTCCCTGTACAACTGGGAAGCCGTCTTCCACGTGCCGATGCAGTTGGCCGACCGATTGCTCAAGGCGCAGCAATTCGACCTGGCGCTGAAGATGTGCCACTACGTGATGAATCCGTATGCGAAAGGGACTGATGACAAGCGGTTCTGGCAGTTCGTGCCGTTCAAGGAGATCGACGCCACCAATGTACTGGAGAACCTGTTCCTGAACCTGCAGTCGAACACCCCAGACGCGGCCCATGGCCAGATTGACGAATGGCGCAACAAGCCTTTCCAGCCCCACACGATTGCCCGCTCGCGGCCATCCGCGTACATGAAGTGGGTGGCCATGAAGTACATAGAGATTCTTGTCGCGTACGGAGACTATTACTTTCGCCAAAACACGCTCGAGGCCATCCCGCTGGCGATTCAATGTTACGTCCTCGCATCGCATTGTTACGGGCCGCGTGCGCAAAAGATCCCTAAGCGAGGCAAGATCCAGCCTCAGACCTACAACTCGTTGCTCGACAAGTGGGACGCGTTTGGCAATGCGATGGTCGAACTGGAACTGGTGTTCCCATTCAGCAACCAGACCTCGTTGCTCACCGGTTCGAGCAACGGGGTGGTCGGGCTGGCCAATGTCTTTGGCTTTGCGAGCACGCTTTATTTCTGCATTCCGGACAATCCGCAGTTGCAGGCGTTGCGCAACACCATCGACGACCGGCTGTTCAAGATCCGGCACTGCGAAGACATCGACGGCGTGATTCGTCATCTGCCGCTGTTCGAGCCGCCCATCGATCCGGCGCTGCTGGTCCAGGCGGCCGCCCAGGGACTCAGTTTGTCCAGCGTGCTCAATGACCTGAACAGCCCGATGCCGAACTACCGCTTCGCATATCTGCTGCAGAAGGCGCTGGAACTCTGTTCGGAGGTCAAGTCGCTCGGAAATGCCTTCCTGTCGGTGAAGGAGAAGGGCGACGCGGAAGCGCTATCGCAGTTGCGCGCCAGGCACGAGAGCAGCATCCACAAGCTGGTGCTGGAAGTGAAGAATCTGCAACTGGACGAAGCCGCCAAGGCGCTGGAGGCGCTGCAGCAAAGCCGCAAAGGGCCGGTCTATCGGCTGCAGCACTACCTGAAGCTGATCGGCGAAGACTTGGGCCGGTTGCCGGACGGCGATGCCGACTTTTCGGAAGTGCCTGACCAGATCGAGCAGCCGGTCGACGAAAGCGGCTTGAAGCTGATTGCGTACGAGAAGGAGGAACTGGACAAGGCCAGCGCAGCCGCCGACTGGCAAACCGGGATCGGCATCGTCGAAACGCTGGCCAGCGTTTTTCATGCATTGCCGACGATGCATGTCGACGGACACCCACTGGGTATCGGTTTGGATGTCGTCTGGGGGTTTCCCAATCTGGCAAATGCGACCCAGGCGGCGGCGCGGGGGCTGCGGATCTATGCCGACCATCTTTCGTATCAATCGTCGAATGCGGGCCGCAAGGCCGGCTTCCTCCGGCAACTGCAAGACCGGATACAGCAAGCCAATGTTGCCGGGTATGAAGTCAAGAACATCGACAAGCAAATGCTGACCCAGCAAATTCGCATCAGTATGGCAAACCAGGAGTTGCGAAACCAGCAACAGCAGATCGACAACGCGCTGGAAGTCGAAGAGTTCCTGCGCAACAAGTACACCAATCAAGACCTGTACTCATGGATGGATAGCCAGATAAGGACTTTGTACCATCAGGCATACAACTTGGCCTACGATCTGGCCAAGCGCGTCGAGAAAGTGTTCCGCTTCGAGCGCGGCCTCACTACGTCCAGTTTCATCCAATACGGATACTGGGATGCCGCGTACGACGGCCTATTTTCCGGTGAACGCCTGTATACCGGCCTGAAGCAACTCGAAGCGGCGCATCAGGAAAAGCGCGGTCACGATTTCGAAGTCTCGAAGTCGATTTCGCTGCGCCAGATCAACCCCAAGGCGCTGATCGACCTGAAAGAGACCGGAACCTGTGAATTCGCATTACCCGAAGTGCTTTTCGACATGGACTATCCCGGCCACTACCTGCGCCGTCTCAAGTCCGTCAGCCTGCGAATCCCCTGCATCCTGGGTGCACATACCAGTCTGAACTGCACGCTCCGGCTGCTCGAGCACAAGTTCCGGATCAATGCGATAGCGAAGGGCAAAAGCGATTATCCCGAGCACACCGATCAAGCCGATGACCGGTTCAGCACCGTCAATGTGCCCATCAG
This sequence comes from Candidatus Nitrotoga arctica, assembly GCF_918378365.1. Lineage (NCBI taxonomy): Bacteria > Pseudomonadati > Pseudomonadota > Betaproteobacteria > Nitrosomonadales > Gallionellaceae > Candidatus Nitrotoga > Candidatus Nitrotoga arctica. The sequence continues at coordinate 792,630 of NZ_OU912926.1, read as the reverse complement.
CTCCATCGCCGTAAGCTCGCTGGAAGACGAAAACGGCGTATTCGAGCTGAACTTCCACGATGAGCGATACCTGCCGTTCGAGGGCGCCGGCGTCATCAGCAAGTGGCGCATCGAGTTGCCGAGTAAGTTCAAACAGTTCGACTACGACACGATCACGGATGTCGTCATGCGCCTGCGCTACACGTCGGTGGAAGGCGGAGACAAACTCAAGGCTCCGGCGGCTGACTCAGTGCAGGATTACATCAAGAGCGTTGAAGACCTTAGTCGCGAGGAGGGGCTTTTCGCCGTCTTCGATTTGAAGAACGATTTCCCCAACGAGTGGTACAACGCCAACCATCCGGCCGTGGGCGCAACCGAGCGGGTGCTGACAATCGACAAGCTGAACGAGAAGCTGCCAGTATTTACCAAAGGACGCTCAGAGAAAAATATCCTGGCGAAAAACATTTATCTATTTGTCTCAGGTTCTACTCGCGATGCGCAGGGTAAAAAGGTGCCGACCGTGTTCCCGCTGTCTTTAATTGCGGTCACCCAGGGTGGGCTTGACTTACCATTCACGCCTGGAGAATCCGTAGGAACAATGAATTCGTTTGTGGCAAATGACGTTGAAGCTCCCATGGGCGACTTTCAGATCACAATTCACGACATGAAGACTGTGATCGACAAGATGTGGCTAGTGGAACGGTATGTTTTAGCTTGAGATCGGAGCTTGTCCGTCGGTCGCGCCGAACGCGAACCGTCATATTTTATTAATAATGAGGAGAACACACATGGCGACAATTACCATCAACGGCGTCACGCTTGATCCCGCAGCCCAAGCGGTCGCACTCAAGTCCGCGAAACTGCTCTCTGCCGACGCACACGACTCGGACTACCTGCTGGTGCAGACCAAAGGTCCGCTCACCAAGGAACAGCGCGCCGTCCTCGAGAAGACCGGTGCGAAAATCCTGGAGTTCGTGCCGCAGGATACTTACGTTTGCCACAATCCTGGCACTGACCTCAAGAAGATCCGGGACCTACCGTTCGTGACGTGGGTCAATACCTATCTGCGCGGTTTCAAGATCCATCCGGCGCTGATCTCTACGCCCGATACTCGGCCCACGCGCGGCCTCCTGGCGGCCCACGCTGCGGCGTCGGGTACACTGGATCGTAAGGCCCTACCTGGTGGACATCGTCCTGCACCAAGGCGCCACGGCGGCGGCGGTGCGCGCCAAAATCGCCTCCGCGGCCGGAGTGGACGCCGACGACATCAAGTTCACGGGCAACAAGGTCCGGCTGACCGTTCCCACCCGATTTCTGCCCAAACTGGCCGAGATCGACGAGGTCCGGAGCATTGAGCAGGTGTCGCCAAAGAAGTTGCAGAACGATGTGGCGCGCGGCATTCTCCGCGTGGGATTGCCGCTGGCCGACACGACCGTCCTTGAAGGCGCGGGCCAAGTCGTGGCGGTGTGCGATACCGGTCTAGACAAGGGGTCGACCACCGACGTTCACCCCGCGTTCAAGGGTCGCGTCACCAAGCTCTACGCCCTAGGTCGGCCGGGTAAGAAGAACGATCCAGATGGGCACGGCACGCACGTCGCGGGTTCCGTTCTCGGAGATGGCGACTCGCCGACGCTTGGCATCAAGGTACGCGGTACCGCTCCCAAGGCCAAACTTGTGCTGCAGTCCGTTCTGGACTCAGGCGGCGGACTAAATGGCCTGCCGGCGGACCTTCGGACGCTGTTCCAGAAGCCGTACACGACCGACAAGGCGCGAGTACACAACAACTCGTGGAGCAACACGACTGGCGACGGCGAGTACAACTCCGAGTGCCACGAACTGGACGACTTCGTCTGGAACCATCGCGACATGGTGATTTGCTTCGCCGCAGGCAACGAGGGCGTGGACTCTGACGCCAACGGTTTGATCAATCCCAACTCCATCAAGCCGCCAAGCACCGCGAAGAACTGCATCACGGTCGGGGCGACGGAGAACAACCGCCCGACCATGACATTGACCTACGGTAGCGCGTGGCCGAGCGATTTCCCGGCCGACCCAATCTCGATCGACCGCGTGGCGAACAACCCGGAGGGTATGGTGGCGTTCAGCAGCCGCGGGCCAACGCTGGATCACCGGATCAAGCCGGATGTAGTGGCACCCGGCACCTTCATTCTCTCCACCCACTCGCGCGATTCGTCGGGGGACGGCTGGGGTGCATCGGCAGACCCCCTCTACTTCTACGAAGGCGGGACGAGCATGGCGACGCCGCTGGTAGCGGGTTGTGCCGCGGTGTTGCGCGAGTTCGCGATCAAGCAGAAGACCATCAAGAAACCGAGCGCTGCGCTGGTCAAGGCCATGCTCATCAATGGCGCTCACAACATCGGAGGGCAGTACGTTCCCAGTGAGGCCGGGGTGATTCCTAACGTCAACCAGGGCTTCGGCCGCGTCGATGTCGCCGCAATCGTTGGCCCTCTCGGTCCCAACGAGCAGTTGATGGTCCAGGACGAGGCCGACGTCCTCGACACCGGCGAGGAGCACAAGGTTACCGTCAGCGTGCCCGTGGGAACCACTTCGCTCAAAGTCACGCTGGTCTGGACGGACCCGCCAGGCGAGGGCCTTCAAAACGATTTGGATCTGATCGTTAGCAGCGCGGGCGGGGTGGAGCGGCACGGCAACCAGCCTGCGAACGCCACCGCGTTCGACCGCACCAACAACGTCGAGCAGGTCGTATGGGACCACCCCACTTCGGGCAAGGTGAACATTCGGGTGCGCGCCTTCCGCGTCGCCCAGTTCCCGCAGTCGTACGCGCTAGTGGTCCGCATCTTCTAATGAAGTCACATCGACCATCAAACGCGAGAGGTATCGAACGAGAGTTCTCTGTGCGCGCGGGGCACTACATCCAAGGCGAACGTAACACTCATATGGAGGTCTTCATGGCAATGACGAACGAGAGTTTTTCGAGTGGCGGCCAACCTGTGTCGTTGGAAGTCTTCCTACCGGCATCGTCGGGCAAACGTCCAGCAGTGCTCATTCTCCACGGCAGCTTTGATCTGCTGCCGCAGTATCGGGCCGATATCGTCTCTTTTGCGGAGACACTCGTTGAGGCTGGCATCGCGGCAACAATGCCACACTATTTCGAGTCGACGAAGGCCGATCCGGACATCGGCGTTCTGAAGCTCATTCCCGAAAAACGTCCCGCGTAGAGGCAAGCCTGCAGTGATGCGCTGACCCTGATGGCCAACGATGCCAGATTCGATGCCATGCGTCTCGGCATTCTCAGGTTCTCTCTAGCAGCAGCCTGTCGGAGCCGAGAACGCTGGAATTGCTTGGGTTGGGGGTCACAAATCCATTCGATTCACCATTGATCATCCCTTGCGAATTTCGCTTTGTCTGTGAGGAATAACTTGAGCTTGGCTCCTTTGATATTACTTGGATGTTGATCGTCAAGAATAAAAAATCATTATGACAATACAGACAGTGGAATTTCAATTCGTCACCGGCCTTAAACGGGCGATATTTCGCAACGCTCGCTTGCGCGGTAGCTGGGACGAGAGCGGCCAATATTCGGATGACTGGACGGAATCTCCGATGCAGGAGGAAAGCGGCGTGGATGGCTGCCCAATCTTTACGACCTCGATCTCACTTCAGCTTGCCGATCAGGATAATACCTTCAAGTGGGGGGTTATCCTTGACGGGCCTCAGGGTGCCAACTTCTGGGGCATTCCGACTGAGGTGCAGGATGTTAATTCCGTTGCGCGCCATCGCCAGTTTCGGCTCATCCGCGAGGCAACCATGCCCCAGATCGAACGCTATTACTTCACTTACAACCGTCACTTGGGAGCCAACAAACACTTCGCCGCTGGAAGCACCAAACCCGGTCTACGTTTTGCCATTTGGGCTCCCAATGCCAAAAATGTGGAAGTGGTCTTTGGAAATCCGGCCAGCGGCTACATAGCCGACGATAACGCCGGAGTGAATTCGGCACAGCCCATGGTCACTCTTTCTCGCCTGGCCGATGGCATCTGGGAAGGCGAGCCACAGGGGGGTTTTGAGACTTTCAAAAGCCTGCCTTATATGTATCGCATCCTGAACGCACAAGGGCAGCACGTCTATCGCACCGACATCTTTTCCCGTAGCCAGATCGGCAGAGGCAATATCAACCCTGCCAAAACTGCTTGGCCGGGGACGGTTGAAACTCTGGACGGGTCCGTGAGTTGTAGCGTGGTCATTGATGCCGACGTGATGCGCCGGAATTTTGAATCCACGCCTCGTGAAATGAAACTGGACACCATTCCCTCAGAGGAATTCTGGGCAAGGGAATTTACGCCCGGCCTGCCGGTACCTTCGCACCTCGAAGACTTGGTTATTTACGAATTACATGTCGGATCATTGGGGTTCGGAAAGCCCGGCCCCGGCGATTTGAGTGACGCGCTGCAATTCCTGGACCATCTCATTGAACTCGGTGTGAATGCCATCGAACTGCTGCCCATGGCAGAGTTTTCTGGCAATGCCGCCTGGGGCTATGGCGACAGTCACCACTTCTGTATCGAATCCAGCGCCGGAGGCCGCGACAAGTACCGTCATTTCGTGCGCGAGTGTCACCGGCGTGGCATCGCAGTCATCCAGGACGTGGTCTACAACCATTATGACAACGAAGCAGAACGCGCCCAGTGGCAATATGATTCAACCATGCCCGAAGAAAATATTTATTACTGGTATGAAGGGCACTCGTCCGACTACAGAAAAAATGATGGCAGCCCGTTTCCGGAGGGCGGCTATCTTGATAACGGCTCTACCGGCTTCACCCCGCGTTTTTCGGAAGAAATTGTGCACCAGCAGTTCATCAGCAGTGCCGCCTTTCTTATTGAAGAAATGCACGTCGATGGGCTGCGCGTGGATCTGACCCAGGCGATTCACCGCGACAACGCGCTTCATGCCGATGGACGGTTGATGGGCAACGCCAACGTCTTCGGGCAAAAATTCCTGCGGGAGTGGAGCCGCACCCTGCGCATGATCAAGCCTACGGTGATGCTGATCGCAGAAGATCATACAGGATGGGACGCGGTGACGAAACCACCGGCGCAAGGAGGGCTGGGCTTCAACGCAAAGTGGGAGTTGGCGTTCTATCACCAGTTGATCGGCGACTCCGACATGGCTGGAAATCGGGCGCGCCTCTTGAAACGGGCTGGATTCGGCGGCAACGAGCCGCTACAGATGGACTGGTTTGCCAGCGCCCTTTACGACAGCCGTTTTGACCATGTCGTGTTCCACGAATCTCACGACGAAGCCGGCAATGCCGGTGGCACGGCGCGGACCCTGGTAACGGCCGTCAATGGTGCGCCTGTCATTGGTGCCACGCGCAGCGCGGCGGAGGCACGCTCGCGTGTATGCTTCGGCCTGTCCCTGCTTTCGGCGGGCACCCCCATGTTCTTCATGGGCGATGAGATCGGGGCACAGAAACGCTATACGTTCGATCACTTTCTGTTGAACCGCGAAAATATCATCGGCGAACGGATTGGTAACGGCAAGGCAATGTTTCACTTTTATCAAGATCTAATAAGTCTCAATCGCCGACTGCGCTCGATCCGCAACCAGGACATTGACATCCTCCACCTGTCGAATTCCAACCGAGTGATCGCCTTCAAGCGGTGGCACGGGGATGAGGAAGTCATTATCGTCGCCAGCTTTAACAATACTGCCTTCACCGACGGTTACATCATCGAAAAGGACTTGCTGGCCATCCCCAATGCAGGCTGGAAGGAAATATTCAATAGTGATGCCACCATCTATGGTGGCCAAAATAGGGGTAATGGCGGTGCCACTATCCCTTCCAATCAAGGTCGTCTCAATGTAACGATCCCTGCCAATAGTTTCGTGGTGCTCGTAAAACAATGATGACGAAAACACAGATAATTACATGAATATCCATAGAAGGAACCTACTTGTTCTTGAACGTGCCCCAGAAGCATTTAACGGTGCGCTGCTCCGTCAATCTCCCTTGCGACTCATGGATGTAAGCTGATGTTACTACAGCTCACTTTCTAATTTTTTAACACCCTTAAAAATCTGAATTAAAATTCTGATTCGCCTCAGCCTCATAGCTTAAATGGTGTCTGAATAATATGCGCACCATCCGTTGTCACCCTGGATTTTGGTTTCCACGCGTGGCCATAGATCACTTCGAAAGTCGCGGGCAGCTTGCCATTTTGCCGGAATCGTTCGTAATTCTCTTGCAGTGCCAGCCAAGCAGCTTTGCCCATCATGCCGTGCCCACGTCCGGCAGTGGCATTGTGTGCGCCAATATTGCGCAAATCCTGCATCACCGCTTTCAAATTATCGTAAGTCAACGTGATAATTTCCATGTCCATTACCGGTGCGGCAAACCCGCTGGCCTTCAGCATGTCACCGATGTCGTGCATGTCCGCAAAGCGATTTACATGTCTGTAGTCATCCACGCTATGGAACGCGCTGCGTAGTTCCTTGAGCGTATCCGGGCCAAAGGTACTGAACATCACCAAACCCTCCACTTTCAATACGCGATGTAACTCGCTAAGTGTGGCGGGCAGATCGTTACACCATTGCAGGGTCAGATTCGACCATACCAGCTCGATACTGTTGGCTGCCAACGGCAAGGCTTCGACATCAGCGCATACATAACTGTGCTTGCCAGTATCGAATAACTTGCGCCACCAGCTCAACCTGCTGCGCGATACATTGAGCATGCTAATTGCCATGTCGAGCGCCAGTAGATGCGCCGCCGGATAGCGCTGCGACAGCTGGCGCGTGCCCCAGCCAGTCCCACTGCCCACATCCAGCACAGCCGCTGGCTTCTGCTTTATATAATCCAGCCGTTCCAGCATGCGGCTGCACACCTCACGCTGCAGTACTGCAGCGGTATCGTATCCTTTGGCCGCACGATTGAAAGCCATCCGCACCTGGCGTTTGTCTATCAGGAAATCATCCATTTAAAAATGCCTCGATCCGTTGCACGAAAATATCCGGGTGAGATAAAAACGGCGCATGTGACGCGCCCTGTATCTTGAACAACTGCGCATTGGGCAATTGCTGCGCGAGATAGCCTAATGCTGCGGGTGAAGTCAACATATCGCGCTCGCCCGCAATGACCAAGGCAGCTTGAGTAATTTGCGGCAACACCGCACGCAGATCGGTATTACGCAATATTTCCAGGCCCCCGCGCAATGCCGCAATATTCGGTTCACCGCGACTGAACAGGCGGGTACGCAAATCCGCCAGCAATTCGCGTTCGTGTTCGCTGCCACGCACCTGCAAAGCAATAAACCGATTCAATGTCAGCGCATGATTTTCCAGCAACGCAACTGAAAATTCATGCAGGGTATTCGCCGCCATCGCACATTCCCAGTCGCTACGCTGTACAAAGCTGGGCGTGGTAGCAACCAGCACGAGCTTGTCGATCTGGTGCGGCGCACGGAGCGCCCAGCGCAACGCAATCTGTCCACCGAGCGACCAGCCACACAGCGCCAGCGGCTCATCGCCATGTTCAGCATGCCAATACTCAGATAGCGGCTGTACCAGCCCATCTAAATCATATTGCGCGATGATCGAACTGGCACCGTATCCCGGCAAGTCCACGCAGTGTACGCGGAAGTGTTGCGCAAGTTGTGCCACCACATTGCCCCAAATGCCACAGTGCATACCCCAACCGTGTAACAGTAACAGCGGTGCTCCGGCACCGCGACTTTCAATGTGCAAGCTCATGCAAGGCTGAAATCAATTGCGCTACATCCTGCTCGCTATGCGCCGCAGAGAGCGAAATGCGTAGTCGCGCTGTTCCCTGCGGAACGGTTGGTGGACGGATAGCTGGCACCCAGATGCCACGTGTGCGCAGCGTTTCGCTCAAGGCTACCGCAACATTATTGTTGCCGACCAGCAATGGCTGAATAGGGGTATCGGAGTACATCAGCACCCACGGGAGACCGATCAGACCCGCACGCAACTGCGCAATTAATTTCCATAATTGTGTACGCCGCCACTCTTCTTTCTGCAATAAGCGCAAACTGGCCAACACCGCGCAGGACAGCGCAGGTGGACTGGCGGTTGTATAGATGTAGCTGCGCGCATTCTGTACCAGCGTATCAATCACCACCTGTTCCGCAGCAATGAAGGCGCCGGATACGCCCACCGCCTTGCCTAGCGTCGCCATGTAGATAATGCGCGGCGAGACTAAACCGGGTAAATCGCTATCAGCCGGGTGAAATAATGAGCCGCGTCCCTGTTCACCCAATATACCAAAGCCATGCGCATCGTCCACCAGTAACCAGGCATCATTTTGCTCACACAATGCCAACAGTTCCGGCAACGGCGCAAGGTCACCATCCATGCTGAATACCGCATCGGTAACAACAAGTTTGCGACCGCTGTTTGGCTGCTCCAATAATTGCGCAAGATGTGCCATGTCGTTGTGGCGGTAGCGGCGCACCTGCGCACGTGACAACAACATGGCGTCATTGAGTGATGCGTGGTTAAGCTTATCGGCAAAGATTCTATCGTTCCTGCCGACCAGCGCTTGCACCGCTCCGAGGTTCGCCAGATAGCCGGAGGAAAATAACAGTGCTGCGGGCTTGCCGACGAATTCAGCAAGTGCGTGTTCCAACTCGTCGTGTGCGCTGAAATGACCGCTGACCAGATGAGATGCACCCGCACCCAATCCATACTGTTGCGTACCCATCTGCAAAGCGGCAAGCAATTGCGGGTGACAAGCTAAGCCAAGATAGTCGTTGCTAGAAAAAGACAGCAGCGGTTTGCCACTTACCTTGACGCGTGTGCCTTGTGCACTTTGCAACGAGCAACGATGACGCAGGAGTCCTTGAGCTGCACGGGTATCGAGTTCGTGCTGCAGCACTTCAAAAGGCATTGAAATTTTCCATCACAAGCAAGATAGTTTGATCAATACACTCTATGTTTTTGACGCAAGCGGATACATACCCAATTTTTTGAGTAGAACGCGATCGCGCTCCACCTCTGGATTACCGGTAGTCAGCAACTGGTCACCATAAAATATTGAGTTGGCGCCCGCAAGAAAACATAGAGCCTGTACCGCTTCGCTCATTTGTTGTCGCCCGGCAGACAATCGCACGCGCGCCATGGGCATGGTGATGCGCGCCACCGCGATGGTACGTACGAAATCCAACGGATCTAGCGCTTTGGTGTCGGCCAGCGGCGTACCTTCTACCTGTACCAGCAGGTTAATGGGTACGCTTTCAGGATAGGGGGCAAGGTTGGCCAGTTGCGCGACCAAGCCGGCGCGTTGATTAAGGCTTTCGCCCATGCCAACGATACCGCCACAGCATACATTCAAGTCCGCATTGCGGACCCGCTCCAGCGTGTCTAGTCTGTCCTGATAATCTCGAGTAGTAATAATTTCGTCGTAAAACTCAGGCGCGGTGTCCAGATTGTGATTGTAATAATCTAGCCCAGCATCTTTTAACTGTTCAGCCTGACCATCTTTCAACATGCCCAGCGTGGCGCAGGTTTCTAGCCCCAGCGCTTTGACTTCGCGCACCATTGTCAAAACCGATTCCAGATCACGTTGCTTGGGGCCGCGCCAAGCAGCACCCATGCAAAAGCGGGTCGCGCCAGCGGATTTGGCAACGCGGGCTGCTTCCAGCACATCGTTAAGCTCCATCAATGCCTGGCTTTTCACGCTGGTATCATAGCGTGCAGCTTGCGGGCAATACCCGCAGTCTTCTGGACAGCCGCCTGTTTTAATGGACAGTAAAGTGGACAACTGTACCGCGTTAGGATCGAAATGCTCACGATGAATCTGCTGTGCGCGATAAAGCAAATCGGCAAACGGCAGCCTGAACAACGCCTCAACTTGGGCAAGGCTCCAGCACTGCGCTTCGCTTGATGGTTGAGCGAGTGCCGAGGGTTTGGAAGTGCGGGTAAATTGTACGGTGTGAGTCGTCATGGCTTGCAGTCTAATGAATTACAATGGTCCGGCATCATCCGTGAAAGGGCACGACCTTGTCAATTTTGACTCGCCATTTTCTGAACATCCGCACAAAATTGTGGCAGACCCTGCCCGCGCAACCCTGTTTTCTGTGCGGCACAGCCAGCCGCAATGGTGTATGGTGCGCCGCTTGCGATGCTGACTTACCCTATTTAACTGCGGCACATTGCCCGGTGTGTGCCCTGCCTACGCACGACGGCGCAACCTGTGGCCATTGCTTACAACGAGCGCCGCATTTCGACCGCACAGTGGCCATATTCGCCTACGCTTTTCCGCTCAACAAGCTAGTGCAGGCGCTGAAGCATAATGAAAAACTGGTACTGGCGAACAGCCTTGCGGACAAACTGACACAGCGTATTGCGGTGCGTCCTGATTGCCTTGTTGCCATGCCATTGCATCCAGTGCGTTTACGTGCTCGCGGTTTCAATCAGTCATTTGAGCTGGCACGACATATTGGGCGGCAGATGGATATTCCAGTCCTGCTGAATGCCTGCCAGCGCAGGCGCGATACGCCGCCACAAACAGCGTTGTCACGAAAAGAAAGAGATAAAAACGTGCGTCAGGCATTCATTTGCACGCAGGATTTTTCGGGCAAGCATGTCGCCATAGTGGATGATGTAATGACTAGCGGTGCATCGCTGAACGAAGTGGCACAAACCTTACGCAAAGCAGGCGCGCGTGAAATCAGTGCCTGGGTCATTGCGCGGACATTGCCGCATTCTGCTTCGTAGGGTTATTATCCACAGCAGCTCGTCACGCGTTTTCTAGCCCCTGTCAGCAAATATCACAATCATTCGAAAGTTAGATGCGCATCTATTCAAACCAGAGGCTCCCATAATGTTTAATGTGATCCTCTTCCAGCCTGAGATTCCGCCTAATACCGGGAACGTCATTCGCCTGTGCGCTAACACCGGAGCGCAACTGCATTTGATCCGGCCGCTCGGATTTTCGCTGGATGACAAACAGCTGCGGCGCGCCGGGTTGGATTATCATGAATACGCCGATCTGCGTGTGCACGACGACCTCGCTGCCTGCCTGCAAACCCTGCCGGGTGCGCGTCTGTTTGCATTTACTACCAAGGGCAAGCAGTCTTATCACGAGGTATGTTATCAAGCTGGTGATGCCTTGCTGTTCGGGCCAGAGACTCGTGGCTTGCCTGCGGATATATTGGCATCGTTATCACCGGAGCAGTGCCTGCGCATGCCTATGCTACCGAATAATCGCAGCCTGAATTTATCCAACACAGTCGCGGTAGCGGTGTTTGAAGCATGGCGTCAGTGCGGGTTTGCGGGGGCTAATAAATAGCCCGTTGATCAACCCAGAGGCGAATGCCAATCTAGGCATTGGATCACCCTCTATCATGCCGCCTGAATGCTTGCGTTCATGTTGCCATTTTGAGCCTAAATATTCCTCCTTTGGCTCGTCTTGTTCGGCAATTTGTTGATTTGGATTCAGAAACACAAAGCGGTTTGGCTGCCCGCTCACTGCTCAATCCACTCTCTCCGAGCCATTCTTCTCTTCGGCCTTGTTCACGGAAACAAGACCGAACTCCGCAAAGGCCACATTCAGCGATCATGCCGATCAATCGCTTACACGCGGACGAATCAATCGGATTATTTACAACATTAGCAGAGAGAGAATCTCCCTTTCACAAGTGGGAATGTTCGATTTTTTTAATGGCCTAAGGCCTGAACTGGATTATGTTCTGTCGTATCAATTTTTTTGTACTGACGACCTATAGGGATTTGTTTACATATTCATAGCCGAATCTTCAGGGATTTATCCTTCTTGGCAACTTGGCACTTCCTGAAGCAACTGGAGCGTTAATACCATAAACCTCATATTTCGGGTGTCGAAAAATTTTACACCTACGCTTTAATACCTCTCCTGCCAGTGTTTGCCACCCGTGCTACAAATATCTAAAGGCATGTAAGGATAGTGATTATATTTTAATATTGACTTTAGGCATGAATTATGCTTGATTATTTAAATTTTGCATAATGTATTGATGAGGGACGCATGGGAGGGATTGGCGAATGCAGTAATCGTATCTGACCTTATGCATTTGTGCATTCCATCACCCGATATCAATGTGTTTAATTTATGGCAGTTGCTATCAATATCGGAGATCCAGATGACGAATAATTTACGCGCAAGCACAGATAGATGTTTGATAAATACTTATCCTACTGGAGGTTCCATGACGCAATTGCTGAAAAGATTTTTTTACACACTGCAACTCGTCTTTATTGGATGTCTGGGGAGTATGCCAGGCCATGCCGCTGAGAGCAGCGTGGTGGCTATCACTGCAGGACGTAATCACACCTGCGCGCTCACTACGGCAGGCGGGGTCAAGTGCTGGGGGAGCAACGAATCTGGACAGCTCGGTGACAACTCCAACATCGATCGTTTGACACCGGTGAGTGTGTTGGGCCTTGCCAGCGGCGTAGCGGCCATCTCTACAGGAGGTGCACATACCTGCGCGCTCACCACGGCAGGTGGAGTTAAGTGTTGGGGGAACGCTAGTTTGATACCTATAGATAGGCCTGGTCTTACCAGCGGCGTAGTGTCCATTGATTCATCATCCACTAGTCAAACCTGCGTGCTCACCACGACAGGCAGGGTAGAATGTTTCGTCCCCAACACCATATTGCCCAGTACACTGGTTGAGCTAGGGCTCGGCGGCGTGACCGCTATCACTGCAGGTGTTTCTCACGCCTGCGCGCTCACTACGTCAGGCGGGGTCAAGTGCTGGGGTGAGTTCGGCGATATTTCCAACACGCCTAGTTTTAATTCTATTCCAGTGAATGTGTCGGGACTCTCCAGCGGGGTAGCGGCTATCTCCGCAGGGGCTGATTTCAACTTTGCACTCACCACGGCAGGTGGAGTCAAATACTGGGATAATAATGGCTCCCCCATCGATATACCGGGCCTTACCAGCGGCGTAGCGGCCATCGATACAAGTGGTGGTCACACCTGCGTGATCACCATGGCGGGTGGAGTCAAGTGCCTTGGCGTGAATTTCAATGGCCAGCTCGGCAACAATTCTGTCTCTATCAGTGTCACGCCAATGGATGTGTCTGGTCTTGCCAATGGCGTGTCGGCCATCTCTACAGGAGGTGCACACACCTGCGCGCTCACCACGGCAGGCGGGGTCAAGTGCTGGGGCTGGAACGGTGCAGGCCAACTCGGCGACGGTTCCACTGCGGATCGTTCAACCCCGGTGGATGTAATCGGTCTTGGCGGAGGTGTGACACCCGATCCTATTTTGCCGCCGGCCTCGCCCTTGACCGGTCTGTGGTGGAACCAGAATGAATCCGGCTGGGGGATGAGTATCACCCAGCGTGATTCGATGGCTTTTCTGGCGTGGTATACCTACGATTCAATCGGGAAACCGACATGGTTTGTCATATCGTCCTGTCCGCTGGTTGGGAATGGCTGCACGGGTGATCTTTACAGTGTGGTAGGCGGCACTCCACTGGGTGTGCCCTGGAATGGCAACGGTAAAGTGGTGACCAAAGTGGGGACAGGCACCTTCGCTTATTCTGACAACAATACCGGGACATTAAATTATTCGGTAAATGGCGTAAATGGAACCAAGCAGATTACCCGCCAAATGTTTGCAACCGGCGCCGTTCAACCGTTAGTCGATTATTCTGCGCTCTGGTGGAATCAGAATGAGTCCGGCTGGGGCGTTGCCATCACGCAGCAGTATGGAATGATTTTCGCCACCATGTACACCTACGATGCCAGTGGCAATCCTGTTTGGTACGTTGCTTCCAGCTGCCCCTTGTCTGGTAATAGCTGCGCCGGTGATTTATACCAAGTCACCGGCGGGTCTGCGCCCACCGTGGCATGGAACGATGCGGCTAAGGTGGTAACGAAAGTCGGTACCGTCAACTTCACCTTCCAAAACAGTAGCGCTGGCACCTTGACTTACACCATCAACGGGGTGAGTGGATCCAAGGTGATTTCAAGGCAATTGTTTTAGGGGGTCTGCTTTGGCAGGTAGAACCAGCTCTGAACTGGAACCGTTCTGGCAATCAAACATTGCCGGAACGGTTGGGGTTGGTTTTTGAATCTGTCCTGAGTTTCTACAAGATTAAAGTTCAAAGTTTTTTCAGCAGTCTGTTAGTTGTTTTGATAAATGCTTACTTTACTGGAGGTTCCATGTCGCAATTGCTGAAAAGATTTTTTTATACGCTACCACTTGTCTTTATTGGATGTCTGGGGAGCATGCCAGGCCATGCAGTCGAGAGCAGCGTGGTGTCCATCGCCGCAGGATATGATCACACCTGCGCGCTCACCACGGCGGGCGGGGTCAAGTGCTGGGGGAATAACGAATCTGGCCAGCTCGGCAACAATTCCACCACTAATAGTTTGAAGCCGGTGGATGTGGTAGGTCTTGCCAGCGGAGTTGTGGCCATTGCTGCTGGGTATCGGCACACTTGCGCGCTCACCACGGCAGGCGGGGTCAAGTGCTGGGGTGAGCTTTATGAGCCTCTACACTACAATGGTGTCAAGCATTTGACGCCGGTGGATATGCCGGATTTGACCAGTGGCGCGGTAGCCATTGTGACCGGTGGGGCGTACACCTGCGCACTCACTACGACAGGCGGGGTCAAGTGCTGGGGCGTCTACAGCCCCCTCCTCGCCACCACTCCGGAAGTGTATGTAAAGGATATTAATAGCGGCATGACGGCCATCACTGCAGGGTTTTTTCATACGTGTGGACTCACCACTGCAGGGGGGGTCAAATGCTGGGGCGTGAACCATGATGGCCAGCTCGGCGACAATTCCAGCACTGAGCATTTGACCCCGGTGGATGTAACGGGGCTTCCCAGTGGCGCGGCTGCCATCACTGCAGGCTGGGCTCACACCTGCGCGCTCACCACGGCAGGTGGGGTCAAGTGCTGGGGGGATAACTTCTACGGCCAGCTCGGCGACAATTCCAGAACTAATAGTTTGAAACCGGTGGATGTGTCGGGTCTTGCCAGCGGCGTGGCAGCCATTGCTGCTGGGGATGAGTACACCTGCGCACTCACCACGGCAGGCGGGGTAAAGTGCTGGGGGGCTAAGCTTGTCACCATAAAAGGCGGCCCTGGCTCCACCAATTATTCTGAATCCTTTGATGAAAAGGATTTAACGCCGGTGAATGTGAATGGGCTTTCTAGCGGCGTTGCAGCCCTTGCTGCGGGGAGAAAACACGCTTGCGTGCTCACCACAGCAGGTGGAGTTAAGTGCTGGGGCTTGAATGATTTCGGCCAACTCGGCGACAATACCAACACCAATCGCTTGGCCCCAATGGATGTAATAGGTCTTAGCGGTGGCGTGACATCTGGCCCTGTCGCCGCACCGGCCTCGCCCTTGACTGGTCTGTGGTGGAACCAGAATGAATCCGGCTGGGGGATGAGTATCACCCAGCGTGATTCGATGGCTTTTCTGGCGTGGTACACCTACGATTCAATCGGGAAACCGACATGGTTTGTCATATCGTCCTGTCCGCTGGTAGGGAGTGGCTGCACGGGTGATCTTTACAGTGTGGTAGGCGGTACTCCGCTGGGTGTGCCCTGGAATGGAAGCGGTAAAGTGGTCACCAAGGTCGGTACGGGCTCGGTCGCTTTTTCTGACAACAATACTGGGACATTAAATTATTCGGTAAATGGCGTAAATGGAACCAAACAGATTACCCGGCAAATGTTTGCAACCGGCTCCGTTCAACCGTCAGTCAACTATTCTGCGCTCTGGTGGAATGAGAACGAGTCCGGCTGGGGGCTAGCCATCACGCAGCAGTATGGAATGATCTTCGCCACCATGTATACCTACGATGCGAGTGGCAATCCTGTTTGGTACGTTGCCTCCAGTTGCCCCTTGTCTGGTAATAGCTGCGCAGGCGATTTATACCAAGTCACCGGCGGGTCTGCGCCCACCGTGACATGGAACGATGCGGCTAAGGTGGTAACGAAAGTCGGCACCGTCAACTTCACTTTTCAAAACAGTAGCGCTGGCACCTTGACTTACACCATCAACGGGGTGAGTGGATCCAAGGTGATTTCAAGACAATTGTTTTAAGGGTCTGTTGTGACAGGTAGAACCAGCTCTGAACTGAAACCGTTCTGGCAATCAAAAATTGTTGGAGCGGTGGGGTTGGTTCTTGAACCTGCCCTAAATTTCTACAAGACCAAAGTTCAAAGTTTTTCAGCAGTCTGAATAGTTGTTTTGCAAAATGCTTATCCTACTGGAGGTTCCATGTCGCACTTGTTGAAAAGATTTTTTTACACACTGCCACTCGTCTTTATTGGATGTTTGGGGAGCATGCCAGGCCATGCAGCCGAGAGCAGCGCGGTGGCCATCGCTGCAGGCTGGCGTCACACCTGCGCTCTTACCACGGCAGGCGGGGTCAAGTGCTGGGGCGATAATAGCGCCGGCCAGCTTGGTGACAACACCACCACGAATCGTTTGACACCGGTGAATGTGTCTGGACTTGGCAGTGGTGTAGCAGCGATCGCTGCAAGATATGATCACACCTGCGTGATTACCACGGCAGGCGGGGTCAAGTGCTGGGGCGTCAATACCTACGGCCAGCTTGGTGACAACACCACCATGAATCGTTTGACACCGGTGGATGTGTCTGGACTTGGCAATGGTGTAGCAGCGATCGCTGCAAGTTATGATCACACCTGCGCGCTCACTACGGTAGGCGGGGTCAAGTGCTGGGGCAAAAATGACCTCGGCCAGCTCGGCGACGATTCCTACATGAATCGTTTGACACCGGTGGATGTGTCTGGACTTGCCAGTGGCGTTGCGGCCATCGCTGCAGGCGGGCTTCACACCTGTGCGCTTACCACGGCAGGCGGGGTCAAGTGCTGGGGCAGTAATGTTTTTGGCGAGATTATTGATAACTATGGTGAATTAGATTATGGAACGCCGGAAGAAGTGCGGGGTCTTTCCACCGGTGTGATGGCCATTGCTGCAGGTTCTGGTTTTACTTGCGCGCTCACTAGGGCAGGCGAGATCAAATGCTTGGGCGTAGCTATCGGTGGCGAGATGGGCAACGTGTGCAACGCCGTTCATATGCTCTCGAATTGTTTGACACCGGTTGACGTTACAGGTTTTGCCAGTAGTGTGTCGGCCATTTATGCAGGATATTGGCACGTTTGCGCGCTCACCACGGCAGGCGGGGTCAAGTGCTGGGGAAATAACGAGTACGGCCAGCTCGGCAACAGTGTTCATGGACAAGGTTCCAGTTCGATACCACTTGATGTGTTGGGCCTTGCCAGCGGCGTGTCGGCTATCGCTGCAGGCGGTGGGGCTCACACCTGTGCGCTTACCACAGCAGGCGGGGTCAAGTGCTGGGGCTTGAATACAAGCGGTCAGCTCGGCGACGGTTCCGCCACAAAACGTTCAACCCCAGTTGATGTGATAGGTCTTGGCGGTGGTGTGACCCCCGGCCCCGTCGTACCTGCCTCGCCTTTAACCGGTCTATGGTGGAACCAGAATGAATCCGGCTGGGGGATGAGTCTCACCCAGCGTGATTCGATGGCTTTTCTGGCGTGGTACACCTATGACTCAATCGGGAAACCGACATGGTTTGTCATATCGTCCTGTCCGTTGGTTGGGAGTGGCTGCACGGGTGATCTTTACAGTGTGGTAGGCGGCACTCCGCTGGGGGTGCCCTGGAATGGAAGCGGTAAAGTGGTCACCAAGGTCGGTACGGGCTCGGTCGCTTTTTCTGACAACAATACTGGGACATTAAATTATTCGGTAAATGGCGTAAATGGAACCAAACAGATTACCCGGCAAATGTTTGCAACCGGCTCCGTTCAACCGTCAGTCAACTATTCTGCGCTCTGGTGGAATCAGAATGAGTCCGGCTGGGGCGTTGCCATCACGCAGCAGTATGGAATGATCTTCGCCACCATGTACACCTATGATGCCAGCGGCAATCCTGTTTGGTATGTTGCCTCCAGCTGCCCCTTATCTGGTAATAACTGCGCAGGCGATTTATACCAAGTCACCGGCGGCTCTGCGCCAACCGTGACATGGAACGATGCCACTAAGGTGGTGACGAAAGTCGGTACCGTCAACTTCGCCTTTCAAAACAGTAGCGCTGGTACTTTGACCTACACCATCAACGGGGTGAGTGGATCCAAGTTGATTTCAAGGCAATTGTTTTAGGTGATCTGCTTTAACAGGTAGAACAAGCTCTAAACTGGATCAGTTCCAGCAATCAAACACTGCCAGAATTGTTGTGGTTGATTCATGCATCCGCCCTTTATTAACAATGGTGAGGAATGTACTAATGTTCAGATTTGTTAATAAATTTATAGCGTTAAGCACACTGGCGATTATAGCCACCGCCTGCAGTATTCCAAATTACCAGTCATTGTTCGTTCAGAACCGTACCTCACAACCGGATTTAACGTCATTGTTCGCTCAAAGTATAACCTCGCATTCGGATATTAGGTCGGATATGCGCCAGAAAAACATAAAATTCCTCAAAGAGCAGCATGCGCATCTCGCTTATAAACAGGACAAAGATTATTCTAAGCGGTCCTTAAAGGACTCTCGCATTGCGCAAGCGATTGCCCCTGAAAAATTGAGTCCCGATGAACTGGTTGCAAGCAAGGTGGTACTCGGCACATTGAAAGGTAGCGCATGTAACAAAAATTTTAGCGTTGATGTCCACATCACCAAGTTGCATGAAAAAGATGATGGCTTTATGCCAACGCAAGGCATTCTGGCTGATGTCAACTTCACCAAGTTGCTTGGAAAAGGTGGTAAGTTCAAAATCAATGGTACATTCCGATCGTCCAGTATTTCTGACAATACATCTTCAATAGCTATTGAAACACCCATGGAAGGGGAAATGACAGGAGGATTTCTAAATTTAAATTCCAGCAGCAAGCCGTTGACTAAACAGGAGGTTGATGATGAATATATAAGGAGAAAGCGAGCAGTAGATGAATATGAGGCGCTAGCGTTTGTGTTTGATGGAGCCTATACATATGCTTCAATGGTTGCGCATCACCCCGATGTAATACAAAAAATGGAGGAGCATTACATAGCGGAATACAACCGCGAAATAGAGTTTGAATTTGGCCTGCCGCCAATACCGCCATCAATTTCTTTACATCTGGACGTTGGTCGTGATGGGGATGGGAAAGGATGGGTGGGTGTGATCGAAGGCGATGGCTTTAAAGATTGTCATGATATCGTACTGGTTAACGGAAATGGAATCACCACAAGTAAACTACCCGCGATCACCGGGCAAATAGCATTTGGTAGGTCAATGACTAAGTCTAAGGTTTTCAAGGAGTACTGGCTGAATGTTGCCGCAAGCAAAGGGTATGACGATGCTTACTATCTTCTTGGCACATTTTACGAAGAACAGGGAAAGAATTCGCCGGATGACTACCGGCGTGCACTCCAAAATTATCGGACTGCTATCGAAAAGGCCAGCGATACTAGAGCGCAAGCGGCACTAGGCCGTATGTACGCCAATGGTCTAGGTACACCAGTCAATCCTGCGGAAGCCAAGAAATGGATGGAATTAGCGTCCGAAACCAACCGTGTTGCCGCAGAAGTATGTGTGTCACCAAAGACCATTGCTGTGATTAGTAGCATCATGTCACAACAGGTAGTAAGTGGGAAAGTTGGGGGTATGTTAATGGGCGGAATGACAGGTCTCCATGTAGATCCAGGGAGTATGCGGGTGGAAAAGATATCAGCATCTGGAGTGGTATCTGCCAATAAGCCATTTATCTGTTTGGTCGAGGGTACCAGTGTTGGTAGAAGCGCAGATGCCTCGGGCGCGAATAGTTATGTTTACGATGGAATCCATAACGGACAACATACTTGGATCAGGGATGAGTCATATAAAATTGTTATGGAGGGTACTGCCTTTGTCATCAATCATCTGTCCGATATTTCACCATATCAACAACAATCATTCGTTATAGAGCCATTAGGAGATCACCGCTACAAACTGGCTTCTAAGATAATTGATTTGGGTTTAGGCGACAGTGTAGTTAAAAATAAAGAAGTTGCGTTGACCGTGCGTTTAACTGCCGATGGACAACAACCAAAGGATGAGCATCAGATAATTAAGGATTGCACCACCTGTCCGGAAATGGTGGTAATTCCCTCTGGCGAGTTCAAGATGGGTTATCGTAGTTCTATTGAAAAATCCGGCCGAAATGTGAGTGTCAATGCTTTTGCCTTGGGAAAGACAGAGGTAACACAAATCCAATGGCGTGCAGTTATGGGCAGCAACCCCAGCAAATTCAGCAGTTGCGGCGATGACTGCCCGGTGGAGCAGGTGAGCTGGGATAGTGCACAAGAATTTATTAAGAAGCTGAACGCCATGACCGGCAAGCAATATCGTCTACCGAGCGAAACGGAATGGGAATATGCCTGTCGTGCTGGGAAACAGCAGGAATATTGCGGTAGCGACATTTTAGATAAAGTCGGGTGGTATGACGCTAATAGTGAAGATACCACTCATCCAGTCGCCCGCAAACAACCCAATGCTTTTGGTTTGTACGATATGAGTGGCAACGTAATGGAATGGCTGGAAGTCAGTAACCATCCTCGCCACAGGGGGATGCATGAGCTTCGCGGCGGCGCGTGGCACTATTCCGCTCGTGCGGCTGAGCGTGGCATGCTCGTGCCCCCGATTGGTTACAGCTTCGCTGGTTTTCGCGTAGCCAGGATACTGCCGTAGCTTGGTAGCAATAGGTTTGTCATTTTATTGATCCGGCAATAAATTGTTGAACTTAAGCCGCATACTTTACAGGAGCATGTTCAAAGTAGCTTTTTACACGCTCGGGTGTTTTCTGTAGCTTGCACATGTGACTGGTGGTCGTCTTGAGAAGTTGCCCCTTTGTCCGGGCAGGTGCCTTGGTCGTCACTGCCTGTTTGAGATCGACATTCAGCATTTCATCTGGGTTCAATTCAGGGCTGTAACTCGGCAGATAAAACACTTCAATCTCGTCCTGATGTTTCGCGAGCCATGCCTTAACCAGCTTGGCATGATGAACTCGTAAGTTATCCAGAATCAGGAATACCTTGCGCTTGGCATCTTTCACCAACCGTTTCAGAAATACGATGAGCTGATCTGAATCCAACGCGCCGTTCAGCACCCTCCACTTGACCTTGCCTTGGTTCGTGATAGTAGAGATAAGTCCCACGTTCTCGCGTTTACTGTTGACCCGCACCACGGGTGTTTTTCCTTTGGGGGCGAAAGAACGTCCACGCACGTCATCTCTGCGCAATCCAGTTTCATCTCCCCAGTGGATTTCAGCGCCTTCTACTTTAGCGCGTTCAGCAAGGTATCTGGGGTGTTTTATATGGACATCATTTACGAAATCCGCAGGCGGCATTCGGTACAAAAACAAACGGTCACGGCAATCGCGCGCGACATGGGACTCTCCGACCCACGGTGCGCAAGCATCTCAATCCTGTTGAAGAACCCAAGTATGTACGGGTACAGCCCGCTGCCCCCAAGCTGGGGCAATTTGAAGAACAGCTAACGCAGTGGATGACAGAAGAAGCCAAGCTACTGCTGTCGAGACGGTGGTAACGGGCAGTCGGCTGACGTTAAGTAATCTGGGACGCGGGCTAACCGGCTCGGTCGGCGTCAAGCAAAACATCGAACGCCTTGACCGGCTGCTCGGCAACAACTTGCTGCACACGAAATATCCAAGTTGTACGAGGCACTTGTCCGGCAGTGCTTGAACGGAATATCTATGCCGCTGATCATCATCGACTGGTCGGATTTAACGCCTGATCGACAATGGCAATTGTTGCGCGCTTCGGTTGCTGTTGAAGGCCGTAGCATAACCCTGTATGAGCAGTTGTACCCGCAATCGCAGGCAACATCACCGCGCGTGCATCAGGCGTTTCTTACGCAACTCGCCACCCTACTACGACAGGTTGTGTACCAATTTTGATTACCGATGCCGGTTTTCGTGGCGCCTGGTTCAGATTGGTCAACCGCATGGGCTGGTATTGGATCGGTCGTATTCGTAACTGCGACATGGTCAGTCCGGCAGATGTTGATACTATAGACCCGGCACGATTTATAAATGAATTTTTATTGGTTTTCGATGTCTATGGAGTATGGAAAAAGAAGATGCCCGCAAGCAGTCGCGAGAAGTACTGCATGAACGACGCAAGCAAGTCATTCGTATGCACCGCAAAGGTGTGGCGGTGATGGAGATCGTGGTGCAAACGGGACTGAGCTGGACGGCAGTCAATACGGCGCTGCGGTTGTATAAGGCTGAAGGTTCGGGGGCACTCAAGCCCGGCGTTCGGGGTAAAAAACCTGGCAGTGGACGTCGCTTGACGGTTAGCCAAGAGCTGGCGATTCAACAAACCATCTGCGACAGACGCCCCGAACAACTCAAGATGGATTTTGCGCTATGGAGCAGGCCCGCTGTGCGCCAGCACATTGAGCTGGCGCACAGTATCAAGCTGTCTATTCGGGCAGTAGGCAACTACTTGGCACGTTGGGGTTTTACACCACAAAAACCCATTAAAAAAGCATACGAGCAGCGGCCTGAAGCCGTCCAGGCTTGGCTTGATGAACAATATCCGGCCATTGAAGCCAGAGCAAAAACAGAAGGTGCGGAAATTCACTGGGGCGACGAGACGGCGCTAGTCAACACGGATGTCAGAGGCAGGAGCTATGCGCCGGTGGGCAAGACACCTGTGACGTTCGCAGTAGGCGGCACGCGCCACAAGCTATCGATGATTGCGACGGTAACCAATCAGGGTAAAACGCGCTGGATGATTATTGATGAGGCATTTAACTCCGACAAGCTCATTGAATTTCTGGAGGCGCTCATCAAGGATACAGACCGCAAGGTGTTTCTGATACTGGACAACTTGAGAGTTCATCACAGCAAACCTGTAAAGGCTTGGGCTGCCGAGAACGCACAGAAAATCGAGTTGTTCTACTTGCCCAGCTACAGCCCTGAACTCAACCCCGAAGAAAGACTGAATGCAGATCTCAAGCACGTCATCACTTCAAAGGTGCCAGTGCGCACCAAGGCAAAACTCAGAGCTGCTGCGACTGATCACATGACCATGCTTGAGCAAAACCCCGAACGCGTGCGCCGTTATTTCCGCGACCCAAAAGTCGCCTACGCGGCTTCATGAATAATTCGTGCCGGATCAATAGCAGTGCTACCTTCGCTCTTTGCTCAAATCGAAAACTACAGAAGGAGAAGACGTGTCATCCCAACTGGCTGTATAGTGCTGCTTTCCTTCCGGAACTATAGTAAGCCCTAAAGTAAGGTAATCGAAATTCTGCTCAAGAGTGAAAGGTTGCCTAGATAGTTCACCAGTCTCATAATCCCAAGCTGGACGTTTCATTGTGTAATTGCAAACGAACCGCTCGTTCAAAACGCTAACTTCCGCTGGCGATATGCTCGAAAACTTCCAATGCCTACTCAGTAGTATTAAAATAGTCTCAGCGTGATCGTGAACGCTTCCATCATTAAAAGATTTATCCCTCGGTTGGTAATTCATTTCATCCAAGCGCTCGGTAGCTAATCCCACTGCTGGCCGCGACATACATATAGCCTGCGCTTGTGCCATCACAGGCGCTGCCATATCTCTCCAACGTTTTGCCTCTTTCTGAAGGCTGACATTTCCCAATCCGTCATAGCTTTTGCTTATTCTGAGTTGTACTCTGGCACTTGGCACCTTGCCTTCAACGATCAAGTAGTTTCTTATTGCACCGTGATAACATTGGTCGCAACCTCCACCCTCAGCCATATCGAATAAACTATTTGCCAAATAGAGGCGCTTTTCAATGTCGTCGCCAATCAGATTTTCGACATATTTAAACCAGTAAGCGATCCCTTGTTTGGAAAGCATAAATGTTTGACGTGTTTCGCGATCAAGGATTGTATCGGCTCTAATAGCGGGTATTTGTTCAATCTGGTGGACAGAATGCGTTAGTCTGACTTCGGCTTCGGTTTCAAATTCCTGATAACCGTTGGGGATCTTCGTACCTCCAGACACTGACGCATGTCCAGACAGATAATTCTTCCCATCCATGCGAGCAAGCCCCATATTGAAATACGAAAGAAAAGACCCGGTAGATCGAGATCCAAAATTGTGAATGTGAGCGCGAATGAAACCGTTACTGGGGTAGAAGTAAAAGTCGTAGATGCCACTGAGAAGAAGTGCAGTCTGCTGGTAAACCGTATTCGGATTATTACTGGTTACTACAGCTTTCGCTGTGAAGATAACTTTATCTTTGGTAGCGTTTTTAAGGCCAAAGATATCTAAATTAATAGTCAATTCATCCTGAAACTTCAACGTACCCTGCCATTTACCTATAAATAGCTTAATAGCTTGGCATTGAGACATCAGCTCACCGTCTTTGCGAAGTAGTATTTCCCCATTTATTTCACAGGTACGAAGCAAAGATTGCAACTTTGCCGTTTCCAGCATAACTAGTTCCACCGTTGCTTTCTCCTGTTGTTCTTTCTTTTTATCTTCCTGTTGCAATGCTTGTTGTATCATTTTCTGCTGTTGCAGTGTCTGCTGTTGCAATGTCTGATGTTGCAGTGTGTGCAATATCATTTCACTCGGATTTATACAACCAGGAATGGTTAATGTAAGCGCACATAAAATTACCGCAGAACATGTGAGGCGAATCATATTTTTCCCTTAAATTACGTGTTGAGAAACAATAGGGTCAGACTCTGAGGTCTCCCTTAAAAGTTCCGTTGCATTTCAATAAGTAGGGCGTACTCTCTGCTTCAAAACGGCACATGCATGGCAGGTTTATTCTCTCTTTCGTAGCGACCAAACTCCGAAGGAGAACCCACCATGCATGCGATCACAATCTTACACCGCATTCTTTCCACCAGCTTCGCAGTAATACACGCAAACGCTTAGCCAGTCTACTGGCTGCTGTCGAGGCGGTGGTAACGGGCAGTCGGCTGACGTTAAGCGATATGGGGCGCGGGCTGATCGGCTCGGTCGCCGTCAAGCACAACATCAAACGCATTGACCGGCTGCTCGGCAACGACTTGCTGCACACTGAAATATCCAAGTTGTACGAGGCACTTGTCCGGTAGTGCTTGAATGGAATATCTATGCCGCTGATCATCATCGACTGGTCGGATTTAACGCCTGATCGACAATGGCAATTGTTGCGCGCTTCGATTGCTGTTGAAGGCCGTAGCATAACCCTGTATGAGCAGTTGTACCCGCAATCGCAGGCAACATCACCGCGCGTGCATCAGGCGTTTCTTACGCAACTCGCCACCATGCTGCCGACAGGTTGTGTACCCATTCTGATTACCGATGCCGGTTTTCGTGGCGCGTGGTTCAGATTGGTCAACCGCATGGGCTGGTATTGGATCGGTCGTATTCGTAACCGCGACATGGTCAGTCCGGCAGATGTTGATACGTGGGCTGGCTGCAAAACACTTTATCCATTTGCTACAGCAAAAGCGAGGTCACTCGGTCAATTCAACTATGTGCGAAATCATCCTGTGCCATGCCGTCTGGTGTTGATCAAACACGCAAATCAAAAGCGCCATAAGAAGAGTCGCCTGGGTAAGCTGGACCATTCGAGCCGTAGCCTGAAGAATGCCCGCGCGCAACGCGAACCATGGCTGTTGGCAGTCAGCCCAAAACTTAATCCCTTGAGTGCTCAAGCTGTCGTGGCCGTGTACGCCCAACGGATGCAGATTGAGGAGTCATTCCGCGATTTGAAAAGCGAGCGTTTTGGATTGGGATTCTCCGCTAGCCGATCCACACAGAAAAATCGTTTGGGTGTGTTACTGCTGGTCGCATGTCTTGCCTCGTTTGTACTGCGCTTGATTGGCGAGGTGGGTAAAGCGCGACAGTTGGAGTTCAGATTCCAAAGCAACACGCGACGTTCGCGCCCGGTTCTCTCTGTGATTACTTTGGCATTGCAGCTTATACAACATGGTATGGCGGCATTCCCGCCGCGCGAGTTGGGTGCAGCCCTTGAACGGTTGCGTTATGAGCATCCTGCGCTGCAACTTTGAGGGGAGACCTCAGAGTCTGACCCCCATTTATTTATTTTTTGGCGCAGCCCCCCACTCCCTGCAAGCTGTCTTTGGTGTGACCACCGAATGATCGCTCCTGCTAGCCGCTCTCTTGCGGCCGAACTTGCTCGGGCGCAAGAGAGCGAGAGTAGCCCGCTATACTTATATAAGAGACATATTTCCTTTGGAAACTGTATTAGCTGAAATCAAACTATCAAACTGGGATAACAAATCAGCTTTATCAGCTTCGTCTTTAATAAATATTTTATATTCATTAAGGAATGAATTAAGTTCATTCAATAAATTCATGGCTTTTTGTTCCAGCTTGTTTAGCATATTTGGCTTTAATAATAAATCTTTCCAAAAGACTATAAATCGTTCCTCACCATCTTCTACAGTCTTAGTGAAAGCACATTCGAGCATGGGCAGTTTGTGTAACAAATGGATTTCAAGTACCCACCAATGTATATCTTTTAGAAAATACATTTCTTGAGGAAAAAATTGTCCAAAAGTTTTCTGAACGAACTCTTTAGTTTCTGCTTCTTGGACATAACTGAAATGCGTTTCGGTGGTGAAAGTTTTTTCAATAAATGTGTTTGCGTTTTCTAATGTTACCTGTCCATTAACTACACCGTATGAATCTAGAAAAGTCTCAATAGTAGGTATTGCAAAATATTTTGTAAATCGATATTTATCGATATAGGAAAGAAAGCCGAGTACGTGTTGCCATTGCCGCCATAAGGGTGCAATAACGTTATAAATTTTGATTGATTGTTCATCTGTGCAGCTTTTTATAAATGCAGCCGGGTAGTAATCCAACAAACTTTTATGAACAAAGCTTGTATATAAACCGTCTTCTTGAAGCAAACATGCTACTTTTATTATGTCGTGTACAAAACCATCAATTACACAAGTTTTTCCTGAAAATTTTATGGCATCGTCAAATGCCAATTGGAATTGTTCTTTTTTTAAATTTACAGTAAATTTTTGTTTCATTACTGCAAAGCAAAAAGCCTCAAAAAATTGTTCTAATTTTTTATCATTTAGCCCAGATTTATGCTTACGGGTAAATGCTGGCTTCGTGCGGTCGTGTCTGACAAAAACTGTAGTAAACAATAAGTTAAAAAATTCTGGAAGTTCGTTGGGGATGACTCCTTCACTTTGATAGACTAGTACTAATAATGTTAGTAGAAGTGGGGTGGTCAGCAATCCACGAATTTCAATTGGACTCGCTTCAATTGCAACCAGAAGGTGATTTAAGGTTGGACCTTTTACTCCAATTTTAGTTAAAAATGCTTTATGTTCATCTGCATTTAAAGGAGCAAGCTGAATAATTGAGAAGTAACTAGATTTTTGAATTTCTCCTCCGGGTCTAGAGGTGATAATGAATTGCATTTGGGGATAACGAACTGCCCATGATTCTAAGGATGTGATTGCATTCTTAACCAGACTTTCTTCTATTTCATCAAACCCATCCAATAGAATTACGAGTTTCCCTGATGCAGCATAGTGATCAAATAGAGCGTCCGTTACTTCAAACCCCAAAGATTCCAGTGTGTTAAGAAGTGCTTTTTCAATATCTAAACCCTGATCTAATTTCCTTAATTCAAAAAATATAGGGATTCGTCCAGTAGATTTGGATAATTCTTGAATACAAAGATAACGTAAAAATATGGACTTCCCTTGTCCGACCGTGCCTTGTATGACTAATGCACCTTTCTGAGGAAGGTCTCTGAGACTTGTTATTGCTTTAGTAACTCCCGTACTGAAAGTAACCTTCGAAGGATAATAAAAATTAGAGAGCTTAACTTTTTTCTCACGTTGCCAAATCGTCATAACTTGTTCGTATGCTGTGACTTTTAAGACTAGAGATTTGATATTTTTCGCATTATTCCATTTGGCTAATTGCTCTTGAAATTTGTGCTTCCCCGTTTCATACAGGTCTTTTAAGGGCAATGTCAATGCCGCTACGGATGCTGCAATTGCGAGTGTGTTCATTAGTTTTCTCTCACCTTGTTATTAACGTCGGAGATTGTACGTTGGTGCCCGGGTTTTTGTTTGGAGTATCGTTACCGCTTCCGTGGAGATAACATATTAAGAAAAACTTAGCGGACCTCACGTCTTTATGCTGGGCGGATTCAACTCTGAAGTGCAACCTTGGTAAGCGAATTTAGGTGGCGAGATACCCAATAAATACCCATGCGCTGTTCTTCCCACGACAAGGGATGTCGACCGGATGTCAAATAGCGACACGTTCGCGGACTATCTCAAGTTGACTTTTTTATCCAGCCGAAAAAGGTTGTAACGCGCCTTGTAGAGACGCGGATCGAGTTGCAGTGCAGTAGTGAATTCCCGCCGTGCTTCATCATTGCGGCGGGCTAGCAGGTAAGCATAACCAAGATTATTGTGTACGCGTGCCTTGTCAGGCGACTTCATCACGGTATCTTCCCACAAGCGGATCTCGCTAGCGTAATCCTGATTTCGCAGAACGGTAAGGGAAGCCAAGCCTAGCAACAGTAACGCAACAAAAGCCTGGGTTCTCGTTCCGTCCGTCCACAACCTCAGCTCGATACACAAAGCAAGAGATAGTGGCCATCCGGCCAGATACATCTGACGGTCGTTGGCGATATCGATACGCGGCAGAAACAGATGCAACGGGATTAGCTGCAACATCGCCCACGCCAAGGCGAAACTGATCCACGGGCGTACACGCCAGCAGGCTACCATGATCACAAATAGCGCAAGGAAAAAGACCAGTGGCAGCAAAATGGCGGAAAAATCGTTTTGCAGCAACAGGTCCGGATCAATGTTCAGCCATAACGGTAAAGCCCATTGCCGCATCAGATAGGAAAAGGCAGCAATTTGATTTGCTATATTGCCTTGCAGGGAGTTGAGCTGGGCACTGCGTTCCATATGCGACAGGTAGCTGTCGTTGAACAGAAAAATGAGTGCGCCCAGAATCAGTACTAGCCAGCTCGGCCATTGCGGCGTCAGGGCACGTTTCCATTTACCGCCACAAGAATATTCCCACAACAACAGCGCCAGCGGAAACGTCACGGCGGTTTCTTTGACGCCCAGGGCAATGACGAAGAGCAGCGGAGTCAGCCCATACACTTTGACGCTGTTTTGCTGCGTGCGTCCGCTGATGTAAGCGAGCAGCCCTGCCAGATAGAACAGCGTCATCAATGAGGTGGAACGACCACATATATAGGTGACGGCCTCGGTATAGACGGGGTGAGCAGAGAACAGCAATGCGACGAAAATCGGAACTTGCTGGAGTTTATCCTGTTGCCATTGTTGCTGCACAAAGGCCTGCGCTAACCTATAGACCAGGTAAGCATTTGTCAGATGGATCAGCAGGTTGGTGAGATGAAAATCGATTACACCCGTGCCCATTGTCCAGTTGAGTGTGTAACTGAACTTGAGCAGGGGTCGGATGCCGATAGACAAGCCTTCTGCCCAGCCTGCCCAAGAATGTACGCTCGGATTGTTGACGATAACGTTGTAGTCATCGAACTGGAATGTGCCGTTAAGTGCATTCGCGTAGCAAATTGATACCGCCAGCATGAGCCACAGTAGTACGCCGAAGTGCGTTTCAGGGAGCCGCGCGGGCATGATCGAAAGCGAGATCGAGGATGTCCACAGCATCCCACCAACGGTCTTTGCCATGCAACATCACGAGCAGCACCTCGTGGCCACTCCGTTTGGCAAAGGCTACGAGACACTTGCCGGCATTGGGTGTGTAACCCGTCTTGAGGCCGATTGCGCCATCGTAGCGACCGATCAGCGCGTTTTTGTTTACCAGCGTGTAAAGCTTCTTGCCGTCTAACGTGGCAATCTGCAAGTTTTTTTGCGAGGTAATCTCGAACAATGAGGGGTGTTTAAGCAACTCATGCGCCAACCGCGCAAGATCATGTGCACTGGAATAGTGTTGGGTGGCATCGTGCCCGCAGGCGTTGGTGAAATGTGTGTCGCGCATACCAAGCTCTTTTGCACGGCGATTCATTCGAGCCACAAAGTCTGCTTCACTTCCGCCCAAGTGATCGGCCAGCGCATGGCAGGCATCATTGGACGACGCGATCATCGTAGCGGCGAGCAGGTCTTGCACACGGAAGCGTTCGCCAGCTTTAAGCACAATACGCGAACCCGTTTCAAGTGTAGATGCCAGGCTGATCGACGCCGCTTCTTGTAACTGTCCTTGTTCAAGAACCAGCAACGCGGTCATCAACTTGGTCAGGCTGGCAGGCGGCAAGCGGTCATTGGGACGATGTTCCCAAATAGATGCACCATCCACTTTGACGAGATAGGCATTAGCGGCCTGTGGAAAAGGATCGGGCTGCGCCTGTGCAGCCATGATGTGGCACCACAGTAGCAGCCCGACCAGATACTTCATGCTTTAAAAGCCAAACATACCCTTCAATTTTTTGACACCTTCCAACATACCATTGACTGGGTTGTTTGCAGAGGACTTGTCGTTGACTGGGTTGTTTGCAGAGGATTTGCTCAAGTCATGGGAAGCATCCGCTTCACTTGGCTTGTTGTCATCCACAACGTCTTTCATGCCGCTCATGCATAATCGAATGTTCTCAGCACTGGTCTTGCCAGTATAGCTGCGGCCCTCGCATTCTTTGCGGCGTTTTTCCTCGCGATAAACCTTGGCTTCTGCCGGACAGTATGCAGATAGCTGCTGATAATTATTGCTGTTGAGCCCCTTGCAAATCGTCTTGGTGGTGGCAGCCATATCCAGCTTGCACTCTTTGGCGATAGAAGCGCTTTTTGATTGTTGATCATGCTGAAGTAGTAGGGCATAGGTTTGCGCATCTTTGGAGACATCCTTGCGCACGATATCGCACAATTTTTTGCGCTGATCGGCGCAGTTGGAAAAGATGTGATCAGCACTGCCAATCCAGGCAGCCGTGCTGTCGTAAGCTGAAGTGTCACACATTTGCGCTTTTGCTTTAACAAGCATCTCTTCCGAATCACAAGCTCCTCCAATGCGCTTGCCGCTGAAAGCCATGTTCATGTTAAAGTCTTGACCTCCTGATTTGCCTGATAGCTGCATCTTGCCTGCATAACTGTTGGGGGTAGCAGTTTGCTCGCCGCTGCCTGTCATCACCTCACCATTATGGTCGCAACGTGCTTTCCACAAGACTTTATTACCGACGGTTTTGATGTCAGTCATCTGGCAGTTCTTGTCGCCAGAGGTCTTTCTGGGATCGCTTTCCCCACCTTTGGCTAGGCACACTTTCGTCGTAGTGGCGGGCATCGCGAAAGGCATGCCAGGAATTTCCATCTTGGAAGAGATTTCCCAGTATTCACCAGGTGCGGCATATGCCACAGCACCCAACATACTGATCATCATGACTAGAATGGCGGTAAAGTATTTGTTCATGATCGTTCCATAAATTGATTGGTTGCTGAAAGATTATAAATCTAAGCCTAGCTGCGCGTTGAATTTTACCCGCTCTCAACTTACCCTATGAGTTCAAGTTCGAAGTACAACGGCTAAAGGAAGCTTACTATAGCGCATAGCTTTTCCGGGGAATATTCTTTCTATGTGCAAGAAAGGTCTTCCAGGGAAGGAAGTCCATGAGTTGAGCAAACAGCGTTTTGTCGATGTTCATTCCTGGCAGCCTCCGGCAGAAAAACTGGGAGACTACTAGAACCGCTCTTCGCCGTTCAAATCGGAAACACCCTTCATTGCTTGGAATTCTGAGTCCATCATGGCTTTCAGCGATTCGCCCTTTCGTTTAACCGGACAGCAGTGAGTTAAATTCGGAGTTGGGCGCACGATTGAGCAAGGCCTCGACCGCGCTCGCTGCCGGAACCTGCTCATATAATACGCTGTAAACCGCCGCACAAATCGGCATGTATACGCCCAGGCGTTGCGCCAGGTGATGCACTTCACGAACGGTATAGACTCCCTCCGCCACGTGACCCAGTTGGCTCAGGATATCCGGCAACGCCTGCTGTTGTGCCAGCAAAATGCCCACCTGTCGGTTGCGAGACAGGTGTCCAGTGCAAGTCAAAATCAAATCCCCGGCGCCAGACAACCCACTCAAGGTTTCCGCACGCACACCCATTTTCAATCCCAACCTTGTCATTTCCGCCAGCCCGCGCGTAATCAACCCGGCACGTGCATTTTGCCCATAACCCATGCCTTCGGCGATACCAGCGGCAATGGCCAGCACGTTCTTGACAGCACCCCCCACTTCTACACCCATCACATCGGTGCTCGAGTAGATACGCAAGGACGAATGATGCAGGGATTGCGCCACCTGCTTGGCAAATTTGCCATCCATAGATGCCAAAATCATGGCCGTGGGAAGCCTGCGCGCCACTTCCAAAGCGAAGCTCGGCCCGGACAGCACGCCGCGGGGAAAATTTTGCGGTAAGATTTCTGCGGCCACTTGATGCGGTAGCTGTGTGGTACCCGCCTCGAATCCCTTGCATGCCCAGATTACCGGGATTGGTAGGGAAATTGTCGCGATCTGCTGTAGCGTGGCGCGCAGTGCAGCAATGGGCACAGCAACCAATATTAATTCCGCACTCGTGAATGCGGCATGCAAGTCAGCAGTAAGGTTCAGTTCCTGCGGCAATGAAATTTCCGGCAGATAACGCTGATTGTAGCCGGTGGCACGCATTGCTTCGATTTGCGCCGCGTCGCACGCCCACAATGTGACACAATGACGCGCAGACAAATTGATAGCCAGCGCGCTGCCCCATGCGCCAGCACCGAGTATAGTAATGTTCATCGTATACGGAGACGGCTAATCGCCCCACACTTCGGTCGCCCTCACAAAGCCTGTCATACCATCCGGATGACGTACTTTGACCCAGCCATTGCCCGAACTCTCTAACCATTCCAGCGCTACTTGCTGACGTGTATTGAACGCTACCGGCGCATCCGTCTCTGCCGACTGATACACCGTGGCAAGTGGTGTTATCACTGCCACAAAACGCTTGCTGTTTAAGGCATGTTTTTCTATCCACGCCAAGCTACCGGAACTGTCACGTACTTTAACCCAATCATCCAAGCTAACCACCTGCTCCAGCGGCAAGTAACGGTTAACCACAAAGATTTTTTTTGCTTTAAGCGAGGGCGCATCATAAAGAATGGCGGAACTGACCGCGACAGACGCATAGTCCAGCGCACGCGCGGAACCTGCTGCTGTAACTAAAGCAATAAACAGGGTTAAAGTGACAGACAGTTTCATTTTCAATGCTGGGTATTCGTTGCGGCCTGTGCCTGTGCTTGCTGCTGTTTCTGCTGCTGGTACAACGCTTCGAAATTGATCGGATTGAGCAACACGGGCGTAAACCCGGCGTGAATCGCCATATTCGATACCACTTCCCGAAGATAGGGATAAAGAATATTAGGGCAGATGATCGCCAATACCGACTCCAGCTCTTCCGGGGGCAGATTGCGCACTTGGAAAATACCGGCCTGTTTGGCTTCGATCAAAAACATCACTTTGTCTTTTTCCGGTAGTTTGGCGGTAACTGTAACAGTGACGGTTACTTCATATAGACCCTCTTCCATAAAATGGCTCTGAGTATTTAATTGCAGGTCAATTTTCGGATTTTCGCGTTCCAAAAAAATACTCGGCGCATTAGGGCTTTCCAGCGACAGGTCTTTCACATACAGTTTCTCGATATTGAATAGGGGTTGTTGCTGTTCAGATGCTGCTTCTTCACTCATTATATTTATCCTTCATTTTTAAATTAACTATTCAATAACTGACTTAATTCACCACTATGCTCCAACGCCACCAAGTTATCGTAGGTACCAACAAGGCGTGTGCCTATGTAAATTTGCGGCACGGTGCGACACCCGGTAATTTCCATCATTAGCCGACGCTGCTCCGGTTGCAGATCCACACGTATTTTTTCGATTTCCGTTACACCTCGGGCGCGCAACAGCCGCTCGGCCAGCACGCAATACGGACATACTGCGGTGCAATACATTAATACCTTGGGCATCGCTATTTTTTCAATGGCAAGCCAGCCTTTTGCCAAGCCGACACGCCACCCACCAAATTATACGCCAACTCAAATCCATGCTTGTTTAGCAACACACATGCTGCAGACGAGCGTAGACCACTGCTGTCCATCACTACGATGGGTTGCGTACGATAGCGTTCTAATTCTCCAATACTCTCATCAAGCTTGCCCAACGGAATTTGTTTCGCATTCAGAACATGCCCGGCATTAAATTCTCCCGCTTCGCGCACATCCAGAACCAATGCATTCTTGTAGTTGATCAGTTGCAGGGCGGCAGCACTACTTACTTCTTTTACCCCCCGTATGCTGTTGCCAATAAACGACCATAACAACAGCAAACCGCTACTCACCGCCACTAAAATCATCCAGATATTATCTTGCATGAACTGCATGCTGCCGCTCCTCGTATTTTTGGAGGGCAAATTCTAGCAGAGCAGCGAAGTTCTCGGGGCTTTTCTGTGCCAACGCACTCAACTCTTTACGCATCGCCTGGAAATCATCGGGATATGACCAGATAGCACGTTCCATCTGCAATTGTGCCGCCGCCTGCTCACCGGACATTGCCATCAGAAGTGCCTCGCGGTACACCACTAAACTAATCGGTGCAAAAGACATCACTCTCTCATTCAATATACGCTTGTCAGCGAGATCGTCGGCGCCCACCTTTATATTTCCACTCCTGAACAAATCAAAATAAGGGCGTAACGGGATTTGCACATGTGCCGCCATTAGATCCTCATGCCAAAAATAACCGTCTTTGCTTACGGCCTGCCTCACTTCCCTTAGCATTTCCAGATTACGGTAGTTCTGCAACAGGTGCACTAAAGAGAACGCCCCCAGCAACAGTATGGCCGCCAGCGCCAGACGTCCCATACCGCGTAATTTCAAGCGAAAAATGGTGGTATCCAGCATGCCCAGAATAAGCGCCGCCACCCCAAAAAAATAGGCATACCATAACGGATATTCCAACAGGCTGTGTATTGCCAACACGCCAAGCAAGGCGTATCCCCACCAATGGTAAACGGTACGCTGTGAACGACCACATTGAATTAGCCACATCGCCAGCATACCTAATAGAATAAGCAAGCCAGCCAAGCCCATTTCTGCGGCAATCTGCATTACCAATGAATGCGCATTATTATATAGACCGACAATGCTGGTGTTCTGCAAAACCGGGCCGAGCTGAAAATGCTGCCATGCAAACTGGCCAAAACCCGCCCCCAGCAAAGGAAACTGGGTAAATATCTGCCATCCTTCTCGCCACAAATACAACCGGATGCTGCCGCCAGTCCCTTCACCAAACAGACGCCGCATCGTAGTAATACTGCCGGCCGCCCCTTCCAGCCAAGGAATTTGCACCACTCCATGCATCAAACCGAAGCCCAGCAACAGCAACAAGGTATAACGCAAAAGGGGCAAACAAGATTTATCGCTACGCTGCCACAACCAGGCCATACCCGCCATAAGCAGTAAATACAACCAGACGCTACGCGAGCCGCTCAATACCAAAACGAATAGTAGTGGCATGACCAACAGCGCAACATACCGGGCGCGTAGCAGGCTGCGCACGTGCAACAAACCCAATGAGATTAACCCCAGTGAAATGTAATTGGCAAAATGGTTGGGCTGAGCCACATTGCCATAAACAGCTACGGAAATCTTGACGGTAACCACAGCATCCAAAAAAGTATGCCAGCGATAATGTTGCAATATGCCGGCCACAGCATTGAGTTCAGCCCCCACCAGCAGGAATGAAGCCAGCGCTGTCACCAATGTAGGCAAACCCAATTCCTCGCGCAGGCGTTGACCGAGCATCATGAGTAGCGCCGCCCATAGCAAGTACAGGGCGAGCAACAAAATCTGATCAAAATAGCTCACCCTGCCCAACACAAACTGCATCATGCCTACCAGCAGCAGCCCTATAGGCAACAAAACGATGAGCGGAAGTTCCGGTTGTAGCCAATAACGTTTTGTCACCAGCAGAGGCATGGCACATAGCCCAAGAACAGCGGCACTCCATTCCTGATAGAACGTAGTGAGCGGATAGGCATGGTAATAATACAAAAACGGCAAAACCCACATTAACCCGACAAATGTCAGACTAATGTGGGCGATACTGGGCAAACGATCTCCTCATTCTCTATTTAATGGATGGCATAACGAACAGAATATAAACAAAGCGGAGCTAAGGTTTGATGCGATAAAATCGCGTCTCCAGCGTTTTCCCTTTTACATCTTCTAAGCGCGCATTCATGACAAGCCCCAACTTTTCTAATCGGTCATCTGGATGGGGATGTGTTTTGAACAGCAGCGCCACGCTGCCGTCATCTTTGGAAAAATGACCTATTTGCTGAAGCACTTCGGGCAAAGCAAAGGCGTCATAACCGGCGCGCGCGGCAAGCACCACCGCGATGCGGTCAGCCTCGAACTCGGCGTTTTTGTCGAGCGAACGTGCCACAATTTCCGCACCGTTACCAATCAGTTTCTGTACTTTGTCATTGCCGCCGATCCGCTTGGAAATTAATTTTCCGCCCAAGTCTACCAGGCTGCTTTTCTGTAAAATTTTTAAATGATGCTTGCGGATAACATGGCCAATTTCGTGCCCCAGTACCCCGGCCAGTTCTGCCTCATTTTGCAATAAGCTATACAGCCCGCGAGTCAGGAAAATATAACCTCCCGGTGCGGCGAAAGCATTAACATCGCTCGATTCAATCACACCGAAATGCCAAGTCAAATCGGGACGCTCGCTTTGATTTGCCACCCAACGCCCGACCTTATTGACATATATCTGCAAGTTCTGATCTTTGACAAGCGCGGATGCACCCAGCAAGTTGCCCGCAATTTGTCGACCTATTGTAATTTCCTCTTCCTGCGAAATCCCGACAACCACTAATAATGCACTACTTGTTGCGGCGTCAGATTTTTCTTCAATCTTTTTTTGCACGCCATCCTTAAGAACTTTCTTGAATTCCTCCTCGAAATCAAAGCTCCAAACAGCACTACAAAGAAACGTCAATATCGTAACCAACAAGTATTTCATTATCGCTTTCATCAGAGCGATCCTTTATTCTGGGGAGACATCTGGGGAAGGAAGGTAATCGAATTTACGCGCAACAAGCTTCCCTTGAGTGGCGAACACTTGGGCTTCAGCTCGGTTTATGGCATACGACTCGACCAGATTCAGTTCGGTCTCATTATATTTAGCGGATTGCAATTCTACTTCGTCGAGTCCGCGGATACCTGTAGTGGCAACTACTTTTCCTGTTCCTGCACGCCCCGACGCCATGCCCAAGAGTCCGCCTATATCACTAGAATCCTTACGCATATCGCCTTTGCGAACATTCAACATATGCACCCAGCCCTTGCCCTTTGGGCTTTTTATTTGTAGCCAGCCACCATTTTTATTAACAATTTCCACTTTATCGCCCACCGATAGCGTAGCAATTGTTTTAGCATCTCGGAACGGCTCGACCTTGATTCCATCGGCCCTGATCACACTTCCTGTTTCAGCGGCAAATGCAGGCATAGCCAGTACAGCGACTAGAACAATTCCTAACTTGATCGAACTCATAGTGCCTTCTCTTGTTGTTCATTCCAACGCAGCAATGCTTCAGCAAACATCACGCGCCAACAATCGCGCGCCTCTTTGCCCCCGGAAATTTTCCCTTGATGTACAAACCAGCTAACCGCAATGTCAGGGGCAATTATACATTTGCTTAACAGTTGCGGGAACGCAGCGATCACCGCTGCAACATCCTCTGTCACCCGTGCAGCGCCATTCGCATCTTCCTGATTCACTATCCAGGAAATCGTGAATGTCTTTTCGAATAAATCCCACAAGCCTTTTTGATAACCCCTCAGCACTTCCACGCTTTTCTGTTCAATTCCAGTATTTTCAAGGCCGTAGCGGATTTTTTCCATCATTGCATCGGTCAGTATATTTTGAGCTACGTCAAGGCGAATTAATAACAACGTGGCATGTAATTCACCCTCACGCTCGGTGGAATAACGCACCATGCTTTGTTCCAGCATCTTGCCAGTGGCGGCAGAATACACACGTGCGATGGCAAAATAAATAAGCCCTAATGTCACCGGCCCAGTGATGTTGATATAAGTATCGGCAAAATTAATACTGGCATAAGAAATACCCATCAATATAAATTGCGACGCGCCAAATAATACGTCTATTTTGCTGCGCCCGACGTTGTTATAAAAGCCCCAAGCTGTGGCCCAAATAATGCACAGTGTTAGCAAAAAATAAACCACGCGTGCTTCAGGAAAACGCAGGTAATCATTATGTTTAAAGTTATCTATGGCGGTAGCAAGAATTTCCACGCCCGGGTGCATTTTGCTCATAGGCGTGGGTTTAATGTCGAACAAACTGGGCGCAGTGGAGCCGATAATGACGATTTTGTTTTTGAATTCGTCTTGCGGGCGCTTTTTTTCCTTACTGCCCCCGTCCATGAACACGTCGTGGAAACTGACATATTTATAAGAGAATGGCGGGCCGCGCCAATTGAGCAGAACGCTTTGTGCAGCAGGCTCAGACCAGCCGAAATCACGCGCCACTCGCGCTGGCAATGACGGCAGTTTCCATCCATAATCGTCGCGGTAAACAATATACTGGCGCACAATGCCATCCGCGTCGGGATAGATATTATGCAATCCAAGACGCCCACTTTTAAGTGCTGCCGGGAACTGTGGTAGTACCACAGCGACGGTGGCTTCCGGCTGAGCATCATTGAATAATGGCACAACACCAGGAATCATGGCGGGCTTCACCAGGCTCAAGGGATCGCTTGACGGATCAAGACGCAGCAAGGGGAAATAAGTATTGTTGGTGGCAGCAACAGCGGAGTCGAAATAAGCATCGCTGTCAGGATTGTATATGTCCGCATCGCTGAACAAAATGTCGAATATTATTGCTTTAGGTTGCTGCTTTTCGACCTGCTCGATAAACTCCCCCAGCACTTGGCGCGGCCAAGGCCAACGCCCGTAGTCCTTGGCCATAGCGGCAAGGCTGGCCTCATTGATGTCCACGATTACAATATTGCTATCAGGCTTGGGCACAATGATACGGTAGCGCACCATCGCATCGAAAGCCTGCTGACGCATACCAGAAATGATATGCAATTGCACGGTATCCAGCACGGCAAACAACGTGAACAGTGCTGCAAGATAAAGATAGAATTTTTTTTGCCAAAACTTGGCGAGCAGTGCGGAGGATTTGGAGTAAGCCAAACGCAACCGATTAGTGAAATAAATATTAAGATTCATTGCGAAAACCCCATATTGATACTATATCGCACTGTTTTACGCATTTTGTAATGGTGCATATGGCTCCACTTATGTAAGGTGACAGACTATATGTCGTCACACTTCAAAATACTACCCTCCGAATACACGCATGAAACCCGCCGATCAAAATACATCGCGAATCATTCCTGTCAGCTGAGAGGGCGGGCCGCCAATACAATAATTTAACTAGGCTGGCAAAATATCGTCACCCTAGTAGTTATTTAATTTTTCAAAAATTTTTTTACCATTATTCTTTTATTTTTTAATTTGGCATTGTGCGATGCTCAGAAGCCTGACAGTCCAGAAATCAGCTAAAATGATATCCTTCAATCAGTAACCAATTAATATTTAAACTTCCCCAAAGTCCGGTATGAAAATCACCCCTGTCCTCTTACTAATCCTCGACGGCTTCGGCCACAGTGAAGAAACTGACCACAATGCTATCGCCCACGCGTACAAACCGAACTGGGACAGGCTATGGCGTGATTATCCACACACGCTAATTAGTACGTCTGAATTATCAGTAGGACTTCCCCAAGGCCAGATGGGTAACTCTGAAGTTGGCCATCTCAATATCGGCTCGGGTCGCGTGGTGTATCAGGAACTCTCACGGGTGGATGCAGCCATTCAGGACGGAAGCTTCTACAGCAATCCGGCGTTCATGCAAGCGATTGAACATGCCAAGCAGCACAACACTGCGCTACATATCATGGGGCTGCTGTCGCCCGGCGGGGTGCATAGTCACGAAGATCATATCCACGCCATGCTGGAACTGGCAGCGCGCGCTGGACTGCGCAAAATATTTATCCATGCCTTTCTCGATGGTCGTGACACACCGCCGAGAAGCGCCGCGCATTCACTACAGCAGCTACAGGAAAAATTTGTCGCCTTGGGCGTTGGACGTATTGCTTCCATTATCGGCCGCTATTATGCAATGGACCGGGATAACCGCTGGGAGCGAGTACAGGAAGCCTACGACTTATTGACTCAAGGCAAGGCTGAGTTCCGCTCATCTGATGCTCAGGATGGATTGCAGCAAGCCTATGCACGCGGAGAAAATGACGAGTTCGTTAAAGCAACTATCATCACCTCGCCCACCGAATCACCCGTTATCATGCAAGATGGAGATGTCGTGGTGTTCATGAACTACCGCGCGGACCGCGCGCGTCAATTAACCCGCGCACTGACCGATCCGACGTTTGACGGCTTTACGCGTGCATATTTTCCCAAGCTGGCGAGCTTTGTCACACTAAGCAACTACGGTGAGGACTTCCATCTCCCAGCTGCATTCATGCCCACAACTATCCACAATTGTTTTGGCGAGTACCTTTCCGGCTTGGGGCTGAAACAATTACGTATCGCAGAAACGGAGAAGTATGCACATGTCACCTATTTCTTCAATGGCGGCAAGGAACAACCTTATCCCGGCGAAGATCGTATCCTGGTGCCATCTCCCAAAGTGGCAACCTACGACCTCAAACCAGAAATGAGTGCTTTTGAGGTCACTGACAAACTGGAAGCGGCCATTCGTAGTGGGCAGTATCAAGCCATGATCTGTAATTATGCCAACGGCGACATGGTCGGCCATAGCGGCATTATGGAAGCAGCAGTCAAGGCCATTGAAGTCTTGGATGTATGTATCGGACGGGTAGTAAACACCATGCTGGAATATGGCGGTGAGGTGCTAATTACCGCTGATCACGGCAATGCCGAACAAATGCTGGATCGCACCACGCAACAAGCACATACCGCACATACACTTAACTTGGTCCCATTGTTGTATGTCGGCCGTAAGGCGCATATAGCTGACAGTGGCTCGCTTCAGGATGTTACCCCAACCTTGCTCGCCATGATGGGTCTGCCACAACCGCCTGAAATGACAGGTCAGCCGCTTATCTCAATCCAGTGACCGTACTGATCCGCCACGCGTTATTGCTGTGTATCTGCTTGGTGGCAGGCATAAACAGCACTCATGCCTTACAGCAGGAAGAACTGGATAACCTGCGCAAACACATCTCTGTGTTGCAGAAGGAATTGGAAAAAACCACTGAATCTCAATCCGAAGCAGCAGACGAGCTTCGTGAATCAGAACGCACTATCAGTAATAGCAAGCGTAAGCTCGCTGAGTTGTCATCGCAACACCGTGCTGCAGACCACACCTTGGAGAAACTGCGACAGCAAGGGCAGCAAATAGAAAGGGATATGCAGAGTCAGCAGGCCATGCTCAGCAAGCTGCTCTACCAGCAATATTTGGGCGGCAAACAAGAATACTTCAAGCTGTTGCTCAACAATCATGACCCCGATCAAACCGCACGTGAAATGCGCTATTACGAATATATCGCGCGCAGCCGTTCGACTTGGCTCAATATGTTACGCGTAAATCTTGCGCAGCTGAACGAGGTCGTCCAACTCACTCAACAAAAGAGCGGGGAAATTGCGGCGCTGCAAGCAGAAGAAAATGCGCAGCAGAAAATATTGGAAAAAGACAAGCTTGCGCGTCAGCAAGTAATCAATCAGTTCGCCCAGCAACTCAAACAACAACGCCACGAAATCGGTCGCCTACAACGCGACGAAAACCGCTTGTCGCAACTGGTGGCCAAGCTCTCCAAAATGTTGACGCAGAAAAAAGGCAAAGGGGTATTCAACAATGATAAATTGCCTGATAATCGCTTCGACGGCAAGCCGTTCGAGCAACTTAAAGGCAAGCTGACGCTGCCCGTAATGGGTGAGGTGGTCAATAAATTCGGCAGCGCACGTCCAGACAGTACCGTACTTTGGAGAGGTTTACTATTGCGCGCAGCAAACGGTCAGCCAGTAAAATCGGTAGCGGCCGGACGTGTGGTATTTGCCGATTGGTTACGCGGCTTCGGGAACTTATTGATCATTGATCATGGCAAAGGCTACATGAGCTTGTATGGCAATAATGAAACGCTATACAAGCAAGTAGGCGACATTCTGCGCGGGGGCGACACCGTAGCGGCCGTTGGCAACAGCGGCGGAAATGAAGATTCCGGTGTATACTTTGAGCTGCGCCACAGGGGCGAGCCTCTAGACCCTATAAAGTGGATAGCCCGATGAAATTACTCATGAAGAATCATGTTGCAACAAAACAACTTTAGAGGTCAGACATGCGTAGTCGTATTGAAAAAACTGGATTAATCGGACTAGGGCTGATCGCAGGTGTGTTGATCAGCCTGCAATTCTCTGCCATCGCGGATAAGGACAGCGCTGAGCCGTTACCGATTGAAGAGCTGCGTGCCTTCTCAGAGGTGTTTGGCCGCATCAAGAGTGACTATGTAGAACCGGTCACCGACAAAAAACTTATCACCGAAGCCATCACCGGCATGCTGACCGGCCTGGATCCGCACTCCGCCTACCTGGATGCCGATGCGTTCAAAGAACTACAAATCGGCACACAGGGCGAATTTGGTGGTTTAGGCATTGAGGTAGGGATGGAAGACGGACTGGTGAAAGTTATTTCGCCAATTGAAGATTCCCCTGCCTATCATGCAGGCATGAAGAGCGGCGATCTGATCATCAAACTCGACGACGTGATGGTGAAGAGCCTGACGCTAGGTGATGCAGTTAAGCGCATGCGCGGCAAGCCAGGCAGCAAAATTATCTTAACCGTGATTCGCAAGGACGCGCCCAAGCCGTTGACCTTTACTTTAACTCGCGCCATTATTAAAGTGCAAAGTGTAAAATCCAAGCTGGTCGAACCTGGCTATGCTTTTATTCGCATCACCCAATTTCAGGAACACACTGGCGAGAACCTCGCCACTGCGCTTAACAACCTGTTCAAACAGAACCAAGGCACTATGAAAGGCTTGGTATTGGATCTACGTAACGATCCAGGTGGCTTGCTCAATAGTTCAGTAGCAGCATCTGCCGCCTTCCTGCCCAAAGACGCTCTAGTGGTATATACCGAAGGGCGTAACTCAGATGCCAAGATGCGCCTGACCGCCGTTCCTAATGACTATCTGCGCAACAACGAGAAAGATTACCTGAAAAATCTGCCTGCGGCAGTCAAAACAGTGCCGATGATAGTGCTGGTGAATGGCGGCTCTGCCTCCGCTTCAGAAATCGTCGCAGGTGCGTTGCAAGATCATAAACGCGCTGTCATCATGGGCACCCAAACCTTCGGCAAAGGCTCAGTACAGTCAGTTCTGCCGCTAGGCAACAATACCGCAATCAAGCTCACCACTGCGCGTTATTTCACGCCTGGCGGCCGCTCTATCCAAGCCAAGGGTATCGTCCCTGATATCGTAGTGGAAGATCCGGCAACGGTCGAAGATCAAACTTTCCGCATGCGCGAGGCCGATTTGGAACGTCACTTGAGCAACAGTCAGGAGGTTGTTGATGTGAAGGTAGGCGTCACCGTAAAGCCCGCAGTTCCGGCTACGCCAGCTAAGTCACCGACCAAACGCGAGGAAGGTGATGCAACAAAACCAAAAATGCTCGAGTTCGGATCAAAAGAAGACTACCAGTTACATCAAGCTATAAATTTGTTAAAGGGTATTAATATATTGCAAGGGAAGTAAGCGAGTAACAATAACTCCTCTTCCATATCGCATGAATGACGAACAGTTACTGCGCTATAGCCGCCACATCCTGTTGCCTGACATTGGCATCGAAGGGCAACAGAAATTACGGGATGCGCACGCACTGATAATAGGTGCTGGCGGACTAGGTTCTCCCGCTGCCATGTACCTTGCCTCTAGCGGCGTTGGCACCCTGACTCTGTGCGACGGTGACACTGTAGACCTGACCAATCTGCAACGCCAAATCGTACACCGCACTTCCAGCATCGGAATAGCTAAGGTAGATTCTGCCCGTACCTTGCTCGCTGAAATCAATCCCGATGTTCGCGTCATAGCCCTGAATGAACGCGCAGATCAAACACGTTTATTTGAGCTAATTGACCAAGCCGATGTAGTACTGGATTGCAGCGATAACTTCGCCACGCGCTATGCGCTTAACCAAGTTTGCGTACAATTAAAAAAGCCTTTTGTATCCGGCGCGGCTACCCGCTTTGACGGTCAAGTAGCCGTGTTTGATATGCGCCATCCTCACAGCCCTTGCTATCACTGCCTGTATCCAGAACAATCTGATGCTTTAGAAACACGTTGCGCGGTAATGGGGGTGTTTGCCCCACTAGTCGGCATTATCGGTAGCATGCAAGCCGCTGAGGCACTCAAACTATTGATGGGAATAGGCACGCTACTGTGTAGCAGATTGCTGGTAACAGATTTACTGCATATGGAACTGCGCACCGTTAAGTTGAAAAAAGATCCAGCTTGTCTAATTTGCGGCACGCC
The DNA here is from genome assembly GCF_918378365.1 of Candidatus Nitrotoga arctica. Classification (NCBI taxonomy): domain Bacteria; kingdom Pseudomonadati; phylum Pseudomonadota; class Betaproteobacteria; order Nitrosomonadales; family Gallionellaceae; genus Candidatus Nitrotoga; species Candidatus Nitrotoga arctica. The sequence continues at coordinate 748,000 of NZ_OU912926.1, read as the reverse complement.
ATAAATATAGCGTCTAACAGAAACCCCCTATTTTTATAGAAAATAGCCTGCCTGAGTTTTTGACAAGTTCCCTATATTTTTATTTTTCATTGCGGGTAAGGAAGCGTTTTTCAGTTCCTAGAGACTAAAACGTGAATCCTATAATTTTTGCCGGATTTTACAGACAAAGCGACATGGCTACGTTAGATCCATAATCTATCCGGGCTGGCATAGAAAAATTGCCATCCCGGATAAATAATTACACAAAATCTATATTGCGTGACGCTATAGGAAGAAAAAACAGTTTCGATGGTTAAATGATTATTTTAAATATTTAATTAGTTAATTTTTAAAAAGCATCTATTCGAATTGCCAACAATGCAGAAACCCAAAATGACGGTTATGACTTATTAAAAAGTTTGCCGATTTCTTGATGAGCAAGCTGTTCCATATTCTGTGGAAATGAACCACGAGCTGACAGCGCTCTAAGAACTAAATGTGCCGGAAGTGTGGATAAAGTCATCGGTGGGCGCACAGGATCTTGACCACCAGTCGTACCTTCATCCTCTATCCCTGCAACAACGCCAACGCTACCTACTACTTTTGTTACTGCGTGGTAGTCCTTTTGGTCTTTTAATGCATGGATGATTGCGACTTGAGTATTAACGATGCCAATCAGTAATTCTGTCAGTTCTTTTTCGGTTATTACAGCCATAATGCATCCTTTAAAAATTAAATGTTAAGTAACAGTGTTAAGCAAACGGCATCCAGGAATCATGTAGAAACATTAGCATTTTACACTTCGAATTACTTTAACTCACCATTCTATAGAAATCAATAATCTAAAAATCATAGCCCCACAGAGTTCAGCGATTGAAGAAACTGTCCCGCATTCTGATACCCTATTATACGGCGGACATCCTGCTCGCGCCCTTGTGCATCAAAAAATAGAATAGCGGGCGGACCGAATAACTCAAAACGTTTTAGCAGTGCTTTATCTTCGTCGCTATTGGCAGTGACGTCGATTTGTAGCAATACAGCATTTTTTAGTTTAGCCTGAACCTTAGCATCGGTGAACGTATAACGCTCCATCTCCTTGCACGATATGCACCAGTCTGCGTAGAAATCCAGCATCACAGTCTTGCCATTCGCCTGTGCAATTCGGGCATCCAGTTCAGCCACATTCTTTATCCGCACAAATTGCAGAGTCGAGGCCGCTTCCGCCTGGCCATTACCCAGTGCTGCCAGCGGACGCAGGATGTCGCGTGCGCCGGAGAGTGCACCGATCAAGTAGGCACTACCAAGCAGAAGCGCAAGAATACCGATGCCTTTCCATAATTTCTGCCAACCTGAGGCATTGTTTGGCAGCGCATCCAGCGCGTGCATATAAATGGCAGAAAGCACTAGCAGCGCCGCCCACAACAACATCTGTATGCTCAACGGGATCAGCGTTGAAATGAGCCAGATCGCGAGTGCTAGCATTAACACGCCAAAGAAGCGCTTGACCGCTTCCATCCATGCACCCGCCTTGGGCAATAGCGCACCAGCTGAGGCGCCGATTAATAACAATGGCAAGCCCATGCCCATTGCGAGTGCGAACAACGCTGTTCCGCCTAGCCAGGCGTCATGCGTCTGCCCGATATACAACAGAGCAGCCGCCATGGGCGCGGCGACGCATGGACTGACGATAACGGCAGATAGCGCACCCATCACGAACACACCACTCAGATGGCCGCCATGCAGGCGGTTACTGGTATTGGTCAATTTGCTTTGCAGAGCGGCAGGAAGTTGTAGCTCGTAAAAGCCGAACATCGATAAAGACAGCAACACGAACACGGCAGCAAAGCTACCCAGCGCCCAAGGCGTTTGCAGCGCGCTGGACAATAGCGTACCAGACAGACCGGCGGCCACGCCAATCGCTGCATAGGTTAATGCCATGCCGAGCACGTAGGCAAGCGACAAGAGGAAGCCGTGCATTTTGGTGGGGTGTGAGCTGCGACCAACGATGATGCCAGAAAGAATGGGGATCATCGGCAGCATGCAAGGAGTGAAAGCAAGCAGCAGCCCGGCACCAAAGAAAAATGTCACGATCAGCCAAAAGCCACCTTGCTTGAATAGGTTGGCAAGCTGCGTACTTTCAGAATCATCAGGCATTGCAACACCTTGCGCCGCCTGCGGCGAAGTTTGCATCTGTGGCGTTGTTGTTGCGAGACTTGCCTTGGGTAGCATGATGCTGAACTGCTTATCTATCGGCGCATAGCACAGATCGTTTTCTTTGCACCCCTGATAACTGGCTGCCAGCGTAATATCCTGAGCCGTATTGTTATTGCGTTCCAGCGTAATCACCGCTTGGAAGGGCTGATGAAATACTGTCATGTCACCGAAATTGAGGTCAGACTTCATTTCCCCTTTTGGCATAGACACATTCGTAATTTTTACGCCCGCAATTTTTGCGGAATCGCCCGATATAGTGAAGGTAACCTTGTCACGATATAAATAGTAGCCGGGCGTGATCTTGAAATTGGCAAGCAGGGTGGATGCATCGCGCACGCTGACTTCCAGCCCGAAGGCCTTATCCGGATGCAAGATGACAGTTTGCTTCGCGCCACCCAGTAGCGGCAAGCGATCCAGAAAACTTTCCGCGTAGGATAACGGAACCAAGCACAACAATATCAACAGTAAGAGACGCATCGCTTTCAAAACCTTTGTGGATGTTACCTGTAAGTCAGTAATTTGACGAACAAAATGCCTCAATGAAAATAGAGGGCTCTAAATGGCTAAAAAAAGAGCAATTGTATTCAAAACAACCTTCACTTTTACTCCTTCCAGTCTCACATTGTCATGGGAGGCTGGCAGAGGCTGGAGATGTTTCTTGGATGATCCACTGTAGATAGCCGGGCAACCCTGCGTTAATCGAGACAGCAATGATCTCGGGAAGTTCATAGGGATGATGTGAACGGATGACGGCCTCAAGTTGAGGGTAAGCGGCACGGGTAGTCTTAATCAGCAGCGGCACCTCACTAGCCGTCTCTATTTCTCCCTGCCAGCGATAGACCGAGGTGCATTCCGCCAGCATGTTGATGCATGCCGCGGCCCGACTTTCAATCAAAGCATTGGCCACGCGCTGGGCGCTCTCACGATTCGGCAAATTGGTTAAGACTAGAAGAATTTCGTCCATCAACTTTATGCCGCTTTCACATTAGCGCAACGAACCCCCAATTGCAGCAATTCATCCCACACGTTACCGCGGCGCAAGCCCTTAATCACCTTGTCCACGTGCGCGGCCTGACGCAAGGCGCGCTCGGCTATAGCCGGGCTGAAACGCCGCACGGCGCGTTCCACGAGCTTTTGGCGTACGCCCCATACACGCGCATCGCGTAGCGCGGAAGACAAATTGCCACTGTCCTGCATAGCGCGTAACACCTTGCTCAGCGTACGAATGTCTTCGGCCAACGCCCACAGTATCAGCACGGCAGCCGTGCCTTCAACACGCAAGCCATCGAGGATGTGCGCATATCGCGCTACATCACCCGCCAGCATAGCCTCGGACAGCTTGAACACGTCGTAGCGCGCCACATCCATTACGGAGTCCTTCACCTGTTCGAAAGATAATGGCCCGGCGGGGAATAACAGGGCAAGCTTTTGGATTTCCTGATAAGCCGCCAGCAGATTGCCTTCCACCCGCTCCGCGAGAAACGCCAAAGTGTCCGCATCAGCGGATTGATTCTGCCGTTTCAATCGGCTCGCAATCCAGGTCGGCAGTGCATTCAGGGCAATTTCCTCGGTGGCAATGATCACCCCCTGCGCTGACAGCGCGCTGAACCATTTGCTGCCCAAGGCAGTCTTGTCCAATCGTGGCAGCGATACCAGCGTAACTGTGTCGACGTTCAATTTCTGGCAATAATCCTGCAAGGCCTGGGCACCTTCCACACCCGGCTTGCCGGATGGAATACGCAGATCCACCAATTTTCGCGTGGAAAAGAGCGACAAACTTTGCGCGCTATGACGCAACTCTGCCCACTTGAAGCCCGGCTCAGCGATTAGTACTTCACGCTCGATATAGCCATCCGCGCGCGCTGCAGCGCGGATGGCATCGGCCGCCTCGATAGCGAGCAGCAACGCCTCGCCGTGAATAACATACAGCGGCGCAAGCCCCTGGGCAAGATGATGCGACAAATCCTCCCCAGAAAGCTTCATGGTAGATGAGCTAGCTTCATTGTGGCGATGGCGGCGCCTTGGCAAGACTCAAGCGACGTAATATCTGCTGAACCGCGTCCTTGCGCATGTCTTGATAAAGCAGCGTTTCCTCCATTTCCTTAGCAAGAACCTGTGTGTTGTCATACGATAAATAACGCTGCAGCACGATTTCATCTGCGGGAACCCATTCATCCAGTTTGATATCGTAAGCACGCAACGAAACACGATAATTCAATTGATATTCGCGCACACGGCCGGCATCGCTCAAGGAAAGTATCTGCTTGCTCATAGTTTCGGAAACGATATGCAGAGTCAGTTGCGCGTTTTCGGACGAATCAACGAGCTTGACGTTATATAACTGCACAGCACGTTTTAAATCAATAATGAAGGGCGCATTGGCATTAGGTGACAATATGAATAATGTCTGAAATGGGAACGCAAACCCCCCTTGTCCGCGCAAATGAAAGCCGCACGCAGCCAACAGCAACGTTAGTATTAACAGCGGCAATATCAGCAGATTTGTGCGCATTGGCATCTTTCCATAGGTTAGATTACTACGTTGATCAAGCGCCCAGGCACCACGATGATTTTTTTGGCAGCTTGGCCGGCTAATAATTTTTCTACGGACGGATAGGTTAAAGCCAGCTGTTTGAGCATGGCATGATCGGCATCCTTTGCTACGCGCAATTTACCGCGCAACTTCCCATTGACTTGAATTATCAGGTCGATTTCATCTTGTACTAATGCAGCTTCATCCACTTCTGGCCAAGGAGCGGACAAAATATCATCGCCGTAACCCAATTCTTGCCAGAGTGTTTGCGTAATGTGCGGTGCAATAGGGGAAAGCAGGCGCAGCAGGATACTGAATCCCTTTGTGATGGCAACCACTTTTGTATTCATGTCAGGCGTAACTATGACCATTTGTTGCTCTAACGCTTTCAAAATTTTCATGCAAGCTGATGCCACAGTATTGAATTGCAAGCGCTGCAGGTCAAAATTTGCTTGTTTAAGTGCTACATGCATCTCTCTGTAAACATCCCTTTGTTCATTATTCAATGCCTTCAAGTAAGATTCGTCGGACTCTTGTTTGCTGCGATTTTGATAAACCCCAATCTCGTTTTTATTTGAATAAGCAAAATTCCATACCCGTCTCAGAAAACGGAATGCACCTTCCACACCGGCGTCAGACCACTCCAGGGTTTGCTCGGGCGGCGCTGCAAATATTATAAAAAAGCGCGCAGTGTCGGCGCCATATTGGTCAATGATGACCTGTGGATCTACGCCGTTGTTTTTGGATTTGGACATTTTCTCTGTGCCGCCGATAACAACCGGCTGGCCGTCGGCGCGCAACTTGGCGCCAACCGGGCGTCCTCGTGAGTCTGTGTCTATATCCACATCGGCAGGATTGATCCATAGTTTTTTGCCCGCCACCCCTTCGCGGAAAAAAGTCGGCGCGATCACCATCCCTTGCGTGAGCAGGTTGGTAAACGGTTCATCAACGGATTTTGGCCGTAGCGTTTGCTCTTCTTTTCCCTGTGATACTGAGGTAAGGGCAGTCTCGCCGAACAACCCCTCATCGCGCATCAGCTTGTTAAAGAAACGCGCATACAGCAAATGCAGGATGGCGTGCTCAATACCACCGACATATTGATCAACAGGCAACCAGTACTGGGCACGTTCGTCCACCATGCCCGTGGTACAACCGGGACTGGTGTAGCGCGCGTAATACCAGGACGATTCGACGAAGGTATCCATGGTGTCGGTCTCGCGCTTCGCCGCGCCGCCACATTGCGGGCAAGTGGTCTCGTAGAACTCCGGCATCTTCGCCAGCGGTGAACCCGCACCGGTAATCGTTACGTTCTCCGGCAATAAAACAGGTAATTGCTCATCCGGCACCGGAACATCGCCGCAATGTACGCAATGAATGATCGGGATCGGGCAGCCCCAGTAACGCTGACGCGAGATGCCCCAGTCGCGCAGGCGGAACTGCACTTTCTTTTCGCCCAGACCTTTGACAGCGAGATCGGCGGCGATGGAGTCTACGGCTGAGGTATAACCGAGGCCGTCATATTTTCCTGAGTTAATGCAAACACCCACTACTTTGCTTCCATACCACTCTTGCCATCGAACAATAGCGAATGGAGTATCGATACCACCACTACCCGCTCCGCTACCGTCTTCAGACCCAACTCCTGAAGCTGTGCCACCGCCATATCCGCTACCGTCACCAAAGCCATCGTCACGGCCTTTGGCAATCACTTGCTTGATCGGCAAGCCATATTTTTTGGCAAAGCCAAAATCGCGTTCGTCATGCGCGGGCACTGCCATCACCGCGCCCTCGCCGTAGCCCATCAGTACATAGTTGCCTATCCATACCGGCACTTGTTCGCCGGTGAGCGGATGGGTGACCTTCAAGCCAGTGTCCATGCCCTTCTTTTCCATCGTTGCGATATCGGCTTCCGCCACGCCGCCATGCTTGCATTCTTCGATGAATACAGTAAGCACGGGATTGCCTTGTGCAGCGCGAGTTGCCAGAGGATGCTCAGCAGCAACTGCAACGAAAGTGACGCCCATGATGGTGTCGGCACGTGTGGTATATACCCACAACTTGTCCTGCTTGCCATCCAGTTGATAAGGGAAAGCGAAGCGCACACCGTAGCTCTTGCCGATCCAGTTGCGCTGCATGGTCTTGACCTGTTCCGGCCAGCCTTCCAACTGGTCCAGATCGGCAAGCAACTCTTCGGCATATTGAGTAATGCGCATGAAATACATCGGGATGTCGCGTTTTTCCACCAGCGCGCCGGAACGCCAGCCGCGCCCATCAATCACCTGTTCATTGGCCAACACTGTGTGATCGACCGGATCCCAGTTCACCGAAGACGTCTTTTTGTAAATCAGCCCTTTCTGAAACAGGCGCGTGAACAACCATTGTTCCCAACGGTAATAATCCGGTTTGCAAGTCGTCACTTCGCGCGACCAGTCGACGCCAAGTCCCAAGCTCTGTAGCTGCGTGCGCATGACGTCAATATTGGAATAAGTCCACGCGGCGGGCGGTACGTTATTGGCCAAGGCGGCATTCTCAGCGGGCAGGCCAAAGGCATCCCAGCCCATCGGTTGCATTACGTTAAAGCCCTTCATGCGGTGATAACGCGATAGCACATCACCGATAGTATAGTTACGCACATGCCCCATGTGCAGCTTGCCGGAGGGGTAAGGAAACATCGACAGACAATAATATTTGGGCTTCTCAGATTGATCCTTCGCGCGGAAGGTCAATTTCTCCTTCCAATATTGTTGCGCGACAACTTCGATATTTTTCGGTTTATAATCCTGTTGCATTTTAATTTCTGCGTTAGTTCGTCCAGTCGACATTATACCGGCATAATCCTGCCCAAGCTGCGCGCGAACTGACAGACGCGAACTGACAAATAAGACTGCCAATGTTGGTACGTTAAGATGTCTCGGGGTGCGGGGTTCTGCTAGAATGCCGCCGAAATAAATTTTTTAATATCCTTCAGGAGAGTTTTACTATGTCCCGCAAGCACCCCGTGATTGCTGTGACCGGTTCATCGGGCGCCGGCACTACTACCGCCAAGCGCGCTTTTGAAAATATTTTCCGCCGTGAGCACATAAATGCCGCCGTGATTGAGGGTGACAGCCTGCACAGCCTGGATCGCCTGGAATTTCGGGCAGCCGTGGCTGAAGCTAGCAAAACAGGCAATCATTCGTTCAGCCACTTTGGACCCGAAGCCAACCATTTCGACAAAATCGAAGAGACCTTCAAGTCATATGGGAAAACCGGTTCTTGTAAACGCCGTTATTACATTCATAGCGATGCTGAAGCGAAGGAGCTGAATGCGCGCTTAAACACCAGCTTGAACCCTGGTCAATTTACGCCGTGGGAAGATATTGCCGCCGGTTCCGATCTGCTGTTTTACGAAGGTTTGCACGGCATGGTGAAGACAGATACCGTGGATGCAGCCAAGCATGTTGATTTGAGCATCGGCGTGGTTCCCATCGTCAATCTGGAGTGGATACAGAAAATCCATCGTGATCAAGCTGAACGTGGCTATTCCGCTGAAGCGACGGTAGATACCATCCTGCGCCGCATGCCGGACTATATTAACTTCATCACGCCACAATTTTCACGTACTGATATTAACTTTCAGCGCGTGTCTACGGTTGACACTTCCAACCCTTTCATTGCACGTGATATCCCGACACCGGACGAAAGTTTTGTAGTGATTCGTTTCCGCGATCCCACGGACGTGGATTTTCCATATCTTATTGACATGATTCAATGTTCATTCATGTCGCGCTCGAATACCATTGTGGTACCCGGCGGCAAAATGAGCTTTGCGATGGAAGTGATTCTGGCTCCAATCATGCATGAGATGCTGCAGAACAGAAATAAATAACTTTTTATAATTTGATGTTGGCGGGGAATCAGGCATAGTTTCTGGTTCCCCGTTTTGTTTACGGATATCCCGAATGGATTTTCTTTCTGGCCTTAATCCAGAACAGCGCGCTGCCGTTACCCTACCGGAACAATCGGCGCTAATCCTGGCCGGTGCGGGCAGCGGCAAAACACGCGTGCTCACCACACGTATTGCCTGGCTGATCAGCACCGGGCAAGTCAGCCCGCATGGCATTCTAGCTGTCACCTTCACCAACAAGGCGGCAAAGGAGATGCTCTTGCGCTTGTCCGCCATGCTGCCGATCAACATACGCGGGCTATGGATGGGGACTTTTCATGGGCTGTGTAACCGCATGTTGCGCGCTCATCACCGCGAAGCCATGTTGCCGCAGACTTTCCAGATTCTGGATAGCGCCGACCAGCTTGCTTCCATCAAGCGGTTAATGAAAGTGCTCAATGTGGATGACGAAAAATATCCACCGCGCGAGGTTCAGAACTTTATCAGCGGCAATAAAGAACAGGGCCTGCGCGCGCACGAGGTGGAAGCCTTTGATCCCTACACCCGCCGTAAGGTGGAAATTTTTGCTGCTTATGATGAGCAGTGCCAGCGTGAAGGCGTAGTGGATTTTTCTGAGTTGCTATTGCGTTGCTATGAATTGCTGGCCCGCAATCAACCATTACGGGAGCATTATCAGGCTCGCTTCCGCCACATTTTGGTGGATGAATTTCAGGACACCAACCGCTTGCAATATCAATGGCTCAAATTATTGGCTGGGCAACACAATGCCTTGTTTGCGGTGGGCGACGACGACCAATCTATTTATGCGTTTCGGGGGGCGAATGTCGGCAATATGCAGGAACTGACGCGCGATTTTCATGTGCAGAGTGTGATCAAACTGGAGCAGAACTATCGCTCGCACGGCAACATCCTTGATGCCGCCAATGCACTAATCAAGAATAATCGCAGCCGTCTTGGCAAGAATTTATGGACCTCGGAAAACAAAGGTGAGCCATTACGCGTGTACGAGGCACCCACCGATGAGGAAGAAGCCAAATTCATCGTTGACGAGGCGCGCCAGCTTAACCGCGAAGGCATTCATCTGGCCGAGATGGCCGTTTTATACCGTTCCAATGCTCAGTCGCGCGTCATCGAACACGCATTGGTGTCAGCGGGGGTAGCCTATCGCGTGTATGGCGGACTGAGGTTTTTCGAAAGACAGGAAATCAAGCATGCGCTGGCTTATCTACGCCTGATACAAAACCCGGGTGATGATAACGCGCTGCTGCGCATTATAAATTTTCCCACGCGCGGCATTGGCACGCGCACTATCGAACAATTGCAGGAAGCGGCGCGCGCGCAAAATGTCAACCTGTGGCAAGTGGCAAAACAGACGGGTGGCAAGGTGGCGACGTTTGTAACTTTAATCGAAATGATGGCCAGTGCCACGCGTGAACTGCCGTTGCCGGAAGTCATCGATCATATAATTCTGCACAGCGGGTTGCTTGTTCATTATCAAAATGAAACAGGTGTCAAACAACGCGAGGCTCAGGAACGGCTGGAAAACCTCAATGAACTGATCAATGCCGCGACCCTGTTTGTACATGAGAATGAGGACGACAGTCTTACTTCCTTCCTCACTCATGCCGCGCTTGAATCAGGTGAAAGTCAGGCGGAAGCTAACGCGGATGCGCTACACCTGATGACAGTACACTCATCCAAAGGTTTGGAATTTCATACTGTGTTCATGAGCGGGCTGGAAGAGGGCTTATTCCCGCACCACAACAGCCGCATGGCGGATGCTGGTGTGGATGAAGAACGCCGCCTGATGTATGTGGCTATCACGCGCGCGCGGCGCAGGCTCTATCTCACCTTTGCACAGAGCCGCATGTTGCATGGGCAGGTAAATTACAACTTGATGTCCAGTTTTTTGCGCGAGCTGCCGGAAGAGTTGTTGCACTGGATCACGCCACGTATAACGACACGCAATAACTTTAGCTCTTCTGGTTATTCAAGCTCTCTCACCCCCACCTCCCCTATGAACATGAAAGGGCTTGGGGGGAAAAAGAGTATTGGCGCACAAAATTCTCCGTGGCATATTAGCCAGGCAGTGCATCACGCCAAATTTGGCGAAGGGGTCATAGTCAACATTGAAGGTGGTGATTCAGATATGCGCGTACAAGTGAATTTTCGCACAGCCGGTACCAAGTGGCTGGCGCTGGAATACGCGAAGCTCACTCCACTTTAATAACGGCCAGATATGTCCACATCTCCGGCTTGGTTAATATACGGGTTGGACGTCATATTCTCTAACCATGCAGAATGGCCAGATGCACAAGGGGTGCAGTCATTCAATACACCGCATCGTGGTCGCCCACGTTCACAGGAATAATCTGCTCATCCTGAATCAGCAAATCCAGCGTAATGCGATAAGAAAGATTGATGGAAACTGAATGCAATGATTGCAGTTTTCCACTCAAGGAATGTAAGCGCAATGAAGGGTGGTAGGGATTCAACTCAAGTAGTTGCAGGGTTTTAAGATACTGCTTTTCCAGATCGGGATGCCGCTTGAGAAAACGCACCGCACGCCTTGTATATTGCTCGGTAAAAACCAAGCGATAGCTCATGCGGCGGATTTCGCCCGTGCCAAATGCTCTTCTGGCGACTCCTGCACAAATCGTCCTGCCGCCAGATCGGCACGGGCTTCAGCCAGCGCCACCTCCAACTCGCACTCGCGCAAATAATGATATTGCGCAATATCCATCACCACGAAACGCTCCTTGCCACGCACCGAAACAATCGCCTCGGAATGCTCGGCCAGCACAGACTCGATAGCAGCTACCCCTTTTGTTTTTAGATCATTGGCCGTCAGATGCGACATAGCTTATCTCCTTAGGAAGTTGTTTTTCAATGCGACAAATAGTGCGCTATATCGTACGATTAATCAAACTGAGCACGTTGCTGTCTTCTTTAAACAACAGGTAGACTTCAAGCGATGGCTGCGGCCTGAATCGGCGCTGCTGCATAGCGTACACCTCGACAAATAAAATATCGTGCCGACCCCATTGGATATGCCAAAAAAGGTAATGTCCCCCCTTTATCTTCTACGAACTTTAAGGAGCTTCCAGCCCCAATACGCTCACCACTTCGCTCCCATCAGACGTTTGATAACAGCGAAGAGTTTCATCGTCGTCTTTGTCTTGGCCATAAGCGTGAGGTTCAACAAGACGCAAGTAGCCGTGATAGCGAAACTCAATAACTTTGGCTTGTTGTATAACCTACAATTATGTGACGTTCATAACTTAGTTTGCTTAGGCGGGTTGTTCATCTTTCGGAGGCTGAATGTCTCCAGCGAGGCGTCCCTCATATTGATGACCACAAGAGGTGCACACTCGAGTGCGATAGTCCCTTGATGCGCGCACTAGCTACCTTTGTCTATGGTCGTTTTCCCAGCAACGTAAGCAGTAAGGTACTCCGGTAGGTTTGCCATTTTCATCGGCTGTGTAATATGCGTCGTATTGCCGTACAAGGGAATCTTTCTTGTGAAAGGCATCCTCAAGTTCGGCAATTTTTTTGTCTTTTCCTGCCAATGTCTCTTGAACTTCGATTAGTTCAATTTTTGCGTCGGCGAGTGAACTTAGAAGGTCAGCAAGCTTAAGTTTCAGTTCTGCTCGCTCAAGCGACAAATCGCTTCCGCGCAAGAACTTAACGATATCCGTTGCAATTTTGATGCTACTCAGTGCCGAGCCAATTGTTGCAAGATCAGGCATTGCGGTACTCCTGTTGTAGGCTCTAACGTAAACTAGACATCCTGGGACGCTACCCTTTTATTTCCATCTTCAGCACACACAAATGGCAGCGTCCCCTTCATGCATCCATAATGTTACAACATCGAAAAACTAAATCCACTACAGATTCGAGGTGAGAAATTCAACCTTTAATTACCCGCTCCACTGCCATAATCCGTGCCTCACGCACTTTGTCAGCAATAGCATTCTTATCCTCACATTGCTGCGCAATCTCCCCTGCATTCACCGTCTGCGTCGCCCGTAACATTCGCAGCAGGTAATCCGCCTGCGGATAAGCATCCTGTTCATGCCCGGTCCGCCCCCGCGCATCCGAAGCACATGCCTGCAACAGGTGCGCGAAGCGCTCTGGCCTGCGCCACGCATCGCAACTCTGCAATATGGCGACAATGGTATCGGGGCGCAGCTCGGGAGCACGATGCACATTACCGTGATAGCGTGCCACCAGTAGGCTGAGGTCGCGGCATTCGTTTGTTACGCGCAGACGCACACACAAGGTACGCAACAAATCGACACTGCGTATCTCGTGGCCGATGTGGCGCGGTAAAATTTCCGCTGGCGTATTCCCCTTGCCGAGGTCGTGCGTGAGCGCAGAAAAACGTACTTCCAACGGGTAGTCATGTTGTGCTGCATCGTCCAGCACCAGCATGGTGTGTATGCCGCAATCGATTTCCGGGTGATATTTAGGCGGCTGTGGCACGCCGAACAGCGCGTCTACTTCCGGCAGGATTTTCTCGAGCGCACCGCAATCACGTAGCGTGAAAAAAAAACGTGACGGCACTTTTTCCATCAGGCCACGCGCCAGTTCTTGCCACACCCTTTCCGGCACCAGCGCATCCACTTCACCATTTGCCACCATTGCGCGCATCAACGACAACGTCTCCGGCGCTATGTTGAAACCAAAACGCGCCACAAAACGCGCTGCGCGCAGAATCCGCACCGGGTCTTCACTGAACGCCGAACTAACATGGCGTAAAATCCCGGCTCGCAAGTCGGCGATGCCGTTATAGGGATCAACTAAATTGCCGTCTTGATCGCGTGCAATGGCGTTAATGGTAAAGTCTCGGCGCAGCAAGTCTTGCTCCAACGTCACGTCCGGCGCGGCATGAATGGCGAAACCCCTATAGCCGGGGGCAGTTTTACGCTCGGTACGGGCCAGCGCATATTCCTCATGTCTGTCAGGATGCAGAAAAACCGGAAAATCCTTGCCCACCGGCTTATAGCCGCGCGTCACCATGTCTTCCGGTGTACTACCCACCACCACCCAATCATGGTCATTCACTGGCAGACCGAGCAGTTCGTCGCGCACAGCGCCGCCAACACTGTATATTTTCAGGCCGTTATCTTTCATCAGAGATAGCCTGCTGGTTAACTACATTCTTTGCCGTAATCACACCCAAACGTTGTTTGAGGGAACGCGGCGGCTGGCCGAAAAGCTGGGAGTAATACATGGTATTGCTCATAACTTTCTTTACATAAGTGCGCGTTTCATCAAAGGGAATATTTTCGGCGTAAACGGCTCCTTCCAATGTGCTTTCCCCCCGCCATTTGCGGGCGCGTGAAGGGCCGGCGTTATAGGCGGCAGAGGCCAGCACTGGATTGTTGTCGAGTGACGACAGCACCGATTTCATGTAATACGTACCAAGCTTGAAATGAGTATCAAGTTGATTCACAAGTGCCTGACGATAACTTTTCATCCCTATTTTTTGCGCTATCCAACGCGCCGTGGCAGGCATGATCTGCATAAGCCCTGTCGCGCCTACTGGCGATTTAGCTTGATAGACGAAACGACTCTCCTGCCGTATTAAGCCATACACCCAGGCTTCTTCCAGTTCATTCTTGCGAATGTAGCCCTGTAATACCTCTCGGTAAGGTGCGAGATAGCGCAGGGTGAAGTCATGTATCTGCACGGTACGATCAGCGGTGTTGATGGCATGGTCATACATCCCGTTACGGCGCGCAATTTCAGCTGCCACCAACAGCTGTTGGTCGTCAAGCTTGCGTGCCGCCCATGCCCATTCTCTAGCCGCGTCAGTGCGCAAATCCATACGGTATAACGCCAGTGTACGTTGGACGGCGAGCTGTGCCAGCATTGCATTTATTGTCGCTTTGCTTGGCTGATAACTGGCAGGCATCGTTGCGGCAGGAGCTACTCCGATCTCCTCAGCAGCAAGTTGACCGTAAAAGTTATGTTCGCTGCTCAATTCGGCAAACAGCACATTCGCTTCCGGCAGACTTCCCCATGCTTTCAGAGCACGCGCCTTCCAATAACGCCACACACCCTCGCGCTGTTGTTGCGGCGTCATGGCATTAATGCTCGTCCAAACTTCATGCCAGTTCTGCGTAAGCAACGCGGTTCGGGCACGCCATGCCAGCTGCGGCCCGGTCAGGGGAGCCTCACCAGCTGCCTTGTACCATTCCAACGCGCGCGTATCTCGCTTGCGTGCCGCTTCGTAACCTAACCACCCATAAAAATAATACTGCTCATCCGCAGTAAAATATGCCGCTTTTTTTTCCCATTGTGAATAAGCTAATTGCGGCGATTGCTTGGCCAGCCGTAGCAAGGCAAACATCGCCACCGTGCGTTGTGCTTCGGAGGCATTATCCAGCTTGACCGTGGCAAGATAACGCACCTGATCAGTGGCGGCACTATCCAGTTCGGATGAAGAAAGGACGCGCTTGGCAGGCAACCTCTCCGAGAGCTGTTTAGCCAGCGTCACATTACCGGCCTCCAGTGCCAAGCGCAAACGTAGCCATACATCCGTTGCATTGATGATACCGCTGGCAATTGCCGCATCAAACAATGGAGCGCAGCTTTCCGGCATTTCCGCGCTGTTAGTTAACCATAGGTTGCGTGCCTCATGCAGCACTTGTTCTTCTTGCAGACGTTGACGCGATCGCAGGGCATAACAGGTCAGATCGACCTCCCCGCTCACCAGGCGTGGATATTGCGCCGCAAATTCTTCCCATTGCTGCCTTTTCCCAAGCAGTCTCAACCATTCCGCACGCATGTGGTTAATCACCGGGGTATCATCAGGACGCGCCAGAAATGCCTGAATATCGGCGGCGCTCGCAGTCTCTAGTCGCATACGCAACTGGTAATAAGCTAGATAGGGTTCTAGCGGGGAGTGCTTTAATCGCACGACCATGCGATCAAGCTTCACTAAATCACCCATCCGAAATGCGTCACGCGCGGCGAGAAAATCCGCATCCTGATTTGCGACCGCCAAAACAGGAATAAAAAGTAATGCAAATACAAAAGTGTTTTGAAAACGCATGGATGATGATGCCCTTATAAAATTCCGTTTAGCCGTCATATTCTCGACTGATTTTGAAATTTTCCCTTGCAGGCGATTTCCCCATTTATATTGCAGCGAGTGCACTCTCCTACTATCGGTGGCCAATGCCCAAAACTTGAATTTGGCGAGGCTTTTTGTCAGCATTGATTCCGGATTAAATAACTCTTCAAACCTACACAGGCTCAATATTTTAGCAGATGCGGATAGCCACGCATCGCCCCTTTCCGTTAAAGCAATTTTAGTGAAGCTGTAAATGTCTTCAAGCAATATTTTTCAAGCACAAGGTACGAAGGGAAATATTTCTGTGCATGAATAGCCTGAGATACTATTTTTTGAAAAAGGTTTACAAGTTTTTTGCCAAAAGATATTTAATGATCAAGACGTCTCATATTGCCTTTATTATTGTTGTAAATGCAAAGCTAAGTATCCTCATATAGGCGTGGAGAGAGAATGCAAAAACCTGTAAAATCCTGAAATTCAAAAATTCTATTAATTAAGGCAAGGAAAACACATGAGCAAAAACTTGGTGCAATTCATTATCGAAGAACAGAGGCAATTACCGGGTGCAAATGGTGATTTCACTGGATTACTCAGCGACATCATTATGGCATGCAAACAAATTGCCCATAGTGTAAACAAAGGCGCATTGATTGGCGTGCTGGGAAGTGCAGGTAGCGAAAATATCCAAGGTGAAACGCAAAAAAAGCTGGATGTCATAACCAATGACATTTTCATCGAAGCAAACCAATGGAGCGGCCATCTTGCCGCTATGGCATCTGAAGAAATGGATGACATCTACCCCATTCCTGCGCAATATCCAAAAGGTAAGTTCTTGCTGACATTTGACCCGCTGGATGGCTCCTCTAACATTGATGTAAATATTTCCGTTGGCACGATTTTTTCAATTCTTCGTTGTCCCGAAGGAGTAACAAACCCGTCCGCAGAAGATTTTTTGCAACCGGGTACCCAGCAGATCTGCGCTGGTTATGCACTATATGGCCCCTCCACAATGTTAGTGCTCACTACTGGACATGGCGTAAATGGCTTCACGCTGAACAATGACATTGGGGAATTCATGCTGACTCATCCGAACATGACCATTCCGGCCGATACCCAGGAGTTCGCCATCAACATGTCCAACCAGCGTTTCTGGGAAGCTCCGGTGCAACGTTATGTGGATGAATGCGTAAAGGGTAAAACCCCAGGGGGAAGAGAAAAGAACTTCAATATGCGCTGGGTAGCTTCGATGGTTGCGGAAGTGCATCGCATTCTGATTCGCGGCGGTATCTTTATGTATCCATTCGACAACAAGGAAGTGGGTAAGGCGGGCAAGTTGCGGTTACTATATGAATCTAATCCAATGTCTTTCATCGTGGAACAAGCAGGAGGGGTGTGCTCCACGGGTCGCGAACGTATTATGGAACTCAAGCCGACGGGCTTGCACCAACGTGTACCGGTGATTCTTGGTTCGAAGAATGAAGTAGAGCGCGTGGTGGGTTATCACAAAGGAGCGTGACACAATTGAGTGAATGCCGCCGTTGACTTACGATCAAAACCAAGCGGGCTGCCTCGCCCGCTTGGTTTTTAAGCAGTTTTGTTTAATTAACAGGACAGTTCGGGTTGAGATAGTCAGCACCTTCGCATTTCGAAAACACTACACTAGTATCTAAACTCATAAATAACGAAACATATATTATACTGTCGCATACCCACCCCATGATGAGGAGCCTGCCATGCGACAGACTGAACTGTATCTTACCGACGAGGATCGTGAGTTGATCGAGACATATCGTACAAAGGGTTTGCACCATGCCCGAGAAGTCAATCGGGCACATATTTTATCTGCCCTTGATCGCGGGATCCCCGAAGCCCAGATCATGGCAGTTCTCGGCGTTGGACGAACCGCCATCTGGCGGACACGAAGCGCATATCTGGAGGATGGTGCCGAATATGCACTGTGCGATGTCGCGCGTCCCGGCAAGCCTCGGCAGTTTGCTACCGACGTCGAGGCGAAGATTACCGCTCTGGCCTGCTCGGAGCCGCCGGAAGGTGCCAGGCGCTGGACGCTCGAGTTGCTGGAACAGGCAGCGCAGAGGCAGGCGGATATTGGTCCGATCAGCCGCGAGACTATTCGCCGGCTGCTAAAAAAAACTGTCTCAAGCCATGGTGCAAGGTGATGTGGTGCATTGGCGCTTTGACCGAAGAATACCGGCAGCGAATGTATGACCTGCTCGATCTTTATGCCCGTCCGTTCCGGGCGGAAGAACCCGTGGTCTGTTTGGACGAGAAGAGCAAGCAGCTGCTCAAGGATACGCGGCCCCCTTTGCCAACCCAGCCCAACTCGTCCGCGAAGCAGGATTACGAGTATGTCCGCGCCGGTACTTGCAACCTGTTCGTGGCGGTCGAGCCAAAAGGAGGTCGGCGGACGGTCGTGATCACAAGCAGGTTTATGTCACGGCGCAGCGTATCCATCTGGTGATGGACAATCTCAACACCCACTTTCGCAAGTGCTTCGAGGAAGTGCTCGGTGCCAAGGAAGCAAAGGCACTGCTGCGACGTGTAGTCTTTCACTACACGCCGAAACATGCCAGTTGGCTCAACATGGCTGAAATCGAAATCGGTATTCTTGACCGCCAGTGCCTTGATCGACGCCTGCCAGACCGTGTTACGCTCACCGCCGAAGTGAATGCTTGGCAGTTGCGCCGTAACATGGAGCAACGTGGCATTGAGTGGACGTTCACTCGGCAGGATGCAGATACAAAAATGGCTAGACATTATGTTTTGTAATTAATGGGTTGTTATACTAGTTAATCTTAATCGTCCCTGATAACCTCTATTTTAGATGTGCCCTAAGTTAACTGAAGAATTATTCAATCAAAATACTCTGCCTAACCGCGAATAAAATACAAAACACTAAACCCGAATAAAATTAACGCAACTAATATAACCAGTTGGTTTATTTGTTTTTGTTGAGCCACTAATTCGCGCAATACGTTTGCAATTTGCACTCCAGGTTTTTCATTCAAAGTTTGGTACAACAAACGTGGTAGTTGCGGTAATAGAATGGCATAGTGTGGCGCCTCTATTTTTAGAGCATTAAGAAAACCGCGCCAGCCAATTTGCTCGCTCATCCAACGTTCCAGCCAGGGCTTGGCAGTCTTCCACAGGTCCAATTCAGGATCGAGTTGCAAGCCCAGTCCCTCGATATTAAGCAAGGTTTTTTGCAACAGTACGAGCTGTGGCTGGACTTCAATGCCGAATTGGCGCGAGGTCTGGAACAGGCGCAGCAAGACCCGTCCGAAAGAAACTTCACGCAAGGGCCGGTCAAAGATTGGCTCGCACACAGCTCGGATGGCAGCCTCCAGCTCATCCACCCGGGTAGCCGCAGGCGCCCAGCCGGATTCTATGTGCACTTCCGCCACGCGTTTATAGTCGCGCCGAAAGAAAGCAATGAAGTTCTGTGCGAGATAATGTTTGTCGGAATCGGTGAGGGTGCCCATGATGCCGAAATCCAGTGCAATGTAGCGGCCATCTGCGTCCACCTGCACATTACCCGGGTGCATGTCAGCATGGAAAAAGCCATCGCGAAAAACTTGGGTGTAGAAAATTTCCACGCCATTGGCTGCCAGCGTAGGGAGGTCAATACCGGCCGCACGCAGCGCATCCACATGATTGACGGGAAGGCCTTTCATTCGTTCCATCACCATCACTTCATCTGTACACCAATCCCAATAAATTTCCGGAACTAGCAACAATTTGGAATTGGCAAAGTTGCGTTTCAATTGGCTGGCGCTGGAGGCTTCCCGCATCAGGTCAAGTTCGTTGTGCAGATGCTTCTCGAATTCCTCTACCACTTTGCGCGGCTTAAGCCGCCTGCCGTCTTCCCACCAGCGTTCAATTAAACTCGCGCAGATATCAAGCAATGCGATGTCGTGCGCGATAACACGTGCAATGCCCGGACGCAGGATTTTTATTGCGACTTCGCGTCCATTCGGCAGCACGGCGAAATGTACTTGAGCCACCGAGGCACTGGCAATGGGGATTTCCTCAAAACTGCGGAATACTTCATTAAGTTTTTTATTGTAGGTGGCCTCCAATAAAGCCACAGCTTGTGCAGAAGGAAAGGGCGGCACCTGGTCTTGCAATTTTGCGAGCCCATCGGCGATATCGACAGGAATCAGGTCGCGGCGGGTAGACAGCATTTGCCCGAATTTTACGAAGATCGGACCCAAGTTCTCCAATGCATGTCGCAATCTCACTGCACGCGGTGCAGAGGTATCCCGTGCGAATAGCAGCAAGTTGATCGGTACCAGCAGCCAGCGCGTGCGTGAATGCGCAAGAAGAAATTCGTCCAAGCCGAAGCGCAGTACGACAAAAATTATTTTTAGCAGGCGTAACAGGCGCATGAAAATTTTACGAAGATTTGATTATTCTGCGGTCCAAGCGAGATGTTGGCCGAATGTTAGAAATTATACTCACTGCTTGATTTTTTCACTCGTCCAAAAACTGCCCTAGCGCAGCCTCTGAACATCTGGAAAGAAAATCAGATTTGTAAATTTCAAAGAACAGCTAAATGCATTGCAGCATAGTATCAAAGACTAGCAAGAATTTTCAGGATTAGATAATCGGTTGATGCGTTGCTCCAGCCGCGCTACGTCGTCGCGCAGCTTGTCGGTCTGTTGCACAAAATCCGCAACATGAGTGGATTTGGTAAGCAGCGGGTATTCTTCTGTCCAGTATTCTGCCAGTGCTTGCGACAAGTTGAATGCAGTATCGTGTATATATTGCTGGCCAGTCTTGGCAAATTGCACGATACGTTCGGCAGCAATATCACCAGTCACCCGGCTTAAGTCTTCTGCTGCATCCCAGTGCAAATGACGACTAAGATAAAAAATTTCGGTGAGGAGCGCGGTATCGCCACAACTTTCAATTTGTGCGAAAGCCGTTTCATCATGCACTGCCAGACGCGGTAACAATGAAGGTGGAATAGTGCAGCTTGCATCAGCGCTTACATCGGCGGCTGAGGCGCGTAGCGTGCCATCATTTTGAATATTATATGAAAAAACAAACGGCGCGATGGTAAAGCGCGCCGTCTTGCCTGCATGAACTACCAACCGCTGCAATGCCCAACCACTTTGAGTGAGCAAGTGGTTAAGGGCAGCAGCGGTCGGCTGAAACAACATATTTAAGCTACTTGCTGGATCCCGGATAGCAACCAGACTGCCTTTTCATCGCGCAGGTTCTTCTGCACATGCCAAATTTCATCGAAATTCTCGGGCACGCCATTATTTTCGCTCAATTGGCCGCTCATACGCACACTAGCAATGGCATAGTCACCTTCATTGACCACCTCAACAATCTGAGTGTTAATTGTCTGTACATCTGTTTTTTGCGGTGCATCGCCGCGTTCCTGTAACTGCAAGGAAATTTCGGCGAACATTTCGGGCGTAGTGTATTCACGAATGTCATTTAGATCCTTGCGGTCATTTGCGGCCTGCAGGCGGATAAATGAAGTCTTAGCGCTACGCAGGAAAGCTTCAGCCGGGAAATCTGCCGGAATATTACTGCTGCTGTTGACTTGAGGAGCAGGGTTAGCAGCGCTACCGCCTACAAATGGCTGCTGCCTCGATTCTGGCTGGTAGGATGATGTGCCGCTACCTGCATATTGCATGGCAGGCTGCTGCCCCCGAGATTTACGAAACCGGGAAACCAGGAACATCACCAAACCTGCGGCCAGAAGCGCCATCAGAATACCACCCATTGCGCCACCTAACCCGCCCAGACCCCCGGCGAACATTGCGCCCAAACCAGCACCTATTGCCAAACCAGCCAAGGGACCAAGCCATTTATTACCTGCCGCAGGCGCTGCCGGAGCAGGGGCGGCAGCGGGTGCCTTGGACGCTTGCTGCGGACTCATGGTGCGTTGCTGACCAATGCTGCCACCCCCGCCCATGCGCTTAGCTTCGGCGGTTACAGTTAGCATGGAGAAACTAGCTAGGGCAAAAGTTAACAACAATAGAAAACGTTTCATGGGCTACCTCATTTAATAGTTAACAACAAAAAAAGCGAATAAAGTATAACACTACAACCTTAGTGTACTGAAAAATGTAAAGGTTCCTTTTTCGAACCAGCTTGGCACTGTCCTTAAAAATATTTTGATATTAAATCCGAACTTCAACTTTCTCAGCTTGCCTTGGGCAAGTTGAATAAAGTATGTGGAGTACGCTGCAAAAGTTTGTGAAACATCCTGATTAAATTTTATAACCCCTGTGTAAGGCCACAATTCCAGCATTAAGGTTGAAATATTCAACACGAGAGAGCCCAGCTTCTTCCATCATGCGCTTAAGCTCCTCCTGTGAAGGGTGCATACGGATAGATTCCGCCAGGTAGCGATAACTGTCGGCATCTTTGGCGATCAGTTCGCCCAACTTTGGCAGCAATTTGAACGAGTAAGCATCATAGAGCGGCTCCAACGGCTTCCACACCTTGGAAAACTCCAGCACCAGCAAGCGGCCACCGGGCTTAAGCACACGCTGCATTTCACGTAGCGCAGCATCCTTGTGAGTCACATTGCGCAGGCCGAAAGCAATACTGACACAATTAAAATAATTAGACGGAAAGGGCAAGTTTTCCGCATCACACTGTACAACAGGTGTATTTACGCCATCATCAATCAAGCGGTCACGGCCGACGCGCAACATCGCTTTGTTAATGTCAGTGAGCAAAACTTGGCCACTGTTACCGACACGCTTGGCAAACTGACGGGAAAGGTCTCCAGATCCACCCGCCACATCCAGCACTCGCTCTCCCACTCGTACGCCACTGACCTGGATGGCGAAGCGCTTCCAGAGCCGATGCAGGCCAACTGACATAAGGTCGTTCATCACATCATATTTGGTGGCGACGGATGTGAATACCTTGGCTACGCGCTCTGTTTTTTCTATTTCCGGGATAGTCGCGAAACCGAAATGAGTTGTTTTGTTCATTTTACTTCCTCGGATTTATCGAGTATATCTACAGAATGATGTGGAACACGGCTCTCTCCCGCTTCTGCCAATTTCCTTAAATATTCGTGCCACAACGCATCCTGATATTTCCCGAGCTCATTCAAGTAATCCCAAGAATAAAGGCCGGTATTGTGGCCATCATCGAAAGTCAGTTTGATGGCGTAGCTACCTACGGGCTGCACGTCAATCACGTTCACATCTTGCTTGCCGACCTGCAGCACCTCCTGACTCGGCCCGTGCCCACGAACTGCGGCAGAAGGCGAATGCACACGCAGAAACTCATACGGCAAGCGGTAGCGTGAACCGTCATCGAAGGCTATTTCCAGCAGCTTCGATTGTTGATGCAGGGTAATTTCGGTGGGAGTGAGCATGGTCATTAAAATTGACACACGTATTTTGTTCGGCAGCGTAATAATAAAAAGCTGGTGCAGCAATAGAACATTGTGTTCCATGCCGCCTTAGCTATTCTTGCACAAAGCTTTTGCTCAGAAATTTTTTTCTGTTTGATACTTATAAACATAGCGAGCTAAGCAACCGGCCCTTAATCGAGGTATTCAAACACCTTAACTACGCGCTCCACGCCACGCGAGCTACTCGCGATATCGGCAGCGGCTTCAGCTTCCTTGTGATAGACCAAGCCCATCAGGAATACTGAGCTGTTTTCGGTAATTACTTTTACATGTTCAGGCTGAAATCCTCGGCTGTTATTGAGAAAGCGCAGCTTAATATTGCTAGTAATAAAGCCGTCATTACTACGCCAGGATAAATCAGTAAGGGAGGACACCTGTAGTTCGTTATTTACAGTTTTTACATTCGTCAAGCTTGAAACTATTTTTTCAACATCAGCTTTAACTGTTTCGTTAGGCACCTGGCCAGTAATGAGCACACGGCGATTGAAACTGGTGACATTCACATACACAGTATCTTTATATTGGACATTTATTTGATTGAGTGCCTTGTTCTCGATGTTTTGGTCTTCGAGAATAATGCCGGCAGTACGGCGATCGGACGACATTAACGCACCCGCGCCGACACCCGCAGCAATTATCGGAAGACACCCTTGCACCGCGCCTAGCACGATAGCCAATAATAGGTAATTTAAATAACGCATGTTCCCTCTCACTAATATGTCGTCGAAGTGCGGACGGTTTCTGCTGATCAAAGTCCACAGCGCCCAAAATCCGTTGCGATGAATGCGGATGTTACCCGAAATCAGGCGGTAAAAGCATTCTTGATCCATTCCGGTCGAGCGCTATCCAGCGTATCAAACAACACCGCATCAAAACGGCAAGGCGGGGTACGGCTCAATGTGGCCAGGTAATGCTGAGCAGTGTGTATCAGTCGAGCCTGCTTGGCCGCATTAATGCTGGCCGCAGCACCGCCGAAATCGCCACGGCTACGCAAACGTACCTCGGCAAATACCACTGTATCGCCATCTTGCAGAATAAGATCAATTTCGCCATAACGGCAGCTATAGTTTCGTTGCAACAACTTGAGGCCATGGCGTTGCAAAAATTGTTCCGCCAACCTTTCGGCCTGAACCCCACGTGTACTCAGCGACACTGATTTCTGCATCAGATGACAAATGTTGACAACGAGCGCATAAAAACGTTCCATTTCAGGCTTAATTGATGGGTTGGCCTGCAAACAAATCATCCTTGTCAGAAATCCAAAAAGAGACTGGCGAACCTGATGCATTTTTTGGCCTGATGCATTTTTTGGGAGTGGCACAGCCATCCACGCTCACGTATAGTACGGCGGCTAACAAGCAACAATAAGAGGAAGTGCAGTGCATAGCGGGCAAAAACAAAAATTAGAGTGCGCATTATATGTGGTTGCCACCCCAATCGGGAATTTGCGAGATATCAGTTTGCGGGCGTTGGATGTACTGATATCTGCTGATACCATTGCTGCTGAAGACACGCGCAATACTTCGAATCTGCTGATGCATTATTCCATTGCGGCAAATAGGTTAATGGCATTGCACCAGCATAACGAACGGGCGGCGGCAGAAAAAGTGATCGCGCTGCTGGCCCGCGGTCTGTCGGTTGCCCTGGTATCTGATGCAGGCACGCCAGCGATAAGCGACCCCGGTGCAATATTGGTGGCAGAAGTACGTGCCGCTGGCTACCGCGTGACCCCCATCCCTGGAGCAAACGCCGCATTAGCGGCCCTATCCGCCGCCGGCCTACCCGCACCGCACTTCCTGTTTTATGGGTTCCTGCCCAATAAAGCAGCTGCACGTTGCCGCGCGTTACAAGAACTGATCGCCTTACCCTATACCCTGATATTTTACGAAGCCCCGCATCGCATACTGGAATGCGTGTCTGACCTGCAAAGCGTTTTCGGTGGTGACCGGCAAATTGTATTTGCGCGCGAAATCACCAAGCTTTTCGAGAGCATTCAACGATGCTCCCTCGCCGAGGCACTGGTTTGGCTGAATGGTGATCCCAACCGCCAACGAGGCGAATTCGTATTGTTGATTTCCGGCATGGCAGCGCAACAGGAAGGATTAAATGCAGACGCTGAACATGTATTGGCGGAGTTGTTGCACGAATTGCCGCTCAAGCAGGCAGTACAGCTCGCCGTGCGTATTACTGGAGCAGGGCGTAACGAACTGTACCAACGCGCCCTATCACTCAAATCCTCAGCTTAATACAGGACTTACCTCGTTTTTACATTCGGATAAAAATCTGCCATGGAACTGAAACTAACCCGCCCTGACGACTGGCACCTGCATTTGCGCGATGGGTCGTTAATGCACTCCGTTCTGCCCGACACCGCACGCCAATTCGCCCGCGCCATCATCATGCCCAACCTCCGCCCACCGGTTACAACTACCGAACAGGCGCAGGCCTACCGCGCGCGCATTCTCGCTGCGCTACCTACAGGTTCGCATTTCGAACCGTTAATGACGCTATATCTAACCGACAACACTACGGCGAAAGAGATTCGTACAGCAAAACAAAGCGGCATAGTGCATGCAGTTAAATATTATCCTGCGGGCGCCACCACCAACTCCGATTCGGGCGTCACTGACATCCGCAAAACCTATCCCGCACTGGAAGAAATGCAACATTGTGGTATGCCGCTGCTTATGCATGGCGAAGTAACCGATACAGCGGTAGACGTGTTCGATCGCGAGGCAGTATTCATAGCCCGCGTGCTGCAACCGCTACTGCGTGACCTACCCGATTTGCGCGTGGTGTTCGAACATATCAGCACGATAGACGCCGCACATTTTGTGCAAAGCGCGCCAGATAATATCGCTGCCACTATCACCGCGCACCACCTGCTATACAACCGCAATGCCATGCTCAGTGGCGGCATCCATCCGCACTATTACTGCCTGCCAGTATTGAAGCGCGAAACACATCGTGAAGCATTGCTTGCGGCGGCCACCAGTGGCAACAAAAAGTTCTTCCTCGGTACCGACAGCGCCCCGCATGCACAGCATACTAAAGAGTCCGCTTGCGGCTGCGCCGGCATTTACACCGCCCACACCGCCCTCGAACTATATGCAGAAGTTTTCGAGCAGGTCGGGGCGCTAGACAAACTGGAAGGTTTTGCCAGTTTTTACGGCGCTGACTTTTATCGTTTGCCGCATAACACTCAAAGCGTGACCTTGTGTAAGCAGGAATGGCAAGTGCCAGCAACAATTGGGTTTGGAGAGCATCAATTAGTGCCATTGAGAGCAAATGAAATGATGAAATGGAAGCTGGTGGGGTGAGGATGGCTTGGATATTTAAGGCATCCAGGTTGAAATCAAACTGCCACTCTTTCTTCAAAAAATCCGCTATTTATCAACTCTGCGGTTAACGCCTTGTAATCCGCCGCGCCAGGACTATGTGGGGCGTAAGCGAAGACATCTTTACCATGCATAGGGCTGGTGGCAAGCGCAACGTTTTCGCTAATGCGTGTATTGCATACCACTGAACCGTAACGGTCCCGAAGTTTGTCGAAAATTTCATACGAAAGCTTACGCCGCGCATCGAATCGGGTCACCACAATGCGGCGCTCGAATAAACGTTTAAGTTTGACCTCTAATACATTAAGTGCGGAATCCAGAAGATGCACACCTTGCAGCGAGAGAAAGTCCGCCGAAACCGGAATCAGCACTCGATCCGAGGCGAGCAGAGCGTTAAGCGTGAGCACTCCCAACATGGGGCAACAATCAATCAGAATCGGCGCACCGGTGAGTGCCAAATCTTCACTCAGACCTTTTTTCAATAGGGTAGCAGCCTTGGGATCGCTGCCATACAGCGCGTCGATCTTGGACAGCCCGAGCGAGGAGGAGACGATCTGCCAACCCGCTGGCGTATCGCGCAGAAGTTTGGCAAGCGGAGTGTTCAGCCTAAAAAAGGCAGCCATGCCAGCATCAGATAAAGTGGCATCTTTCAGCCCAGAGGCCAAGCTTAAATGCCCTTGAGGGTCAAGATCAAGAGCGATGGGATGCCGCTGCCCCATGGCCAGCGCAGCGGCAAGATTGAGGCAGGTGGTGGTTTTGCCCACCCCGCCCTTCTGATTGAATACAGTGATAACCGCCATTCTGGAAAAACCCCGTAATGGGCGGATGCGAAACAAGCATAACTCGCTGACTCATCACTCTACAGTGACAGATTTGGCCAGATTGCGCGGCTTGTCGACATCAGTTCCCTTTTGCAATGCCACGTAATATGCCAGCAGTTGCAGCGCAATGGTGTGCAGAATAGGGCTCAAATATCCGGCATGCTCGGGCATTTGCATTAAGTGTACGCCCTCGCTCGAATGAAACCGCGTGCCCGCATCGGCGAATACATACAGCTCTCCACCTCGTGCGCGTACTTCTTGCAGGTTGGATTTGAGCTTTTCCAGCAATGCATCGTTAGTAGCAACGGCAATAACCGGCATGTCCTTGTCCACCAAGGCTAGTGGCCCGTGCTTTAATTCACCAGCGGGGTAAGCTTCAGCGTGAATGTAAGATATTTCCTTTAGCTTAAGTGCACCTTCCAGTGCGATAGGATAGTGCAGTCCACGCCCTAGGAACAGGGCATGGCGCTTGTCGGTAAAACGCTCGGCCATCTGCGCAATATCAGGTTCAAGTTTCAATACCAACTGAACCGCGCTGGGCAAATGGCGTAGCGCATGTAAGTGGCGCTGTTCTTTTTCTGCACTCAACCTTCCCCGCTGCTTGGCGAGAACCAGAGTAAGCAGGAACAAAGCCGCTAATTGTGTAGTAAATGCCTTGGTTGAGGCGACACCAATTTCCGGCCCTGCACGCGTCAGGAAATGTAGCTTGGAGAGCCTGACCAGCGCGCTTTCCGGTACATTGCAGATGGAAAGAGTATGTGGGTGACCCAATGCCTTAGCATGGTTGAGCGCAGCCAGAGTATCGGCGGTTTCACCCGATTGAGAAATAGTAACGACTAGCGACTTGGGATTGGGCACGCTTACGCGATAGCGATATTCGCTGGCGATTTCCACGGTACATGGAATGCCGGCAATTTCTTCGAGCCAGTAGCGCGCCACTAGCCCCGCATGGTGGCTGGTGCCGCAAGCGAGAATAAGGATGCTTTCAACTTGTTCGAACGCAGCAGCGGCCTCGGCACCGAAAATGCCGGGTATCAGCGACTGGCTGTTACATACTCCTTCCAACGTGTCCGCGAGCGCTTGCGGCTGCTCGTGAATTTCCTTCTGCATGTAGTGACGATATTCGCCCAGCTCCATGCTTGCGTTAGACAGTTTACTGACGTGTACCGGACGTTCCACCGCTTGGCCCTTAGCATCGAAAATCCGGTAACCGTGCAAACTTACTTCGGCCACGTCGCCCTCTTCCAGATACACCACATTTTTTGTCACCGGCAACAGCGCTGATACATCCGATGCGATGAAATGCTCGTCAATTCCCACTCCCAACAATAGCGGGCTACCCTTGCGCGCACAAATTAGCTGGCTCGGATTGTCCGCTGCCACTACCCCAATAGCATAAGCGCCCACCAATTCCGCAAGCGCCGCCTGAGTTGCAACCAACAAGCTATTGCCGCGCGCATAGTAGCTATTAATAAGATGTGCAATGACTTCGCTGTCAGTGTCGGATGTAAATACGGAGCCTTGCGCCGTCAGGCGCGTGCGTAGCTCTTCGTAGTTTTCGATAATGCCATTGTGCACTACGGCAATGAGATTGCTGCTCAAGTGCGGGTGCGCGTTACGTTCGCTGGGCACGCCGTGAGTGGCCCAACGCGTATGGGCAATACCGATATGACCGCTGGTAGCAGCGCTTCGTGTGGTTAATTCCGCAACGCGTCCGGTGCTGCGAATGCGTTGCAACTCATTGTTCTCGACGACCACCAATCCAGCTGAGTCATAACCCCTATATTCCAGGCGTTGCAGCCCTTGTAAAAGAATAGGAACGACATTGCGCTGCGCTATTGCCCCGATTATTCCACACATAATTAATTCCGTTATTTATTACAAGCGCTAATTGTAGCAAGAATGAGACTTGTGCCTAACTCGAATGTTTTATAATTTTATGACATCTATAAAGTCGCGACTGATCCCGTCTAGTTCCAGTATTTCCTTGTTTCAGGGGATGTGTAAAGCGGACTGAAAATTTGCTGAGATAGCGGATATTGGACTGATCAAGGCCAAGGCGATTGTGGCGAGCATGGGCACGGCCCATGAATTCAAGAATGAGCATCGGCTGGTCGTATGGATCAGATTGGTACCGAGCAGAATTCAAGGAATTTTTCCTACTCTCAAAATCATCGATGGAAAGCTTGGCAAGAGTAGGCCCCCATATTTGGGCTAAGGGGCGCGCCGCCAGGTATGCCCCCTTAGTTTGTATCCGTAAAGCGATTGGATATGGACTCCAATAGGCGCTTTCCGTGAACAACAGCCACCACTAAAATCTTTTCTTGTTCGATGCAATACACAAGTCGATAACTGTACACGAACCGCTCCCGGATATTTTCGTCGCCAAGCTCAGGCACTGCGCGACCAATATATGGGAAATCTGCGAGGGTTCTGGAAACCGACAATATCTTGGACACCACCGCTCGCGCGTAAAATTCAGAGTCTCGGCTAATGAACTCTGCGATTGCTTCGATATCCTCGGTCGCTTCAGGTGACCACTCTATTCGGTAGTCCATTTGCTCAGCCGCTTTTCAACTTCTTCTTGTGTTATGACGCCTTCGGACTCCGCCCGAGATATACCGCGCTGAATTTTTTCCAAAACGTAAAGATGATACTGCACGTCTTCAACCGTACAATCTTCGGGCAGCTTTTCAAGTAGCTCCCGTATCTTTTCCTTTGCTGCGTTCATTTTGACCTCCGATCGTTTTGTTTCATTGAACTCATACCGTTCAAATTGAGGGGCACGCCGCTTTTAGAGCGTGTCATTCGAATGTAGCGTTAGACAAAAAGCGGGATGTCCAGATTTGTACCCTTTGTTCTCATCTGGTGTGCGGTAAGATGTTGGGCTTCATTTCATTCAACCCAACCTACCGCGCTTTGAGGTAACCGAAGGGTTAGCGTAGTAATCGGCCCCGTGCCGCAAATCGCGCCGAAGAAACACGTCGCTCTCCGAATGTGGCAAAGTGGAATGAGGTGCCACGGAAGACCGGAATAGCAATGGTGCATATTGCCCGAGGGTTAGCGTGGTCATGGGTGACGTCATCGACATTGGTGAATTGGCTTGGCGTTGTTGGGACGCTTGGCCGATATCCCGTTTAAGAGAGTGAGCTTGACGACGTACCCGATGTGGCACCACATTCCAAAACGAATGATGGAGATAATCATGGTGCAACGCAAGCAAAAAATCAGTATCAAACCCGGCAAATCCAGAGAGCCTTTAACGATCACCCATCCCCATGCGGCTGGAGTCGATATCGGTAGTTCGTCCCATTACGTATCTGTGCCGCCGGACAGGGACGACGAGCCTGTCCGGGAGTTTTCGAGCTTTACGGTTGACCTCAACGCCTTGGCCGACTGGCTCGACGCTTGCGGGGTGGACACGGTCGCGATGGAATCCACGGGCGTGTACTGGATCCCTTTGTTCGAGCTTCTGGAATCGCGCGGCTTCAAAGTGTTTCTGGTCAATGCGCGCCACGTCAAAAATGTCTCGGGCCGCAAGTCTGACGTGCTGGACTGCCAATGGTTGCAGCAACTCATGACCTACGGTTTGCTTCGCGGCGCATTTCGTCCTACCGAAGCCGTGTGCGTATTGCGCTCTCTATGGCGCCAGCGCGGGATGCTTTTGAGAAGCCAGGGCACGCATGTGCAGCGCATGCAAAAGGCGCTCACGCAGATGAACATCCAGCTCACCAACGTCATCTCGGACGTGGTCGGCGAGACGGGGCAAAAGATTCTGCGCGCCATTGTCGCTGGCGAGCGCGACGGTCAAGTGCTGGCCGCAATGAAGAATGTGCGCATTCGCGCTACCGCTGACGAAATCGCAAAAAGCCTGCAAGGCAACTGGCGCGCAGAGCATCTGTTTGCGCTCAAGCAAGCGCTGGATATGTTCGATTTCATCGGCACACAGCTAGCCGAGTGCGACCGTGAGATCGAGGGGCAATTGCAAAGCCTGCAAGTTCATGACGGCGAACCAGCGAAGGGAAAGAAGCGTGGTCGCGCCCGCAACGCGCCGAAGTTTGATCTGCGCACGCAATTGTTCAGGATGTGCGGAGTTGATCTTACGCGCATCGACGGCATCGACGTCACCACCGCGCTTGCGGTGATCTCCGAGACCGGGGCGGACATGTCGCGCTTCCCCACGGCAGGGCACTTCGCGAGTTGGCTGGGGCTATGCCCCGGCACCAAGATTACCGGAGGCAAAGTGATGAGCGGCAAGACCAAGCGCGTAGCCAACCGGGCGGCCCAAGCCTTGAGATTGGCCGCAGCAGCATTGCGCAGCAGCCAGTCGGCGCTGGGCGCATATTTCCGCAGGATGTGCGGGCGCATGGACAAACCTAAAGCCGTAACCGCCGCCGCGCACAAGTTGGCACGCCTGATTTACACCATGCTTACCAAGGGAGAAGAATATACCGACCAAGGGCAGGACTACTACGAAGAACGCTATCGCGAAAGAGTGTTGCGGCAACTAGCCCAGCGCGCTGAAAAAATGGGGATGAAACTCGTCGTCAATGAACAGCCCGCTTAACTCTACTTTTTAAAATCAGTTGGTTGGGAGGTGTTTCTTAAGAGGCATCATTCGCCATAAACTGTAACGCGCCCACCGTCAACCAATGGAACTCCGAAGAATTCGTGCATATAGAAATCCGAATTCAGCATTGCACAGGCACTAATGAATACGGTACGGGGCTCTGTATTACTCTCGTGCCGTATGCAGCGCAATGCCAAGCACTTGTCCTTAATTCTAGGAGTTATGAACGAGAGCGAGGCATTGTCCTTGTCAAAAAGAGAGTGTGCAAACTCATTGCGAACCTCTCGCAGAATGTGCAAATCAGATGAAATTGCGTTGCTCGTCATTCCTAGGAGTCTCGCAAGATCAATCTTCGCGGAGAGAGACGACAGCGGTCCACTCTTGCGAAAAAGGCGATCCCAGGCAGATTTGTCTTTTTCGAGAAAGGCCTGAATTGCAGCTACTAACGCCTCCTCGACCCAAGCCACGCCCACGATTGCTACGCCTCGATCAGTTTGCTATTGTAGCTCTGTGACAAGCGCCAAGGAGCGTTCAATTGCTTCGTCTGAGAAAAAGGTAGCCATGATAATGCCTAACGTAATATAGAAAACATTTCATAAGCCCACAATGCTGCCTATATCGGCAAGTATTGCCGAGCATCACCAACACCTCACTATTTTCATCGCCTTAACCGTTTATTCGGCTGAAATTTAATTTTAGGACAGTCTAAAATTTTACGGACGGAAGCTCAAGCTGGTTCTCAGCTCGGTAGCTTAGGTTGAATGAAATGAAGCCCAACCTCTCACCGCTCCCGTCTTTTCAATTCGGTGCCCGTTATCCTTGCGGACTAACGGTCATATGACCACAATATTTCTCAAGATTTTCAGGCAGATGATCTGGGCAAACGCCGCACAGTTTATTGCCTGGCACTGCAAAATCAATGAACTTGGGGTATGGCAAATTGAGGTTCGCCATAATATCTTTGAATTGCGACAGCGTGTACTCTTCACCCAAGCGAGGATTACGTTTTTTTTCCTGCGCGATGGAAGAAACGCGCCTGTCTTTGTAATCATGAGCGGGATAAACGAGACACTCATCCGGCAAGGAAAACAGCTTTTCTCTGACGCTTTTGTATAGCGCATCTGCGTCGCCATTCTGAAAGTCGGTGCGGCCACATCCCTCGATTAGCAACGAGTCACCGGTGAATATTCGGTCGCCCATCAAATAGGAAAAGTGTCCGTCAGTATGCCCAGGGGTATGCAACGGCTGCAATTGGATGCTACCCACGTTAAACGGCGTTCCCTCTTCAATTCCCACATCTGCACAAGGCAATCGATCAAAAGCCGGCATCGCAATTTTACTTCCTACTTTTGATTTTAATTCGCGAGCGGCGGTGATGTGATCTGCATGAATATGGGTATCCAGACTATAGGCCAGCGTCAATCCAAGCCGACTGATTTCGGCAAGATCACGATCGACCGAGACGATAACTGGATCAATGAGAACAGCTTGCCCCGTTTCCTCACAGCCCAGCAAATAGGTATAGGTGCTTGATAACGGCTCAAACAACTGACGAAAGATCATGGTGGTGTGTTTAACTCAAATGTTTCACATAGAGTTGCAAATGACAAAAATTTGACCATACGAATTCACGTGAGTGAAAAAGCATTATTTCGTGAAGTTTCGTAGATTTTATAAGTTTTATCAGGAGTGAAGTACTACACTAATCTATGGCAAAGTTTGCACTGGCGCCCTCCACTGCCATGACCGTCGGCTGCTTGGTAAGCAGCGTAATTAGCGTAGCGAGCTGGTCGCGCATTTGGCGACGATCCACAATCATGTCAATAGCACCATGTTCCATTAAAAATTCCGCGCGCTGAAAGCCTTCCGGTAGCGTCTCGCGCACTGTCTGCTGAATCACCCGCGCACCGGCAAAGCCGATCATTGCGCCGGGTTCAGCAATTACTACATCGCCCATGAAAGCAAAACTGGCGGACACGCCGCCCATAGTCGGATCGGTCAGCACCGAAATGAATGGCAGTTTTTCTGCACTCAATTGGGTCAGCGCGGCACAGGTTTTTGCCATTTGCATCAACGATAACAATCCTTCTTGCATGCGCGCCCCCCCGCTGGCGGCAAAACACACGAAAGGGGCTTTCTGTTCGGTAGCAAGCTGCACACCGCGCACGAAGCGTTCTCCCACTACCGATCCCATGGAGCCGCCCATGAAGCTGAATTCGAACACTGCCGCCACCAGCGGGATGGCATGTACACTTCCCTGCATTACCACCAGCGCATCACTCTCACCAGTGTCCCGCTGCGCCGCCGTCAGGCGTTCACTGTATTTTCTGCTATCTTTAAATTTCAGCGTATCCAGCGGCTGCACTTCAGCACCAATCTCGAAACGCCCCTCCGCATCTAAGAGCCAGTTCAGCCGAGTGCGCGCGGTAACACGGTGATGATGATTGCACTTGGGGCAAACACTTTTGTTTTTCTCCAAATCAGAGTAGTACAGTACCCCCTGACATGATGGACATTTGTGCCACAGTCCTTCTGGCACATTCTTCTTGCTCTCTTCCCCCAACTCCCTACGCTTAATTTTTGGGGGCAATAATTTTTGAAACCAACTCATGCAATCCTCCTTAAATCCTTAATCCGAACGTGCATTTGTCGCATGATAATTGCGCAGAATTTTTACGAGCGGGACAGGCGCCCAACCTTTCGAACCGCACTTCTTTGATAAGCATCAATGTGGAGAAAGCAGTGTAGTTACTCACACACTCGACAGAACAAAACCTTGTGTTCTAAAGGCCAGCGAGACACCCTAGGCCTGATTTATTGCCAAGCGCAATTCCTTAACCAGCCTTGAAACATTGGAGATTACAGATTCTTCGTTCGAACCCTCAATTTCCTGCACGATGCGGCTGCCAACTACCACGCCGTCGCACAGCTTTGACACCGCTCGTGCTGTATCTGCATCACGAATACCGAAGCCCACGCCGATAGGCAGGCCGATGTGCTGTCGAATGTGCGGAATTTTCTGTGCTATAGCTGACAAGTCCAGATGCCCTGCCCCAGTCACACCCTTAAGCGACACGTAATATACGTAACCGCGCGCCAGCTTGGCCACCTGCGCGATACGCTCATCGGATGTAGTAGGCGCAAGCAAAAAAATGGGATCCACGCCATGCCGATGCAAGTGACCAAACGCCTCGTGGCTTTCTTCCGGCGGAAAATCCACCGTTAGCACGCCGTCCACTCCCACTTGCGCGCAGCGCGTGGCGAAGCGTTCCCAGCTCATTGCCTCAATAGGATTGCCATAACCCATCAGCACTACGGGCGTACTTGCATCCCTAGCACGAAATTTCGCCACCATATCGAGTACGTCATGCAACGTTACGCCATGCTTGAGTGCTCGCTCCGAAGAGCGCTGTATAGTTGGGCCATCCGCCATTGGATCGGAAAATGGCACGCCAATTTCAATGATGTCTGCACCCACCTCTGCCAGCGCATGCATCAGCGGAACAGTAATTTGTGGGTTAGGGTCACCTGCCGTAATAAAGGGAATCAACGCTTTACCGCCGCGTTGCTTAAGTTTTTCAAATGTGGTCTGAATGCGTGACATGAGGTACCTGCAAGGTAATTCCAGGAAAGTTACAGTTCAATACCAGAAGCCCGCGCTACGGTCGCCATGTCCTTATCGCCGCGTCCGGATAGATTGACCAGCAGGACTTTATCATGCCCCATCGTTGGTGCGATCTTGGCCGCATAAGCCAAAGCATGACTGGATTCCAGCGCCGGAATAATGCCTTCATAATGACATAGATCATGAAAAGCTTGTAGCGCCTCACTATCCTCAATAGCTACATATTGCGCCCGCCCACTGTCTTTAAGCCATGCGTGTTCTGGGCCGACGCCCGGATAATCCAACCCGGCGGAAATAGAGTGTGTTTCAATGATTTGACCGTTTTCATCCTGCAACAAATAAGTACGATTACCGTGCAGCACGCCCGGCTTACCCGCAGTCAGTGCGGCTGCGTGTTGACCACTGGCAATGCCGCTGCCCGCCGCTTCCACACCGATAAGGTGCACACCAGGCACATCGATGTAAGAATGAAAAATGCCCATGGCGTTCGAGCCTCCGCCCACGCAGGCGATCACCGCATCCGGCTGACGTCCTGCCAATTCCGGCATCTGAACCATACATTCCTTGCTTACCACTGAATTAAAATCGCGCACCATCATCGGATATGGATGCGGCCCAGCCACAGTGCCTATAATGTAGAAAGTATTTTCGATGTTGGTGACCCAATCGCGCATCGCCTCATTGAGCGCATCCTTAAGTGTTTTGGAGCCGCTCTCTACTGGCACGACAGTGGCGCCCAAGAGCTTCATGCGATATACATTAGTGGCTTGACGTTTAACGTCCTCCGCGCCCATGTACACTACACATTCCATGCCGTAACGTGCCGCCACGGTAGCCGTCGCTACGCCGTGCTGGCCCGCACCGGTCTCGGCGATCACACGCGGCTTGCCCATGCGCTTAGCCAGCAGCGCCTGTCCTACGGTGTTATTCACCTTATGCGCGCCGGTATGATTAAGATCTTCACGCTTCAGATAAATTTGCGCGCCATTCAGCCGTTTCGACCAGTGCCGCGCATGGTAAATCGGGCTGGGACGCCCGACATAATGCTTTAGCTCATAGGCAAACTCGGCCTTGAACTCAGGATCAACAGAATAATGCTCATACGCGACACGTAACTCATCCAGCGCGCCCATTAAAGTTTCGGCAACATAAATACCACCGTAAGGTCCGAAATGACCCGTGCTGTCAGGATAGTTGTAAGCCAATTTTCTTAACCTCATTGATGAATGCGGCGATTTTCGCTGCATCCTTAATTCCTTTCGCAGCTTCCACACCGCTGGAAACATCCACGGCCCAAGGCCGCACCTGCTTGATTGCATCCGCCACATTATTCACGTGCAAGCCCCCGGACAAAATTACAGGAAGGGGCAAATTTTGCGGAATCATTGTCCAGTCAAAGGATACCCCCGTGCCGCCATGCGTGCCTTCGATGAATGCATCAAGCAACAAACCCTGCGCATCTTTATAACGCGCCGCACATTGTACCAAATCCACCCCATATTTGACTCGCACCGCCTTCAAATAAGAGCGATCGAACTGCGCGCAGAACTTTGGTTCTTCTTCCCCGTGAAATTGCAATACATCCAACGGTACTTGCTGCAATACCTCTTGCACCGCTTCTGCGCTGGCATTCACAAACAACCCCACCAGCGTCACGAACGGCGGAATCGCAGCCGCCAGTAGAGCGGCCTGCTTCAGCGTTACATAGCGCGGACTTTTATCATAGAACACCAGTCCGAGTGCATCTGCACCGCTGTACGCGGCAGCCAGCGCATCTTCCACACGCGTGATACCGCAAATCTTAATACGAATCATAGTAATGAAACGGGCTGATAATAAATCGAGGCCGCATTGTAATGCATTCAAGCGATTGACTAAATTTCAATCTAAATATTTTCGATCCATCGGTCCTGAGCAGCGGGTTGGTAAACGAGGGCTCTCAGCTCTAATTAGAATTTCAACGTATGAAAAGATACTGACACATCATTAAATGTTTTACAAAAGAAGCCAAGGTAATCATGACGCAACGAACAGGTATCCCTTGAATGTAGCGCGTAAGCGCACCCTACTCAAGTTGTGGCAATTTCCATTTTGCATCGAAAGTAACCCGGTACAGATACAAGCCATCTGGTGCAAAGGTTGGTGCAGCAAGACTACGCTCTTTACCCTCCAGTACTTCGCGCATCCACTGCGGCGGGTGCTTACCTTTTCCAATATATACCAGACAACCAACGATGTTGCGCACCATATGGTGCAGGAAAGCATTGGCGCTGAGATTGAAAATTATGGTATCGCCTTGCTTTTGAATATCGAGTTGCGCCAAGTTTTTGATGGGTGATTTGGCTTGGCATTCCGCGGCGCGCAGTGCACTAAAATCATGCTCCCCCAATAAATACTGAGCGGCCTCACACATCTTCTCCACATTCAGTGGCGCATGAAACCAGCCTGCTTTACCATGCTGCAAGGCGTTGCGCACTGAGCGGTTGATAAGCAGATAGCGGTAACTACGTGCCTGGGCAGAAAAACGTGCATGAAATTCTTCCGGCACAGGATGTGCCCACAATACTGCGATGCTATTCGGCAACAAGGCATTGACGCCACGTACCCAAGCAGTCAGTGGTCTTTCTACGTTGGTATTAAAGTGCACTACTTGTTCCAGCGCGTGTACACCGGTATCAGTACGCCCAGCTGCGATGACTGAAATAAGCTCGTTGGCAATGCCGCTCAAAGCAACTTGCAATGCATCTTGCACCGTATGGCCACTGGCTTGACTTTGCCAGCCAAAATACTGGCTACCGTCGTATTCCACACCAAGTGCGATTCTCACAGCAGCGCTAACACAAGCAGAGCACAGCTTATAGTTAGTATCATGCCATCACGCATTGTGAATGATGGAGCAACGATAGCACAATCCAGCACGTGCGGCGCAACAGTGTATCAAGCAGGTAGCGGACAAAACGAAGGCCACTGCTAACAGCGGAAAACCTACAAACAGCAATTCTGTAGTTCGTAATGATTGAATAGAAATACCGAGACAAACCCAAAGGGAGATAAGCACGACAGATTAGGAAACCATATAAATCCATTTCATTAAGAATAGTAATGAGCACTTCTAGAAAGCCGGATTTAAAAAATCAATCGCGCAGATTGTCTGCTGAAGCTAATTTAGTGCCACGGGGCTGTATGCAGATGACGATAAGCAAACAAACTCGAACACTGATGGCCGCAATCCCGCCGAATAATGTCGACTCAATGAAAACGGCAGCCACAAATGCGGGCTGCCGTTCGATGTATATATATTAAACTATACAGGTAGTTGCCGTAGCAGTGCTTCAGCAGCCATTCGATGCTGCTCATTCCCCTCGCGTACAACTTCTTCTAAAATTTCACGTGCGCCTGCAGCATCCCCCATTTCCTGATAGGCCTTAGCGAGATCAAGCTTGGTAGCGGCGTCGTGCCATTGTGCATCCCTTTCCTCAGCTGACAGAGCAGGAGCAGAAACGACAGGTTTATCCAGATTCAAACTGATATCGCCCAAACCGATATCCATTATTTCCTTGGGCACAGCTTTCACAGGGGAAACCTCAAGTTTATCCGCACTTGTATCTGTAGAAGGGAAGTCCAGCGCGAAATCAATAGGTTCATTGGCGTTCGTCGGAGTAGTCATTGCCGGGGTTAGAGCAGGATTAGCTGGCACATCTAGCATAAAATCATCCAAATTTATTGGAGTAGTTCCGACTTTATCAGTGCTTGACACAGGCAATTTTGCATGGCTGGAAGTCACATCAAAATCCATCGTTGTACTTTTTGAAATAGAGCCAAACTTACTTGTCTCAGCGGTATCTGTTAATGCTTTCGGTGCATCAAAATCAAGGTCGAGGTCAAAATCCAAGGAAGATGGCGGTTTTGTTGCCCCGCCCTCATTAAGCATGACCTCAGGGGCGTGAGTGGCAACAAATGATTCCCCTACTGCCGCACTTACATTACCACCATACATTGGGTTGTTCGGTTCAAGCTTGATGCCCATTAGGGCTGCTTGCTCCCAAGCACTCGCATCTCCAGAATCCCGCAACTGACGCGCAATGGTAGCGAATGAACCCACATCCTTACGGTTCGCATAAATGGATAACAGTTTGAGATGGATCTGATGATTAGTCGGATTCTTGATCAGGGCCTCTTTCAGAATTTTTTCCGCTTGCTCATCACGACCAAAACTCAAGAACAAGTCTGCCCCGCTGATCGGATCGAAATCATCGGCCTGCGTTTGGCTAATACCGCTGGTCGTAGCAATGGCATTAGCAAAATCATCAGTCTTCGGAGAAGAGGCTGTAGGTGTAAGTATTTGATTAGAGGACCCTATCGTATGCTCAACCGACTTATCACCCAGTTTAGTTTTTTTCCCGCTGTCCTTACCACGCCGGGTCACCAGATAACCAAGTCCAATCAGCCCCAGCAGCGCAGCCGCTCCGCCAGCCATGTAAAGTGGTTGACCACGTATCACTTCCAACAGGGAAGGTTGCGTAACAACCAACTTGGGTTTGGTTATTGGCTTGACTGGTTGCACCGGGCTGACGGTCGCAACTGCGCTGACAGCTACAACCTCAGAAGCAACATTAGTTACTGGTGAAGTAACAGCAGGGACTTGTGACATAGCTCCCGGTTGGTCTTCATTCAATTTAGTTGCAGCTTGACCTTCAACTGAATTCTGGACAGGCTTCACTTGCGCTGCGGGGGGCTGCCCCTTCAAATCGATCAGGCGCTGTAAATCTTGGACATTTTTTTCTAACGCTACAACACGCTCATTGCTTTCCTGGAGCGCCTTACTCTTGGAGATCCCTTCTTCTTCCAGTGCATGAAGCTTGTTCTGCAAAGTTCTTGCATTATCGCCTGCAGAGGTTTTGTCACCGGGCGCTTCACCCTTGGACAATCTCACTACTTCCTTCGCGGATCCTTTGGCTGCGGGGGCGTTATCAGAGACAGTGGTACTAATTTTACCGGAGGTTTCCTGCTTGGATTCATCCCCTGTCACAAGTCCACTGGCTGCCGCAAGTTTTTGGCGATAGGCATGCCAATCATCAGCTTGTGCGCGAATTTCTTTTACAGCTTTCATCTGAGGCAGATTATCCAGCTCGGATTGCTCTGGCATCTGCAAGATTTTGCCTATTTTCAGACGGTTCATATTTTTGCCATCGAATGCGTCGGCATTGGTATGATACAGAGCGACTAGCGCGCGCTCCAGACTAACGTCGGGAGTCTTTATTTGAAGTGCAAGCTTGCTCAAGGTATCACCGCGTTTCACCTTAATAGCACCGGAAGCAACGTTACTACTTTCATTCGGTTTATTAACGACGACAGGTATTTCGTCAACAGCTTGCTTTTCATCCACCATTAATGCAGTGCTTGGCAACGGAGATTCAATTACCTCTTCCTTACCTTTTGGTTCAAGCTCGGACACATCAACAATGCTTGGCTCTACTGGTTTTACTTCTGCTGGCTGCGGTTGTACTGGAACATAACCTGGCGGATCAAGTAAGAAAGTGTATTCTCGCAGCAGCTTGCCAGATGACCAAGTCAATTCCACCAATAGATTAACGAATGGCTCGTTAATCGGTTGCACTGAAGTTATCTTAATGTAAGGTTCGCCATTAGCATTCGTCTCAATTTTGAATTTCAAAGGAGGCAACCCGGACGGATAATCCAAGCCCGCATTCTTGAATACTTCGGGCGGAGCCAAGCGCGCAGACAGACTACTTATTTCATCTTTGCTGGCCGTCCCTAGTTCTATCAACACATTCATGGGCTCACCCAAGGTGTTGGCCACATTAATATCGCCCATGCTAATCGCATAAGAAAAACCAGACAAAACTAAACTGATAGCTAGACCCAATACTTTGACGAGTGATTTCAGCACACTGCCACCTTTATAAAGATTTTATTTAACATGAACAACATAACATCATGGAGTTATCAGCGCAAGCTAAAAGCTCACGCTAAATACGTCTCAATCAAAATCTCGGCAATCTGCACACTGTTAAGTGCTGCGCCCTTCCGTACATTATCGCTCACCACCCACAGATTAAGACCACGCGGATGTGATATATCCTCACGGATACGCCCTACCAGAGTCGCATCCTGTCCTGCTGCTTCGATGGCAGTAGGATAGCCTCCAGGCTCACGCCTATCCATCACCTGCACACCTGGCGCCTTTTCCAACAAAGCGCACGCTTCGTCAGCTGTGATTTTCTTGTGTGTTTCAATATGCACGGCCTCTGAATGGCCATAGAACACTGGCACCCGCACAGCAGTAGCATTCACCATAATGGTCTCGTCTTCCATGATCTTACGAGTCTCCCACACCATCTTCATCTCTTCTTTGGTATAACCGTTATCCATGAACACATCAATGTGCGGCAGCACGTTAAATGCGATGCGTTTAGAATAAACCTCGGTCTTCACTTCTTGATGGTTAAACAAAGCACGTGTCTGCTCCGCTAATTCCTCAATGGCTTCCTTGCCAGTGCCAGAGACGGCCTGATACGTGGCAACATTAATGCGCTCTATGCCTACTGCGTCATGGATAGGTTTCAACGCCACCAACATTTGGATGGTGGAACAGTTCGGGTTGGCAATAATGCCCCGGTTCTTATATTGCGCAATGGCATGCGGATTCACTTCCGGCACCACAAGCGGAATATCGTCCTCGTAGCGGAATTGCGCAGTATTATCGATCACCACACAACCAGCTGCCGCAGCGATCGGCGCATATTTTTCCGACACACTGCTACCAGCGGAAAACAAGCCGATCTGCACCTGCGAAAAATCGAAATCTTCCACGTCCTGAACCGTAATTTCCTGATTGCGGAATGTCACTGTAGAACCGGCAGAACGACTGGAAGCCAGAGGGAAAAGCTTACCGACCGGAAAGTTGCGCTGCTCCAGAATTGACAGCATTGCTTCGCCAACAGCACCCGTCGCACCCAATATCGCGACATCGTATTTCTTGTTCATGCTTCCATCCTCTTGATTAATTACCCCCGGCAGAGCCCGAGGTCAATTGCTGGATCATATCAAAGGCGCTGGTAACCCATGTGTTGCCCAAATATCGCTCGCCTCTACCTCTTTGGAATAAAAACTACATGATATTTACAGTCCCATCTCAATATGATTCAGACTCCAATACTCTGTTCATCTTGAGACGCCTACTTGCATAAAAGAAACAAAAGTTTCAATACAATGACGTTTAAGCCAACCTTGAGGAATCCTTTAGCAAAGCCAGTGGTTTATCTCATTAAATTAATTTAACAACGCCGCAACCACAGCATCGCCCATCGCATCCGTGCCAATTTTCTCCATACCCGCCTCGGCAATGTCCGCAGTACGCAAACCCCGCTGCAGAGTCTTGCGCACAGACGATTCGATGCGTTGTGCGATATCTACGCGAGCAAATGTATAGCGCATCATCATTGCCAATGACAAAATCGTTGCCAACGGATTGGCAATATTTTTGCGTGCAATATCCGGTGCGGAGCCGTGACAAGGTTCATACAAACCTTTGTTGTTCGCATCCAGCGAAGCGGAAGGCAACATGCCGATAGAGCCAGTCAACATGGAGGCTTCATCCGACAGGATGTCACCAAATATATTACCGGTGAGAATTACATCGAACTGCTTGGGCGCCCGCACCAGTTGCATCGCAGCGTTGTCCACATACATATGTGACAGCTCGACTGCCGGATACTCCTTTGCTACCTCAGTCACTATTTCACGCCACAACATACTCGTATCCAGCACATTAGCCTTATCCACTGAACAAACTTTCCCCACACCATTTTCACCGGCGCGTTTCATGGCAATCTGGAAGCCAACATGCGCTACGCGGGCGATCTCAGATTCACTATATACCATGGTATCAAAACCTTGCCGTTCACCATTATCGAGCGTCCGAATGCCACGCGGCTGGCCGAAATAAATATCACCAGTCAATTCCCGCAGAATCATGATGTCTAGCCCAGACACCACTTCTAGGCGCAGTGGAGACGCATTTGCCAATTCCGGGTACAGCTGCGCTGGACGCAAATTAGCAAACAGATTGAGCCCTTTACGAATGCGCAACAGACCTTGCTCCGGACGTAGCGAGCGCGGCAGTGCGTCATATTGATAGCCCCCCACCGCTCCGAGCAATACGGCATCTGACTGCTGTGCCAAGTTCAGCGTAGCATCCGGTAGCGGATCGCCTGATGCATCATATCCCGCACCTCCGATAGGTGCGTATTCCAGCTCCACCGGTAGCCCCTCGCGTCGCAAGACTTCTAGCACCTTAACAGCTTGTGCAATAATTTCTGGCCCAATGCCGTCACCCGGCAATATAGCGATTTTCATAAACTCAGCTTTCTTCTCGGCCTAAGGAATTGATTCAGGTAAACAACCAGGGTGCTTCAGGTTTACGCCGTGCTTCATATTCCTTGATCTCTCGCACATGCTGCAGGGTTAGCCCAATGTCATCCAGCCCATTCAACAAGCAATTTTTGCGAAAGGCATCCACCTCAAAGCGATACACCATCCCATTCGGCGCAATGATGCTTTGCTGCTCGAGATCAATCTTCAGATGATAGCCCGGCGTCGCGGTCACCGCCTGAAACAAGTCATCTACGCTCGCAGTATCCAACACTATCGGCAATAAACCATTTTTGAAACAGTTATTACAGAAAATGTCTGCAAAGCTAGGGGCGATGATGGCGCGGAAGCCGTAATCATCCAGCGCCCACGGCGCATGCTCACGCGATGAGCCACAACCGAAATTCTCACGGGCCAACAAAATTTGCGCACCATGATAACGCGACTGGTTCAACACAAAATCCGGATTGAGTGGCCGTTTGGAATTGTCCATGCCCGGTTCGCCGTGGTCAAGATAGCGCCACTCGTCAAACAGGTTGGGACCAAAACCGGTGCGCTTGATCGATTTCAAAAATTGCTTGGGGATGATCGCATCCGTATCCACGTTGGCACGGTCAAGCGGTACAACCATGCCATCAACACGGATAAACTTATCCATTACTATTTTCCATTGCTATTCTTTACCTCATCCGCTGTTTTCTCAATCGAGCCGCCGACTTTGGACAAATCCTTGCCAAATCCTCCTACGGTATTACATCCTGTTACCATAGCCAAGGACAACACCAACACCATTTTAAACATTCTCATTTCCTCCTATACGCAAAATAATTCTAAAAATTTCTGACATCTACAAAATGGCCGGCAATAGCTGCTGCTGCTGCCATCTCAGGGCTTACCAAATGTGTCCTGCCGCCCGGCCCCTGCCGTCCTTC
Source organism: Candidatus Nitrotoga arctica (assembly GCF_918378365.1). Lineage (NCBI taxonomy): Bacteria > Pseudomonadati > Pseudomonadota > Betaproteobacteria > Nitrosomonadales > Gallionellaceae > Candidatus Nitrotoga > Candidatus Nitrotoga arctica. Next base: position 703,207 of record NZ_OU912926.1, on the reverse strand, counting down.
AAAATTGCGGTTGGAAGTTGAAGCACATCGTTCACCTGGCTCCAATTTGTCCGCATTCATCGCAAGGCACATAGAGCATCCTGGCTCGCGCCATTCGAAACCCGCCTCGACAAATATTTTATCCAAACCCTCACGCTCAGCCTGCTGTTTGACTAGCCCAGAACCAGGCACCGCCATCGCCAGCTTGACATTGGCAGCAACATGCTTGCCACGCACCACCTCTGCCGCAGCGCGCAAATCCTCAATGCGAGCATTGGTGCATGAACCGATAAATACTTTGTCAATCTGAATCTCAGTAATCGGCGTATTCGGCTGCAATCCCATATACTTTAAAGAAAGATCAATACTGCTGCGCTTCACGGGGTCGCTCTCCCATGCTGGATCAGGTACGTTACCATCCACCGCCACCACCATTTCCGGCGAGGTACCCCAAGTTACTTGCGGTTTTATATCCCCAGCATCCAGTCGTATCACCTTGTCAAACTGCGCACCATCGTCACTATGCAAAGTACGCCAGTAATCTACCGCCTTGTCCCATAATTCACCTTGTGGCGCAAAAGGCCGACCCTTGAGGTAGCTGATCGTGGTGTCATCCGCCGCTATCATACCGGCACGGGCGCCTGCTTCGATGGCCATGTTGCATACTGTCATTCGCCCTTCCATAGACAGCGCTCGGATCGCGCTACCGGCAAATTCGATCGCATAGCCCGTTCCCCCCGCCGTACCAATTTTGCCGATCACCGCCAGCACCAAGTCCTTGGCAGTGACACCCTTACCGAGCGTGCCCTCCACCACCACTTGCATGGCACGAGCTTTTTTCATCAGCAAGCATTGTGTCGCCATCACATGCTCAACCTCCGATGTACCAATGCCAAACGCCAGCGCAGCAAACGCACCATGCGTACTGGTGTGCGAGTCACCACATACCACGGTCATACCCGGCAAGGTCGCGCCCTGCTCCGGTCCAATAACATGCACGATGCCCTGGCGCACATCCGTCATCCTGAACTCGGTAATACCAAGCTCATCGCAATTACTGTCCAAAGTCTCCACTTGCAGTCGTGAAATCGGATCGGCAATACCCTGCGTGCGATCTGTAGTTGGTACATTGTGATCCGCCACGGCGAGCATGGAAGCTATACGCCAGGGCTTGCGCCCAGCCAGCCGCAAGCCCTCAAATGCCTGTGGACTGGTCACTTCATGCACCAAATGGCGATCGATATAAATCAACGTGGTGCCATCGGGCTCTTCGTGAACCAAATGGCTATTCCAAAGTTTGTCGTAAAGAGTTTGTGTACCCATGCTCGCTTTCGTTTTATAGCGCGTGATTATGCCACAGCATGTGGGCTGTCCGCCACGGACAGCCTCTTCGATACAAGAACCTAGAAAAAGAGCTGTATTTCCAATGAAAATCGATCCTGAACGATGGGGAATAGCATGAAATCAGCCACAGTTCCACGCTATTAAGGCTACATTGGACAAGCTATTAATTGAACAGGTTAAACCACGCGTCAGACATAGTGACAATGGCCTGAAATAAAGACGCTCCGGCTAATTCACTTTTGAAAAAACTGGGCAAAAATGAATCAAAGGGCAATAAGATTTGGGTCACTCTTCTTCTTGCTGTTGCAGAGCCCACATTTGCGCATATACGCCCTGTTTCGCCAGCAACTCACGGTGCGTACCACGCTCAACAATGCGCCCACCGTCCATTACCAATATCTGATTTGCGTCAACGATGGTGGACAGGCGATGAGCGATAACCAGTGTGGTTCGATTATATGCGACGTTGCGCAATTCATTCTGAATCACCTTCTCGGATTTTGAATCCAGCGCAGAAGTCGCCTCGTCAAAAATCAGGATGGCAGGATTTTTAAGAATAGCGCGCGCAATCGCCACACGCTGCTTCTCTCCACCAGACAACTTCAATCCACGCTCACCCACCATGGTGTCGTAACCATCCGGTAACGATTGTATAAAAGCGTGAATATGGGCCGACTGCGCCGCATGCAACACTTCTTCACGCGTGGCTTCGGGACGGCCATAAGCTATATTGTAATAAATGCTATCGTTAAACAGCACGGTGTCTTGTGGCACGATGCCAATCGCCGCACGCAAACTGGCCTGCGTTACCTTGCGAATGTCCTGATTGTCTATCAGGATGCATCCTGAATTTACATCATAAAAACGGAACAGCAACCGTGACAAGGTAGATTTGCCCGCTCCGCTTGAGCCCACCACGGCGACCGTATGTCCAGGCGGAATATCAAAACTGATATCGAATAAAATCTGTCGCTTTGGTTCGTAAGAAAAACACACCTGCTCAAAATGTACTGCAGCTTGATCAACCTTCAGCGCAACCGCATCTGGCGCATCCTGTATTTCACGGTTTTCATCGAGCAGGCGGAACATTTTTTCCATGTCCACCAGAGAGTGCTTTATCTCACGATAAACAAAGCCAAGAAAATGCAGTGGCATATAAAGTTGCAACATGAAGACGTTGATTAGAACCAAGTCGCCCAGGGTCAGCTCACCTTTTACCACACCGTTCGATGCCAGCAGCATCAACGCGGTCATGCCGATGGCAATAATAGCGCTCTGCCCGGCATTCAACGTTGCCAGGGAAGTTTGATTCTTCACGGCCGAGGTTTCCCACTTGCTCATGTGTTCATCGTAGCGTCGTGCTTCATAGTCCTCGTTACCAAAATATTTTACCGTTTCATAGTTAAGCAGGCTGTCTATGGCGCGTGTGTTTGCCTTTGAATCCATATCATTCATGGTACGGCGAAATATCATGCGCCACTCTGTAATGAATAAGGTAAAAACGATATACACAATCAGCGTGATGAAAGTGATAACCGCGAACCACGCGTTGTATTTATAAAACAGGATTCCTGCGACCAGGCCGATTTCCAGCAGCGTCGGCAGAATGCTGAACAGCATAAAATTGAGTAAAAAGCTGATTCCTTTCGTACCACGCTCAATATCACGCGATACGCCACCAGTCTGCCGCTCTAAATGGAAGCGCAGACTTAAACTATGCAAATGAACAAACAGTTTGAGTGCTACGCGCCGTATGGCACGCTGGGTTACTTTGGCAAATACTGCGTCGCGCAACTCGCCAAACAGTGTGCTGAAGAGTCGCAACAAACCATAGCCAACCACGAGTGACACCGGTACCAACAGCATTGCCTTGGGCTTATCCAGAGCATCCACGATTTCCTTGAGCAACAGCGGCACCGCCACGTTAGTCAGTTTAGCCAGCACCAGCAGCAACAACGCTAGCGCAACACGACCCTTGAATTCCAGCAGGTAAGGCAAAAGAATGCGAATGATATTCCAATCGCCACGAGGTGCAGGAGTTGAGGTAGCAGAACGAGGGCGCATTATGATGGGAAGGAGATGAATAGGCGCATTGTAACCGTGTCACGCAATGCACGATTCCACAATATCGCGACCCCACCGTACTCCCACTCCCCAATTTCTTGGTGATTCCTGCTTAGACCTATACATTAAGTTGTAGTCAAAAATCTGATCTGACAATGCACCTGTAAAAGTGAGCGTTACCAAGTTTGATATGGGTGTCGAATCCGTAATCAAATTTAAAGAAAGGTAACGCTCATGCTTCATACGAGCAACCCAATCATTAATCATAAAGCAGGATGGCTCAATCTTGCTTCAGAACTTCAAAACGTCTCTAAAGCCTGCAAGATTATGGGCGTGTCGAGAAACACGTTTTATCGCTATCAAGAACTTGTTGAAACCGAAGGTTCAGAAGGACTCATCCATCGCGAGCGCCGTGTACCTAATCTTTAGAACCGTGTTAACGAAGGCACAGAACAAGCTGTCATCGGTTATGCAGTAGACTTCCTGCACATGGTCAGCACAGCACCAGCAATGAATGACGTAAACACAGAGTATTTGTTGCAGGTAGTGGCATCCGCTTTATTTGGCTGCGGCACAAACTTGATTGGAATGGAAGAAATCTAAGGAAGCGCTGATTAATTCGCGTTTCAAAATTTCACATATTTAAGAATCAATTGGTTACGCGCGAAATTCCGCGAAATTTTGAATTAATCAGCGTCTCCCTAAACCAAATTTAATCTGACAGACACCCGAAAATCCGGTAACTGTCAGATTATGTCTGAGCTAATACACATAATGTTATACCGCACGTTCATGGGCTATACCTCTACTCAAGCGGTGGCTGCTCCAAACCGCCCACGGCGGCGTTCAACAAAAGCATCTCTATTGCCTCTCGATGCATTCATATTTCGCTTCAACCACGGCCAATCAAACAACAGCGTACTGTTCTTTTACCGCGTGGCTCAACAAACCGTTGCCGTCAACCCACCCGCTTACAGCTTTATCATTAATATTGCAAGTCATCAATACGTGCATGAAGTGGATACCCAATTTAGAGTAATTGATTCGTTTTCATCCAAACACTTGATCGTCGCAGTGCTTCCGTAATTTGACCGGCCGTCATTTGTTCTTCCACAACCCCAAGAAGATCCCTTCCCTCCTCATCGAGAGCAAGATCCCCCCCTTCTTCATCGACTGCTCGACCAGCAATATTTAGCCACATAAACGCTTCAATAAGGTCCTGCTCAACGCCACTCCCTTGAGAGTACATAATACCTAAATTAATTTGTGATGGCGCAAATCGCTGCTCTGCAGACTTACGAAATAAAACCACAGCTTTCCGCTCGTCCTTTGCGACCCCATAACCATTATTGTACATATCACCAAGACAGAACTGTGCCTCGGGATCTCCCTGCTCTGCAGCTTTTCTAAAACACTTTTCCGCATTGATATAGTCTTTACTCAGGAAAAAATTCAGCCCCTCTTTAAAATCGTTTGATTCACTCATATTTACTTTCCTACACGGTTTTACTGTTAACCTGTTCTATTATTCTCTCGTGCTTCAATTTTGGAATGTTTTTACAATACCTTCAAAAACTTTACGCAGCCCCGCCGCCGCTCTCCTGTTCTGGATGAGCGCCTAAAAATATCGCGCATCTTTCGGCAACCGCCATAAATGCCTTGGTTGAAGGAGATTCTGGATAAGCCTGCACAACGGGGACTCCTTTATCCGCACAAATGGTTATCTCGCTATCGAGCGGGATCGCGCCAATAAATGGCACGCCCAGTTCACTCGCGACCCGTTCTCCTCCGCCCTTCTTGAATACGTCAATCTCACCACTGCAGTGTGGACAGATCAAACCGCTCATGTTCTCAACAATTCCGATAATGGGTGTATTTCTTTCTTTTACAAAAGAGATCATTTTCCTTGCGTCAAGAAGCGCAACATCCTGCGGAGTGCTTACAACAACAACCCCATCCAGATTGGGAATAAAATCCATGATCGTAATATGTTCATTCCCCGTGCCGGGTGGTAGATCTATTATCAAGAAGTCGAGCTTCCCCCAGGTAATATTCCCAAGGAGTTCAATGATAAATTCGTACTTTACTGCATCTCTCCAGACAACTGGCTCGTTCTGGTCTTCTATCAACAAACCCAAAGACGCAACCTTTAACCCCGCAGGCATGATGTGCGGGGCGATGCCGTCTTTATCCCCGCGAAGTCTTACATTCTCAATCCCAAGCATCTTTGGAATATTTGGCCCATGAAGGTCGGCATCCGCCAAGCCAACCTTGTAACCCAGTTTTTCCAAGGCACAGGCGAGGTTAACCGTGGTGGTACTTTTGCCCACGCCGCCCTTGTTACTACCGACAAGAACTTTGTACTTGATATCCGCCATCCGCTTATTAATCAACCATTTTTTATGAGCAGCACGGTCCAGCTTACACGTATCATTTTCGTCACATGTTTGACAGCCATGAAAATATCCGCAGTCCTTCGCTGGCGCAGCCACCGTCCGGGTGTCTCTCATGTTCTTTATTTCAATAGTTTTCGTCATTTAAACATTCTCGTGATATAAATAATTATCTTCATGATGGGGTTGATCACCCCATCTTCAATCGCTCTCTGGTTATTTAATGACTAAACAATTATTTCAATAATCATCTTAGCCAACACATTGCTCAAGGTTGACAACCCATTTTGACTTTATTATATGTAGCTTTCTCAGCATGCGACCCCTTCATATCCATAAATGAGGTCACATCCCGACCCAAGGGTACTTTCTTCCGACATCCTCCTGGACTCCCTCCGCCACTTCGATCTTATCGAGGGTAGGCGTTTGTCTGATAACGCTCGAATTGGTCGATATTTTTGTCTCGTCTTTAGTTTTTTCAACGATCGTTTCTGTAAGAGCAGGAAAAAATCTGCTAAAGAATTTGCGCCTTCCCATCACATTGCCATTGTCCATGAATAACTCCTTAATTCAGCGATCGGACAGTACGATACATTTTTTTCAAAAAAAGATCTACAAAATGACATAAGCACGACATACAACTGAGCACCCTACTACTATACACAATTTAAATGACACGAATAACACTCCTCTAATGAAGAGGCAAAGGTTCATCCATTTCGGTGCCGGTCTGTTGAGGACAATCCACCGGCCCCTCATAATCCGATTTGGGCAATTCTTTTATTCTGCTGTCCACTTCAATGCCAAAGAATTTAAGTTCCGACCCCATGAATTTTGATAACAACAGGCCCAGGTTTCGGTAATAGGCTTCATTCGCTCTCGCCGCCAGATTTTCACCGAACACGCCCGTCCATTTCCCGATATGCTGCTCAAGGAACCTTCTTTCCGCCGACAGGCAGATATCGATATTCTCTTCCATCGCCTGATCCAGGGCATAGGCGATCTTTAATTCCAGAAAGCTCATGAACTCAAGCTCGACGGTTATCTGATCAAATGAAACCCCGGCATCGTCTTTCATGACAAAGCCAAAGGCTTTATAGAAGCCACTGATGTCGCCCAGAATATTCGGCTGGTTGAAACTGTTTTTCCCATAGGTGGTTTCACTCGACGGGCAAAACATACGGGTTAAAAACATCTCGGTAAAATCCGGCTGGAGCGCGGTCACGTCGACGGTCTCGATCAGACTGGTAAAGGCCTGGTACTCTTCCTTCATATCATAAGGAAGCAGGCTGATTGAACTATCCATATCGGAGGCAAGTTCGTGCAACGTGGCGAGTCTATCTTTGTCTGGATAGACAAAGGCCATTGATAAAAACCTGTAAACATCTGCCCTCGCGAGGGCCAACTCTGTTTCCGATTTCGTCGTTAACATTCTATCCCCTTAAATAAAAAGTGGGGCGGCGTTTTAACGCCGCCCCCCTCATGTCAATCAATTACGACTATTCAATTTCAAGCGGTATCCAGCCTCCGTTTGAATAGTTCTTGCGTGGCCCCCTGTTGCCGCCAGCGCCATTATTGTGATTTTTGCCATCCCAGGCAGCGATCGCCATCATGGTCTTGGATCCAGGCTTAAGCACGGAGTCCTGAACATCACCGGAGTTTAAAGGACGTTTGATGACAACCGACCAGTAGCCAAACCGTCTGACGCCATTGCCGGTTGCATTATTGGTGGCCTGCCGCGTCAATGTTCCGAAGCCAACAGCATTAAGCTCTTCCACCGGTGTTAACCTCTCAGGGTCAACTCTGCTGAGATTTCTGAGCTTAAAGGCCGCCAAATATTGCCTTTGACCTTCATTATAACGTCTGATAGGGGTATCAATTGTTTGACCAATTGCCGGGATCACTTCCGGATACATATCATAGTTGTAATTGGGGTAAGCATCTCTGACGTCTTGATATCCAAACTCGATATCTCTTTCCCAGGCGGCCTTCCAGTAAACAATGTGAACAGGATTCTCTTCGTCACCCATCATGAAGGAGGGCTCCGATCCCGCATTCACCGGGAACATAATGGCGATCGCATCAGAGAACTTGTCTTCCATTACTTCTGTTTCAGACTTGGTTGAGTCATACCACGTTAACAAGAAGGCAATATCCTTGTCATTATGGATAGACTTGATCTTCACCAGCGGCACGGAAGCCACGACCAAACCCGGCATCACCAGGTTCTGCGGCCCCATGGGAACTTCAGTGGCCGAAGCATCACTCCAGATCGTGGCCGGGGCGTGCTCCCAGCTCTGATTGTACTGATTATAAGAGGTTTCCCTGACTGGATCTTCCTGATGCCAGGTCCGGTTCAACGGGTCCATCGGGATTTCTCCCTTGACTGCTTTGGACTTGATGACGCCCTCATTATACGTTTCCCCCCCATCCAGACGAACGGGTGGGAGCCTTTTGAAGGAACCATGAAACGCGTGGCCCCCATACTGGCCAGGATTATCAACCGCAATAATTGGAATCGCCAAATCGTGCGCTGGCCCGTGCGCAGCATCACTCCCAAAAGCAGGAGTCGCAACCGGGATCATCAGAAGTGACGCGGCTATTAATAGTTTTTTCATCATCCGCCCCTTATGAGTTATTGGTAAGAAATGCGCCGGTCTTCAAGTTCTTGACCTGCCTGATATAAACAGGTTCAGTCAAGGGAACCCGGATAATCTCTTTTCCTTGTGGATCATAACCAACCGTCTCATTACCCTCAAGCTTGAACGTGTCGCAGATCCGTTCGGTCGTTCCAAAGAGTAACAACGCGGCTAGAAGCTCCTTGTCCTTGCCAGCATTCCGGTATTGCTTGATGGAGTTCTCAACGCCGGGGCCAAATACTTGGGCCAGGAAATCAGGGTTAACATGGACAGGCGGCAAGTACATGTTGTTTGGCTCGGTACCGAACTGGGGATAGATCGGCAGTGCAATCTTCCTCACGTGCACCAGGAAATCGATCGGGTTGTTTTCCCGGACTTGCTTGCTGGTGATCTTATCGTAATCGGCTGACTTGAAACCAAAGAGACGGATCTTTCCGATGCATTGAGTAACGCATTGCGTCATCAACCCAGCCTCTACTTTCGGATAGCACGATATGCACTTTTCACCGGTCCGTGTGGTGTCATTGTAGAACGACTTTTTGTAAGGACAAGCTGCAACGCATTCTCTGTATCCTCTGCAGCGGGACGCATCAATCAAAACGATCCCATCTTCTTGCCGCTTGTAGATCGCCTTTCTCGGGCACGCTGCCAAACAACCGGGGAAGGTACAGTGGTTACATATCCGCGGGAAGAAGAAACCCCAGTTCTTATGCGTCGGACCCTTGATATAATCCCCTTCACCATCCAGGATTTTAAGGCACTCATCTTCCCCAAGGTTCGGATGCGCATAGTCCATTTCATCGGGCAGATAACCCTTGATCCGTTGATTCATGCCCAGGTCTTCAAAGATCGTCGTGCCGTTGTATTTGTTGCCTGACCAGGGTTGCGCCTGTTCTCCCAGGAGGGCCAAAACCTTCACATCCCAAGCAAGCGGATAGAATCCATAAGGCTTCGATTCCACGTTATTCCAGAATATCGTTTCCTGGCCTTTACCAGCCGTCCAGGTCGTTTTGCACGCCATGGTACAAGACTGACAGGCGATACATTTATTCAAGTCGAATAACATGGATACTTGCCGACCTGGCCTGTTTTCTTCGTAGGGGTAATCCATTTCCCTGCCCAGTTGCCAATTTCTAACTTTTGCCATTGTAGATCTCCATTTACAAAATTATTTCACAATTTCAAGAACGCCGCCCTGCTTCAGGGCGGCGGCTGCACACCCGTCATTATCTGCTGATAAAACCGCCCTGGAGGCGTAATTATCTGCTTGTAAACCCGCCCTGGAGATAAGTCTTCATTTGAAGGCTCTCATAGGTCGGCCGGTAGCCTTTAGCGGCAATATGCCAAACACCCCCGTTGACGCCGCCTTTTTCAGCCAGCTCGATCTTCACATACGATTCCTTGGGAGAACCATTGGCGCAGTGGACGTCATTCTGCATCCCGATAATAATTTCCTGTCCAAAGACCTTCTTGTTGGCCACGGTATCCGTGGTATTGGTCGGGTTGATCCACGCGCGGGTGCAGCTTTGATGGTTTCCGGAGCGGAACATGGCTTGATAGTTGGTCCTTGGGCTCTTCGCCAATCCATCCGCCCGGGTCCGCGCACCTTCCATACTGCCATACGTGGCGGCATAGGCGTTGTAATACATCCGCATGGAGCCTTGCGACATACCGGGGAAGTATCTGCATCTGACCATGAACCGGGCCAGGGCGTATTCCGGTGTACCTTCTTTCCAGCCTTTGTAAGGACGGTCGCCGGGATCCGCATCCACCCAGATATAGTCGCCTTCATCGATACCGAAGCGCTTGGCGTCGAGCGGGTTAACGTCCACGAATCCTTCACCCACGGACGGTTGACGCTTGTCATGACGGTAGATGTCGCCAAACGGTCCCCACCACAGGGTCATCAAGTCCGTATCAATCGGGGTGGTGTGAGCGCCGTGCCGGTACTTGGGCGAATTGAAGCAGAACTCATAGCCGTGCGGCCGCAGCGGATGGGTGGTCGCCATCAGTTCTTTGGTCGTCAGGATGACGTTCCGCCCTTGCCGGTTTTCGGCAATTTTAAGGCTGTTGCCCATTCTTTCCAGACCACGCATCTCGGGGGTTTCCATCAATGCAAACGCGCGGCTGTTACCGACGATGACATTCGGCTCGTAGTGGCTTGAATCAATCGGGGTGCGATAGACGGTGAGATTCTCGCCGCCATCAATCAACCGCGGGTCATCCATGTAAAATTCCAACCGACCGCTCTTGGTGTACCAAGGCAAGCCGCCGCCTTCAGCCGTTTGTTCCCAGCCGCTGATTCTCGGATAGGTTCTGGCCATGAAGATGGTCGGAACGCCTCGCTTGGCTTTTTCCCGGATCTCAGCAAAAACCATCCCGCGGGTGGCGGAGCCGGCGTTGAGAACCCGTTGACCATAAACTTCGGAATCCCGATCCGCCGGATTGCCGGCAGGGTTGGTGCCCACAAACTTGAAGTAGTCGGCAAACCGTTGATCACCGGTCAGCGCGGTAAAGGCTCTGAAGATTCCGGCAGGCACTTCGGCATCGCCTACGGTATCCTGGAACCGCCTCAGCGGGGTGATCGGGGAAACGGTCAGGAACGGGTTGGAGCAGGAGCAGGCCATGTCGGTATGCTTGTTTTCCAACCACGAGTCCACACCCCAGACGATGTCGGAATATTCACAAGAGGCAGTCCAGTTCCAGTCACTGTAAAATATCGCTTCCCATCTCGGCAGGGTATTGACGACCATGTCGTAGTGACCTTTGGCATTGCCCAGTGAGGAGTTGGAGTTCGCTTGCCACAGAACCTTGGTCGGTGCCGGCATATGGCCAGGATCCGTCAGCAACCGGGTTCCGTTCCTTAAGGGCCGATCGCCATAGTTGTAGTAATGGGCAGATTCGTCATCGGTATAGTGAGCCATTTTGGTGACCATCTTACGGCCATCCAGTTCAGGATTGAACGGATCTTCCAGAAGGTACTGACCAAACCCGCCAAAGACGGACTGCCGGTAGTTACCCACGTAGTTACCAAACGTACATCCGCCAATATGGCCAACGTTATCGCTCAGGGCCGATAACAACATGAAGCCACGATCCTTCAGGGTCGAATTGAAGTAGTGATTGGTTCCCGCACCGGTGCTGATAATGCCTTGCCCTCTGTGCTTGTGGAACAGGTTGGCCAGGTCAACGATGGCTTCCATTGGAACGCCGGTCATGATCGAGGTGTTCTCGGCCGTGTATTCCTCCAGGTATTCTTTGTGCAACTGGAATACCGTCGTAACCTTGATCTTCTTGCCGTCGACCAGGGTCACTTCATAATCGCCGGTCAAGGCCGAGTCGACGCCCTTCGCCGCATAGCGCGCGCCGCATTCATCCCGGGTCAGCGGTACGGCTTTGTTGGTCTTTCTATCCCAGACTACATTGTCGCCCCAGAACTTGCGGATTTCTTCCGAAACAAAGGCCGTGGCTTGGAACGCCGGCGGCATCGTCGGACTTTCACCGGGCTTCATCACCTTAAGATGGTGCGTCAGGTCCGCCAGCTTGTAGTCCGCGATAATGTCCGAAGCCTTCAGGTTTTTCCAGTTATCCGTTCTGATCAACAGCGGCATGTCCGTATTGGCTCTCAGATAATTCTCGTCATACTGATTATTCTTGATGAGCAGATGGCACACCCCCAGACCCAGCGCCGGATCGGTACCGGGCCGAAGAATAATGACGTCATCCGCCTTGTTCGAGGTCGCGTGGTAATCAATGGAGATGTCGACGATATGACAGCCTTTGAGCCGCGACTCGCTGACCCAATGAAGGTCAGGCATCTTGGTACAGACGAAGTTGTTTCCCCAGAAGACAATCAGCTTGGCGTGCTCATAGACCATGAACTCGTAATCCAGCATCTGGTGACCGGTCACCATCGGACATCCGGGCGCCAGATCGGTGTGCCAGGAATAGCTGTCCAATACTTTGGCGCCACTCGCTTCGTCGGGTCCGATATTTCTGACATAGGCGTCCAATAGCGCCAATCCTTGTGAAAACCGCTTGAGCGAATAGATTCTTAACACGCCCAAGGCGGCCATCCCGGCCCGGAATTTCATGGTCTTACAGCCGCAGCCGTGCATCGACGCAATCATCTCGGGGTCATAGCCTTGGCGCGTCAGTAACGCAGCACCTTTGTCACCGGAATAGGTCCGGGCAATGTTCTCCAATGCGCCTGCTGCCAATGCGTAAGCCTCGGTCCAGGGCAGTTTGATGAAGGGTTCTTTGCCGCGTTGCAGATATTTTTGATCCGGGAAGCCGTTTGCGCCCGTCCGCGGATAACCCGCTTCTGCCCAAGCCTTGAAGCCGGTTCTGACCATCGCGCCTTTGGGCCGTCTGTCAGAATAGGCCTTTCTGTTCATGACCATGCCCTTGTTACAGATCCGCGGCTCCCAGCGGTGACTGGAACGGTTTCCATCCATATCTTCGGCATCTCCGTAGCCGTAGGACGGCGAGATGCGGATGACCACGTCATTCTTTACGTGGGCCTTAAGCAGGCAGTTGTGCGTGTCATTCGGCGCACACAGAAATATAAATTCGCTGTCAACATGGAACATGTCCCGGTAAACCTTCTCCCAGTCTCTATTCGGGTAGGACTTCAGAGGGTTGTCAACGACATACGGCTTCAGAAATGGTGATGCTGCAAAGGCGTTATTGGCCATTACAGCGAGTCCGGCGGTGGCAGACAGCTTTAAAAAGCTGCGCCTGCCTATGTTGTTCTTGATTTCCATCATTTAGTCACCCCTATGTTAATTTAAATTAAATTATCTTCTCGGCTTTATGTTAAGGCATCAATCCGAGTAATTTTCATTCACCACTTTAACTTGAAACAAAAAAACAACAATAATTCATGCCGCAAAAACTAATTTTTCAGTACATACCACAGTCAGTCACACCCTGAATATACGGATTTTTATGGAAGCAAAAATCGGGTAGTGAATGATCGCGAATCTACGCGGATAAATTAAAGTCGATTTGATCTAGATCAAGTTTCTGCTATTTTTTTGACAGGCTTAATTCACTCCCAAGATTCGTACAATACATGCACCTCACTGACCTTTGAAGAATTGATGTAAAAAATAGCTCTATGTAAATTTATAGAGCGAATAGTCGAATTTCATTTTTTCGCCTAGGGAAACGCTGAATAATTCATTCCGCCAGAGGCCCCGGGGTGAGTTTTGCGGTTTTAGTCTGAGAATTGGCTGGTTTTTGGCAAGAATTGCGGCGATTCTCGAGGCATTTTTCTTATTTCCCGTATTCAAGACGCACCTTGGGTGTATACGTTTAGCAACCACCGGCAAGCCAGCATCAAATTAGCAAAACCGAACAGCGGGAACAACTGGGCGGTGTTTTTAGCCAATCCTTTGTAACGCGCCTTGCGATGACGAAACAAGTTCTTCACCACATGGAAGGGATGCTCGACTTTGGCGCGAATGCTGGCTTTGACATGTTCGATCTTCTCCAGTAGCTCACCTTCTGTTGTTTTGGGCAATACCTTCCCGGTCGCATCGCGACATGCCAGGTCACGGGTAGCGCCAGGTTCTCTTCCCGCTTCTCGACGCCCTGATAACCTGCATTGCCAAAGACGTCGGTTTCGCCACCGTGCAGGAGCGCCTGGGCTTGGGTGATGTCATGAACATTGGCCGCTGTGCCGATGACGGTATGGACGAGTCCTGACTGGGCATCGACACCAATGTGCGCTTTCATTCCAAAATGCCACTGGTTACCTTTCTTGGTCTGGTGCATCTCGCCGTCCCGCTTCCCGTCCTTGTTCTTGGTCGACGGTGCCGCTGCGATCAGTGTGGCATCAACGATCGTGCCTTCCCGCAGAAACAGGCCCTTCTCGGCGAGATGGGCGTTGATCGTATTGAAGATCGACTCAGTCAGTTGATGCGCTTCCAGCAAATGGCGGAAGTTGAGAAGTGTGGTGGTATCCGGAGCTGTTTCGCGACTCAAATCAACACCGACAAAGCGACGGATGGCCTGACTGTCGTAAAGCGCATCTTCTGTCCCTTCAGTCAGACAACCCAAAGCATTGCTGCGCGACATACATGCGCAGCATCAGAACCAAAGCCAATGGATCGACCCCGTCCACCGCTGCTCGGATAATACGGCGCAATCGCTTTTTCCAACTCAACCCACGGCGTGACTGCTTCAATTTCGCTCAAAAATCGATCCCGACGAGCCTGCTTCTTCTTGGCAGCGTATTCCAGTTCAGAGAAACTCGTTTGCATCACTTTCTTCTCCTGAAAATCAGTTCAGTGACATTCTCTCAGATTGACGAATTATTCCAATCAGTGCGCGGGAATAAATCAGTGTTTCCCTAACAAGACGCTAATACATTCCAATATGCCGTGGTGATGCGTAGATTTGATTCATGACTTGGGCCTGCCGTGGCTACAGTGCGTCTGTTCGATGAATTCGAGCATATAGATAAATATCTACTTTTAGAAAAATCATGATACCTAGAAGCAGCACTATAATAATTTAACATTTTTTTAATGCACATGATTTTCATCTGGTGATGTCATTGGTGAACCCGTTGCGCACCCGCTCCTGCCAGCCCTCCATCCAACCGGGCAAATCCGCTGCCAGCATGGGCCGGGATATGAAAGTCCCCTGAGCAAGATCGCATCCCGTGCGGAGCAAGAGATCCCAATCATCTCGGTCTTCGACTCCTTCAGCCACGACCTCCATGCCCAATTGCCTTGCCAGAGCCAGGCTAGCATCGTACATCGCCCGCAACGTCTCAACGGTCCAGGCGCGGTGCACGAAGCCTTGGTCGATCTTGAGTTCATCGAAGGGAATGTCGCGTAACTGGGCCAAGGAAGAGTGTCCCGTACCGAAATCGTCGATTGAAAGGCGAAAACGCTTCAGGCGCAGGCGGGTCAGTATTTCGAGCGGAATCCGCGCGTCCCCCATCAGCTGGCTTTCAGTCACTTCCAGTACTATATCCTGGGGCGGTACGCCTATCTTGGCGGTAAGTCCGGTAACAAAATCCAGGAAATCCAGGGACGTCAGGCTGTCCATGGACACATTGACGGCCACCCGCAACGTCAGCCCTGCTTCCTGCCAAGCTTTGGCCTGGGCCAGCGCGCTGGTGAGCACCACTCGGGTCAGGTCGTCGATCAGGCCGTTCGCTTCAGCTACGCCGATGAACTGATCAGGTGGCACAATGCCATGAACGGGATGACGCCACCGCACCAGGGTCTCCACGCCCGCCACCTTACCGGTGGCAACCGTCACCTTAGGTTGGTAATAATTGACCAGCTCACCGTTGTTGATGGCAGCACGCACCTCTTCCGCGCCGTAAACTTTCTGCGCCGTCCGAGGGCTATCCAGTGCAGAAGGTGCCCATTTTTCCAGCAATGTGGACAGCGCCTCTGGTTTGACCGGCTTGTGTATATGTCCAAGCACCGTAATTTTATGTGCCTGCACCAGTTTCTCGACAGTCTGCAACATCCGTTCATCTTCACCGCTTATCAGGATCAGACTGCCGGTATAGTTCCGTTCCACCAAGTGGCGTACGAATTCAATTCCGTCCATTTCCGGCATGTTGAGATCCAGCAGAATCAAGTTCGGCCGTATATCCACGCCATCTACCCGATCTAGGGCGGCTCGCCCACTCTCACAGAGTGTGACCGAAGTGAACCCCTGGTTTGCCAGCATGCGGGCCAGCAGCTTAAGCATGAATGACTCGTCGTCGAGTACCAGAATTTTTACCATGGATCTTTCAATCATCACCTTCACTCCCTTATCTTTTACGGCACAAATTGTGTTTACAACGAACCAAGATATTTATCCACGACGGCCATTTCCGCCTCGAAACGAGGCAACAGCACCGCCAACGCTTCGGTGTCGCCCGCCTTCCCCGCCTGTTCCATTTCGGCGCACAGTTCGCCCAACGCCAGCGCGCCGACCGAACGAGCCGATGATTTGAGCTTGTGGGCTGCCGCGCCGACGGCCGCCGTCTGTCCCACCTGAAAGGCGGCGCGCAACTCGGCCGCTATTCTGGCTGAACTGGAACGAAAATCCCGCAAGAATTCGCTGATCACCGCCGGGTCGTTCCCTACCAGCCCTTCGAGAACGCTCACGTCCACTGGTCCTGCCGCCGTGGCGGGTGGGGCTGGTGGGACGAACGGAGCGGGTGTGGTCGGGCTGACGTCGGCGGCCGGCAGCCATTTTGCCAGCGTGGCTTTCAAGTCCGCAAGTTGCACCGGCTTGCTCAGATAGTCGTCCATGCCGACGGCCCGGCAATGCTCGGCCTCTCCCTTAAGTGCATTGGCGGTCAGAGCGACGATCGGAATACGCCGTTTGCCAGCCTTGCTGATCTCGTTGGCGCGGATGGCCGCGGTCAGTTGATAGCCATCCATTTCCGGCATGTGCAGGTCGGTTAGCAGCAACGCGTAGTCACCGTTCTCCCAGCGTTTCAACGCTTCACGACCGTCGCCGGCGATATCTGCGGCATATCCGAGCAGCGCGAGCTGTTGTTGGATCACTTTCTGGTTGATTTCGTTGTCTTCGGCCACCAGTACCAACCTGCCCTGCTGCAGAGCCATCGCCCGCGAGGGGGGAGTAATCGTTGTCTCAAATTTGCCGGGGAGCGGCGATTCTTCTTCCTCATGCGCCCGTCCTGCGGCGATAGCCACTGCCCGGAGAAAGGATTGAGGATGCATGACATCGCCGTCCATGGTGACAAGATCCACCGTTTCGACGCGCCCTCGACGACGGTGCCCGCGCCTGATGACGACAAAGCGGGGCTCAATATCGGGCTGATGGTGCCCGTGCTCGACCACCACGAAATGCAGATCCAAGTCAGATCGGGCACGGCAAGCAGCGCGCAATTCCTCGATCGGTGGTGCATCGTGCCCGGCGTCGATGATGAGTAACCACAGGCCGGCCGGAAGCGTGTTGATTCGTTTGCGGGCTGCGGTCAGATCCGACACCCGCTCAACGATCGCGCCGCTGTCTCTCAGATAGACGGCCAGGTCGTCGCCCAGCCCGTTGTCATCGCCTAGCACCAGACAGCAAAGCCCAGTCAGGTCAACAGTCTTGCTGCCGACGGCGGATCTGGCCGGCGGCAGCGCAAACGGCAATCGCACGGTGAAGGTGGAACCCTTGCCCGGCGCGCTCTGTACCGCGATCTCCCCGCCCATCAGTTCCACCAGATGGTGGGAGATGGCCAGCCCCAGTCCGGTGCCGCCAAAGCGCCGGGTGGTGGAAGCGTCGCCTTGGGTAAAAGAGGTGAAGAGCCTGGACTGGGTCTCCTCATCCATGCCGATACCGTTGTCGGTTATCTGAAACTCCACCGTCATCTGATCTGGGCCATGCTTGGCCAACAATGCGCGCACCGATACCCGGCCTGGTTGCTGTTGTCCGCTGGAAAACTTGATGGCGTTATTGGCGAGGTTGACCAGCACTTGACGCAGGCGCAGAGCATCGCTCAGAACTTCTTCGGGAATCGCCGGATCGATGAACAGGGTGAGCTCCACGCCTTTCTTTGTGGCCAGATGTTCCAGCATATCGCAAGCCTTCACAACCACGTCCGCCACATTCGTGGGCACGCGCTCGATCTCCAGTCTGCCGGCTTCTATCTTGGAGAAATCGAGAATGTCCTCGATGATGTCCAGCAGAGCAAAAGCCGATTCTCGGATGAGATTGACCATCTCCACCTGGTAGCCGCTGAGACTGGTTTGCTGCAGCACATCGGCCATGCCGATCACGCCGTTCATGGGAGTGCGGATCTCGTGGCTCATGGCGGCAAGAAAAGCCGATTTGGCCTGATTGGCCTGTTCGGCCTCAAACCGGGCCTGCTCCAGGTCTTTCATGATGCGCACACGTTCACGGACATCGCGCAGAATGCCGGTGAAATAACGTTTTTCCCCAACAAAATATTCACTAACCGCAAGATATACCGCAATGCGTTCGCCATTCTTGTGCAAGCCTTCAAGTTCACGTCCAATACCGATGATGTGGGCCTGCCCGGTTCGGTAATATCTCTCCATATAACCATCGTGGCCGCTACGGTGAGGTTCTGGCATAAGCATAGAAACATTTTGTCCGATTACTTCATCGCGGGTATAACCGAAGAGCTTTTCCACGACCGGGTTGGCGGAACGGATGATGCCTTTTTCGTCGATGGTAATGACGCAATCCACCAAGTGCTCGACCACAGAGCGAATTTCTTCTTCCTTAATCGCCATGGCTACATTGGCCTGCTCCAGATCGGCGGTACGCTGCGCCACTTGATGTTCCAATTCCACTGACACACGACGCAAGCGTGTGATTACCAGTGCGAGCGCCCCCAACCCCAGTGCCAGTAGCGCGCCAAAGAGAATAAAGACGTCGCGCAGATCAGCGTGACTTTGCGCCACTACACTGTCCAATGGTCGAATAACCTCTAGCACACCGCGCACATCGCCAACTTTCCAGTCATGCTTAGGGCTGTCTGGTCGTGTATTGTGGCAGCTTATACATTCCGCGTGCATGACATCCGCCGTCGCATAGCGTAGCGATGCGCGTCCTTGAAATTCTTCAAAACGGTAGTACGGCTGTTGCGGATGCGCCTGCAACGCTGTCAAAGCTTGCTGTTCAAAATCATCATGTGCACCGCCGTCCTTGCGCCAAGGAAAGGGGTAATTGCTATATAAACGCACCACCATGCCAGAACCGAGCAAGCTAATCCTTCTGCCGAGTTCCATACTGAAGGTGGCAGGTAAGGGGATGGCGCCCGGTTTATTCAAGTAGTCGTGGGTCACTTCAACGTTGTGGTCGCTCAAGCGATCCACAACTTCAGATGTGTATAAGTTGCGCAATTCCATTAGAGACTCTGCATGCATAGTAATGCCCTGCAGTGCGGCGGACTGCATCAGGGTGGTCGTGGCGTGAGATAGATACCACAAAGCGAGCAGCGTACCGCTACAAAAGATAATGCTTAACACCAGAATAGTGTGCTTATAGAGTGGGAGCAGGCACGCTGCCCAAAGTCTTTTTAATCGTTGACGCAAGTCGGTTGAAATTACTGATAAGTTTGCTGATCGCATAAGTGTGTCCTGAATTTTATATAAACAGAATTTGTTAATGCAGCGGTATCCGTTCCTAAAGCTGGATAGTCAAGCGATCAAGCGCAACTTTCCAGTCCGCGTGGGCATCGTCCATTTTGTACTAATGTTTCGTTAGCGCCTGGCATTAAGAGTTTCAATAATGCCTCATCAGACAGAAACAAGCCACGATCCATGGGTTTATTCGCCAAATTCATGTTCACCGATTCCATCACGCTGATGGTGTAAATCACCCCCCCTGTTTTTTGGCGGGTAGTCAAGGAGGGTCGTGATGCACATCCAGACATGGCAAAAATAGTACACAGAAAAATCAGATTGATTTATTAAAGGTGTATCAACGGGCGGAACTTGCCAGTGGTTCGATTTCCCAGGTTGTAAACAGCTGCTGTGATTGTGCTAAAATCTTTAGAGTTGTCATAACAAACTTTTTTAGCTTCTCCGGTTCCGAGGGGCGCTGCGACCTTGCATCAGGCGAGGCCAGGCTTGGGACGCTGGAGTGTATCTGTAGCAACGGCGCTCATTCATTAACTTGAATGGAGAGAAATATGAACGCCGTTACCAACGCTGGATTTACCGACTATAAAATTGCCGACATCAATCTTGCTCCTTGGGGACGCAAGGAAATTGCCATTGCCGAAACTGAAATGCCGGGCTTGATGGCGATTCGCGAAGAATATGCAGGTGCACAACCATTGCGCGGTGCACGCATTGCCGGTTCGCTCCATATGACCATCCAGACTGCCGTACTGATTGAAACCCTGAAAGCCTTGGGAGCAGAGGTACGCTGGGCTTCCTGCAATATATACTCCACCCAGGATCATGCGGCATCAGCCATAGCCGTAGGTGGTACACCGGTATTTGCAATCAAGGGCGAATCACTTGAAGAGTATTGGGAATACACCCATCGCATCTTCGAATGGTCTAACGACAATCACGCCAACATGATTCTGGACGATGGTGGCGATGCGACCTTATTGTTGCATCTGGGCGCGCGTGCCGAAATAGATACGTCGCTTATCAGCAAGCCCACTTCGGAAGAAGAAACTTTTCTATATGCGGCTATCAAACAACGCCTTGCTACGCAGCCTGGCTGGTATTCCAAACGCTTGGCGGCAATTAAAGGGGTGACAGAAGAAACTACAACCGGCGTGCATCGTCTGTACCAAATGCATGCGCGCGGCGAACTGAAATTTCCTGGTATTAACGTCAACGATTCAGTTACCAAGTCCAAGTTTGACAACCTGTACGGTTGCCGAGAATCGCTGGTAGATGGCATTAAACGTGCAACCGATGTAATGATTGCGGGAAAGATTGCTGTTATTGCGGGTTACGGAGATGTGGGGAAAGGCTCGGCACAAGCAATGCGCGCACTGTCTGCCCAAGTTTGGGTAACGGAAATTGATCCGATTTGCGCGTTGCAAGCTGCCATGGAAGGCTATCGTGTCGTTACCATGGATTACGCTGCTGAACATGGCGACATTTTCGTGACCTGCACCGGTAACTATCATGTGATCACTCATGAGCATATGAAGAGAATGAAGAATCAGGCCATCGTGTGTAATATTGGCCATTTCGACAACGAAATCGATGTTGCCTCGCTAAAGTCTTACACTTGGGATAACATCAAACCACAAGTCGATCACATCATTTTCCCCGCAATAGATGGCAAACCCGGCAAACGCATCATTCTGCTGGCCGAAGGCCGCTTGGTGAATCTGGGTTGCGGCACGGGCCATCCTTCTTATGTAATGAGCTCCTCATTTGCCAATCAGACCATCGCCCAGATCGAGCTATGGAGCGAGGCAGAAAAGGGCACCGGCAAATATCCGATCGGCGTATATACCTTGCCCAAACATCTTGATGAAAAAGTGGCGGTACTGCAATTGAAGAAACTTAATGCGCAACTGAGTACACTCACAGACCAACAAGCTACTTACATTGGGGTGCCTAAGGAAGGGCCTTACAAGTCGGATCATTATCGCTACTAAAATATAAGTTCTGACACACTCGAAAGCAACCTCAAAGACAACCTTATGCGACTCATCTTGATCTGGATTTTCAATGCAATAGCACTGCTAGCGGTTGCTTACCTGTTGCCAGGTATTCATGTGGATGGTTTTATCTCCGCATTAATTGCTGCAGTGTTACTGGGCCTCATTAATACGCTTCTGCGGCCCCTACTGATTCTGCTTACCCTGCCAGTCACCGTTCTATCACTTGGGCTGTTCATCCTTGTCATAAACGGTTTGCTATTCTGGTTTGCCGGTTCGGTGCTGAAAGGTTTCGAAGTCAATGGCTTTTGGGCAGGTGTGATGGGTGCGTTGTTATATAGTGCTTTCTCCTTTGTACTATCACTGTTCCTGCGAAAAAAAGTTTCCTAGCAGGAGCGGTAATTATCAATCATGACAAACTCTAAATCATTTAGTTTTGAATTCTTTCCACCACAAACACAAGAAGGTGCAAACAAACTCGCCGCCACACGCAAACAATTAGCAGTACTCAAACCCGCATTTTTCTCGGTCACCTTTGGTGCGGGCGGCTCCACGCGTGAGCGCACCTTGGAAGCGGTACAACAGATTAAAGCCGATGGCTATGAAGCCGCGCCTCATTTGTCTTGCGTCGGCTCTACACGTGAGAACATCCGCGCGATTTTGCACACCTACAAAAATATGGGGATCAAGCGCATCGTAGCACTGCGTGGCGACTTGCCCTCCGGGATGGCCACTTCTGGCGAATTCCACTATGCCAATGAGTTGGTATCGTTCACTCGCGCCGAGACTGGCGAACACTTCCATATCGAGGTGGCAGCCTATCCAGAATTCCATCCGCAAGCGAAATCGCCGCGCGATGATCTGTTAAACTTTAAGCGCAAAGTAATGGCCGGAGCAAATTCCGCCATTACCCAATATTTCTATAGTGCCGACGGTTACTTCCGTTTTATTGAGGAGTGTCGCAAAATGGGCGTCACCCTTCCCATCGTGCCCGGCATAATGCCCATTATGAAATTTTCACAGTTAGCGCGCTTCTCCGATGCATGCGGCGCAGAAATTCCGCGCTCGATACGAAAAATATTGGAAAGCTATGGCGATGACACCGAATCTGTACAGTCATTCGGCCTTGATGTTGTCACGCAACTATGCGAACGCCTGCTCGCCGGTGGTGCGCCGGGCCTTCATTTTTATACGCTTAACCAATCTGCTCCTTCGTTGGAAATATGGAAACGCCTAGGCCTTTAACGGCCATGTGGTAATTGGCTACCTTCTTTGCTCGGTACAATAATTCTCTTGACTTAAGAAACTGCTTTATGGATTACAATAGAAATCATGTCACAACTTGATTTCAGACATCATTTTCTCATTGCCATGCCAGCCATGGCAGATTCTTCTTTTGCCAAGACACTTGTTTACATTTGTGAACACAATGAACAAGGTGCATTGGGCATTATAGTGAACCGCCCGACCAATCTCACACTTAGCGAGTTGTTCGAGCAGACTAAAATTCCGATGGGTGAGTTTGAATCAAGTAGCATGCCGGTGTATTTTGGCGGGCCGGTGCAGACTGACCGGGGTTTTGTATTACATAAACCGGTGGGTCAATGGCAATCTACTCTGGCCATAAACGACAATCTTGGTCTGACAACCTCCAGGGATATTCTGCTAGCGGTAGGTGCAGGATTAGAACCCAAAAACCTGCTGCTGACCTTGGGCTATTCCGGCTGGGCGCAGGGGCAATTAGAGCATGAATTAACACAAAACGCCTGGCTCACTGTGCCAGCTTCTGAACACATTTTATTCGAGCTGCCTTCAGAGGAACGCTTGCTTGCTGCAATGGCGCTGCTGGGAGTAGATTATGCATCACTCTCAGAGTATGCAGGACATGCCTGACGAGGGCATGGCTATCACGGTACACGGTATTTTACTGGGATTTGATTTTGGCACTAAACGCATCGGCGTGGCGGTGGGCAATTCAATTTCTTGCACCGCACGACCACTAACAACCTTGCATGGCGAACATAATGGGCAGCGCTTTGCTGCCATCGGTGAGCTTATCCGTGAATGGGAGCCGTCTGCACTAGTAGTGGGGTTACCCAGTCATGATGATGGCACGCCACACGAACTAACCCGCTTATGTCGCCGTTTCGCTCAGCGCCTCAAGGGGCGCTTTGATTTGCCTACCATTTTAGTGGACGAACGATATACTTCCACTGCTGCAAGTTCGCAGCTGAACGAGATGGGTGTACGGGGTATCAAGCAAAAACCGCTGCTCGACCAAGTCGCGGCGCAGCAAATTTTGCAAGCCTATTTTGATGAGCCCGCGATAGAACAAATTCCATGAATAATCCACAACTCAATAAACATGGCGAACTACAGCACTTGCTCTCTACTGAGGGATTGCCCGCACCTATCCTGCGCGGTATTTTAGACAGAGCGGCTTCCTTTATGAGTCTGGATGAAGGTCGCGACATTAAAAAACTACCATTACTGCACGGCAAATCAATATTCAACATATTTTTCGAAAATAGCACCCGCACTCGTACTACTTTCGAGATTGCTGCCAAGCGTCTTTCGGCCGATGTAGTCAACTTGAACATTGGTTCTTCCTCCGCCAGTAAAGGTGAAACTTTGCTTGATACGGTTGATAATTTATGTGCCATGCACGCTGACATGTTCGTAGTGCGCCACTCTGCGAGTGGCGCAGCTCACCTCATCGCCAAACACGTTGCGCCGGAAATCCATGTTATTAATGCCGGTGACGGGCGCCATGCGCACCCAACACAAGCGCTGCTCGACATGTTCACCATTCGTCATTACAAGAAAGAGTTTCATAACCTGCGGGTGGCTATCGTCGGCGATATATTGCATTCGCGCGTGGCGCGTTCACAAATTCATGCACTGACCACGTTGGGGGTGCCGGAAGTTCGCGTTATCGCCCCCAAGACATTATTACCAAGCTGCGTCGATAAACTCGGGGTGCAGGTGTATCACGACATGGCGCAAGGCTTACGTGATGTGGATGTGGTGATGATGTTGCGCTTGCAGAACGAGCGTATGCAGGACGCGGTGTTGCCCAGCGCACAAGAATATTTCAAGTACTATGGTCTCACCCAGGAAAAATTGATACTAGCCAAAACGGATGCCATCGTGATGCACCCGGGGCCGATGAATCGTGGTGTGGAGATCGATTCCAGCGTTGCGGATGGAACACAATCGGTAATCTTGCCACAAGTCACTTTTGGCATTGCGGTACGCATGGCGGTAATGAGTACCTTGGCGGGAGTTGGGTGATGAATATCCAAATTAAGAACGGGCATTTAATTGATCCGAAAAATAAGATTGATGGCCTCTGCGATTTATTTATCGTGGCTGGTAAAGTAGCTGCTGTGGGCAGCGCGCCAGCAGGTTTTGTGGCACAACAGGTGATTGATGCAACAGGTCTTGTGGTTGCTCCCGGCTTGATCGATCTTGCCGCACGTCTGCGCGAACCGGGTTACGAATACAAGGCCACGCTTGAATCCGAGATGGATGCAGCAGTAGCAGGCGGCATCACGACACTGGCATGCCCACCGGATACCGATCCGCCACTGGATGAACCGGGTCTGGTAGAGATGCTCAAGTATCGCGCTCGTGAATTGAATAAAGCGCGTGTTTATCCGGTAGGTGCGCTGACCTATGGGCTGAGAGGTGCGGAACTTACCGAGATGGCTGAACTCGCCGATGCCGGTTGTATCGCCTTCAGTCAAGCCGATGCTGCGCTTACTGACACTCGTGTGCTGATGCGCGCCATGCAATATGCCGCCACCTTTGGTTTCAGTGTTTGGTTGCGCCCGCAGGACAGCTTCCTTGCACGCGACGGTGTGGCGCATGATGGTGAAGTGGCGACACGTCTGGGCTTACCCGCCATTCCGGTGTGTGCGGAGACCATTGCGCTGTCCACCATGTTGCAATTAGCGCGTGAGACCGGTGTGCGACTGCACATCTGTCGCATCTCCAGTGCAGAAGGGGTGGCACTGGTGCGTGCCGCCAAACAACAGGGGCTGACGCTTACCTGCGATGTGTCTGCCAACCATGTACACCTGTCCGAAATGGATATCGGTTTCTTTGATGCCAACTGCTACTTGGTACCACCATTGCGCAGTCAGCGCGATCGCGATGCTTTGCATGCCGGTTTGCTCGATGGGTCAATAGACGCAATTTGTTCCGATCACACGCCTGTGGACGAGGATGCCAAGCAACTGCCTTTCGCCGAGGCCGAAGCAGGAGCTACCGGACTGGAATTACTGCTACCCTTGGTGCTCAAATGGGCGAAACAGGGCCGTCGTGCGCTCGCCGATGGGCTCGCCAAGATTACACTACATCCTGCGCGTATATTGGGTCTGGACGCTGGGCATCTGTCTGTCGGAGCCGCTGCCGATGTGTGCGTGTTCGATCCCGAAGTGTACTGGAAGATTGAACCTGCGGCATTGAAAAGCCAAGGTAAAAATACTCCATTCTTCGGTATGGAGTTGCAGGGTCGCGTGCGCTATACCTTGGTTGATGGGCAACTTGTTTACCAATCAAAGGCTAGTCAATAGCCTTGATTGTGCGGCAATCTGTAGATTTAGATTGGCCATTCAATAATGGCCCTTTTCTAAATAGTTAAAGTTCGTCCAGAAGTAAGTCGTGAAGAAATTTCACAGTGCTATATATCTGAATCATTAGTGTTCTACATTTCGCTCAGACGGTTGTGTAACAAATTGATTGATGTTGATAAACAGTGTGTTAAGACATACCGCAGATGCCTCACCGCTACATACACCATTAATCCTTGAAAAAATATGATTAAAAATTTGACCATTAAATCGCGTTTGATCGTTACTTTTTTTTTCATTGCAGTCACCCTGCTAGGAATTGAGTCGGTTTCCCTGTTTGGAATGAGTAAAGCGAGAGACAGTCTGAAAACTGTTTATGAGGACCGCATCATTGCACTCGATCAGTTGACGGACATTGAATCGTTGATATTGCAAAACCGCATCGCCATAACGGCTAGCCTGGTGGCGTCGACGCCCGATGAAATTGGCATTAATGTTGCAAAGCTGGAAAAGAATGAAATGGAGATTGACGAGATATGGGAAGCCTACATGGCCACCTATCTAACGCCCGAAGAAAAGATACTGGCGGCAAAATTTGCCGATGACTACAAAAAATTCGTTACCCAGAGTCTAAATCCAGCAGCAAATGCTTTACGGGCTAACGACTTAAAGAAAACGAGCCGAATCATCGTAGAAAATATGCGCCCCCTCTACCAACCAGTTGGGCAAGGAATCAAGACACTTGGCAAGCTGCAATTAAGTGTGACTAAGCAGGAATATGAAGAGGTACAGAGACGCTACGATATTATTCGCAACATTATCATCGCTACAGCAATCATTGGCCTGGGGTTGGCTATATGGATTGGCTTTATGCTTGTCCGTGCCATTTCCCGGCCGTTAGAAGACGTAGTGAGGATTGCTCGGGGTGTTGCCGCAGGCAATTTAACGCAGCAAATCGAAGTCCGCTCAACAAATGAAATTGGCCAGCTGATGAAAGCCCTGAAAGAAATACACGATAATCTGGTGAAGGTCATCGGCCAAATACGTGACAGCGAAGCGCGTACCCGTGCAGTGCTGGACAACGTAGATGAAGGCATCATTGCAATTAACGAAGGCGGTATGATCGAAATCTTCAACCCGGCCGCGGAGCAGATTTTTGGCTACAAAGGAAACGAGATTATTGGTAAAAATGCCAGCCTGCTGACGCGGGAGCCAAGCCGAGATCAGCATAATGGTTCTCTTGAATGGCATCAGCAGTTGAACAAACCCACGGCTCCTGGAGTGAGCAGGGAAATGGTGGGCGTGCGCAAGAACGGCACAAATTTTCCGCTGGAATTCAAAACGCGTGAAATCCGCTTCAATATGGGGCAGCTTCATATTGTGGTGACCAGGGATTTGACCGCCAGCAAACACGCAGAGGCAGAACAGAAAAAGCATGAGCAGGTACAACAGAGGAATGTTGAGTTGGAAGCGGCTAGCCGAATGAAATCGGAATTTTTCTCTACGATGTCGCACGAACTAAGAACACCGCTTAACGCCATTATCGGTTTTTCTGAAGTACTCAAGGATGGCCTGATGGGCGATCTGACTGATGAACAACGTGGCTACATAGGTGACATTTTAGAGAGCGGCCAGCATCAACTATCTCTAATCAACGATATCCTGGATCTATCAAAAGTGGAAGCCGGCAAGATGATCCTCCACCTGGAACCGATCGATCTGCCCTTACTATTCTCCAATAGCCTGTCTATGGTCAGGGAGAAAGCTGCTGCCCAGCACATCCACCTCAATTTGGATATCGCCGATGGGCTGGGTGATATCCAGGCAGACGTACGCAAGGTCAAGCAAATCGTTTATAACCTGCTATCTAACGCAGTCAAGTTTACTCCCGAAGGCGGCGATGTAGCCCTGCGTGCCCGCCGCGTGTCGCGCGCCCAAGTCGGTCAACTAACCGGTCGATGGGCGGGGCTGAGCTTCCCTTGGAGTAACAACAAAATTACGGATTTCATCGAAATCAGCGTTACCGACAGCGGCATCGGCATCGCCAATGAAGATTTTGAACGGCTGTTCAAACCTTTCAGTCAGATTGATAGCAGCCTGGCGCGCAAATTCGAAGGGACGGGATTAGGTTTGGCGATAGTAAAGAGTCTCGTTGAACTGCATGGCGGCACAGTGACGGTGGAAAGCGCCGAGGGCCAAGGCACCTGCTTCACGCTCTGGCTGCCGCTATGGACAACGGAGGAAGCGGCTGCCGCACTGACCGAAGAACCAGCCGATCCGGTCCTTCCGTCACCATTGAGGGCGCTCCGCCATTCAGGAGAGCAGGTCGCCTTGGTGGTGGAAGATGACGACCGGGCGGCCGAGTTAATCCGCATCCAACTAGAATTGTTAGGTATCAAGGCAGTGCGCGCCATTAGTGCTGAGGCTGCATTCAACCTCGCCATGCAACAGCCACTGGCATTAATCACGTTGGACATTTTGTTGCCAAACATGATTGGTTGGGAATTCCTCACTCGCATCAAACAAATTCCTGCTCTGGCTCATATACCGGTGGTGATTATTTCTATTATGGCAGACCGCAGCATGGGTTTATCCCTCGGTGCATCGGCAGTGCTCCAGAAGCCAATCAGCCGTGCGGATTTGCATGATACGCTGACCGATCTTGGCCTGCATACGTCAGTACAACCCAAACAGCCGCTAACAGTATTAGTAGTGGATGACGATCCCAAGGCAGTGGAAATCATTGCCATCCATCTGCGGGATACTGGCTACACGATAGTTAAAGCCTATGGTGGGCGTGAGGCGATTGAGGCGGCGTACCGTTTGTTGCCTGACCTGATCGTGCTCGACCTGGTAATGCCGGAAGTGAATGGTTTTGACGTGGTGCTGGCACTTAAAAACAACCCTGACACTGCGCGTATCCCGATTCTGATCGTTACCTCCAAACAACTCACTGCCGAGGACCGTGCGGCGCTTGATCCTCAGGTAATGAAAATCATGAACAAGACCGTATTAAGCCAAGGCCACTTCCTCAACGAGGTACGGTGGGCACTGATGACTCGTCGGAAGGAAGACTAATATGGCCAAAATACTGGTGGTCGAGGATAACCCCGCGAATATGAAACTGGCAGTACTTCTCTTGCAAAAAGCAGGTTACAGCGTGCTTAGCGCCATGGATGCGGAGGTTGGCTTGACATTAGCGCAAACTGAGCAACCCGACTTAATCCTGATGGATATCCAGCTGCCCGGCATGGACGGCTTGGTCGCTACAGCACTGCTCAAGCGGAACGTTGCCACGCGCACCATTCCGGTCATCGCACTTACCGCCTTAGCGATGAAAGGTGATGAGGAACGCTGCCGTAGCGCCGGTTGTGATGGATATATCGCCAAACCGTTGCGCTATCAGAAACTGTTGGCGGAGATCAAGGCACAGTTGGCGAAGCGTAATTATTCGTTATATTCTTCAATGGAACCGAGTAAAGAAGAAAGCCCACCATGACTTCCCCTATAGCAACAATCCTGATTGTGGATGATGAGCCCAAAAACAGGAGCTTGCTGGAAGTTTTACTTAAGCCGGAAGGCTACCTTACCGTTACTGCTAACAGCGGTGAAGAAGCATTGGCAATGGTGGAGGAGAACCCCCCAGACTTGATTCTACTCGATGTCATGATGCCCGGCATGGATGGCTATGATGTAGCGGCCAAGCTCAAGACCAATCCTGCCACCCGCAACCTTCCCATCATTATGCTCTCTGCGTTGGATGACCGCGGTTCCAAGCTGGCCGGGCTAAGCGCCGGAGCAGAAGACTTTCTTACTAAACCGATAGATCGTGCCGAGTTGTGGGTGCGCGTGCGCAATCTATTACGCTTGAAAGAATACAGCGACTTTCTCGCTCAGCATAACCAGCTCCTCGAGCAGGCTGTGCGCGGGCGAAACGAGGAGATCACGGAGCGCAAACGCGCAGAGACTCAAATCATTCGACTCAACCGCCTCTATGCAATCTTGAGCGACATCAATGCGGCCATTGTTCGTATTCGGAACCGGCAAGAGTTATATACTGAAGCTTGCCGTATCGCAGTGGAGCACGGCCATTTCAGGATGGCCTGGATAGGATCGGTGGACTCCAAAGGGACGGGCCTGTCACCCTTGGCCTGGTCGGGCTTTGATGAAGGATATCTTGACAAAATCACCTTGGCCATCAGGAACAATGAGGCGGATACTTTAGTACTGGCAATGCGGGCGCTACAGGAAAAAAAACCCGTTGTCTGCAACGACATCGATTCCGATCCCAAGCTGGCGCACTGGCATATAGATGCGAGGCAGCGTGACTACCGTTCCATGGGCGTATTCCCCCTGATGGGAGACGACCAGCCGGTTGGCTTATTCGTCCTCTATGCTTCAGAGCTAAATTTCTTCGATATGGAAGAAATAAAACTGCTCACCGAGGTGACCGCAAATATTTCATATGCACTCGAATATATCAAAAAGGAAGAGAAGCTCAATTACTTGGCCTATAACGATGTCCTGACCGGACTTCCCAGTCGCACCCTGTTCCATGATCGACTCGTCCAGGCGCTGACCAACGCACATCGTCACAGGGATAGGTTGGGAGTTCTGTTCATTGACCTGGATAATTTCAAGAACGTAAACGACAGCCTGGGCCATCATGCCGGCGATATGTTGCTGAAACAGGTTGCCGCCATGTTTTCCGTCTGTATGCGAGAGGGCGATACTGTGGCGCGCCTGGGCGGGGATGAGTTCGTGGTAATTCTGGACAGCATGACATCGGAAGACGATGCTTGGATGGTATCGCAGAAAATCCTCAAGCTTATGACTAAGCCACTCACTATTGAAGGCCACGAGCTACTCGTCACATGCAGTATCGGCATCGCGCTCTACCCCAAAGACGGCGAGGACGCCAAGGCCTTGCTTCAGAGTGCCGATGGCGCTTTGTACCTGGCCAAGAACAAAGGTCGCAACAATGCCCAGTTCTGCACCGCCGAAATGAACGCCAAGGCACTAGAACGGCTAACGCTGGAAAACGACCTGCGACAAGCAATTAATCGCCAGGAATTTCTACTGCATTATCAGCCGCGAGTTGATCTAATTAGCGGCGAAATCACCGGCATGGAAGCTTTGGTACGCTGGCAACATCCCGTCCAAGGCTTACTTTACCCGACCAAGTTCATCCCAGTGGCGGAGGAATCTGGCCTGATAGTGCCGCTCGGAGAATGGGTGTTGCGCACCGCCTGCGAACAGAATAAGGCATGGCAGCGTGCCGGACTCAAGCCAGTAAGCATCGCAGTCAACCTTTCGGCACGCCAATTCAAGCAGCAGGATCTGGTTGAAATAGTTACCCGTATGTTAAAAGAAACTGAACTGGATCCCTCCTATCTTGAGCTGGAACTGACCGAGAGCATGGTCATGCAGAATGTAGAGGCGGCCATAGCTACACTCTCTCAATTCCAGGCAATCGGGGTGAAACTCGCGATTGACGATTTCGGCATCGGCTATTCAAGCCTAAATTACCTCAAGCATTTTCCAATAAGTTTTCTTAAAATAGACCAGTCATTCGTGCGCGACATCACCACCAACCGGGATGACGCGATAATCGCCAAGATCATCATTTCCATGGCACATGATCTGGGACTCAAAGTAATCGCCGAGGGGGTCGAAACCGATGGGCAGAAATCTTTCCTGAGTTTGCATCATTGTGACGAAATGCAGGGCTACTTTTTCAGTATGCCGATCCCAGCCGAGGAATTCGAAATTCTGCTCAGGGAGAGATGCTGCATGTCGATGACAAAACCGCGATTACTTTGAGCTGGCGCAATTGCCTTTCTTCATGACGGATCTGCTACGATCCGTACTTGAATCTGCCAGTTAGCAGGCCATTATGAATCATCCATGAAAGGTTGTTTTTAAGATATGAATCCATTACTTTATTTTTCCGGTTTGCCGCGTTTTGAGGAAATCCGCTCTAAACACGTTGCGCCGGCGCTTGATCAACTTTTAACTGAAAATCGTGAGCTATGCGAGCGACTATTGGCCGATGTCTCTGCCCCAACTTGGGACAATTTCATACAGCCGTTAGCGGATGCCAACGAGCGTTTATCACGATCATGGGGGCAGGTTTCACACTTGAATGCAGTGATGAACTCGGCCCCACTACGCGAAGTATACAATGCCAATTTACCCAAGATTACGCAGTATTACGGTGAATTGGCGCAAAATCTAGCACTATTTCAAAAAGTGAAGGCCGTACACGCCAGTGGAGAATTTACGACTTTGAATGCGGCACGTCAGAAAATCATTAAGAATCAATTGCGTGATTTTCGCCTCGGCGGGGCCGAATTACCGGAAGCGCAAAAAGTACGCTTTCTTGCCATTCAGGAGGAGCTTTCCACCTTGTGTTCACGTTTTTCCGATAATATTTTGGATGCTACTAACGCTTACACATGGCTGGTTGAAGACGAAGCAGAGTTGTCCGGTATTCCAGCAGACGAACGTCAGGTTGCTGCCGAAGCGGCGCAAGAGGAAGGCAAAACGGGTTGGTTGTTCACCCTGAAAGCCCCTTCTTATGGCCCGCTTATGCAATACGCAGATAACCGTGCGTTGCGCGAGCGTATGTACACTGCAAACAGCACCCGCGCCAGCGAGCTTTCGTCGAACGCTTCAGCCGCAGATCAAGCCAAGCCGGAATGGGATAACACGCCGTTGATGAAGCAGATTCTAAAACTGCGCGGCGAAGAGGCGCATCTGCTGGGATTTTCCAATTTTGCAGAGTTGTCGCTGGCAACTAAGATGGCGAGCACGCCGCAACAGGTGCAAAACTTCTTGGGTGAATTGGCGCAACGCGCACGACCTTTCGCCGAACAAGATCTGACAGAGTTGCGTGAATTTGCCCGCACGCAACTCCATATAACAGATATGCAGGCATGGGATGTCAGCTACGCCAGTGAACATTTACGCCAACAGCGCTATGCTTTTTCTGAGCAGGAAGTGAAGCAATATTTCCCGGAAGATAGAGTGCTGGATGGCATGTTCAAGTTGGTGGAAACGTTATATGGCCTAACCGTCCGCTCTGCGCCAGCACCACTGTGGCATTTAACAGTAAGTTTCTACGACATTCTGGACGGTGATGGCAGTTTAGTAGGTCAGTTTTATCTCGATTTGTATGCGCGCAGCAGCAAACGCGGCGGCGCGTGGATGGATGATGCCATCACGCGCCGCCGCATTGCGGCTGGCATCCAAACACCAGTCGCCTACCTCAATTGCAATTTTGCTGCACCGGTAGGAGACAGACGCGCGCTCTTCACACATGATGAAGTCATTACCCTGTTTCACGAATTCGGTCATGGCCTGCACCATTTGCTTACCCAAGTGGAAGATCTCGGTGTGTCCGGCATCAACGGTGTGGAATGGGACGCAGTAGAATTGCCCAGCCAGTTTATGGAAAACTTCTGTTGGGAGTGGAATGTACTGCAAGACTTGACTAGGCATGTAGATACAGGGCAAAAATTACCGCGCGCATTATTCGACAAAATGCAGGCGGCGAAAAATTTTCAGAATGGCTTGCAGACCTTGCGCCAGATAGAATTTTCTTTGTTCGACATGCGACTGCATGGCGACTTCGATCCACAGGGTGCGCTGACTATCCAGCAATTGCTGGACGACGTGCGTAGCAAGGTGGCGGTACTTATCCCCCCCGCATTCAACCGGTTCCCTAACAGTTTTTCGCATATTTTTGCCGGTGGCTATGCGGCTGGTTATTACAGCTACAAATGGGCGGAAGTATTATCCGCTGATGCATATAGCCTGTTCGAGGAAAGTGGCGTGCTCAACTTGGCAGCGGGTCTTCGCTTCCGCGAAGAGATACTAGCGGTGGGGGGTAGCCGCGATGCAATGCAATCCTTTGTGGCATTCCGAGGTCGCGAGCCGTCAATTGATGCGCTGTTGCGGCACAGCGGTTTGATAGCGGCAAATTAATTGTGTTCAGTTTTTATGGGGGCAATATGAAAATGCATTTCGTATTGGCTGGGTTGATAGCGCTCATTTGCGGCAGTGCGCAGGCAGACGGGCTGTACCGTTGGGTGGATAAATCCGGCAAGGTACATTACGGCGATGCCCCGGCGGCGGATGCGGCAAAAATTGAACAAAAGAAATTTGGCGCTGCCCCAACAGTTGATGCGAATGATTTACCTTATGCAACCCGTCGTGCCAAACAAAATTTTCCCGTCACTCTGTATGTAGCCGAAAATTGTAGCGATCTATGCAAACAGGCGCGCTTATTTTTGAATAAGCGCGGTATTCCATTTACCGAAAATATCTTGCGTACCAAAGAAGAGTTCGATGCTTTCAATAAGTTATCTGGTAGTGACGGCGTACCGACACTCGCCGTCGGAAAAACCTGGTTCAAGGGTTTTCAAGCTGAGCAGTGGGGCGGCGGACTGGATACGGCAGGTTATGCTCAAACGCCATCCCCTCAACTGCAACCACCTGCTCAACCAATAACAACCAAGCCAGCGAAAACTGAAATTCAACATTAGTAAAAACGGAGATGTCATGGGATCAATCGTGAACACAGTTAAGAAAATTAGAAGCCTGACACTGGTCTGCACTTTAGGCGCCGCAACTCTAACCATCACCGCGTGTGGCGAAAAACCTTCAAAGTCACCCCTACCTAAGACCGAGCCCGCCAAATTGTTCCAGCAGCAACATACAGAGCTTGAACAAGCCAAAAAAGTAGGACAGACCGGGATAAAAAACGCTGAGAATTTAAAGCAGAATGTGGAGCAACAAACCAAGTAAAGCGATAACGGTTTGAACGGCGACCATTTTTTTCGTCGCGCAAAATAATTTGCGCGACGAAGCCAGCGATCGGATCCATAAACCCTTCAAATTGGCGTCACAAGTGACTTGGCAGCTATAGGCGCTGTAATAAAACTATCTTAATGGTTTTACAATACAGGTAAGGAAGCCGCGCGTAGCTGATATAGCTGACTTCTATCCTCAGGATGAACAAAATTCCTCATAACGTTGCCTCAATCGGTGAAAGTTATTTTTGCAATGACCGAAAACCAAAACCCCGAACAAAAAGCCCGCGACACCATCGATGCGCTGCTCAAGCAAGCGGGGTGGATTGTTCAGCACGCCAAGAAGATCGACCTGAACGTTGGATTGGGCCAGGCAGTGCGCGAATATCAGACCGATATGGGACCAGCGGACTATGTGTTATTCGTGAACAAAAAAGCAGTGGGTGTAATTGAAGCCAAACGTGAAGAAGAAGGCCAGCGACTTACTGCCCATGAAACCCAAACCGAAGGATACGCAACGGCCAAGCTGAAGTGGGTCAATAACAAGAAGCCATTGCCCTTCCTCTACGAGAGCACTGGCATCATCACCCGCTTCACCGATGGTCGCGATCCCAAGCCGCGTTCGCGCGAGGTGTTCAGTTTTCACCGTCCAGAAACACTCAAGGAATGGCTGTCACAAGGTGATTCATTGCGTGAACGTTTACAGCACATTCCAACGCTCAACCCAAACCAGCTTCCCGCTAAGGAGCTGCGCCTGCGCGATTGCCAGGAAACCGCCATCACCAATCTGGAAGAATCGTTCAAGGCCGACCGTCCGCGTGCCTTGATTCAAATGGCAACCGGTGCGGGCAAGACCTACACCGCGATCACCTCGATGTATCGCCTGCTCAAGCACGCTCAGGGTAAACGCATCCTGTTTCTGGTGGACACCAAAAACCTCGGCGAACAGACTGAGCAGGAAATGATGTCCTACGTGCCCATCGACGACAACCGCAAGTTCACCGAGCTGTACAACGTGCAACGGCTGAAAAATTCCTTCGTCGCCAAGGATGGCCAGGTGTGCATCAGCACTATCCAGCGCCTATATGCCATCCTCAAGGATAAAGAGCTGGACGAGGCCACCGAAGAGATCAATCCCGCCGAACTAAAGCTGGGCAAAGAGCCTTTACCCGTGGTCTACAACGAAAAAATCCCGCCGGAGTTTTTCGACTTCATCTTTATTGACGAATGCCACCGCTCCATCTACAACCTGTGGCTGCAAGTGATCGACTATTTCGATGCCAGCCTGATCGGCCTCACCGCCACGCCGGACAACCGCACCTACGGCTTCTTCAAGAAGAACGTGGTCAGCGACTACAGCCACGAAAAAGCCGTAGCCGATGGCGTCAACGTCGGCAATGAAGTGTATGTGATCGAAACGCAGATCAGCCAGCAGGGCGGCGTCATCCCCGCGCAGGTGCAGGTGCAACGCCGCGAAAAACTCACGCGCAAAAAACGCTGGGAACAGCAGGACGAAGACGAAGCCTATTCCGCCACCCAGCTCGACCGCAACATCGTCAACCCGGACCAAATCCGCACCGTCATCCGCACCTTCCGCGATAAGCTGCCGGAAATTTTTCCGGGCCGCACCGAAGTGCCCAAGACGCTGATCTTTGCCAAGACCGACAGCCACGCGGACGACATTATCCAGGCCGTGCGCGAAGAGTTCGGCGAGGGCAACGCCTTCTGCAAAAAGCTCACCTACAAGATCGAGGAAGACCCCAAGTCGGTACTGGCGGATTTTCGCAACGCCTATTACCCGCGCATCGCCGTCACCGTGGACATGATCGCCACCGGCACGGATGTGAAGCCGCTGGAATGTTTGCTATTCATGCGCGACGTAAAAAGTCGCAACTACTTCGAGCAAATGAAAGGCCGGGGCACGCGCACACTGGACATGGACGACCTGAAAAAAGTCACCCCCTCCGCTGTCAGCGCCAAGACCCACTATGTCATCGTCGATGCAATCGGCGTAACCAAATCACTCAAGACCGCCAGCCAGCCGCTTATCACCAAACCCACCGTGCCGCTCAAGGATTTGGCGATGCAGGTGATGATGGGCGCGACCGATGAAGACACGGTGAGTTCGCTCGCCGGACGCTTGGCGCGGCTCAACAAGCAACTGGATGTCGATGACCAGCGCCGCATCCGCGAGACTGCCGGAGGCCTGGAGCTCAGCCATCTCGTCGGCAAGCTGTTTGGCGCGATTGATGCCGACAACATCGAAGCCCGCGCGCTGAAGCTGGCCGGACAGCCTATTGGCACCGACCCCGGCGACGACAAGCGATCACAGGCGCAACAGCAATTGGTGAGCGAAGCCGCAAAAGTGTTGAATGGCGAACTGGTTGAACTCATCGACACCATCCGCCGCGACAAGGAACAAACCATAGACCATGACAATCTCGACAGCCTGATGCGAGCCGAATGGGACAAAGACGCCGCCAATAACGCGCAAGCCCTCACCGATGAATTCGCCGATTACCTGAAATCGAATCAGGACAACATCGCCGCACTCACCATTTTCTTCAGCCAGCCCCACAGAAGGCGCGAACTCAGTTTCGACCTGATCCGCCAGGTGCTGGACAAACTCAAATCCGACAATCCCAAACTCGCCCCGTTGCGCGTGTGGCAAGCCTACCGCCAGTTGGACGACTACAAAGGCGCGCAACCCATCAGCGAGCTGACAGCATTGGTCGCGCTGATCCGCCGCGTGTGCGGCATGGATGCCAGGCTCGCCACCTTCGACGACACCGTGCGCCGCAACTTCCAGAACTGGGTGATGAAACACCACTCCGGCGGCAGTGAAAAATTCAACGAAGAACAAATGGACTGGCTACGCATGATCCGCAACCACGTCGCCAACTCCTTCCACATTGAGCGCGACGATCTGGAAATGTCGCCGTTCGACGGACAGGGTGGGCTGGGCAAAATGTATCAGTTGTTTGGTGCGAAGATGGAGTCGCTGCTGGATGAATTGAATGAAGTGCTGGTGGCGTAATGAGTGATGTATCGAATCTGCCCAAAAATTGGGTGCAGGTAACTATTGCTGATCTTGGCAAGATTGTTTCTGGAGGCACGCCATCCACAAAAGAGAATTCCTATTGGGGTGGGAATATTAGTTGGATTTCACCTTCAGACCTCACCAGGTATAGCAATAAATGCATCTCTAAAGGTGCGAAGTCCATCACTCAGGAGGGTTTGAAAAAGAGTTCCGCCACCATCATGCCAGCGGGTAGTGTTCATTTTTCGTCGAGAGCACCAATTGGTTATACCGTAATAAGCTCCTGTGATATGACTACGAATCAAGGCTTCAAGAGCCTTGTTCCGGCTCAAGGTATTCTCAATGAGTACATCTATTACTACTTTAAAAGCGCAAAGCAGTTAGCTGAATCAAAAGCTACGGGTACAACGTTTAAGGAAATCTCTGGTACATCTTTTAGCATGTTGCCAGTGCCGCTACCACCAACAAAGGAACAACGCCGCATCGTCGCCAAAATCGAGGAGCTGTTTTCCGAGCTGGACAAGGGCATCGAAAACCTGAAGACCGGCCGCGCGCAGCTCAAGGTGTATCGCCAAGCCCTGCTGAAACACGCCTTCGAGGGCAAGCTCACAGCGCAGTGGCGCGCGGAGAATCAGCACAAACTGGAAGCCGCCGATGTCTTGCAGAAGCGCATCCAGCGAGAGCGCGCGCAACGCCACCAGCAACAACTCGCCAACTGGGAAGCCTCCGGCAGGCAAGGCAGCAAACCAAAAGTCCCGAAACCCCTGCCACCGCTCACCGCCGAAGAATTGGCCGAATTGCCCGAACTGCCGGATGGGTGGGGGTGGACTCGTCTTGGAAATACGAATGTAGACGTATCAGATGGCCCGTTTGGTTCAAACCTTAAAAGCAGTGATTATGTTGATAGCGGTGTGCGAGTTATTCGCCTTGAAAATATTGGTGCTCTTAAGTTTATCGAAGAAAAAGAGTCATACATTACAGAGGAAAAGTACGAGTTGCTCAAACGGCATACAGTGACATCAGGAGATATCGTTTTCTCGTCATTCATCATTGAGAATGTTCGCGTTGCTTTGGTGCCACCAAGCATTACAAAGGCAATCAATAAAGCAGATTGTTTTTGCGTGCGCTTCTCTGGCGAGACATTGGGCAATGTCTTTGTTGTGCTGTTCTTGTCAACGAGGCATGTATACAAACAACTTGAATCTCTAATTCATGGCGTAGGCAGGCCGCGCATTAACACAACGCAACTAAAGAACGTTGTTATTCCTGTGTGCAGTGACGCAGAACAACGAGTTATCATTGCTGAAATCGAAGCCCGCTTGTCCGAAGTTGACCAACTCGAACTAACCATCATCACCTCTTTGCAGCAAGCCGAAGCCCTGCGCCAGTCCATCCTGAAAAAAGCCTTCTCCGGCCAACTGGTGCCGCAAGACCCGCACGAGGAACCAGCATCGGTGTTGTTGGCGAGCATCAGGGCGGAACGGGCTGCGAGCAAAGAGACGGCAAAACCCTCACGCGTTAAAATCCGCCTATGAACGAAAAATTAAACAGTCTTGACTTGCCTGGCCTTGCCGAAGCTTACGATCTGGAATGCAAGGCAGCGCAAGGTCGTGACGGGCGCGGAGAACTACCTGAGGATTTCTGGAAAAGCTACAGCGCGATGGCGAATGCCGATGGTGGCATCATTTTGCTTGGCGTTCAGGAAAAACCTCAGGGCAGTTTCCAGGCACTGGGGCTGGCCGAGATTGAACGTGTGCGCAAGGCTTTATGGGATAACCTGCATAACCGGAAACAGGTCAGCGTCAATTTATTGGACGAGGAAGATATTCAGTCCGTCGAGATCGACGGAAAAACGGTACTGCGCATTCAGGTACCACGTGCTTCGCGTCAATCGAAGCCGGTGTATATCGGCAGCAATCCCCTGGGCGGTACCTATTTGCGCCGCTACGAGGGGGATTATCTGGCCGATGATGAAACGGTACGCCGCATGCTTGCCGAGCGTGTGGAAGATTCACGTGACGAGCGAATTCTGAAAGGATTCGATTTTTCCGACCTTGATATGGAAACGGTGGCCGCTTATCGGAACCGTTTTGCGGCGGTCAAGCCCGGCCACGTCTGGGCTGATTTGCCTGTAACAGAATTTTTGGAGAAGATTGGCGCATACGGTAAAAATCGCGAAGAAGGCTATTCGGGTATACGTTTGGCGGGATTGTTGATGTTTGGCCGGGCCGAAGTTATTCGTGATGCTTTACCGCGTTACATGGTCGATTATCAGGAGCGTCCAGAAGCCAAGGCGGAAAAACGCTGGGTTGATCGGTTAGTGCCTGATGGCGGTTGGTCCGGGAATATCTACGATTTTTTCCGTAAGGTGTATCAAAAGTTGACCTCTGATCTGAAAGTGCCCTTCCAGCTTCAGAATGGTCAGCGGGTTGAGGATACGCCCGTGCATGAAGCTTTGCGTGAAGCCTTGGTCAATACCTTGATTCATGCTGATTTTACAGGTCGTGTATCTGTGCTTGTGGTGAAGCGACCAGACATGTTCGGCTTTCGTAATCCGGGGCTAATGCGTATATCACCCGAGTTAGCGATTCATGGTGGCAATAGCGATTGCCGTAATCGTCGGCTGCAAACCATGTTCCAGCTGGTGGGTTACGGCGACCATGCAGGATCGGGCATTCCAAAAATATATAACAACTGGGCGAATCGACACTGGCGGCGCCCGGTTCTCTATGAGGTTCGTGATCCTGAACAAACTTTGATGGAATTGCGAATGAGCAGCCTGGTGCCTGAAGAGGCGATTGCCGAGCTGGAAGCTTATCTTGGTGAAAAATTCCATGCGCTTTCCGAGCCCGAGCGGCTTGCTTTGATTACGGCCAGTACGGAAGGCGTGGTAAGTCATGCCCGGCTACGGGAAATATGTATTGAGCACCCCGCAGACCTTTCGAAGATTCTGGCGCACTTGGTGCGGGACAACCTTCTTGCTTCGGATGGAACAGGCAGGGGGATGGTCTACTTCTTGCCGTGGCAGAAGCAACGCGAAGATGCACTTTTTGACCTGAGGATGGGGGTGGCGGGTATAGCAGGGAGCCGCACCATACCTCCAGAGCTTGGCTCGGTACCTCCAGAGCTAAACACCATACCTCCAGAGCTCGGAGCTATACCTCCAGAGCTTCCACCTCAGTACCTGGAATGGAATGATCTGCCGCCAGAACTTCAATCGGAGTTGTTGGCGCTGGCAGAACCGATCAGGGCTAAACCCCGCGTTCCTCCAGAGCTTTTGAAGCAGACCATTCTTGCCTTGTGTGATAGGCGTTATCTTGGTAGGCGGGTGTTGGCATGCTTGCTGGAACGAAACGCGGATGACTTGCTCAAGCGGACACTGACCCCGATGGTAGCAGCCAAATTGTTAATTCCTGCCTTTGCTTCAAGCAGCAATCCAAAGCAAGCTTATATGGCT
This sequence comes from Candidatus Nitrotoga arctica, assembly GCF_918378365.1. Taxonomy (NCBI): domain Bacteria; kingdom Pseudomonadati; phylum Pseudomonadota; class Betaproteobacteria; order Nitrosomonadales; family Gallionellaceae; genus Candidatus Nitrotoga; species Candidatus Nitrotoga arctica. The sequence continues at coordinate 661,811 of NZ_OU912926.1, read as the reverse complement.
GTCAGTTCATCATCGAAGCAGGCAATGTGATGGAAAAAGAAAGAGCAATAGAGAGGGTAATAACAAATGTCGAATTAGGGAGCGGACTGCTGCCCAATTGATTGTGGGCAAAGCCTCTATAAAACATTCAGTTGCCTGATGTCTCCGACTTGAATGTCGGAGACATCACACTCGGGTTTAGATCGTTAAGAACCCCGCACATAAACAAAACTTGATTCAGGGCTAAAGCATGAACGCAACCGCATCCATCGTTTCCAAGGTCTGGAGTTTTTGCACCACGTTGCGCGACGACGGGGTGGGCTATGGCGATTATCTGGAGCAGCTTACTTATCTGATCTTTCTAAAAATGGCGGACGAATACAGCCAGCCGCCATACAACCGCAAGGTGGGCATTCCCGCTGAATTCAACTGGCAGAGTCTGAAGGCCAAGCGTGGTGCGGAACTGGAGGTGCATTACGTGACGCTGTTGCGTGAGCTGGGCAACAAGTCGGGGATGCTGGGGACGATTTTCACCAAGGCACAGAACAAGATTCAAGACCCCGCCAAACTGTTTCGCCTGATTGCGATGGTGGACGAAACGGAATGGGTGACGATGGGCGCGGATGTGAAGGGCGACATCTACGAGGGCTTGCTGGAACGCAACGCGGAAGATACCAAATCCGGCGCGGGGCAATACTTCACGCCGCGTGCGTTGATCAAAGCGATGGTGGAATGCGTGCGGCCTGAGCCGAACAAGACCATCGCCGATCCGGCCTGCGGCACGGGCGGATTTTTTCTGGCGGCCTATGATTTTCTTACCACCCCGAAAAACTATCAGCTCGACAAGACGCAAAAGAAGTTTCTCAAACAAGATACTTTCAATGGCAATGAGATTGTAGCGGGCACACGCCGTCTGGCCTTGATGAACATGTTCTTGCACAACATCGGCGAAATCGACGGAGAGAGCATGGTGTCGCCGAACGATGCATTAGTAGCTGACAGTGGCAAACGTTACGACTACGTGCTGGCGAATCCGCCATTCGGAAAAAAGAGCTCGATGAGCTTTACGAATGATGAAGGCGAGCAAGAGAAAGATGACCTAACTTACAACCGGCAGGATTTCTGGGCGACGACTTCCAACAAGCAGCTCAATTTTGTGCAACACATCCGCACCATGCTGAAAACCACCGGGCGCGCAGCAGTAGTCGTTCCGGACAATGTGTTGTTCGAAGGCGGCGCGGGTGAGACGGTGCGCAAGAAGTTGCTGGAAACCACCGAGCTGCATACCATATTGCGGCTACCCACCGGTATTTTTTACGCCAACGGTGTGAAGGCGAATGTGCTGTTCTTCGACAACCGTGCGGCGAGTAAAGAGCCGTGGACGAAAACGGTGTGGTACTACGACTATCGCACCAACATTCACCACACGCTGAAAAAGAAGCCACTACGCTTCGAGGATTTGCAGGAGTTCATTGCCTGCTACAACCCGCCAAACCGCCATGAACGCAAGGAAAGCTGGAATGAGCAGAACAATCTAGAAGGCCGCTGGCGAAAATTCAGCTACGAGCAAATCCTCGCGCGCGACAAAACCAGTCTGGATATTTTCTGGTTAAAGGATAAGAGCCTTGCCGATCTGGACAACTTGCCCGAGCCGGATGAACTGGCATTAGAGATCATCGACAACCTGGAGGCGGGGTTGAACAGTTTCAGAGAAATTGCGGCGGCGTTATAGTGAGCAAATTGCACCAAGGTGTTGCAATGCACGTGACAATATCCCACATAAAATCCCATACAATATGCGTGTGAAAATTAATTTCAACTTAATCAATATATTTAAAACTGTATGAAAATTGCGACCTGGAATGTGAACTCCCTTAAGGTGCGTCTGCCTCATACATTGGACTGGCTAGCTGTTAATCAGCCGGATGCGCTGTGTTTGCAGGAAACCAAGCAAGAGGATAGTAAATTTCCCCTGGCAGAGTTACAACAGGCTGGCTATCAAGCTGTATTTAGCGGACAGAAGACCTATAACGGGGTAGCCATTATCAGCAAGACTGTGCCTGAAGATGTAATGTATGGCCTGCCGAATTTTCCGGATGAGCAAAGGCGCGTGATTGCTGCCACGCTCAACGGCGTGCGTGTGGTATGCGTTTATGTGCCGAATGGTCAGAGTATTGATTCAGACAAATATCAATACAAATTGGCGTGGCTGACCGCTTTGCAGAATTGGTTAAAAGACGAGTTGGTTCGTTACCCTAAACTTGTGCTCCTTGGCGATTACAACATCGCACCCGAAGACCGTGATGTGCATGATCCTCAGGCATGGGTAGGCAATGTGCTGGTGAGCGAGCCTGAGCGCGCGGCATTCAGAGCGCTCGAACAACTTGGGCTGCGCGATAGTTTCCGCCTGTTCGAGCAGCCGGAGAAATCCTATACCTGGTGGGATTACCGCATGATGGCCTTCCGCCGCAATATGGGATTGCGCATTGACCACATTTTGGTGAGTGAGGCGCTAGTACCGAATTGCACTGCCTGTTCAATAGACCGCTCGCTACGAAAGTTGGAGCGTCCATCAGATCATGTGCCGGTAGTGGCGGATATCGTCTGAATTCACCGGTGATGCGCGGCTTTATCGCGCAGCGTCCGGTGGAATGATGGATTGGACACCATGCTAGATGATGGATACCTGTTTGATCTTATAAAAAAACTCCGGCTCACTGACGTATTGCATGGCCTTGCCCCACAGTGGGTTTGTACGGTCGTAAAGGTTATTTGCAAGAGCCTTTATCTCCAGTGGCGCATCATCTCGAAAATAATTCTTGTTGTCTCGATTTTTATCGTAGCTCACGCCTGTTATCTTGAATTTTGACGCCGCCACTTTCTTTGACTTCTGCTGCTCTATGTCCTTGTGTGCTGTTTCCCATGTTATGGCTCGTATCATCAAGTAATACGCGCGCTCATCAAATTCGTCATCAATGGTGAATGCGGTTTGGGATGGATACTGCGGTTGTATTTTTCTCTTATACAGGCCGCCAACGACGAATCGGAAATGCAAATTATCCGACGACATCTCGTAGCGTTGGCAATCGACAATATCTACCCAGTGCCCTTTTGCCTGAGCGAGATGCTTCTTCACAAAGAGAACTGCAAAGGCCTCGTCGGTGCTGGCGTATTCAAGGAATTTTTTAAGTAGCTTGTCGTCCATAAGTTCAAATTGTCTGGAAACTGGTACATGGTGCCCAACGTAATTTAGAAGCCGGGCAGCACAAGTCCAATCTTGTTATTGAAAAACGTAAATTTCTGCCGCGCAAGCTATAAGCCAATTCCTGTTTCTTCAGCATTATCCAGTCCAGCTAGAACCATCTCGGCAGCACGCAGCACTGCACGTGCTTTATTCTGTGTTTCTGTCCATTCGCTAGCCGGTACTGAGTCGGCTACTAAGCCTCCCCCGGATTGGACATAAAGAATACCTGCTTTAATCACGGCAGTGCGGATGGCAATGGCAAGATCCATGTCGCCATTGAAGCCCAGATAACCGACCGCGCCCGCATAGATGCCACGCTTGAAAGGCTCTAGTTCGTCGATGATTTCCATCGCGCGTACTTTGGGTGCGCCGCTCACCGTGCCAGCCGGGAAGGTGGCTTTTAATACCTCAATCGCAGCCAGCCCCGGTTTGAGCGTGCCTTCAACATTGGACACAATGTGCATCACGTGCGAATACCGCTCAATTACCATTTTCTCGGTGAGCTTCACCGTGCCCTGTTGTGCGACGCGGCCAACGTCATTACGCCCGAGGTCTATGAGCATCAGGTGTTCCGCCAGCTCCTTCGGATCGGCCAGCAGCTCTTGCGCCAATTGGATATCCTGTTGCGGTGTCTTACCGCGTGGACGGGTGCCGGCGATGGGGCGCACGGTCACGTTGTCACCTTCCAGTCGCACCAGAATTTCAGGTGAAGCACCAACCACATGATGGTCGCCCATGTCGTAATAGAACATGTAGGGTGAGGGATTGATGGAACGTAGCACCCGGTAAAGGTTGAGCGGTGAAGCAGGGAATGGCTGGCTCATGCGCTGCGAAGGTACAACCTGCATGATATCGCCATCAAAAATATAGCGCTTGGCCTTATCTACGGCCTGTTTGTAGGCTTCCTCACCGAACTCAGATATGGCCTCCTGGGGGGGGAATTGCGGGGCACATGGTATTTCAACTGGTTGGCGCAGCAACTGGGCCAGTTCTTGCAGGCGCTGCCGTGCCAATACATACGCATTGGGCAGTTCCGGATTGGCATGTACAATGAAAAAGAGCTTGCCGGACAGATTGTCCACTACCGCCAGCTGCTCGGTGAGCATTAGCAGTATATCTGGCGTGCCGAGCACATCCTGTTTTTGCGTTTTGGCCAGACGTGGCTCGATATAGCGTACGGTGTCATAGCCGAAATAACCAGCCAGCCCGCCGGTAAAACGCGGCAGGCCGGACAGCGGCGCGACTTTGAAACGCGACTGGTAGTCCTTGATGAAATCCAGCGGATTGTCTGCATTTTGGACGGTTTCGCCAGTCGGAGTGGTTAGCGTAATGTGCTTACCGCGCACCGTAATGCGTGTATCGGCGGGCAGTCCGATAAAGGAATACCGACCGAAGCGTTCACCACCCTGCACTGATTCCAGCAGATAGGAATAAGGTTTGTTGGCGAGCTTAAGATACAGCGACAGTGGCGTATCCAGATCAGCAAAGGTCTCTGCCACCAGCGGAATGCGGTTATATCCTTGCTCGGCAAGTTGATCGAAAGCTTGTTCAGAAATGGGATTCAACACAAATTGCTCCTAACTCAAAAAATGGGAAGACGGCAGCACTAAAACGGGGCAACCACACCGAATGGAGTGGTGATCACCATCGCCATGCAGTAGTTTCTCTCCAGATTTTGAAATTTTCGTGTGTCATCAGGTTATGCTTTTTGAATCAGCTTGATCACATCTGGCAGCGTGTCAATCACAGCGTCCAGATCCAATGTATCCACCGGCTCGCCGTGATTGTAGCCGTAGGGCACACACACTATGGGACAACCAGCGGCGCGCGCCGCAACCGAGTCATTGAGTGAATCGCCGATCAGCAGCACTTGCTCCACCGGAACGCCGAAAAACTTCGCGGCATGCAGTAGCGGCAGCGGATGTGGTTTTTTTTCCGGCAGGCTATCGCCGGACAGCACGATCTCAAAATAATGTGCGAGTCCTAAACCCTCAAGCAGGGGCTCAGTGTAGCGTTTTACCTTGTTGGTAATGCAGCCTAGGCGGAACCCGGCCGCCTGCATAGCGTCCAGCCCGGCAATCACTCCCTCAAACGGTTTACTCTGTAATAGCAGCTCATTGTAGTGCTGTTCGAAAATCGGCAGCGCCTGTTCATATAGATTTGCATCCGGCTCGGCATGCATGTCACCGGTCAGCGCGCGTTTCACCAGCCAACTGACCCCATTACCGATATAGCTTGTCAACAAATCTTGTGACACGGCAGGACGACCCAGGTCACGCAACATGCAATTAGCGGAGGCCACCAGTTCAGGTGCAGTGTGGAGTAACGTGCCATCCAGATCTATGAGGATAGCGGAGATGCTCAGTGGAAAATGTGCTCGCACCATTATTTGCTTACTTTGGCTAGTTCGGCGCGCAAAGCGGCGATGATGGAATCATAGCGGTGCGGATCCGTGTCCTTGCCTGCACCATACACAGCGGAGCCGGCAACGAAGGTATCGCAACCCGCAGCAGCAATTTCCGCAATATTGCTGGTGTTCACACCGCCGTCGATTTCCAGCATGATGTCGCGTCCGCTTTCATTAATCTTTTGTCGCGCGGTGCGCAACTTGTTCAGCGCGTCGGGGATAAATTTCTGGCCGCCAAAACCGGGGTTCACTGACATAATCAGGATCAGGTCGATTTTGTCCATGACATGGTCAAGATAGCTCAATGGTGTGCCAGGATTGAATACTAGCCCGGCCTTACAGCCGTTTTCCTTGATCAGGCTGAGAGTGCGGTCGATGTGCTCGGACGCTTCCGGGTGAAACGAGATAATATTGGCGCCGGCTTTGGCAAAATCCGGGATGATACGGTCCACCGGTTTGACCATCAGGTGCACATCGATTTCTGCTTGGGTAAGCGGACGAATGGCAGAGCACACTAACGGACCAATGGTCAGGTTGGGGACGTAATGGTTGTCCATCACATCGAAGTGGATAATATCCGCGCCGGAGGCAATGACATTGATGACTTCTTCACCGAGCTTGGCGAAATTGGCGGAAAGAATGCTAGGTGCAATTTTGTACATGGCGACGCCTTTAACAAGTTTGAATTTGAAGCGCGCATTCTACCCGAAACTTTCCCGATGAATAAATCCAACAGTAGTCAGTTCACTGCTTTTATCATGTTATCCGACTATTGTTACTATGATGCTTCAGTATAAAAGTAAATTGCTGAGCGCTATGCTTCTCGCTCATATTCACCGCCATACTGTTGCAAAATATTCAGCATTGCTGCCGCTTTGTCTAACGTCTCTTGGTATTCTGCATCTGCGTCGGAATCCGCTACGATCCCGCCACCCGCCCAAAAACGGATTTCGCCATCGGCGAATACCAAAGTACGGATAGTGATGTTGCTATCCATGTTGCCATCAAAACCGATGTAACCAATCACACCGCAATATACCCCGCGTCGATGCGGCTCCAATTGTTCGATGATCTGCATAGCGCGTTGTTTAGGCGCGCCAGTTACAGAGCCACCGGGGAAACAATCGCGTAACAACGCCAGCGCATCGCGTCCCGGCGCAAGCTGACCAGTGACGGTGCTTACCAGATGATGTACTTGGGCAAAGCTCTCCAGTTCGAACAGCTTAGGTACTTGCACTGAACCAGGTACACAACTCTTGCCCAGGTCGTTACGCAGCAAATCAACAATCATTAGATTCTCCGCGCGGTCTTTGTCGCTATGGCCCAGCTCTTGCGCCATCTTCGTATCCTCGTGCGGATTGTTTAGACGTGGGCGCGTGCCTTTGATCGGATTGGTTTCGACGCGCCCCTGCTGTACTTGCAAAAATCGTTCCGGCGAGGCGCATAGAATTTGCACCTGCGGAAAATTGAGAAAAGCGGAATAAGGTGCCGGGCTCAGGCGGCGCAATTCGAGATATGCTTGTAGCGAATCACCGGAAGCGCGTGCTGCATAGCGTTGCGCCAAATTGACTTGATAACAATCACCCGCGTGCAAGTAGCGTTGTATGACATCAAATGCGGATTTATACCCCGCGCGGGTAAAATTCGACTGAATGCGGCCGTGTACCTTGAATTTTTCCTGAGGCGCGTTGCTGTTCTGTTGCAATCGCGCAAGAATTTGCGGCAACACTTGCTCTGTTCCTCGTTCGCGTTGCTGTGATACCAGATGTGTAGTCTTTTCCTGATGGTCCAGCACAATCGCCCAGTCATAGATGCCAATCATCATGTCCGGCAGATGTTCAGTTTCCTGTGCCTGTGTGGGTAAAGCAAACAGGCGGCGCGCCAGATCGTAACCCCAGTAACCTAATGCACCGCCCAAAAAGGGAATGCCCGGTATTGCTGCGACGGGTACACCCAATTGCTGGCGCAAGAGGTCAAATGGATCACTGACTGAACGCTGCACACCGGTTGCATTTGTAATTTCCGTGTAGGTGCCATGTGTGACCAGCGTGGCGATGGGTTGTGCGCATAGAATGTCGTAACGCCCCCGTCCACCGCTGTCCAGCCATACCGCCCAAGGCAAATCCGCGATGACCGCGAAGCAGGCGGCAGCATTGGCAGCATAAGGAAGGGAGGCGCTATAAAGCATCGGTGTTGGGGGTAGGAGGAAGGCTTGTGCCGCTTCACAGTACTACTCGATCAACTCAAGTCCCGTATTGCAGGATCAAGCTAGCCATTTTTATTTAGGCGATAGTGGGTATAGTGAGTTTGAGTAATAACAGGATGCATATATAGAGGATTAAGGGATTAAAACTGACCCGTAATAATATTTACTACTAGCAGTTTGCGGAGCGATTAAATCAACTTTCGCGACCTAATCCTCCTCATTCTTACCTTTTTGTTCAGGTCGCTTATCTGTTGCAGTTGAGATTTATTGCAGTTGCAAGTGCGAATGGCTTGGGAACGGTGAGACCTAGGCTATTCCGCGCGTGAGAATTTCCAGCCCTACCTTGCCTTCGCTGATTTCGCGCAGGGCGATTACAGTAGGCTTATCTTTACATTCTGCCACTAGATAGCTGGCGCCATTGGCCAACTGGCGTGCGCGGTAGGCGGCAGCCAAGGTGAGCTCAAATCGGTTGGGGATGTTTACCAAACAGTCGTCTATCGTTACGCGGGCCATGATGTAGTTTCTCCTTTTTGCAGTTGATTGATTAAAGTTTGCTGGCGTGCGAGTTGTCTGTCGCGGCGAAGTCCTGCAGCAACTACGATGGCATTGAGCTGTTGCAAAGCAACATCCAGCTCATCGTTAATAATAACATAGTCAAACTCTACGACATGAGCGATGTCTTCTTTCGCAGCGTGCAGACGTTGTACGATCACTTTGGCGTCATCTTGTCCGCGCGCATTCAGGCGATTCTCCAGCGCTTGCAACGAGGGGGGCAGAATGAAGATGCTGATGCAATCCGAAAATGTGCGTCGTACTTGTGCCGCACCCTGCCAATCAATTTCCAATAGTATGTCGCGCCCGCTCAAAATTTCAGCTTCAATCCAGGATTTTGAAGTGCCATAAAGATTGCCATATACCTCGGCGTTCTCCACAAAATCGCCATGCTTTTCCATATTCAAAAAGGTTTCATAGCTTACGAAATGATAGTCTTCCCCATCAGTCTCGCTTGGGCGTGGCGCTCGCGTAGTGTAGGAAACAGATATATCAACCTGTTGGTTGCTAGCTAGCAGCGAGCGGACTAGGCTGGTTTTTCCTGCACCCGATGGTGCACTGACGACAAAGAGATTTCCTGGCATATTATGTATAGGCATCTTTAAACATTGATCAGCAATTTCAACACAAAACTCCACTGCAAACCGCAATCTAATTTTATCATCAACTGGCAGGAGCTTCTGAAATTCAGTGCTTTCCAAAATTCAAGTTATGCAAACAAATTCGCTGCGACGTATACGTCTGACATACTAATAACGCCGGCTATCATTGATCTGTTATGCAAATGCTGAACATTTAGATGAATCCTAAAAATTAATTTTTAGGAAGTATGGGGTTGGTGTAATTAAGTAACGCTTACCCTAACATAGACAAGTGGACGCTCCGGCTTACCATTAATTCTTTCGACTGTAGCTGTAATATGATGGTCTCGCAGCCAGCCATGGAAATTGTTTTTCATGGCTCGATTGACATAACCAATACGGTGACCTTTATGCATAACGACCAGGGCATCAGGATCAACTGGATTTCCTGGCTCAATTTCAAAGCTAACCAAATCTCCAACCTGAATATTATTAATACTTTGAAAGTAAACGTAACGTAATCCAGCTACCTCCATCAAAAAATCACAAGGTATTTTATCCGCGGGGAAAACTGGTATTAAAGCAAAACCATCACTGGGAAGACGAGCGCCAGTATATCCAAGCAACGCCATATCAGAATAATCAAACGGCGCGGGTAAGCGGTGTTGTGCAAGATACTCTGAAAAATCTTCGCGCTGGCGTGATGGAATACGGCGCATCAGTGATTGAATAACCCCTTGCCTAAATTCGTCCTGCCCAGTACTGAAAGATGGGTAGCCTACGAAGCCAGCCTTCCGTGCCTCCTCAAAATCTGGGGTATCCCTTAGGTAATGGAAAGTTACATTGTCATCTGAAGCCTTACGTACCTCGCCAACTATCCTGCGGGTGCGCGATGTGGACTGCTCGTCCAATGGTTGCCATGTAAGCAGTAAGCGTGCTGGCTCGATAATATGATTCAGCGTCTTCATAAAAGCAGAGATTTTAATCGTTTATACCTGTGTGCCAGCAAGCGCAACACAAATGTTATTCTATCACGCGAGAAGGGCTCAGGAGCATTGATCTGACTTAAGCTATTCACTACCTCGGACATATCGTCCAGAGAAAAATTCAGTTTGGTACGAATTTCCTCTCGCATTTCAGGCCATTCCTCTAAAGCACGTTCTAATAATTCAAAATGTCCTTTTATTACAGGTCCATTTATTTCCCTAGACCATTTAACATGATGGCATGCTTTAGTATTATTAATATATTGCCCAATATCAATATCCTCCCAATTTTTTACTTTATTTGGAAATCGTTCGTGACCAAGACTTGTACCATTGTCAAATAATGGAGTGAGCTTGCATTTTACTTTGTTATTAAAAAAACTAAAGATCAAACCCCAGTTATCCTGATGACGGTCAGTATTACCAATTAAAGCATCAAACAACAGTGCGTGCACCCACCACTGAATCCAATCGGTTACAAGACTTTGCTGCGATAAGGAACGCATAAGCCAAGTGTTTTCAATCACATTATGGTGTGTTCCGTGTTTACGATCAAAATCTGGAAAAATTTGCTGGAGGAACTCGCCCCCCATAATGAGCGATTCAACCCCATCAGTGTAAAACCACTCAATTAAGGCGGCGCAATGGCCGGTCCTCGAATTATAGGCAACGAAAGCAGGTGGTACTTCTACTCCAAGCAAGCACCCAATACGATAAGCAACGACCTCTCCCCAAAATTGATCGGGGTAACATCTTTTTGAGCGTTTAAATAAATATCGTTTGTCCCCGACGATCACTGGATCAGCAGGGGCCTTAGGCGCAAATACTGCCTCTTTCGCACGGGCGCCCTGGGGGAAGATAGCAAATTCGGAGTCCACCTGCCAATCGGCAACATCAAACAGCGAAGATTGAATCAATGGCTGAATACGCATCTAAAAATTAACAGGTCTGAAAATTAAATATATGTGGCTCAGTGCATGGGTCAATTTATGGGCACAGCATACCAAAAAAGATAAAAAAAAAGCCACCTAATGCAGATAGCTTTTTATTATGTCTGAATATGCGAATCCAAAAAATTGGCAAAAACCGCTGCGCAACAGACGTTGTTAGATACGGATTTTATAGATCCCTAATAATAATGTTGCAGGGTGTAAAGGAAGTGTAATGGTTAGCGAAACACATGACTCAGGGAGCTGTATCTTGGTCTTGTCCTTGGTGGAATTACACCGCTGTTTAGCCTGAATTTCATATTCGAACAGGTTCTAGGTTGCTGTTCGTCCCGAGACAAGGTAATATTTCCGCCCTTTCGCCTTGTATTTTTTTGTAGACATAGATTGTATTGATAGCGCTGTGGCGATTTGTGTCGCCACTTTTTTTGGGGTTAGTGATTTTTAATGAGGAACAACGTGTGAGTCATTCTTCGTTGCCGGTCCAGCAGGGTTTGTATGACCCGCGCCATGAGCACGATGCTTGCGGAGTGGGCTTTGTGGCGCATATTAAGGGTAAGCAGAGCCATGACATGATATGTCAAGGCCTGCAGATACTCAAAAATCTTACTCATCGCGGCGCGGTGGGCGCTGACCCCTTGGCGGGAGATGGTGCGGGTATTCTGATCCAGATTCCAGATGCATTTTTGCGTAAAGCATGCGCTGCACAGGGTATGTCCCTGCCGGCGGCGGGCAAATACGGGGTGGGTATGTTGTTCCTGCCGCGCGATACGGCGGCACGTGCCGCCTGCGAGCAGGTGATTGCCGACAAAATTGTTGCGGAAGGACAAATTTTGTTGGGCTGGCGTGATGTGCCAGTGGACAATAGTAGCTTGGGTGAGAGTGTTAAGGCGGTTGAGCCAGTGGTACGTCAAGTATTCATTGGGTGCGGTGCGAATTGCGCGGATGTCGACAGCTTCGAGCGTAAGTTGTTTGTCATTCGCAAGACCGCAGAACACGCTGTGCGCGGCCTGTCCAATGAGCAAGGGCGGGGTTTCTACATACCTTCGTTTTCTGCGCGTACTATCGTATACAAGGGTATGTTGCTGGCCGATCAGGTTGGCAAATATTACCTCGATCTGCAAGATGAAAGTATGGTCAGCGCATTGGCGCTGGTACATCAACGTTTTTCCACCAATACTTTCCCCTCCTGGGATCTGGCGCATCCATTCCGCATGATTGCGCACAACGGCGAGATCAATACCTTGCGCGGTAACGTGAACTGGATGACAGCGCGTCATGCAGCGATGTCATCCAGGCTGCTGGGCGCAGATCTGGAAAAGTTGTGGCCGTTAATTGTAGAAGGTCAATCTGATTCTGCCTGTTTTGATAATGCACTGGAACTGCTGGTGGCAGGCGGTTATTCGCTGCCGCACGCAATGATGCTGCTGATTCCTGAAGCCTGGGCAGGCAACCCATTGATGGATGAAGAGCGCCGCGCTTTTTATGAATACCATGCTGCGTTGATGGAGCCGTGGGATGGGCCCGCTGCCGTGGCTTTCACGGATGGTCGCATGATCGGCGCGACGCTGGATCGCAACGGCCTGCGCCCAGCGCGCTATCTGATTACAGATGATGACTTGGTGTTGATGGCATCTGAAATGGGTGTGCTGGATATCCCGCAAAGCAAGATTGTGAAAAAGTGGCGGCTACAACCGGGCAAGATGTTCCTCATCGATTTGGAAGCCGGCCGTATTATAGATGACACCGAATTGAAGCAGCAGCTCGCTACCGCAAAACCGTATCGCGAGTGGATTGAGAAGTCACGTTATTTCCTCGGCGACCTGCCCAGTGTAGATATAAAGCAAAGCTTGTTAGACACCAGTCTGCTGGATACTCAGCAGGCATTCGGCTATTCGCAGGAAGACATCAAATTCATTCTTGCGCCCATGGCTGCCGCAGGGGAAGAAGCAACTGGCTCTATGGGTAATGATGCCACTTTGCCTGTGTTGTCAGATAAGAACAAAGTTCTGTACAGCTATTTCAAGCAGCTTTTCGCTCAGGTGACTAACCCGCCTATCGATCCGATCCGTGAAGAGATCGTCATGTCGCTTACTTCGTTTATTGGCCCAAAGCCCAATCTGCTCGGTATCGACGAGACCGATCCGCCGCTGCGCCTTGAGGTGCATCAGCCTGTGCTGTCCAATAAAGATTTAGCCAAGCTGCGCGACATCAGCACATTGACACAAGGACGTTACAAAGCGCTGGTGCTGGATATCACTTATCCTGCGGTACAGGGCGCGGCGGGTTGCGAGGGCGCGATCAAAGCGCTGAGTGCCGCAGCCGATCAGGCGGTGGCGGATGGTTACAACGTGCTGATTTTGTCCGACCGTGCGATTTCAAGTATACGCGTGGCGATTCCGGCTTTGCTGGCTTGTGCAGGAGTGCACCATCATCTGGTACGCGAAGGGCTGCGCACCAGCACCGGACTGGTGGTGGACTCCGGTTCTGTGCGTGAAACCCATCACTTCGCACTACTTGCCGGTTATGGCGCTGAGGCGATATGCCCGTGGCTGGCCTATGAAACTATTGCTGCCATGAGCGATTATTTACCTGCGGGTCTATCGAACAAGGATGCGAATAAGCGTTTCATTAAGGCGATAAACAAAGGGCTGCTCAAGGTAATGTCCAAAATGGGCATCTCCACTTATCAGTCTTATTGCGGCGGGCAGATTTTCGAGGCAATCGGCCTGAACGCTGATTTTATATCGCAGTATTTCACCGGCACGGCGACCCAGATCGAAGGCATTGGCTTACATGAAGTAGCCGAGGAAGCAATGCGCATTCATCAAGCCGCTTTCGGCAACGATCCGGTGCTGTCCAATGCGCTGGAAGCGGGAGGAGAATATGCCTATCGTGTGCGGGGTGAAGAGCATATGTGGACGCCGGATGTCGTCGCCAAGCTGCAACATGCCACGCGTTCCAACAATGGGCAGACATACAAAGAATACGCAAAGCTGATTAACGATCAGACTCAGCACATGAAGACATTGCGCGGCTTATTTGAGATCAAGCCCGCCGGCGCGCCCGTGCCGCTGGCAGAGGTCGAACCGGCAAAAGAAATCGTTAAACGTTTTGCTACGGGAGCAATGTCGCTTGGATCTATTTCCACCGAGGCGCACACCGCTTTGGCCATTGCAATGAACCGTATCGGGGGGAAATCTAACACGGGCGAAGGCGGTGAAGACCCGATGCGTTTCAAGTCGATTAAAGGCGGTGAAAAATTATCTGAAATTATAGGAAAGGGACGCATTGAAGCTGATCTGACTTTGTTGCCAGGCGATTCATTGCGCTCCAAAATAAAACAAGTGGCCTCGGGTCGCTTTGGTGTAACAGCGGAATATTTGACGAGCGCCGATCAAATTCAAATCAAGATGGCGCAGGGCGCAAAGCCCGGTGAAGGCGGTCAGTTGCCCGGTCACAAGGTGTCAGAGTACATCGCTAAACTGCGTTTCGCCATACCTGGTGTGGGGTTGATTTCACCGCCGCCGCATCACGATATATATTCCATCGAAGACCTGGCGCAGCTCATTCATGATCTGAAGAACGCCAATCCGCGCGCCTCCATTTCGGTCAAGCTGGTATCGGAAGTGGGCGTTGGTACGGTGGCGGCCGGTGTGGCCAAGGCCAAGGCGGATCATATAACTGTTGCTGGCCATGATGGTGGCACTGGCGCCTCGCCCTTGTCTTCCATCAAGCATGCCGGCACCCCGTGGGAACTGGGGCTGGCGGAAGCTCAGCAAACGCTGGTATTAAACCGGTTGCGTGGTCGTATTGTTTTGCAGGTGGATGGCCAGTTGAAGACCGGGCGCGATGTGTTAATTGGTGCCTTACTCGGCGCGGATGAGTTCGGTTTTGCCACAGCGCCACTGGTAGTGGAGGGCTGCATCATGATGCGCAAATGCCATCTCAACACCTGCCCGGTGGGCGTGGCTACGCAAGACCCCAAACTACGCAAGAAATTCACCGGTCAGCCTGAGCACGTGGTGAATTATTTTTTCTTTGTGGCCGAAGAAGTGCGCGAATACATGGCGCAGATCGGTATTCGCAAGTTCGATGATCTGATCGGTCGTAGCGAATTGCTTGACGCAAAACATGTCATTGAACATTGGAAAGCCAAGGGTCTGGACTTCTCCAAAATTTTCCATCAGCCTGATGTACCAGTTAGCGTAGCGCGCCGCCATGCCGAAGAACAGGATCATGGACTGACTCAGGCGTTGGATCATCGGCTTATTGCCGAAGCCATGCCTGCGTTGGAAAGCAAGTTGCCGGTAACAATAGAAGGCCGCATTCGCAATGTTAACCGCACCGTCGGTGCAATGTTGTCGCATGAAGTGGCAAAACGTTATGGTCAAGCGGGATTGCCGAACGATACTATTACGGTGAAACTACAAGGCACGGCCGGGCAGAGCTTCGGCGCTTTTCTCGCGCATGGCATTACCTTCGAGCTGTCTGGAGAGGGCAATGACTATGTCGGCAAGGGGTTATGTGGTGGGCGCATCGTGGTGCTACCGCCCAAGGAATGCAACATCGTGGCCGAGGAAAATATCATCGTGGGCAATACCGTGCTGTACGGTGCGACCAGTGGCGAATGCTATTTCCGAGGGGTGGCTGGCGAGCGTTTCGCAGTGCGCAATTCCGGCGCTATTGCAGTAGTGGAAGGCTTGGGCGATCACGGTTGCGAATACATGACCGGCGGTATAGTGGTTGTGCTCGGTCAAACCGGACGCAATTTTGCAGCAGGCATGTCCGGCGGCATTGCTTATGTACTGGATGAGGATGGCGGCTTCGAACATCGTTGCAATCTGGCGATGGTGCAACTGGAACCGGTGCCAGATGAGGCTGCTGCGAGCGAATTGGGTGAAGTCGAGACACATGGCCGGGTGCATTTTAACCACCTCGGCAAGGCTGATGAACAGGTTTTGCACGACATGGTGAGTGCGCACCTGCGCTATACCAGCAGTGTCCGCGCTCAGGATATTCTAAATAATTGGGCGCGCTACTTGCCGAAATTTGTCAAGGTCATGCCGACTGAATACCGCCGCGCCTTACAGGAAGTCGCGGCGGAACAAACCAAGCAATTGGAGGCTGTATAAATGGGTAAGATTACCGGGTTCATGGAATTTCGCCGCTTAAGCGAGCACAGCTTGCCGGTCGCGGAACGCCTGAAAAATTATCAGGAATTCATACCGCGTCTGAGCGACCAGCAGACTTCCGTGCAGGGTTCGCGCTGTATGGACTGTGGCATTCCATTTTGTACTACAGGTTGCCCGGTTAATAACATCATCCCGGACTGGAATGATTTGGTTTATCGCGGCAACTGGAAGCAGGCGCTGGACGTGCTGCATTCTACTAACAACTTTCCAGAATTCACCGGACGTATTTGTCCTGCACCGTGTGAGGCGGCCTGCACATTGACCATTAATGACGATGCGGTAGGCATAAAATCAATCGAGCATGCCATTATCGATAAAGGCTGGGAAGAAGGCTGGGTGACGCCGCAACCAGCACAGACCAAGTCCGGCAAAAGGATTGCCGTGGTTGGCTCTGGCCCCGCTGGCTTAGCTTGTGCGCAACAATTAGCACGTGTGGGGCATGACGTGGTGGTATTCGAGAAAAATGATCGAATTGGTGGCCTTTTACGTTATGGCATTCCCGACTTCAAACTTGAAAAATCGCACATTGACCGTCGCATAGAACAGATGCGCGCCGAAGGTGTGGAATTCCGCGTCGAGCAGCATATCGGCGTGCAGGTGTCGGCACAAAAATTGAAGGACGAGTTCGACGCCGTGGTATTAACGGGTGGGGCTGAGCAGCCACGCGACTTGCCAGTGCCAGGGCGCGAGTTGCAAGGAGTACACTTCGCAATGGAATTTCTGCCGCAACAGAACAGAGTCGTGGCGGGGGACGTGGTGCCCGATCAGATTAAAGCGACTGGCAAACATGTGGTGGTAATCGGCGGCGGCGACACTGGTTCCGACTGTGTAGGTACGTCCAACCGCCAAGGCGCAGCTTCGGTGACCCAGTTTGAGGTCATGCCGCGCCCGCCCGAGCAGGAGAATAAGCCGCTGATCTGGCCTTACTGGCCAATGAAACTACGCACTTCCAGCTCTCATGATGAAGGCTGTCACCGTGATTGGGCTGTGGCGACCAAGGAATTAACCGGCAACAATGGCAAGGTCGAAAAATTGCATGCCGTGCGCGTCGAATGGAAAGATGGAAAAATGCAGGAAGTGCCGGGCAGCGAAATTGAGATGAAAGCCGATCTCGTGCTTTTGGCTATGGGCTTCGTCAGCCCGGTGCCGCAAATCCTGGAAGCGTTTGGCGTTGAAAAAGATGGCCGCGGCAATGCCAAGGCTGTCACTGATGGAGCGGGCTATTATCAGACATCGGTGGATAAGGTTTTCGCTGCTGGCGATATGCGTCGCGGCCAGTCGCTAGTGGTGTGGGCAATACGCGAAGGCCGCCAAGCTGCACGTGCAGTGGATGAGTATTTGATGGGTAGTTCCAGTTTACCGCTCTAAATTGAGTTGTCCCTATCAGGCGCTGAATGACGGGTTGCAATCAGCAAGCTGCGCTGACTTCTCTTAATAGCAGCTATTCCGGGGGTTCTACCCGGTACGCTCAGAGTAATCGGTGCTATGGAACATATGGATTGCCTTCACTGCACTCGCGCCTGGGCACCCAAAAACCCTTCTCATCTATGGCAGATGATGCACAACAAAATACCGCAGGGCATCCCTTCATTTCAAGATATTGATACTTGAAGACGATATTATCTTCCTGGTTTTTTGCATTTATCTGCTTCACCAATAATGCAGACCCTGTGCATAACCAAATTACCTAGCTAATCTCTCTGATAAGGGAAGTTTGGGAGGTCAGGGGTAAAGCTGTTTAAATTTAGTCAATATAAATTAAAAGAGAACAACATGAATTTCAAGTTAAAAAATGACACCTTCCTGCGTGCCTTACTGCGTCAGCCGACTGCTTATACCCCCGTGTGGATGATGCGCCAGGCCGGACGATATCTGCCGGAATACTGTGCCACGCGTAAGCGTGCCGGCAGTTTTCTCGATTTATGCAAAAGCCCTGATATGGCTACGGAAGTTACATTGCAACCGCTGGATCGATTTCCTCTGGATGCTGCGATTCTATTTTCCGACATTCTCACCATACCAGATGCCATGGGACTTGGATTGTATTTCTCCGAGGGAGAAGGGCCCAAATTTGAGCGGCCCTTGCGCGACGAGGCTGCTATCAAAGCGTTAAGGGTGCCAGACATCAACAAAGATCTGCGTTACGTCACCGATGCCCTGTCGCAAATTCGCAAGGCACTAAATGGTAGCGTGCCATTAATTGGTTTTTCTGGCAGCCCATGGACGTTATCTTGTTACATGGTGGAAGGCGGTGGCAGCGACGATTATGCACGTGTAAAAACGTTGATGTATAAAGAACCCAAGCTGATGCACCACATTTTGGAAGTCACTGCACAAGCGGTAACGCAGTATCTTAACGCCCAGATTGAAGCAGGGGCGCAGACGGTGATGATTTTTGATTCCTGGGGTGGCGTACTTTCGCATGCTGCCTACTACGAATTTTCACTGCCTTACTTGCAGCAAATCGTGCAGGGGCTGAAGCGCGAATATGATGGCATGAAAGTTCCAGTAATTGTATTTACCAAGGGTGGGGGGTTGTGGCTGGATAGCATCGCCGATATTGGCTGCGATGCGGTCGGGTTGGACTGGACCATGGACATTGGTGTAGCGCGACAAAAAGTGGGCCATAAGGTTGCGCTGCAAGGTAACTTGGATCCAGCCGTGCTGTTTGCCACGCCGGAAGTTATCTGTGCCGAAACGGAACGCGTGCTGGCTAGTTATGGCTATGGCAGTGGTCATGTATTTAATCTGGGGCATGGCATTTCACAATTCACCAACCCTGACAATGCTGCGGTGTTAGTACAGGCAGTTCATGATCTAAGTCGCAAATACCATTAAAAATGCTTGACATTTCTTCTGGTTATACACAAATCGCGCAGCGATCCACCATGAGGAAATTTTTTATCCTGGCATTAAAGTTTAAAATTTAAGTTATTGTTTTTATTGTTAATAAATTGTGCCTATGAAATGAGCGGCTGGACAAAACCGTATACAGCATCAGTAGTTAGCCTACTTATATTGGAATTATCCACATTGTTATCCACAGCTTATGTGGACAATAAAAAATACTCAATTAAGTCAGTTGGCTTAGCTCAGTATGATAGAAATTGCTGGAGCAAATTTTATTAAATGACAATTGTTCGCGTCGCGCTAGATGTGCCATTGTCAACACTATTTGATTATTCGCTAGGCAATAGCATCGCGATCATTCCGGGACAGCGCGTATTGGTTTCATTTAGACGCAAAAAAATGGCAGGAGTGGTGATGGAATGCGCAATGGATTCCGTCCTTTCTCCAGAACGTATCAAGCCCGTTTTGCAGGTGCTGCGGGATATTCCTCCACTGTCCGATGAACTGCTTGTTTTGCTGCGCTTCTGCAGCGACTATTACCACTATCCCCTTGGTGTTACTGTGCTGTCCGCCTTGCCAGTACGTTTGCGTACCAGCCAGCTTGTCACGCTCAAGGAAGCGATGCAATACAGACTAAGCGTTAGTGGCCGTGCGCTCGACTTGAGCCTGCTGTCTAAGCGCAAGGTGGTGCAGCATCGCATCCTCGCAGCCTTGAAGTTGGATTCATTAAGTGTCGCGCAAGTGCGCGCGTTATCACCAAGCGCAGCATCTGCACTTAAAGCATTGTCACAAGCGGGATGGGTCGAGACGTGCGCAGTGCCTGCGGTTTCCAGCAAATTTACATTCAACAATACTCATACGTTGACCTTGGAGCAGCAGCAAGCAGTGGACGCCATTACTAAAGCATCATGCTTTGGCTGCTTCCTGCTGCACGGTATCACCGGTAGCGGTAAAACCGAGATTTATGTGCATCTAATGAACCGGATATTGCAGCAGGGAGGGCAAGTGTTACTGTTGGTGCCGGAAATCAATCTTACACCTCAGCTGGAAAATTATTTTCGCAGCCGCTTGCCGGATGTTGAGCTGGTCAGTCTGCACAGTGGCTTGAGTGATGGCGAACGCATGCAGAACTGGCTGCGTGCGCAGTCCGGCCACGCGCGCATCATACTGGGCACCCGTCTGGCAGTGTTCACGCCGCTGCCCCAACTGGCACTGTTGATTGTGGATGAAGAACATGACGTTTCGTTCAAACAGCAGGATGGCTTACGTTACTCGGCACGAGATGTGGCAATCTTTCGTGCTAGCCAGCGGGGCATACCGATTGTATTAGGATCCGCTACCCCTTCACTTGAAAGCTATTACAACGCACAGAGCGGACGCTATCAAATGTTGCGCCTGACCCAGCGCGCAGCGACGCAGGCGCAGTTGCCGACGGTGAGCTGCATTAACACCAGCAATATAGTTATGCAGCACGGTCTCAGTGAGCCGCTTCTAAAGGCCCTGGCCGAGCGGCTACAGCGCGGTGAACAGAGCCTGATATTCATTAATCGGCGTGGGTATGCACCCGTGTTGATGTGTGGCGCTTGCGGCTGGCTGTCTGGTTGTTCAAATTGCGCGGGCAAGCTGGTGCTACATCTTAAAGATCGCCGCCTGCGCTGTCATCATTGTGGCCATCAGGAGCGTGTGCCGCATGCCTGTCCGTCGTGCGGCAACGCCGACCTGCAACCGATTGGCATCGGCACGCAACGGGTAGAGAGTGCGTTGCAGGAGCATTTCCCCAAGGCGCGCATTCTGCGCGTGGACCGTGACAGCACGCGTAATAAAGGAACGTGGCAAGCCATGCGTCAGCAGATTCACGAAGACGCGGTGGACATTCTGGTTGGTACGCAAATGCTGGCCAAGGGACATGACTTCCCCAACCTGACACTGGTGGGTGTACTTAACCCGGACGGTGCGTTATACAGTAGTGATTTTCGAGCATCGGAAAAGCTGTTTGCCCAACTCGTCCAGGTAGCAGGGCGCGCGGGCCGGGCCGACAAGCTGGGCGAGGTGCTGATTCAGACCGCATTTCCTGATCATCCATTATTCCGCGCGTTGCGAGAACATGATTACGATACGTGGGCAAAAATCCTACTCGCGGAACGCCAATCCGCCGGTTTCCCGCCATTCATGTATCAAGTGTTGCTGCGTGCTGAAGCCAAGGATGAAGCCCACATGTATACTTTCCTGCAACAAGCGCGCGATGCTGCAATTGAACTCGCCATGCCAGTTGACATTTACGGTGTGGTTCCTGCGGCCATGCCGCGTCGCGCTAATCATTTTTTAGCGCAATTGCTGGTGCAAAGTGAAGCGCGAAAACCCTTGCAGCAATTCCTGCGCGAGTGGCGACCCTTGCTGGATGCGCTACCAGCCCAAAAACTACGCTGGTCGCTGGACATTGACCCGATGGATTTCTAGATCGTACAGATCAATTTGTGAAATAAGGCATTTTAAGGAATTTTTTTATGCTTCCAGATTTGATGAATTTACTAAGAAACGCAGTCGGCACCGACCACGTGCTGAGCGGCGAAACAGCCGCGCCTTATTGTACCGACTGGCGCGGGCGTTACAGCGGCAAGGCGCTGGCTGTCGTGCTGCCTGGCGATACGCAACAAGTTGCTGCGGTGGTCGCGTTATGTGCCGAGCACCGCATCGCCATCGTCCCGCAAGGCGGCAACACCAGTTTAAGCGGGGGGGCAGTACCCTTGCCGCAAGGCCAACAGATTGTGATTAACCTGTCACGCATGAACAAAATTCTTGCGCTGGACACCACCAACTATACATTAACCGTAGAAGCAGGCTGCACCCTGGCCAAGGTGCGAGAGGCGGCAGAGCAGGTCAATCGTCTGTTCCCTCTTGGCCTCACCGCCATCGCAGGCCAATGCGAAATTGGCGGCAACATTTCCACTAATGCCGGCGGCATCGGCGTGCTGCGCTATGGCAACATGCGCGACCTCGTGCTTGGATTGGAAGTTGTCTTACCAGATGGCCGCGTCTGGGATGGATTACGCAGTTTGCGCAAGGACAACACCGGCTATGATTTGAAGCACTTATTCATCGGCGCAGAAGGCACGCTGGGTATTATCACTGCTGCCGTGCTGAAGCTGTTTCCCCATCCACAATCGGTGGTAACCGCGTGTGTGGCAGTAAGCGATCCGGCGGTGGCAGTAAAACTGCTCGCTCATTTACGTGCTAATTGCGGCGACAAAATAAGTGCCTTCGAGATCATTTCGAGGTCCTGCCTGGATCTCGTTTTAGCGCATATTCCCGATACGGTTGAGCCATTTGTTACGCGTTATGAATGGATCGTGCTGATCGAACTGTCGGATGTGCTGCAAGCTCCCCTCGATGCACCTTTACTCAATGCGCTGCAAGCGTTTGGTACGGGTATCCTCGAATTCGCCATCGATTCGAAAAATAACGCCGTAAGCTGGTGGAATTTGCGCAAAAATATCAGCGAAGCGCAGAAACGCGAGGGCATTAGCATCAAGCATGACGTCGCTGTGCCAATCAGTCACGTGGCAGAATTCATCGCCCAAGCGAATACCGCCCTGCGTGCCACATACAACGGCCTGCGCATTGTTGCCTTTGGTCATATCGGCGATGGCAACATCCATTACAACGTCTCAATGCTGGATTCTGCAAAAAACCCGACCTTCATCGCGCAAAGCCAACAGGTCAACAGCATCGTGTACGACATCGTGCATGGATTAAACGGCAGTATCAGCGCCGAGCATGGGCTAGGGCAACTCAAGCGTAATGAGATACATCATTACAAAAGTGCGCTGGAATTGGAGCTGATGCGCAGCATCAAGCACACACTCGACCCAAACAATTTAATGAATCCAGGGAAGGTAATGTAGTGAGTGCTCGTTGAGATATTCTATGGGTGGTCGCCGGTTATATGCGCCATTTTGAATCAGAATATGGATTTTCATATAGGCAGCCTACCGAGCTCGCCTCGTAGCTCGGAAGCTTTCATCTCTCACTTTCCTCAAAGTAAAGAGCTACGACGAAAGCGAATAAATATGACTCCATTAATTCACAAGCACACCACTAGATCTTCGGATTTTTTGTAGTCGGCCAACAGGCCATCAATCAATTTAGGGATAACGCTTTCAGTACGGTCACCATAGCTCCTTGCAATACAGCAGTTTCCCGCCATATGGCCGTACACAAAAATTCTTACACCCACCATCCGCAGATTTTACCAAAGTCTGAATGATAAGTTACGGTAATGGTAGCCACTTCATTTGGCGGATTCAAGACCATAAAAAACCTTAAGCCCAAGACAGGGTTTCTCAATAAAATGCCATGAGGCAATTGCAAATAGCGTCACAATGGGGAACGAGAACAGGAACAGGGAAATTGGCGAAATGCCGGGTGCCAGCGTGACAATGGTTTGTTGAATTGGAAAGGCATAGATGTAAACGCCAAAAGAATAATCATGGATTCGTGTTCTTTTTCCTAATAGATGGAATGATGAAGTAGCTACGAATAGCAAAAAATATCCATACGACAAATATATAAAAAGCAGAAATAGACTGGTTTCTCGAAATAAATATGTAAGGCCAATGAGTCCCGTCACTAGTAACCCGGAACGAGGGATCCAGTGGCGTACAGTGTACCCAATAGCTCCGAGTATAAAGACCGCAATCAATTGGCACGAAAATAAGTCGAGGCCAGTATTCCAACTATCGAATTCGGCTTTGGTAACGGTGATCATTCGAGCAGCTAAGTAGAGCATCACTGTAGAAAATAAAATACTGCGCCAGCCTCTTCCTTCGGTTGGCAGCAGACAGGTCGCACCGATCACTCCAGTCGCGATGTAAACCAGGAATTCAACCTTTAAGGTCCATAGAGAACCATTAACGGCGCGAGGTATTGGCAGGTCTTCAAAAATGCCAGGTAGCGTGTTGGTTTTCAAGCTTAAGACATTAACGTTGTCGCGGATATATCTAAATGCCTGGCCGGATGAAAAATAGTGATTGATATCCAGAGAACTTGCTATGGGACCAAGCAAAAGTGCGCTGATCGCCACAACAACAGCTAAGCCAGGCAAAATTCTCAGCGCTCTTTTTGCCATGAACGAAGGAAAGTGTGGCGTGGAGGCCCAACTTGACGAAATAAGATAGCCGCTCAAAAAGAAAAAAGCTATCACGGCCAAGGAACCGCCATCAAATATACGAAGAAGGCGACCAATTGGCTCTAGTTGGATATTTCCGCTCAATGCGTAAGAGTGAGAAAAAAATACCAATACCGCAGCGATCAGGCGTAAGGCGTTTAAATTATTTTCGCGGCTTGCCAATTTCTCAGAAATTGGGGCGCGCAAGTGGATCGTGGTCATATTTCAATGTGGCTAGTATGAAAAACATATAAAAATAGATTGTTTTTTCGTATTGAATCAAAGTGCTCGTCTGGGTGTGAAAATTGAGCTGAAGTTAAGGGCCGGTGCCAGCCGTCTTCCGTATTGATCGTAAGATGCTCGTAGGCGATTTGAGACTGCGGTCAACGGATATAAAATGCGATTCGCTCTAGAACTAATGGGCTTTTATCGTTAGTTTTCCAGTTCAGCCGAATACGTCTAAATTCCGCATTATCGCGCTCGGCCATCAGCGGCAGCAATGAACCTGCTTTTACCAACCGCAGATTGGCCAAGGATGTTTCCGGAAACAGGGGTATCCATTTTCCGTCAGCTGTTTGCCCTTCAACGCTTACGGTGGATAACATTTTTGGCGTAGCGACCTTAAAAATGATCGCGCTGTAATCCGCCAGTTTGAAAGCCAAATCATCAGGTGATTCCAATGAAACCTGACCGTCAGCGTTGCCATGCAAAGTGAACATTCCAGGGGTGACAACACCTCTCGTTCCCAATATCGGCACCCAGCCATCGTCGTCGGCGTGCCCGTCACCACCAAAGGTCCACAGTCTTGCTCGGCGTGGCAAATTGGCGTGACTTATCATGAAATTCTTGGTGGCGTCCTCAAGTGGCGTGTCACGTAGCGCCGTGTAGGCGACGAATCCGGGCTGTCCCACAAAGCTACCTCGGCTACCGTTCCATGCCATCGGTGAAATAAAGTGCGCTCCGTAATTGTAAATTTCCCGCAGTGATTTGTAAGCTTCAGCGAAGTTGGGGAGGCGAGACGGGTTGCGTAAATCAGCAGTATTATGCTCGATAACGGCCCAGCCAGGATCAAATTTTCGGAAAACAGAAAATAGGGTACGATCTTCTTCCATCCTGATCTGGTTGGTAGCACTGGGCCCGTAGAGAATTGCACCTAAATGCCCATGCTCGGGAACAGAACCTTCGATCGACATACCTCCAGAATCAAAGTTTTTTACAGGGCTGTTGATATTTATTGCAAAGGGCATGCTGCCCTCTCCAGGTGCCATAAATCCTTGGGATGAATAGATAAAATCCTTGTCAAGACCAGCCTCAACTAACCACTGCGAAAGCTCATCGTAGTGTAAATCAACGAGATGGCGGCGAAAGTGTTCCCATTCGCGCACCCATGCATCCTCCCAAAAAGGCTTGCCAAGAATATGAGGAAATGAACGGGGAGGATCAACATCTACCCAACTTTTGAACTGGCGCCCACTCAATGCGTTAACCTCAGTCAGAGTCAATGGCTTTTCTTTGCGATAACGAGAAAGATCAGGCACCCCCGCTGTGGGATGTCCGGCATATGGCCCCGTTCCTTGCAACCACTCGCGGAACTGCCGCAAGGTGCCGGGGTTATAGTCGAACCACTCTTTTGGAACAAAGAAAGGATTGAGGTACAGATCAGGATCCATGTTCACCCCAATTAAAAGATCAGGGTGTTGTGCTGCAAATTCGCGAATGATAGCGGCCGCTTGCTGCAAATTCCGTTTCTTGTAGAGGCGGTTCTTGGCTGCATAGACATTAAATGTAAGGGTGCGACCAAGTTCCGGTGATTCCATCGAGCCAGAAAGCTTCTTCAGGGTGTCGTCCGGCATCACCTCATTCTTTTCGTTCCACTGACAATTATTTTTATCCTGTTCGAGCTTGTCGTTGATATCCCATTCCGGCACATCACACGCAGCATCAGCCCAAATGCCGCCGTTTAGAGTAAAAAGTACTGGCAGCTTGTGATCTATGGCATATTGCGTAACACCATGCAGATTGTCATCGGCAATTACCCTGTCGCCACACTTCTTACTGAGCTGAAAATCCTGGTCAAAACCATAATCCCCAGCATTACCTTTGGTTGTTCGCAAATAGAGAATGGGAACCCGAATTCCAACTTTTACCGTCTTGCTTTCATAGGGGCGAAATACCGTGTCGATTTCCCTTCCGCCTCCACCGGCCACATTACTCGTGGCCATAATGAAGTAAAAAATGTCATCACGCTTGGCATCGCGACCATTTAGAAGGTCGGTCCACGTATCCATGGCACCAATTGCAGGTTGGGTGCGACGCCCGATGACCGAAGACCTGCCTTTCCTGTCGGTGACGACCACTTCCATTGCGCTCCAGTTCGCGACCCATATTGAGGTATCGACGACTCCCTCAAAACCGGCCTTGGCCGCATCCGGGTAAGCTGGGTAAGCCTGCGCGACATCCGTTCGGATGAGGGCAGTTTGCAAAGGGATACGGAATTGGCCATTCAACACCAGCTCTACACCGCTTACGCCGTCTTCAGCCAAGGCCCAGCCGACTACCTTGATTTGTGTGCTGTTGGCTGGATCCTCTGCCAACTTGTCGAGGTATCCGATTGCGGCTGGCGGTTGTGGTGCTGCTTGCGTAAACTTAAGCCATTGTGGACGATGACTCTTGATAAATTTGTAACCAACGCCGCCCATGATAGAAACAACAGCCACTAACAACAAGGCAATTAACCAGCGGCGATTTCTGGAAAAAACAGTCATGTTTTTCAACCTATCAAGCTATTTTGTAAATACGGTTATCAAGGCACTGACACTCAGAAAAGAACGTCATGGATTTTTGGACACCCGGTAACCATTACCCCAAAACGTGGGGGGGGCGTCGCCACAAGTCATACCCAATTGATATAAACCCGCCGGAAGGGATCGTTTGTCCACTATGCCGCCAAAAAAGCCGTGCTTTGAGTGGTCATGATAAATATTCAACCAGCCCCAGTCAGGTGGTTGCATTTCAAAATACAGAGTTTGCGCACCGCTTTTCAGTACAAGCCGCAATGGCTCAAGGGTGCATTTCTTATCAGAACCTCCATAAATAAGCGCTGCCTTTTCGCCGTCAATAAACTGATATATAAGGTGATCGTATCCTGCTTTTTGTTGTTTCAGAGTGGAGGGAAGAACTCCTTTGGAGGGCGGCACAGGGATTGCCACAAGTTCTGAAAAGGATGGAGGTCGGTACATCCCATATCGTTCGGCGGTATCAATTACATGATTTGAAAAATCCGTGCCGGGAAATCCGGATAACACATGCACCTTCCCTTCGATGGCGCGATAAGCCATCCTCAACTTCGGCAGGAATCCTAAATCAGTAATCGCCGCATTGTAGTGGATCAGAGAGGAAACAAATACGGCACTCGAAATAAGAAGGCCAAAAAATCCGAGGAACTTTTTCCAGGTAAGCGATGGCACATGAATAACTGACCCCAGGTAAATGACCACCAACATCAGACCGGAATAAGGTTTATAGCGGCTTAATAGCGCTGCCTCGACACCAAAACCGGCTCGCCCTAAGGACATCATTGCCATCGAAAGCAGGACAAAGAGGCCGAGTCCCCACAAAACAGGATTGCGCTTTGGAAGGCCTTGCCATGTGAGCACCCCGAAGCCAGCCACAAGCAATACACCGAGGAAAATTGCCCCGTTCTTTCCCCAGACTAATGCGCCGCACAGCGCCAAAAAAAAGCGGATCAATTCGCTTGGTGATGTGGTTACGGGAATCGAGGGATCGTTTGGAAAGCCTCGTGTATAAACCCATGCAACTGCAATAAATAGCAACACCATTATGAATGCGTGTGCAAAACGTCGCTGCGCAACGAGCACCGCCGCACAAGCCAGAAAAACGGCCATGCCACTGGCCGCCGTGCAGGTTGCGAGCAGCGCGGCAAACAGGGCAACAAGAAAGAAGAAGCCTGATCGCTGTGATGCATAAGCAATTGCAAAAAAAGCAAATGCCAGTACAGGCAGATTCTGCAGAACCCCTGTTGTCCAAAGCGAGGCTTCGAAATATGCGGGCGACAGTATCAGCAATGCTACCGGCAGAAAATAAGCAATGCGATTTCTTGAGATGGGCAAAACCGAACCAGCGTATTTCCATAGCCCCCAGAGGAGTGCTATCAAGGAACTGCTGCCGATGAGAACCAGAGTGTGGAAGTCAATATTTCCAACGATCTTGTAGAGCACGACAATGACGGAATTCAAGAACACTAATCGATGCTGACCGCCTGAGAAGCCAATGAAAAATCCAAGTTTCTCGCTAAAAGAAAGGTCAGGAGGAAGGTCGTGAAATATGATGAGCCGATTGAGGATGATAACGTAGTCATCCCCAGAGGGTACTGGGATTGCGTAATGCCAAACCCACAGGAGATGGTTGGCGATGATTGCTGCCAGCAATAAACCAAGCACAACATTGAAAGCGGAGAAATCGCTGCCTGCTCTCTTGTTTTCACTATCAATTACGGGTTGGATGTGAAGTTCATTCAACTTTAGCTTTTCACGGGTAATGTCATCCGAGGTAGTAGTCATTTAATGATCTTCTTGACGAGATATATGGGCCGATTCTTGGTCTCGATGTAGATACGACCTATATATTCACCCAGCACGCCGATACCAATTAACTGAAGTCCTCCGAAGAAAACAACAGTGGTCAATAGCGTCACATAACCGGGAGTATCTATACCAAGAAAAATGGCGCGCAAGATGACCCAGCACGCATAGAAGAAGCCAACCGCCGT
The DNA here is from genome assembly GCF_918378365.1 of Candidatus Nitrotoga arctica. Lineage (NCBI taxonomy): Bacteria > Pseudomonadati > Pseudomonadota > Betaproteobacteria > Nitrosomonadales > Gallionellaceae > Candidatus Nitrotoga > Candidatus Nitrotoga arctica. The sequence goes on along the minus strand of NZ_OU912926.1, from coordinate 632,911 downwards.
GACCAGCAATCCCGCATAGGTCCATACACGCAGAGGCACTGTGCTGAAACCGGTGATGCCTTCAAGGGCAAAATTCAACGACTTCCACTTGTTGAAAGATGTCCGTCCATGAGCACGCGGGGCGACATCATATTCAACTAGCTCATACTCATAACCGACCCAAGCGAACAAGCCCTTCATGAAGCGGTGGGATTCCGGAAGTCGCTTCAGGGCGTCACAGACCTGGCGGTCAATCAGTCTGAAATCACCCGTGTTAGTAGGGATTTTTATATTGGATATATTGTTATGAAGACGATAAAACATTCCCGCCAACAACCGATAGAGAACGCTTTCGGTTGATCTTGAGTTTCGTTTAGCTAGTACCACTGGGACTCCGCTACGCCACTTCTGTATGAATGCCGGAATCAATTCGGGAGGGTGCTGAAGATCTGAATCCATGATTATCACTGCATCTCCGGCAGCAAACTCAAGCCCGGCCGTCAATGCCGCTTCTTTGCCGAAATTACGGGTGAAGTCAATGATGGTGATTGCGGGGTAGCGTTTTTTTGCAAATTCCAGCGCCGGGAGCGTCCTATCGCGACTGCCGTCGTTGATGCAAATCAATTCAAATCGGCAATCCGGAATATTTGATATAGCATTATCAAGCCGCTCAAAGAAAAGTGGGATGCCTTCTGCTTCGTTGAAAAAAGGGAGGATTATGGAAACCAAAATTACAACGATGGGTTGCGTTGTTTGCATGATTTTTCCAAAAAACTTTCGCAACGCTTTCTATTGGGGCGAGTCGCGATAAAAAACGAATACAGACTGAACGACTTGGCTGGCAAGGGAAAGCGCTCCCTGGTGACTTCATCGAAAAAATAGCGTACACATTCCTCAATCTCATCAACGGTATTAACATGCTCATGCCGCATTAATTTTTCATAATCCAGTCCGGTACGCCTGGTGAATCCAGGGCCGGTTCCATACTTCCAAGCCATTTCCCATAGCCAGCCCCCCTCGCTGGGAACTCCTGCACAAAATCTTCCGTTCTCTCGCAAGCAAAGTCCCGAGCGGGCAATTTCTGTCGGCAAATCCAGCAGATGTTCTAGCACCGCAACCGATATTATCCGGTCATATTGCGCCTCATAGGGAATCTCGCTTAACTGTGCGTATGTATGGCGTACCAACCCCAAGTTTGAGGATGTATCCAATAGTTTCTGAAAAGGTTCGACGACGTCATAACTGGCGTAACCTCCCTCCCAGGATAGATGGTTAAGGGAGCCGGCTCCAAGCTCCAGAATTACCTCGGATTGAGTGACTGCGCTTGTTGCGACCTTCTTGTGCATCCACGATTCAAGCGCTCTGGCAATATTATTTCCAAGTCCCCCGGCAGTACGGTTAGCCACGTATTCTCTGTCATAGATAGATAAATATTCATCGGGTAACGGCTGGCGGTATTTGGGGAATTGCCTAAAGATGGCATCTTCACTTGCTTTGTCTGCACTAGTCATTTTGAAAACGTATAAGAACGATGAAGCAAAAAAGATATAACGGGAACCGTGAGCGCAATCAGAAAAACGGTTACGGCGAAATGCCAGCCGAAATGATCGCCAAGGTGACCCAAAGTTGCGCTAGCGATCAACCCGAGTAACGAAACAAGCTGAAACCGAGCGTAATTTCGCGCTCCCGGCCTACTCTGGAAACTCCATCGAGCATTCATCAAGAATGAAAAAGATGAGGCCACAATGTAAGCTATGACATTGGCATACATCTGATTGAATTCCGCGAGCCACGTCAACAATCCTACAATAAGCAAGTGTACCGTTGTATTACATACGCCAATCAGGGCATATCGCGTAACTTGTACACCCGGTTTTATGGTCTTCATTTTTGGTGACAGTGGGCTGCCTGAGATTCCCTTGGTTTTTTATCTTTCAACAGGCGGGTTGATACTACCAAACTTTCATCTTGCTGAACACTGTAAGCCTTGTCCTGTCAGCGCAAAGTAGTAATGTCCCCTTTCTCCCAAATAGAAATGTCCCCTCAGTGATTCGACTCAGCGCCTGTAAAAACCAGAGGCAGACATTTTGAAATGGACGATATGATGAGTCAAAAAGAAGTGAAGCGAGCACAAATAATGGAACTGCTGACGGCAGGAAAAATTAACCAGAAGGAAGCCGGCAAATTTTTGCAGGTTTCCGGCATAGCGGTTGGATGCAAACGACACTGCAATTCCGGAAGATCCGACGCGGGCGGCGCGGCCAATACGGTGTACATAGTCTTCGGCGGCTTTGGACAGGCCGAAGTTGATCACATGTGAAATACCAGGAACGTCGATGCCACGTGCGGCTACGCAGTTGCCACCCAACCTCAGGGAGCGGGCTATAAATCATTTTCGATGGAATATCCACTAACTTACCGACAAAACTAAGCACTCAAATACAACAAGAAATCAGTTGCGATTACTGCCAAAAAATTAGGCTTGCTGCTCACAATAAAATCAAGTTGTCTCGATGTATCAGCTCTGGCTCATCAACATAGCCCAAGAGGAATTCAATTTCGTTACTGGGATGGCCAGCGATGCGACGCGTTTCTGTCGCATTGTAGTTGATCAGACCGCGCGCGATATCTTGTCCATGCGTATCGAAAATGGCGACCACGGTGCCACGCTCGAATTCCCCGCTAACTTTGGTGATACCGACCGGTAGCAGGCTCTTGCCTTCGTTACGCAACGCATGCACTGCGCCGGCATCCAGCGTCACCTTGCCGCTGATTTGCAGGTGATCCGCCAGCCATTGCTTGCGCGCATTCAGAGGTAAAGGCTGCGCTTCCAGCAGAGTGCCGATACTGTTACCACTCATCAGGCGTGGTAACACATCTATTTCATGGCCAGACGCGATCACGGTGTGTGCGCCGCTCCGTGCAGCACGTTTCGCGGCGAGTACCTTGGTGAGCATGCCGCCGCTCCCGATGTGGCTACCCGCACCACCTGCCATGGCTTCAAGCTTTTCATCGCCAGCTTGCGCCAAACTGACTAGCGTAGCATTTGGATCCTTGCGCGGGTCAGCAGTGTAAAGGCCGATCTGGTCAGTGAGGATAATGAGCGCATCAGCCTCAATCAGGTTAGCAACCAGTGCACCTAAAGTGTCGTTGTCGCCAAACTTGATTTCATCGGTGACCACAGTATCATTTTCATTGATGACGGGAATAACACCAAGGGTCAGCAGGGTGCGCAGTGTAGAGCGGGCGTTTAGATAGCGTTCACGATCCGCGAGGTCGGCATGGGTGAGCAATATTTGTGCTGTATGCAGGCCGTGTGCGCTAAAGCAACTTTCATACACCTGTATCAAGCCCATCTGACCGACTGCGGCAGCTGCCTGCAATTCATGCACGGCGCTGGGGCGTTGTTTCCAGCCTAGTCGCTGCATACCTTCGGCAATCGCGCCAGAGGAAACCAATATTACTTTGTGCCCATTTTCACGTAGCGTAGCAATTTGCTGCGCCCAATTTCGGATTGCGGGGATATCCAGTCCTTCACCCTGGTTGGTGACCAGGCTGCTGCCAACTTTGACGACGATGCGTTTGCACTGGGTCAGAATGGTTTTCATGATGCATTAAAGTATTATGGTATCGGTTTTTTGGGCATTTTCGGCATTGGCCAACTCTTCCTGTTTAGCAACCTGCTCCACATGCTCCATGATGGCATAGCTCAATTCTTTACAGCCTTCGCCATTAATCGCGGAGATAGCGAAATAACGCGTGTAGTCGCCGAACCCTTGCAGAAAAGCAGCGATCTTTTCATCTTTATCTTGTAGCAGGTCAAGTTTGTTGAGTACCAGCCAGCGCGGCTTGTTGTACAGCAATTCATCATATTTTTTTAGTTCATTCAGGATTGAATGGGCTTCATGCACCGGATCGACTCCCTCGTACATCGGGGCAATGTCGACCAAGTGCAATAGCAAACGGGTACGCATCAAATGGCGTAAGAACTGATGTCCCAGTCCCGCACCTTCGGCAGCGCCTTCAATCAGGCCAGGAATGTCGGCGATAACGAAGCTTTTTTCAGCCGATACCCGCACCACACCCAAGTTCGGATGTAGCGTGGTGAAGGGATAATCGGCTACCTTGGGGCGGGCAGCGGAAACCGCGCGAATGAAGGTAGATTTGCCTGCATTGGGCATACCCAACAAACCCACGTCGGCGAGTACTTTTAACTCTAATTGCAGTTCGCGCCGTTCACCTTCAACGCCTGGAGTGCATTGACGCGGGGCGCGGTTGGTGCTGGATTTAAAGTGCAGATTGCCTAAGCCACCTTTGCCACCTTGGGCAAGCAACATTTTTTGGCCATCGTGATCCAGGTCAGCAATCAATTCACCGGTATTGATATCAGTGATGACAGTGCCGACTGGCATGCGCAGTACAATATCTTCCGCACCTTTACCGTAGCAATCCGCGCCACGCCCCGCTTCACCATTGCGCGCGCGGTGATGGCGCGCAAAACGGTAATCCACCAGGGTGTTGATGTTGCGGTCTGCGAGCGCATACACGCTGCCACCCCAACCGCCATCCCCGCCATCTGGGCCGCCCTTGTCGATATATTTTTCTCGCCGAAAGCTGGCCGCACCGTTGCCGCCATCGCCTGCGATGACTTCAATTTTTGATTCGTCGATGAATTTCATGATGTGGGTATCCTACAAATAAAAAAGCCCTATCTCGCGATAGGGCTCATTGTACTTGAGCTAGGAGTACTTAAACTGGAACCACGAAGATAGTCTTGCGTCTTTGTGCACCTTTGACGGCGAACAATACCTTGCCAGCAATCTTTGCAAACAAGGTGTGATCCTTGCCCATGCCAACATTGTCACCAGCATGGAATCGCGTACCGCGCTGACGTACGATAATGCTGCCAGCGCTAATTAATTCGCCGCCATAGGTTTTCACACCGAGGCGTTTTGAGTGTGAATCGCGACCGTTACTGGTACTGCCGCCACCTTTTTTTGATGCCATGTTTCTTCTCCTTCAATATTACGCCGAAATGCCGTCAATGCGGATCTCAGTGAAGTTTTGACGATGACCTTGATGTTTTTGGTAATGCTTGCGTCGACGCATCTTGAAAATTCTGATCTTCTCGCCACGACCATTCGATACTATGGTTGCCGTGACAGTAGCGCCAGCCAATAAAGGTTGGCCAACAGATACTACATCGCCATTGCCAACCATTAGCACCTTGTCCAGCACAATAGCACTGCCGACCTCACCTGCAACAGTTTCAATTTTCAGGGTTTCGCCTGCGACAACACGATATTGCTTACCACCAGTCTTGATTACTGCGTACATAACAACCTCGCTTGAATGCGGTTTTACAGAGTCGCGCATTATACACAAATGGCCCTAGCCGTCAAAATGGTTTTTAATGAAAGCGTTATCAGCCGCCAATTCTGTGTCCTGTATTCCGACAACAGCTGGTTAATCCACATCCAGGTCGGCAAACAATTGAGTGGACAAATAACGCTCGCCATATGATGGAATCATCACCACGATCATCTTGCCAACATTCAACGGACGCTTGGCAACTTCAAGGGCAGCCCAAACCGCCGCGCCGGAGGAAATACCCACCAGCAGGCCTTCCTCCTTTGCCAGGCGCCGTGCCATATTGAATGCATCGGCATCTTTAACCCGTATTGCTTCGTGGAATATATTTTTGTTGAGTACTTCAGGCACAAAACCTGGCCCTATCCCTTGAATAGCATGCGGGCCACGCTGGCCACCGGAAAGTACGGGTGAGGCATCGGGTTCCACGGCAATTATTTGCACGGCCGACAAGATTTCTCTCAATGCTTCACCCACACCAGTGATAGTGCCCCCAGTTCCCACACCCGCAACAAAGATATCAATCATGTCGTCGGTGTCGCGCATGATTTCTGCGGCGGTGGTAGTACGATGGATGGCAGGATTAGCGCGATTAGAGAATTGCTGCATTACGAGGTAGCGCGAATCGGCCAAAGCCATTTCTTTTGCCCTCTTCATAGCCCCGGGCATGCCGTCCGAGCTTGGAGTTAGAATGAGCTCTGCGCCATAAGCCTTCATCAACAGACGGCGTTCACGGCTCATGTTTTCCGGCATTATGAAAGCGCACTTATAACCGCGAGCTGCGCAAACCATAGCAAGGCCGATGCCGGTGTTGCCCGATGTTGGTTCCAAAATAATTGTGTCTGGTTTAATTTTACCTGCTTTTTCAGCATCATCAATCATTGCCACGGCGATACGATCTTTGACGCTGAGCGCAGGACTGAAGTATTCCAACTTGGCAAGGATGGTGGCATCTATGCCTTCGCTCACGCGATTTAATTGCACCAGTGGTGTGTTACCTATCAGTTCCGAAACATTTTTTGCAATCTTCATCTACTTCCTCTCTTCCATTCATATTGCAGCATTCAGTGCCGGATTAGTCGTGTACTGCGTTGACCAAATAATACCTTATGAGAGGTTTTCCAGTCCAAGCATTTTCGGATCTGATGGTTATGGCACTCGATTAAGCAATCGTTGAATATAAATGATGCCGCGCCGGCAGGAGGCAGTTGGCGCGGTGCGGCCGCAGTTGCAGCGTGCCGCGCTTGTCGGCTGGCTGCAGATCCCACAGCGTCGAGAGCCACTGGCTCGCGTCGGCAGCGGCCGTCACGTCGGCGCGGTGGCGGGCGGGATGGGTGCGATCGATGCGGTCGGTGCAGTCGACGCGGCCACAGAAGACTGTGCAGTCGATGGCACCGGCGCGGTCGATGCCGTCCCGGCCGGCGCCGGTCGCGCTTCATCGCGGGCCGCGTTGCGTCCGGGGCGCCCATGAGCGTCGTCATAGCAGGCCAGTCGCCGCACCTCGTCGTCGATCGCCCACGCAGCCCGATACTTCAGGCGCTGCCCGCGCCGGCCGGGCCGGCGGCGGCCACCATGGTGACAGCCGTAGCGGGTGCGATCAAAGTCGAAGCATGATTCATCCGGTGTTCTCCATCGGGTTTGTAGCGGCTCGGGTCAAGGAATACGCGGTGCACGTCGAAGCTGGATCGATCCGGTTTTCTTCATCGGGCTGGCGCGGCCGCCGATGGCGGCATCGTATGAGCACCCGCATCACAGCGGCCAGTCGCTTGGCAGATCGACAGCAACGAGACGCGGCGGCGACATCGCCTCGACTGCGGTCAAAGGTCGCCGTCCGCAATCTCTTACGCTTCGAGCAGGAGTTCGAGATCGAACGCATTTGGTTGCCCCTCGTCATCGATGCGGCGAGGCCGGCGCAGGCAGGGGAATCATCGCCGAGGCATCCATGGCGATTCGCCTCAGCAGCTCCGTTACGGTCCGTGCTTGCGACTGCGCGGTGTCGTCGTGGCCCGCGATAGCGTACCTGCGCTCCTCGGTTCGCAGCAAGCGCGCCGGCCGCTCCGGCGACCACAACATGAGCCGAGCACCCGCATGCAACTGCCGACTGCTGCGCACATAGTCGAGCCGATCGAGCGTAACTTGAAGCGACATCTGCAGTGGCTGTTCGCCGCAATTCGTTTCGCAAAGTCGCCAACCGGGCAACATCTGTCGGACGGCCGCAGCGAACTCGCGCGATATGCCGATCTCGACGCGCTCGGCCCAGAATGTGTCAGGCCATTCCGCCAGACTGCTGTCGTCGGCGCGGTAGCGAACCCGCCGCGCTAGGAGATATTCCGGCACATCGATCCTGGCGACCGACATCACAGGCATTGACGCGCCGCCTCCACTGGCGGAGGCAGGCCCGAAGACGGCCGGCGGCAGGGTCAGGAGCGTCGGCACCGGTGTGGAAGCACAGCCGCCGAGACAGGCCGCCAGAACGGCCAACGTAGGCACATGAGACTTGATCACCGGCACTTTCATTTGCGTGTGTTTCCAAAGACGATGGCGTTGGGCTTTTCTTCAAGCAACTCGCTCAAGGAGCGCAAGCTCCGTGCAGCCTGCGACAGGTCTCTGACCGTGCTCTCCAGATCCGAACGCAGCGGTGCCCCCGGGGCAGCGATGTCGGCGATCCTCGTCATGGCCACCTTCGCGGTCTCGGCGGCCTGGCGGGCATTCATGAGCGTCGCCTGCAGCTCGGGCTGCGCAGCAAGAACCGTTTGTTGCGTCGTCTGCGTGAGCGACGTGATGGATCGAAGCGTCGTGTCGGCGCTGACCTGGACTTGCTGGATCGCCTGCGTCGCCGCCATGAGCGTCTTTCGGGACTCGGTCCCGACCGCTCGGACCTCTTCAGATGCTGCTACGAGAATGGCCTGTGAACTGTCGAGCGTCCGTTGCACGGTCAGCAGCGTCGTGCGTAGCTCCTGTACCGCCAATCGGACGTCGCCGACCGTGTCACGCAGGGGAAGATCGGCGACCTGGTCGATCAGGGCGTCGAAGCGGTCACCGACCACCGGGATCTCGGGGTTGTCCGAGAGTCCGTGCAAGGTCGCAGGCGAGTCGGGGAGAAAGTCGAGCTCGACCGCCTTTTGCCCCGTCACGATGCTCTGCGAAGCGAGCCGCGCGCGCAGGCCACGCTGCACGAGATACGGCAATTCGAGCGGCTGGTCCGGCGCACCGATCAGACGCAGCCCCGAGTACTGCAGGTTGAGCGTGACGGGCACCGTCGTCTTCAGGGATGCCGTGTCCATCAAGATGCCGATGTCCGCCACCTGCCCGACCGTGACGCCTCGAAAGGTCACCGGCGCACCGACCGACAACCCGCTCACATTGCCGTCGAAGTACACGCTGGCCTTTTGTTGCTTGCTGAACAGCTCGCTGCCGCTCAGCCAAAAGAGGGCTCCGATGGCAATGAACAGTGCGGCAAGGACGAAACTTCCAATCAGCAAAGCGTTTCGCTTCATGTGGGTACCTCGTGGTGTGTGGGGTCGGCGGCGCTGGTCGGCACTTCCCGATGCAGGAAGGCGTGGACCGTCGGGTGAACGCGCTGTCCGGCCAGGTCGCTCGGCCGGCCGTGTGCGATGGGCATCTTGCTGTCGGCATCGAGGAAGATGCCGTCGTCGGCGATGGCGAACAGGCTCGGCAGCTCGTGGCTCACGAAGACGACTGCGGCGCCGGTGCGTTCGCGGATGTCGAGAACGAGGTCGTCCAACCGGCGTGAGCTGATCGGATCGAGCCCGGCCGACGGCTCGTCGAGGAACAGCAGCGGGGGTTCGGCGGCGATGGCGCGGGCCAGTCCGGCCCGCTTCTTCATGCCGCCGCTCAGATCGAACGGATAGAACCCGACGAACTCGTCGAGGCCGACCCATTCGAGCACTTCGCGCGCCCTGGATTCCCGTTGCTTTGCGTCGAGCCGCGTCTGTTGAGTCAAAGGCAGGATGACGTTTTCCAGAACGGTCATCGACGACCAGAGGGCCGCACTCTGGAACAACATGCCGAAGCGAGAGCGCATCGCGGCGCGCCGCGTGGCGTCAGCGGCCCAGAAATCTTCACCGTCGTAGCTCACCGTACCCGCGGCTGGCGCCAGCAGGCCGACCATGTGCTTGAGCAAGGTGCTCTTGCCGCAGCCGCTGCCGCCCATGATGGCGAATATGCAGCCCGGGTCGACCGTGAACGAAACGCCCTGCTGGATCAGACGGCTGCCGAAGCGCATCTCCAGTTCGTCGACTGCGAGCAAGGCCATCAGATCCCCAGCGCGTTCGCGCAGACCGCGAACCCGGCGTCCAGGACGATGATCCCGACGATGCTGGTGACGACCGCGCCGGTGGTCGCCACGCCCACGCCGGCGGCGGTGCGCCTGGCGTAGAGGCCGTAATAGCAGCCGACCAGGCCGACCAGAGCGCCGAAGGCCACCGACTTGGCGGCGCCGAGCCCCAGATGCGACCAGGTCAATGCCTCTGCCGTGCGCTGAACATAGGCAATCGGCGAAACGTCGAGCATGGCGACCGCCACCACCATGCCGCCGACGAGGCCCGCGACGCAGGCGAAAACGTAGAGCAAGGGCAGCATCGCCAGCAGCGAAACCACGCGCGGCAAGACCAGGAAGTCGACCGCGGGAAGGCCGAGCACTTCGAGCGCGTCGATCTCCTCGTTGGTCTGCATGGTGGCGAGCTCGGCGGCGAAGGCGGCGCCCGTCCTGCCGGCGACGACCACGGCGGTGATGATCGCGGCCATCTCCCGCGCCACCGCGATGCCGACCAGATCCGCCACGAAGAGGCCGGCCCCGAACTTCGCAAGCTGTACCACGCCGACGAACGCCAGGATCGCGCCGACCAGCAGATTCACGACCGAGACGATGGGCACAGCGCGGGAGCCGCAGTCGGCCATGACGCGACCGAAGTCTTCGGCGCGGAAACGCCACACGCCTCGAAAAGCCCCAACACCCGACAGCAAAACCTCGCCGAGGAAGGTCACGGGCCGTTCGACGTCGCGAACGTTCATCGCGAGAAGCTCATGAGACAGGGAGCGGGTACGCTTTGGGTTGATAGATACACTGTAGTGGTCAAGTAATTTCGGACACAACGATAGATTTTTTTGCTGCTCTGTTCCGCTCAAAGACGGAGGGCGACAGTATTGCCCAATACTCAGTGTATGCAATTTCGCTCTGCGCGGCCAGCGCGGCTTCGGCAATGTCGAGTTGCTTGCTCAGCCAGCGGCGCGACGACAGCGCGTCGGGGTCATAGTCTGCCCCAGTCGCTGCCCGATGACGGGCTTCCACGGCCCCAGGCTGAAACCCATGCCGTCATCGAGCATCGCAAAGCGTCCGCTGGCGAGTTGTACGTTGCGACGGTAGATGGCCGGTCACGCGCTCGCCGTTAGCCACGACACAATGCGTCAGGCCGGTTTCCGCAGCAATGGTCTTGGCAGCAGCGTCAATTTCGCGTCTGCGTAACGTCTCCAACAGGTTGCGCACAAGAATCACGCGCTGCCCGCGTCGCTCGGCCAATCCCTGTTCGATCAGGAAATCTGACCGCTGCCGCAGTGCTCCGCGCGCCTCCCTGCCAAAACCGTTGTCGACGATACCGCTGGCGCCGCCGATCAATTGCTGATCCAACCAGATCGCGCCGATCACGCGGGCTTGCCGCTCAATGGGCAAGTCCGAACGCAGCTCCACCGACACGCCACCCAGCCGCTGCATGTCGTATTGCCGACCTTACTCAGGCAGGTCCGCTGGCACGCGCCAGACCTCCTCAGCTATCCTCTCGACAATGCCCGCTCGGCGCAGCGCTTCCAGCCGACGCACATAGCAGCGACCGTCTCTTTCGGATCGCGCCCAGCCGTGGCCTGATCTTGGTGATCGCCAGGTGATGGTCGGTGCAATACACCCAAGTGGAGAATCAATCAGTCCCTTGGCTGGGCGCTTTGTGGATGTAAATATTGCATCGCCTGACTCAGCCAGTTTCCTGATTGCACACAAATTACCATCCCGCACCAACGTTTCGATCGCAGCAAACAAAAAAACGCCTGTTTACCGCTGATTACCGAGGTTTTTTGCTGCGCACTTCTTTTTTTAAATTTCCAGATTTTCTATCTTTGGTTGGGTCGTTTCGTTCCGTAAGTTGTTCTTTAAGATCGTCCAATTCCTTTTGCAGTTTGACGACGATCGCTTTGCGTTGTGCGACGCGCTCATTCCAGCGGCTTACGGCTGCATCACGCTCCTGGATGGCGGTTTCGACCTCCGCTTGAGCGCGGGCAACCAATTCCTCCTTTTCCTTAAGTGTAACTTTAATGGTCGGCATCTTGCCCGTGCGCTGCGGTACCATGCTTTGTGTAAGCCGGACGGTGAGATCATTTTGCAGTTTGAGCACTTGCTCCAATGTTTTGATGTCCATGTTGTACACCCCTTAAATTTTGACGTTGAAATTGATGATCGGCAACGGAGTGACAGTGCCGGTATTGATGTAATCCCCGGTGGTGATGTTACCCATGAGTATGATTTTGGGACGATTGGTCAGCGACATGGCATTGACGTTGGCCGCGGCCTTGATGTGATTGCCCATAGCGATCAAATGTCCTCCCCACAAAAGCACACTCGCGCCTCGCGGGTTGGCCTCGGCGCTGAGATGGTCGCAGATATTGTTGTTAAAAGTCACCTTCTCGAAACGGAAATCGATGTTGTCATTTATTACAATACGCATGAATTCCACCAGATGAGTACGACCGGGCCCACTGAAGTGATTATCACTCACCTGCGCGCTGCCGAACATGTAGGCGAACTCGCCCGCGCCGCCAATGAAACGTACTGCCAGCGGCCCGATCAACAGCAATGCGCGATGTTCATTCACTGGTTCGAGCATGGCGGGCTGGGTATAACCGACACGGTTGCCGCTGATCTGGCAAGCGGGCATCCAGCCGCCGATGCCGATAGCATTGACCGTAGTGGCCTGGCTGCCATCGGCAGAAATGCCAGTATCGATCACCTCGCAATCTTCAATGCGCAGATGGGCACCGGAAGGCGTCAACACCTCTTCAGCGTACACGCCTATGCCTATCGCAAAATTGGGGGCGTAGCCGCAGTTGAGCACTCGGTTTTTGAGCAGCGCAGTGGTGCCACGCACGAACATCACCATGCCTAAGAGCAGGCAGGATTGCAGGAAATTGCCACTGATCTCCAGGTTAGTTTGCTGGGTGGCGGTAACGCCGGCGCCTGCCTGATCGATGCGATTACCCACTATACAATTGCGTTCGCCCTCACTAAGATGCACGGCGAAAAACACTTCGCGCAGGTCGTTGTTGTCGATACGACTGTCGCTACAATCATCCACCCGCACGCCGTACCATCCAGCGCCAGCTCCATCAATATGATTACCGACGACGACCGGGCAGGCGATACGCGAGACGACAATGCCCGATTGTGCACCTAGCAATTGATTGTCGCTCACCACGACGTGATCGGCACTAAAGCCATTTTTCGCATCGGCGAGGCAATAGATACCGGCGGGCACCGCCAATTGACTCACTTTGACGATTGCCTCCAAACGGTTGGTGGCGATAATTGCGTGGTCACCACTGACACGAATACCGCCCCATGCGGCGGAGAGCAGGTCGATCTGGTTACCACTCACTTCGCAACGAGAAGCTTCGATATCGATTGCGTAAAGGCGGGCATCCAGGTAGCTGCGCATTTGTGCGACATCGGATGGAAAGTTATCTTGCGTGATACCGGCGCTACGGCTGATGCGATTACCGGATATGAGCGAACCTGCGGCGTTATGGAGCAGAGAGATGCCGACCCAGAAATGGCGGATGCGGTTGTTCTCAATGCAGCAGGCTTGAGTGTGATCGGTGTCGATCCGGATGCCGTATTGGCCGTTAGAGCCATCGGCCTGACCGAGGAACTTACCGGTGATGCCTGCAATGGCGTTGTCGATGATGTGCAGACCGCCCTGATAATCCTGGCTCAGGATGCCGACGAGGAAATTGTCCAGGTGATTGGCGATCAGGTCGACATCGGTCACGCTACTCAAATTGATGCCGACATAGGACGGCGGTGCTTGCAGCGACGAATCCACAACCGCAAGCGCACAGTGTTCCACCCGTACCCGCGTGCAGCTGTCCAGGTACAGCAGCGTGCCAATATCGGCAGCAGCGGCTGTTGCCTCGAAACGTATGCCCTCGACGATGATGTCGCTGACCGGTGAACGGGCGTCGCCGATCTGCAAGGTTCTGGCTAGCCCGGCCGCACGCACGATAGTGCCAGGACTCTCGCCGCGCAGGATGATGTGTGAGGAGAGTATCTGAATAGTAGCACTGATGTTGTGCACGCCCGTTTTCAGGCACACGCAACCGCCTTCGTCCGGCAGCGAGTCGATCGCGGTTTGGATATTTTCACCGGGCGCGACGTTGACGGTGCAGCACCCGCCGCATTCGAGCGGCCATTTCACGCGGCAGTCGGTTTCGTCGTCGGGGAAGGTAACGATGGCCAGCCGCGCATAATGACGGTGGATGCCGCGCGGCGGCGCTTGGGTGTAGGTTTCCACCGAAGTGTCGTTGGTACGTGCTGCGGATACCCAATAATCCCCGCAGCGGAATCCATTGCCGGAGGGGTCGAGACTGAATTGAATTTGAATTCCGTTTTCCAGCACCACCCAGACGCCCGCAGCCGGCACCGGGATCAGACCGGTGCTGCCGGCCGCGTCGAGATTGACGATGACATTGTTGTTGGCATCGCGCACTGTGCCCTTCTGGTCCCAGCGCCGCACACGGGTGTGGCGGGAATCCAGGGTATCGAGGCCGCCGCCGGGAATGAGATTCGCCGGCAACGCGGGTGAGAAGCTGATGGTTTGCTTGGCATCGTCCACGCTGATCTTACGCATCACACCGCGACGCAACGCGGGGTCGCCGTTTTCACCACTGAGTTCACGCCGGTCGTCAAGTATCTCCACCCAGTCACCGGTATTAAAACGCAGCACCGCGTCGCGACCCAGGCTGGCCAATTTGAGTTCGGTGCTGGTCGCGGTCTGAGAGACAATTTCCACTACATTACTCGCCACGCTGGCATTGTCGCGCGACCATTTGAACTTCGCCGCACCCACGGCGCCACCATCGTGAATCTCGACGCGATAGAGCTGATTCTCCAGCCCGCGATAGCCCCCACCGGGCGGCAGTTCGCATGGATCAAGATCGGGCGGAACGCCCTCCGCCTTGATGGACATGCGCCCGCCGGAGGGAAGGGAAAGTGCTTGCCAGCCCGCTACCGTGATGTCGGGTGTGGTGCAGTTGGCGCCGCTGACATTAGCCAGCAAGCGAACCTGCCAGACAGTTTGCAGGCGCGTGGTGGTATCCACGCCCACGGCGCTTTCCACCAGATTAGCTTGCTGAAGATAAGTGACCTCGCGCTGCCAGACTTCGAGATAGGCGAGATGCGGTCCGCCGCCGGGCAAGGCTGGCGGCGCAGGAAAATAGGGCTGCAAATTATACGCCAGCGCCGTTTTTCCTCTCAGTTCGGCGAGCACAGCATCGAACTCGGCCGCGCCGCCGCCATGGTTCTCCGCCAACAGCCCATCCACATACATGCGACCGCGGCCGATGCTGATGTTTCCGCCGGCGGCCTCGATCTTGAAAGCGTCCGGCGTCTGCGGCGAGACCACCGCCACGCTCGTGATGCCCGGCGTAACATGCACGCCGAGCGTATCCACACTCTCGGCGCGCAAGCGTCTGTCCAGCACCGCCACCCACTCATTCCAATCCGAGTCCAGTTGCACGCGCCCTTGCTGCATCAAAACGCCGGACAAGTCGATGCGGGGATCGAATCGAACTCGGCTGTAATCTCCACTCATGACTTTCTCCTTATTGTGGCGGCAATGCCGCCCTTAGCTTCCGTAGATCAATCCCGCTTCCAGGCCAAAACGCAGATATTCTTCCAGCCGCACACGCAGATTGGTTTCGCGTTGCGGCTGATACAAACCATGTAGCACGCCCATCTCGCTCTCGTCATGGGCACCATGACGTATCTTGTCTGAGGTGCTCTGTAGCAACTGACAATAACCGGGATCACCATAATGCAACGAGGTGAATTGCGGCCATATCTGCTGATCGCTATCGTCAGGTTGGCAGTGATAACGGGACGGTGTGCGCGAGCCGGGCGGTATATAGGAAAAACGCGCGCAGCCTTGCTGGCGGCGTTCGGCCCAAAGCGGCGCTTTCCACTGATCACTGCCACTGGTTAGCGCGGCGACGAAAAGACAATCGCTGGCCAGCGTCAATTGCCGGGTGTGAACCTTGCCAATCACGGTGCAGCTTTCCAGCGTGAGCGCACCGCCTTCTGCAAGTGCATCGATGCCGGGGCCGCGGTAGGCGATAAGATTTTGCGCAGTTGCATCCACGATACATTCATTCAGCGAGACTTCGGCGTCGGCGACAATATGCAGCGGTGCGGTAATGCAGCGCTCCAGCTCTATCTTGGCGAAGGCATGATTTACCACCAAGCCGGGATCGTCTGCTTGTGGCGGTGAGCCATCGCCTTTGGTGCGCGGGCCGGGTACCAAAGTGCAATCGCGCAGCACGAGATAACGCGGTTGAGTGTCGGGAAAGGAGGCCATCATGAGTGTGCCGCCACTGATTACCCAGCCGTCGAGAATCAAGGTTGCTTCGGTGCCGAGCGTAAGCGTGATGTCGCCGCTCGCCGCCAACAGCGGGCGCGCGCCATTGACCGCCCGCAACACGACGGTCTTACCGGCATTCACGGTGATTGAGGGCGTCTCCACATAACGGTGGCTGTCGAGCACTTCCACCGTGCCGCCGCTCTGCACCGCGTTGAGCGCTGGCTGCAGTGCCGCGCCACCCTGCACAACTTGCACTGGCGTAACAGGAACGGCGGGGTCGCCGCGCTCGTATTCGCCGCCGCCGATGGCGATGGTGAAACCGTAATGAAAGCTCACCAGCGGGTCAGCGGCCGGCGCGTCAGCGAAGGCGATGCGGCCCAATACTGGGTCGACAGCCACCAGCCCGGAACCAGCAATCGGCTGGTGCGCCCAGGCAATGACATTGCCGCCACCGTCTTTGATGTCGCTGAGATCGCAGATGCAGATATTATTGTGCGCAATCAATTGCGGTGGATTGCCGTCCAATTCGAGCCATAAACTCTTGCCTGGACCGTAGTAGTCGTCAAGATGGGCCTTTAGCCAACGGCGCGCGAGCGGCATAGGCACATTGCGCGGTTCGGCCAGATGACTGATTTCTTCTTCCGTCTCCGGCGTGTTGTAAAGCGCCATGTCGGTACCCAACGGATTGAAGCGGAAGCGCAGTCCGCCACCAATATCTGGATCGGCTACGGCCTGCGATCGGGTTAGCGGAAACGCACGTACTCGCCACAAGTAAAGCCCGATATTGGGAATATTGTGACGCGCGGCACCGGTGCTGATGCGCCGCACGTCCACAGTGTGAGCTATGGTGTCGAAGGCGGTGTCGCGCCAGTGCAGTTTTTCCCAGTTGCGCAGATCCGGCGCGTAGTGTGCATGGGTACGCAGATGATTCATGTTCTGCGTCCAGCCCAGCAGCTGAAAGAATTCCACCGCCCGCGCCGGCCAGCCGGTGACATCTCGCGCCAGTTGCTCGAGCATCGATGCCGTACCCTTGCGGCGGCGATAGCGAATGGTGTTGGCTACGTCGGCGCGCGGCGAGGCTACATTGGGCACCACACCGTGCAGGGTGCGATAGCCGATGAGATCACCGATATAGGGCGCCACCCACGGCGCGCAAGTTTCGATGAATTGGTCGTCGTAGAGTTGTTCGAGATTTTCCTCCATGGCGGCCACCTGCTCGGCAATGACGGCGAGCAGCTCGCGCAACGGATAGCCTTGCTCCGCATCGCGGATGCGGTGGATTGCGGGCAGCAGTTCGTAGAGACGGTCGGCGGTCGTGTTCACGGCATCTCCTCCAGATAATCGAATGGGCCGGTGTCGAGCAACAATATTTCGGCGGCGATGCCATTACCCTGCGCATCAACCATCGCGGCGGTCGGTTTCAGTCGCTGTTCTAGCGTGGTAGCGGTGCCGCGATAGAAACGATCCAAATCCACGCCCAGCACGCCCTGCACCTCCTGCGCAATAGCGATAATCTCTGAGCGAGAGACAATCTGGCCGAAGTCGCGTGCGTCGAAGGAAAAGGCGGTGCGCAGTGCAATCTCGACGTCGGCCAATACCTTCTTGCCCTCGTAATCCGGATCGCATTTGATGCGCAGTGCCAGATAAAAGGTCGCCTCGTTGTACGCCTTCGTTTCGCAGTGCACCAGCGGGTCACCATTTTGCTTGAGAGTATTGAGCAGTTTGGCGAGAGTCAAATCCGGCGGTTGAACGCCGTTATCGCTGGCGACAGTGATGAATACAGTGCGCCCGGCACGGGTGTTGAGCACAGTGGCTTGGGCCTTGGCGATGCCGGTGAATGCGAGTGCGTAATCTTCATAATCTTGTACCGAGACCACACGCCCGAGTGTGCGCACACCCAGAGGCATGTTACGCCGAGCATGGGCTGCACTGTCCGCATTCACGCCGCCCGTGGCAGGCAACGGATTGCTCACTGCTTTCAAGCCCAATGGACGCGAGAGCAGTTGCGAGAGCTGTCCAGCTTGCAGATTGCCCGCTGTACCGATGCCCTTGCGATAAACGGCACGCAAATTATCCTGACCAGTCGGCAGGCGCGCGCCGTGGCGACCATCGCCAAACTGGATGGTCCCCGCACCGTCCTCTTCCACACGCAGCACGTAAGAGCGATCAGTAGCACCGGCCTGGTAGAGAGTGGGCGTCTCGTGCCAGCGGATATCGTTGACTCGCACCTCCAATGCCGCCTCGGCACCGGTCTCGTTCTCGGCGCCAACGAAGGTGAGCGGTGTATGTTTGAGGGTGTAGCGTTGATGGGAAAGTCGCGCCGCACCGCTGCCGAGAATCTGATTCACAGTCTCACCATGAGTGGCGAGCACAACGTTAGCATAGAGTTTGACACTGCCGCGCCGGTATTGATGTTGTAGCGGGGTAGTGAAAAATAGTTTGCTGGTATTGCCGTCCGCTTCAGTTCTCAGCAACGTCAACACTTCACACACCTCATCCCCGGCGGTGGTAGTGCCGCTAAGTATCAGCTTGCGGTCGGACGGAAGTTCTTCCACTTTGCGATCCAGACGTAGCGAATCTCCCGCCACGTCTGCAGTGATGGGCGTTTCCGCCAGCGTCAGTTTTTCACTATGGGCGAACACCGCCGTCTCGCGCAGCCGTTCATTGAAGAGCTCGCGCAGATTCTCACCTTTTACCTTCAGCCGCGTAGTTTTGCCGGTAAGCGTAAAACTGGCGCGTGCATCCTCGCCTGCGGCGTCAACTTGGTACAGTTCCTGATATTCGGGGATGGACAGCACCAGCCAGCCGTCGTGCACAATCTGCGGATAGAGCGCATCAAGATGTAGCGTATGAACGTTACGCGGATAGAGTCGTCCTTGCGGGATAATCTGCTTGGCTACGCCCGGCGGTGTCCACGAGAGCTTGATAATTGCCGCGCCGCCGTCCTCGTAATACTCCAGTTTGATGTCGTATTTTTTGCCAGAGGTAAGCGTAATACTGCCGCTGTGTTCAGTAGCGCCCTGAGGGATCCATTTATCGATAATCAAATGATTGTCAACCCACAGGCGCACACCGTCGTCGGAAACGGTGTGAAAGCTGTAACTGCCGGTTGAGGGCGCAGACACCCAGCCTGTCCAGCGCACCGAGAACGTGTCGGCGCCTATCAACGCATTGGGCGAACCGCTGCCCCAATCGAAGTTCACCGTAGTGTCGGTGCGAGTGAGCTTACGACTCGAAAGAGCTTTACTATCAAAATATTCGCCATAGAGACCCGTACCGGTAGTAGTGGCTGTCGGCGGGTCGGAAATCTCGGCGATGGTGAAGCCGGGCCATTCGGTGGTGGTGATAGTCGAGCCGGTCGGCAGCCCCAGATAGCCGCATTTAATGTCGTTGGACATTATCCGCCAGTCAGGGGCGTTATAACCGAACAGTGAGGCGCGCTGGCGTAGCACGTATACCTTGGGCTCAGCCGCCGGCGCGACGTAGGGTGAGCCAGTGCCCAGGCCGTGATCCAGCGTGACGATGGTACGATCTGCAGTGCTGTCGAGCACCACGCTTTGGACGCGACGGAAATCCCAGTTCTCGTTGCCAGTATTGTTTTCACGTTCCGTGCCGACGAACAGCAGCGCGTCACCGGCCTTAAGCTGCGTCGCGGTGTCCTGCAGATAAACGACCTTGGTGCCGAACACCGGCAGTTTCATTTCACGCATTTTCGGCAACAGGACGTTCCATGCCGGTCGCGCTTCAATACTCTCGACGGTCTCGAAGGTCTGCGGTTTTTCGTCAGGGCCGGGCATACTCTGCACCTTGATGCCGATGTCCAGCGTCACTTTGTCCGGTACGCCGGTAGCCTGCTTGGGGTCGCTGCTCACGGGTTGTGGCGGCGGTTCTTGCAGTGTGAAAGCGAGGTAGGTCTCCGCGGCAACGCCGGGTTTAAGACGATAGCCGATCAGCCGCGCCAATTCGCTCAACGACAGACGTTCGCTTGACGTGCGCAAATAGGATTCATTGGCGAGACGTTCCTGATAGAAGCTTAACACGTCGGCCATACACGCATAGGCGTCCAGCAGCGCAATGGAAAAATCATCACTGTCACGGGTGCGCAATTTTGCCAGCGCGGGATATTCCTGCGACGACAATCGCGCCTGAAGACTGGCCAGCACTTCGCTGTGCGTGCCGATGCGATAGGCGATAGCCGCAAGCCCCGGGCGGTTGTAGAGTAGCGCCGGTGTCTGGATCCCCACACCCGCGCAACAACCGCATGCGTCTTGCGATGATTGTTCTTCGCCGCTCATTTGCCGCCTCCTATCGAAAGCTTCAACACACCCCGTTCGGGGAAGTTGGGATCGTTGTCCAGTCGCGCGATCTCCAGGCGTCCGACTGTCAGCACGCCGTCATCCATGGGCTTGGGGTCAGGTGGCGCACGCAAACGCTGAAAAGTGTTAATCACTACCGAGGCCACGCCTTGTATCGCCTGTGCTGCTTCATAAAGCGCGCTGAGATAAACCGCTTGACCAAAGCTGAAATTATCGGGATGAAACAAGGCAGGCGTACCGTCGACCAACCAGCCGCGGCTAAATACACGTATCAGCGCGGCGCGTACATCGGCGCGAAAATAATCTGGCTTGACGCATACCGTCATTTCCAGCAGCAGGGGTACATAACTCGGACCATTCACCTCCAGGTCATAACCCGCCATGCGATAGCGCTCAACGTGGTCGCGGATGGTTTGCTCATAGATTGCATCCACCTCACCACCACCCTTGCGATCGACGGTGAGAAACACCGTGTACCAGCTACCAGTCCAGCGGAAGGTAGCGGCAGCACGCTGCACGCTGGGATGACGTTCCGTAACCTCGGCATAATCCGCCGGGGTGACCGCGCGTTCCTGAGTGCGAAACGCTTCTGGTGCATCGCGCCTGATGTCCTCGGCCTTCTCAGGATCGCTACCGCCCCGCGCCGGCAGCGGATTCGACGCACGCAATAGCCGCGCATCGTTGCTGACGATGTGCGCGATGGACTCCAGACCGATATTACCTGCCACACCGTTGCCAACGCGATAGCTCGCGCTAAATGTGGTGCTGACATCGGGGCGTTTGCCGTGATAATCATCGCCGAAACGCAGTAAGGCGCTGCCGTCGTGTTCGCTCTCCACCACGAACTCACTCGCCTCGGCATCGCTGGCGAGCAGATCCGGGCGTGGCAACCAAGTGTCTGGCGTGCCCTGGAAATTGCTGGCGAGAGAGATGGCGGGACGGGCACGCTGCGGCTCAGCGGCGGTGATCAATGCGGCGGCATCGGCCAGCGGCAACACCTGCACTTGGCCACTGTCCAACCGCAGACGATAGGCGCTCACGCCGTCAGACACCGACCACATGCCATCGCCGCCTTGCACTACCACTGGCCCTGCCTGCAACAGCACGCCCTGCGCCTGCAAGGCGTCGTGCAGTGCCGGTGTAAAACTGCGGGTCTGCAATGCGGTGATGATGGCCGCGGTCGTGGTAAAGCCGAACAATGGCGGAGCTGTCAGCAGCAAGGCATGAGTGAGCGGACGTTCCGCAAGTCGCGGCCGAAAACGTGGTGGCACGGCCTGCAAAAGCGGACGCTTGCAACTCAATACGTCGCTCTGAGATGTCAGGGTGAGTTGCGAGGCGGACACGGCACCCAAATCTTCGCCCGTCAGGGTGCGGCCATGATCGGCCAGCACGATGTTGCCGTAGGCCGCGCTCACTTCACCGAGATAAGTCGCGCCGTGATCCAGGTCAGTGATGGTCGACAGGCATAATGGAAACGGCAGTGCATCCTGTTCTGCCCAGCGGATCTCGGTGACATCCAGCGGATTATTGTTGGGTACTGGCAGAAATAAACCGCCGCAGGGGTCACTATTCAAACGCACATCAGTGAGACGCACCGCCCAGCGATGCGCACGGTCTGCATCTGTAGCAAATCCGGTGCGCGGGCCAAATTCTTCTGCAAACACCAACACATCGCCCGCCTTGAGATTGGGATAGTGCCCATTAAGCGTCGCGCACGTCGCACCCTTGGGCAGACAGCATTCGCGCTCGCCCCAGGAATAGAAACTGATGCGTTCGTGATCCTGATAAAGCAAAGTGTCTTCAACCGTCTCGAATACCAGCGCACCGTTTGCCAAGGCATCGCGCAGTTGGTCGCCGGACGGGGCGATACGCTCGGGTGTGTTAGGCACGCGCGTGAGCAACGGTGTGCCGCGTGGAATGTTTACACCGTCGTCGTTGACGAATAGCTGTACCCACACGCGGGCATTGCAGCCCTCGTGCACCCTGTAATCCACCAGCCGCGCATGACGGCGTAGCGAAATGCGCTTGCGCGCGGTAGCAAGATAAGCTTCGGTGGCGACGGCATCTTGCTGATAGGAAAGCTGATCGCCCACATAGGCCAGCATTTCCACCAAAGTTACACCGATATCGGCGGCGTTGCGGCTGTTCCAGTCCGGCATGAGTACGCTCATGCGGTCCAGCATCAGGCGGCGGAAGCTGGCGTAATCTTTAGCAAGATAATCGAGGCGTGGATTCGTCGCCGGCGGCGTAGGACAAGGGGTAACGCTGGCGCAATCGAAATCCGATTCGCACTGCACCTTGAACGAGAACTCAATCTCGCTCAAGCGCGGATCAAAACCGGCCGGCGGCGTGTCGTTACCGGGACCGCTCAACAGGCGTAGCGTATACAGCGAAAAATCCCCGTAAATCTTGGTGCGGATCACCATAAATTTATCGAGAGGCACGAGGCCGTCGACGAGGCCGGGTGGCTCACTGGCGGGCAGCGCATTAGCGATCGCAACCCACTCGATGTCCACGCTCTTGATGCGTTCGCCGCCTTCAATGCGGAAGTTGTCCTTGCCAAGAGTGGCGGGCACTACACGCAGGAATTTCACGAACAGCGTAAGCTGACGCGTGGAATCGCCGGAAATACCGCTGTCATGCACCTCCAGATATTCCAGACCGTTGAGGGTGCCGTTTAACTTCACTACTTCGCGACGGCGCTGATCGCAGCAGTAGTATTTCATGAGCCGCCTCCCGGCGCGCTGATCTGCGCCACGCCGCGAGTTTGCGTGCGGCGTTCTACATATTGCACGGTGATGAGCAAGGCGCCGTCCTGTGCCTGCACATCGACGGTGTCCACGGTGATGACATCGCTCAACCATTGCTGCAAGGCGCCTTGAATCAGAAATTGCGTAGTCGCCGCCACTTCCGGGCTGGCGGCGGCAAACACCAATTGCATCACGCCACTGCCGAAGGTGGGACGCATCACGCGTTCGCCCGGCGCAGTGAGCAACACCTGCTCGATGAGATCGCGAATGTAGCCGGACTCGTCCGTCTGCGCGGTGCGGCCGCGACCGTCGAAATGAAATGGAAAGTCGATCTGGCTCATGTCGCGAGTACCCTGGGTTGCACTACCAGCGGTAATAGGCCGGTGCCAGTAGGCACGCACACCGCCTGCCCCGTTTGTATCAACACCGGCATACCACCAGCCAGCACCCGCACTGCACCCACCACCCACTGCGCGGTAACGCAGGGCGGGTTGGGCGTGCCGGTGAGAGCGCAGCCGGTAATCGCATAGGGCGAGGCCAGTGTGGTAACCGGCTGGCCGCTCAGCAGCACACGCGGAAATGGGGTGAGCGGCGTCGCCGGCCCTGCGTGCATGCAGATTACCGTGGCGCCAAGATGAAGGACAGGTGCGGGCATAGTAGCGTTCTCCTTATATCACCGTGAGTGCCCCGAGATTGATGTCCACCGTCGGTCCGGTGAGATTGATCACTGCGCCCTTGCCGTTAGAAATCATGATGCCGATATCGGTCACCG
This sequence comes from Candidatus Nitrotoga arctica, assembly GCF_918378365.1. NCBI lineage: Bacteria > Pseudomonadati > Pseudomonadota > Betaproteobacteria > Nitrosomonadales > Gallionellaceae > Candidatus Nitrotoga > Candidatus Nitrotoga arctica. The sequence continues at coordinate 609,087 of NZ_OU912926.1, read as the reverse complement.
AGATCATGGCACCGGTCGCGGTCTGCAACTGAATGCCACCAGTGGGGCCAGGCACATCGCTGATAACCAGGCCATTCTTGAGCGGGGTCTGCAGCGTGATGCCGGGCACTGCGGGCGGCACCATATGCGATAGCAGCGGCAGCTCTGCGGCACTGCCCCAGAAGCAGCCGACCCATATTGGGTAATCCGGATTACCCTGTTCGAACTCTACCCACACGCCGCTACCGATGATAGGCAACGCAAACATGCCCATGTTGATCCCGGCCAGCGGCACGCAGGGCATCGCCCAGGTTGTGGGAATAAGCCCCGCCACATCAGGCACCTGCACCTGCAATCGTCCCATCTGCATCGGGTCTATATTATTGAGCACCATACCGCGGTACTTGCCGAAGAAATTGCCGCTATCGCTCATACGGGAACCCTCGGGGTGATTGAAACCAGGCCGTTACGGGTCAAGTTGAAACTTTGTTTGAACTCGCCGCGCTTGAGCGTACTGGTGACACTTTTCACGAAATACAGGCCATCGTAGGCGATGCCTGCGCCACGCACGCCAACCAGCTGCCTGGCTTTCAGTGGTCGACCGTAGCGCAGCACATTAATGCTGCCATTGGCGCTGACTGAGTCCTGCGACTTCTTCGCTTCATTGAGCCCTCTTGAAATCGCCTGCATCGGGTTCATCTTAGCCGTGTCCTTCAGTATCTTAAGATTGCTGATCGTTGTGGAAAGCAATCCTAGCGGTGGTTGCAGCGGGTTGATGTTGGGAATCGGGATCGGAATCGGGACGCGCGTAAGTTGGTTCTGGATGAACACGACCGGCAGCACGCCCTTCGTCGGATCGAACGAAAAACTCATGTTTTCAACGTTGGTTAGTGCATCCATATCCACGTTGAGTGCCGGTTGCGGTACGCCTATTTTGATCTCGGGCCCGAAATAGGCGATGTTAGTACCCGCCACCGGCCCAGGCTCGATGTAAAAAATGTAGCCGGCTTCCTCAGCGAGCTGTTCGATGTAATAAAGGTCGGTGCCCCTATGAGCGGGAATCTTGTCCACCGGGATGGGAACATCGGGAAACAGCACCGGAATAATCAGCGGAATCAAGCCGAAGGCCGCGTATTTGGCACAAATCAGCGCCACGCGCGCCTCAATTGGCATTGCAGGGTATGGCAGGCCGCTAAAATCGAGCATGTCCATGACCTTGGTAAGATCCTCCCCGGTAACCGTCACCGTGCCCGGAGCGCCGTTGCTTCCCGCCTGCACCTCTACATTCGTCATCACCCCGTCAAACAGCGGTTGTGGCGTACCGTTGAGGGTGATAATCAGCATGACGCGTAGCGGCGGCGTAGCGGGACCGCTGTTCATCGCACCGGCGATAATGAAAAACGTGTTCAGTTCCGACTTGCTGCTGAATTGGAAGCTCATCTGAAAGCCGCTCGCCGCGCCTGCCGCCGTAGTAACCTGCACGCTATCGAGCGCATTCATCACCATCTGCGGCACCGGCACCGGCACGATGGGGCCGATCATCAGTGTGAGATGTATCCCTTTAGCCAGCATCGATTACTCCCTGAATGCCTTCTGGCAAGGTGATGCGCAGGCGCTTGCCTGCAGTCTCTGTCAATTCTTCCGGGCGTATGGCGCCGTTGGCATCACAGATGCGCCAGTACTGCGACGGATCGCCGATATAGCGCGCGGCAAGATTGTCCAGCCGATCGCCCGCAGTGACCATGTGCTCCTGCAATAGCGAGAAATTCTCCGGCGGCGGTACGAAGCGGCGCTTCAGATACGCGACGACCGTCCCGTCCGGTTGAGTGGACTGCACCGCTGCGATGCCGTGATAGCGGCTTTCTGGCGGAAACAACGGAGTAACCAGAGAATTCGCCTGCATGAAAGCCTGGATTGGGTCTATCATCAAATACCTCCTATTCCCAGCGTGGAGAAAGCGCCCGCTTGGGCTTTAGCCGCAAGCCGTTCCTTGTTTTGCAAATAACTCATGAACAAACTGCCGCCCTTATGACTGAAACCGAGATCGTCCACGTTCAGCACCCTAAAGCCGATACTTACCTTGGCGACGATCGGATTCAAGGATGGGTCGAAGGCTTCCTCGGTCACGCTGAAATCCGTAATTCGCACCGGCACGATGCGATTTTTTCCCCACACAAAAAGGGCCAATGGCGCCTCCATCGGCGCGATCTCCAACGTACCAGACTGTGACATTGCATTGCGGTCAAGCAACTGGCTGCTGGTCGGGTTGACCAGCGATTCCAGCACTGACACTTGCGGCTGAATGCCGTTTTCCACCACAGAGCGATGTTGATCGGGAAATTCAAGTTGATCCGCCGCATCGATGTCCGCCTCCAGCTTGAACGTCTCCACCGCAGGACCCTTGAAGCGCATGGCCTCCGAGCGGTTGCCACCCTCGCCGCCGGCACCCTGTACTTGCAGGGTGCGCGTTAATTTTTCCGGGTTGTACTGCAGCGAAATAATGCGCAGCACCCGGCCCGATTCGGCATCAATCAGTACGATGCCACCTTTGAGAATTTTTGGAGAATTCGAATAGCCGGTCATTTAGGTTTTCCTGGTGTTCTCATTGCTTGATTTAGCACGGTTATTACAGGTTCATTATGATTAAAACTACGGTTCTTATAATTAACAATGGAGACCCATTGATTCAGTTTCCTATTTGGCTGAAATTTCAACTTATTTGTCCATTAATCCCGTTGCTGGCAATTCGCGCTTGTCGAGCACTTTGGCACCTTTATGCCAGCTATGAACTTCCTTGATCCACTCGGGAAGAGTACGGTAAGTGTCTGTACCGGGCAAATGTCCCCAAAACTTTCCGTTACCGGTATATATAAGATTCTCCCCCAACACGCCGATGCCGCCACCTGGTGGGTAATTCGTGTTCTCGATGTAACCGGCTTCGCCGGGCACCCAATCATTAATGTCGCTGCTGGGCTTGTCAATAATGTCCGCACCCTTGCTGCCTCCTTTCATCGTCAGGTCCGTCGCCGCTGCACAGCCGATTGCGTAAAGTTTTGCATTAACATTAAGATCATCCCAAGCCTCTTGGCGATTCACATCGGGCTTCATCTTCCAGGTTCCTTTGCTGACATCCCATTCATAGTATTTAGGATTCATCGACCATCCGGCCAAAGCAGCGAAGTTGTATTTCTTTTGCCCTGCAAAAAAGACAATGCCAATCCGCGCTTTGAGGTGGTTGTTCAGATTGGATGCTGCAACTGAGTCACTGCCGCCTTCGACGTTAAAGATGCGCGGTGAAGCCAGCATGTCGATGAGTATCTCCTGTTCGAAATTCACAGCTCCTCCTTTGGCACGTTCGTAGACGCTGTTACTTTCAGTGTAATGTTGAACCCCCTTTCCAGATAAGAATTTATTAAGCGAGGCTTGGGGATCACTCCTGATCTTGCGCTTGATCTGAGTTGGTGCCCGTTCCATCTGCACCACATGCGTTAATTCATGCGCAAGCAATTTACGCCCCTCGTGCGACCTTGGCGCGAATCCGACTGCCCCAAACACAATGTTGTGTCCCACCGTATAAGCATGGGCATGCACGTCCCGCGCTGATTCCTCAGCAGCTAGGCCGGTATGCACCCTCACCTGCGAAAAATCATGGCCAAAGCGCTGCCCCATGTCTTGCTGTAATACCGTATCAAGCGGGCTACCCGAACCAGCAAGCACACGATCTACGCTAGAAGGAGCGGTGCCTGTCTCTCCCGACGATTGGTCTATAAAGCGTTGGATACTGGGCGCCGCGCCACTGACAGTGGAATGTACTGGCGCTGCCAGTACCTGATCAGCAATCCGATCCGCTTCCTGTTCCAGCGGATCGTTACTAGCGCCTATGCTGAGTTTCTTTTGCAAACGTTTTTTATTGCATTCCCCGCATTCACCACTTAATGACGCCGGCCCACCACACGCGCATTTGCGTTGCAACAGCAATCCCGCGTAAGGCGATTTGCCCACGAGCGGTGACTTGGCAGCAGTGTTCTGTAGTGATGCAACAGTACTCATTACTTCATTTCCTGGTTGGCGAAGTCTTTAATTGATCGTTAGTTATCGGTTAAGGGCATTTGATTTTTTCGCAGGGATTGGTATTCCAGTTAGCATTGCCGGTTTTCTTCCGATGGCAACATAAGTCATCCAGTACCGCGCTGTCGTAGGTCACCGTCACCGTGGTTACCCCTATCCGCGAGTGGTAGTTGAGATCGCGAATCTTGGACTGGGTACCGACATGCACGCATGCATGCGACCCGGTATTCAACAGTCCTTCGTGAATTGCCTGAATACCTTTGAAAAAGATCGCGTAGTTCATACTGCCGGCGCCACTTTTTGAGTAGCGTGCGCCCTTGCCACTTTTTGCGACGGGATCTTTCAGGTTGCCGAGACGGACATTCTCGGAATCCATGTAACCCAACCCCTCCAATCGCTTGACCTCGGAATCCTTCACCCGATCGGTCAAGCCAATGCCGAGCATGGTGGAACCGCCGACGATCGGCAACACGACATCGGACAGAACCTTGCTCGATTTCGTACTGTATTTGGCCGTCAAGGTCCCAGTGGGCATACGGGGTTCCAGTTGCCCGGCAGCTTTCGCGTCTGCCGCATGCCCGGTATCGACTGTGGCCGTGTCAAAAGCAATGGTGATATTGTCGATCCATGGCTGGGTCTTCGGATCCTTGAGGGTTTCGTTGGCTGCGTCGAAAGCGATCGTGTCCTTACCCTTATCGCGATATCTGGAAAGCGTGCGGTTCGTGCCCGTGGCAACGGTGGATGTAGGTTGGGCGGCACCGGTTTGCTGCACCACATGCGTTAACTCATGGGCTATCAAGCGGCGTCCTGCGTGCGACCCTGGTGCAAACTGTCCCGGGCCGAACACGAGGTCATGTCCGACCGTGTAGGCGTGGGCACTGACGTCTTGCGCGGATTGTTGAGCGGCAGCATCTGAATGCACCCGCACTTGTGAAAAATCGTGCCCGAAGCGCTGGCCCATATCCTGCTGTATCGCCGCATCCAGTGGCCTACCGGAACCAGAAAGCACGCGGTCTACGCTGGCTGGCGTAGTATCCAATCCTTCGGTCGCTTGCCCCGCGTAGCGCTGGATGCGCGGTGTTGCGCTGCTGACTGTGGAATGTGCGGGTGCTGCCAATACCTGATCCGCAACTCGATCTGCTTCCTGTTCCAGTGGATCATTGCTTGCGCCTATGCTGAACTTGCGCTGCAATTTCTTTTTGCTACATTCCGTGCACTCACCACTTAATGACGAGGACGCCGAGTTGCCGCACGTACACTTGCGCTGCAATAACAATTCCGCATGAGATGACTTGTCCCCGAGGGGAGACTTGGCAGCAGTGTTCTGTAGTAGTGCAGCGGTACTCATTACTTCATTTCCTGGGTGTCGATGTACTTATTTGATGGCTTTTCTTCCGCCTGGCTAACATAAGCTCTCCCTCGTTCCAATTATGATTGTTCGCTATCAATCGAGTCTAACCACCATGGATTATGATGCACAGTAAGTCATTGTTATGTAGATAATCTGTGCAAACATTTATCATTCTAGACCAGGCTGTGTCCTCTGTAATTTTTACTCAAAGCCGTCGCTCCAGCCAAATCGTGAACCGTTCGGTCATTTCCATGCTGGCCGCTACCACCCTGTTCAACAACGCAAAGGCGTCGACCGTTGCGGGTGGTCCCGTCTGGACCGGCGGTTTGCCTCCCGCACAGTTGCCGATGCTGGCCACGTTGCCTTGAAGTACCTCTTTCATTTGTTTGGCCAGTGACAAAATAGCGAGTTCCTTAACCGAGGCATTTATATTCCGCTGGAAGCCGAGCCGGTTTTGCATTTTTCTGCCTTTGACGTTTGCTCCATAAAAGTTCGCGAAAATCTCGAAGCGCGTGGCCCGTCCCTGTCCGCCGGGGGTATTTTTCAGGCGATAGTATTGCATCAGAACTTCGGAAACCGGGATATTCAATTGCAGCGGAACGGGCGCGTTGGGTGTCGAATTCAGCGCGGCCCACACAGCATAGGCGTCAATGTCGCCTTCGAGATCGGCGTCTGCAGCCAGGTCTTTGAAAAAATCGTCGTATGAGGCCGAGAATTTCCCGAAATCGACGCAGATCGTGTAATTGGTAGCCGCCGAGGCGACGTCGCCGGCCCAAGTCGCCAGAGCGTGATTGAGGACGTTGGTTTGCACGTATATCGGTCCGGCCGCATGGAGCAAAGGGTTTTGCGGGTTCATCATGGCGTCGAGGCCGGTGAGCAAATGGCTGATGTCGATGCCCATACTGGAAACGTTGTCGAATTTTATGTCCTTGCTGTCCTGTAGGGCACTTAAGAGTTTGGCGCCGAGTTTGGGCGTCGGATCGTTACCGGGTGCCCACGGCTGGCTGGTAATGATGTCGTCCCAGGTCTTACTGCGATTGCGCGCCGTGCTCCACGCGGCGTTCCCGAAATACAATTGCCGAAGTACGGACAGGGTCTTCGGCGCGTCGGCGGCCTTGGTCAAGCCCAGGCGTTTTTCCAGGCAGCTGACCAGGAATATGAACTGATCGATATTGGTCGCTTTGGGCAAGCCCTCGCAGGAATCGCCCCAGGCGCGAAGCAACCCGACTACGACCATGCGGTTACGGGCCCGATTTTCTGCAGTACCGTTTGGAAATAGATACGTCAGACTGCCTGCCCAGCCTTTAAGGGCTCCAACTTTGGCTCGAGCTTCGGCGGGCATCGCTTTTACTACGGCATCCGCCCGGCGATCGCGCAAATTCTGGTTGTTTTGTTCGGTGCCGATGCAGTCGGAAAACCCAAGCACGGCGACATGGGTGTTCGGGTCGCCGAGGATCATGGAGATCATGCGGCGCCAGTCGTCGCTTTGGGTCATGGTGGGCGGCACGCTGTCCTGATCGATGCCGAAATCCTGCACACTCAACCATTCTTTCGCCGCGTCGAAACTCGTGTCGACGGTCAGTACGCCATTCGGCGATTGGGACTTGGTCACCTCGCCACTGTCCCGCTTGGCCGGGCAAACCGGCGTCCGTTGAATCGTTGGCTGCGCGATCGCTCCCTGAATATTAGGAATAACGGAGGACAGACCACGTTTATTTTTGCTTTGGCAAACATTCATTCCTGCCGCGCCTGTTTGCTGCACCACATGCGTCAACTCATGGGCAATCAGTTTGCGTCCCTCGTGCGACTCTGGCGCGAACCCACCTGCACCAAACACAATGTTGTGACCCACCGTGTAAGCATGAGCGTTAATATCTTGTGCCGATTGCTTAGCTGCAGAGCCGGTATGCACCCGCACCTGCGAAAAATCATGACCAAAGCGCTGCCCCATGTATTGCTGTATTGACGGATCAAGCGGGCTGCCGGAACCAGTTAGCACGCGGTTTACGCTGGCGGGTGCAGTGCCCGCATCTTCTGTCCCTTGCCCAGTGAAGCGCTGGATGCGTGGCACCGCTCCGCTCACTGCGGAATAAGCGGATGCTGCCAATACTTGATCCGCGACCCGGTCTGCTTCCTGTTCCAGCAGATCGTTGCTGGCGCCTATGGAGAGCTTGGCTTGCAAACGTGGCTTACCCTCGTATTCGCTGGTCGGTGACGAATTTGGCACGCCCAAAGCATATTTGCTCTGCAACAACCGCTCCGCGTTAGGGGAATTGCCCAAAAGCAGTGACTTATCGGTCCTGTACTCTTGCGTCGCGAAAGTGCTCATATCTTCATTCCCTTCCCGATACCCTGCGCCACTTGCGATCCGACGCGCTGGGGTTTTGAATTCTGGTCGATCGATATGCTGCCGAGCCGTAGCCGCGACACATCGCCATTCACCGTCAACTGCTGGGCGGCCTGTGGATCAGCGAACAGACGAGATAATTCTTGCTGCAGGCCCTCAGCGATACCATGCCGGTCTTCGTGCCGGAAGCCTTTCAAGATCAAGCTGTCAATGTGCAAGACGACGCGTTTCATACCCACCCCCGCGTTTCTGCGTCGGTCAAAGGACGCTCGCGCTTTGATCCCTCGCCGTGGGCGGCTTGCAGCAGATGCACCATGCCGACAGCTTCGCCTGAATCAGCGGCCAAAAATGCGGCATTAAGAGCGATGTTACGGATGTTTCCGCCTGCCACCTGAAGCTGCGCCAGCTTACGGTAGTCCAGGCCTTGAGTCGGCGTGGCGTCGGGAAATACACTGCGCCAGATGCCCTCGCGTTGTTCGGTATCGGGGAATGTGAATTGCACAACGAAACGCAAACGCCGCTGAAACGCTGTATCCAGAGATGTCTTCAGGTTAGTAGTCAAAACGGCAAGGCCGGTGTAAGCCTCCATCCGTTGCAGCAAATAACTCACTTCGATGTTGGCATAGCGGTCATGACTGTCTTTCACTTCGCTGCGCTTGCCAAACAAAGCATCAGCCTCGTCGAATAGCAGGATAACGCCGCTGTCCTCGGCAGCGTCGAAAACCTTGCGCAAATTTTTTTCTGTCTCGCCGATGTATTTGCTGACCACTGAGGATAGGTCTATACGGTAAAGATCGAGGTGCAGCTCGTTGGCCAGCACTTCGGCGGTCATGGTTTTGCCAGTCCCGCTTTCGCCCGCGAATAGTGTGCTGAGGCCCATGCCGCGAGCACTCTTGCCGGCAAAGCCCCATTCGTCGCAGACCTTAAGCCGGTTACGCACGTGGCTGACGATTTGGCTCAGGATCACTTTCTGATGTTCCGGCAGGATCAGATCCTCCCAGCGGGAAACGGGCTCAACACGCTGCGCCAAGTCATCCAGCTGCCGTCGCCCCAAAGTACGGCAGGCTCGCCACAGCAATTCGTCCGGCTTATCGCTCGCACTGATAGCGCTACTAATCTCGGCACCGGTACTCAGAATCGTTTGTGCGCTCAATCTGTATTGCGACGCGACTCCCTCCAGCGAACCATTGAGCTTCTGCGCCGCCGAACCCAATGCCTGTTGCCATAAACGCTTCTGATCCGTGGCGCCCGGTTTGTTTACGGTAAAGCGCAGGGTATTGCGTTGCAGTTCTAACGGATTATGGCTGGAGATAAACAGCAATCCATTTAAATTTTCGGCAAGCCAAGTGACTGCGGCTGCATTTGCCTGATCACGACATTCGATCAACAAGGCGCTGGACAGTAGCGCCGATTCCCGCTGCCACAGCACGGCGAAAGCATTACGTTCATGAACACCCGCTGGTATATCTTCCGCATGCAGGATATGAAGTTGCATCCCGAAGAGTTCGGCTGCGACACCGGCCGCAATATCCGTCTGACCGTCGCGGTCATCCCCTAGTAGTTGGAGCACTGGGATAGGTGCATTGCGCTCATGCAATGCCTCCAATATAGCTTGTGCAGTTTCGCTTTGGACATCCGCCATCGTTGCTGCTACGCCGCTATTTTGCAGCAGCGGTTCCAAGCGGGTATCGAGGTAATTTATGCCAGCCAGAAAGTGCAGCACCCGTTCGTCTATGCGTAGACGCGCATTCGCCAGGCTGGTTTCTTCAGTAACCTCAATCAGGCGCCACCGGCGCAGAGGGCGTATCGAACTGAGCGCACTCCAATGCGGCTCCTCCAGCGTCGCCAGCGCCAAACTGAATGTCGCATAGGATCGCTGGGGATTGCTTTGCGCAGTAGCGCACAGCAAGGAAAAATTTGAATCCATTTCCACGCCTGCACAAAGCAGGAGGATGTCTCGTTCGAAAGGACTCAAACCGAAGCATTCCACCAAGCGATCTATGGCTGACTGTGCCGATAATGCAGCGCGAATTTCAGCTGCTGTAGCCATTGCCGATCCCTGATCTTCACCACCCAAGCGCGCCTTGATGCGAGCAAGTTCAGCCCCCATCAGGCGTTGATTTGCATCAGTCCATTCGTGGCGTGGGTCGGAGGCACTCATGGTACAGTTAACACTTGTGTGTTATCGAATTGCGGCGGCGCAGTAAGCCGGATCACCAATAAACTGTCAGCGCCATCGATGCGCAAGCGTAACAGGTGGTTCCCCGCGGGCAATTGCGCATACTTGAATTGAAGGCTGGCTGTCGGGACGGTAAATTTCTCCGGCCACGCCTCATATCCTCCTGCGTTGAGGCTTATTCGTTGAGCGGGTCGAGCTTGCGGCGTAAAGGCAAGATTGATGGTCACACCGGTAGAATCGCGTGTGGCAGTGGAAGTCGCTACGTCGATACGCGGTGCCAGAAACAGCGCAAGCAAATTTGTACTACGTGTTTCGGTCTCGCCGGGACGTTGTAAAAGTGCATTTACTTCCCAGATACCCGCAGACCAGTCGATATTGTCCTGAGCTGTATTGGGCAAGGTCACTGAAAAACTCTCTTCGTTTGCATTTGTACCGAAAGAGATATCAATCGGTGTCGTCAGGCTAGGATGCGCGAAACGCACGACAAGATTTGTTCCGTTGAGGTTGTATCCTGTCAGTTTGATTGCCTCGCCGAGGCGCGCGGCTATCTGCTTGTTGGGCAATTCTATGCCAGCGAGCATCGGATAAGGGGGGGTCAGGCCAGCCACAGCAGTGATGCCACTTTCATACCACGTATCTACATTAAGCGGTTCGGGCTTTACCACCGGCCCCCGCGTAAGCACTGGCAGGGCAGATCGGACCGATTGGGTCGATTCTATTAACACCACACTGGCCATGTAGGCTGCGGTTGGACGCAAATGGCTTTGGGTGGCGGTCCAGAGCTTGGATATTTCTTCGGTATTGAGATATTCCGGCGTGATTTTGATCAGTTCGATCTGGCTTTCCAGTCCAGAATCCGCCAACGCTTTCAGCGCCGGCGGAAGTGCCGTACCGCCTATCGGAGGCGATGGATCGAGCGCCTTCCGAATAGCTTTACGGCTGAGTATAGGCATTTCATGCAGAAGTTGCATGGCATAACCGAGCAGAATCTCGCCGTGCAGATCTTCGCTGCCGTGAGCAGAAAGCAGATAGTGCAGGTTGAGGGCGAGCGGCGCGTTGGAGAGTCGCTGGCTACCGGAGGCATCGTGCGAAGGAAGCCCTTCGTTGCGCCAGCCGCTATTGGGCGTAACGTGGTACATGAACAGATTGAGCTGGGAGGACTCAGTGCCACCATTTGCCGGTATCACCCGATCAGGCGGGCCGACGCTTACTGAAACGGAATAACCAAGACTATCTACTGCTTTTTGATCGATCAGCCCGTTATTAAGCAAATCGCGCAACACTGCGGTCACCCCGGCAATAGCGAGAGCGCTGCTCATGCTCCTCTCCCTCGGCGAGCAAGATATTCATCGAGCGACAACGGCTTGGCTGGCGTCGGACCCTGGCGTTTTGGCGGCGGCGACTCATGTACGGCAGTGACTTCGATGCGGCCTATGCTCACATGCACTTCTGTGATTTGATCGACCTGACCCTGCCGGCCAGTACCGCTGTGTTCGCCCTGTTTCGCTGCCACACTCGACGCTGCCGCACTCGCATTCAAAGCCGAGGGACGTGCAGCATTCTTCAACGGCAAAAGTGGCGAAGGATAATTGCTATCCGGGAGAGTTGTGGAATTATTCCCCGGGATACGCATTTCAATTCCATCAACCAAAACTGGAGGTTCGCCCGCAACCGTTTTTTCTAAATTTGATTGTCGCATCGCTTTCGCCGATGAGGATCGGCCGCGGAGACGGTCCGGCTTTGTGTAAAGTCCTGTGTCCGATTGGACAACGAACTCTTCAGGTGATGACCCAGGTGACGACGGTGTAACTTCATTGTCGCGAGGCTGTATGCTGACTTCCCTATAGATATTGACCTGCTCTTCTTGAGAGGACTCGGGATCCCATTCAGCACCACTATTGCCCCTATGTTGTCGCCCATTACCAGCAGTATTCAACGTAGGATCTTGCCTGTCCGGCACCACCCTATTTGCAGGCGAAAGAGGTGCTGCATAAGGGGTGCGTACCGCGGAACGCAGGGTATTTGCGCTACCCATGGCCTGCGCGGCGAGTCGATTCAGGAAGCTACTCATACGCCCACCATGTCGAGATAAGCTGCACGCCGTTGCGGGGAGAGCGCAAATATTTCTGGTTCAGTCCAACCATATGCCTGGGCAAGGCTATGCACTTCGGCAAGCAAGGCCCGGGCACGCACATCAATTTCATCCCACAACAACGTGCCAATATTAAATTCAACCAACCAACTGTGGCCACAGTCCTCGCAGCTAAGGGACAGGTTGATGCCAGCTGCAGGATCAAGCTCCTCCATGGCTGCTTCGGCCTCGGCAAGCAGGTTTGCAAAACCTGCGTCAATATTCTCTGGATGTTCAAGACAACATTGTTCCAGCAGCTTCACTGCCGCCGCCTTGAGATCCCGCTCCCCGGTAACCGCCGCGAGATCACGGCTGCATGGTACGCGAAAGCGAAGACTGGAAACCTCGAACTCGGCCGGTGTATCGTCGAACTCGGTGGATGAATCGTCCTCGTTGATTCCCGCGAGTAGCTGCCCGGTATCGAGAGCAATTTCCATACGTGAGCCGCAATGCTCGCAATCAATGCAGGCAATGATGCGCGGTCCGAAGCAAGTTTCGCGCAGGCGTAATAGCGCCCTGTTGATTGTGCCCAGCGGCAGGTCCGGGAAACTGGAAGACGGTAAATCCGGTCGGGTCCAAGCGTAAAGCAACAGTGCTCGGTCAATCGGATGCCGCGCAAGGCCGCGCTCCCACAGCGCGAGGATCTCCACTTCGCCAGGAACTTGCATGTGCATCAGGCTGGTTCCGTGAAGCTGGGTTCGCTGGGTTCGGTTACATCATAATCGCGTTCCCAGCCCTCGTTTTCCAGCTTGAGGTGCTGGATGGCCACCGCGTTGGCATTGGCGTCGAGATCAGGCAAGGCCTGGTATTCTGACACCCAGCAACGATATACCTTGTAAGCGAGCGCAAGCTGGCCTGCCTCGTTATAGACCTCGATGATGAGGTCCTTGCGGAAATCCTTAAGCGAGACCTCGGCACCCAAACCGGAGCCGTAGTTCCAAACCTTGTTGGCCCACTTTTCGAACTCGGTGTCATGGGTGACGCCGCGATCCAGCGTAATTGCCTCGAATTTGGTGCGACCGGGCGACTTGCGCGAAGTTGATGGATCGCCACCCTCCCGGTGTTCAACCAATTCGGTGCTGCGCTTGATTGCGCCAACCTTGGAGATGCCCGCGACATAACGGCCATCCCATTTGACGCGGAATTTGAAATTTTTGTAAGGATCGAAACGCTGTGCATTGACGGTGAATGTTGCCATGGATGTCTCCTAATTATCAGGGTCAGACTTGAATTTGGCCAGCGATCTGCTGGAGCTTGATCACCACGAATTCGGCGGGTTTGAGGGGCGCAAAGCCCACCACGATATTGACGATGCCCAGATCAATGTCATTTTGGGTGGTGGTTTCCTTATCGCATTTGACGAAATAGGCCTCGCGCGGACTGCGGCCCTGGAAGGCGCCTTGGCGGAACAAATTCTGCATGAAGGCGCCGAGATTGAGGCGTATCTGCGCCCACAACGGTTCGTCGTTCGGCTCGAACACCACCCATTGCGAACCTCGGAACAGGCTTTCCTCGAGGAACAGCGCCGTGCGGCGCACTGGAAGGTATTTCCATTCCGAGGCAAGTTGGTCCGCGCCGCGCAGCGTGCGTGCGCCCCACACCACCCGGCCGGTGACCGGGAATGCGCGCAGGCAGTTGACTGCAAGTGGATTGAGTTGACCATTTTCGCCATCGGTTAGCTTCACCGTGAGCTCAGCCACGCCGCTAAGCGTGGCATCGTTACCGGCAGGAGCTTTCCACACGCCACGCTGGCCGTCGGTGCGCGCCATGACTCCAGCCACCGCGCCACAGGGGGCAAAGTCAGCCAAGCGATTTTCCTGTAAAGGGTCGGGCAGGCGAAGAAAGGGGAAATACAGTGCTGCATTTGCGCTGCGGGCCAGGCCCCAACCCACGCTGTCCAGGCCGCTGGCGCCAGTAAGATCGGAGGGCTCGTCCCACGCCATAAGTGGGTCGACGATAAACATGGCGCGTCGCGCGAGGCAATAGGCAGCGGCGGCGCTGCGGGTTTGAGAATTCACGTCGCCGCCCGGCTCACGCGTCAGCGGCGGAACACAGAGCAGGTTGAACAGGTCTGCCTTCTGCAGTGCCCAGATGCCTTGTTTCGCCGCTTCTAACCCGAGTCCGGAGGAGATTTGATCGTCGGTGATGGCCAAACCGTCGTTTCCTGTTGTTGCGGTGAAAGCTGTAGATGTGGGGGGAGTGTTGGCCAGTAGAGGATCGGCACCGGGGGACGGATTGCCGTGAGCAGTGGGACGCAGCACAGGCACCGTGCCGGGTGGTGTGACGATCCGCACAAGGTTGGACTCCTGTTCGAGTACCCGTGTGACAAAGCGCGCATTATTGGGATCGGTCGAGAGGTTAAGGAAGCGCTCGGTCGCACCGGTAGCGGTGTCGCGCACCGAGAGATTGAACAGGGTATTAGTCAGATCGGGGGGAAGAGAAGGATGATCGATGCGCACCCGCAACTTCTCGCCCCACTTACCGGGATTGGAAGCAACCAGATTGAAACCTACCGCCAAGGTGAGCGTGGCGGTGGCCGCGCCATTGTGAACGCGCACGATGAGGGCATCAGTGCCGCCATTCTGAAAGAACTGTTGTAGCGCGTAGCTCAGCGTGCTATCGCGCCACAGCCCGCCGAAGCGGCGCTCAAACTCGGCGAAGCTTTGCACGCGCACCGGATCATTTGCCGGGCCGCGCAGGGTACGCCCGATGAAAGCGGTGATGGAGGTAGCCACACCGGTAACGGTGCGCACGCCACTGGACACCTCTTCAATATAGACGCCAGGGTAGGATAAGGTGACCGGCATGTTGCTCCTCCTTTAAATAAAGTATGGTTATGTTTACGGTACGGATTTACGGTGTAGCGTCGCGGCCAAGTAGGATCTCGATGGTCGCGTCGGTGGCTGTGTTATTAGTGAATGAAAGATTCGCCGCGCCCCCAAGTAAGCTTACTGCGCCCGCGCCGATCAACACTTGCGGGCCATCCAGTGCAACCGCATTGCCACCGACCTCATAGCTGAGGTCAACGTCGGGTACGGCGGGATTGATGATGAGGAGCGAGACAGTCCCACTGGGCGCCAGATTAACCTGCTGGGTCGCCCCAGCGGCGATCGTCACCGCGATCTTGTCGTAGGCTTCGAGCTTCAGCGTGCCTGCCCCCGAGACTGATGGGCCATTGAGTGCCTGTACTACAAAGTTCCAATCAATTTTTTCTGCCATGTGAACCTCCCTAAAGGTTTGGAATTGCTCATAAATTGGCTAACTTCTGGTCTTGGGCTGATCACCCACCCCGTTACCAATCGAGAATTGTTGCGTAGATAAGTAGTTCGTCATTCGAACCGAATCCAACGTCGATAAACGTAAAATACATTTGTCTCATTGCGAACTCTGTGCGGCAGCCCACATAAGATATGAGGCCATGCTTGTCACCATCCGCAGCAGAACAAAGCGAACTTTTCGTATCATTACCGAAGACCGCATAAGCTATCGCATCAAGTACCAGTGGGAAGTGTTTCCTTTTCCAGCGTAGTCTATTAAATTTCAGGAAAATCGTTTCGACTGATCAAGTAGATATAAAAAAAACAGAAATACATATTGCAGACAATCGAGAATGGCATACCTTCTGACGACACCTTCCATAACCGATCTCAGCAATTCATGGCGGTGCGAGGCGTTATTCATCGACCTGTGAAGTGCGCCGCGATACTTTCCTGCCCTTTGTGGAATACCTCAAGACAAGTCAGGTAGATGTATTCGGCAAGGTGCTGGGACAAAAACTGCTGGCCAAGGGTTGGCTATTGCAAAAAGGGATATGAATATTCTGGTGGATGGAATCTTGGTGGATAAGACTGCTACCACCAAGGTCAGCAATGCGGCTGTAGCGGATACGATGCAGAAAATAAAAAAGGCGACCTGAATAATCAAGTTACCAGTTTTATGCCCAACCTGTATGCCAGAAGAGGTAAAGCCGGCACTGGCATGAATTATTTCATTGCCTTGGCCATCGGCTTTCAGGCGAATAAATTGCGATGGCGAGGGATACCTTCTGGCCTGTCACGCTTCCGCATAGAACTAGGGCTTATCCGTACGCTGTACATTTATAGATTTGGCAACTAAGGGGAATTGGCTGGGGTTGCGAATAGATTCCACAGCCAGATCAACATCAAGCATAGGCCAATAAAGATGATTGGGGGTTGGCCATTCAACGGTAGTAATCTGCTCCAGAGTAGCCTGCTTGAACCACGGAAACTCTATATAGGATACAAAAAGTTCCTCGTCCTTCAACAGCAACCAAAATCCCTTGTTTGACGCCAAAAAAACTTCGACTTTAGAAATAGCTACGCCAAGCATGAATGATCTCCTCATAATGATCCTGCACCAACAACGATGCTTCATTGATCTGCTTTTTTGAAAGCCCTTGATTCATGGCTAACTCAACCTGGGGTTCCAACCAGAACTTGGCTTCACCGTCTGTATGTGTAACATGAATATGCATACGAGGCTCTTCGCGTGAAAAGAAGAAAAATCGAAATGCGCCTTGACGAAATACTGTGGGAGCCATGTGCAAATCTTAGCAGCTTTAGCACTGGAAAGTCTTGCAAGCCTAGCGTGAAGCTAAAAAGCTGCGCGCTTTTACGCAGTCCCGCTTGAGGTAGGGTTAGGTCTTTGCACCCCGGATCTGCGCCTTAAGTTCCGCCACACTCGGCATTGGTGTTCTTCGATGAATCATCCTATGGCAATTTGAGCAAACGATAGCCAGATCATCAAGCTTGGTAACCCTCTTGCCATCAAGCGAGGCAAGGGGGATTTTGTGATGAACCTCACAATAGCCTTCACCCAGCTTTCCGTAAAAAACGGAGAAATCAAACCCGCAAGCCTCACACACCAGCTGACCATATAGGGCAATGGTCTGTTCTTTTTTTGCGTCTGTGACTGCTCTATTTCTTTCTCTACGCAGATGAGAAACGTAAGTTGTCATGCCCTCTAATGCTTCGACATCCAGAATATCCAAGTCGAGCGGAAAGTTAATCTCGTCAGTGGACGTAAGGTGCTCAACGTCAGGGCTTTTCGCCAATGAGTTCAAATAGTCGATAGCAGTTGAATCTTTTATTTCGCTGATGCCAAGGCTAAAGTTGCTTTGAGACTTGAGAAAACCAGCTAACCAAGGCAGATGATTTAATTCAATGGGCGGATCGAAGTCATGTCCGACAGTGCCCGCGATGATGTAATCAAAAGCCGCTTCATTGGCGTCAATGACTTCATCCGGCATATAAACCGCGCAAAGTGTATAGATCGTATTGCGTGCCTTCGACCGAGAGCCATTTATAACCCACACCATCGAACCAACTGTTCGTTCCAAGAATGTGAGAGTCTTTCGGCTGAAAAACGCATACTCGCCAATAGGCTCATATTCATAACCCATCTTTTCAGCATTGTGATACGCAACAAAATGTCGCACGGGCGCTCCTGTAAAGACCTAACTTAAAAATAGGGGGGCTGTGCGAGCTTTTATTCGCGCAGCCCTCTTGACTGCCGGGTTAGCGTAGTAATCGGCCCCGTGCCGCAAATCGCGCCGAAGAAACACGTCGCTCTCCGAATGTGGCAAAGTGGAATGAGGTGCCACGGAAGACCGGAATAGCAATGGTGCATATTGCCCGAGGGTTAGCGTGGTCATGGGTGACGTCATCGACATTGGTGAATTGGCTTGGCGTTGTTGGGACGCTTGGCCGATATCCCGTTTAAGAGAGTGAGCTTGACGACGTACCCGATGTGGCACCACATTCCAAAACGAATGATGGAGATAATCATGGTGCAACGCAAGCAAAAAATCAGTATCAAACCCGGCAAATCCAGAGAGCCTTTAACGATCACCCATCCCCATGCGGCTGGAGTCGATATCGGTAGTTCGTCCCATTACGTATCTGTGCCGCCGGACAGGGACGACGAGCCTGTCCGGGAGTTTTCGAGCTTTACGGTTGACCTCAACGCCTTGGCCGACTGGCTCGACGCTTGCGGGGTGGACACGGTCGCGATGGAATCCACGGGCGTGTACTGGATCCCTTTGTTCGAGCTTCTGGAATCGCGCGGCTTCAAAGTGTTTCTGGTCAATGCGCGCCACGTCAAAAATGTCTCGGGCCGCAAGTCTGACGTGCTGGACTGCCAATGGTTGCAGCAACTCATGACCTACGGTTTGCTTCGCGGCGCATTTCGTCCTACCGAAGCCGTGTGCGTATTGCGCTCTCTATGGCGCCAGCGCGGGATGCTTTTGAGAAGCCAGGGCACGCATGTGCAGCGCATGCAAAAGGCGCTCACGCAGATGAACATCCAGCTCACCAACGTCATCTCGGACGTGGTCGGCGAGACGGGGCAAAAGATTCTGCGCGCCATTGTCGCTGGCGAGCGCGACGGTCAAGTGCTGGCCGCAATGAAGAATGTGCGCATTCGCGCTACCGCTGACGAAATCGCAAAAAGCCTGCAAGGCAACTGGCGCGCAGAGCATCTGTTTGCGCTCAAGCAAGCGCTGGATATGTTCGATTTCATCGGCACACAGCTAGCCGAGTGCGACCGTGAGATCGAGGGGCAATTGCAAAGCCTGCAAGTTCATGACGGCGAACCAGCGAAGGGAAAGAAGCGTGGTCGCGCCCGCAACGCGCCGAAGTTTGATCTGCGCACGCAATTGTTCAGGATGTGCGGAGTTGATCTTACGCGCATCGACGGCATCGACGTCACCACCGCGCTTGCGGTGATCTCCGAGACCGGGGCGGACATGTCGCGCTTCCCCACGGCAGGGCACTTCGCGAGTTGGCTGGGGCTATGCCCCGGCACCAAGATTACCGGAGGCAAAGTGATGAGCGGCAAGACCAAGCGCGTAGCCAACCGGGCGGCCCAAGCCTTGAGATTGGCCGCAGCAGCATTGCGCAGCAGCCAGTCGGCGCTGGGCGCATATTTCCGCAGGATGTGCGGGCGCATGGACAAACCTAAAGCCGTAACCGCCGCCGCGCACAAGTTGGCACGCCTGATTTACACCATGCTTACCAAGGGAGAAGAATATACCGACCAAGGGCAGGACTACTACGAAGAACGCTATCGCGAAAGAGTGTTGCGGCAACTAGCCCAGCGCGCTGAAAAAATGGGGATGAAACTCGTCGTCAATGAACAGCCCGCTTAACTCTACTTTTTAAAATCAGTTGGTTGGGAGGTGTTTCTTAAGAGTCTGCAAAGCATGGTGGCTCATACACTTAACGATAGTGCGTTCCTCTTTCCGAGCACAACTTCGACGAGAGCACCAAGATTCGAGATGGCCTTTCCCTTCTCGACCAGTAAAGTCAAAAATACACCACGCGACCATTCAGTCGGCATGATCTTACTGTAGCTTTCGAGGAGTTCCTGCTTCTCGCGTTCCCGGTGGTATTCGTATGCGTTTAGCCATGTAAAAAGCATCTTTTCTGAATTCACTATGCAGTTGTTTGACTGTATGGAAATCATCTTTTGCATCTCCTTGCCCTCGTAAACTTCAAGGAGCCATCCCATGAATGGATGAATTGGAGCATCTTTCAATCTTCGCTTGAGAACTGCACGAACCTTTTGGAAACAGGCTGGCTCTTCTTGGAGGATCAGCGGGCGCAATCGATGAAGAAAAGCGAGTACGTCGTCGACGGGAGGGGCTTTAGCCCGCCATTGCGGGTTACTTCCTTGGTTCCAAGCGAAGTTCAATTGAACTCCTTCCCCTTTTATTAGGAACTGGGTGGAATGCAGATCAGCAACATGACTCAAGTAGTCATTCAGTTGACGCCATTCACCATCTGTAAATTCCGCGAAATGCTCAGAGGCTTCACCGGAAATGTTATCTATGAGGCGTATTCCTGCTTTATGCAATTCGGTCACCATGATGCCCAACGTATAGCGTTTATCTGCCACCCTCCCCAAACCAGTTAATCCTTATCGCGGCGGATAAACCTCGTTGGACTGAACCATAGGAAAACAGAATCGATAGGGATTGTAAGGTTTTGAAGTTTGGCGTCAACACAATGTCATGAGAGGGCGAGGCAATGGATAAAAAAACGGATCCTAGAGAGCATTTGGGGCTTGCATCGACACCAAAAAGCACACGAAGCACGGGGTCAGTTCTCACACGAAGCACGGGGTCAGTTCTCACACGAAGCACGGGGTCAGTTCTAACATTACAACATTTCTTTTCGGTCTTCTTCAAACTTCCGCACTGCGCGACTTATCGTCATGGGAGTGTACCCCGAAATGGCCCCCGATCTCTGCCATCGTATAAGCCCCGGATAGGTAAGCCTGAGCTATCACCTGATCTCTATCCGGGTGACGCATCCGGTACTCATCCAGCGACAAAGCGACCGATCTTCGATGGGCCTTTGAAACTTCCCGTAGCTCTTCTGGATTTTTTGTCTGCCAGTGCGTTCTACGAAAGCATTGTCACCCAGCAACAGTTGATGGCGAGTTTCCAGCATGGGACTAGGTAAACCCCTGTCCGTCATCACGAACTGGCGATAGCCACTGAGCGCTTTGCTCCGCTGTAAACCAAACTGACCAAGCAACCAGTCCGCATTCAGCCACGAAGGGGGTGCCTCCTGCCCCGTGATAAAAGGGTAACTGCTCCAGCGCCAGTCCTCAAACGATTCCACCATGTTGCTACCGCAGAAGCAATCAACGATCTATCAGGTTATAGGCCGGGGGCTATGGATGTATCGCCTGAGGTGTTAAAGTTTTGGATGATCAGCTTAACTGGCGGGGCAGGCCATGCGGCAATGGACGTGATTAACCTGCCCTCAAAAACCGGAGATGGCGTGTTCCCGCATATTCGAGATTTGCCTATAGCACGAAGATTCCTTCGCGAAGCTGGCGTTTCAGATACCCGTGCAACCTTTTGGAATAAGCGCTGGAAGCAAAGACGGCCCACCCGATTTGCTTCTCTTACCGGACGCTCACCCGGCAATAGACAGATTACGCATTCATGATTTTTAGTCCACTCGGTGCGGCAACGCACAGAATGCGATTGCTGCGTTGATTATGCTTCTATCTCGCGTAAGCGAAACGAGGTCTATTTAGACACTCGCCTGAAGGAAGCGGGATGTCAATTCTCCGCTTTCCCGATCCTTAACACCGACTGGAGGTAATCAATCATGAACTACTTGAAACCTGTGCTCATCGTAGCAACTTTGGCGCTGGCTCTTACCGCTTGCGATTCGCCGCGAGAAGAACGCCGCGAACAAGTGCTGGAAAACAAGGCGGATTTAGCGGAAAAGAAGGCGGATATCGTACGCAATGCCGGGGAGGCCAAAGCCGACCGGATTGAAAGGCAAGACCCGGGGATAGACAGCCGTGCTACCGACCGCGCGGCCGAAGCCGCACGTGATACATCCGAATCTCGTGCCGACAGGTTGGAGGACAAGTCCGATCGCATTCGGGAAGCGAAATAGCGATTGATCCGGTCGGCGGTCTGAATGAAGGAATCTACACGTTAACAGGGGAAAGAAATGCCAAACTATGCAAACTACGATGTGGTATCGGACGGTATAACCCTTATCGATGCTGCTCAGGATCCTGATAAGGATTTCCCGTTGGGATTCGACCCATCCATCAACGTTGGAATTCGGTCAGTTCTCTCGTACATGGTGGATCCGGGTTCGCCGGGTGTCACCTTCAAGATGTCCATCGTCAATTTTGATATTCCCGACAGCGCTCAGCAAATCACAACGCCAGTCGTCGCATCGACCCAACTCCCATCTCTGAGCCCGCATGTTCGCCAAGAAATCATCGACGCTAACGTGTTCAAAAAAATCGGCAACACCCTGCGAGTTCAGGTCACTGCCGGGAGAGCAAATTTCTCGGACATTGTCATCATGTACAAAAGCAGCAGCGCTTTGTAAACCCTTCTAAGGCGCCTGGCTTGTGGCGGTGTCAAACACAGCAAATCGCCAGCGTTGATAGGTCAAAAAAGCCACCTGTGCATCGCGGGGTTCAGTGCATCGCGGGGTCAGTCAGTGCATCGCGGGGTCAGTTCTAACATTCCAACATTTCGTTGGAACGAATCGAGTTGTCAGGCCGCGAGTTGGAAACGCGGCAGCCACTGGGTACGGTGGCTGAACAGCAGCACATTGGAGTTGTAGCTTAGTAGCGTTACTGCTTTACCCAATTCCTCATCGTCTTGGCTATCTTCGACAATGACAATCCGCTGACCGTCTTCCGCACCTGCGGATTTGAGATCGAACATCTTGCCCGAAGCTTTGTACACATTACCCCAGCCAACCCGCTTATCACCATATGCCACGGGCTGGATAAACTGGCGGCCTGCCGCAGAATCGTCAATGGCAAAAGGAAATTCAATCTGATGACCGGAAACGCCACTGACTGTGACATTGCGTTGCAATTTCTTACCCACCACGGCTTCCAGTTCCTGTCCTACGGAAGCAATAAATTTCTGTTCGCGACTCCTTGGCTTCCAGCTTTCTTCCACGCCTTGACCAAGTCACGCCTTTTCATTTATGCAACCATCAGCTCTTCGACCTTGCGAACATATGGCACATGCCCCGATTCCAGATCATTCAGTAAGTCCTTCAGATTTTCGGCAAGCTCTTCCTTGTGCATTCCCTGAGTTTGGTAGTCTGGATATTCATTCAGGAAGCCGATAAAGAACTCGCCGTCCTGCCAAAATGTAAATTTAACTGTTCGCATAATCAATCTCCTTATGGCGGCAATATTAAGCGCTTTTTCGTTAAAAGCAAGGGCGGGTTGTAATGCTGTCTTATTGAGCAAACCACCGGTATCAACAGGAAGAACTAAGGGTCAGCTTCAGCCTCGCATTTGTTTTAGTGCCATTAATTCCCGGTGATTGATATGCCATCATGCAATCGCTTTGCTTGATGCGCCGATTGGCTTGGTAGAAGCTTGAGCGATGTGATCGAGCAAGATGGGTGGACGGTGGGGGAAGCGAGCGACTAGATCAAGCTCGCCGCCTATTGCCTGGATATATGGCATAGAGTGAAGAGCAACAAGTCGCTGCGGCGTTCAATGCGCGAAATGGTGTCCTGTCCTATCACCGCCACCAGCAGGATTGCGGCTCCGCAGCTTGATCTGCCACAAGTGGCAACATCGAGGATCAAGCCAATGCCTGGTTGTCGGTAAGGCATTGGATACTCGACAGCACGTCGTGAAGTTTATCCTCAGCCTGCCATAGATCGTATTTCGATTGCATGTCCACCCACAACTGAGCGCCATTACCTAGCAATGCACCCAAACGGAGCGCCATTTCCGGGGAGATGCCGCTACGCTCTGCCAGTATCGCATGCAGGGTTTGGCGCGAGACTCCAAGATTGCGAGCAAAGGCGCTTACAGACATTCCCAAGTCTGGCAGAACGTCTTCGCGCAAGATCGCGCCGGGGTGAGTCGGTTTACGTTTCCGCATAATGCCTCCTAGTGATAGTTTTCCAAATTGATCCGTAGCGCATTCTCGCCTTCCCATTCGAATGTAATAAACCACGGCCTATTTACATGCACGCTGTATCGCTTGGGCGTGCCCTGCAAGAGATGGAAGTCGAAGCCCGGAAGATTCAACACGTCCGGTGTTTTGGCGGTGTTGATGGCATCCAGTCGCCGCAATGCGCGCCCCACCAAGGCTTGCTGCACCTTAGCGCTCTTGCCTTTTTCGAAAAGCTCTTCCAGTCCCTTGTGCATGAACGATTCAATCATGACACAAACTGTAAAGTATTACTTTACACAAACAAAGCACGATATTATTAATCTACATAATTCATGACGGTTGCATTTACCACAATTGTCATATATTCCGGCAAAGGCCAGAATTCATACAATTGTCAATGCATTCCATGCATAACCAGCAACTTGGTGGGCCAACTCACCAGAATTGGACCCGCTACATCATTAGTTCAGATGTATCCGAATGCGCCATGAAAAATCCCCCTTTGTTTCAACACAAAGGGGGATTCCGGAAAACAAATATTATTGTATATATTGATTAAAAATATCTGTACTACCTCATGACTACTTACTCACATCATAATTATCATAATTTTTTACCCTCAATATCCATTGAGGGTCATATAAACAAATCAGCTCGCTAGTACTTTCTGCGCTGCAGCTACTGCCACACCATGCTGAACCGGTGCCTTCATCCTGCCTAATACGTCATCCAGCGCACCGAGGCATACCAAAATATTGCTCTGATTGCTGGCGTAACCCATCAAGCCTATGCGCCACACTTTGCCTGCCATTACGCCCAGGCCCGCACCAATTTCCAGTTGGTAATCGTTTAGCAGAGTGGAACGTACAGCGCCATCATCCACACCATCTGGAATGGTAAGGGCATTCAGTTGCGGCAGACGTTCAGATTCTGGTACCACAAACTTCAATCCCATTGCTTCCAGGCCGGCGCGCAGGGCAAGGTGGTTTTTCGTGTGGCGAGCCCATGAATTTTCCAAACCTTCTTCCTGCAATATCACCAATGCTTCGTGCAAGCCATATAGCGCGTTGATCGGCGCGGTATGGTGGTAGGCACGTTTAGTTGAACCGCCCCAATAACTCATAACCAGATTCAAATCCAGGAACCAGCTTTGCACTTTGCTCTTGCGATTCTTGATTTTCTCCAGCGCGAGCGTACTGAAACTGACCGGTGAAAGTCCAGGGGTGCAGGAGAGACATTTTTGCGTGCCGGAATAAATAGCGTCTATTTCCCATTCATCGACCTTGAGTGGCGAACCGGCAAGTGAAGTGACTGCGTCCACGATGACCAGACAACCATGTTTGTGAGCAAGCGCCGACAAGGTTTTAGCATCAGACTGAGCGCCTGTGGAAGTTTCTGCGTGCACAAACGCAACGATCTTGGTATCAGGATTAGCCTTGAGTGCATCCTCTACTTTTTGTGGATCAACTGCGCGTCCCCAATCGTCCTGCACCATCACTGCAATACCGCCGCAGCGCTCAACGTTTTCCTTCATACGTCCGCCGAACACGCCGTTCTGACATACGATAACTTTGTCACCGGGTTCGACCAGGTTGACGAAACACGTTTCCATTCCGGCCGAGCCTGGGGCGGAAACGGGCATAGTCAATTCATTTTTAGTCTGGAAAGCGTACTTCAACAACTCTTTCATTTCGTCCATCATGGTTACGAACACTGGATCAAGATGGCCAATGGTGGGGCGCGACAAGGCCTCCAGTACACGTGAGCTGACATCCGAAGGGCCTGGACCCATCAAAATGCGTTGCGGGGGATGGAACGATTTTATTGCCATGCTTTTTCTCCTTGCGGGTTGCGATTCATTAATTGCGGCATTTTAACTTTTTTCACTGCTTTCAGGGCGCCTCTAAAAATTCAATTTCTAAACAAGACAAGGCACGAGTAAAAAAATTTAAGCCCGGCATATATTATTGATATGTAAGCGATAATTTTTTCGAGTAACGCCGTATTGTGACGAAAATTGGATTTTTAGAGGTGCTCTTCAGTCTCCCCTTGTAGGGGAAATGGCTGCAATAGCTCAATCCAGTGTTTCACCGGCAAGCGGGCTGCACTTTCCAAATGCAGCTGGCAGCCGATGTTTGCGGTGGCGATGACCTCAGCCGCGCCACGTTGCAGCGCACTCAGTTTATTTTCGAGCAGCTGTTGCGATAGCGCGGGTTGCATCAGGGTATAAGTGCCCGCGGCACCACAGCACAGGTGGCTGTCAGCAACTGGAGTCAGCGTGTATCCGCAGTTTTGCAGGATAGTTTCAACAACACCAGGCAGTTTTTGCCCGTGCTGCAAGGTGCAAGACGATTGATAAGCGACGCGCACACCTTTGCCTACATCGGCCAATGCACTCAAATCTTCGCGGCCCAGAATCTCGCTCAAATCGCGTGTAAGTTCGCTGATACGTGCCGCCTTCGCGGCATAGTTTGGATCGTGTTTCAGCGTTATGCCGTATTCTTTTACCATTAAGCCACAGCCACTGGAGCTCATCACAATAGCCTCTGCGCCTTGCTCAATATATGGCCACCAAGCATCAATATTGCGGCGCATCATGTCATGTGCCCCATCAATATCAGCCAAGTGTTGGTTCAGAGCACCACAGCATCCGGCCTTGGAGGCGCTGATTAAAGAAATGCCCAGCTTATCCAGCACGTA
The DNA here is from genome assembly GCF_918378365.1 of Candidatus Nitrotoga arctica. NCBI lineage: Bacteria > Pseudomonadati > Pseudomonadota > Betaproteobacteria > Nitrosomonadales > Gallionellaceae > Candidatus Nitrotoga > Candidatus Nitrotoga arctica. The sequence goes on along the minus strand of NZ_OU912926.1, from coordinate 582,889 downwards.
TGCAGCAGCCGTGTTGATATTTGGCGCACTCAACGATTGCACACAGCCTTCCAATATCAGCATGCTGCGTGGATGAGTGGCTTGCGGACGAACTGACTGTGCCGATCGTTGGGCTGGGATTTTACGTTGCAAAGAGAGTGGTAGTAATGGGCGCACTACGCGGCTAATGCCTAGCACGAAAGCAAAACGCTTGGGATACGGCAGCACTGCCAACAGACTGCGTCGCACAATTTTTTGCCACAGTGGACGCGGCGCGCGTTCTTCAATTACCTGCCGCCCGATGTCAATCAAACGGCCATACTGCACCCCGGATGGACAGGTTGTTTCGCAGGCGCGGCAAGTCAGGCAGCGATCCAGATGCAATTGTGTCTTTTCGCTGGATTGATTGCCTTCCAGCATTTCCTTGATCAAATAAATACGCCCACGCGGCCCATCCAGTTCATTACCGAGCAATTGATAGGTGGGGCAAGTAGCGTTGCAAAATCCGCAGTGCACGCAAGAACGCAGGATCGCATTGGCTTCGGCGATCTCGGGATTAACAAGGAGTTCAGGAGAAATGGCGGTTTGCATAATGCTTACAAGTTGGCGTAAATACGCCCTCGATTAAAAATTCCGTTTGTGTCAAAACTGGATTTCAGGCGTTGATGAATGACGAACAAGGGCGCGGCGAGCGGCTGAAATATTTCGCCATTGTGTTCGCTACCCCGAAACTGGGTAACATGCCCCCCTACTGTACCGACGCGTTCGCGTATCAACGCAATGGGTTCGTCACTCACTAGCCACCGCTGCGCACCACCCCAATCGAGCAACCATTCGCCGGGAATTTCTAAAGGAGGCACGGCGGGCTTCACTACCACGCGATACAGCAGATTCGCGGAACCAAGAAATGGCAGATGATGTTCGCGTAAGGCATGCCAGAAGGGTTCTGATTTTTCTATCACTTCGCCGCCCAAATGCTCATGGGCATGCTTGACCGCTTGCTCGCTACCGGACACGCGGAAATAACAATGCCCTGCATGATAACAGGCCGCATCCACCGGCACGGGCTGGGACAGCAAGCGACTCATTTTGCTGATGGCTTCAGCTGGAGTGCATTCTTGTACCAGAGTGTAACTCGCGGCTGGACGCGGCAGCACTTTCAAGCTGATTTCAAGCAACACGCCCAGCGTGCCATATGCGCCAACCATCAAACGCGAAACATCGTAACCCGCCACGTTTTTTATCACTTGGCCACCGAAGCGCAATATCTCGCCCTTGCCATTGATCAGCCTACAGCCCAAGACAAAATCACGTGCAGAGCCGCAAAAAGGACGGCGCGGCCCAGACAGACCGCAAGCAATAGTGCCACCCAAGGTGGCGTTGTCACCAAAATGCGGCGGCTCGAATGCGAGCATCTGTCCGGCTTCTGCCAACGCAGCTTCAACTTCCTTGAGCGGCGTGCCGCTACGTGCAGTCAAAATCAACTCGCGTGGATCATGTTCGACGATGCCACGATGGGCGCTGACATCCAAAATTTCGCCGTGCGTCTCTCGCCCTAAAAATGTTTTGCTATTGCCGCCTTCGATTTTGAGTGGGGTCCCACTACCGACGGCGTTGCGCACCTGCTGTTGCAGTGTCTCACTGATATCGCGCTCCAACATCAGAAGCGTTCCAACTCGGCATGGGGCAGTTGTCCGTGATGGACGTGCATGGCGCCAAATTCTGCGCAGCGCTGCAAGGTGGGCACGGCTTTCCCGGGATTCAGCAAGCCGGCGGGATCGAAAGCAGCTTTAACCGCATGGAATTGGCTGAGTTCGGCTGTTTTAAACTGGATACACATCTGATTAATTTTTTCCATGCCGATGCCATGTTCACCGGTAATGGATCCGCCCACTTCAACGCACAGTTGCAAGATACGCTGACCGAATTCCTCGGTGCGTGCCAACTCGCCTTCCTTATTCGCATCAAACAAAATAAGTGGATGCAGATTGCCATCTCCGGCATGAAATACGTTCGCCACCGGCAAGCCGTACTCTTCCGACCATAAGCTAATCTGGCGCAATACATGCGGCAATTGGCGCCGCGGAATCGTTCCATCCATGCAGTAATAATCCGGTGAAATGCGCCCAACTGCAGGAAAGGCTGATTTACGTCCCTTCCAGAACAGTTGTCGTTCTGCTTCGTTAACGGCAGTGCGCACCTCGGTCGCGCCACTCTGATGCAATATTTCGCGCACTTCCATGATGTGCTCGGATACTTCCGCATTGGTGCCATCCAGTTCGCACAGCAAAATCGCCTCTGCATCACGAGGATAACCGGCATGCGCATAATCTTCTGCCGCCTGAATGGCCACCTTGTCCATCATTTCCAGACCGGCCGGAATAATACCGGCAGCGATAATCGCGCCGACTGCTTCCCCGGCTTTGAAGACATCATCAAAGGCCGCCAGCAAAACTTGCGCGCGCTCCGGCTTCGCCAGCAGCTTCACCGTAACCTCAACGATCACCGCCAGCATGCCTTCCGAGCCAGTCATCAATGCCAGCAGATCATAGCCCGGAGAATCCAGTGTTTCTGAACCGATGGTCAGCAACTCTCCCTCCATCGTCACAACTTTCAGCATCAAAATGTTGTGTACTGTCAGGCCATATTTCAGGCAATGCACCCCGCCGGAATTTTCCGCGACATTGCCGCCAATGGTGCAAGCAATCTGCGAGGAAGGATCAGGCGCGTAATACAAACCATACGCGGCGGCAGCCTCAGAAATTGCCAGGTTGCGCACACCCGGTTGCAAAGTGGCCATCGCATTTTCTGGATCGATATGGAGTATGCGCTTAAATTTTGCCAGGCTCAGCAGCACGCCATCCGACAAAGGCAGAGCCCCGCCGGACAAACCAGTACCTGCACCACGCGCCACAACGGGCACCTGCAACACATGACATAGACGCATGATGGCCTGCACCTGCGCGATCGTTTCAGGCAAAACTACGACCAAGGGCAAACGGCGATAAACCGATAGCCCGTCGCACTCGAACGGACGTAGATCTTCTTTATCAGTGAGTACGGCTTCTGGCGGTAACAGCTTTCGCAGTTTACGGAGCAGATCTTCATGCACGTCACGATTGCATGGCAATCCATCTTCTGATGCTAGCATGAAAATTAATATAGAAAATTAACGGGATGCTGAATTTCAGCAGAGTTTGACAAGAAATGCAACTGGCAAAAAATTACTTATAGCCCGCAAAAAATCTGGACTTATAGCATTTAAGACATGCCCGGTTTGCCTAATCACTAAATGGCGTAGAGACCCCTTTCAAATAGCATTCTGGCGTAATGCATAGTCATCCATGTACGAACGCTACAGTTATAAATAACAAAGAACCCCGAATTTATTAAATTCGGGGTTCTTCAACTAGAAACTATCTCAGCAATAGTTACTCACATTTTCCAGCTGTGCATTTGTCTGATGAGCATACGGCAGGTTTCACACACGCCGTACCTTTTGGAAGTGAATGAAGCGCGATACATTTAGATGGTGTAACTGCCAAAAGGCATGCTTCATTATGCTTAGCGTCACATACTGTCGTAGCGTTGTCTTTGTTGCAAGCATCGCCAATATTGGCAAGAGCTGCTTGTGAAAATAAGGACATTGAACCGATCATTGCCATTGTTACCAAAATTTTACTGAACATATTTTTTCCTTTGTGATTGTTAGTATTATAAATTCCAAATTTGAATATAATTGTTGTTCAGTGTATAGGGAAAATAAACGTCCTTTTTCACCGAATCTGAATGTACCGGGAAACGGTTTGATCGTCAACCATACCGATAAATAACAGAAATTCACAGAATTTGTGCCTGATCTGCAACAAAAATTGTTTGTTTTTGATCATTTTTTGCTATTTACAAGAAAAATTCCTGGAGAACAAAGGCTAAAGATGAGTGAGAATAAAATGAGTTCGAAAAAAATCATGGATCCGTGCAGGTGATCTGGTTGGTGTCCAAGGAGCCAAGCGCAATCTGGTAGACGCAGACCACTTCCCTTTGATGTACGCTATCTTCATAGATCCTTCCATTGCATCCGATAATTAATCTTCTGACTAATGCCCAAGCGAGAACCAGAAAACTAACGAGGTTTGAATATTCAATCTTCTGGCCAGATGGTTGCATCGATATGGTAGGAGATCTTGACGCACATAATGGTCAAATATGAAGACGAGCTAACATCGTGATATAGTTTGCACCCAGGAAAACCATACCGATTACATGGTGTTGCATCACCTCAATAAATAAATATACAAATCAAGGGGAAAATATAGTGGCAGTTAAAACTCGACTTCATCGTAGCGAATTGGCCGTTCCGGGCAGTAATCTACGTATGCTTGAAAAAGCGCCAACAGCAGGTGCTGATGTGGTCTTTCTGGACTTGGAGGACGCGGTTGCGCCGGATGATAAAGAGCAGGCACGCAAAAATGTCATAGCGGCATTAAATGACATGGATTGGTCTGCATGTTCTGTTTCAGTGCGAATCAATGGACTCGATACGCATTGGTGCTACCGCGATATCGTAGATGTGATGGAGGCCGCCGGAGATAAGCTCGATACCATCCTGATTCCAAAAGTTAACAGGCCAGACGATGTCTATTTTGTCGCAACGCTGATGGAACAAATCGAGGCGGCAAAGAAATTCAAGCCGGTCAATATCCACGTGCTTATTGAGACAGCACTCGGCATGGCGAATATCGAACAAATCGCTCAAGCATGCCCAACCCGTATGGAGGCGATGGTATTTGGTGTGGCCGATTACGCAGCGTCTACACAGGCACGCACGACCAATATGGGCGGCGCTAACCCTAATTACTCCATGCTTACCGACGCCGATGAAGCTGGGAAGCGAACACGTCATTGGGGTGATCAATGGCATTACGCGCTATCGAGATTGGTAGTTGCTTGTCGCGCTTATGGCCTGAGACCGATCGACGGCCCATTTGGTGACTTTAACGATCCGGAAGGCTTTATGGCAGTTGCGGGCGGTGTAGCCGCACTGGGAGTTGAAGGAAAATGGGCCATTCATCCGTCACAAATTGCGTTAGCCAACGAAGTGTTCACACCCAGCGAGGCAGAAGTTAGCCGCGCCAGAAGTATTCTGGAAAACATGGAACAAGCCGCGCGCGAAGGCAAGGGGGCGGTTTCGCTTAATGGTCGCCTTATCGATGCGGCATCCATCAGACAGGCACAGGTTTTAGTTGCCAAGGCAGATCAGATACAGGCGGCCAAGCCTGGACTTAAGTGAGTAATTTGCCATGAATATTCATGAATATCAAACTAAAGATTTGCTTAAACATTATGGCGTTCCCGTACCACCGGGGCGCGTCGTTCACACTGACGCCCAAGCGGCCACTGTTGCGGAAGAAATAGGAGGGGCACGTTGGGTTGTCAAGGCGCAGATACATTCCGGGGGCCGTGGCAAAGCGGGTGGTGTCCGGGTAGCCAATAGCATTGATGAAGTAAGAGTAATCGCCGATGAAATAATTGGCAGCCTTCTGGTTACCCATCAGACTGGGGCTGAAGGCAGGCTTGTCCGTCGTGTCCTGGTTGAACAAGCGAGCACTATTGTGCGCGAGTATTACATCGGGCTGGTTATTGATCGTGCTACGCGGCGAATCACTTTGGTTGCCTCCGCCGAAGGGGGTGTGGACATAGAGGTGGTTGCGCAGCAAACACCGGAACGAATCATCAGGGAAATAATTGATCCAGCGGTGGGCCTGCTCGATTTTCAATGTCGTAAGGTTGCCTATAAGGTTGGGTTAAAAGGTACGCTATTGCCGCAGGCAGTAAAGGTCATGAAGGGTCTTTATCGTTGTATGCGAGACAATGATGCCATCATGGCTGAAATCAATCCGCTGGCTATCGTAGACAGTGGTCAGCTGTTAGCTCTGGATGCAAAAATGTCTTTTGATGATAATGCACTGTACCGCAGACCAACAATTTCCGAACTCCGGGATTTTGACGAAGAGGATCCAAAGGAGGTGGAGGCTACTGGACATGGCTTGAATTACATTGCACTGGACGGTGATGTTGGCTGCATCGTCAATGGTGCTGGCCTGGCAATGGCAACTATGGATGCGATTACTCTGCATGGCGGAAGACCGGCAAATTTCCTGGATGTGGGGGGCGGAGCCACACCGGAAAAGGTTGCTAATGCTTTTCACATCGTGTTGCAGGACCCGGCCGTTAAAATTATCCTGATTAATATTTTTGCTGGGATCAATCGCTGTGACTGGATCGCCACAGGAATTATTCAAGCCATGCGTGACCAGAATATAAAAATGCCTATCATCGTACGGTTGGCAGGTACAAATGTTGAAGAAGGGCGAGCTATTCTCAGCACCTCCAAATTCCCCTTCATTATCGCCAGCAATCTCAATGATGCTGCCGCAAAAGCGGTAACTGAAGTAAACAATATTGTACAAAAAGTGATACCGCTAAAAAAGGAACACTCATGAGTGTGTTATTAAATAAAGATTCGCGTGTAATCTTTCAGGGATTTACCGGGCAACACGCCACCTTTCACGCCGAAGAAGCGATGAAAATTGGCACTAAGGTGGTCGGTGGCGTGACGCCAGGCAAGGGCGGAACGCAACACTTGGGCTTACCTGTATTTGATACCGTTGAGGAAGCAGTGCAGGCAACAGGCGCAGACGTTTCCGGTATTTTCGCCCCTCCTCCCTTCGCCGCCGATGCGATCATGGAAGCTATCGATGCGGGGATCAAAACGATTGTTGTCATCGCGGATGGCATACCTGTTCAGGACATGGTGCGTGTGGAGCGCTACCGGCTGGGCACCAACTCAATTATCATCGGCCCGAATACACCCGGCATTATTACACCAGGCGTGGGCAAGGTTGGCATCATGCCTTCTCACATCTACAGCCCGGGGAGAATCGGAATTGTTTCACGCTCCGGCACACTGAACTATGAGGCTGTCGCCCAGATGAGCGAACTCGGCCTCGGTCAATCATCATCTATCGGTATCGGAGGCGACCCCGTAAATGGAACTGACTTCGCGACTGTATTAAAGGCATTTGAAGATGATCCAGATACCGATGCTGTACTCATGATTGGTGAAATCGGAGGTCCACAGGAAGTAGATGCAGCCCGCTGGGCCAAGAAAAACATGCGCAAACCGCTAATCTGCTATGTCGCAGGCTTATCGGCCCCTCCTGGACGCCGCATGGGGCATGCCGGCGCGATTATCAGCAATGAGTCCGATACCGCAACCGCTAAAATTGACATGATGGAAGCACTGGGTATGTTCGTTGTGCGTAATCCAGCCGACATAGGAGCTACGGTATTACGGGCTATAAAGTCGTAATCCAATAACCTCTAAAAATGCTGTTATTCCCGCCTTTCGATGAGCCGAAATCAGGCTTACGTTCGAACAGGTGGGAGTCCAATGGGTTGAAGCCGGCCCATTTTTGAATGGCTGGATTTCGACACGGGCATCACTTGGCTAGTGGTGCGTTCAAGCAAAACCATTACCGTTCGCGGTGAGCTTGTCGAACCGCTAGTCCAGCGCCAATACCGGCCTTCGACAAGCTCAGTCCGAACGGATTATTTGTAATTGTTTTAACGGAACGATCTACTAGTCGATATTTGTCTTCATAAAACAGACAATGTTTTCTGCATTGTTCGCTCGCCCCCGCCTTGTTCCACTATCCAATTGAAATTGGAATAAAATAGCGACTTTCACAAATCACGCCGGTTTTGTCACATGCTCACATTTCAGCAAATCATCCTGACGCTACAGCAATTCTGGGACAAGCAGGGTTGCGCTCTGTTGCAACCCTATGATATCGAAATGGGCGCAGGCACTTTTCACACCGCCACCTTTTTGCGTGCGATCGGCCCGGAGCCTTGGCGCGCCGCTTATGTGCAGCCTTCACGTCGCCCCAAAGACGGACGCTACGGCGAAAACCCGAACCGGTTACAGCATTATTACCAGTATCAAGTTGTACTCAAGCCTTCGCCTGCGAACATCCAGGAACTCTATCTCGACAGTCTGCGCGCGCTGGGTATTAATACTGGTGAACACGATATCCGCTTTGTGGAAGACGATTGGGAATCGCCCACGCTGGGCGCATGGGGCTTGGGCTGGGAAGTATGGCTAGATGGCATGGAGGTGACGCAGTTCACCTATTTTCAGGAAGTTGGCTCGCTGCCCTGCCGCCCGGTACTGGGCGAAATTACTTATGGATTGGAACGTCTGGCGATGTATTTGCAGGACGTGGAGAACGTATATGACCTGGTTTGGGCCAAAAACGGCGACAGCGTAGTGACGTACGGCGATATATACCACCAGAACGAGGTGGAACAATCCAAATATAATTTCGAATATTCCAATGTCGAAATGTTGTTCCGACACTTCAATGAATATGAAACCGAAGCTAAGCACTTGATCGCCGTCGAACTGGTATTGCCCGGATTCGAGATGGTGATGAAGTGCTCGCATAGTTTCAATATGCTAGATGCGCGCGGCGCTATTTCGGTAACCGAACGCGCAGCTTACATAGGCCGCGTGCGAACGTTGTCCAGGCTGGTGGCACAGGCTTATTACAACTCGCGTGAGGCACTTGACTTCCCAATGTGCAAGACCGGGGAGACAAAATAATGAAGCAAACTTTATTAATTGAGCTGCTTACCGAAGAGCTGCCACCCAAAGCGCTGGAACGTCTTTCCATTGTTTTTGCCAATGAAGTATTTACTGAATTGCGCGAGCAGGAGCTGGCGGGCGAAGATAGTATATGCACGCCTTTCGCTACCCCGCGTCGGCTGGCCCTGACAATTACCAATGTAGCATCGCAGCAGGCTGATCGTGTGATAGAACGCAAAGGCCCCGCAGTAGCTGCCGGAGTGGATGCCGAAGGAAAACCCAGCAAAGCACTGGAAGGTTTCATGCGCGGTGCAGGCGTAACGTTCGAACAATTGCAGCGTAATAATGACGACAAGACCGAATATTTCGTCGCCCGCATAGAAAAAAAAGGCCAGCCCCTTGACGTCTATTTGGCCGACTTCATAACTCAAGCTTTGAAAAAACTACCCGTCCCCAAACTGATGCGCTGGGGCGACTCCGACCACCAGTTTGTACGTCCCGTGCATGGCTTGATTTTGCTGCATGGGGATCGCATAGTGCCCGGCGAAGTATTGGGACTACAGAGTGGACGATTAACGAGCGGGCATCGCTTCCTGCACACCGGTGAGATGCCGGTCGTATCCGCAAATAGCTATGAAGAAACATTGTTGACGCACGGCAAGGTTATCGCCTCTTTTGAAAAGCGCCGCACCCGAATTGATGAATTTCTCAAAGCCAAGGCGCACGAACTCAATGCGCGCATTAATCCATCCGATGGCCTGCTGGATGAAGTTACGGCGCTAGTGGAATGGCCGGTGGTTTATGTTGGTGAGTTCGAGGAAGAATACCTTGAAGTGCCGCAAGAGTGCCTGATATTGACCATGCAGCAGAACCAGAAATATTTTCCATTATTGGATAGCAACGGCAAGTTGCTCAATAAATTTCTGATTGTTTCCAACATGCAGGTGGACAATCCCAAGCATATTATCGATGGCAATCAACGCGTAGTGCGTCCTCGCCTGGCCGATGCGCGCTTCTTTTTCAATCAGGATCGCAAACAGACGCTGGAATCACGCGTCGCCAAGCTGGGCAACGTGGTCTATCACAACAAGCTGGGCACACAATTGCAGCGCGTCGAGCGCATAACCCTCTTGGCCGGCGCCATCGCGCACCAGCTTAACGCTGAAAAATCAGTGGCTGAACTTGCGGCACGTCTAGCCAAGGCTGATTTGACTACCGACATGGTCGGCGAGTTTCCGGAACTGCAAGGCATTATGGGACGCTATTATGCGCTGCATGACGGCGAGAATCAGGTAGTGGCAGATGCAATCGCGGCGCACTACCACCCGCGCTTTGCCGGTGACACTCTGCCGCATGGCACGGTGGCTTGTGCGGTGGCTCTGGCTGACAAGCTGGATACACTGGTTGGCATTTACGGCATCGGTCTGGTTCCCACTGGCGATAAGGATCCCTTTGGATTACGCCGCCACGCACTGGGAATGTTGCGCATTCTAATCGAGACCCCGCTTGCCTTGCCGCTAGATATACTATTGCAATTGAGCAAGGATAGCTTCACCGCTGGAAAATTGAGCGACAGTGTCGTGGCCGATGTGCATGGCTTTATGCTTGAGCGACTGCGCGGTTATTTGCGCGAGCGCGATTTTTATCCCGATGAAATTGAAGCGGTTGTGTGTCAAAACCCGACGCGTATAGATCTCGTGTTACCACGTCTGGATGCAGTGCGTTCCTTCCGCAAACTGCCGGAAGCAGCGGCACTGGCGGCCGCCAACAAGCGCATTCAGAATATTCTGAAGAAAACCGCCAAGGTAGAAGCCGAAATTCAGGTTGAACTGTTGCACGAAAATGCGGAGCGCAGCCTGTATGAAATAGTGCAACGCCTCGCACCGCAGGTGGAAGCCGGAATGCAGAAACAGGATTACACCGCTGTACTCACTTTGCTGGCCTCGGCGCGCACAGTAGTAGATGAATTTTTCGACAAGGTGATGGTTATGGCAGAAGATCCTGCGGTGCGAAATAATCGTCTGGCCTTGCTGAAGCGACTGGGTGGCCTGATGAATCAGGTCGCTGATATATCCAGACTGGCAGCCTAAAATGGCGTCAGGAATGAAGCTCATCATCCTTGACCGCGACGGTGTTATTAATTATGGCTCCACTCAATTCATCAAACACCCGAATGAATGGAAGCCGCTACCCGGCAGTCTTGAAGCAATCGCTCGCTTGGTACAGGCGGACTATCGCGTGGTAGTGGCGACCAATCAATCAGGCATAGGACGGGGCCTATTCGATATGCTCACACTGAATGCCATTCACGATAAGATGCACAAAACAGTGGCACAGGCAGCCGGGCGCATTGATGCAATATTTTATTGTCCCCATGCAGCGGAAGCCAACTGCTCTTGCCGCAAACCTAAAACCGGGATGCTGGAAACAATTGCCCTGCGCTATAACGTGAACCTGAAGGGTGTGCCTATGGTAGGCGATGCGTTACGCGATCTGGAATCTGCCGCCAAAATGGGCGCGCAGCCAATATTGGTGCTTACCGGCAAGGGAACGAAGACCCAGGCCAAGGGCGGCTTGCCGGAAGGCACACTAGTTTATCGTGATCTGGCGGCAGTCGTTTCAACCCTAATTTAATGGCATCTCTAAAAAATCTTAATTTTTCATTCTCGTCTGCGCGGGAACGAAGATATTTTTAGGGTTTCCCCGATATGGTATTTATACGCTCGCTGATTTTTCTGCTGCTGCAAATCGTCATTACGCCGCTGTTTACGCTAATTGCAATTCTCACTTTTCCGTTTCATCCAATTACACGCTATCGCATCATCTCTGGCTGGGCGCTTACCATGCTGTGGCTATTGCGCGTGGTATGCGACATCCGCATGGAAGTGCGCGGTGCCGATAACATTCCAAATAAACCGTGTCTTGTGCTGTGCAAGCATCAATCTGCATGGGAAACCATCGCGCTACAAAAAGTATTTCCACCGCAAGTATGGGTGATCAAACGTGAACTCTTGTGGCTTCCTTTTTTCGGTTGGGGTCTTGCGATGACCAGCCCTGTTGCCATTAAACGTAGCGAAGGCCGTGAGGCAATCAAGCAGTTGCTGCGCCAAGGTAAAGAACGACTGGCGCTAGGCTTCTGCGTGGTTATTTTTCCTGAAGGAACACGTATTCCTTTTGGTCAGCGCGGCAGATACAAGATCGGTGGTGCACTTCTAGGTGCATCCAGTGGCGCACCAATCGTTCCTGTGGCACACAATGCAGGAAAACTGTGGGGACGCGAATCCTTCCTCAAATATCCAGGCGTTATCACCATGAGTATAGGTGCTCCAATTGATCCCGCCGGTCTCAAGGCCGAGGAGATCAATCGGCGCGTGGAAGAGTGGATCGAAACCGAGGTCACGCAGTTACCCTGATGCTCAACAAACTGCGCCGATTCATTACCCCGCTGGCCGTCGAACAACGCACAGTAGTTCTGATTGGCACTCAGGTTACCTATACCCTCAAACGTACTAGTCGACGCCGTAGCATAGGCCTGCGCATCGACAATCACGGGTTGACAGTAAACATGCCACTGCGCGCCTCGGAGAAATGGCTACACGAGGTATTGCAGGACAAAGCACATTGGGTGGTAAAAAAACTTGAAAATTGGCAAGCGAAGAAGCCCATCTCGCCACAATGGCGAGATGGGCAGTCCCTCTTTTTCATTGGCGAAGTGATTACCTTGCGTGTAGTCGTCAGCTTGTTTGCTACGCCACCGCTGCTGAACGGTAAGCAATTATTCGTGCATGTCACAGATGATGCTAACCAAGCATTGATAGAGCAGACTGTCACACAGTGGTATCAACGCGAGGCGAAAAGCCTGTTCAAAGAATGCGTAGCTCACTATGCACCCCTGATGAACGTAGCACCGCGCATGGTGAAGCTTTCCTCCGCGCGCACGCAATGGGGCAGTTGCACCACACGAGGCGATGTGCGCCTCAACTGGCAACTCATCAAAATGCCGCTGCATTTAATTGATTACGTCGTAGTACATGAACTCGCCCACCTTATCGAGATGAACCACTCGACTGCATTTTGGCGAGTAGTCGAAATTGCCTGCTCCGATTATGCCAAGCGACGGCGTGAATTAAAGCAGTGGCAGATTTCACCGTCTTAGCAGGCTGAAAACTAGTGGTGCGTTCAAATCAGATTTTTGAAATCCATCGTTGGAGTAATTGACAACACTCCTTCATGTTGGCATTATGTCCAACATGAAGGCAACCCTGATTGCACGAACACGAATCGTCTACTCAACTCAAGCTTTCGCCGAGTTGATTCTTTGGCGAGTTCCCAAGCCTGTATCAGGCTCAGACCACGAATTCAAGTACCGGCTTGCCTACGTTGTTAACACGATTTGCGTGGTGCGCTATGGCAACGAAGTTGGAAAAGGTAACCACCGGCATTTCGGCGCGAAAGAAAGCAGTTACAGATTCAGCACGACAGAGCGCTTGATGGCCGATTTTCAGAAAGACATTGCGAGGTGGAACGATGAAAACAGTAATTCTTGAGGTTCGCTCGCCCGAGGAATCGATGGCGAATTTTGTTCAATCTTGGAAGGCTGGAAAACCAGAACGGGTTGCACGAATCGCGTTTGCAACGCCAGAGTTGCTGTGGCAAGTTCTCACAACCAAGCGCTGGGAGCTACTAAAGGTTTTGTGTGGCGCAGGGCCAATCTCCATTCGAGAAGCCGCTCGCCGTGCTGGTCGCGACGTAAAGGCTGTCCACTCCGACATCACTGCCCTGCTAAATGCGGGCATTCTCGATCGCACCGAAAGCGGCGCTATAATCTTTCCGTTTGAGGCGGTCAAGGTTGAGTTTTTGCTGGAGGCAGCGTAGCGCTTCGGGAAAATACGCCGACTCTTCAATCGAGGGGAAGTGCTCCGGCAAGCCGAGGTACATCCTCTCATGCTATCCACTTCGCTAAATGTATCCCCCCCTTTTCCCACCACCAATGCCATAACTCAAAATGGAGATTTAAAATTGAATTACTATGCGATCATTCTCGGCCTCTTCATCATCGGCGGGTTTGGTGCCGTACTATGGGGCTGGATCATTTTTGCCAAGGCTCGAAAATCGCTACGCTGGCCCATGGTGGAAGGCGTCATTGAACAATCCGCGCCCACGTCAGAAGCTAACGACCTGCTGCCACACATCCAGTTCAGCTACACAGTGGCTGCGCATATTTATCAGCGCACACTGGAGTTTCCAGATGGTACCAACCCATCGCCGGAGCTCGCCACCAGCTATGCCAAAAAATACCCTGCCGGTGCCAAAGTATCCGTGTATTACAACCCGGATCAGCCTGATCAAGCCACACTTGAGCCCGGCCTGGCCAGGGGCGACTGGATGATACCCGCCTTGGGAATTGCCTCAATGGCCTTGGGGATCTTCGCTCTTTTTTTCAGCAGCTATAATTGAGAAGCGCACGGGGTCAGTTCTAACTTTCAAACAAAATGTTGAAATGTTAGAACTGACCCAATGCCACCGCGCCGTCTTAGCAGGCTGAAAACTAATGGGACGTTCCAGCAAAACCATTACCGTTCGCGGTCAGCCAAACGCAGAATGCTTATCGGCGCGTCCGCACCAGCGCGCTAGACAAGCCGCCGTCAAAGATGTACAGTAACACGTACATATTTGGAGACATTGTTATGAATGCGATTACCTACACCACCGTTCGTGCAAATCTCGCGAGTGCCATGGACCGCGTTTGCGACGATCACGAACCCTTGATCATTACCCGCAATGGAGAACAATCCGTCGTGATGCTCTCGCTCGAAGACTACAAGTCGCTGGAGGAAACCGCCTACCTCTTGCGCACCCCCGCCAATGCCAAGCGCCTTCTCACTGCCATCGCGCAACTGAATAACGGTAAAGGCGTTGAGCGGAAGTTGGTGAAGTGAGGCTGATCTTCGCTGATGATGCATGGGAAGACTATCTATATTGGCAGAAGCAAGACAAGCGTATGGTCGAGCGAATCAACAAGCTGATACGTGAGACACAGCGCGAGCCCTTCGCGGGAATCGGCAAACCCGAACAATTGAAGCATGCTCTTTCAGGGTTCTGGTCACGCCGAATTACGGATGAGCATCGCATGGTGTATTGCATAGAGGGTGATGCATTGATGATCGCTCAGTTGCGTTTCCACTACTGAGACGCCCAATCGGGATAGGAAGAAGTCTCTAGAATAAATGGATTAAATGGGGTAGCTAAATGGGTGACCACTGGCATTTCAGCACGAAAGAAAGTAGCTACCGATTCAGCACAACAGAGCGCTTAATGGCCAATTTTCAGAAAGACATTGCGAGTTGGAACGATGAAAACAATAATTCTTGAGGTTCGCTCGGCGGCTGGCAAAAAATGAGCTCGTATCAGCCGCCGAGATGAAATGTTGGGCTTCATTTCATTCAACCGAACCTACCGGGCTGCATGGATATTTTTGGATTGCACACCTCGAAAGTGCCTTTGTGGGCATTTTTTTGGTGTCTATTTTACATTAGGTTGCTATGCATAATCGTTACCACATTGCAACAAAACCAACGGTCTACGGCTGGTCAGTTATCGTTGACTTTACGGTTAATACGTTCGGAGGAATCAGCGAATATGCATCAGAACCCATTAGTATTCTTTGGGATGAGGAAGAAATACTAGTTCTTGAGCCACGAGAAATTCCTCCTGAAATATCGGCTAGTGGTTGTATGGGATATAGATTGAAGTTTGAAGGTGCTATAACGGCAAGCGCTGCCGAAAATGCTGGAATAAGGCTCGCATACTCAATCCTAAGGGTTGCAGAGAAAAGACGATGGGGCTTGCATCTCGCATGGCCTGATGCACCGTTACCTTGCAGAGTCATCGATCGTACTGCGAGCACTGGTGCAACTTTGCAAGGCTTTGCCTCGATTTCCCATCGTGTTCCTTTTCGGATGTTTGTTGAAGAATTAGGGTCAGCATTTAACGATCTAAAAGAAATTCCATACGAACTTTTAATGTCTTTGGAGCTGTGCGCCGCGGCTAGATTCGAAAGCAATTCGCGAGCTCGTTTCGTTCTTCTCGTAAGTGCACTAGAAACGCTGGCTGTTCAAGCCGATCTTAACGATCAACTAGGGACGTTAATTAATGACCTTCAAAATGTTATCAACGCAGCGGGGATAGTAGATGATGGTTTACGAAACTCACTACTAGGTCAAGTAGGCAATCTGCAGCGAGAATCAGTTCGTAGAGCACTTCGACGACTAATGAAGAAACTAGAAATAGATGAAAATGATATCAGTAAGATTGATGAAGCCTATCAAACCAGGAGCAAAATCTTGCATGAAGGTAAAAGAGTTCCCGAACTAGACCATCTTATTGGTTCCATGGATAAGATTCTTGCAAAAATTTATCAAAAATTTGTATGCGCAACCTAACAAGCACATGCAGCACGCATAGCCTGAGCTAACGTAGCCATGTAGGGTGGGCACGTTTTTGTGCCCACACGGATTCGTCATTTTGGAGTAGAAAGCTATGTCACGTTATCGCCGCGCAATGGCTACAGGCTCAAGCTATTTCTTTACGGTAGTCGCTTACCGGCGGCAGTCGATTCTATGTGACGAAGCGATTCGCATCGCATTGCGCGCCTCAATCGGAACGGTGCGCGTGGCGCGTCCTTTCGTCATCGATGCATGGGTATTGTTGCCTGACCATTTACATTGCATGTGGACATTACCTGACGGTGATGCCGATTTTTCCACCCGTTGGATGATGATCAAGCGAGCGGTTTCTTTGGCCTGCAGGGCAGATTATCTTTGTGCCGACTGGGTGACTGCATCAAAACTCAAACATCGCGAATCGACTATCTGGCAACGGCGATTCTGGGAACACCAAATTCGTAATGAAAATGATTTTGCCCGCCATGTCGATTACATTCATTTCAACCCGGTTAAACACGGGCATGTACAACGTGCGGTTGATTGGCCTCATTCGACATTTCACCGCTATGTGCGTGATGGGGTATATGCGCAGGATTGGGCTGTTGCGATAGAAAATGCGTTGCTGAGGGATAATTGACGCTGCCCGCGTGGGCACAAAGACGTGCCCACCCTACCACTGATAAAAACTGCGACCTTACGACAACCACCACGATGTGTTAATGAAATTCCGTTTCAGTCACTTCCGCTCTTGCCTTTATAATCCTGTTTTGTTCCCTTTTAGTGAGAATACAATCATGCGTATGACCGGTATTATGGTGCTGCTGGCACTTCTACTACAGAGCTGTGGGCACAAGGGGCCGCTATTTTTGCCACCGGCGCAGCCTGCAACCCAGCCACTTCCTGATCAAAATAAATAGCCATGACCGATTATTTCCAATATCAGAGTAACCAGCTTTATGCCGAACAAGTACCCTTGGCTGATATCGCACAGCGATTTGATACGCCATGCTATGTGTACTCGCACGGTGCGTTAACCGATAGCTATCGCCAGTTTGCTGAGGCGTTCAAAGAGCGCGAGCATCTGATCTGCTACGCGGTAAAGGCTAATCCCAATATCGCTATCCTGAATCTATTCGCCAAGTTAGGTGCGGGCTTTGACATCGTTTCCGGTGGCGAATTACAGCGTGTGCTGGCGGCTGGGGGTGCGGCGAATAAAGTGGTGTTTTCCGGTGTGGGCAAAACAGTGGCAGAAATGCAGCTGGCCTTGAAAGCGGGCATTCTGTGTTTTAACGTGGAATCGGAAGCGGAACTCACGCGCCTGAATAAAGTGGCCGGAGAAATGAACGAGGTGGCACCGGTAAGCCTGCGCGTGAATCCAGATGTGGATGCCAAGACACATCCCTATATTTCCACCGGCTTGAAACAAAACAAGTTTGGCATCGCCTATACAGAAGCGCTGGCGTTATACCGCAAGGCGAGCGGGCTACCGCATCTGCGTGTGATGGGCATGGATTGCCACATCGGTTCACAATTGACCGAACTCAGCCCCTTTATCGCAGCGACAGAAAAAATGCTGGTGCTGGTAAACGCACTGGAAAGTGAGGGGATTCGTCTTGAGCATCTCGATCTGGGCGGTGGGCTCGGTATCTGTTATCTGGACGAAACCCCGCCTGCCATTGCCGATTATGCCCGTGCGCTACTCAGTGCCCTGCGGGGACGCAGCGAAAAAATCATTATTGAGCCGGGACGAGTGCTGGTTGGCAATGCCGGCGTGCTGCTGACCAAGGTTGAATATCTCAAACATGGCGAAGAAAAACACTTCGCCATCGTCGATGCGGCGATGAACGATCTGATGCGTCCAGCCTTGTACGATGCCTATCATCACATCCAGCCAGTACAGCTAGGTGATATGCCAGTGCAACAATATGAAGTGGTGGGACCGGTATGCGAAACCGGCGACTTCCTTGGGAATGCCCGTCAATTGGCTATCTCACAGGGTGATCTGGTTGCGGTGATGTCGGCTGGCGCCTATGGCATGAGCATGAGTTCAAACTACAACACACGCCCGCGTGCAGCCGAAGTGATGGTGGCTGGTGAAGTCATGCAACTTATCCGTGAACGCGAAACGGTGCAGCAGTTGTTTGCCGGCGAAAAACTTTTTTGTTAACCACAAAAATAATTGTTGCACACCATCTTAGGTGAGGGCTAATTATTGAAACTCTCCGCGAGAGAGCTTACAAATCAAAAATAAGGAATTTGCTTATTCTCTCTTTTATAGCTGTCGATCTATGATGCTGATAGAAAATCATCCCGCTACACGCTAATCTCTTACGATCAACAAACAAGCGCTGCAAGCTGATTTTGTCTTCTCCCCAACTTGAGGGTTGGGATTACCTTAAGTGTGAGCGTGACTCTATAAAATAGGAGAATACCCATGACAAAGAAACGTGTCCCCACCAAAGCGCCCCAATCTGTCATAGCAGTGGCCAAAGAATCTGCCCCAAAAACCACGCGGCCGGAATCCGAATCTAGACGTGAAGAACCGGATGAAAGAAGTGTAGAGAAAAAAATTGGCAGAACGCTGGATGCTTTCCCTGACAAAATTGATCTTAAAGATTGGGAATATCTGCCTACGCTGCAGGCCTTGCCCGACGAGATTGTTAACATCCACGCTGTTCCAGACATTCTTGATCAGGGCACGGAAGGCGCGTGTACGGGTTTTGCCCTTGCGGCAGTTATCAATTTTTTACTCCATCAACGCAAGCTAGAGCGTCGCATCAGCCCGCGCATGATTTATGAACTTGCCCGCCGCTATGATGAATGGCCGGGAGAAAACTATTCCGGATCCTCGG
This sequence comes from Candidatus Nitrotoga arctica, assembly GCF_918378365.1. Taxonomy (NCBI): domain Bacteria; kingdom Pseudomonadati; phylum Pseudomonadota; class Betaproteobacteria; order Nitrosomonadales; family Gallionellaceae; genus Candidatus Nitrotoga; species Candidatus Nitrotoga arctica. The sequence goes on along the minus strand of NZ_OU912926.1, from coordinate 563,963 downwards.
CGAGAGGCGCGATGAAGGGTTGGGAGCGCCACGGCGTATGTACGCAAAAACTCTGGCCTCACGAACTGCATGGAGCGGACAATTTTGATCAACAACGTGCCGATGAAGCAACCCTGACACCAGGCGGAGCTTATTATCGAGTCGATTTCAGACAGGTTCGTCATGTGCATGCGGCCATTCATGAAGTCGGCATCGTGTATGCCACATTAATGGTACATGCCGGATGGGGGGAGGCCGGCCCCTACACCGTTTCACTCCAAGCGGGTGTCGGCAGTAAATCCAAAAAAATAAAAATCCCCGTGATCCAGCGTAAGGGAAGCGCAGATGGTGGGCATGCGATCGCCCTTGTCGGCTACACCTCTCAAGGTTTCATAATCCAGAATTCATGGGGAACGCGTTGGGGCAAAGGTGGGTTTGCCTTGTTGCCATACGAAGACTTCATGATTCATGCCACCGACGTTTGGGTCGCGCAGCTCGGTGTGCCGGTAAAGGCAGATCTGTGGGCTCAGGGCGCGGCGGATGTCACGAGCGGAACTTTCCGCGCGGGACAAGTTATCCCTTTAAACGAGATTCGGCCATATGTAATCGACGTTGGGAATAACGGCAAACTCTCTGACCAGGGTAACTACTGGACCACGGAAGAAGACTTGAAAAGATTGTTTCTGGAAACTATTCCGGCCAAAACCAAGAATTGGGCAAAACGACGAGTGATGCTATACATTCACGGTGGTTTAAATGGCGAAGAGGATGTAGCCAAAAGAATCGTCGCATTTCGCGATGTTTGTCTTGCTAACGAAATTTACCCTCTACACATCATGTGGGAGAGCGATTGGTTCAATACCACCAAGAACATCCTCAAGGATCAGTTCACTGCGGCTGATGAGCGGGCGGGCGGCGCATTTCTCGATCACCTGCGCGAGGCGAAAGATCGTGTACTTGAGCTAACCTTAGCCACCCCGGGCGGAAAGCTGTGGGGAGAAATGGTTCAAAACGCTGAGCTCGCTTCTAAACATGCGACAGGTGCAATGCAGCTCCTCACAAAATATGCGAAGGGAGCAAAAGAAAATCTTGGCAAGAAGGCGGAAGGCGGCAATTGGGAACTTCATGTGGTTGGCCACAGCGCCGGCTCAATATTCGCAGCACATGCCATTACGCAACTGGCCAGTCTGGGCATATCCTGGAAAACACTTCAATTCATGGCGCCAGCAATTCGGATAGATCTGTTCAAAGAAATAGTACTGCCCAAGATAATCGATAAGACCTGTCCCAAGCCCAGCTTGTATATCCTGAGTAAGGTGGGAGAACTCGACGATGATGTCGGTCCTTACGGAAAATCCCTTCTTTATTTGGTCAGCAATGCCTTCGAAGGAACTCGAGAAGTACCCTTGCTTGGCATGCAAAAATTTCTTGAAGATGATCCAAAATTACTGAATCTACTCAATAGTGCAGTCGATGGTCTGCCTGGCATCGTTATATCCGGGGCGGGAGACAAACCCGGAGCAATATCTAAAAGCGATACCCACGGTGGCTTTGACAACGATCCCAATACCATGAACTCGGTTCTTGTCCGGATTCTTGGTGAATTACCCAAGATTCCTTTCACCGCTCGAGATCTGCATTTCTAATATCAGTATTGATAAATTGGCGCTGATTCAGCAGTACCTATGTGAAGCCATATATATCAGGATATCAATATGAAACTAAGATTTGCTATTCTAGTAATTTTTTCATTTTTCTGTGTTTCAGCGTTCGCTGCTCCAGCTTCATGGTACCAATGGAAAAGTAAATTAAATAACGAACGGTACTGCGCACAAACTTCGCCGGGCGCTGGATGGGAACAGGATAGTGTTCCCTACAAAAATGCTCATTGTGAAATTCACACCGTCGTCAAAAATAACGTTTCTACTTCCAAGCCCGACATTAAGTCACGTCTTGCGCAATAACGTTTTGCAACAGTCAAAATTGTTATCGGAATCAATAAGGAGTGTAAGTAAAACAGAGTCTTTAGCTTTCCTCAGTATCTACAATTAGGGACTCAAGACCGTTTGGAAATCCCGCTTCCCGCCCATTTGCCAAGGCATAAAGGTGGTGCGCTTGCCTCCACACTATCGGCATGAGATGGTCAGCTTATCCAGTTACCACTAGCATTATGAAGAGATTGTCCTGGTCATTGCCCTTGATCATTCTCTTCCGACACCTCAACTTTCCCCTCACGGGAACAGCAGGACGGCCAATAACAAGTCCGGGTGCTTTATGATGCACGCACAATCGACAATGAACGAAAGATATCGACATGGAAATTAATACCATGCAAGCAATTGGGGCAGGACTTTTTGCCTGCGCGTTGTTACATACATTTGCCGCAAAATCATTAGAAAGTCTCGCCTACCGTTACCCTCGACATGCAGGCCTATTTCATCTGTTAGGCGAAGTCGAGGTGGTTTTCGGATTTTGGGCATTCGTTTTGATTGTCGTGATGGCGCTGGTGTCAGGTAGAACGGAAGCCATTGCTTACGCTGAGTCACGCCAGTATACGGAGCCTCTGTTCGTGTTTGTCGTGATGGTGGTAGCCGCCTCACGGCCAATACTGGAGATCGTCAGGCACTTGCTCGTGTTAGTGGCACGCCTGACACCGGTACGTACTAACCTGGCGTTAGCTTGGCTGGGCTTGGCTGCGGTGCCATTGATGGGTTCGCTGATTACCGAACCTGCTGCTATGACACTGGCCTCATTAATGCTGGCACCACAGATTTTCCGGCAAGGGATTCCAGAATGGCTTAAATATGGAGCATTGGGCGTGCTGTTTGTTAATGTTTCAATTGGTGGCACGCTGACCTCATATGCTGCACCACCGGTACTCATGGTTGCTTCGGCATGGAACTGGGATACTGCATTCATGGCGTCAACTTTTGGCTGGAAGTCTGGCCTTTCCGTGCTGATCAATGCAACCGGAATTACATTCTTGCTGCGCTCGCATATTCACAAAGAGACTCTATCCATAATTGACAATCCCGCGCCCCAAGTTCCCTTGCTGGTCAGCGTAATCCACTTGATGTTTTTGGCCGCTGTAGTCACCTTGGCCCATCATCCTGTGCTATTTTTGGGATTATTCCTATTATTTCTCGGATATACGCAAGCCTATGAACGATATCAAAACCCACTGATTCTCAAGGAGGGCTTGCTAGTCGGTTTTTTTCTGGCTGGATTGGTAGTTTTAGGCGGTATGCAGCAATGGTGGCTGCAACCCATCGTCTCCAGTCTCGGCCCGACGGCCTTATTTTTTGGTGCCCTCGGGCTGACCGCTATTACAGACAATGCGGCGCTCACTTATCTAGGCTCGTTGATTGCCGGGATCTCAGATCAAGCAAAGTATATGCTGGTTGCGGGGGCAGTTGCCGGAGGAGGGTTGACCGTGATTGCCAATGCGCCTAATCCAGCCGGAGTGGCACTACTCAGACGTGGCTTTAACGACGAATCGATTGGGGCTGTTGGCTTGCTGCTAGGCGCGCTGCCGCCGACTGCTATTGCGGCGTTATTTTTTCTGTTATAGAAATTCAGAGGTAAAAAATACCCTCGCGCTGCTGCCGTGCTATGCCAAGTGATGTGGAAGACCAGTAAATACTGCGCGGATTTAATGTTGCTTGATTGGCCCTGAATTTTTGCTTGTATCGAAAAAGGAAAATGGGAATGCATACCTTTGCGCCAAAAGAAAATCAACAACCGGTAAATTCCAGACTTGTCCCTGTGGCAAAACTGGCCGTTAGTTCTCCCGGCGACCTGCACGAGCAGGAGGCCGAGCGCCTGGCCGAGCGGGTCACACGCCTGTCTGGACCCCTGACGCAGCCGGCAGCCGGGACTACCCCTGCTAGCGGCGCAGCGCTTCCCGATGAGCTACGCTCTTATTTTGAACCGCGTTTCGGGCATGATTTCAGCCGCGTGCGCGTGCATACAGATGCGCGCGCAGCCCGCTCCGCGCAAGCCCTGGGGGCCCAGGCCTATACGCTCGGAAATAACATGGTGCTCGGCGCGGGACAGTATGCGCCGCACACCGGCGCAGGTAGGCAGTTGCTGGCACACGAACTGGCACACGTCGTACAGCAGGATAATGGCAGCGTCGCACCCATGATCCAGCGTCGGCTGTTGGTCACAGGTAGCAAGAAAGATATCCAGGCCGCCCTGTACCTGCTCGAACCGGCCAGCGGCTTTACCCTACAGCATGACCCGAAGACCCACGAGGTTACGATCACGGCTTCAAAGCTCAAGCCGCAGTCATTCGTGCTGGCCGGCCAGCTGGCCACCATTATGAGCGACTCCAAACGGGATGCCGAGATCCATCTTGGACAAGACCAGCCTCGCGTAAGCTTTGGATCGTTTCCTGGCAGTTCACAAGCACTCGATGATAATCCGGTGCAAGAGATTCGCATCGACCAGATGGTGGCATTGGAACGGGATGTACCCGGTGCCGGCGTGGCGAAAATGGCACACGAGATTGTCGAAAACTATGCTGGCCATGATCCGCAAGTAAAGGAGTATGCGTGGCAGTTTGCCTTTGGCGAAGCGCATAGCAGGGCACTGGATGCGGAGAACGCTATCGAGGGTGAACTGGGGCAGCCCGGCGCCCGCCGCAATACTTTTTCGGTGTCCATCGACCCCGGCAAAGGAAAGCCGCCCTTCTTCAGGGAGATCGAAGATCGGGGGACTCATTTCCTTGTTTTGGATAAATCCCGCGATAAGGGCATTGTGTCGAACGCCCGCCGTGTGCCACGCGTCCGTGTGGCAAGCTACACCATCAATGGCTTTATGGCCAGTTCCAATACCCTGCCGAAAACGGCTGCTGCGGACTTGGCCGCTATTGTGAAAGACCTCAAGAAAAATCCGACCGCCTCGGCGTTTGTAGAAGGTTTTGCCAGCCTCGGAAAGACGGCAGACGAGAATGCGCGCTTGGCGGATAAATGGGCATTTGAGTTGCGTGATCAGGTGATTCTTCTGGCGAAAGACCAAACGGGCGTAAGCTGGCATCGCTTCGAAACGATCGGCCAGCCCGACAAATCCCGCAACAGCGTGGTGGTCACCATCGATCGCCCAGACATATAGACTCGCTCATCCTGGATAGAATGAAACACACAGCATGAAAAGATTGGGTAGCAGGGTGATGGACGTGTTATCTCAAAGTTCTGTCCATAACTGATGCCTCAGGGGGCGAGTGGTGATGAATTTAGAGGTGCTCTTATCAAGGTTTCCTGATTAGCCACGCGAATGAAGCGTTCAGGGCAGGGCGAAATTACTAACGATGCTCGAAGCAGTCTGATTTTTTCTGCAAGCTTGCCAGAATTCACGCAAAACGGCTAACAAGCCTGAACAGTCGAACCCACAAGCCAAAAAACGAAATGTTTGCAAATGAGGAAGAGCCCATACACGGTTATCCTACCCAGTCAAACGGCGGTAAGCCGCGGCCAGTGCATCATCGTCACCGACATTGCCGGGGAAAATCACCACCAACATCTCGGCATAGCGCGGGTGATCGGACGGACAGCGCATCACTGTGCAGCCCGGCAAAATCTGCCCGAGTACCCGCGAAACCTTGAGCGCAAGCCCAACGGACAGCACGTCGTTCGAAGTGATGCCGCCTTTGCTGATGAGAAAGCCCAGTGTGGTCGGCAGGCCGCGTACCACGTCCATCAGAAACGCAGAAACTTGTTCACCAAATGCCAAACGCGCGGCTTGGTCGGCAAAACCGCGTTCTGCGCGGCTGGTATATATCACTGGTGTTGTACCGGCAGCGTGGGCAAGTGCGGCTTGATGCAATACTTCCTGCAATAGGGCTGAGCGTTCCGTGGCGATATGATCCACGTCCACCTCGATGGCAATGATGCCCGGTTCTTTCAACAGCTTATTTAGTTGCGCCGTGGTCTTCTTGACGTGCGAGCCGACGATCACCGCACCGGGTTTACCGTTGCGCACGTACTGGCGCATGGCGCTGGCAGCCACAGGCTGAGGCGGTAGTTGCGCCAGTGCGGCGAACAGGCTGGCGGCAGAGCGAAACAGGAAGCGCTTGCCGCTGGCGGCGGCAGCCTTCAGTTGCGCGGCAAAGTGGTTCAAATCGGCCTGAGTTTCCGCATCCACTACACAGCACACGTTGTCGTGCAGTCCCATCAGGCGCGCCGAGACGTCACCGCGTATTTGGGCGAGCAGAAAACGCTCGACCTGATTCGCCTTGATGCGACCGGCGGTTTTTTCCTCGACATAATCGGGCAGGTAGCTGGTGGAATAGCCGAACACCGAGTCGCGCGCGAATTCGGTCTGGTGTACCGGTATGGCCATACCATCGGCTATCAGATAGTGGATGCTGTCGCGAGTGAAACGCCCGCCTTCAAAGAAGGCCGGAATCAGGAAGTGCGCGTCGAAACCTGTAGCACCGCCCAATTCTTCGCTCATTACATCGGTTTCCACCGGGTAATGACCGCGTAGCGTGGAGTCGAGACGGCTGATGAAAATCGGATTGAAATGCAGCCCTTGCGCGGCCAGGCTGGTCAAGGTCAGCTTGAGGTTGCGGCACACTTCGCGCGTAACCGTGGCGGCACGCAGCGCATCCATGCCACGAGTGTTGGTGAGGACAAAAAAGAGCGGCGCGTCATCCAGCAACGCGGCATGCAGCGTGTCCTGATCCCAACGAGTTAGCAGCAGGCAGGAATGCACCGTCTGCGAGCCGGTAGGACCATCGTCGAGCACGATAATCTTGGTTTCAATCATTCTGACTCTGCCCTTTCTAAATACTGGCGGGAGTGTTCATTCCAGATTGTCCATTAATCTCGATATCGGTTAAATCTTCACAATTTGTGAGAGCATTTTTCGTCGATATCCATCGTGTCAGCCTGACGCGGGGCGCAGAATTCAGGTAAAGCGCATGAAAAGATCAAATCCTTTCACATCCTTGGTCAGCGCGCCGATAAATTCTTTATTGTGGTTCCGCCGGAAGTTTCCAGTTCAGCTCGTGAGATTTCATTCCACGTACTGTCATAGCCAATAGTCATTGATGTACTTCTCACCCTTGTCGCAAAAGAATGTAACGACATGTTCGATCTTATGCTGCTCGCGTAATTTCTTCGCAGCAATCATGTGTGCGCCGGATGATGGTCCGACGAAAAGGCCATGTTCCCGCGCCAGGCGGCGCATCTCCTGCACAGCCTCTACGGATTCGACCGCAATGACTTCATCCAACAGCGCACGGTGGCGTTGAATAATACCGGGTACAAACCCGTCAGCGATTCCCTCAATCAGGTGTTTCCCGATCTCGCCACACAGTATCGTGCATGACTCACTGGGTTCAAGCGCGACAACCTTGCACGCCGTGTTAACTGCCTTGAACGCCTGACCTACACCGATAATTGTGCCGCCGGTACCAACACCACCGACAACCGCATCAGGCAGCACGCCCGCAGGGAGTTGGGCCAGAATTTCTGGCCCTAACCACTCGCGGTTCTCGTCTACATTCCATTCATTATCGAATTGTTGCGGGGCAAAATAACCGGGCAGATTACCCAACTTTCTAACTTCGGCCAGCGCATCCGTAACATGAAAATCACCGATGATGCGTACTTCAGCACCATAAGCACGCGAGATCGCGGTGCGTTCACGGCTCAATCCATTGGGCATTAACACCAACATCTTGTAGCCTTTGACAGCGGCCACCATACTCATCGCGTTACCAGTATTGCCGCTACTCGCTTCCACGATCGTGTCGCCCGGTTTTAGCAAGCCTTCATTTTCGGCACGCTCTATCATGTATTTTGCAATACGCGCCTTGATGGATCCAGACGGATTAAGAAATTCCAACTTAACCCAGATCCCTTCAATCTGAATTAGTGGGGTTGAGCCGATAGCATCTAAAATAGTTTGCATGATGAAATTCACTCAAAAGTTGAGAACATAGAATCCGTCATTCCCGCATAGGTGGAAATCCAATTAGTAAAAATTTTTCATTACACAGGGCAAAAATCCTGAAAAATCGCTGGGTTCCCATCGCAGCCTGCCCTCGAATCTGATAGTCGGTGGCGGAAATGATGGCAACTTAAAATTATATAGTATATGGAAGCATCTGGTCTGTAAGCATCAAACCTCCCGCACCTATTTTCGCTTAATGCGATGCTTTCATGCCCCGCCAACACATAACGCGATTCTCACGGTTGTCCGCGTAAACAGGCGGATAGATCGTCTCATGGCTGATCTGCAATTCGCCTTCCGGTTCAAGCCGATTAAGAGCCTGTTCTGGACTAACGTTTCTCGAATCAATCCCTCGACTTCTACCCAACTATTCGATAAGAATGGCTCGCCATTGAGACAGGCTTTCTGGCGCTCATCACATTAACAATAACCCCTCTAATGAAGAGGCAAAGGTTCATCCATTTCGGTGCCGGTCTGTTGAGGACAATCCACCGGCCCCTCATAATCCGATTTGGGCAATTCTTTTATTCTGCTGTCCACTTCAATGCCAAAGAATTTAAGTTCCGACCCCATGAATTTTGATAACAACAGGCCCAGGTTTCGGTAATAGGCTTCATTCGCTCTCGCCGCCAGATTTTCACCGAACACGCCCGTCCATTTCCCGATATGCTGCTCAAGGAACCTTCTTTCCGCCGACAGGCAGATATCGATATTCTCTTCCATCGCCTGATCCAGGGCATAGGCGATCTTTAATTCCAGAAAGCTCATGAACTCAAGCTCGACGGTTATCTGATCAAATGAAACCCCGGCATCGTCTTTCATGACAAAGCCAAAGGCTTTATAGAAGCCACTGATGTCGCCCAGAATATTCGGCTGGTTGAAACTGTTTTTCCCATAGGTGGTTTCACTCGACGGGCAAAACATACGGGTTAAAAACATCTCGGTAAAATCCGGCTGGAGCGCGGTCACGTCGACGGTCTCGATCAGACTGGTAAAGGCCTGGTACTCTTCCTTCATATCATAAGGAAGCAGGCTGATTGAACTATCCATATCGGAGGCAAGTTCGTGCAACGTGGCGAGTCTATCTTTGTCTGGATAGACAAAGGCCATTGATAAAAACCTGTAAACATCTGCCCTCGCGAGGGCCAACTCTGTTTCCGATTTCGTCGTTAACATTCTATCCCCTTAAATAAAAAGTGGGGCGGCGTTTTAACGCCGCCCCCCTCATGTCAATCAATTACGACTATTCAATTTCAAGCGGTATCCAGCCTCCGTTTGAATAGTTCTTGCGTGGCCCCCTGTTGCCGCCAGCGCCATTATTGTGATTTTTGCCATCCCAGGCAGCGATCGCCATCATGGTCTTGGATCCAGGCTTAAGCACGGAGTCCTGAACATCACCGGAGTTTAAAGGACGTTTGATGACAACCGACCAGTAGCCAAACCGTCTGACGCCATTGCCGGTTGCATTATTGGTGGCCTGCCGCGTCAATGTTCCGAAGCCAACAGCATTAAGCTCTTCCACCGGTGTTAACCTCTCAGGGTCAACTCTGCTGAGATTTCTGAGCTTAAAGGCCGCCAAATATTGCCTTTGACCTTCATTATAACGTCTGATAGGGGTATCAATTGTTTGACCAATTGCCGGGATCACTTCCGGATACATATCATAGTTGTAATTGGGGTAAGCATCTCTGACGTCTTGATATCCAAACTCGATATCTCTTTCCCAGGCGGCCTTCCAGTAAACAATGTGAACAGGATTCTCTTCGTCACCCATCATGAAGGAGGGCTCCGATCCCGCATTCACCGGGAACATAATGGCGATCGCATCAGAGAACTTGTCTTCCATTACTTCTGTTTCAGACTTGGTTGAGTCATACCACGTTAACAAGAAGGCAATATCCTTGTCATTATGGATAGACTTGATCTTCACCAGCGGCACGGAAGCCACGACCAAACCCGGCATCACCAGGTTCTGCGGCCCCATGGGAACTTCAGTGGCCGAAGCATCACTCCAGATCGTGGCCGGGGCGTGCTCCCAGCTCTGATTGTACTGATTATAAGAGGTTTCCCTGACTGGATCTTCCTGATGCCAGGTCCGGTTCAACGGGTCCATCGGGATTTCTCCCTTGACTGCTTTGGACTTGATGACGCCCTCATTATACGTTTCCCCCCCATCCAGACGAACGGGTGGGAGCCTTTTGAAGGAACCATGAAACGCGTGGCCCCCATACTGGCCAGGATTATCAACCGCAATAATTGGAATCGCCAAATCGTGCGCTGGCCCGTGCGCAGCATCACTCCCAAAAGCAGGAGTCGCAACCGGGATCATCAGAAGTGACGCGGCTATTAATAGTTTTTTCATCATCCGCCCCTTATGAGTTATTGGTAAGAAATGCGCCGGTCTTCAAGTTCTTGACCTGCCTGATATAAACAGGTTCAGTCAAGGGAACCCGGATAATCTCTTTTCCTTGTGGATCATAACCAACCGTCTCATTACCCTCAAGCTTGAACGTGTCGCAGATCCGTTCGGTCGTTCCAAAGAGTAACAACGCGGCTAGAAGCTCCTTGTCCTTGCCAGCATTCCGGTATTGCTTGATGGAGTTCTCAACGCCGGGGCCAAATACTTGGGCCAGGAAATCAGGGTTAACATGGACAGGCGGCAAGTACATGTTGTTTGGCTCGGTACCGAACTGGGGATAGATCGGCAGTGCAATCTTCCTCACGTGCACCAGGAAATCGATCGGGTTGTTTTCCCGGACTTGCTTGCTGGTGATCTTATCGTAATCGGCTGACTTGAAACCAAAGAGACGGATCTTTCCGATGCATTGAGTAACGCATTGCGTCATCAACCCAGCCTCTACTTTCGGATAGCACGATATGCACTTTTCACCGGTCCGTGTGGTGTCATTGTAGAACGACTTTTTGTAAGGACAAGCTGCAACGCATTCTCTGTATCCTCTGCAGCGGGACGCATCAATCAAAACGATCCCATCTTCTTGCCGCTTGTAGATCGCCTTTCTCGGGCACGCTGCCAAACAACCGGGGAAGGTACAGTGGTTACATATCCGCGGGAAGAAGAAACCCCAGTTCTTATGCGTCGGACCCTTGATATAATCCCCTTCACCATCCAGGATTTTAAGGCACTCATCTTCCCCAAGGTTCGGATGCGCATAGTCCATTTCATCGGGCAGATAACCCTTGATCCGTTGATTCATGCCCAGGTCTTCAAAGATCGTCGTGCCGTTGTATTTGTTGCCTGACCAGGGTTGCGCCTGTTCTCCCAGGAGGGCCAAAACCTTCACATCCCAAGCAAGCGGATAGAATCCATAAGGCTTCGATTCCACGTTATTCCAGAATATCGTTTCCTGGCCTTTACCAGCCGTCCAGGTCGTTTTGCACGCCATGGTACAAGACTGACAGGCGATACATTTATTCAAGTCGAATAACATGGATACTTGCCGACCTGGCCTGTTTTCTTCGTAGGGGTAATCCATTTCCCTGCCCAGTTGCCAATTTCTAACTTTTGCCATTGTAGATCTCCATTTACAAAATTATTTCACAATTTCAAGAACGCCGCCCTGCTTCAGGGCGGCGGCTGCACACCCGTAATTATCTGCTTGTAAACCCGCCCTGGAGATAAGTCTTCATTTGAAGGCTCTCATAGGTCGGCCGGTAGCCTTTAGCGGCAATATGCCAAACACCCCCGTTGACGCCGCCTTTTTCAGCCAGCTCGATCTTCACATACGATTCCTTGGGAGAACCATTGGCGCAGTGGACGTCATTCTGCATCCCGATAATAATTTCCTGTCCAAAGACCTTCTTGTTGGCCACGGTGTCAGTGGTACCGGTCGGGTTGATCCACGCGCGGGTGCAGCTTTGATGGTTTCCGGAGCGGAACATGGCCTGATAGTTGGTCCTTGGGCTCTTCGCCAATCCATCCGCCCGGGTCCGCGCACCTTCCATACTGCCATACGTGGCGGCATAGGCGTTGTAATACATCCGCATGGAACCTTGCGACATACCGGGGAAGTATCTGCATCTGACCATGAACCGGGCCAGGGCATATTCCGGTGTGCCTTCTTTCCAGCCTTTGTAAGGACGGTCGCCGGGATCCGCATCCACCCAGATATAGTCGCCTTCATCGATACCGAAGCGCTTGGCGTCGAGCGGGTTAACGTCCACGAATCCTTCACCCACGGACGGTTGACGCTTGTCATGACGGTAGATGTCGCCAAACGGTCCCCACCACAGGGTCATCAAGTCCGTATCAATCGGGGTGGTGTGAGCGCCGTGCCGGTACTTGGGCGAATTGAAGCAGAACTCATAGCCGTGCGGCCGCAGCGGATGGGTGGTCGCCATCAGTTCTTTGGTCGTCAGGATGACGTTCCGCCCTTGCCGGTTTTCGGCAATTTTAAGGCTGTTGCCCATTCTTTCCAGACCACGCATCTCGGGGGTTTCCATCAATGCAAACGCGCGGCTGTTACCGACGATGACATTCGGCTCGTAGTGGCTTGAATCAATCGGGGTGCGATAGACGGTGAGATTCTCGCCGCCATCAATCAACCGCGGGTCATCCATGTAAAATTCCAACCGACCGCTCTTGGTGTACCAAGGCAAGCCGCCGCCTTCAGCCGTTTGTTCCCAGCCGCTGATTCTCGGATAGGTTCTGGCCATGAAGATGGTCGGAACGCCTCGCTTGGCTTTTTCCCGGATCTCAGCAAAAACCATCCCGCGGGTGGCGGAGCCGGCGTTGAGAACCCGTTGACCATAAACTTCGGAATCCCGATCCGCCGGATTGCCGGCAGGGTTGGTGCCCACAAACTTGAAGTAGTCGGCAAACCGTTGATCACCGGTCAGCGCGGTAAAGGCTCTGAAGATTCCGGCAGGCACTTCGGCATCGCCTACGGTATCCTGGAACCGCCTCAGCGGGGTGATCGGGGAAACGGTCAGGAACGGGTTGGAGCAGGAGCAGGCCATGTCGGTATGCTTGTTTTCCAACCACGAGTCCACACCCCAGACGATGTCGGAATATTCACAAGAGGCAGTCCAGTTCCAGTCACTGTAAAATATCGCTTCCCATCTCGGCAGGGTATTGACGACCATGTCGTAGTGACCTTTGGCATTGCCCAGTGAGGAGTTGGAGTTCGCTTGCCACAGAACCTTGGTCGGTGCCGGCATATGACCAGGATCCGTCAGCAACCGGGTTCCGTTCCTTAAGGGCCGATCGCCATAGTTGTAGTAATGGGCAGATTCGTCATCGGTATAGTGAGCCATTTTGGTGACCATCTTACGGCCATCCAGTTCAGGATTGAACGGATCTTCCAGAAGGTACTGACCAAACCCGCCAAAGACGGACTGTCTGTAGTTACCCACGTAGTTACCAAACGTACATCCGCCAATATGGCCAATGATATCTGTAAGTGCCGATAGCAGCAGGAAGCCACGATCCTTCAGGGTCGAATTGAAGTAGTGATTGGTTCCCGCACCGGTGCTGATGATTGCTTGCCCTCGGTGCTTGTGGAACAGGTTGGCCAGGTCAACGATGGCTTCCATTGGAACGCCGGTCATGATCGAGGTGTTCTCGGCCGTGTATTCCTCCAGGTATTCTTTGTGCAACTGGAATACCGTCGTAACCTTGATCTTCTTGCCGTCGACCAGGGTCACTTCATAATCGCCGGTCAAGGCCGAGTCGATGCCCTTCGCCGCATAGCGTGCGCCGCATTCATCCCGGGTCAGCGGTACGGCTTTGTTGGTCTTCTTATCCCAGACTACATTGTCGCCCCAGAACTTGCGGATTTCTTCTGAAACAAAGGCCGTGGCTTGGAACGCCACCGGTTGCGTCGGTTCTTCCCCGGGCTTCATCACCTTGAGATGGTGCGTCAGTTCGGCCAGCTTGTAGTCCGCAAAAATGTCCGAGGCCTTCAGGTTTTTCCAGTTATCCGTTCTGATCAACAGCGGCATGTCCGTATTGGCTCTCAGATAATTTTCGTCATACTGATTATTCTTGATGAGCAGATGACACACCCCCAGACCCAGCGCCGGATCCGTACCGGGCCGAAGAATAATGACGTCATCCGCCTTGTTCGCGGTCGCGTGGTAGTCGATGGAGATGTCGACGATATGGCAGCCTTTGAGCCGCGCTTCACTGACCCAATGAAGGTCCGGCATCTTGGTACAGACGAAGTTGTTTCCCCAGAAGACAATCAGCTTGGCGTGCTCATAGACCATGAACTCATAATCCAACTGTTGGTGACCGGAAACCATAGGACATCCGGGCGCCAGATCGGTATGCCAGGAATAGCTGTCCAATACTTTGGCGCCACTCGCTTCGTCGGGTCCGATATTTCTGACATAGGCGTCCAGCAGGGCCAATCCTTGCGAAAACCGCTTGATCGAATAGATTCGTAACACCCCCAAGGCGGCCATCCCGGCCCGGAATTTCATGGTCTTACAGCCGCAGCCGTGCATCGACGCAATCATCTCCGGGTCATAGCCTTGGCGCGTCAGTAACGCAGCGCCTTTGTCACCGGAATAGGTCCGGGCGATGTTCTCCAATGCGCCAGCGGCCAACGCGTAAGCCTCGGTCCAGGGCAGTTTGATGAAGGGTTCTTTGCCACGTTGCAGATATTTTTGATCCGGGAAGCCGTTTGCGCCCGTCCGCGGATAACCCGCTTCTGCCCAGGCCTTGAAGCCGGTTCTGACCATCGCGCCTTTGGGCCGTCTGTCAGAATAGGCCTTTCTGTTCATGACCATGCCCTTGTTACAGATCCGCGGCTCCCAGCGGTGACTGGCACGGTTTCCATCCATATCTTCGGCATCTCCGTAGCCGTACGACGGCGAGATGCGGATGACTACGTCATTCTTTACGTGGGCCTTGAGCAGGCAGTTGTGCGTGTCATTCGGCGCACACAGAAATATAAATTCGCTGTCAACATGGAACATGTCCCGGTAAACCTTCTCCCAGTCTCTATTCGGGTAGGACTTCAGAGGGTTGTCAACGACATACGGCTTCAGAAATGGTGATGCTGCAAAGGCGTTATTGGCCATTACAGCGAGTCCGGCGGTGGCAGACAGCTTTAAAAAGCTGCGCCTGCCTATGTTGTTCTTGATTTCCATCATTTAGTCACCCCTATGTTAATTTAAATTAAATTAGTTCTTAACTTTTTGTTGAAAAATGGGTTGCATTCATCAACAACGATTAATGCCTGTTCCCAATGCAGTAAGTTGGCTGATTTAGTTCTGCTGATTTTGCTGAGCTGCATAGTCAAGAAGTTCTTAGATTAAGATTCAAAATTGAAAAAAACATCGCGTAAATTATAAAATTGCTATCTCTTCAAATTTAAATAAATACGTTATAGATAAATCCCAACGCCGAAATAGTATGAGCGTGCTATTTCGGTTTGTATGTATAGCTCCTGACATATAAAAAAATAAATATTGTGCCCATTTCATAACTCATACATAGCTGATCCTCATTGCCTTCTTAGCAAAGATCTACCTATAAATTTCTAACCAGTAAACCATCACCCGCAGAAAAGTGAGAAGCATCATAAGCAAGAATGTTGGAGATCTCATACCACAAATTTGAACTTGTTCATCACTACACTGTCTCTCGACGATTCTATCGAAATTTGCATCATTGCTATTGCCCTACACGTAGTTGCGTTCATGTTGACTCATCGACCTTTGTATAGGTAGGCTATAAAATAGCGCGCTGTAATGATTATCAAGCGCAATATTCTCATGACTGAACAAATTGCAAAAAAGCAATACAGGATGGAATACAAATGCGGAAGTGTCGGGATTTCTAAAACTTCAGGATGGGTGCTTTTTGTACTTCGGTAGGCCCAGTAACGGAAGAAATGATCGAGCAAAATTTGGAACATCATTATTGAAACCCAAGCTAGACGACTATTTCAATAATGAAACTAGGATTAAGACGCGTCGTTTAATTGATGAATATTTTGTTTCACAATACTAGTCAGTTTTATTACTCATAAGGACGTTCAACATGCACAGACTTTTAGGAGGTAATCATTAGCTCTCCCCACAAGCTCGCTCCAGGCGTTTGCGGAAATACGCCTGACCCTGACGAATCTGATCTTCCCGTAGTAACAAAGAGAGTGAGTCCGCCCAAAGGGTGGACAATTGAAACTCACACTCATGAACGAGGGCAATTGCTTTGTATCATTTCCGGCAACATGCGCGTTATTACCGACGAAGGATCTTGGATTACCCCACCTGGCCAGGCATGCTGGGTTCCCAGTGAGGCTAATCATTTGGTAACTTTCACACAATCCTCAGAGTTTCGAACAATTTCTATTCGCTCTGATCTGCTAACTGACCTTCCCAAAAAATGTTGCGTCATAAAACTTTCTCCATTGCTTAGAGAGCTAATTCTTACTGCAATCAAAATTGGTTGGGACTATCGACTTGAAAGCTATGAAGCAAGGCTAATGCAATTGCTTATTGAAAAAATCCCCTTGGAAAAGGAAACCCCATTTTTTATACCCGAAGGCCGCGATTCAAGACTTAAAAAAGTAACATCCGCCATGCATGAAAATGTACGCATAGACTACACTTTAAAGCATTGGGGCAACGTCGCAGGCGCTAGTCCAAGAACCCTGGCCCGACTGTTTGAGCTCGAAATGGGAATGTCATTTTCAACTTGGAGACAGCAACTATGCCTTCTACACGCCATAGAAATGCTGCTTAAAGGGCAAAGCATAACTAATACCGCCTTTACGCTTGGGTATAGTAGTGCGGGTAATTTTACATCCATGTTTACTCAAGCAATGAGTAAGTCACCCACTGCTTATCTCAAAGAATGGAACATCAACAAAGAAATTCTTTGAAATAAATATAGACAACACTTGGAGGACTCCAAAAAAAGATTAGTTGCTTGTCGGACTCTGCTCGCTAATTTGCGTTAAGGCGTGGCATCTATTTAGTGCTGCGATAGTTCATTTTGACAAACCGACTGGCATCAAATTTTAAATCATTTATCCGATATTTTTTTGCCTGAATCAGCATTATTTCCAGCACCAGAAGCTTCCAGAAATTTATCACATCCTTCATCGGCAAAGAATCACGAGCTAATTTTACCGTCACGATTCCGTGCATGGTTAATGGCTAGCTCGTAGATCTCGACCAGGTCTTCTTCGCTGACGTCGATCACGCCATCCATTTGAGTCAGTGCCCATTCGATATCAGTCTGTGCCAGCTGGACGTGCTTGGGTCGAGTATCTGTTGGTACTATGGGTTGGGGAGTATGCCGCACCGGGTAACTCCTGCCAGGCAGAAGGTTGTTGATCAGCAATGCCAGCACCAAGGAAATTACGATATTCGCCAGCACGATGCACACTACCCATGGCCAACCCATAGGGTGGAATTGTGCACTGAATAGCACTAACGTAAGCGCCGTGGATGCACCCGGCGGATGTAGACAATTCAGGTAATGCATCAGAAAGATCGCCAATCCCACGGCACAGCCTGCGGCTAATAACGGGTCACTAATGAGTTGGCTGCATAACCAACCTGCTAGCGCCGAAATTAAATGGCCACCGAACAAAGGCCACGGTTGCGCCATCGGACTATGGGGTGCAGCAAAGAGTAGCACCGCAGAGGCCGCTATTGAACCCAGCATGACAAAAGGATAGTTGGCCTGTGGCAAATATTTGAGCACTAATCCCAAGAGCAGGATGGCAAGTCCACCGATTAAGCCGTTGCGTAATTTCTCGGTGAACGAAATAGGCGCAGTATGTATCTTAAAAGATTGGATAAACCCTTTAAAATCCATTGCGCCTGGTTTCTCTTCTACCTTATGCTCAAATTTTGCGATGTGCTAAAAAATCTTCCTGTTGCAGTTTAACGAGTGCGTGGATATCTTCCCCAACAGAGTGATAGAGAGGACGGATCTTACGCACAACGATATTGTTCGCTTCTCTAACATCATCTGCACGCAAAGCAACGACGGCTGGTTTCAGGGCTTCATTAACGAATCGATTTCGATTAGCGGCAAACTTCTCCGCCAGTGTTCGTTCAGCGGGTGTGAGGTGGTTAGCCATGTAGGCATCCCATGTTTTTTCTATTTCCGCAATATTTTCTTCAACCTGTGCCGTATTGTGGCTAATCACTTCGGGCGTCGGTGTTACCAGGGTAGACGCGACTGCAAGTCGGTTTTCCAATAGTAATACTTCAATATGCGCCACCTGTTCGAGCGGAATCGTGCGGTCCTGCTGGGCAACTTTCAGACCTTGCTCGGTCTTGCTCATGCCGACAATCAATAGCGGTAGAGCACAGAGCATTCCAAACAGCAGCGCCAGCTGAACCCGTCCGAAACCATTAACAATGAGTGGGCCTCTAATATGGGTCAATTCTTCTTCAAGGGGTTCATATCCTTTGCTGACTTTTCTGCCCGCGAGGGGGTGATTGGAGAAAGGCTGGAACCGGTCGAAGCCTTTCACGATGACGGTACCGCCCGTGTGCGTATAGTCTTCTTCAAAGTGTTTGAGAAATTCCATGAAACTATGGTCAACCAGTTTGGCCTTGGAGAAGTCCAGTTCTACTTTTTTTCCGGTTTTTAATTGGTTGAACGCATTTTTAAAGCCCATCAGGTTGGAGAATATGGCAGCGCCCTGAATGGTTAAGTTATATTCATCTTCTTTTTCTTTCAGGGTGTAACGCGCCTTGAACATGCTGCGTAGGGGAGCTCCATTGACAATATGGATGATAAATTTGGCTACGATGCCTGAGGCGATTCCTATCAGTAGATCCGTCGCGATGGTTGCGGCAATGGTGATTAAAAAGACCACTAATTGCTCACTCCCAATTTTGTAGGTTTTGTAGAACAGCGACGGGGAAGCGAGTACGTAACCCACAAATATCAACATGGCTGCCAGTGCGGCATTGGGGATCATTTCAATCACGGGGATCATCAGGAGCATGGCCACCAGCAAGAAGAAGCCATGAAAGAAATTGGCCCAGACGGTACGACCACCAAAGCGTACATTGGCTGAGCTACGTGCGACTTCAGATATCATCGGGAGTCCGCCCAATAATCCCGAGACGACATTACCAGCTCCGACGGCAGCCAGGTCTTTGTTGAAATCCGACTGCCGCTTCCAGGGGTCCAGTCCATCCACCGCTTTGACGGTCAGCAATGATTCCAGGCTGCCTACGGCCAGGAGCATGAAGACATATTTCCAGAACACAAAAGTGGTGATGGCAGAGAAATCGGGGTTGTATCCGACTGAAGCCCAGAAGTTGCCGATATGAACCAGGGCATGAGCGGGTTGTGTGGTGTTGAAGTCCAACATGAAAGCCGCGGGAATGGCGATTAACAGCACGATCATGGGGGCCGGAATTTTTTTCAAGAAGTTGATTTTTATTTTCGGCATACCGAATAAGATGATCAAACTGATCATGCCAATGATGGCAATCGGTTGATTGGCGTGCATGACAGAGTCGGGAATGCGTTCCAAAAGTCCAATGGGATCCAGTCCTTTTAATGTGGACGGGTCAATTCCCAGCAAGATATGGATTTGTTTGGAAAAGATGATTATTCCGATGGCCGCCAGCATGCCGTGCACGGCCGAATGCGGTATAAAATCACTGAGTGAACCGGCTTTCAAGAAGCCTAGAATGATTTGAATCCATGAAGCAACGACAATGACGCCAAGAGCAAGATGCCAGCCTTCCGGACCGCCGCCCAGTTCGGTGACACATCCTGCACAGATGGTGATTAAGCCCGCAGCGGGGCCTTTGATGGTCAGACGTGAGCCGGCAAAGAAGCTGACAAATAGACCTCCAATCATGGCGGTGAGCACGCCCATCGCAGGGGGAAATTCGCTGGCTTTCGCGATGCCTAAACTGAGCGGTAACGCCAGCAGGAAGACCAGAAATCCCGAGATGAAATCAAATCGAAAATTTTCCTTTAATCCGGCTATACCCTCTTTGGGAAAAGATGATTGAATGGAACTCATGATATGTTGCTCCTAATTGTTGGGCAAAAACTTCCGGCTTGACAGTCGTAGGGTTAGGGTCTTTTTTTACGGCGCTTTTAACCGTACTGACAGATTGTCGATATACACAATCTATCCGGCGGCTTATCGTCTAGCATGGGGGGCTGCCTCTTTGCTTATAGAGGCTGAGGTTATCATTTACAGAGCATTCTTCCTTGCTGCGAATGCATGGAGTACCACTAAACCAATAATGCATAAAATGCTATCCTGGATTCTATTAAGGACAACATCTAAAGCGATCGAGTATGTTTCTTTTATCCGTTCTGTGCGAGTAGCGACGTCCGAAAGCTATTTTTAGTTTAACTTACCAGATCCACATTTTTATTTTGTGCGCGATCCAACTGCTTGGGATAATGGGCCGATTCATATCGCGAATGAATGATGCGATTACTGCATTCGCAAGCTGTCTGTTCGAGCCTCACTCGATCCAGGATTCTTAGATGGCCACGACTATATTGAATCAATCCACGCTCTTGAAATTCATTTGCTACAACACTCACGCTTGGTCTGCATACACCCAGCATACCGGCAAGAAATTCTTGCGTTAGATAAAACTCATTTCCGTCCACTCGATCATGAGTAACCAGTAATCTACGGGCAAATCTCTGCTCGAGTGTATGTAGACGGTTGCAAACAATGGACTGTGCCATCTGATTCATGTAGGCATGTGCATAGCGTTCAGTAATAAGCCTCAACGACGTATTACCTGTAATCGCCGCTTTAAAATCGCTCACTCGCATGCGCAAACTACTCCCTTCAACCTGGCAAATTATGGTTTCAACTGAATGCGTACTATTTATGAGAATCTCCATCCCTGTAAAACCTTCATTGCCCACAGCGCTTATTTCAATTGCAGAACCATCTGCCATGTAGGAAAGAATCGAAAGTACTGCGGTGCATGGAAAGAAAATATATCCAATCCGTGTATTTTTCTGGGCCAGTACATCCCTCAAAGACAGATGTACAAGCTCCAGACGCGGCAATAAACTTTGGTAGTCGTCATCAGACAACATTGAAAGCAGAAAATTATTGCGCATACGTACTGACTGGATATTATTCGGTGTGGCCATGTTGTTTCCCCAAGAAGATAACAGTAGTTGCACAATCACAGAACTTCATATTTCTAATTAGCAATTTTATTTAGAGTTAAATGAAGTGTTCTGATATTCCATAACTAATACAATGCACAGATAAATGTTCGAATTTTAATTTCTCTATGAATATTCATTCGTTTGCGTATGAGTTCAAAGATGATGTAGTGAGAGAGAATGATTTCTGAGGAGAGTCCTCTAGATCAAAAATACACATGTTCATTTCTCCTACTAAAATTCTACGGATACCTCGATTAATGAGAGGCCGGAGATCACTTGGTATATCTTCCTTGAGTGCTTTGTCATAAGCTTTTAAGGTGTAGGCGCTACTATTGGTATCTGGATAGTCACCATACCGACTCATAGCGGCTTCCAGTTCCCGAATGGTTTCTTCACAGTCGTGTATACGTGTCTGAAAAAAAAACTTTAGCTCCGCACTCTCAATAGTCTCTGCGCAGGTCTTAAAATCCTCAGCATCGTTGCGTGAAATTTCAATTAAATCATTTAGCACTGTTACAATTTTTTTGATTTCCATTTCTTACTCCTGCTAGTTCGAGCTTTGCCAGAATGTATGTATTAAGAGAATTCTCTCTTGACGGCCTAACAAACTTAAAAAATAAATAGAGAAAACCCTTAACTTATCCAGCAATTTTTGTCGCATCCTTCTTGTGGGCAGGCAGACTGCCGCCAACCCAATAAGAAAGATAATTACAAACAATATGTAACAGGCCCATCCCTTCATCTATTCTTGAGAGGTAGGAGTGAATGTAGTTTGCTAGAAAATTTGAATGAGAACTTCGGCAAAACTGACGTTAATGTAGGTTTACATGCCAAATTGATGTGAGATTAAATAAAGCATCTCTGACGTAATCGACTACTAGCTCTTCGACACCCGTTTCAAAGTGGAAGTTGCTCTCATGATGAAGGAACAGGAATTTAAGTGCTGAACATGTCAACCAAAAGCATGATGATCATGCTTGGGATAATGATGAAAGTGCGCCTCAGGTCGTGCAACGTGAAGGCAATACCAGATTCAGCCTTGAGCAGCGGGCTTTAACATCATTAATATCGCATCTAATTCTAAAGAAATTGTTTTAGTCCGTCCCAGAGATTTGAGGATGTCGAAACC
The DNA here is from genome assembly GCF_918378365.1 of Candidatus Nitrotoga arctica. Lineage (NCBI taxonomy): Bacteria > Pseudomonadati > Pseudomonadota > Betaproteobacteria > Nitrosomonadales > Gallionellaceae > Candidatus Nitrotoga > Candidatus Nitrotoga arctica. Next base: position 541,779 of record NZ_OU912926.1, on the reverse strand, counting down.
TCCCACGCCGATAAACTAAAATGTTGGTAACAACAGAGTCGCGAGTATTTGATATCGGTGCTGTAACTTTCTACATTTGCGTATGTAAATGACGGGCAATTGTAAAGAACTAATCCAGCCATCTCCGCTCGCTTGAGGTAATACACGCTCTGAGCGGTTCATAGTCTTACGTCAGCTATAATGATCGCTCCGGTTGTTTAAACCAGTATTAGTTGTCCAGATTATCTTCCTTATAAAGCAGGGCGCGTAGCATCGCGTTTCCATGAGCTTGGAGCGCCAATTCTGCAGGCATTGTATTTTCAGTGATAAGTTGCGGAGCATCGGCCCGAGGCAATTCCACCCAAAATTCGCTTCCCACACCGACGGTGCTCTCCACGTTAATCGTACCCCCCATCAGTTCGATCAATTGTTTAGTTACTACCAGGCCAATGCCAGTTCCTTCCTCGGCACCGGATTCTTGCCCGAGGCGATTGAATGGCTGAAATAGCTGAACCAGTTTTTCTGGAGGCAATCCCATGCCGCTGTCTTTAATGTAGATGCGTATGCGTTCTTGAGTGCAGGTACATTTCACCTCGACCGTTCCATGTTCGCGGTTGTATTTGATTGCATTGGAAAGCAGATTAATCAGAACCTGCTTAACTCGGATTCGATCGGCATTAACAAACCAGGTCTTGTCGAACGGAATACAATTTATATGTATGTCGCGTTTTTTTGCCTGCGATTCGATCATGGCAAGGCATTCGAGTATGGTTATTGTCAGTGATACCGGTTCTCGAATTAATGACCGCTCGCCAGATTCGATCGCCGCATGATCAAGGATTCCATTAATCAGTTCCAGCAGATACCATCCTGCTTTAATAATAAGTTGTAACCTTTCCGTTTGGATATCTGTAGGTGGCGGTGGACCTATCTCCAACAACTGGGAAAAACCGAGAATCGCATTGAGCGGGGTGCGCAGTTCATGGCTCATGTTGTTAAGAAAAATTGATTTCGCGAGATTGGCTTTTTCCGCTACAGACTTGGCAATCTCCATCTGAACTTTAGTTGCTTCAACTTCTTCGGCCAGTTTGCGTGCTTCCATTGTAGCAATGACGAGGTGTGCGTTCGCTTGCTGCAACTTAATTACGTGCTCGTCGAATGCTATCTGTACTTTTTCTCCAGCACGAATTTCTCGTTCGCGCGAGGTGGCTTTCACTTCGCGTAAAATGATAGAGCCCTCTCGTAAGTCCGCAGCATCTTCGCGTGTGGCGACTAATTTCTCGCGGCTTAGAACAGCCGTTTCGTCGTCAAGGATAGGTTCCAGCTCATCTTTATTGTGTCTTGATACATTCGATTGATTTAGTTCATTAAATTTAGGGGTACCATCATTGCCATTTATGTTCATAACTACCTTCATCCTCTAATATAATGCACGGCTCATTGTAAAAATTTTTAAAATTTCGGCACTTTAGTATATTTAGGTGAGGTAAACGCTGGCGCATCAGAGTGCGAAACGATGCCTAAATTATTCTGATTAATGAATAAGATGCCTCATTGACTAATCTCACCCTTATATGGTTAGCAACAATTCAGATTTGTTTTTCTCTCACCTTCGCGTCAGGATTGAAAATGGTAGAGAGTTCTTTACGTAACTTAAACGTGCATCGCTTATGTTCGAACCCTTAATTGGGAATGAGTGTTACGCCAGTTTTTAGTAAGGTGGCCAGCGCCTCTGCCACCATTGGACGTCCGAAATAGTAGCCCTGGCCCTCGTCGCAATGCCGGGCAAGTAGAAGTTTGTACTGCTCTGGTGATTCCACGCCTTCTGCAATGATGCATAGCTTGAGGTTTTTACCCATACTAATTACGGCACTGACGATGGCAGCATCGTCCGGATCGCTGCACATCTGTTTCACGAACGACTGATCAATCTTCAGTGTATTGATCGGAAACTGTCTCAGATAACTTAGGCTGGAATAGCCGGTGCCGAAATCATCAATGGCAAGCTTTACACCCAAATCTGCAAGCGTACGAAGCATGGAATCCGTAGACCCGACATCCTGCATGAGGACGCTTTCAGTTAATTCCAGTTCTAGATAACGCGGCTCTAAGCCTGTTTCTTTGAGCACCTCGCGAATATTATCTAGAAAATCCTTGGTGCGGAACTCAAGCGCGGAGATGTTGACTGCAACGATGATTGACGGTAAACCAGCTTGCTGCCACGACCGGGCCTGCAGACAGGCTTCGCGCAGTACCCAACGGCCCATCGGCAGGATCAGGCCACAATCTTCGGCAATGGACACGAACTGTGCTGGTGATAGCAGCCCTTGTTCCGGATGCTGCCAGCGAATGAGTGCCTCAACACCGACAATTGCACCACTTTTTAGATTTATTTTTGGTTGGTAATGCAACACAAATTCCTGCCGTTCCAGTGCACGACGCAAACTTGCCTCAATGGATTGTCGCTGGACGGCGCGATCATTCATTTCTTGCTTAAAAAATTTAAAATTGTTGCGTCCGTTGTTCTTGGCAAAATACATCGCAGTGTCCGCATTTTTGATCTGGGTTTCTGCATCCTGACCATCATCGGGATAGATGCTAATACCAATACTCATACTAATATGGAGTTCGTGTTGGTCAATGAGATGAGGTAGCGCGAGCGCCGCAAGTATTTTTTGCGCACAAAGCGCTGCGCCTTTTGAATGTTCAATATTGGGAAGAAGCGCCACGAATTCATCCCCACCCTGGCGACTGATGGTATCCGAGTGACGTACACATCCCACCAAGCGTTGAGCAACTGATTGTAATAGTTTGTCGCCTATCGCATGCCCCAACGAGTCGTTGATATGTTTAAATTGATCCAGATCCATAAACATAACCGCAAGTTGCCTACCTTGTCGGCAGGCCGACTCAATCGCTTGGATAAGACGGTCTTGCAGCAACATGCGATTAGGTAAGCCGGTAAGAACATCGTGATGGGCAAGATGATCTAGCTGAACTTTAGTCGTTTCGACTTGTTCGGCCAGTTTATGTGCTTCAATTGTAGCCACGACCAAGTGTGCGTTCGCCTGCTGCAACTTAATTAAATGGTCGCCGGATGCTGCTTGAATTGCTTCTGCCGCACGAATTTCTCTCTCACGTGAGGTAGCTGTCCCTTCGCGCAGATGGGCAGCTTCTTCACGCAAATAAGCCGTATCTTCTCGTGCAGAAACCAACTTTTCGCGGCTTAAAACAGATTTTTCATCGTCGTGGACCGCTGGCAATTTATCTTTGTACTGGTTTGATTGATCCACTTGATTTAAATCGTCAATATCAAATGCGACATCATTACTATCGTTGTCCATTGCACCCACCTAAACATTTAAGTTACGGGCCGAGCATCGGCCGGCCCGACATAATTCCGGTGTACTCTGATAAGGTTTCGCCAATAACAATGCCTTCGTGTGTAATATCAAACAATCGAATATCCTTACTGTGCTGACTGCCACGGACTTTAACGATTGACATGACGCGTTTGAATTGGCCGGCGATTTCGATATAGCGCTGAACAATAATTGTGTCAGCTAGAAAAGCACTCCCGAATGGGCTAAAGCGTAAATCGGTGTAGCGGTCTTCCAGTTCCGAGGTCATTAATATAGTCACGCCCATGCCAGTAAGTTCAGCAATCATTCTGTATAGTGACCCACGAAAATCTTCGCTAAACTGAGGTGCCAGTGCCAGCTCAAATCCAGACAAGGAGTCAATGACAACGCGCTTTGCCTCCATTCTATTAATCATTTCAATTAAATCATGCAAGGTTTCATCAATCGATAAATCCAGGGAACGCGTATCGATCACCCCAACTTGTCCAGTTCTGACCAGTGAATTCAGTTTATTGTTCAACAGTTGGCTAGGGCTCTTCTCAAATGCCGCAATCACACCTGGTTCGCCCCTGCGAACTCCTTCAGCGAGAAATTCCGTTGCTAATATGGTTTTCCCGGATCCAGATGGCCCTACGAGGAGTAGCGAATATCCAACTGGCAAGCCGCCGCCCAGCATTTCATCCAGGCCCGGTATCCCCATCGGAAGACGTTCCTCTCTAGTGGGCACGTTGATAGACTCTGCCACTGTGCCGTGTTTGATAATGGCGCGCGGGAAAACCTGAATGCCTTCATCACTAATACGGAAAGTGTGCAAACCTGGTGCCTGGGCTTGGCCACGAATCTTGACCACTTGTATCTTGCGTACCATTGAATTGCGGTGCAAGTTTTGCGAAAGCCACAGTATGCCGTCCGCCACTGTAAAGACAGGGCTTGAGTCTGCCTCTGGTTTCAAATATTCCCCGATTAAAAATGTTGTTGCCTGCCAGCTCGTCATTTGCATGCCTAGTTGCTGTACGAACCCTTGTAGCTCGGACGTCCCCTGTTCCTCCTGCTTTACAGACTGTACAACTGATCTAAACGAATCAACGAATACAAGGCTGGGAGAATAGTCTTTCACTTCATCGGCGATACGTGACAACACTCTGGCAAAATCTCCCTCCAGGAGGTCTGCAGACAGATTTACGAAGCGGATCGATTTATTGACTTGATTAATATCAAAAAACGGAAACTGTTGTTGATAGCGAAGCATCTTCAGAGCGGGTTCACCGAGTACCGTAAAGTACAGAGCGCGGTTATCCGGTTTTGCCAATGAGAACATGATCTGGTGAGCAAGCGTTGTTTTTCCACTTCCCGGAGTGCCCGCAATCAGGTTAAACGAGAATTCCGGCAGCCCTCCGCCTAACAAATTATCCAGACCAGGTACGCCAGTTGCCAGTCGACGTATGCATACCTTTTTACTCATTTTTAAACTCCTTGCTAGTTCCAACAGAAGCGTCATTGCCCCAAGCCGAACGTAAGATAGTGGTGGTTAACTTCTCGCCAATTAACGAGGCCAGGATGTCAGTGAAAGTTATCAATAGTAGGGTATTTGCTTCACTGGCGTGCGCAGGGGTTTGTCCTTCAAAGTTCACTTTTAATTTCGCGAACCGTTGATCCGTCAGTGGTGACTTTAAGCTGGTCCCGACCCAAGGAAATGTTGATTGGGTTAGGAATATACTTCTGGAGTAAAGTGAATTAAAACCACTCTCACCGACGATCGAAATGATTTCGGTAGCCATCTGCTCCCACAACTTGATTGCGGCATCCACAACCTTTGCAGGATTCATTGCAATACGATCTTTAATTATATTGTGCCGCAGCAAGCAGTTGGTTTCCATAATAAAAGTATAAATAATTGATAGGCCAACATGAAGATGTAGGTAAACAACAACCGTAGTTTGGCACAATTTTCATGATTTTCATGATTTTCATGATTTTCATGATTTTCATGCTCTGGAGTATAAAAACCGGCATTGAAAATGAGCAATGCAGATAGCTTAATGTAAGAGCTAGTCTTTGGCTACCTGATGGATTCAGCAGGTTCCGCGCAGACATTTAGTAGCCTACTATACGGCTACTAAATAAAAACAGGTTAGCCATTGATGCGCTAACCTATTGATATATTGGTGGGTCGTCAGGGACTTGAACCCCGGACCAAAGGATTATGAGGCCGGCGCAATAACATTTAAAATCATATGCTTGCATAGCTTATATTCTACAAATAACAATTTTCAGTAGCCTTTGAACCCGGTTAGAATAACGGAGATCTGAAAAGTTGTAGAAGACTTTGTACCCTTAATTGTTGCGGTGTATCCGGTCGAAAACCTTGTTAGCGAAACTGCGCTGTACTCGCTTCAACTGCCTTTCTTAAGATCATTCTTAAGATCACCAAAGCCAGCTTGGGCTTTACCGCTGTTCTTTTGAATATTTCCTTTTACTTCCAGATTTTTGTCATCAGTGATTTTACCGGCGACTTCCTTGACTTTTCCTTTGACTTCTTCAATACGTCCTTTAACTTGATCTTTGTTCATAATAATCTCCTGAAAAAATAAATACCGTTATGACCGGAACACCGCATTGGATAATGCACGGAATACTAAACTCGGTCAGTGCGGTACCGTACGGATAAAGCTGGCCATCAAATAGATTGATAGAACATCTGTACCCTGACCTGCGTGAGAATGACGAATCGAATTATCTGATGGCCTGTTCGATTAGGGTAGCGAGATATTTAGTTTTGGAATAAATCGATTGTTTACACTCATGACCTTCTGAGGAAAGATTAGATCATTTCTCTATACAGATCAAGTGCTTGATATATTTGTTGTGGAGAATGACATAAATCTCCGTGGCTAACGAGCTGCGGCGCTGACGCGCCAGATTATATTGCCGACGTCATCCGCCACTAGTAGTGCTCCCGTTTTGTCCAGCGTGACACCAACCGGCCGTCCCAGTGCATTGCCCTCTGCGCTGATGAAGCCGGTCAGCACATCGACTACCGGCTCGTCTGTGGGTTTGCCGCCACTGAAAGGTACGAAAATCACCTTGTAGCCACTATGCGGTTTGCGATTCCACGAACCGTGCTGACCCACGAACATGCCGCGCTGGAACTGCGTGGGCAAGCTGGTGCCTTGTGCGGAGGCCAGACCTAGCGAAGCAGTGTGCGGCCCCAATGCATAGTCGGGAGAAATTGCTTTGGCAACCAAGTCGGGGCGAGGTGGTTTCACACGCGTATCGACGTGCTGTCCGAAATAACTGTATGGCCAGCCGTAAAAGCCGCCATCGCGCACCGACGTCATATAGTCCGGCACCAGATCGCTGCCTAGCTCATCGCGCTCATTCACCGATGTCCACAATTCGCCACCATCGGCTTCCCAAGCCATCCCGTTCGGGTTGCGCAATCCTGAGGCAAAAATGCGTTTGTTCCCGGTTTTGAGATCCAGCTCCCAGATGGCGGCGCGCCCATCCTCTTTGTCGATTCCATTTTCTGCAACGTTGCTGTTGGAACCTACAGTCACATAAAGCCGGGAGCCGTCTTTACTGGCGATGAGATTTTTGGTCCAGTGATGATTGAGCGGTCCAGCAGGGAGTTTCATTACCTCGACACCGGGTGCAGTGATTCTGGTATCGCCTAGTGTGTATGGGAAGCGCACCACCGCGTCCGTGTTAGCCACGTAAAAATCGTTCCCCACCAGCGCCATCCCGAAGGGTGAATTTAGTCCCTCTAGGAACACGAATCGGGCGTCCGCAATGCCGTCTCCGTTGAGGTCACGTAACAGAGAAATACGGTTGGCGCTGGGCACACCTGCACCCGCCTTGCCCATCGCCATCTTCATAAACCATCCTTTGATACCTTTGCCATCCTCAGGCTTGGGCGGCGCATTGGTCTCGGCGACCAGAACATCGCCGTTGGGTAGCACGTAAATCCACCGAGGGTGGTCAAGGCCTTCAGCAAACCGTGTGACAATGGTTCCCGGCGCGGCGATCGGCTTGGTTCCCGCAGGCCAGCCTTTGGCGGGCGCGATATGCACTGTTGGAATCAGCGTATGTTCTGGGGGTGGCAGTGTGGGATTTGGCCCGGTGCCGGCTGAAATCGGCAGCTTGGCCACTCCACCGCAGGCGGAGAGTGCGAAAATCATCATGCCCATCACCAAAACGTTCGAAGGCGGTCTCAACCTCCTTATCGCAGGGTACGAACTATTCATCATGGCCCTGCAAGAAAGCAGCACGATGAGGATTGTCACCAGGCCGAACCCATTTTCTATCCATTTCAAGAACCGTTATTGATATATCGGAGGCTTGAGGTTCACTCATGAGGATGAACGAGGCTAGGTACGCTCCACGAGAAGCATTTTTTTACGCGCAGCGATTTTGCCACCGAGTTCAATCATGTCTAGCTCCGTCGACTTCGCTTGTGGAAACATTTCGTTCTGTTCTTCCTTGACGTGATGCTTGACGTATTCGGACAGTACTTTGATCTTGGCATCGAACATCTCGCCGTCCGGCTCAATACCTTCCACTTGACCGATGAGTACTTTAAGTGTTGCATGTTCCACTATTGCTTCCGGTATCATCTCTCTATCTTTAAGCGCTTGCTTAACAGCCGGATAAAATATTTCTTCTTCCACCTGAGCATGTACGCTTAGCTCCGTGCATATTTGGGAGACGAGCGTCTTCTTCTTGGAATTGGAGCGTGTCTTTTCGTATTCGGCGAAGAGTGTGCTGACCAGTTTGTGATCAGCGCGCAGCAAGGCTATTGCGTCCTGAACCTTGGATGAACTATCTGGCTTCGTCTTTTTTTGTATTGCAGTTGTCATGGATATCTTTTCCTTTTTAGATTTGGTGGGGACGGATCTCGTTTAGTGAACGAATAACGCGATCAGAATGATGATGGGAATGGGAATGCCCAGAAAGAACAGAAGTATTGAACGCATTATTGCCTCCGAAGTGAAATGTTTAAATTTTGGTTAGAGGTCGCGCCGCCGACCGCCATACGTGGCCGCTAAACTGGCGACGAATGCACCCCCGAGCAGTGAGATAAAGATCCACAGCGCCGCGTAGGCAGAAGCTTTACGTGCCTTGTTGGCAGCGTCTTTCGTTGCAACTTCCGCATCATGTAACTTTGCCTGCATGCGCGCATAAGTATCACTCACTCGCTTCTCTGCGTCCCGCTGTGTTAGGCCAGTGCGCTGCGAAACTATCTGACCAACATACTTAACGTCTTCCACAGCTAGAGTTCCCGTTTGGACGGTGTTCATGAAGATGCGGGCAACTTCGGACGATGGCGCGACAGTGGTTTCCTCCATGGCACTCGCCGATTTGGTGCCGCTTCCAGCAGGAGAAGAAGCGCTTGCAGCTGTGCTCATGTCTTTTCTAAACAGGTAATCCACAAAGTAGCCCATTGGCCCACCGTCACTACCGGATGTCGCCATCTCGGATCCAGCCGCCGCAGCGCCGCCCGCTCTGGCGGCTGTCGCCGTGGTGGCGATGCCACCTGCCACAGAGGCTCCAGCCTGAATCCCACCACTGATGATCGACCCAATCACTGATGTCAGCAGTGCGGCGGTCACCAGCGAGGCAACGGCCCAAGCCAGAAATCCGTGTGCGGTGTCGCGGAAGTAAACCTCATCCGTATGAGCCGCAACCCACTTTGTTCGCAATCTACCCGCGAGATAGCCACCCATTCCGGAAGCAACGAGTTGCGTGAAGGTGACCCAAAGGATGGTCGAGACTCCAAAGGTCGTTGCGCTAATACCGCTGTGTGCCCATGGTGACACTGAGGACAAGCCCAAACCAGTTCCTAATATCAACAATATCAGAGACAGCGCAGCAGCAGCGGCAGCTCCCGCCACTATGGCACCCCACGACACTGCACTTGTATCCTCTCGTGTGTTGTCGGGCTTTGCATTTGGCAGGGCGCGTACATGCCCTAAGTCGTCAGTGATTGCTACATTGGGAAGGGCCATGATAACTCCAGAAAATTAAGTGGAGTAATTATGGAGTGAAGTGCCGGTATATATCTGTACGACAGCCCACATAGCCTTGAATCTATTGCCGGGGCGGGAGGCGAGTGCTTTCGGCATCAACCAGTTGGATTTCTTTTTTGTCCCCGTTGAGTAATTTTATTTTAAGGGTTATGTCGCTATTAGATAGCAGAGGCTGGTTGGTGAATACCGGTATACGAGGCCGCGGCTTGGTTATAGGAATGCAATACCGATCTGGCGAAACTAGTGTCGACTCATCCCCGCCCATAAAGCTTGGCAATGCGTTCACGCTGGCGGTTGTGGATACCAGTAAGCTGGAAGATTAACGGTGTTGGTGCATTACACCATTGGGTCGTGAAGGAGGGGATTGGATATCTCACCAATCCCGGTAGACTCGGTTTGCAGGAGTAAAATTTTGATTTTGGTCTGCTGAGGCCCCAAAAACTGCTGGCCGGAATTATTGAGAGCAACAATAACCAATTACATCTGGCTTTGTAGCCAATTTGGGATACCGACTTTTTGCATCACATCCAACTGGGTTTCCAGCCAATCAATGTGTCCTTCAGTGTCTTCCAGAATTTTTTTAAAAATTTCGCGAGAGACATAATCGTTAGCACTTTCGCAGGCGGACATTGCAACTACCAGATTTTCGCGTGCGGCCAGTTCTAGCTTGAGATCGCAGGCCACGCACTCCTCGGCTTTTTCGCCGATCATCAGCTTGCCGAGTTCCTGCAAATTAGGCAGGCCTTCCAGAAATAAAACGCGTTCTAACAGCATATCAGCGTGCTTCATTTCTTCAATAGACTCATCATACTCGTGCTTGCCCAGGCTATTGAAACCCCAGTTCTTGTACATGCGTGCATGAAGGAAATACTGGTTAATGGCAGTTAGCTCGTGTTTCAGCTGACGATTGAGAAACTGAATGATGTCTGCATTACCTTTCATGTTGGTTTCCTTAAATTATGGCCTCAACCAGACGGCTGGGTTGATGTGAAATTATTTTGATATGCCTTAAATCTGCCAGAACCTCATTCAAAACTTGCTTGGCATGGCAGGCACATTTACCGCACTGCGTACCTACACCCAGACAAGTTTTCAAATCCCGCATACGACATGCGCCCTGGCAGACGGCTTCCCGAATGGCGGAATCGGTGATGCCCTTGCAAATACAAATATACATAATTCTGACCTTTATCTTATGAGGATCAGCTTTTTGTTGTCCAGCTATAAAATTATTTCTTGATGCTGGACGACGGGTTCTGATCAAACTTTTTCATTTGACTTGTTAACAATAATGAGAATGATACTTAATAGTAGACAAAATGCAACTAATTTATTATCGGGAGGAAAATTTAACTTGGATGGATAGGCTGGCGAGCCTCTTGCAGATGCAAGAAAGCCGAGAAAAGCAAGAAGCGCAACGCGCCTTACGGCGTGCGGTTGCTGCATTCAAGTTATAATCCACACACCTACACAGCTCACATCTATATATGCAAATTACCCGAAGGCTAGAGTTTGATGCAGGTCACCGCATTCCCAGCCATACTAGCCAGTGCCGGCATTTGCACGGTCACCGCTACGCCATTGAGATTACCCTGTCCGGCGAAATCATCACCACTGATGGCTTATCCGAACAAGGCATGGTAATGGACTACACCGAAGTGAAACGCATAGCCAAGGAACAACTGGTGGATGCATGGGACCATGCCTTCCTGGTATATCGCAGTGACACAGTGGTATTGGATTTTCTGAATTCAATACCCAATCACAAAACTGTCGTTCTGGAAGTACCACCCACCGCAGAAAATCTCGCCATGCTCGCATTCAAGCTGCTCGACAGCGCCTACCGCCATAGCTATGGGAATAACTTGCAACTGGAACGCGTGCGCATTTACGAGACCCCCAATAACTGGGCAGACTGCCTGCGCAACACAAGCTCACTTTGATGAATTTTGGATTGTGCATTTGTACAATTTTGGCATTATTCAGCTCTTGAGCCGGGATCCCGTCTTGAAAATCCACCACACGATTGTGAGACACACGACAAGAAATACCAGCGTCATACCAACGCTGATGGCCACGTTGACGTCAGAAACGTTATAAAAGCTCCATCGGAAACCACTGATCAGATAGACCACCGGATTGAACAGTGTGATTTTTTGCCACAGGGGTGGCAGCATGCTGATCGAATAAAAACTTCCTCCCAGAAAAGCCAGCGGCGTGATGATCATCAAGGGAATGATTTGTAACTTCTCGAATCCGTCAGCCCAAATACCAATAATAAAACCGAAGAGGCTGAAGGTAACCGCAGTGAGTACCAGGAAAATAATCATCCACAGTGGATGCGCGATCTCGAACGGAACAAAAAACCGAGCCGTGGCCAGAATGAGCAAGCCCAAGATGATTGACTTGGTGGCCGCAGCCCCAACATAACCAATGACGATCTCCACATAAGAAATAGGGGCGGACAGAATCTCGTAGATAGTACCCGAGAATTTCGGCATATAAATGCCGAAAGAAGCATTGGAAATACTTTCCGTCAGCAGGGCTAGCATGATCAGACCGGGGACAATAAAGGCCCCGTAACTGATACCGTCGATCTCAGTCATGCGCGAGCCGATCGCTGAGCCAAATACAACAAAATAGAGCGAGGTCGAAATAACGGGCGATGCGATGCTTTGCATCAGCGTTCGCCAGGTACGCTCCAGTTCGAAAAAATAAATTGCGCGAATAGCATAAATATTCATAATCGTCCGCTTACCAAATTAACGAAGATTTCTTCCAGTGAGCTCTGGCTGGACTGGAGGTCCTTAAAGTCGATCCCATGCTTAGCAAGCTGTCGTAGAAGATCTGCGATTCCTGTCTGTTTGCCCTGGGCGTCAAAGATGTAGATCAACTCGTTGCCGTCGGCCGATAGTTCAAGTGGATATCCGGCGAGTTCCTCGGGAATATGCGCTAGCGGAGACTGCAGATACAACTTAAGCTGTTTTTTGCCGAGCTTATCCATCAGTCTGACCTTATCCTCTACTAGGATAATTGTGCCTTTGCTAATTATCCCGATGCGGTCGGCCATCTCCTCGGCTTCCTCAATATAATGAGTGGTCAGAATAATGGTCACGCCGCTTTTTCGTAAACCCCGCACCATCTCCCACATATCACGGCGCAGTTCGACGTCAACGCCAGCTGAAGGCTCGTCGAGAAATAGAATCTGGGGTTCATGAGACAAAGCTTTGGCAATCATTACCCGACGTTTCATGCCGCCCGATAGTGTCCTGATTTTTGCATCTTTCTTATCCCATAAGGATAGATCACGCAGCACTTTTTCGATATAGGCCGGGTTTGGCGGTTTACCAAACAGGCCTCGACTGAATTTCACCGTGGCAAAAACGGTTTCGAAGGCATCGGTGGAAAGCTCTTGCGGCACCAAGCCGATCTTTGATCTAGCCGCGCGAAAGTCCGAAACTATGTCATGACCGTCGGCAAGAACCTTGCCCTGGCTAGGATTAACAATGCCGCAAATGACGTTAATGAGTGTCGTCTTACCTGCCCCATTTGGACCCAGCAAGGCAAATATTTCTCCACGCTGAATCTCCAGATTGATGCTTTTGAGGGCCATAAAACCCGAGGCGTAGGTCTTTGTGAGATTTTCGACTGAGATAACTGACTGCACGCAATCTCCTTAAATTTTCAATTGAAACATTATGCTATTGGAACATTAATAGTTAAAGCGTCCAACCCTTTGGATTTACCAATATATCTCATATTTTTAAGGAAAGTGGCTACAGATATATGCTTGGGCCCAATCAAACATGAATGCCTATTTGCAAAATAGGCTTCCACCGTATCCATGAAGATTAGCATTGAGGCCTTAACGTGTGCCGGGGCAGAAAAAAACGGCACGCCTACTGACGTGCCGCTCATGTCTGAAGCAAACTAAATCACACTTGTGGATGCGCCCGTTCTGCTTCATTGTTCAATTTATTCAGCGCATGCAGATAGGCCTTGGCGGAGGCTACCACGATATCAGTGTCTGCACCTTGGCCATTGACTATGCGACCGCCCTTGGATAGCCGCACGGTCACTTCCCCCTGTGCATCTGTACCGCTGGTGATGTTGTTTACCGAATACAGTTGCAATTCGGTGCCACTTTGCACGATCTGCTCTATGGCTTTGAACGTCGCATCTACCGGCCCACCTCCTTGACCCTCGGCGACTAATTCTTTTCCGCCTACATTCAATCGCACCTGCGCCACAGGCATAAGACCAGTTTCCGAATGTGCGCGCAAGGATAGCAAGCGATAATGTTCGCTAACTTGCGCTACCACACTTTCACTGATTAAGGCTTGCAAGTCCTCATCAAAAATTTCACGCTTGCGGTCAGCCAACTCTTTGAAACGAGCAAAGGCATCGTTCACCACCACCTCGTTTTCCAGCACGATGCCAAGTTCCTGCAACCGGGTACGAAACGCGTTGCGACCGGAAAGTTTGCCCAAGGTTAATTTGTTCGTACTCCAGCCAACATCTTCAGCACGCATAATTTCGTAAGTCTCGCGGTGCTTGAGCACACCATCCTGATGAATGCCGGATTCATGGGCAAAAGCATTTGCACCGACAATCGCCTTGTTAGGCTGCACCGGATAACCGGTGATGCTGGATACAAGCTTGGAAGTCGGCACGATCTGCATGGTATCGATGCGTGAATCGCAATTGAAGACATCGCGGCGTGTTTTAACCGCCATTACGATTTCTTCCAGACTGGCGTTTCCGGCACGTTCCCCCAAGCCATTGATTGTGCATTCCACCTGGCGTGCTCCGTTCATTACGGCAGCAAGAGAATTGGCTACCGCCATTCCCAGATCATTGTGGCAATGAGTGGACCATACTACTTTCCCAGAATTCGGCACGCGTTCAATCAGCTGTTTGATGCGCTCGCCCCACAAAACGGGGATGCTGTAACCAACCGTATCTGGCACGTTCAGAGTTTTCGCTCCAGCTTGAATCACTGCATCAAAAATACGGACGAGAAAATCCATTTCCGAACGCACCGCATCCTCGGCAGAAAATTCGACATCGTCGGTATATTCCGATGCGAGCTTCACCGCTTTCACCGCCGCTTCCACCACTTGGTCGGGCTGCATACGCAACTTCATTTTCATGTGGATGGGTGAAGTAGCGATAAAAATGTGAATGCGACCAGATTTGGCTGGCTTGATCGCTTCGCCAGCAGCGCGGACATCGCTTTCAGTGGCGCGCGCCAACGAGCAAATCGTAGAACTCTCGATGATTTGCGCAACACTGCGGACTGCATTTGCATCTCCCGGACTGGCAGCAGCGAACCCTGCCTCGATAACATCAACGCCCAGCTTTTCCAATTGCCGTGCGATGCGGATCTTTTCTTCCTTAGTCATGGACGCGCCTGGGCTTTGTTCGCCATCGCGCAAGGTAGTATCAAATATTATTAATTTTTCTTTCATGCTGGACTCCATTGCAATTATTTAATTCGCACGATCCAGACGAATAAAATTCGGCCGGATTCCGCCTGCTTCAACAACGATGGGGAGGTATATTTAGCGCGCGACGCGCAGCAGCAGCGCAGCCAGGAGGCTGGATGTAGAGTGTAATTGCGAGATGTGGCGAGAGAAGTGCATAGTTGGAATATAAAGGCTTTTGTTTATTTACGCAATATCTGCGCTCTGCTTTGTAGCAAGCGTATAAACGGTTCGCATCCGGGCGAACGGGCTTCCCTGGGAAGCCCGTTGCAAATATATTAACCGTTATAGGCTGTAATACATATCAAATTCAACAGGATGCGTTGTCATGCGATAGCGGGTCACTTCTTCCATTTTTAACTCAATGTAGGCATCAATGAAGTCATTAGAGAATACACCACCGCGAGTCAGGAAATCGCGATCCTTATCCAGTGCTTCCAGAGCTTGTTCGAGGCTGGAACATACGGTTGGGATTTTTGCATCCTCTTCAGGTGGCAAGTCGTACAAATTTTTGTCAGCAGGATCGCCTGGGTGAATTTTATTTTGTATGCCATCCAAGCCAGCCATCATCAGGGCGGTGAAAGCCAGATAAGAATTGGCAGTCGGGTCCGGGAAGCGAACTTCAATACGGCGTGCCTTATCACTCTGCACGAAGGGGATGCGGATCGAGGCAGAGCGGTTTCGCGCCGAGTAAGCCAGTTTTACCGGGGCTTCGAAGCCGGGAACCAAACGCTTGTAGGAGTTAGTGCCGGGGTTGGTAATGGCGTTAAGCGCACGGGCATGCTTGATAATCCCCCCAATATAATACAGGGCGAATTCGGACAATCCGGCATAGCCATTGCCTGCAAACAGGTTTTTACCGTCCTTCCAGATGGATTGATGTACATGCATACCTGAGCCGTTATCACCGACAATCGGCTTGGGCATGAAGGTCGCAGTCTTGCCATATTGATGTGCGACGTTGTGCACCACATATTTAAGCTTCTGGGTTTGATCGGCACGACGCACCAAACTGTCAAAGCGCGTGCCAATTTCACATTGGCCGGCGGTCGCCACTTCATGGTGATGTACTTCGACAGGAACGCCGATTTCTTCCAATATTAAGCACATTGCTGAGCGCATGTCTTGTAGTGAATCGACTGGGGGTACTGGGAAGTAACCGCCTTTAACCGTGGGTCGATGGCCAGTGTTGCCATGATCAAATTTTTCTGCTGAGGACCAAGCTGCTTCTTCGGAATTAACCTTACAGAAGCAGCCAGACATATCCACTTGCCAGTTCACTGAATCAAAAATGAAAAACTCAGGTTCAGGGCCAAAATAACAGATATCGCCTAAGCCGGTGGATTTCAAATAGGCTTCAGCACGCTTGGCGATAGAGCGTGGATCGCGATCATACCCTTTGCCATCGGATGGCTCCACGACGTCGCAACTCATCACCAATGTGGTTTCATCCATAAAAGGATCGAGAAAAGCGGATGCAGGATCAGCTATCAGCAGCATGTCGGATGCTTGTATGCCTTTCCAGCCAGCGATGGAAGAACCGTCAAAGGCGTGGCCGGATTCGAACCAGTCATCACTATCTGACACCACATGTGCCGGGATAGAAACGTGCTGTTCTTTGCCACGGGTATCGGTGAAGCGTAGATCAACGAATTTAACTTCATTGTCTTTAAGTAACTTAAGAACATCAGCAACCGACTTCGACATAATAATTCTCTCCATAAACGTTAACGACTAAACTAAAAAATAAAGTGGAAATTAAACAAACTTAAACTTGGGAATCAAGCACGAAGCGTTCCACTTCATATTCCACCGCTAAAACGAGCATTTTGCCATATCCATAAGGATAAATGGATTTAAATGTGCGCTCTTTTTTGGGGCGTATGCCATGTGCGTGCACTATTTTTGTGCTTGACTGATGATGTAAATGGAAGAAGTTGCGATAAGTATGTCATCGTCATAATCTCGCCGAATTAGTATTTATAGAAGCTTGATCTGGGTTTTATTCGCTTCAAGCTCATACCACATTGGACAAGGTTCGGGCTGGTTGATCTGTCGGACTCACGGGTATAATAAACATTTTTTTAGCCAGGAATAGAAATGAATCTAGATCGAGTAAACTCTGGCCGCGACCTTCCTAACGATTTTAACGTCATCATAGAAATACCCATGAATGCCGATCCCGTCAAATACGAAGTGGACAAGGAAACTGGCGCCATGTTTGTGGATCGTTTCATGTCCACGGCAATGCATTATCCGTGTAACTATGGTTATGTTCCACATACGTTGTCGGAAGACGGGGATCCGGTAGATGTGCTTGTAATTTCACCAGTGCCGCTCATTACGGGTGTGGTGGTTCGCTGTAGACCAGTCGGCATGTTGAAGATGACTGACGAAGCTGGCGAGGACGCCAAGATACTGGCTGTACCCGTAGACAAGTTATGCAGTCTTTACCGCAAAATAAAATCGCATACCGACCTGCCGGAACTTATGATTTCGCAAATATCGCATTTCTTCGCTCACTATAAAGACCTGGAAATTGGCAAATGGGTCAAAATAAATGGCTGGGTCGGGGTCAAGGAAGCCAAGGCGGAGATCATGAGTGGAGTCAAGCGTTATAAATCAGCCAAGAAAAAACCGATGTTCTAATGAAATTTTATTAAATCAAGAAGCACACGGAAATTGAGTTAATTTAAAGCGGTCATCTAGTAAGGTAAGACGAACCATATTATTTTCTAAGCTTTTGTATTTATGGGTGATACTTTTTTAACTTAACGTTAACTTTGATTTCTTCTTTTAACTTCATACATGGAATCTTATCTCGGTCTTGACTTTGGCACATCTGGCGCACGCGTTTGTGTTGTGGACAAAGTTGGGGCTATTACTCATGAAGATCATGTCTTTTATCCTGATGCCGCTTTACAAATTCATCTGAATTGGCGCGAAGCACTGCATACACTGCTCAAACGTCTACCGGCTACTATTGCAGCTGAATTACAAAGCATCGCTATTGCTGCTACTTCTGCCACAGTATTACTGTGTGATAAAGAGTTGGAGCCGACTGCTCCCGCTTTGCTCTATTTCGATAACCGCGCACGAGAAGAATCGGAACAACTAAAGCAGCTTGCCCCACCTGGCCACATTGTTTGCAGCGCAAGCTCAGGATTAGCCAAATTCCTGTGGCTGACAAACCACACCGAACTTTCAAACGTAGCGTACTTTCTGCATCAGGCGGATTGGCTCGTTGCGCTACTTACCGGCTTGGGTGGCGTCAGCGATTATCATAATGCGCTCAAGAGCGGTTATGACACAGAGCGCTTATGCTGGCCGAATTGGATTAAGAATTTACCGCATGCTAATTTGTTGCCGCAAGTTGTCGCTCCCGGAGCAAACATTACTCACATCAGCTCATTTGTGGCACAGCATTTCAAGATTAATCCGGCGTGCAGAGTGCATGCGGGTACCACTGACAGTATCGCCGCTTTTATTGCCGCAGGCATGCATAAGCCCGGCTCAGCTGTTACTTCGCTCGGCACGACTATAGTGCTCAAGCTACTTTCGGAACAACGCGTAGAAGCAGCGCAATATGGCGTATACAGTCATCGTTTTGGTGATTTATGGTTGGCGGGCGGTGCGTCCAACGCTGGCGGCGGCGTGCTAAGGCAATATTTTGGCGATCTGCAAATCGATGCACTCAGCCAGTGCATCGATCCGGCCATTGATAGCCTGCTTGACTATTATCCGTTGCCGCGGCCTGGCGAACGCTTTCCGATTAACGATCCCACCTTGACCCCCCGTCTTACCCCACGTCCCGCGGATGACGTACTGTTTTTGCATGGCTTGTTGCAAGGCTTGAGCCGCATCGAAGCAGCGGGTTACAAAAAGCTGGCTGAACTTGGTGCAAGCCCGCTAAAATCCGTTACCACTACCGGCGGCGGAGCGAAAAATAAAGTGTGGGGGAAAATACGCGAACGTTTGTTAGGCGTGCCAGTGTCGGTAGCGGAACACACTGAATCTGCCTACGGCGCGGCCCTGTTGGCCAAGCGTGGTTTATTAATCGGGAATCTCTAAAAGCTCGTTGTTATTGAAGTCGTTGACATATGCTCTTTGCGAGTCGAGCCTGCCAATCTAACGGTGGCTTTGGAATGCATGCACGTTGAGGTGTGCCCCAGATTGGGTTGGGGAAGTGTTTGTCGAGGGCATAGCGCGGAATGATGTGCCAGTGCAAGTGCGGTGTCAGGTTGCCGAGGCTGGCAAGGTTAATTTTGTCGGGCTGCATCACTTCACGTAGCGCGCTTTCCATGGCAAATACCACATTCATGAGAGCATGCTGTTCTTCATTATTCAAGTCTGTCATTTCCTTGACGTGGCGGTTCCATATTACGCGACAGAATCCGGGATAATCGGCATCCTCAATCAGCACCACGCGACAAAGCTCGCTGCGCCATAATAGTGTTTCGCTCGTTGTTTTACAGAGTTCGCAACTCATCATTTTTTCGTGCGTATTGTCAGCGATATAGAGGCAGTACGGCGATGCGTCGCTCGATTTCGTTGGTCATTTTTATATAAGCCGGGCTGCCAATGCTGCCATAGCGGCGTTTGAATTCGATTTCTTGCATAAACTCCGGTAAATCCTTCACTTCCGGCATGATGTCGGATTCACGCAAACCCGCATTAAATTGCCGCTGCACTTTCTGCGCGCCATTGTTACTTGTTGTGGCAAGTTCGCCTAAACGTGTGCCGGCACGATCAGCGGCGATGTCATTGAAGCTGAAGCCGCTGCCACCGTGAGAATCCGTGATTTCTTTGTATAAGCCGATAACATCCGACAGCGGGCTGCCAGCAGTAGCGGCAAGTGCCGCAGAAATCGTGAAATGCTGAGAGAAGTCTCCGCGTCCGCCCAGGGTCACAATGCGCGAAGTCGGCTTGGGCCATTGTATGGCAGCCGGAATAATGGCACCAAGCCCTTTGCCGTTTACATAAAACGCCATAACGATGATCGCGGCACGATTTTCCGCTGCTGGATCGCCGCCGTTGTTTGTGCGTTGCGTGGCGAGTTCGAACAGCATCCGCATCAGTTCATTTAACCGCAGGCTGCGTTTTGAACCAGGTTTGCCGGTCAGTTCGACCAGTCGCTCTTGATATGCCTTCAGTCGCTCCTGCTCCTTGGGCGGCACCAGCAAGGCCTTCAGTTGATTGGGCAGCGCGTCGTTCCATTCGAAGACGATACGCAGCATGTCATCGCTTGTGCTCACATTCTTGATGATATCGGCAGCTGCCCCGTAGTCCTTGTTGGCTTGTAACTGCTTAATGCCGAACTGTAGTAGCCAGTCCGCAACAAACGCGGGCACCGGTAACTTACCAATGTGGAGATATTCAAATCGTGGGAGTGCTTTCGTTTCGCGAAGTTTGGCGTCGATATTGAGATAGCGCCCGATTGGATTGGGCGACAATTCGAGAGTTGCGCGTACTCTGGCCATGCCTTGCTGTAAATCTATATTGGAGCTGCCCTTGCCGTAGCTGTTGGCAAGATAGTTGACTACAAGGTCGAGATCTTCTTGACTAATAGTAATGGTGCGCAATACTCCTGATTTCATTCTACGCGGATCGTTACGAGACAGGATGTTTTTGGCGCGGTCGATATGAGCTGGCGTAAATTGGGCAATACCTGTGGTGAGCGGTTGTTTTTCGATACTTAAATAAATTGCAGATAGCAGCGCTAACCCGATAACGATGAACAGTATTAATATAGTCCGCATTTGTTTATTTTTACGCTGTTACAAAAATGCAAAAATCCGCTCCAGGTTAAATCGGTACCACAGTCGCATTATTTTAATATCAATGCATCCGGGGTACCGATCTAACTTGTATAACAATGGCGGATTAGCAACAGTAATGTTGCCAAGTTTTGCAAATGCTTAGTGCTTGGCCGTTCGGTTGGCAGGGTAGGACGCGCAAGCATACCCTGCCAACCAGCGATTCAGAGTCAGCTGCTGCTCATCTCCAGCATCAGCTGATTAATACGTTTCACGAAGCTGGCCGGATCGTCAAGCTGACCCCCCTCGGCCAGTAAGGCTTGGTCAAATAATACCGAGGCCCAGTCATCAAATTTGTTCTCTTCGGCTTGCAGGCGTAACACAACCGGATGCCTGGGGTTAATTTCGAGGATAGGTTGTGACACTGGCGCTTTCTGTCCTGATGCCTTCAATAGACGAGCCAGATTGGCGTTGATGTCATGAACATCCGCCACTAGGCAGGCTGGCGAATCGGTCAGGCGGTGAGTCACACGTACCTCTTTAACACGCTCGCTAAGGCTGGCTTTAATCTTGTCGGTCAGCTCCTTGAATGCTCCGGCATCTTTTTCCTGTTCCTGTTTCTCTGCCTCGTCTTCGAGCTTGCCGAGATCCAGCCCTCCTTTCGCAACAGATACCAACGGCTTACCCTCGAATGCGGATAAATTACTCACCACCCATTCATCTACGTGATCAGTCAGCAACAGCACTTCTATGTCTTTCTTGCGAAATACTTCCAAATGCGGACTATTTTTCGCGGCATTAAAAGTATCAGCAGTGATGTAATAAATCTTGTCCTGACCCTCCTTCATGCGACTAATGTAATCGGCCAGAGAAACGGTTTCTCCGGGCGAATTAGTATGAGTAGAGGCGAGGCGCATCAAGCCAGCGATCTTGTCTTTGTTAGCAAAGTCTTCGCCCACTCCTTCCTTCAGCACGCGGCCAAATACATCCCAGAATTTGGTATATTTCTCTGGGTCCTTAACGGCCATATCTTCCAGCAGGCCAATCACTTTCTTCGTGCAGCCAGAACGGATTGCTTCGATGTCTTTCGATTCTTGCAGAATTTCGCGTGATACGTTGAGCGGAAGATCATTGGTATCAACCACACCGCGCACAAAGCGCAGGTAATGCGGCATTAGTTGGGTGGCATCGTCCATGATGAAGACGCGGCGCACATACAGTTTAATGCCGTGACTCGCATCGCGCTCCCATAGATCAAAGGGTGCCCTGGCCGGTATATATAGCAACAAAGTGTATTCCTGACGTCCCTCTACGCGCGCATGAGTCCATGCCAGCGGGTCCTCGTAGTCATGGCCTACATGTTTGTAAAAACCTTTGTACTCATCATCGCTGATCTCGGTTTTGGGGCGTGCCCACAGCGCAAAAGCTTGATTGATTGTCTCTTCTTCGTCCAGCACCTGCTGTGCGTTGTCTTTCCATTCCTCCTTATTCATTAAGATAGGCTGAACGATATGGTCAGAATACTTGTGGATAATGGTGCGCAACTTTGTGCCATTTAGCAGGTCTTCCTGCCCTTCGCGCAGATGCAGGGTAATAGCAGTACCACGTGGGGCTCGCTCGACCATCTCAATGGCAAATTCTCCGCCACCGTCGGATTCCCAGCTTACACCTTGATCGATTTTCTCACCGGCACGGCGCGTTAACACGCTGACCTTGTCGGCGACGATAAAAGCCGAATAAAACCCCACGCCAAATTGACCGATAAGGCTTGCATCTTTCTGCTGGTCTCCAGAAAGCTGTGTAAAGAATTCGCGCGTACCGGATTTGGCAATCGTGCCGAGATTGTTGATGACCTCGTCGCGACTCATACCAATGCCATTGTCGCTAATGGTCAGCGTTTTAGCCTCTTTATCGTAGCTGACATGGATAGTCAGCTCGGAATCATTCTCAAACAATGCTGAATTATGCAGTCCTTCGAAGCGCAGCTTGTCGCAGGCATCGGACGCATTGGATATCAGCTCACGCAGGAAAATTTCTCGATTCGAATATAGCGAATGAATCATCAATTGTAGTAGTTGCTTTACCTCGGCCTGAAAGCCCATGGTTTCACGGTTGCTGGTTACATTATCGGTCATTACTCTCTCCGTTATTTTTTAGACAGGACGCACGCATAGGTTGGGGTAGTCTCAGGATTTTCAAGAGGGGATATTTCATCTGCCATCTGCTTTCGCAGCTTGTCGCAAGAGTCGCCGTGCAGTGTCGGCATCGCGAGCGGCATCAATTTCCCGCATTACAGCGCCGACGTCAGCTTGCTTTTCGCTGCGTTGAAATTTGCCCGTCAGTTCGATTTTAGGGTGTAGTTCACCGCTCTCATAGAGCGACCAGATTTCTTTGCCATAATCGGAAGAACGTAGTTCGGGGGCGAATTGGCCGAAGTAGATTGCCAGATTATCGACGTCTCGCTCCAGCATTTTGCAGGCATTGTTGTTTGCGGCAGCATCGATTGCTTGTGGCAAGTCGATGATGACGGGCCCATTGCTATCGACGAGGACGTTGTACTCGGAAAGGTCGCCGTGAACGATACCAGCACACAGCATGCGCACGACTTGCCTGATCAAAATTTGGTGATATTGTCGTGCAAGCTCAGCAGTAAGAACTAGATCATTGAGTCGCGGAGCGGGCTCGCCATTCGCGTCGGACACCAATTCCATCAGCAACACCCCCTCGTAAAATCCATAGGGATGCGGAACACGCACGCCTGCAGCGGCAAGTTTGTACAAAGCGTCGACCTCGGCATTTTGCCAGGCGGCTTCCCGCTCTTTACGCCCATAGCGAGTGCCTTTTTCCATGGCACGGGCCATACGGCTGTTTTTTACCTTGCGGCCTTCCGTGTAGTGAACGGCTTGATGGAAGCTGCGCTTGTTAGCTTCTTTATAAACTTTGGCGCAGCGGATATTGTCTCCACAGATCACAATATAGACATTGGCTTCTTTGCCGCTCATGAGCTGACGGTCTACCTTGTCAACGATGCCATCCTGGATGAGCGGCTCAATTCTTTTTGGAGTTTTCATGTGATCAAGGTGTTACCAAGAGCGTATTTTACAATAAACTATATAGTGTTTTAAACAGAGCGGATTTGCTAACCTTAAATTTCAAAGGGATGGCTTGTGTTCAATAAATTCCAATGCATTATCATCCGGGTCGCGGCAGAATAAGGCAGGGCGGCCTGACATACTTATCGTGTAGCTTATCGTGGCTGAATCCAATTTTTGCATCAACGCATTCAGATTGCTTACCGACAGGGCTATATGGCGGTCGCGTCCTCCGTGCGCTGGACGCTGCAGGCTCGCTTCCGGATTAGGAAGTTGCATGAGATGGATTTGCTGATGTACGCCCACGTTATACCACACGCCGGGGAAACTCATCTCTGGGCGCTTGCTGTCAGGTACCAGTCCCAGAATATTTTCATAAAAAATGCGTGCCCTATTCAGGTCTGCCACCAAAAAAGTGGCATGTAGCAGGTGAGTGATTTGCATAAGTTTTAGTGGCGTCCTGCATTATGCATAATGTCTAAAGAGGGATACTGTCATTTTTATTCAGTATATTATGTGCAATAGATCAAAATAAAAAGACGATCAGTCATCTATCAAGATGCCGGTTAGAGGATAGAAATGAAACTATGTCGGTAAAAAATTTGATATGGGCAAGATGTTGATGCTTTAACAATTGTGTCTTTGTATAAAAAAACATTATATAAAATATTGCAGTTACATTGTCTGTTTTATGCACAGGTCAAACTAATGGAATAAAATCTTGGCCATCTATAAATTTTTACTGCCTTGATAAATTTTTACTGGATTGATATAGGTACAACGAGCTAAATTTAATTAATCCTAAGGAGAGCATTATCATGAAAACCGGCACTCCCCAGCCGTTGGCAGATATACCAGCCGTGCCAGGCAATTCAGACGCACAAATTCAGGCCCGATATTCCATATCAGCGGATGGTAACGAAGTCGCCGATAGTAAAACCGGCCTGATCTGGCGACGTTGTCCAGAAGGTATGACGTTCAGCAGCAGTGGTTGTAGCGGGGTTGCAGCCGCTTATACTTGGGATCAGTCGGTGGCCTTGGCCAACGATGTAGCGTTGGCTAGCGGTAAGTCATGGCGTCTTCCCAATGTAAAAGAACTTTCGAGCATTGTAGATGCCAGTCTCGGAAATCCGGCAATTGATACGCACGCCTTTCCCGGGACACCTGCAACGCCTTTTTGGTCGGCCACGCCAGTGGAGAATAATCCGTTAAAGGCTTGGTATGTCATGTTTTATGGTGGCTTCATGAACACTTACGTCTGTGGCGGTAAGCTTCAGGTACGCTTAGTGCGTTCTGGTCAGTGATGCACAGCGTTGGAGGAAAGTGCGGAACGAAGCTACTCTAGAGTAGAATCCAAGATTGACAAGATATCGTAATTATTTTACAACTACGCGTTATTTTATAGAGCACAGCGTAGTTAAATCGTTGTAGTGATTATTAATATTTTTTGCAAAGCGCAGGTAATCCCTGTTAACTGATAACTAACTGATAGAAAGAAGATCAAATATGCAGAATGAAACTGATAACCAGCCGCAGGCAGACAATCCAGATGAGCAGCCGCCAGCACGATTTATCATTTCTGAGGATGGTACTGAAGTTACAGACAATAAAACGGGCCTGATCTGGCGACGTTGCCCAGAAGGTATGACAGCAAGTATTGATGGCTGCACTGGGATTCCTGGTGTATATAATTTGGAAGATGCGTTGGCATTGGCTAAAAGCGAAGCGAAGGCCACGCGCAAAGCTTGGCGCTTGCCTAAAGTAGAAGAGCTGTCGAGCATCGTGGATATGAGCCGTAGAGATCCGTCGATTGACACAGCCATCTTTCCCGGAACGCCAGGATCACCTTTTTTTACAGCTTCGCCAGACGGCGCCTTATCCTGGTTTGTCAGTTTCTATGTTGGCAAGGTGTTTAGCGAATACAGCGCTATTCCTAATCACGTAAGATTAGTGCGTTCCAGTTAACAGCAGTTTCTAAATGTTGAGATCAGGAAATATCAAGTCATATCGGCTATGGAATACAACCATTGCATCTCGAATTAAATTCAATTAATTTCTTATAAGAACGTTCAATGCCACGGTTTGTATCTAAACGATTTTTGTATCTTTAAAGATATAAGCCGTGGCTTTAACTAAGCGGGACATTTCGATATTCATGAAAGTGAAAGATGTGCTCGATGACGGGCATGGAAAAAATTTCAGAAAAATGAGTGAATTAACGATCTCTAAAACATACCGCCCTTAATTTCTTTTCAACCTTTGTTGGAGTCCTTGCGATGTGCCTTGACCTTCGGCTGTTCTGCACCTTAGCTTGGCAGTTGTATCGACTGGTCAGTGCCACTCATCCCGTAAAAAAAATATGAAAGATATGCCCATTTTGGGGCTGCCACTGATCCTGCTGGGCGCCCTGTGGGGAGCTGTCAGTATCGTTCTGCAGTCCTATCAGATGATCAATGCCAAGCGGGATCAGATCATGGTGTTTATTGAGTGCAAGAAGGCCTTTGCGGGGAAGCTGACAAATGCAGCGGGAGATTTTGTGGCTGCACCGGCCAAAGTACTCGATCAGTGCCAGGCATGTTGTTACGGGAAAGAACTTCAGCCGATTGATTTGTATTTTTCCAACCTACTTCCGCTTTCCCTTGGACTCTGTCTGTTTCTCGCCATAGTTTCCTTCGCGGTCGTGTGCATTCCAACCTACCTGAATTCAGGCGACGCCGATTTTATGCGGAGAGTGCGTCGGATTAGCTGGATCACCGCATCACTGCCGCTCTTCTCGCTCTTCGCGTTCGCCGTAGGCATGTTTTTCGATGTCTATCTATTTCTGTTTAAGCTAGGCGATTGGGTCTTGCCAAAATGAGATCAGGTTTTATTTTAGCGGCTACACGATGGTTTATGACAATGTTTGGCGGCATTGTGTTAGCAATTAACTCCGGCTGTGCTGTCCTTGACAAAAGCACGCCTGCTTGGCGAGATTACCCGGTAACTTTGAAAGGCGAGCCGCGCATTGATTTGCACGTGGAGGCGTCAGGTTCGGGTAAGCCCGTATTGCTAATTCACGGCTTCGGCAACAGCGTCTATGTTTGGCGTCATCTGGCTCCTGCACTGGCTCAACAAAACCGGGTGATCGCAATTGACCTGAAGGGTTTTGGCGACTCTCCAAAACCGGACGACGAGCGTTATTCGGTCTACGAACAAGCACGGTTGATCCGCGATTACGTAGTGGATAACGATCTGAAAGAGGTAACGATTGTGGGGCACTCCCTCGGCGGCGGTATTGCGCTGGTGGCTTCGCTCTACCTGCAACAATCGGCCCCTGATCGACAGAGAGGCTTGGTGTTGATCGACGGTATTGCGTACCCGCAGCAAATGCCCATGTTCATTCGTTTACTTGCAACCCCTGTACTTGGGCCGTTGGCCGTGAGATTGATTCCGCCTGAAATTCAAATTCGAGAGGTGATGAAATTAGTGTATGCGGAAAATTCGGCAGTGCCCGAAGATGCGGTTAAGGCTTACGCCAAGGTGTTGAAGACACCTGAGGGGCGCCATGCCGCAGTAACCAGCGCGCGCCAGATTCAGCCGCCGGACCTGGAAGACCTTTCTCTACAGTATCCAAGCCTTCGGGTGCCGACTCTCATCGTTTGGGGTAGGCAGGACAGGATTGTCCCGGTCAGCGTCGGCGAGCGACTCCACCAGGCGATCCCCGGTTCACGGCTGTTTGTGATCGAGGATAGCGGCCATTCCCCAGCGGAAGAGCGGCCGCAGGTACTCCTGCCTGTAGTGGAATCTTTCCTGCGTAATCCTGAAAAGACAGATTAATAGCCCTTGTCGTTAATCACGCCGCACATCATGCGGTCAGCTGAGAGTTTTTTCGCGGCATATTAAACGGTGCTGCAGAAATCGATTAGCCGTGTGGAACTGAAAATACGCTAGCTGATGACATATCTGTGTACAAGATTCCGAGATAACGGCAATTATTCATTTGCACAAATTGAAGTTGCTAGTGGTAAAAACCTATAAAATGTTAATCCACCGGTAAATTTTTGTTGAGGTTGATCTATTATGCGTATCACCCAAAAAGGACTAACTTTTGACGATGTCTTGCTGATTCCGGCGCACTCCAATGTATTGCCGCGTGATGTCAGTTTGCGTACTCAGCTTACCCGCAACATCACCTTGAATATTCCTCTGCTATCCGCTGCCATGGATACTGTTACCGAGGCGCGTCTGGCAATAGCCTTGGCGCAGGAGGGGGGGATTGGCATCGTACACAAAAATATGACCGCTAAGATGCAGGCCGCTGAGATATCCAAGGTTAAGCGTTTTGAAAGTGGGATGGTGAAAGATCCCATCACCGTCACATCCGGGATGACAGTGCGCGATGTGCTGAACCTCATTCGCCAGCATAATATTTCCGGATTACCAGTGGTGCAGGGTAAGCAGGTCGTCGGGATTGTGACTAACCGCGATTTGCGTTTCGAAAGTAACCTTGATCAACCTATCCAAAATATCATGACGCCGCGAGATCGGCTGATCACGGTAAAGGAAAACGCCAGTCGGGACGAGGCGCGCGGGTTGATGCATAAGCATCGTATTGAACGTGTACTGGTAGTGAATGATGCGTTTGAGCTGTGTGGCCTATTTACTGTAAAGGATATTCTCAAATCCAGCGAACATCCGCTGGCGTGTAAAGATGAACTGGGGCGTTTGCGTGTTGGTGCCGCGATCGGAGTGGGCGAAGGCACGGACGAACGCGCTACCCTATTGGTAGAAGCCGGAGTGGATGTACTCATAGTGGACACCGCACACGGCCATGCGCAGGGCGTGCTGGACCGTGTTAAGTGGGTGAAGAAGAATTTTCCGAACGTGGATGTGATTGGCGGGAATATTGCTACTGCCGCCGCTGCCAAGGCCCTTG
Source organism: Candidatus Nitrotoga arctica (assembly GCF_918378365.1). NCBI lineage: Bacteria > Pseudomonadati > Pseudomonadota > Betaproteobacteria > Nitrosomonadales > Gallionellaceae > Candidatus Nitrotoga > Candidatus Nitrotoga arctica. Next base: position 513,163 of record NZ_OU912926.1, on the reverse strand, counting down.
TGGATCATGGCGCAGACGGCGTTAAAGTAGGGATTGGCCCCGGCTCTATTTGTACTACGCGCATGGTCGCGGGTATAGGCGTGCCGCAAATATCGGCTATCCAGAATGTGGCGGACGCATTGCAAGGTTCCGGTATAGCACTCATTGCAGACGGTGGAGTGCGCTATTCCGGCGACATCGCCAAGGCGATTGCGGCAGGTGCGCACGTCGTGATGTTGGGTGGTCTGTTTGCAGGGACAGAAGAAGCGCCCGGTGAGGTGGAGCTGTTCCAGGGCCGTTCCTATAAATCCTATCGCGGCATGGGCAGTATAGGTGCGATGCAGCAGGGTTCCAGTGATCGTTATTTTCAGGATAGCGAAGCCAATCAAGAAAAATTGGTGCCTGAGGGAGTGGAAGGGCGCGTGCCTTACAAGGGCAGCGTGCTGGCGGTAATCCACCAACTAATGGGCGGTTTACGTGCCAGTATGGGCTATCTGGGCTGCCCGGATGTCGCCACCATGCACACCCAGGCTGAGTTTGTACAAATCACGTCTGCCGGTATCCGTGAATCGCATGTCCACGACGTACAGATCACCAAGGAAGCACCGAATTACCATATTGATTAGTTGTTAGTGATTCTTTATTAGCTAAGGTAAAGAGGGCTGAACACCGTAAGCTGAAAATTTGGTAGAGTCCAATCGAACTGCCTGTGGGCTAGCAATAATCGCCGCACCCAACAATAAATTAATAATTTACCCTTATAACCTACCTCTGATAATTTATGTCCCACCAAAAAATTCTGATCCTCGATTTTGGTTCGCAATACAGCCAACTCATAGCGCGCTGCGTGCGCGAATCTCATGTTTACTGCGAGCTGCATCCATTCGACGTAGGTGATGAATTCATTCGTAATTTCAATCCGGCTGGCATCATTCTTTCGGGCGGCCCTAATTCAGTGACGGAAGGTGACGCTCCGCGTGCACCGCAAGTGGTATTTGAACTGGACGTACCGGTGCTGGGTATTTGCTACGGTATGCAAACCATGGCCGCGCAATTGGGTGGAGAAGTAGAAATCGGCTTGGTGCGCGAATTTGGTTATGCGGAAATTCGTGCACGCGGCCATTCAAAATTATTTCGCGATATTCAGGATCGTAACAACGAGGCAGGCCACGGCTTGCTGGATGTGTGGATGAGCCACGGCGACAAGGTTACTTTGCTGCCGCCGGGTTTCATGGTAATTGCTTCCAATACAATCACGCAGATTGCCGGTATGGCCGACGAAGCACGTCGTTTCTACTCCGTACAATTTCATCCGGAAGTGACCCACACTCCGCAAGGAAAAGCGATAATCAGCCGCTTTGTGCATGATATTTGCGGTTGCGGGCAGGACTGGAATATGCCCGATTACATCGGTGAGGCGATAGAAAAAATCCGCGGCCAAGTCGGTCAGGAAGAAGTCATCCTTGGCCTGTCCGGCGGAGTGGATTCTTCTGTGGCAGCCGCATTGTTGCATCGTGCCATCGGCACCCAACTTACCTGCGTATTTGTGGACAATGGCCTGTTGCGCTTGAATGAAGCGAAGCAGGTTATGGAAACTTTTGCTAAAAATTTGGGCGTGAAAGTTATCCACGTGGATGCTGGCGTGGAATTCATGAAACATTTGGCAGGCGTGTCTGATCCAGAGCAAAAACGCAAAATTATTGGGCGCGAATTTGTCGAAGTATTCCAGCGCGAAGCCGCCAAATTGCCACAGGCTAAATGGCTGGCGCAAGGCACCATTTATCCTGACGTGATCGAATCGGCTGGCGCCAAAACAAAAAAGGCACACGCCATCAAATCGCACCACAACGTTGGCGGCTTGCCGGATACCTTGCATCTTAAGCTGCTGGAACCGTTGCGCGAACTGTTCAAGGACGAAGTGCGCGAACTCGGCGTGGCGCTCGGCTTGCCGCGTGACATGGTGTACCGCCACCCATTCCCGGGGCCAGGGTTGGGTGTACGCATCCTCGGCGAAGTCAAGCGAGAGTACGCTGACTTGTTGCGTCGTGCTGATGCAATTTTCATTGAAGAGCTACATACGTCCGGCTGGTATGAGAAAACCGCGCAGGCATTTGTTGTATTCCTGCCGGTAAAATCAGTGGGCGTGATGGGCGATGGCCGAACTTATGAATGGGTGGTGGCGCTGCGTGCTGTGCAAACACAGGACTTTATGACCGCACATTGGGCAGAATTGCCGCATGCCTTGCTGGCCAAAATTTCTAACCGCATCATCAACGAAGTGCGAGGCATCAACCGAGTGGTTTATGATATTTCTGGAAAACCGCCTGCTACTATTGAGTGGGAGTAGGTTGATTAATAATTGCTTGTTATTAAACGATAAATTTCAGCTTATTGATATTTTATTCCAAGTTATCAATGAGCTGAAATATGCTGTAGCTCCAGTAAATACATTGTTCGTGGGGTAGCATACCCTTGGTAATGGTTTTTTTTGATGGTACCAAAATGGTTTCCGTTTTGCATTTTGTCCGATACCATCGATACCGTTTTTACTGCTGATGGTATCGAGTAGCATAAGCTTGGGAAGCCGCGATAGCGGAAGTGATAAACGATTGTTGATCTTTTTGATATGAACGGGTAGTTCTTGTGCGAAATTCAATGCTCGTTTATCCAATCAACGGTATCGTGAAAACATCACTCCGCCAAATAGATGCTGCTTGTTCGATGTGGGTATCCAACCCACTTTACTCTCCAATTACATATCCCATCGCTTTGTATCCACGCTGGCGCCTATCAGCACAGGATGCCCCGCATCGACGTAGTCATAGATGCGCACGTCTATTTTGGATGCGTGTTCTCGATGTAAACGGCCAGCATATTGTTGCAGCGTCCCTTTCCACGAAATCGGCATGGACAGAACCAAGGTATCGAGTGGTGGGTGATCGAAACCTTCTCCCACCAGCTTGCCAGTAACCAACAATACTCGTGGCACATCCGGGGAAAGCTCGTTCAGTTGCTGAATGATTTGTATACGCTGTTTTTTTCGGCATCCGCCCATGAAGGACAAATAGATAATCCACAACACCAGCCAAGTTCTGGCTATGGAATTGAGATGATCGGCGCGCTCTGTCAACACCAATACCTTGCGCCCTTCTTGGTAGGCTTGCGAAATAGTGGTTGCAATAAATTTGGTGCACTGCGTATTGATGGCCAGATGCCGGAACACATCCTGAATAGCAACATCTTGCGGGAGGTCGATTGGCGCAGGCAACATTTTCGGGATCACCTTCGGCAGCTGCGGCATACCTTTCGGCTTGGCTGCGGTATATCGAATGGGCCCGCACTGCAGGGGGGTGGTTGGCTGTCTGCAATCACGCTTGATTGGTGTGGCGGTCAGCCCGAGCACATACTTGGCCTTGACGCGTTTCAATATTCCCTCGAAGGAAAATGCCGACAGAGCGTACTCACCCCGCATCTCGCAACCATTGCAGCCGCAGCACCACGGAAGAGCCGCATGAAGAGCGCAACCTTCTCATCCGAACTCAGAGCCTGAGAACTAATCAAATATTTTCGGCACCACCCTCAGATGAAGTCTTTGCCAGTAAAACCATTATCAAAAAAATTTTGCCGGTTTTTGTAAAAGAAAACTTTTCTTGCTCTAATTCAAGTTAAGTTTCCTCGTTTTTAGCTCGTTTTCTCCATATCCTGTCATTGCAGGAATTGCGGACGCACCTGCGCCTATACCCAATAATTGCGGTGCCAGTTTTACCATGCGCATGAAGTTGTGTGCCCGCGCAAACCACAGCGCGATGCACTTGACCTTCGCTCTGCCCCGCACCGGCAACAGCACCAAACCGCGATTGCGTGCTTGCGCGTTCACACATTCAGCCGTTGCTGCGCGAAGCTTGTAAATCTCTTTAGCTTCCTCTGTCGCCATACGCGCGCGCCACTGTGCAACCTCTGCACGATCACTCGCCTTGGGCGCGTGCATGTCGAATTACACCAGCAGCATGGCCGCTCCGATCAGATCGACGTCGGTCAAGGTTTGCAGCAAGACCAGTTTGTTGTGCTCGCCCTGCAATTCCTCAAGCAATCGAGCATCAAAGCGAGCGATGCAGGCTTCGATCCACTCGATATGAAGCATGATTTCGTCGAGGACGAAACGATGGTTATCGGTAAGCTCGCCTTGCAGCGCATCGAATAGCTCTTCACGAGTGGCCTTGAGTCGCTGACTTGCGAGCTTGAGCACCTCCTGAGGCTGCTGGCCGGCGATGATGGCCTTGACCATGGCGCGTGCCAACTGACCGTGCAGATCACTGACCACCACATCGAGGCGACGAATACATCTCGTATTACGTCAGGCTGACGCGCTTGTTTCAATATCTGGATATGGGTCGCGCTGATGGTCGCTACGCCAAGATGATGTGGCAAATGGCCAAGACCGACGTGCTGGTGATGGATGAATGGGGGCTTGCAGTGCTAACCGATCAAAACAGGCGTGATTTACTGGAAATACTGGATGACCGTTACAACCTGCAAGCGACGGTGATCACCGGCACTACCAGTTGCCACTTGTCCATGAGGCGATAGGCGATCCAACGTTGGCAGATGCCATCCTGGACCGTGTGGTGCACAACGCATACAAAATCAATTTGAGCGGCAAATCCATGCGCAATGAGAGAAAAAAATTGATAACCGACAGGCCAACACCGTAACATGAAAATCTTGCGTTGCTTCGCTCCGACTGACCCGGCCGTATACTCGTGGAACAGGTGGCCGAATCGTCGTGGAATGGGTGGCCGAATTGCGTGGAATAGGCAGGAGTAGGGGTAAAGGTTCTGGTCAATCGTTTTTTGTCCAATAAAACCATTGTTCACGCCGCCTCGAACGTATGCCGTCGAGTTGCCCTCCATACCCGAATCGCCTCCTCGGGGGGTATCGGGGAGGAACGGAGCGAGCGAACGGCCTCGACCCGCCAATCGTTGGCTTTCACTTCGCTTCGGGTCAACGGCTGACACAGCAACAAGTGAGGGGGGAAGCGCCTAAACATTCCGAGATCGACCCATTGTTTCTGCAAACCGCGAATGCCCACGATCGAGAGGACCACCACATCCGGCTGCGCTTGCGCTTGTGCGTCGTGAATGCGAAAGCGACTTAGCCGCTTGCGGAAGAACGCCGCGTTGCCTTGCACCAGTAATCGTGACCACATGGCGAAATCGATAGCACCGAGTGACTCTTCGCCATTGAAGTGAAACGTGCGCTCCGCGTCGAGGTGCGGCCGCTTCTCAAAGTCGCGGCGGCGGAACATCGCGGTGCTGGGCTCCCCGATGAAGTTCAATCCATGCATGATCAGCGCGTTGGCGAGCGTAACCCCATCAATCACCAGGTCTCGATTCACGGCAAGGCGCGTTGCCGGCATGTCTCCGATCACCTGCGAGCTCGTATTGATGCGCCAGCGATGTGATGTTGCCAGCACCAGATCAGGCACATTTAAAAATGCGCCCAGCAAGGTTGCGACACATTCTGGCGCCAGCACATCATCGTCGTTCAAGAATTTGACGTACTCACCGCGCGCCAAAGACAGGCACTTTTCATAGTTCTTGCGTGCATGCAATCGCTCTGGGTTCTTGACATACTGGATCGTCGCTTGACTCGTCCGGGATGCAACGAGCTGTGCGATCGCATCGCTCTCGCAGTCGTCGCAAATGATGATCTCGATGTGTTGGTAGGTTTGCGCGATTGCACTGTCCAGACATTCCAGAAAATATCGCGGGTTCCACGAGGGAATCAGAATGGAAACCAGCGGCAACGTATCTGTGCTTGCCTCGCGCTTTTGCCAGCCTTGACCTGTGCGCGGCGCAGCCAGATCGACCATACCGACCAACTCGGCCCAGCGCGCCAGCGAGGCATACGTCGTAGCAGCATCATCTTCGGCGCAAAGCACAACGCCACCGGGTATTAATACACGTCGGCATTGCATTAAAAGCTGAATCTGATCGCGTACCGACAGAGTCGCCGCCGCGTCGCCCAAGCACACGCCTTCTACACTGCGATCATTAAACGGCAAATTTCCCCCGGGCTCAAATGACGCTTGCGCATCGGTCCGGGCGCTGATATCCAGCAGATCAGAACGCCGCGCTTTCAGCAGCACGCCTACTTTTTGGCGCATACTTTCGTCCGACAACAAGTGTGCTCCCGCATCCACTCGCCGTACGTCGTCCGCGAACGCATGTCGCCATGATTTGCCGTGCGTACTGTGAGGCTCTCGAACGGGATCGTGTGCATCAGTTCAATCCCGGCCAACACATGGGAAGGATTTAAAACCCAGCATGGACTTTGTGATCCGTTTTATCGCTCGATGGTCTTGCTCAACGATGTTGTTGAGATACTTGATCTGACGAACCTCGATGGGTATGTCACGATCCTTGTTGATCCCATCAATGGCCGTTTTGTTGGGGCCACTCTTGTCCACCGTAACTTTCTCTGGATCTCCGTTCTCGCTCATCACATTTTCGAAGAAGCTTGTCGCTGCTACGTTGTCTCGCTTGGCCAGCAGCAGAAAATCGATAGTACTCCCTTCCTTATCAACAACCGCCCGATATAGGTACGTCCACTGACCACTCACTTTGATGTACGTCTCATCCATCGATAACAAACCGCCATTATAGTAGAATCCTTGGCAGGAGCTTGCTAATTCGGCAGAACCCTCTGACCGTGAAAGTCAGTATTGCAGCAGCGCATACAGCGCCTCTTTGATGACCTGGAGCAAGTCCGGAAAATCACAAAGGAATGGATCAAACTTTACAACGGAGATCCCCCACGCTGGGCACTTGGGAAGCTACCGCCCCAATCCTTTCTACAGCATGCAGAAAATTCTCCTTTAATCCCGTCTCATTGATGGGAACTATAATATCTACCAGCTCTTAAGAAATACCTCCTAATCGGTTGATTTTTTATGAGTATATTAGGCAGCCTGTTCCGAGCGCCACAGCGCGCGCAACGCACACACCATCTCAGCTGGGCGAAACGCCCCACTGAGCAGGCCGTAGGTCATGAGCTGCTGCAGCCACCGGCAGTTCAGCACGTCGGACTTGCGGCCCGAGACGTTTTTCACATGCCGCGCGTTGGCGAGCAGCACGGTGAAACCGCGCGACTCCAACAGCTCGAACAAGGGGATCCAGTACACGCCGGTGGATTCCATCGCAACCTTGTTGACGCCGCAAGCCTTGAGCCAGTTGGCCAAGGCGTTGAGGTCGACCGTGAAGCTGGGAAATTCGCGCACTGATTCGTCATCCCGGCCAGGCGGTACGTCCACAAAGTGGGAGGCGCTGCCGATGTCGATACCGGCGGCGTTGGGGTGGGTGATCGTCAGGGCGGCTCTGGACTTGGCAGGTCTGAGGTTAAGGGTGCGATTGCGTTGTGCCATGATTTACTCCATCATTCAAATAGGAATGTGGCGCCGCATCGGGTGCGTCGTCTTGCTCACTCTCTTAAACGGGATATCGTGCGAGCGGCTAGATACCGCCAGCGCGATTCACCAATGTCGATGACGTTACCCAGTACCACGCTAACCCGCGGGCAATATGCACCATTGCTATATCGGTTTTCCGCAGCGCCGCATTCCACTGTGCCACAACGCAGCCATCATGTGTTTCTTCAGCGCGATTTGCGGCTGCGGACCGATTACTTCGCTAACCACCCTTTTAATTTTGCCGTGCCCAATATTGACAAAAAACTAATTGCATCTCGCTTTGGATCTAGGGTTAATAGCTATGATGTAGCCACCCCTATTCAGCAGCGGATGGCTCAAGCCCTGATAGAGCGAGTTCGTAAACATTTTCTTGCTGGTGAGCCTAAAAGGATCCTAGAGCTGGGCTGTGGAACAGGACGACTAACCCGAAAAATCATTGAAATTTTTCCAAATGCGAAAATTACTGCAGTAGATATTTCTTCACAAATGGTAGATGCGGTTCGAGCAAATTGTCCTAATGTAGATGTTATTCTGGCTGATGCAGAAGATTATATTTGTGATCTGAGTGAACCATTTGAGCTGATTATTTCAAATGCAACGGTCCAGTGGTTCGAGAATATCGAAGAAACGCTAGGTCATGCATACCGTCTCCTCGCTAATGAATGCTTACTCGCAATAGCTACCTTCGGGGAACATACGTTTCTTGAGCTCAGGGAGTCATTCGATATGGCTTATGCTGTCACAGGGCGTGAAAAGGTAGATCATGTAGTTGATATTTACCCCATTCATAAGTTGTGTACTAGCTTTCCAAAAGCAGAAATTGTCCAGGAAGATATCGAGCAATATTTCGGCGACGTACGTGCCTTCTTAGATCTATTCAGGATTCCGGCGCAGTTAACTCTACTGACAACAAACGCCCGCTGAGCCGAGATGTTCTTCAAGAGATGTACCGGCAGTATTCATGTAGGTTCACGAACGCAGATTCGGGTCAAATTACTGCGACTTACCATATCTGTTATATGTATTTGTCATCAAAGGATGAGGGGTATTTACGGTGAAATCAGGGATAAATCTAGACAATATAATAATTTTCGGTACCGGTGGACACGCTAAGACTGTGATAGGGGTGCTGGAATGTGAGGGAAAATGGCGACTGTCTGGACTTGTGGTTGATGATTGTAATCTGCCAGATGAAAAAAGAGTCCTCGGCTATGAGATCCTTGGCAATCGTAGTGCATTCTCAATTCTTCAAGGTAGAGGCATTGTTAAAGGGTTTGTAGCGGTTGGCGACAATATCGTGAGAGCTGAGATTGCTGTAAGTATGCGAAAATCAGGATTTTCATTGGTGAGCATCATGCATCCAAGTGCGTGTGTAATGAAGGATGCAATAGTGGGCGAGGGCACTTTTATTCATGCTTTTAGCATAATCGGCGCTGAATGCAGTGTAGGTTTTAACGCAATTATCCAGCCCCAGACTAGTGTGGGACATGAGAGCTTTATTGGTGATTATGTCCAGTTTTCACCTGGAGTACATATTGGAGGTAAGGTTCGCATTGGTGACGGGTCTTTTTTTGGACCAGGCGCAGTTGTATTTCCTTCGGTAACTATAGGACAAAACGTATCGGTAGGTGCTAATACTGTTGTAAACAAGGATGTACCTGACAATGCGGTGATAGTTGGCAACCCTGGTAGGATGGTTAAACTCAAATAATCCATTAGCCGATTTTCATCTGAACGGGCAGCACGGTCGGATGCCGGCGTTAGCCCATAACTCCTCGAACCAAGCTCTGAGGTAAGTTGAAAAAAGTGGACACGAACGTTTTGATAAACTTAAAACGGAGGTGTCAAATTAAACAGAGAACCCTAACACGATATACAGCAGGGCACCCCGAAAAACCCCTTTTTCATGAAGCCCTTTGATAAAATTCACCTGTCTGAACTCGAGTCCTACCCCATGCCGATGAAACTCCGAAGCGCGATCAAAAAAGACCTGTTTGCCGCCGACCAGAGGCGGGACAAGATTGTAATGCTCGCCACCGAGTCCGAGCACGGTAGCGCGAATCGAACGCCCCATGTCGAACGCGATGATGCGCGATCCGGCATAGCGGCGGAACTGCAATGCCAGCGTCGCGAGCAGCACCGACTTGCCCATGCCGATGGGGCCGACCACCAGCGTGTTGCCCACGTCGCCGATGTGCGTGACCAGCCGGAACGGCGTCGCGCCATCGGTGCGGGTCACGATCAGCGGCGGGCCGTCAAGATGTGCATTGCGCTCTTGCCCGGCCCACACTGCCGACACCGGCAGCATGTGGGCCAGATTCAAGGTTGAGACAATGGGCTGGCGCACGTTGGCGTAGGCGTGCCCCGGAATCGACGACAGCCAGGCATCGACCGCGTTCAAAGTTTCGGGGATCGTCACAAAACCGCGGCCCTGGATAGTCCGCTCCACTGCGCGTAACTTCTCGTCGGCGGCCGTGGCATCGGTATCAAGTACCGTCACGGTTGCGGTGACATAGCCGAACGACACTTGGTCACTGCCCAGTTCCTGCAGAGCTGCATCGGCATCCGCCGCCTTGTTCGAGGCATCGGAATCCACCAGCGGGCTTTCCTGTTGAAAGATGGTTTCGCGCAGCAGCGCGACGATGTTCTTGCGCTTGGCGAACCACTGGCGGCGCAGCCGACCCAACTCGCGCTCGGCCTCGGCCTTGTCCAGGCACAGGAAGCGTGTGCTCCAGCGGTAGGCAAAGCCCAGGCGGTTGAGGTCGTCGAGCAGGCCAGGCCAGGTCGAGGTGGGGAAGCCACGCACCGACACCACGCGCAGGTGTTGGCTCCCGAGCATCGGTGCAAGCCCACCCGTCAGCGGTTCGTCGGCCAGCAGCGCATCAAGGTGCATCGGCACCTCTGGCACGGCCACCGAATGTCGGCGCGTGGACACGCAGGTATGCAGGTAGGTCAAGGTCTGGCCATCGTCGAGCCAGGCGATCTCCGGCATCACCCCTTCGAGCAAACCGAAGAAGCGTTCGGTCTCCGACACGAAGCCCTCCAGTCGTTCGCGCCAATCCACGCCTTCGACCTTGGTGTTCTCGTACAGTAGCTTGGCGGCGCGAGCCGTTGATTCCTCGGGCGGCAGGTACAGCAGCGTCAGGTGGTACGTGCTCTCGAAGTGGCTATCGGCTTCTTCAAAAACGGCGCGGCGCTCTTCATCGACCAGCCACGACAGTGGCTCGGGAAATACCGATTCTGGGTAGTCCGCCGCTTCGCGCCGTTCGGCCTCCACGAACAAGGCCCAGCCGGAACCGAGCCGACGCAGCGCGTTGTTCAAGCGCGCTGACGTGGCGATCAGTTCACCCTGTGTCGCACTGTCCAGGTCTGGCCCGCGAAACCGCGCCGTGCGCTGGAACGAGCCGTCCTTGTTGAGCACGACACCCGGCGCAACCAGCCCAGCCCAGGGCAACCAGTCTGCCAGCAGAGCGGGACGTTTGTGGTATTCGGCAAGGTGCATCATGGTCTTTGCCTCATACGTCCAACAACGTGCGGTGTTTGATGTGTCGCGCGAAAACCGCCATGAACTGCGCATCCAGCCGCGCGCCCCAGACCGCCAGCGAGTGCCCAACAATCCACAGCGCCATGCCAGGCAACCAGAGCTGCAACCCAAGACCGACCGCAGCGGCCAGCGTGCCGTTGGCAATCGCCACGGTGCGCGGCGCGCCACCCAGCAAAATGGGTTCGGTCAACGAACGATGCAGTGACACTTCAAAGCCAGGTGCGTCAGCAGGCAGCGCGTTCATGCGATCACCGCTCCGCCCGCGAAGCTGAAGAAGGTCAGGAAGAACGAGGACGCGGCGAACGCGATCGACAGGCCGAAGACGATCTGCACCAGCTTGCGAAAGCCGCCGCTGGAGTCGCCAAAGGCCAGTGTCAGGCCGGTGGTAATGATGACGATCACCGCGATGATGCGGGCCACCGGTCCCTGGATCGACTCCAGCACGGATTGCAACGGTGCTTCCCACGGCATGTTCGACCCCGCAGCGTGCGCAGGCAGCGCCACGCACAGCAGCAGCGCCGCCATGGTGATGATCTGCATACCGACCTGAAGCCGGGCGTTGTGCGGAAGCGGATTTACGGAAGTGTGCAAAGGTGTCATGACGGTTCTCCGGGAGTTGATGAAAGTAAAGGGACGGAAGGCATCAGTTCGGTGCTGAGCTGGTAGCCGTGGCTGTCGAAGCCGGTAACACGGACGATTTCCTGCACGCGGCGCGCATGGCCGCGACCGGCGATATAGACGATGACGTTCACGGCCTCGGCGATCAGGGCCGCGTGGTGCGGTCACGGCGACTTCGAGAATCAGTTGTTCCAGTCGCAGCAACGCGCCCGCTGCGGAACCGGCATGGACGGTCGCGATGCCTCCCGGATGGCCGGTGCCCCAAGCCTTGAGCAGATCGAGCGCTTCGGCGCCGCGCACCTCACCCACGACGATGCGGTCCGGCCGCAGCCGCAGGGTCGAGCGCACCAGCTCGGCCATGGTCACGATGCCCGCGCGAGTGCGCAGCGGGACGTGGTCGCGTGCCGTACATTGCAGCTCCACCGTGTCTTCGAGCACGATCACGCGGTCGCCGGTCGCAGCGATTTCGTCGAGCAGGGCATTGGCCAGCGTGGTCTTGCCGGTGCTGGTGCCACCCGCGATCAGGATGTTCTGGCGCTCGCGCACAGCTGTCCGCAGGAATTCCGCCTGAGCCTCGGTCAGGATGCCGTCGGCCACGTAGGTGTCGAGTCGGATCAGGCCGACCGCGCGCTTGCGCAGCGCGAAGACCGGCCCCGGCGTCACGGGCGGTAACGCGCCCTCGAAACGTTCGCCCGTTTCGGGCAGTTCGGCGGATAGCAGCGGTTTGCCCGCATGCACTTCGGCATGCACATGGGCCGCGACCAGCCGGATGATGCGTTCGCCATCGGCGGGCGTGAGGCTGATACCCAGTGGTTCGCGCCCGCTGCCCAGTCGATCCACCCACAGCGAACCGTCGGGGTTGAGCATGACTTCCACCACGTCGGGGTCGTTTAAAGCCTTGGCGATGTCCGGCCCCATCGCCGTGCGCAGCATGCGCACGCGACGTTCCAGTGCCAGCGAGGCCGACAAGCTCTGATCGCGTGGCCCGCTGCTCATGGCGCCGCTCCCGGTTCATCGGCAGGCGCTACGGCGTGAATGTTTTCCTGCTGGCCGAAGAACTGTCTGGAGTCGGGCTGGATTTCCTCGACCACGTCCTTGACCAGGCTGCGCCCGCGCAGCAGATGGCGGCCAAGTTGTTCAATAAACTGCTCGAAGCGTGCGCGGCCCTGAGCGCGTGCCGCTTCCTGATGCGCTTCCGGCACCGGGGTGCTGACGGTCAGGAAGTAGCGCACATAGAGGGCCAGCGTCTCGATCAGGATGTTCTGGTCGCGTTCCAACTTGTCGAGCTGGCGGGATAGCCGATCCAACCGCTTGGCGATAGCCGCTTCGCGCTGATCGCCGGAGTCGGGTGACAGGAACGAGGCCAGCGCCGCGGCGATGATCGAGGACTTGGACAAGCCCTTCATGGCCGCCAGCTCGTCGAGCCGCTTGGCGTGCTCGTGCTCAATGAAAAGGTTCAGGCGCTTACGTGAATATCCTTGGCTCATAGGGATATCCCGTCATCAGGGTCAAGGGCGGCCAGCCGCGCCGTGCGTTGCAGGCGTGGATCGAGCTGGGTGGGCAACGGCAAGTCGTCGTCATCGAGCAGGCCCAGGTCATCCACCGCGTGTTCGGACTCTGGCGTGAACACGACTTCGGCCAGTTCCGGCTGCTGCTGATGCCCGCCGTCGTCGGTGGCCTCGCCGTGTGCGGGGAAGACCAAGCCGAGAATCGGTGCAGCGGGGATGGCCAGTCCGGTCCAATCGTCCGGCCGCAATGGTGGTGCATCGGCGTAGTGCCCAAGCAGTAATGGCGGCGGCGCCTGTATGCGCGTCTTGAAATTCGCATCCAGGTAGTAGCGAATTTTTTGCGCCTTGATCGGTGGATGACCAGACACCATAACCACTTCGTCGTCGAGCGGCAGTTGCATGACCTCGCCGGGTGTTAGCAGTGGTCGTGCCGTCTCCTGCCGCGACACCATCAAGTGACCGAGCCACGGGGCCAATCGGTGACCCGCGTAGTTACGCTGCGCGCGCAATTCGGTTGCGGTGCCCAATGCTTCAGAAATACGCTTGGCGGTGCGCTCGTCGTTAGTGGCAAACGCGATGCGCACATGGCAGTTGTCGAGGATCGAATGATTTTGGCCATAGGCCTTGTCGATCTGGTTGAGCGACTGCGCGATCAGGAAGGCACGCAGGCCGTAGCCGGCCATGAAGGCTAGCGCGCTCTCGAAGAAGTCGAGCCGACCCAGTGCCGGGAACTCGTCGAGCATCAGCAGCAACTTGTGGCGACGGGCAATGCCATCTGAACCATCGAGTGACTCGGTGAGGCGTCGGCCGATCTGGTTGAGAATCAGGCGGATCAGCGGCTTGGTACGGCTGATGTCCGAGGGCGGCACCACCAGGTACAGCGACACCGGGTGATCGGCATCAATCAAGTCGGCGATACGCCAGTCGCAGCGTGAGGTGACTTCGGCCACGGTAGGATCACGGTATAGGCCCAAGAAACTCATCGCGGTGGATAGCACACCGGATCGCTCGTTGTCGCTCTTGTTGAGCGCCTCGCGCGCCGCCGACGCGACAACCGGGTGCGTTGTTTCGCCCAGATGTCGGGTCGTCATCATCCGGTGCAGCGTCACCTCGAACGGGCAGGCCGGATCGGACAAAAAATTGGCGACGCCGCGCAGCGTCTTGTCCTCGCTGGCGTAGAGCACATGCAGGATCGCGCCAACCAGCAGTCGTGCGAAGTTTTTTCCCAATGGTTGCGCCGCTCCAGCGCACCTTCGGGATCGACCAAAATGTCGGCGATGTTCTGCACGTCGCGCACCTCGTGCATGCCGCGCCGCACTTCGAGCAGCGGGTTATAGGCAGCCGAGCGTGCGTCAGTCGGATTGAACAGCAGGCAATGCGAGAAGCGTGCGCGCCAACCGGCGGTCAAGTTCCAGTTCTCACCCTTGATGTCGTGGATGACGGCCGAGCCGGGCCACGACAGTAGTGTTGGCACTACCAGGTCGACACCCTTGCCTGAGCGGGTGGGCGTGAAGGCCATCACATGCTCGGGACCTTCGTAGCGCAGGTACTCGCCATCTTTGCGGCCCAGTAAAACGCCGGCAGGGCCGTTCAGCCCGGAACGGCGGATTTCAGCGGGCAGCGCCCAGCGTGCTGAACCGTAGGTCGTGACCAGCTTGGATTGCCGTGCGCGCCACACCGACATGGCGATGGCCACCACATGGCACCGGCGAAGCCGCTGCACGCTGCGATGGCACCGCCGCGCAGGAAGATGTCGGGCGCATAGGCATCGAAGAAGTACCACCACTCAAACAGCCGCCACGGGTGATAGATCGGCGTTCCCAGCATGTCGAACCACGGCGCGCCGAGGCGCATCTGGTATCCCAGTGCGGCCGCCGTCCACTGGGTGGCACTCCATAGCCCCAGTAATACGGTGGCGAAAACCATCGTGATCTGGCCAATCAGCACGCCGGTCGGTACCATGCGCTACCCCCTCATGTAATTACTCGATTCAGTCCATTTCAATGTGCCGTCAGCCCGGTATCCGCGAATCAGGATCGGCCTATCGTCAAGGTTCGAAGCGGCACCGATCCGGCACTGCTTTTAACATCGCAAGTTTGGGGTCGCCGCGAGTATGAGAAAACCTGTTCCGGCGAAAGTCGGCTAAGAGGGGAGTACAACGATGATTATTTCTGTCACTGGCACGAATCGCGAAGCCTATCGTGCGGTATTTCCACAGTCGAACCCGCGTCCGTAGTGATCATTTGACGCATGGCCTGTCGCCGCCGCAGTTGAATCGTCATACGCTCTTGTATGACTCTAGCCAGTTATAAGCTCGATGCGGTAGAATTGGCCAGACTTGGCAAACAAAATTCATTGTAGGCCACCATTGCGGAAGAAACAATGACCGACACAGATGGCGAAATCCTTACGCTTGACGAAGTTGCTGCCTACCTGAAAGCTGGCAAGCGGACGGTCTACCGGCTCGCCCAGAAAGGCGAGATTCCCGCATTCAAGCTTGGTGGAACGTGGCGTTTCCGTCGCTCAGAGCTTGATCTCTGGATTGTCGAGAGCATCAACAAGATGAAACAGAAGGCGAGTTGATGACACAACGGCTACTCACGCCATACCAAAGCCAATATTACGCGTGGCTGCTAACTCGTCGCGCAGCCAGCGACACCGTGGAATCGCTGGCATCCACCCTGGTGGACTCGCAGGTTGACCTCAATCCGCTACCAGGTCGAGGTCTCACTGTTTGGCGGAAGCTAATCCTGATTGGTCACTGCTTGATTGCGCGCATGCCAAGAGACTGCTTGGCTTGCGTTGAAGGCTGATCAACTTGAATAAATTTCAGAAAAATCGCCCTGCAGACTTCGCGCGGCAAGCTGAAGCACTAAGAGCCTGTTCACGATCTTGCTGAAATCCGAGACAATGTCCGAATGCGCAAGAAAAAATACCCAAGCGACATCAGCCGCGAGCAGTTCGAGCAAATTAGGCCCTTGCTGGAAGGGGCGCGCAAGCGTACCAAGCCCCGCACGGTGGACTTATATGAGGTCTGGAGCGCGGTACTGTACCTGCTCAAGAGCGGCTGCCAGTGGCGAATGCTACCGAGGGAGTTTCCGAAATGGCGCACGGTGCACTCCTACTTTGCCAAGTGGAGTGAGCAGGACGAGGAAGGAATGAGCCTGCTGGAGCGGGCGTTAAAAAAATCAAGTTGGCGTGGCCCGTACGAGACAGGGGCGCAACGCACAGCCGACGCTATTGATTGTGGACGCGCAGAGCGTGAAGAACACGGACACGGCGGGTCAGAAGAGTTATGACGCAGGCAAGAAGATCTCTGGAATCAAGCGCCACATTGCGGTGGATACCCAAGGACTACCGCATGCAGTTGCGGTGACCACCGCTGAGGTCACTGATCGGAAAGGTATCTTGCAGGCGATGGCACGGTGCAAACCAGGCCTTGCGCAGGTACAACGTATTCTGGCTGACGGTGGTTATGTAGGTCGACCATTTGCGTTGGCAGTCGATGAAATACTGGGGGCATCGGTGCAGATCGCCAAGCGCAACGAACTGCACACCTTCGCCGTCATCCCAAAGCGTTGGGTGGTTGAGCGCAGCTTCGCATGGTTGGAGAAATGCAGACGGCTATGGAAGAACTGCGAACGCAAACTCAATACCAGCCTGCAATTCATCCACCTTGCCTTCCTGGTTCTGCTGCTGCGAAGATCGTGAACAGGCTCTAAGAACTTTACTGGACAGATAGATGGCCAAATTAGCTGATTTGATATGGAAGAACGCCGAGCTGCTACGTGGCGCGTTCAAGGAAAATGAGTACCGCAAGGTGATCCTGCCGTTCACCATCCTGCGCAGGTTGGATTGTGTGCTTGCCCCAACCCGTGAGGCTGTGCGTATCAAATACGAAGCCGTCAAAGATAAAAACTACGACCTCGACAAATTCCTCACGCCCACCAGTGGCTACCCGTTTTTCAACACGTCCAAATTCACCCTGCCGGGTGTGGCGGAAAGCCCGGATGACGTGCGCGACAATCTGGAGGCGATGATTAACGGCTTCTCGCAGAACGTGCGCGACATTTTCGAGAAGTTTGGCTTTATCGCCACCATTGATAAATTGGCAGAAAAGAATCGTCTGTTTCTCGTGGTGCAGCGTTTTGCCGAAACTGATTTGCGCGCACTGGATGAAAAAGGCAAATCGGTCGTCACCAATCACGACATGGGGCAAGCGTTTGAAGAGTTGCTGCGCAAGTTCAACGATGTGTCTCCGGCGGGTGAGCAGTATACCCCGCGTGATGTAATTGAGCTGATGGTGACGGTGTTATTTGAAGGCGACGATGATGCGCTCTCGGTTCCCGGCGTGGTGCGCACCATGTGCGATCCCACTGCTGGCACGGGCGGTATTTTGAGTGTCGCCGAAGAGCACATACACAAATTCAACGACCGCGCCACGTTGAAACTGTTTGGGCAGGAACTGGAAGACGAAACTTATGCCATCTGCAAAGCCGACATGCTGATCCGGGGGCAAGACCCCGCTAACATCGCCAATGGCGACACCTTGGAAAAGGACAAGCATCCGAATCAGACCTTTGATTACCAGGCCGCTAATCCTCCCTACGGTGTGGAATGGAAACCCGCCGAGAACTCAGTACGAAAAGAACACGCCAAGGGAGCCGCTGGCCGCTTTGCTCCCGGATTGCCTGCCATTCGTGACGGACAAATGCTTTTCTCCCTGCATATGTTGTCCAAGGTGCAACCGGTGGTTGGGGGCAAGGGCGGAGGGCGCATTGGCGTGGTACACAACGGATCACCCTTGTTTACCGGCGATGCGGGTGGCGGCGAAAGCGAGATACGCCGCTGGATTCTGGAGCATGACTATCTGGATTGCATCGTGGCAATGCCCACGGACATGTTCTACAACACCAACATCGCCACCTACTTGTGGTTCATGAGCAACCGCAAACCACCCGAACGCAAAGGCAAGGTGCTGCTGATTGACGCCAGCGGCATGAGCCATTTGATGAAGAAGAATTTGGGCAAGAAGCGCCGCGAGTTCTCCGAGGACTGCATCGCTCGTATTGCGAAGGCTTACGCCGGATTCAAAGCGGTGAACTGGCGTGATGCCAACTCCGGGCCTGTCCTGAGCAAAGTCGAAGGACGCACCTTGAAGGCCAAGGTGTTCGATCGCGAACATTTCTTCTACCGCAAAGTAACCATCGAGCGTCCATTGCGCTGTCGGTTTCAGGCGACTGCCGAGGCTGTGGCCGCACTGTTGGCCGATAAGGCTTACGCCAAGTTGCCTGATGAGCAACGCGACGCGCTGAAAATCGCTGTAGCCAAGCTGGATGCTGTGGCCATCTACACCGATGCCGACACCTTCCGCGCCGCTTTGCAGAAAGCGGCAAAGAAAGCAGGCATCAAGAAGCCACTCGGAGCTAAACTGCTGGAGCTTGCCCGAAAATATCTCGCGACACGCGACAAGACTGCCGAGCCCACCACCAACGAAAAAGGCGAGGTATTGAGCGATTCTGAATTGCGCGATGCTGAATACGTGCCGTTTGGCGAGGACATCGACAGCTACTTTGATCGTGAGGTGGTGCCGCACTGGCCGGATGCCGGGATCAACCGCGACATCAAGGATGACAAGGATGGACTGGTCGGCGTAGTCGGCACCGAAATCAACTTCAATCGCGAGTTCTACACTTACACCCCTCCGCGTAGCCGCGAGACGATACGGGCAGAAATCGAAGCGATGGAAAAACGCTTCATGGACATGCTGCGCGGAGTGGCGGGATGAAGCCTTACCCAGCCTATAAGCCCAGTGGTGTGCCGTGGCTGGGAGAAATACCCGAACAGTGGGATGTTGTTCAGTTCAAGCATTTTGTGGAGATTCAGAACGGCTCCGACCATAAGCATGTCGAAAAAGCCGAAGGATATCCAGTCTTCGGTTCTGGAGGTATATTTGCGTATGCGTCCGATTTCCTTTACGACGGTGAATCCGTCCTGCTCGGAAGAAAAGGAACCATTGATAAACCACTACATGTAACCGGACGTTTTTGGACAGTGGATACTATGTATTGGACCAAGATCCGCCCCGATGCCTCTGGCCGATTCGCTTATTACTCGGCTCTTACTATACCATTCGACTACTACTCGACGAATACGGCTGTTCCAAGCATGACCAAGGGAAACCTCAGCGGTCACCTTGTCTCCCGCCCGTCCATCCGCGAACAACAGGCAATCGCCGCTTACCTCGACCGTGAAATTGCCCGTGTCGATACGCTGATAGCCGAGAAGTGTCGTTGATCGAAACGCTGCTGGAATATCGACAGGCCACCATTTCCGAAGTCGTCACCCAAGGGCTAGACCCAACCGCCCCCAAGACGCCCAGCGGTTTGCCGTGGCTGGGCGAAGTGCCTGCGCATTGGGCGATCAAGTCTCTTAGGCGAGTCACTGATGGCCTCGCAATGAATGGCATATTTAAGAAAAATGACGAATTTGGGGACGGCGCACCGCTGGTCAACGTAACCGATCTATTTTCAGATAATTTCTTTGTTGATGGCTCTTCGCTTGAACGAGTCAGGTGCTCAGAGCAAGAGCTGATTCAGTATCAGGTTTGTGATGGCGACCTTTTTTTGGTTCGGTCTTCGTTAAAATTTGATGGCATTGCGATGTTTGCAGTAGCGAGAAATATTATTGAGCCAACAGTATTTGAGTGCCATGTGGTGAGATTGCGCCCTGACACTTCTTTGTGCAATTCAAGGTTCATGGCATTTTTCTTAAATTCATCATACGGGCGACAATCACTTATTTCGCGCTCCAAGTCAACAACCATGACAACGATTGATCAGGGCGAAGTGCTGTCCACTTACATTGCCAGCCCACCCCTTGATGAGCAGAAAGCTATCGCCGCCTATCTCGACCGTGAAACCGCCCACATTGATAAGCTGGTTGACCATGTTCGAGACGAGATCAAGTTATTGCAAGAGCTCCGCGCTGCTACCATTACGGATGCCGTTACCGGGAAAATTAAGGTGTCATAGGGCGGATGAGCGTAGCGTTATCCGCCGAATGCAATTTCCATACGGCGGAAGCCGGGTTGGGCGGGCACGCCTTTGTGCCTACGCGGATTCAAAACCGGGTGGGCAGATAAAATCCCTGCCCACCCTACCAGTCTGTGGTTTTTGTTGAGTTAGCGGCTTCATCGCATAACCAAGCCTACGAAAGCGGTTCTTGGTATATGGGCACAATTCGGGCGTATTGCCATACGCACCTACACTCATGGTATCCAAAGGTTGCCAGAACTATTAACCATTATGGTAAACTAATCGAATGAAAGTCTCCTATGAAGACGAAGATGTCGAGACTTTGTGCAAGCAATCCAAAGTGGCTGTCAAGAAGCTGGGGATGGAGTCGGCGAAGAAGTTGCAGCGGCGCCTCTCCGAGCTTCACGCCGCTAGTGTGATAAGCGAGTTAGCAATTGGCCGCCCGCACCCGCTGGAATACGACCGGGCTGGCCAGTTTGCCGTGGATTTGCACAAGGGAATGCGATTGATCTTTAAGCCGACACGTCAGCCGCCGCCTTTCAGGGCAGACGGCTCGATTGACTGGTCGCAGGTTGATGAAATAACGATTATCGAAGCGGAGGATTACCATGACTAATACTGTGTTGCGCACCTACGAGACGCTGGCTGACTTTGCGCCCGATTGGGTGGCGGTGCCCGGCGAATCTATTGCTGACCTGCTGGAAGAACGGGGCTGGACGCAGGCTGACCTGGCCACACGCACCAGCTTCACCACCAAACACGTGAATCTGTTATTGAAGGGCAATGCGCCCATAACAGAGGAAACGGCGCTTAAACTGGAACGTGTGCTGGGTAGCACTGCCCGCTTCTGGCTGAATCTGGAAGCCCAATACCGCGAGCATCTGGCACGTCAGGAAGCACTCAAGGCATTGGCCGAGCATACCGACTGGTTAAAAGAGCTACCCCTGTCCGACATGGTGAAGTTCGGCTGGGTGAAAAAAGTGAAGGGTAAGGCCCAGCAAATGTTCGAGTGCCTCCGCTATTTTGGTGTGGCCGACGTAGCGGCATGGCGGACTCAATATGAACAGCCGGTCGCCGCCTACCGTGCATCCGCGAAACTGACCCGTGAACCTGCTGCTGTTTCGGCGTGGCTACGCAGAGGGGAGCGGGCTGCGGAGGATATGCGGCTAGGCGATTATGACCGCGCAGCCTTCGAGGCGGCCTTGCAGCAGATACGGGTACTGACGTCAGAACGTGATCCGAAGGTTTTTACTCCCAAACTCATCGAGCTTTGCGCCCGTGTCGGCATAGCCGTAGTTTTGGAACCTGCCCCGAAGGGCTGCCCCGTCAGCGGTGCGACGAAATGGCTGAGTGCGAGCAAAGCGCTCATCATGCTGAGTCTGCGTGGCAAGACTGACGACAAGCTGTGGTTTTCTTTCTTCCACGAGGCAGGGCATCTTTTGAAGCACGGCAAGCGGATGACTTTCCTCGATACGCTTGGCGAGGATGGCCTGAACCCGCAGGAAGAGAAAGAGGCGGACGCTTTTGCCCGAGACTTGCTGATTCTGCCCACCGACTACAAGGCACTACTGGCTCACTCGTTGATCGGCGAGCAAATGATTCGCGACTTCGCCAGACAAATAAACGTAGCGCCCGGCATCGTGCTGGGTCGTCTTCAATATGAGGGGCACATCGGTTGGCAGCAGTTCAACCGCTTGAAGGTTCGCTATAGCTGGGGACATGAGACAGAAGAAAAGTAATCGGCAAAAATGACAAGAAATAAGGACAAGGCATGAGTTCTGAAGGAGCGATCCATACCGAGCTGCGTTTTGAATCGGAGCTTTGCGACCACCTTGCCCAGCATGGCTGGTTGTACAACACTGTCAAACCATTCGACGCAGGCTACGACAAGCGTCTGGCAATTTTCCCGGAAGATGCGCTGACGTGGGTGAAGGAAACACAGCCTGAGACTTGGGAAAAGTTCAGCAAGAACCATATGAAAAATCCTGAAGAGGTTTTCTTGCGTCGGTTGGCCGAAGAGCTTGACCGCGACCGCCCTACGATCAGGCATGACACCCCGCAACTGTGGGGCACCTTGTACTTGCTGCGCAAAGGTTTCAAGGACATCAACGCCACCTTCCGCATGGCACAGTTCGCGCCGGGCAACCAGCAAAATCCCGCTACCTGGGCGCACTATACGAAGAATCGCCTCCGCGTGGTGCGACAGGTACATTATTCGCTGCACAATGAAAAATGCATTGATCTGGTGCTGTTTCTGAATGGCTTGCCATTGGGCACCATCGAACTGAAAACAGATAATACCCAAAATATCGAGGATGCCATTAAGCAGTACAGCTCGCCTGTGGATGTAGCCATCCGGCAGCCAGAGCCGCTGCTATCGTTTGGTAAGCGCGCATTGGTGCACTTCGCGGTGAGTACGGATGAAGTGCGCATGGCGACCAAGCTGGCAGGAGCCGGTACGCGCTTTTTGCCATTTAATCGCGGCACGCCGGATGGTCAAGGCGGTGCGGGTGCTGGCAATGCGCCCGATGAGAAATTGGGCTATTCCACCGGCTATCTATGGCACGAAGTCTCTCAGCGCGATGCGTTCTTGGGCATCGTGGGCAAGTTTTTGGCGGTAGAGGTGAAAGAGCGCAAAGAAGCCAACGGCAGGAAGAGCTATACCCCGTCATTGCTGTTTCCGCGCTACCACCAGTGGGATACTGTGAACGCCGTGGTGAAAGCCACGTTGGATGAAGGCGTGGGGCAAACTTATCTGGTGCAGCATTCCGCCGGTTCGGGCAAATCCAATACCATTGGCTGGCTGGCGCATCGGCTGGCTTCGCTGCACGATGCCAAAGACCAAAAGGTGTTTAGCAGCGTGATTGTCATTACGGATCGGCGCGTACTCGATCAGCAATTGCAGGACACGATCTATCAGTTTGACCATCAGCAAGGCGTGGTCGAAAAAATTGATGAAAACAGCACTCAACTGGCCAATGCGCTGGACAAGGCCAAGCTCATCATCATTACCACTTTGCAGAAGTTTCCGTGGGTGCTGGATAAGGTGGGCGGACTGGGCGACAAGCGTTTCGCGCTCATCATCGACGAGGCGCACTCCAGCCAATCTGGCAACGCTGCGGTTAAGCTGCGAGAGGTGTTGACCACCGACGGCAAACCGCCTGTTGGCTCTGCCGAATTGCAGCCATCGGATGACTATGATGAAGCGGCGGCAGAAGTTGCCGAGATGACCGATGAGGATGTGCTCATCAAAATCATGACGTCGCGCAAACGTCCCCCCATGTGTCGTATTACGCATTCACTGCGACGCCTAAGCCGAAGACGCTGGAGCTGTTCGGACGTATGGGAGAAGATGGAACGCCAAAACCTTTCCATGTTTATTCGATGCGCCAGGCGATTGAAGAAGAATTTATCCTGGATGTGTTGCGCGGCTATACCACTTACGATTTTGCGTTCAAGCTGGAGCAGTCAGCCGACGATAAGGAAGTAAAAAGTGGGCGCGCAAAGAAGAAGCTGTTTCAGTATGCGCAACTGCATCCGACCAGTATTGCGCAAAAGGTGACGGTGATCGTGGAACACTTCCGCGAGCACGTCTTGCACCTACTGGGCGGACAAGCTAAAGCGATGGTGGTAACAGATAGCCGACTGGCTGCTGTGCGCTACAAAAAAGCATTTGATGCTTATATCGCCAAGATGAAGTATGCCGACTGCAAGGCGTTGGTGGCGTTTTCCGGGACGATTACCGATAGCGAAAGCCAGGTCTTCAAAGCCGACGAAGGCAACCTGAACGACAACAAAGAACGCGATGATGGCATCAAGACGGCATTCGACACAGAGAGTTATCAGGTGTTAATCGTGGCCTCAAAGTTTCAGACTGGCTTCGATCAACCCAAATTGGTTGCGATGTACGTGGATAAGCGACTTGAGGGCGTTTTAGCTGTACAAACCCTGTCGCGCTTGAATCGCACCTGCCCCGGCAAAGACAAGACTTTTGTGCTGGATTTTCGTAATCAGCCAAAAGACATACTGGATTCGTTCCTGCCGTTTTACCGCACGGCCAAGTTGTCGGGCATCACGGATCGAAATTTGGTGCATACGCTGCGCGCAAAACTGGATCAAGCGGGGGTTTATCTTTGGAGTGAGGTTGAGGTGTTCGCCAAGGCTTACTTCGACCCGAAAGGGAAGCAAGCATCCATCCAGCATCCGTTAAAACAGGCGCATGATCGATACAAAGACCGCAAGCCGGAAGAGCAGGAATTGTTCCGGGGTGATCTGTCGTCCTATGTGACGGCCTACGATTTCTTGTCGCAATTGGTGGATTACGACGATGCGGATTTGGAGCGTTTGCATGCTTTTGCCAAATGTCTGTTGCCTAGGCTGCGTAGCAAAACTGATGGCGGTGATACCTTGGAAGGCTTGGTGCGTCTGGCCGGATACAAAGTCATCAACCTGAAAGAACATAATCTTAACTTGGACGCCGGTAAAGCAAAGCCCATGAAACCGATGGGGCCGGGTGGTGGCGAGCCATGGGACGATCCTAACGCCAGGCTGTCAGCTATCATCCAAAAAATGAATGAGGTTTTTTCTGGCAACCTGTCGGATGCAGACTTCAGGGGGTACGCCACCACGCTGATTGGGAAAATGGTAGAGGACGCTACGCTGCAAGAGCAAGCCAAAGCCAACGATACGGCGGAATCCTTCAGCAACGATGCATACGAGCAGAAATTGACTGGAGCAGTGGTCGATGCACTGGAAAACCACAGTGCGATGGCGGATCAGGCGTTGAAACACCCGAGAGTGTTCAAGGGGCTTGCCAGTTTGTTGCTGGACGAAGTGTATCGGCAGCTAAGAGAAAAGGCTGTTGCTTAGATTGTCCTGCGATTTATTTACACCCTCCAGTTTCATGACGCATCCCGTCAGTGCGCCCCGTAAATTCCATAGCTGTGCATGCATCGTCGGCAACGGCGGCCACCATTTTCAAAATAGCCTTATGCTTACCGTCCGTGCTGCCGCCCCAGCTGCCAAGTGACCGATGACCCACGCACGATGGCCGATACCTGCTGCCCCAGCCGCTGTTCAACCACTGATCTCCACGGCACCAGGCTGAAACCCATGCCATCGTCCAGCATCGAGAAGCGACCGCTGGCGAGTTGGACTGAACGGCGGTAGATGCCGTTTGCGCGCTCGCCATCGCGCAGCGGGCGATGGACCAGCCCTGTTTGATGCTGTATCACTTTGCCTACTGACGCCAATTCCCGGTCGCGCAAGGTGGATAGCAAGTTGCGCACTAAAACCACGCGCGGGCCGCGCCGCTCGGCCAAGCCCTGCTCGACGAGGAAACCTATTCGGTCTTGCAATGCATCACGCACCTGAACACCGAAGCCCCGTGGCGACAGTTCCCTCGCATCGCCCACCATTTGATGATCCAACCATGTTGCACCTTGGGCGCGTACTTGCTGTTCGATAGACAGGTGCGAACGCAATTCGATGGTGCCCCCTGCGACGCGCTGCGCATCGTGTGCTTGAGTGCGTGACAAGAAGTCAGGCAGTATGCGCCAAACGCCATCGGCCATGCGCTCCACGGCTCCGGAGCGGCGCAGCGCTTCGAGTCGGCGCACATGGGCATCGACTGCAGTTTGTGGGTCTGCCACACTTTCTTGTCGAAGCTGCGCAATATGGTCAATGCTGCGGTAAAGACCTTCACACGCGATACCCGCGATGTTGCGATCTACCGCTCGTTCCCGTCCGGCCGGCTTCACTTCCACCATGCCACCCAGCGGCAGTGCGGTCAGGTCCGCACCAACCGGCAGGCGGACATAGTGCGCGCGGCCGTCGATGCCACCAATGACCAGATAGCCCCGGTCATTGAGTTTATCGGCCAGACCCTTGGCGGCGATGCGGCCGAATACAGGTGTTGCTGGCGCTGTTTCCAGTACCAACTCCCGCTGCTCGCCCCGCAAGGCTTTATGCATCGTACGCAGGATGTCGCCGCGCTCGCCCATGGTGGTCAATGTCTTTTGCATGCTCGGGGATAGCCGCCAGTGGTTAGCGTCGATACGCCCAGCTAGCTCCATTGCCCCTCCAGCCGCTGCAGCCGGGCACGAAGGAGAGTCTGGCGCTGTCGGTCAGTGGGCTGTTGAGTCAGGTCCGCAATATCCGCGGTGGCCTGCCGCAATAGCGTCCGGTCCAGGCTCGTCAGCCGCTCCTGCTCGACTTCCCGTAGCAGTCCTTGCCGAATATCCAGTTCGGTGCGCGGCCCCAGCCATTCGGTCGCCAGCTCGCTGGCGCGCACGCGCATGCCGTGCGCCATATAATCCGGCGCAATCACCAGGTTTTGACCCTTTCCTCGACCATCGCTGGTGTGCCCGCGCAGCACGATGTGCGTATGCGGGTTGTCCGTATCCCAGTGATCGACAGCCACCCAGTCCAGTCGGGTTTCCAGGTCGGTGGTCATGCGCTGCATGAACTCCCGCGTGTAACCGCGCAGGTCTTCCAGCTCCCCGGCATCCTCCACCGAGACGATGAAACGGAACTGGTGGCGGTCGCCCTTGCCGCGTTCCTCGAAAGCCTTGAGATCAGCCGTGTCGGTCTCGGAGCCGTAGGTTTGTCCTCGCTCTCCATCACGCGTCACGCCATCGCGCTCGATGTAGCGCAGGTGCGTAGAGATGGAATTAACGCCAGCCTTCTTCAGCACCACAAAGCGAGATTTGATAGTCACGCGACGCGCGTCGGCTTTAAGCCCATGTCCTGTCATACCCGCAGCTACGCGGTCCCGTCCGAAGGTCGATGCGGGACGCGCACCGCGCGCCCCCGAGGTCTTCGCACCGGCCTTCGAGACCTGCCTCAGGACTTGCGAGACAAAACGCTGCGCGTGCTGGCCGCTCTGCGATCCATCCGGGCGTTTAGGTGCCCCCGGCTTGATACGAAAACGCTCATCGTCACGCGAGGCCATGACACAAGCTCCAGCGTGGGTTGGCATACCGCATCGAAGACGGCACGCGGGAAACTTTGAGAGCCCATCCGGCTTTGCGCTCCACGACGGCACACCGGCTGCAAGCCGCCGTGCCGTGCCCAACCCACGTGCAGATTGACATTGCGGCAGGGTACGTGCCGCCCCTTTTATCTTGCCCTCCGCCTTTCCCGATCGCTGACGCGACCGGCCCAGACGGTCAGGCTGCGATTGTCTGCACGGTTGAAGCACCGCAGCCGCAGGCCGTGGTGCAAACGATGTGCAGCGAGACTGCACGAAGAACGGCATGCAGCGCTGCACGTTCATGGCGTGCCCCACGCCCATAAGGGCTGCGCGCTGCCGATCACGGCAGAGACAGCAACGGGACCGAAGTACCGGCTGTCGAACGATGCCGGATTGGTTGCACTGAGCAGTAACAGCTCACCATCGTGAAGCCGCCGACATTGTTGCCATGACGACAGTGAACGGCCACGGCCATCTGTTGCATGGACGCCGGCCACCGGCATGCCGTCGATGCGAACGATGTGCTTCTCGATGCACACCTGCTGCGGTGACATCGCGCCGATGCGCTTGAGCAGCGGGATGTGCTCGGGCAAGTAGCCACGCTGCGCAGCCAGCGCGGCAGTATCTGCCGGAAGCCGGGCGAGCACGATGCTGCCGACGTGCAGCGAGTCAGGCAGGCCGATGCGATACCAGCCAGGCGCTACGCTGTCGCTTGGGTTGTAGACGAGGCGCGCAACGGACCTATGGTCAGACGACCAGGCGAGCGCAGCAATGCTAAGGACGGTGAACAGTATGACGCCCCTGCGATGGACGCAAGTGTTCATCGCAGCACCTCGCCCGCGAGGTAAGCAGCATGCCGTTCGATCGTGTAAGACGGTAGTGGTAGCCGCGCAGACAGCCGGTTGCCCAACGTGCGCCAGTACGCGAGCGACACCGCTACCGGATTGATGCCGAGTTCTTCGATGGCGTCGATCTGTGGCAAGACCGACTGCACTTGCTGTTCGCCTTCGGCGCACAGCAGCAGGCGCGCACCAGGTTGGATGCCGGCGATGCGCTGCACCGCATCGAGTGGCGTGCAGGTTTGCAGTACCATGAGCTGCCAGCGTGTCGTACCGTAGTCGTTGGACTCCCAGCGCACGCGGCAGAACAGGGCGGCAGGAGGAAACATTGCGCAGCGTCGCCAACGATCCAGCCGCAGCTCACGCGCTGGATGGCCGAAGCGCAGATAGAGGTTGATCCGACGTTCGACGAACGCCAGCGACACACGCGTCAGCGGCGTGTCGTTCGTGACGTTTGATAACACGGGACGTGGTATAGGTGACGCGTTGCTGGACGCTTGCGGCAGCGCACTCATGGCTGCTTCTCCGGGAATTCATGTTCCAGCAACGCACGAAGCATCTCGGCCACCGTGATGCCACGTGTAAAGGCTTCAACCTTGATGCGGGCGCGCAGCGTCGGCGTCACGTCGATGGTCAGCCGGGCGGTATAGAGATGGGTTTTGCCGATGTCCGCACCGTCGCCCTGGCGCACCCATGCATCGGCATGCGGGTTGGCAGGCGGACGCGCACCAATGGCAACCCGTTTGCTGTTCTTCATCGCGCCATCCTCAACACTTCATCGGCAAGCGCCGCGATCTCGTGTGCAGCGGTGCTGTCTGCGTCGAGTTCGCGGGCAAGTCGGCCAGCGGCCACGCTGTCGGCGAACACGATGCGTTGCCGAACCTCCGACAGCAGCGAGGGTAGCGGTTGATCGGCAAGCGCCCCGCGTGCCTCGCGCCCGATCACCGTGGTGCTGATACGCCGGTTGATGACGAAGGCCGCGCGCAGCGCGGGCCGGAACACTTGCGCTTCGCGGATCAGCGACACCATTTCGACGCTGGCCCACACGTCGTAAGGACTGGGTTGAACAGGAATCAGCACCAGGTCTGCCGCGAGCAGCGCAGAGCGAGCGATGGCGGCGATCCGGGGCGGGCCATCGATCACGATGTGATCGCAGCGCTTGGCGAGTTCTGACGCTTCCTGATGCAACGTTTCCCTGGCCAGACCGACCGCACCGAACAACCTGGGCAGACTGTTCTGGCTACGGCGCTGTATCCAATCGAGTGCCGAACCTTGGGGATCGGCATCGATCAGGATCACGGCGCTGCCTTGCATTGCCAGCTCACCGGCGATGTGTGTGGCGAGGGTTGTCTTGCCGACCCCGCCTTTCTGGTTCAACAGTGCGATGATCATGATGCGCTGCCTCCTGCTCGCCGACTTATCCACAGCACGCGGGGTCTTCTTATCGTTAGTTTTATAGATTTAAAGTTAGATTTTAAGTTAGGAAACACCGAACCAATTGCTGCGCAAGGCTTTTCGACACGTTCGCACTCCTGATAGCACGAGGATTCCTACTCCCGATAGCACGAGCGCATTCACAGTTTGTCCACAGGCACTGCACGGGCACCGAAGCTGCCACCGGGTCGCAAAGGTGTCGTAGACGGCACAGCTTGGAATGTCAGCACCTCCGGTCCATGCCTGGGCCGCAGAATAGCGAGTGTGTAGCCCGGCAAAGGTTGCCGTGCCACGATGCAACGCAGGTCGTAGGCGAAGTCGGTGAGGCGCGCCAGGCTGCCGGACTTGCGGTGCAGGTGCGGAAAATCGAAGCGCCAGCCTTCGCGCTGCCAGCCACCGTGCTTGCGCACTAGGCGGTACAGCCAGCGCTCGATACCGCCGGTCAGGCGGAAGTAGTTGACGTCGATGGTCAGCACCAGGTTCTCTTCGAACACACCGGCATAAAACCAGTCCGGCAGGATCAGTTCGATGCCCAGCGGCCGGCCTTGGCCGGCCGCGCGCTCCTTCCACTCGTTGATCCACGAGAAGCGATGCAGACGCCGCGCATTGGGTTGGCGAATGGATGTGGCTACGCTGGTGGACTGCAAGCGATCCAGCGCAGCTTTGAGGCGCTGGTAGTCGCGCAGCGATGTGCCGCGACCAATGAAGCGCAGGATCTCGTAGGGTGTGGCCGCCATTAGTCGCGACGAGCGAATTCCCGCATCGCGCGCCTCGACGATCTGGCTGGCGGCCCAGATCAGGATGTCGGCATCCCATATCGTCGCCAGGCCATGCGCGGCCGTGCCTTCGACGCGCACGGTCACACTGCTGGTGCGGAAGTCGATGGGCACCGTGCGCTTGCTCTTGGCCAGCGAAAAGAACGGGTAGACCATCAGGTCTTGCGCATCGCGTGCGGGCAGCTCGCCGGAGAAGGTATGGAACAGTTCGAGTTGCTCGCGCTGCGGGTCGTGCCGGATGGTCATCAGTGACGGTGTCCATCGCCGATCAGCGCACGCCGGGATGGCGGGCGGTGTACTCGGGATCGGACGTCATCTCAAAGCTGCGCGCATCGGCCCAGGTTTCGAGGTCGACGATGGCGTACATCACGCGCCGACCAAACTTGCGGAAGCGAGGTCCGCCGCCGATGACACGCTGCTTTTCCAGCGTGCGCGGCGACAGCCGCAGGAATGTGGCGGCTTCGTTGTTAGTCAGGTAACGCGCTGGCTGCGCGGATTGAGCAAGCTGCTGGGTGGCAGTGGGTGCGGGATACGGCCGTAAGGGTACGGGTCTCATGGCATGGGCCTCCATCGGTCAAGATCGCCGACGAAGCAATCGCCGCCGGATGGAAGCAGTCTCAGGGAAGCCAGGCGTTCTGCGCAGGGACGTTGTGCGTTGTCGCGTTAACGTCCCTGTGCGGCCCTGCCGGGTTAGAGTAGGCGGTGGTATCCACCCCCCATGAGCGTTTGCCCGCGCCGGATCAAGCGGCGGACGTGGGCGCGCAGATCGCCGTCTTCGTACCAGCGCTCTGCGACGGCGGCGTGGCCGAACATCACTTCGGCCACGCCGCGCTGCGAAGCACCTGCCAGCGTGCCGTCGAGCGCCTGCAGGGTGCGCATGTGGAGCATTGACGTGCGACCTGGTCGGCCTGTGGTGATTGCAGTGCGGTGCACCTTTGCGGCGTCGAGCAACGCCAGCTCGGCTTCGATTGCGCGCCAGCGCTCGCGGAGCTGGCAACCGGCGCGGATGGCATAGACGTAAGCCATGCCGTCTTCCAGTGCGGGAGATATTGCCATGCGCAGCATGCGATTGACGAGTTGAGTGGTCAGCACCAGGCGCTTGCCGTCGTGCATCAGGTACTTGCGGCCAGGGAAGCGCCAGAGCTGGAACAGCAGTGCATCGGCCGTGGGATCGGCATCGGGATAGACCTGGACTACCGAGGATGGATCAGGGAACCAGTCGGGGGACGCGTCGCGTGCATCGCGCGTGGGGTCTTCCAACAGGCGCAAGCCCCAGCGAAGCGCCGCGTGCCGCGGATGGCGTCGGTGCCGTTGCCAGGCGCGCCACTCATTTGGTGTTCCCTGAAACCGCTCGTCAGTAAAATAGACCATTTGTCCCATATAAATAGACAGTATTGGAAGTACATAATAGCCTAGCTAATTCAAGTTCGTTAAGGGTAAGCATGCAATCTGCGGGACTTATCTCACAACTCACTGATTAAATATATTCACCTATATTAGATCCCGCATTTATCTATAACTATATAAAAACAATATATTACAAAACCGTTAACGCCAATTTAAAATTGATACAGAAGCAATAAAACCCGAAGTCCGGCTACTAGAAGAAATTGGAAGAAAAAAACAAAACTTAACCACATCAAGCTTAGGATCCCCGCATGCCGCTGCAGAACATTCCGCCCCATCGTTTAACAATTCTTGCACTCGCCGTTCTCTCCATTATTCCCATCCTCCCAAGCCAAGCTTATGCCGTGGCCTGCGTTGACTGTGCGGGCAGCTGGTTTCAGGAATACCAAGCTTCTGATTTGGGTGGAACTTGCACGGGTTCGGACAGCAATTCAGACAACAATGGATACGACACGTCAAGTTCGAGTTATGACGACACATCAAGCTCGAGTTATAGCTACACATCAAGCTCGAGTTATAGCTACCCATCAAGCTCGAGTTATAGCTACCCATCAAGCTCGAGTTATAGCTACCCATCAAGCTCGAGTTATAGCTACCCATCAAGCTCGAGTTATAACTACCCATTCAGCTCGGATTATGACGACCCCTTCAGCTGGAATTATGATGACCCCTTCAGCTGGAATTATGGCGACACATTCAGCTTGAATTATGGCGACTTCTCGGGTTCCGATAGTTTTGCGGGCGATCCAATCAACACTTCCATCGGCAATGTCGTTGAATCAGCACGCGACTATCGAAGCAGCGGACCATTCCCAGTCAATTTTTCCAGGACTTACAATAGCCTGCCCATGCTGGTTCCCGGCTTTGTCAACAGCCTGGGCGGGAACTGGCGTGGCACCTACGATGCCAATATCGTTATTCATGATGGCGATGTCTATGTGTATCGTCCTGATGGCAAGGCAGCTAAATTCACCTTGGTCAATGGCGCTTATGCGTCGGCAAGCGACATCGTTGCCACATTGATGCCTGTGCAGGCTGGAGGACAACCCGCGGGATGGATTTATACGACAGCAGTCCACACAGTCGAAACATATGATGTCAATGGCCGTTTGAAGTCCATTGCAAACAGAAACGGCTTGATCCAAACATTGGCGTACGACGGCAATGGCTCGCTCACCAGCGTAACTGATCCTCTCGGACGCGTGCTGCAATTTGCCTATGATTCTTCAAATCGGCTGGTGACATTGACCGGACCGGATCTCGCCACGATTCGATATGCTTACGATGCGAATAACAACCTGACCTCAGTCACCTATCCAGACAGCACGACGACCGGATACCAATATCAAAATAGCGCATTTCCAAGCCTGCTGACCGGTCGAGTCGATGCGAAAGGTGTGGTCGTCTCGACCTGGACCTATGACAATCAAGGTCGCGCGATCGGCAACCAGTTGGCAAACGGCGTAGCAGCTGTCACTGTTAGGTATAACCAGGACAGCACCGACGTTACCGATGTCCGTGGCGTGACCCGCACGCGCCAGTTTCAACGTATTGGCAGCACCAAGAAACTCGTCAGCATGACAGTAGCGTGCAGTGACTGCGATGCTGAACTATTGCGCAGTGTCAGCCATGATAGCAACGGATTTGCCACGGGCAGCACTGACTTCAGTGGTCTCACTATCCAGAACACGCTCGATTCGCGCGGCTTGGCGTTGACTGAGACAGTCGCAGCGGGAACACCACTGGCGCGCACCATCAAGTACACCTGGCATCCCATATTTCCAAACCTGACCAGCATTGTTTTGCCGAACAACCAGAGCTCTCAGTTTGAATATGACGACAAAGGGAATCTCACCAAGCGGACGATGACGGCCGATGGCGTAAGTAGAGTTTCAACGTACCAATATAACGCTGCCGGACAATTGATACACGTAACAAACCCCGGCGCCGATGGCAAAAATGTCACGACATTGACCTACGATAAGCAGGGCAATCTCGCCAGCGTCACGAATGCGTTAAATCAATCCATACGTTTCACCCAATACGATGCCAATGGCCGTTTGCTCAGCCTGACCGACCCGCGTGGCCGTTCTACAACCTTCACATACGATGCCAATGGCCGCCAGACGAGCATCACGACCGGCGCTTTGGTCAGCAAGTTTACCTACAACGCTAACGGCCAACGCTCCAGCGTCTCGCTAGCTAACGGCAGCATACTTGACTATGCTTATGACGACGCACACCGTTTGACCGATGTGATTGATACACGAGACACCAACCTGCATTTAACCCGCGATGCAGCCGGAAGCGTCACGCAAAGCACGATGACTGTTGCCAGCGGCGCCGTGGCCCGCAGTCGCGCGTTTGCATACGATCAGCGCGGGCGCCTGCTGCAGGTGGCAGGAAACAACGGGCAGAAATCCGCCTACGCCTACGATAGGACAGGGCACTTGCTTTCGGTATCCGATGCCATCAACCGCACCAGTCAAGCCCAGTATGATGCGTTGCAGCGCATGACTCAGTCAATTGATGCGAAGGGTAACGCCACTGCCTATGGCTACGACACCAATGACAACCTGGCCGGTGTGACCTCGCCCAGAGGGTTAGCGACGCAATACCAGCGGAACGGCTTTGGACAAGTAATAAAGTTGATCAGCCCCGATACTGGCCAGACATCATATCAATACGATACGGCAGGCAAATTGATCGTTGCCACCGACGCCCGCGGCAAGACCGCCCGGATGCGCTACGATGTGCTGGGCAGGCCAACGCAAATCAGCTTGGCGGAAGATCAGCAGGTGTCGCTTACTTATGACCAAGGCCCATACGGCATCGGCCGATTGACCGCTGTCAACAATCCCACCAGCGGCAATTCCTATCAGTACGATGTAAATGGCCGCATCACGTTCCAAAGACAAACCATCGGTAACGTTTCCGAAGAGGTCAAATATGACCATACGGAGATCGGCCAACTGACCTCAATGCACTACCCCAGCGGCACGACAGTACAGTATACGTATGCCGCCGATGGCAAGGCCGTGAGTCTAAACATCAACGGCACGTCGTTATTGAGCCAGATCAAATACCAGGCTGACGATCAAATCGGACAATGGACGTGGGGCAATACCCGAGTGGCGACTCGCTCCTTCGATGCCGATGGTCGCCTTACCGCCTTCAGCAAGGCCGGCAGCAGTGCCACGATTGCGTATGACAACGCCGACCGCATCATCAACATGGCCGACAGCAGCGGCCCGAGCCGGAGACAAGGTTTCGCTTACGACAACAACGATGCGCTGACCAACTACACAGCCAATGCCACGACCCAAAGCTACCAATATGATGAGGACGGCAATCGCACGGCGCAAGGTAACGGTGGTGCAATTGTCAATTATGCGTATGCCAGCGGCAGTAACCGCTTGTTGAAACTGACGGGCAGTCAAAAAGCTACCTTGCAATACGATGCAACCGGCAATATCGTAGCAGATGGCACTAACCGCTATACCTACGATACACTTGGACGCCTGGTGCAGGTAAGCAATGCAGCGGGCAGCACGCGTTACCTGTTCGATCCGCTGGGTCAACGTGTTGCGAAATTAAACGGCAGCGGCAAGGATGGTGAAGACGATGATAGAAAAAAGGAGGCCAGCAACGAGGACGGCAAGACCGCCACGACTTACTTCACCTACGATACGGCCGGCCACCTGATTGGAGAATACAACCGTCAGCGTAGCCAATCGACCGAATACGTATGGCTGGGCAATGCACCGGTTGCTGTGCTGAATAAAAACGGAAACGCTCCGGCCCAGCTGTACTATGTGCATACCGATCATCTGGGCACCCCACGACAAGTCACCCATAGCGCGACCAATGCCGTAGTTTGGGAATGGTTTGGTGAGCCGTTCGGCACCAGTGTGCCGGATGAGGATCCAGGTCACACCGGCAAGAAATTCAGCATGAACTTGCGCTACGCAGGTCAGTACTATGACAAGGAATCGAGTTTATTCCACAACGGATTCAGAGATTACAATCCGAAAATCGGGCGGTATGTGCAAAGTGATCCGATTGGGTTGGCGGGGGGGATTAATACTTATGGGTATGTAGGGGGGAATCCGATCAACAGGGTTGATCCGACAGGGCTGTATTATTTTCAACAGCCATGGCAAGCAAATGATCCAATCGTAGGCCGAGAAAACACGTGGATCGTTCCTGGTGGAGCGATAAGCTCTTTCATTGAAAATTATGTACCGGCGGGACGAACCCTTGCTGAAATACATGACCCGCTTGTCGGCGTGCTTACGAGCGCGGGATTGCCTGATATTATTGCCAATATTCCAACCATGCCTTTAGCGTATATAGCGGCATCCTATCTAGAACTCCGGCGATTTCTGGGTTTTACAGAGCAACCCAAGCAGATGTGCACGCGATGACACGAGAGATTTCATTGAGTTTGGCATGGCTCTTGGTTCTGTCGGTCGCATTATCTTGCCCTTTCGAGACTAATGCGGCTCCAGAAAATAGAGATCTCCGAATCGGTCAAAAATACGAGATCGTGGGGGAGCTCTATGTTCACAGTGTCAGTGACGATCTCAATTCTAGGAAAGTGTCAATTATCAGTTTGGTACCACTTCGGCTTTCAGGTCCTGAAATAATTTCGCGGCAATTAGTTCCTACAGGTAGCGTACTAACCGTGGTCGACAAAGCACCAAAGAAGGTCTTTGCTTTTCTCTACCCTGATCGATATGTTGTTCGGGTCAATACAATAGAGTCGCCAGTAGGGATTCCTGTGGTTATTGACCTCTCTCGAGGAATTGAAGGTAAATCTACCGCGCTGAACCCACTAATTTTCAAGCCACTATTCTGAATTTGGGGAGTTGCGGAATGATCCTATTGGACTTGGTTCGCTGGTGGCGGGTTGCTACAATAGAGAAGGGGCATCACTGAACCTATCGATATTTTGGAACGTCAGTGCAAGCAGCCCCGGTTTGGGGTATCTGTCTCCCGCTGTTTTTGAACGCCAGTTCCACGAAACTAGATTGGCTGTATAAGCCCGTTGGTGTCTTTTATTGACAACTGATGTTATTACCACCTATTAAGTAGGCGAGAGCGTAATTTTATGTCTTTTATAATGATATGCGCTATGGCGTACGGGGTTGTCCTTATAACTGTATTTTTTGGCGACTTATCGCAAAGCCTGATAAACGTGACAATATCGATAATATAAACGAAGTAGCTAATAAAACTGCAAATATTCTTTTTTATGGATCAATAATAATTTTTGTGATTTTAGTGATATTTTTTTCGAAGTAGGGAATACGACGTAAATGACAACCTGGCTAGCGTGACCTCGCCCAGTGGAGTGGCGACGCAATACCAGCGGAACGGTTTTGGACAAATTGCAAAGCCCGGTATGCTGAATGGGAGGCGGTGGCATTTGTTAGGCCGGCTTAAAATTGGGTTTAGAAAACAGGCTCTCGCCTGCCCTCCCGCATCAGCAGGGTCGAGAACTGGCGCGCACGCATTAGGTTCCCGTGGTTCTTCCACCACTTTCGCATCGGACCTCAGCAAGCGTAGCCTGGGCTAGAGTAGATACCGTCTCTAACGTCAAGCATTTTTCAAGTAATTGTGTTGATACGGCTGTTGAGTTTTGACTACGCCAAAGCACAAATGTACAAGCTTGGGCATTGCGGCACCGAGGGAGGACATCTTTGACTTGCCTCGGGCAAACCGCGATCACCGCCAGCCAAACTCCCGCTCCCCAAACTAAAGACGAACGCTACGGCAAAGGCCTGGAAAGCATGCGCGAAATACTCGAGCGCGCAGAAAATAAACAAAGCCGGGACGAGCGTGATGACGACGAAGTTAAACAACTGCGCAGCACAAAACGCGACCTCGAAGCCCTGGAAAGCGAAGTCGAGGCCGACTTCATCGCCATCGGCCAACACCTCAAAGACGCCAAGCTCCCCGCTGAAATCATCAATCGCCACAAAGCCGCCATGAAGGAATTCAAAACCAAACAAAGCGAACTCAAACAAAAGCTCAAAGACGTAGAAGAAGCGGATGATGTCAAAGATCAAACGAAACGCACAGATAAAGTAAAAGAACTGGCAATCTTCATGAAGGCCAACCAGCACCACAAAACCCACACCCTCACCGATTCCAACAAACTCACGTTCAGCCCCCCGGACGGCAAAGTACGCGCGCCTTCGGATACCGAACGCGAATTCAAGACCAGCCTGTTCAAACTGCAAGCCATCCACCTGGCCGGCCCCATCCCCATGGCTTCATTCATGAAAAAGGAAGTTTTTCGAGGTACCCTTTTTGGTCGTAGTAGTCGTAGTTGGGTTACGATAGGCTGCAACATTCTATGCATAGAAGCTTCAGTGCTTGCTCTTACTGCGCTAGTTGATAATTGATGCGCTAGAGTCGCCGCCGGGCAAACCGAATGCATCTCCCGCACCAAGCAAAGAGCTTTTTTTTCGACGGTAAAAATGACGGTAAAAAGCGATGGCAAGCCTAGAGAAAGCTAGTATTCATACGTGTTTTAAGGCATCGGAAACAATTGAGTGGGAGTAGAGGCTATTAATAATTGCTTGTTATTAAACGATAAGTTGTTAAGTAGTTAATAATTTATTTAATCTAATACTTACAAAACTGTATAAGGTATTGATGAGACCCTTGCCAGTCAACATAAGTCATCTACAAACTGCGCCATATGTAATATTGAGCGCTCCTCTCGTCCCTATCAGGCACACCATCCGATGAGCAAGCAACCCTCCCCTCGTTCCTCCGGCATCTTCGACGCGATACTCAGCAACAAC
Organism: Candidatus Nitrotoga arctica; assembly: GCF_918378365.1. NCBI lineage: Bacteria > Pseudomonadati > Pseudomonadota > Betaproteobacteria > Nitrosomonadales > Gallionellaceae > Candidatus Nitrotoga > Candidatus Nitrotoga arctica. Next base: position 474,762 of record NZ_OU912926.1, on the reverse strand, counting down.
GCGAACCGCGACCCCGAGCGCTTGGCCATGAAATATGCCAAGATGGCGCAGAGTCCCTTCATCTTCTTGCGCGGCGCCTGCCACCTGTTTTACGATGTCCTGCCAGATTCGCCGCTCTTCCGCGATGCGCCTCTGGCGTGGTGCTGTGGGGATTTGCATTTCGAGAATTTTGGCAGTTATAAAGGTGACAATCGGTTAGTCTATTTTGATATCAACGATTACGACGAGGCCGCTCTTGCGCCTTTCACCTGGGACATAATTCGCCTGCTGACCAGCATCCAGTGTGGGGCGGACGCTCTCAACGCAACACACGCCGAAACATTGGCCGTCAGCCAAAGTTGTCTAAATGCCTACCGCAATGCTCTTATTATCGGCAAGGATTTTTGGGTTGAGCGAGATACTTCCGTCGGTCTCGTGAATGCGCTATTGACCACGCTACAGGGACGCGAACGCGCCGCCTTCCTCGACAAGCGCACGATTCGCAAAAACCACCGACGCAGCCTGATACTGGATGGCATAAAGGCATTGCCGGCCTCTGATCTACAGAAAAAGACCGTCACCGATTTCATGGATCGTTTTGCGGCCACGCAGCCTAGCCCGAAGTTTTTTGAGGTACTCGATATCGGTCGCCGCATCGCAGGAACCGGCAGCCTCGGCTTGGAACGATTCGTGATTTTGGTGGAGGGAAAAGGTTCTCCCGACGGCAACTACCTGCTAGACATCAAGGAAGCCAAGCCGTCAGCAATGGCAGCACACCTTGTCCGCCTTGGCATAAAGCAGCCGACTTGGTCGGACGAGGCAAGCCGGGTTGTGTCCATCCAGAAATGAATGCAGGCCGTAGACCACGCCTTCCTCCAACAGGTGAAACTCGGCGGACTTCCCTGCATCCTGAGGGGGCTGCAACCATCGGAAGATCGAGTCGCCATCGGCGAATGGGGGAAGAAACTGGATCGATTGAAAGAAGTAGTCTCCACCATGGGGCGCGTCCTGGCTTGGGATCAACTCCGCGCTTCCGGGCGTTCCGGGTCGGCCAATGCCGATGAGCTTATTACCTTCGCGCAACGTAAAAACTGGGTAACAGAGATGCTGGATGCAGCTATGGGGATGACTCAGACGACTCAGCTGCAGTGGAAAGACTTCACGGAAGCATTAAACAGCCGACAATTGCGTTAGAGTAGCCGTCGCGTAAACCGAATGCACCTCCCGCGCCAGGCAATGCTTAACTGCTTGTAGATTTTTAAAGTGCAACATTTTCTTCCAAAAATGTTGCACTTTGGTTTTTGAGCACGCCCTATTACTTAACCTTACTGCCTCATATTTGAGAATTTAATTCAGATGGCCGCAAGGAGCCATTACCAAACAAAATTCTCCAACCCTAAATCAAATTACTTCAAGCGATCCTTAATCTTAGCGATTCCTGCCTCCGCGCACTGCTCATCCAGATGGCCGCCAGGTGCACCACCAATGCCAATGGCACCAATTGTTTCGCCTTCCACTTGCATGGGTACTCCACCACCCACGGCAATGAAATCATTTATGAAGACAAGATTAGCAGCTGCGGGATTCTTCTGTGTATTTTCCATTAGCCGCGTGGTCGAATTTTTGGTCGTAAGAGCGGTGTATGCTTTCTTGCGGCTGCTGTCGATTGAATGCGGGCCGGCGTTGTCTGCACGTTGCAGTGCCTTGAGCTGTCCAGCGCGGTCGACCACAATTCCGGTGACGTTATAGCCTTTCGAAGAGCAGTCAGCGACGGCGGCGGCGACGGCTTCAACTGCCAGTGCAGTCGGAATATCTCGGACGGTGCGAACCTGTGCGTGAGCATTGCTGGCAGTAACGAGCGTTGCGAAAATGAGAGTGCTTGTGACGCGTGAAATCATGATAGTTCTCCTGGTAGTTGTTGAATTGATTAAGTGCCTCCAAGGAAGTTTCTAAAAAATCCTGGTGGGTGTTTTAAATATTCGGGTAAATCTTTAGTTAATGTTTCGGTTGAAGAAAGCTCAGCTGGGTTTAGTTTGCCTACTTCCGTAATATCGCTATTTGCCCAGCGAGCGAGATTAAAACCAACATGCCTATTAGCAATAGAATTAATGATGGTTTGGCACATCGATGTTTCTAAATTGAATGATCAACTCTAAACAAACCTATTGTCAATAATATAATTGCTTGCTGAATAGAACAAGATTTGGCGGGAACGCCGCAACCTTGGTATTCAGCACATCAGTTTAAATTATTCAGAGGGAAACGAATTCGACGTTGTCAGGCATGGCATAATTGCAGAATGCTCTCGATTGAGCTGATAGCTCATGGTTTGTTGGGTGAGCAGGCTGAACGGAGGTGGTAGCCGATTATCACTACGTCCTTGCTGCAGGCTGCGGGACATGCCGCTTACCCCAATAATCTCGCAAATTTTGCTAGCCACATCCAGTTGTGCTGGAGTCATTTCATCATTACGAGGTGGCGAGTAGCGGGTTTCACCACTCAGGTACATATCAATCTCGTTGGCAAGGGAGATCATCTGTACTTCGGCATCGAAAATACTGATTCGCCCGGCATCCGTCACTTCGACCTGATTTTTCGGCGATTTCATTCCCCGGAGCGTATAGCCTCTGACCAGACGTTCCACCTTGTTGCCCTCGCCACCGAGTTTACTGCACACATCCTCACGCGCTGCCTGCTTGCCTTCCGGATGTGCAGGGCAATGGGTGTATGCCGCGTGCAGCAGCCCAGCCATCACGACTTCAATCCGAAAATCATAGCGCAGGAGCACGCTGGCGGTACCTGCTAGATGGTTAATGAAGGGTCGGCCACATGAGCGATATCTGCCAGTCATGAGTGCTTGTGCAGTGAAATAGGCCTTGCTTAGCAAGGCAAGTTCTGCGGCTTGATAACCGTGCTCTATGGCCATATCCAGCAAGCCTGAACGGGTCTGCTGCAGTTCTTCCTTGCGCATAGTAGTGTTCCACTCTTGGCATGGAGGGATATTTGCTCTGAGCGGATCGATGTGGCCAACATGCTTGCTCAGAAAAATACGTACTCCGCCAAAAGAACGTTGGTCGTCGCAGACACCCCATTTTTTTGCAAAATTCAGAATGCTTTGTTCGCCCGCTTCGCGCGACCAGCGCAATCTAAAAATGGGAAGGTCTTCCAGCAGAAAATCAGCGAAAGCAAGGTAGTTCACGCGCGCTGCAGGCTCCATGTAAGTGGCGTAACCCAGCCGTTTAGCTGCAAGTGCAGCATCAATATGTTCGTGGACAGAGACGATTCCGTCGTCGAGCAGGCCATGCTTCTGCAGGAGTTGGGTGCGAATCAGCATGCAGTGGTATTCAACATAATCGCAGGGTTTTCTGAAGAGCTGTTCCTGCACCTCCTCTGGTCGGCGATTGAAGAGCTGATGCTCCTCTTCCATGATCACTCCATCACAGCCGATGTCTGGGTAAATAATAAGTCTGCCGCCTGCCATGTGAATTTTTGGCGCGGATTTGCCGTCACCCCAAAGGTACAGAGGCCCTACAATGCCAGCACCGGTCTCATCTGCGCAGGCGACTAACTTCTCCAGCCAGCCCGGTTCAACCTGAACATCGTTGTCGATGAATACGGTATATTCAGACGATATTCGATCTAGAATTTTTATTCTGGCTTGATTGGGCCAGAGGGGGTCTTCGGTGTGTACCAATTCAATCCCGTATTGGCGGGCCAGCGTTTCAAGTTGCTCCTGAATCCAGATTGGCGACAGGTAGTCCACGAAAATGAGGCGGAAAATGGGAGGCGTATTGGACAGGATAGACTTCAAGGTCTGGATTGTCAGACTGTAACGCTCTCGTATCGTCATAACGATCGTAACGCGAGAGTTGTGGTTGGCATTGACCATAGTGGGTTCTTGATTTGGCCGGATAGCTCCGCAACATTCTTTAAAGCGACGGCCGCTGCCGCATGGGCACGGTGCCAGTCGTCCCAGTTGTTGAACACCTGCAGCGGAAGGCTGGACGGGAAGTGTTGCTCGGGCAGTGACAGGCAGGCGTCGGGCGAGTGCATCGGCAGTAGCCTGAAATGTCGGATTGATTCCCGCTTGCCGGGCAAAGGCAAGTGCTTCTTCGTATTTATGCGATGCTTCTAGAATGAGCGCCATGGTCATGCGAAATTCGTCGACTGACGGATTGATCTCGATTGCCCGTCGAACCAATTTTTCTGCCGTAGCCAGCTGACCATCGTGGAGATCCAGCCGGGCGAGCCCGTGCAAGGCACTGGGGTCGTCCGGGTACGCTTCAAGCGTTTTATCAAACAAGGTGCGAGAAAGTGCAAAATTTTCGTCATGGAAGGCGCGAACTGCCCCCATGCACATTTCAACAAGGCGGCGGGTGTGATAGGACGAAGCGCCGGACCATTTTGATCGCAAAATATTTTCCGAACGTTCCATGCGAGGTATATCCCGAGTTGCTGTGGAACCGGTGCCCGAGGTGCCCAAGTAGGGATGATAATTGAATCCCACAACCGGAACGAATACAAAATTGGAGTGCTCTGCAATTTGATTCAGAAAATCGCGATCCTCGCAAATTTCAAGTGTTTCATCAAAGCGGCAGCCCAATTCAATGACTTTGCTGCGAATAATCGCCGCTTGCCAGTAAAACAATGGTCCGAAGTACATCAATGCGCGGTTGAATGGGCTGCCAAACAATTTTTCGACTTTCCTGGTTTCATCAAACACTCGGGTTCGACCGTAAATCAGTAGCGCTTCGGGATGGGCATGGGAGGCACTTAGCATGGACGAGAGGAAATTAAAATCGTAAGTATCGTCATCGTCCAGAAAGCAGAACCACTCACCCTTTACGGCTTGCAATCCTTCGTTGGCGGCTTGGGGTCGCGGCAAACGGCGGTGGCCGCCGACGATTCGTATCGAATGGCCAGATTGCCAGGTTATAGCTGGCAACGGCGGGTGGCTCCCGCCAGTTGCATCGACCACGATGACCTCAACGTTTGGATAATCCTGCCGTGCGATCGATGCCAGTGCCAATCCAAGTTCCGGCCGCCCTATGCTGCGCACGATGACGGAGACTAACGGTAGAGTCAGCTTATTGCCAGGATACATAGCAAGTACTTTCTATGAAGAACGAGTATGAAAAGTGCAGGGCGACATGAGTATAAGTTTGTCGGGGTAATTATGGCAAAAGTCTAATGACGAAAAGAATAGTTCTAGCATTTTGTTTGGGATTTTCTGCGTCAACCTTGTGGGCGATACTTCGACTGGCATTTCATCATCTTCCCAGCTGATGCAAAACCGCTTTGTCACTGCGTTCTCTGAGTCATAACAGATTCGCTTCGCGATCTTCGTCTGTAAGAAATTGTCTTCGCTCGGTTACCGCGCTGGGTCATGTAAATATGGAATTCAATGGATTAAAAATAGAGCAGCGAGCCCTAGGAAAATGAAGAAGCCGCCGCTGTCTGTGATAGCGGTAAGCATTACGCTGGAACCGATGGCCGGGTCGCGTCCCATACGCTGCATGGTCAGCGGTATCAGTAAACCAGCTAATGCGCCAAGGACTAAATTGAGCACCATGGCGCCAGTCAAAATCACGCCAAGCAGTACACTTTTATACAGGAAGTAGGCGAACAATCCAGCTACACCGCCCCAAATCAAACCGTTCAGGCCGCCGATGGCGAGTTCTTTACCAATTAGCCGCCTTGCATTCGCTGGGTTAAGCTGCCCCAGCGCCAGCGAGCGGATGATAATAGTGGCGGTCTGGTTTGCCGAGTTGCCAGCGATACCTGCCACGATAGGCATTAGCGCTGCGAGTGCGACAAGTTTTTCGATGGTATTTTCGAATTCGCCTATCACGCGAGAGGCAAAGAATGCAGTACACAGATTGAGCGCCAGCCACATCCAGCGGTTTTTTACGCTCTTCCAGACCGAAGCAAAGATATCTTCTTCTCCGCGCAAACCGGCCGTATTCAAAATGTCGCTTTCCGATTCTGAACGTATATAGTCCATTACCGTATTCACGGTCACGCGACCAACCAGCTTACCATCCTCTTCTACCACGGGTGCTGAAACTAAATCATAACGTTCAAATGCCTGTGCTGCTTTCTCCGCCTTGTCATCCGAATGCAATTTGATGGTATCGGTCAACATCAACCTGCTTACGGGCACGTCCGGTTCATTTACTAATAAGCGATTAAGCGGCAAGACACCCTTAAAAATATCGTCTCTGTCTACTACGAATAGCTGGTCAGTATGATCTGGCATCTCGTCGAAACGGCGCAGATAGCGTGACACTACTTCCAGCGTGACATGCTCACGGATGGTCACCATATCGAAATCCATCAGCGCACCTACTGCATCTTCCGGATAGGACATCGCCGCGCGCAATTGCTCGCGCTCTTCAATGGTGAGAGATTTAAATACATCGCGCATCACTGCCTGCGGCAAATCATGCGCCAAATCGGCAATCTCGTCAGTATCCAGCTGCTCCGCCGCCTCGCGCAGTTCCTCGCGACTCATGGTGGCAATCAATGATTCACGTACTGAATCGGAAACTTCGATCAAGATTTCGCCGTCACGATCGGCCTTGACCAAATCCCATACCAGTAAACGCTGCTCAATGGGCAGAGCCTCCAAGATAAAGGCGATATCGGAGGAATGCAATTTGCTCAGTTTATCTTGCAGCTCGGCTAGATGCTGCTTGTGCAGTATGTTTCCCAACAATTCGTGACGTTCTTGGCGTGGCATTTCCTGTTTGCGCGCCAGCATTTCGACCAGCCCGTGCTTATCCAGCAGGCTTTGCACCTGATGCAGATGCTCCTGCACGTTTTCCGTGTAATGAGGTTCGTGGTTTTTGGTCATGATGCGCAATCTGAAGGACTGCGACTATTGTAAAGAGGTTGGATGACAGACGTGTGAAATAATGATCAATTGTGTTGATGCTATCAATCTGGCTGGTAAATTGCAGCGAATATTGCCGAATTGATCGCAGCTATACTTGATTATTGAAATGCTACTTCGTAAATTCCACAGCCAATGCTGTAGCGCAATATTGATTCAATGCTCAGCCACTACGCTTGGTATTTTTGATCTGTTCGAGCTGTATATGAGTTTTTTTATACGGTTGACGTGCTGAACCAGTCACTTAGAAACTGTTTTAAGTGACTGTTCGATTTCGTGTTCTGCAAATGACTCGTATATACTTATCTGGAGTGTGTTTTTCACGTACATTTTTGATTCCCCCAATGGCTGGGTGTTTTTTTGTAATCAATCTCTTGAGTTCATGAGTACTCATTTTAGTTGGAATGCTATCTTAAATAGCAATGATTATTAAAATTGAATCAATATGTTATTTTTCTAGATGAGAGCTGATTAGATAATATTGAGTCTGTCGCGCATCGCCTAGTTTGCGCACGAAATAAGGTACGTAATTAAACATGAAAATTCACGAATATCAGGCTAAAGAAATCCTCCGCCAGTATGGCGTGCCGACTCCACGCGGATCGGTGTGTTACAGCGTGGATGAGGCCATTGCCGTCGCACAGCAGTTGGGTGGCCCGGTGTGGGTGGTGAAGGCGCAGATTCATGCCGGTGGGCGTGGCCAGGGTGGCGGGGTTAAGGTAGTGAATTCGGTGCAGGATGTTGGTACGCGTGCTGGAGAGATTCTTGGCATGCAATTGGTTACACATCAGACTAATGCTGATGGACAATTGGTCAGACGCCTGCTAATTGAGGAGGGCGTGCAGATTGCAAAAGAATATTACGTAGGAATGGTAATCGATCGAAGCAAGCAGCGTGTCGTGCTTATGGCCAGTAGCGAGGGAGGAATGGAAATTGAGGCAGTCGCTGCGTATTCCCCTGAAAAAATTCACAAGGTCTGGATAAACCCTTCGTCGGGACTGATTGATGCTGAGGTAGATGCTGTGGCGCGGCAGATTGGCATTCCAAGTGCAGCACTTGCTCAGGCGCGTGCCTGTTTTCAAGGCTTGTACCAGGCTTTCGTGGAAAAGGATGCGATGCTGGCGGAGATCAATCCGCTCGTGCTAACTGTGGATCAGAATTTATTGGCGTTAGATGCAAAAATTAATTTCGACAGTAATGCGTTATTTCGTCATTCAGAAATTGTGGCGCTACGCGATCTGGATGAAGAAGACCCAGCCGAAGTTGAAGCATCACAATTCGGCCTTAGCTATATCTCACTGAATGGCAACATTGGCTGCTTGGTGAATGGTGCCGGGTTAGCCATGGCGACTATGGATATCATCAAGTTGTATGGTGGCATGCCCGCAAATTTTCTTGACGTAGGGGGGGGGGCCAGCAAGGAAAAAGTAACTGAAGCATTCAAATTGATGTTGAGAAATCCAAATTTGTGCGCGATATTGGTAAATATATTCGGCGGAATCATGAAGTGCGATGTGATTGCCGAAGGAGTGGTGGCAGCGGCGCGCGAAGTCCATTTGAAAGTACCATTAGTGGTGCGTCTGGAAGGCACTAACGTTGATCTCGGGAAAAAAATTCTGGCTGAATCTGGCCTGCCAATTATTTCTGCCGGGGATATGGCAGATGCGGCAGCAAAAGTTGTTACTGCGGCAAAGGGGGCATAATGTCCATTCTTATCAATAAAGATACTAAAGTAATGACGCAAGGTATGACTGGCAAAGTTGGTCAGTTTCATACATTACATTGTAAGAATTATGCAAATGGAGCGAATTGTTTTGTCGCTGGAGTGACTCCCGGCAAGGCCGGACAAAGCTATGAGGGTATTCCAATATTCAACAGCGTAATGGAAGCTAGCGCGCAAACTGGGGCAACGGTCTCAGTGATTTACGTACCTCCTCCCTTTGCTGCTGCGGCGATTGACGAGGCGGTGGAAGCAGGGCTGGAGCTGGTGATATGCATCACAGAAGGCATACCCGTACATGACATGCTACGCACGCGTTACAAAATGCAGGGCAAGAAGACACTGCTGATTGGCCCGAATTGTCCAGGACTGATTACACCGGACGAAATCAAAATTGGCATCATGCCCGGGCACATTCACCGCAAGGGACGTATTGGCGTAGTGTCACGTTCGGGAACGTTGACTTACGAAGCGGTCTGGCAGCTGACTGAACTGGGCTTCGGGCAATCTTCCTGTGTCGGAATAGGCGGCGATCCGATCAATGGCATGAAGCATTTGTCTGTAATGAAATTATTCAACGATGACCCGGAGACCGATGCTGTGGTGATGGTGGGCGAAATTGGTGGCAGTGATGAAGAAGAATGCGCGCGCTGGATTAAGAGCAATATGCAAAAACCTGTGGTCGGTTTTATTGCTGGGATTACCGCGCCGCCTGGTAAGCGTATGGGACATGCTGGTGCAATTATTTCCGGGGGTCAGGGTGGTGCCGAGGACAAATTGGCCGTGATGGAAGAATGTGGCATACACATCACGCGCAACCCGGCTGAAATGGGCAAAGTGATGAAACATGTTTTAAAATGATAACTCTATGGTAATGAAAGTTTTTGATACTTCATAATTTAGGTTGTCAAGAAAAATAATCGCTCCTGATTTGTTATTCGTCTACTTGGTAATTTTAAGAAGCTACGATACTCATGTAGCTCGCCGTACAAACAATCTCACAAAATTTGCTCTTCAAGCTGGAATCTGCCACTGACAAAAGGAAGAAGAATGATTTTAGTAACAGGTGGAACCGGTTATATCGGCTCGCATACGGTTGTTGAGTTGATGTTGGCTGGATTCGAGATTTTGATTGTTGACAATTTTTGTAACAGCAAGGCAACGGTTCTTGATCGTATTGAGCGTATTGTTAGACGTCGACCGGGATTTGTAGAAGCTGATACTCGTGATCGGCAAGCGATGCAGGCACTCTTTGCACGGCATAAGTTTGATGCGGTAATCCATTTTGCTGGTTTGAAAGCGGTAGGCGAATCTGTGGCACAACCGTTACGCTACTATGACAATAATGTCTATGGCAGTTTGGTGTTGTTTGAGATGATGGCCGAGGCGCGGGTAAAAACACTGGTTTTTTCTTCTTCTGCAACAGTTTACGGTGATCCTGCTACCGTTCCAATTTTGGAAAATTTTCCGCTTGGTGCGACCAATCCATATGGTAGAAGCAAACTGATGGTCGAGGAGGTGCTCCGTGATCTTGCGATAGCTGATCCTTCATGGCGAATTGCGTTGCTTCGTTATTTTAATCCTGTAGGCGCGCATGAAAGCGGATTGATTGGAGAGGATCCCACTGATATTCCGAATAATCTGCTTCCTTATATTGCCCAAGTAGCGCAAGGTCGGCGTGAGGCGTTGTCGATTTATGGTGATGATTATCCAACCATTGATGGTACTGGTATGAGAGATTATATTCATGTCGTTGATCTTGCTATTGGTCATGTCAAGACTCTGGAAAAGCTGGTTGATCAGACTGGGGTGGCCACCTATAATTTGGGCACGGGGCGGAGTAATAGCGTGTTGGAGATGGTGCGCGCATTTGAGCAAGCCAGTGGGCGGAACATACCCTACAAAATAGTGGGGCGTCGCCCAGGAGATATCGCTATATGTTACGCAGATACTACGCTAGCGGAACGCGATCTGGGTTGGAGAGCGGAGCGAACTATAGCGCAGATGTGTGCTGACTCTTGGAGATGGCAGTCGTTAGGAAACCTCGATAAACTTTGAGTTTGCCATATTGCTTTCGGTATTTCTTGCTGCATTGGACACCCCCCGTTTCATGTTTAACTAAAGGTTGGTGTCCATTTTCTCAGCTTACATGAGCATCGCAAACTATAGCATCGCAAACTATGACGTACAGGTTATTTTGCGACTTGTTTTTCGCGGATCTCATCCAGCGTTTTGCAATCTATGCATAATGTAGCAGTCGGTCGTGCTTCCAAGCGGTTCAATCCAATTTCTATGCCACAATTTTCACAATATCCATAATCACCGCTGTTTATTTTGGCCAACATTTCGTTGATCTTCTTAATCAGCTTACTCTCACGATCACGATTACGCAGCTCTAAAGTCATGTCTGATTCTTGACTTGCGCGATCATTCGGATCGGCAAACACAGTGGCATCGTCCTGCATGGAGTGTACCGTACGGTCAATGTCTTCACCCAGACCAAGCTTGATGTTGTTCAGAATGCTGCGGAAATGATCCAGTTGCTTAGGGTTCATATAAGTTTCCCCCTTTTTTGTTTTGTAAGGGGCAACGGTCTTTGTGGGTTGTACCGACATCAAATATCTCCAGAAATATACAAACAAAATTTTAAAATCGCGCTTTAATACCAGAAATGCAGCGCCACCGCAACTAAATTCGCCAATTTCCCTGCATAAAAAAACGCCTGAAAGCCAAGTTAAATAATTAATAATAATTTGTAAAGTGAGTCAGGTTTTGCAAGTTATTGCTACAGAATATCCTACTAAAACCACTTCGATCAACTTAGAAAATTCTGCGTGATTTACACATATTTATAAACGTTTGAGTTTAAAGACTCAATGTTAAATATGGCATTTGCACTTACAAGATTAAAACCCCCTCTTTCTTTAGCATAGACACCAATTGAATAAGAGGCAGCCCAACTAGAGCGGTAGGGTCGTCACCCTCCATCCGACTGATAAGTGCAACGCCCAAACCTTCAGATTTCGCGCTACCTGCGGAGTGATAAGGCTGCTCCTTACGTAAATAGGATTCGATCTCGTCGTCGCTGAAATTGCGAAAACTGACGCAATTTTTTGCTATTTCAGTTTGAATTTCGTCATTGCGCGCATTTAACAGAGTCAGTGCAGTATAAAAAGTCACGCTGTGTCCACGCATAGTACGCAATTGGCGTACAGCATTTTCATGAGTGAGAGGTTTGCCTAGCTGTTCTTCACCCAATAATGCGACCTGATCTGAGCCTATAATCAGAGCACCTGGATAATGGATGGCCACTGCCCGCGCTTTTTCACGGGAAAGCCGCCAAGCGACTTGTTTAGCGCTTTCACCAGGTAGAGCAGTTTCATCTATGTCTGGAGCAGCAACTTGAAATGGGATTTTTAGACGTCCCAAAAGCTCACGGCGGTAAATCGAAGTAGAAGCAAGAATAAGAGGCTGATAATTCAAAAAACTTCCTTGGTGGAGACCTCTAAAAATTGAGAAAAGCTCGTACACAAATCCCACTAACCGCGCAACATGTTATCACTATCTGGTAGCGCGTTGCACGGGGTATCTGCCTTGTGTTTGATAGAAGACTTCGGATCTCAGTATTCGAGAGGTTTTGAGGGTTTCGTCGAAACAAAGACTGCGGGAAACCGGAGTGGAAGCGCATCCGGCCACAAGTTTGTGTGGCAAGGTAGTCATTTTGTCATTTTTGCGCCAAATTGCCGCCGATTTTAGGCAAAATAATGGGGGCACGAAATATCGTACCCCCATCGTTTTTATACGCCCACCAGCAAAAGACAAGCAGGAAAGCGTATGTTTTACAAAGCTTACATAAAAACTAGAAATTCATTGATCCATACACCCAGAACTTATTAGTATCAAAACAGGTAGGGCAGTTAACGTGATCGACAGCATTGTCGGCCCTAAAGCGTGCATACCTAGAACCTACGGAATAGGTTTTGTTGATAGCCTTAGTCGCAATCAAATCAATTTCCGTTCCATATTTATTACCGCCATGGTCGGCTCTGAAATCATGATAGTCAGCTCCGAGAACAATACCCGCTACAGTTGTCCTTACATTCCCGTAAATATCTTGAAGACCGTTTCTTGGAGTAACCAAGAACACATCCGCCCATCCATTAAATGCAAATAACGTAGCCAACGGGGTCTGGAGAGATTGTTTTCCATTACCGCTTAATAGCTCATAACCCAACTTGAATTGGGCAACCTTCACATCTACACCTCCTTCAAGCAAAGTATAGTGAACGCGATAGTCATTTGGATTATCTTTATAGTCAGATTGGCTCGCATATTCTGCGGTATATAGAAGCTTGTTATCACCCATCGGAGCGTCCCCTTTAAATCTGAGGCCCACAGTTCGCGTTGAATTAGCCAAGCCAAAAGCTCGAGCTGAGGGATCATAATCGAGGAAATAACCATAACCAACCACTTCTGCGAAGCCTAACCCCTTGTAGTTAACATTTATGATGGGAGACCTCATGTGATGGTTGCCCAAGAATGAGCCAGTTCCGTTATCAATGGAGGCGTCACTGAACACACGGTTGGCATTGGTAATAAAAGCTGCCGAGATTGTAGTGTCAGGGAGCGATTTGTTTACAGCGGATAAACCATCATATGTTTGCCAGTTTTGACGCCAATCAACGTTACCAATCCAGCGATCGTTGTCATATCTTATGAGCTGACGACCAAACTTTAATTTTGTCTGAGGTACGCCACTGTAACTGAGGTAGGCTTGATTGAGTTCAGTGACCTTAGCATCTGCCACAACAGAATAATCAGTCCTGCCATTCACCCTGCTGTTGTAAGCATTGTTGGCTGAAATATGCTCTATTTGAACCATACCACCGAATCCCATATACTCGGCAGTCTCATAGCCTAAACGCAACCGGAGAGTTGATGCACGAGCGTCCTTCAATCGAGCACCGGTACCTGGAGCTGGTTGCTCAACATTTTCATAGCGGTATTGTAGATTGGCGGTAACCTTGCCACCAGTTATGGCATCAGTAAAACTGTCGGCTGAATTTGCTTGAGGAGCTAGAGCGAGTAATGCTAGCGGCGTAAAGACTAAAGACATTTGTTGAAATAATGTTCTATTTTTGAGTTTCATTGTTTGTTGCCTCCCTGGAAACGTTATGTTGGTTCTTTAGTAAAAAACTTTGTAAGTCGTCACTTCTGCATGCATTTTCGGTACGTTAAACTCAACTGGACTAATCACAATCATAATCAAACTTCAACTGAAGCTACCGAAATGGTATAATCACGTAACCATTTAAATTTGTGAGTAATTTATCAATTTACCAACAATCTGTTTGTAGCTTACTGTTCACGAGTATATAACGTTTAAAGTTATTTGTTTTTATTTATAACAATTGTTGTATTTCTACAACACCTCCTTCAAATTAAAAATTTGTGAAATTTTTAGGGGTGGACTTGAGTTTCAATTGCTTAGGGTATTTCCTGAATTACCTCAAAATCGTGTGTAATGTCCGCCATTTTGCTGAGCATAATGGCGGCTGAGCAGTATTTTTCAGCAGAGAGATGGATGGCACGCTCGACTTGTTCGGATTTAAGATTTTTGCCGGTCACGATAAAATGAAAATGGATTTTGGTAAATACCTTCGGGTCTTCTACAGCCCGTTCGGCTTCGATTTTTACCACGCAATTTGTTACATTCTGACGGCTTTTCTTGAGGATGTGAATAACGTCGTAAGTGGTGCAGCCACCCGTGCCGAGCAGCACCAGCTCCATTGGGCGTGGCCCAAGATTACGGCCACCACCTTCGGGAGGACCATCCATCAGGATGGCATGGCCGCTTTCGGTTTCGCCTAAGAAGGAAACCTGTTCTACCCATTTAATACGCGCTTCCATATCGCCGTTACCTTTTTATAAGTTTTCAGTTGAATGTAATTATGTCGTAGGGCAGAAATATATGGGCATTTTTAGAATGCCCTTCTATATTAACGTGCCATATTTTAACCGATACCATAACAGTCCTCGGCATAATAAAAAACTGATTGCATGAAGTCCACTCGTTGGAAGATGAAAACTGGGGGGATGATTAAGGTGTTTGTAATACCCGTTATGTAATACCTTAAAAAAGAACATCTAAATTCCGGTTGTGGAACAGGGCGATATTTTGGTAGAATCGCGCCCTTAATTTTTGTTGAAGGGTAGTTTGTTTATGACGACTGTGCGTGTTAAGGAAAATGAACCGTTTGAAGTTGCAATGCGCCGCTTCAAGCGATCAGTGGAAAAAACTGGTTTACTAACTGAATTGCGCGCTCGCGAATTTTATGAAAAACCTACCGCAGAACGTAAACGCAAGCTGGCTGCTGCCGTGAAACGGCATTACAAACGCCTGCGTAGCCAAGTTCTGCCGCCGAAACTATATTAATTCTCAACAGCTAGCGACTACGCGTTGATGCGGAGCCTGCCGTTAAGTTTTCCGCGAGATGAACTCAACATGAATCTGACGCAGCAAATCAGAGAAGACATGAAGACAGCTATGCGCGCTAAGAATTCGGTGCGTCTCGGTGCTATCCGCCTGTTGCTGGCCGCAATCAAACAGCGTGAGGTAGATGAACGCATCGAGTTATCCGATGTCGACGTAATTGCAGTTATCAATAAAATGATCAAGCAACGGCGCGATTCAATTACCCAGTTCGAAGCGGCAGCTCGGCAAGAGTTGGCCGACATTGAGAAGGTCGAAATCAGCGTATTGCAGACATATATGCCGCAGCCGATGACTGAAGCCGAAGTGGAAATTGCAGTCAACGATGCGATTGCCAGTAGTGGTGTTCAGAGTGCCCAAGAAATGGGCAAGGTGATTGCGCTTCTCAAGCCAAAACTGGCGGGGCGAGCAGACATGAGCAAAGTTTCAGCGCTGGTGAAGGCGCGTTTATCTTAAGTAACATAGTAAATTAAGTATTTAAGGGTTTCCTAATATCTAAAGTCGTAGTCCACTACCTAATCACACAGTCATTTTCCTTTTCACGAAAATTATCGCTACAGTGAATATGAATCTGTCACGAATTACGTAAATCATATAGTTAATTACCTCTCAGTGCGCCTAATGCATTGGTAAAACGCGAGGCGGAGCTAGGATGATTCCAAAAAGCTTCATTCATGATTTGCTCAACCGTCTCGACATTGTGGATGTAATCGAGCGTTATGTTCCGCTTAAAAAAGCCGGCGCTAATTATGTTGCCTGCTGCCCTTTCCACAACGAAAAATCTCCTTCTTTTACCGTCAGTCAAAGTAAGCAATTTTATCACTGCTTTGGCTGCGGCGCGCATGGCACGGCTATAGGGTTTGTCATGGAGCACGGTGGGTTGGGTTTTGTTGATGCTGTGGAAGAATTGGCGCGCAGTGCTGGCGTGACGGTGCCGCGCGAAGCGCCTATGCCGGAAGCGCAGCAGCATAAGGTCGCAACTGATTTGTACGAAGTAATGCAGTCGGCAACACGTTATTATCGCGACCAGCTAAAGCAATCGACACCCGCCATCGACTATCTCAAACGGCGCGGCTTAAGTGGCGAAATAGCGTTACGCTTTGGCATCGGCTATGCGCCGGAAGGCTGGCAAAACTTGGGAAGTGTCTTTGCAAACTATCAGGACAGCAGTCTCTTAGAGACTGGTCTTGTGATAGAAAATGAGGATGGCAAACGATACGACCGTTTCCGCGACCGTATCATGTTTCCCATTGTAAATGCGCGCGGCCGAGTGATCGGTTTTGGTGGGCGAGTGCTGGACTCGGGTGATCCCAAATATCTGAATTCACCGGAGACCGCGCTATTCGAAAAAGGACGCGAGTTGTACGGCCTGTTCCAGGCGCTGAAAGCCATACGCGCCAAACGACAGGTCTTGGTAGTAGAAGGTTATATGGATGTGGTAGCACTTGCCCAGAATGGTATTGAATACGCCGTCGCCACATTGGGGACGGCGACTACGCCCTATCATGTGCAAAAGATGCTGCGCTTGACCGATAAAGTGATGTTCTGTTTTGATGGCGATGCAGCTGGACAGCGTGCGGCGTGGCGCGCGATGGAGAATGCACTACCACAATTGGTAGATGGCAAGAATATCGGCTTCCTGTTTCTACCTTCACAACATGATCCTGATAGCTTTGTGCGAGAGCAGGGAACAGCGGCATTTGAGCAACTACTGCAGGAGGCGTTGCCGCTGTCCAGTTATATGTTGCGTGAATTATCTACGCAAGTTGACCTGCATACTCAAGAAGGCCGCACTGCCTTGTTGCAGCGCGCCAAGCCTTTGCTAACAGTTATTTCTGCGCCCACTACTGCGCTGTTGCTCCGTAAGGAAGTGGCGTCGCTAGCGGGGATTACCCAGACGGAATTGGAAGCGTTGTATGCGATCAAACCGATAGGCGCTGCGCCACGTCGCGCGCCACAAAAAGCGGCGCGCCCTGTAGTATCAAACTTGCGCGTGTTACTGCGCTGTTTATTATTTCAGCCCGATCTAGCGCGAGAGTTACCAGAAAATTGGATGCCAGTGGGGGCGGAAGCAGCAGCGATTACTGCGTTGACCGAATGGTCGCGCATGCAAGAAGGAGCGGTAAGCAGTGCAGCCATGATCCAGAATTTTCAAGGCACAGCGTATGAATCATTATTAGCGGCAGAGCAAGCTGAAATTATACAATGGGGTGAAACTTTTAATGTAGTAGCAGAGTTTCAAGACGTATTAACCAGACTGCGCGATGAACAGCGCAAACAGCAATTGCAGGGTTTACATGTAAAAATGCATGGCACAGGGATGAAGGGCTTAAATGCACAAGAACGATTGCTCTATTTGCAACTATTACAACGCAGTGAACTCAAATGAAGGTATTGCAAAATGGGTGCGCGGAAAGTTTTTGCAAAATCGGGTATAATCTGCACCCTTTTCAAAAGCATTGTGTTAACCCGCAATGCGTTAACTCATTTAATTAAATGGGAATCCACCGAATATGGCAACTCAGCAAGACAAGAAAACATCAAATTCAGCCAAACAGACATCAATTGGAAAGCAGATTGCTGACCCTGTAGAGCTGTTACAGGATATCGAGGCACGGCGCACGCGCCTGAAGGCTTTGATCATCTTGGGCAAAGAGCGCGGCTATTTGACTTTCGGCGAAATCAACGATCATCTGCCAGAAATGTTGGAAGCCGAGCAGATTGAAGGCGTTGTCAGCATGATCAACGACATGGGCATCACTGTGTGTGATGATGCTCCCGATGCTGAAAATCAAATTATGTCGGATGCGCCACCTGTGGTGGCCGACGAAGATGCGGTGGAAGCTGCTGAGGCGGCACTTTCTACAGTAGACTCGGAATTTGGCCGTACCACTGACCCGGTGCGCATGTATATGCGCGAAATGGGCACAGTGGGTCTACTCACGCGCGAAGATGAAATCGTTATTGCCAAACGCATTGAGGAAGGCCTGAAACATATGATTCAGGCGATTTCTGCCTGTCCAACCACCATTGCCGAAATTCTAACGCTAGTTGATAAAGTCACGCGCGACGAATTGCGTATTGACGAAATTGTCGATGGCTTCATTGAGCCTGAGGATGAGACCATAATCGTTGAAGAGGAGCTTAGCGATGAAGCCATGGAGGATGACGAAGAAGATGTAGAAGGCGACGAAGAAGATACCGAGGCTATTGCCGCAGCCAATCTGGCCAAACTCAAGATTGATGCGCTGGAGCGTTTCACAATCATTCGCGATCTCTTTATCAAGATCGGCAAAGCTTACGAGAAATATGGTTACCGCAGCGCACAGTATAACAAGTTGCAAGAGCAGATTTCCAACGAGCTTACGCAATTCCGTTTTTCTGCCAAGCAGGTAGATGCACTTTGCGACACTATGCGCCATTTGGTGGAAGAAGTGCGCAGCCATGAACGTATTATTCAGGAGTTATGCGTTACCAAGTCGCGTATGCCGCGTCCACATTTTATCTCGACCTTTCCAGGCAACGAAGAGCGGTTGGACTGGGTCATGCGCGAAGTGGCTGCCAAAAAACCTTACAGCGAAACACTGTTACGTTTCCAAGCCGCCATCGTCGAGCAACAGCAGAAGCTGCTTGATTTGCAGCAGCGTGTGGGTATTCCCATTCGCGATCTGAAAGAAATCAACAAGCAAATGACTAACGGCGAAGCCAAAGCACGTCGCGCCAAGCGCGACATGATTGAAGCTAACCTGCGTCTGGTGATTTCCATCGCTAAAAAATACACCAACCGTGGTTTGCAGTTTCTCGATTTGATTCAGGAAGGCAACATCGGACTGATGAAAGCGGTAGATAAATTTGAATACCGCCGTGGTTACAAATTTTCGACGTATGCTACGTGGTGGATACGCCAAGCCATTACCCGTTCCATTGCCGATCAGGCCCGCACCATACGCATCCCGGTGCACATGATCGAAACCATCAATAAGATGAATCGTATTTCGCGCCAAATCTTGCAAGAAACCGGTCTGGAAGCGGATGCTGCAACTATGGCGCTAAAGATGGAAATGCCCGAAGACAAGATTCGCAAGATCTTGAAAATTGCCAAGGAACCGATTTCCATGGAAACTCCTGTAGGCGATGATGATGATTCGCATCTGGGTGATTTTATTGAGGATTCGAATACTTTGGCACCTATCGAAGCAGCGGTATACGACAGCTTGCGGAATGTTACCAAAGACATTCTCGATTCGCTCACACCCCGTGAAGCCAAGGTGCTACGCATGCGTTTTGGCATAGAAATGAATACTGATCACACCCTGGAAGAGGTAGGTAAACAATTCGATGTGACACGCGAACGTATCCGTCAGATCGAGGCCAAGGCATTGCGCAAGCTCCGCCATCCGTCTCGCTCAGATAAGCTGAAAAGCTTTCTTGACGGTGAGAGTTAATTATAATGAGTACTTTTGAAGAGTACTCTAAACAGTATTGGGTCGTTAGCTCAGTTGGTTAGAGCAGAGGACTCATAATCCTTTGGTCCGGGGTTCAAGTCCCTGACGACCCACCAATAAACAGTGGCTTGCAGCAATGCAAGCCACTTTGTTTTCTACAAATCAACTTGGGTTTTCTACAATTTTCATTGTAATAGCAGAAAATTGCAGAGGTTACAGTACGGAAGAAGCCGTGGGACGAACGCCGGCGATACTGAGTTCCGGGCAACATGACAAAGATTTCTACCAACGCATGTGGGCAACCCTGAATGAGCAAAAATATTGGCAGGGCAAGATGTGGAACAAGCGTAAAAATGGCAAGATCTATGCCGATTGGCTAACTATCTCCGCCGTCACTGCGGACGATGGACATATCACTCATTACGTCGGCACTTTTTCCGATATCACCAGCAACCCCGAATCATCGGCCGAGATCCACCGGTTGGCCTACTATGACTCCCTCACCCATTTGCCCAACCGCCGCATGCTGTTTGACCGCCTGCGACAGGCACTGGCTGCCAGCAGTCGCAACAAGCATTATGGCGCCCTTCTGTTCCTGGATCTGGATAATTTCAAGACGCTCAACGATACCTACGGCCACTCTATCGGTGACTTGCTGCTGGTTGAAATCGCCCAACGTTTAACGGCTAACGTGCGCGAAGGTGATACGGAGGCCCGGTTGGGCGGCGATGAGTTTGTGTTGATGCTGGAAAATTTGAGCGAAAATACTCAGGAAGCGGTCATTCAGGCTGGCTTGATCGGCGAAAAAATACGTGATACCGTGGCCTTGCCCTATATCGTTCAGGGTCTCGAACTATGGTGTACCGCCAGTATCGGGGTCAGCCTGTTTTACGGCCATGAATCTTCAGTCGATGATCTGCTCAAACACTCCGACTTCGCGATGTACCATGCCAAAAATGAGGGGCGCAACGGGATTCGATTCTTTGACCCCGAAATGCAGGCCACGTTGGTCGAACGGAGCGCGCTTGAAAGCGATCTGCGCCATGCACTGGAACGGGGGCAACTGCGCCTCTATTACCAGATACAGGTCAATAATGAGCGCCGTGCCATCGGCGCCGAGGCATTGCTCCGCTGGGTACATCCCGAACGCGGCCTGATTCTTCCCGAACAATTCATTCCGCTGGCCGAAAAAACCGGCCTGATCGTGCCGATTGGATTGTGGGTGCTGCAAACAGCGTGCGCTCAGCTCAGGGATTGGTCCACCAATCCGGCCACCAGCAGCCTGCTACTCGCTCTCAATGCCAGTGCGCTCGAGTTGCGCCAGCCGGATTTCGTCGAACAGGTGCGGCAAGCTCTCTCCACCACCGGTATCAACCCGGCTCTTCTGAAAATCGAACTATAGACCCGGCACGATTTATAAGTGAACTTTTCTTGATTTTCGATGTCCATGGAGTATGGAAAAAGAAGATGCCCGCAAGCAGTCGCGAGAAGTACTGCATGAACGACGCAAGCAAGTCATACGTATGCACCGCAAAGGCATGGCGGTGATGGAGATCGTGGTGCAGACGGGACTGAGCTGGACGGCAGTCAATACGGCGCTGCGGTTGTATAAGGCTGAAGGTTCGGGGGCACTCAAGCCCGGCGTTCGGGGTAAAAAACCTGGCAGTGGACGTCGCTTGACGGTTAGCCAAGAGCTGGCGATTCAACAAACCATCTGCGACAGACGCCCCGAACAACTTAAGATGGATTTTGCGCTATGGAGCAGGCCCGCTGTGCGCCAGCACATTGAGCTGGCGCACAGTATCAAGCTGTCTATTCGGGCAGTAGGCAACTACTTGGCACGTTGGGGTTTTACACCACAAAAACCCATTAAAAAAGCATACGAGCAGCGGCCTGAAGCCGTCCAGGCTTGGCTTGATGAACAATATCCGGCCATTGAAGCCAGAGCAAAAACAGAAGGTGCGGAAATTCACTGGGGCGACGAGACGGCGCTAGTCAACACGGATGTCAGAGGCAGGAGCTATGCGCCGGTGGGCAAGACACCTGTGACGTTCGCAGTAGGCGGCACGCGCCACAAGCTATCGATGATTGCGACGGTAACCAATCAGGGTAAAACGCGCTGGATGATTATTGATGAGGCATTTAACTCCGACAAGCTCATTGAATTTCTGGAGGCGCTCATCAAGGATACAGACCGCAAGGTGTTTCTGATACTGGACAACTTGAGAGTTCATCACAGCAAACCTGTAAAGGCTTGGGCTGCCGAGAACGCACAGAAAATCGAGTTGTTCTACTTGCCCAGCTACAGCCCTGAACTCAACCCCGAAGAAAGACTGAATGCGGATCTCAAGCACGTCATCACTTCAAAGGTGCCAGTGCGCACCAAGGCAAAACTCAGAGCTGCTGCGACTGATCACATGACCATGCTTGAGCAAAACCCCGAACGCGTGCGCCGTTATTTCGGCGACCCAAAAGTCGCCTACGCGGCTTCATGAATAATTTGTGCCGGATCAATAACCGAGAGCTTGCTCGTCGACAATGTCAGTGATACCGTCGCGAAGATGAATGCGCTCAAGGCGCTCGGCATCAGTTTTTCGATGGATGACTTCGGCACCGCTTATTCCTCACTCGCCTATCTAAAGCAGCTCCCGCTGGATCAATTGAAGATCGATCAATCCTTCATCCGCGATATGGGCGACAATCCCAGCAATGCAGCGCTTGTGCAGGCCATCATCCTGATGGGACGGACTTTCGGTTTGGACATCATTGCCGAGGGGGTCGAGGCCGAAGCGCAGCTGGAGTTTCTAAATTTACATGGCTGCAACGCCTATCAGGGGTATCTGTTTAGCCGCCCGCTGCCGCTGGAAGAGTTCGAGGAGTTTGTTGAGCAAGTTGATACACCTAGGGTGACCGCCGTCTTGAATCCAGACCGTGTAAAACGCAGTTACGCACAACCTTGTTGAGGTGAATCATTTGGTAAGCGCGAGTGCTTTTAATCCTGGTTAGCGCTGTAAATACTCGATTAATTAATATTGAATCGGTACTAAACTGCCCAGCCCTGATTTACTCTACAACGCCATCAACAGGCAGTTCAAACCAGAATTCACTTCCCACACCTATAGTGCTTTCCACACCGACCTTACCGCCCATCTGTTCTATTAATTTCTTGGCCATAACCAAACCGATACCGGTCCCTTCGACTGCCTTGTTTTCTTGTCCGAGACGATTAAATGGCTGAAACAGTTGCGCAAGTTTTTCCGGGGATAATCCCTCGCCGGTATCCTTAATACTGATGCGAAATCGTTTCAGGGCATTTGCAGTGCATGTCACCTCAACTGTTCCATGCTCGCGGTTATATTTAATCGCATTAGACAGTAGATTAATCAAAACTTGCTTTATTCGAGTTCGATCGACATAGACAAAAAACGAAATATCGAGCTGAGGGAAATTTATTTTGATATCACGCTGTTTTGCTTGCGGTTCTATCATGGTTTTGCATTCGACCAGAATTTCTTGCAGCGACATGAGCTCTGGTGACAGCGCTATCTTACCGGACTCGATTGAAGCAAGATCAAGGACTCCATTAATCAAATCCAGCAAATACCATCCACCATGAAGAATTTCTTGAATCCTGATCATTTGAGTAGGGGTTGGCGCGGGTGGATCCAACTCTAATAATTGAGCGAAACCAAGAATGGCATTGAGCGGAGTACGCAGTTCATGGCTCATGCTGGAAAGAAAATCCGATTTTGCACGATTCGCTTGCTCAGCAGCAATTTTTGCATTTCTTAGTTCGGTAATGTCAATATAGGCTACGACATAGTGGGTTGCAGCGCAGTCGCCTCCTTTTACGGCGGAAATGGTGAGCCATTTGGGATATAGCTCACCATTTTTGCGTCGCCCCCATACTTCTCCCTTCCATATCCCTGTGCGCTGAACGGTCTCCCACATCGCGCGGTGGAAGTCGTCGTCGTGTAGGCCTGACTCGATCAGACGCGTTGTCTGGCCCACGGCTTCCTCAGCCGTATAGCCGTTGGTCTCGATAAATGCCTTATTGACTCGCAGGATTACTCCGTTGGCATCGGTAATCATCAAGCTTTCTTGCGACTCAAAGGCAACGGAGGCGATGTGAAGATCCACTTCGGCTTGTTTGCGTGCCGTGATGTCTCGCGAGAGAACAATGAAGCGTTTATCCTGACTGTCACTCTCGCTCTTGAATGCCACTGAGAGTTCGAACCAGTGCTCACCTTGTTTCAGGGGCAGGCAAATCACCTTCCCAGTTGACCGACCTTGTTCCGAGGCTTCTTGTAGAGCTGACATACATGTCTTTGCTGCTTCCGGTGGAAGGACTTCAAAGAGGGTCTTGCCTAGAAATACGTCAGGAGATGTCGCCAGCAAATCGGTACGGTATGCATGGTAATTATAATACCGCCCATCCATTCCAATCTCAAATAACAAATCAGGTATAGCATCGAGTGTGGCTTGAAGCTCAATGTTTGTCGCAAAAATTTCTGCCTCCGCCCGCTTAAGCTTGGTGATGTCGGTCAGGACTGCACGTACCACTGATTCTTCACCATCATTTTTCAGGAGCAAACAATGCAATAGTCCAAAAAAGCTTGATCCGTCGTTTCGCTGGAATTGAAGCTCACATTCCTCTGTATGACCCTGTTTTAGGACAGACAAAAAGTAACGATGCCATCGGTCACGATCTTGAGGGGCAACAAAAGGGGCAAAACGACGGTGCCGCAGCTTGCCGCGTTCCATCCCGAAGAGCACGGCACCGGTAAGATTGATTTCGTTGATAATGGCATCGGGGTTAAGGGTGATATAGCCAACAGGGGAAAAGTCATAAAAATCCACGTAGAGGTGGCGAGATTTTTCTAGTTCGACCTGCGCCTGCCGCAACGCCTCGTTCTGCATCTCCAATTCAATTTGATACACCTGGAGCTCTTGCAGAAGTTCCTCGGCAGAACGCGAAGTCCCCTCCGTCGCTGAAGTACTGATGAGTTGCATCTCGGCTTTAGAACGCCACTGAGCCGGGTCGTCTGAATTCTTCTTGCTCATGCACGCTCCTAACAGCCTGGATAATCCAGGCTTCCTTACGTAAGGGCATATTATTCGCTAATTTCGCCCATTTAGTGCGTATTCTAACTGGGCGGATTCACTTCCAGGTAAATCCGCAATCGCACAATTCTATTGAGAATTTTAAATTCATTTAATCAACAACACAGTTAATTCAGCCCCCCTCCGTTTTCCCTTTCCATAAAGCAAATTTAGCACCCGTGGGATCCACAATGATGCTCATCCAACCATGGTTCCCCACCTCCATAACATCTTGTACAACTTTTGCTCCGAGCGACTTAGCCTTTGCGGTACTAGCAGCGACATCGTCTACGCCTATATAGGCCAGCCAGTGCGGTGGTACGCCTGGAGAGGGAGCAGTCATCATGCCGCCCCCGGTACCTTCACCCACATTGATCATGGTGTAATTGCCACCGCCGTCTGGCATAGGTATATCCTCCAGTTTCCAATCAAACAACTTCGAATAAAATTCTTTTGCTGTAGCAACATCACCTGTTTGCAACTCTATATGTACGAATGGATTTGCCATGGTTCTTTCTCCTATAGTAAAAAACTTTCAAAGTTAGGCTAGTGATATACATCAGCGTTGATTTTTGGTTCATTTTTTAAAATGAACCAAAAATCTTGCTCAACTTGCCCAAAACTCAACTACACCGTAGTTAAACGAACGACACGATGTGACCTGACATATCAGGCAATCTCAAGAGTGACAGAGATCAAGGCTCGCATTACAACATCTCACCGTACAATAAAATTACAAAACCATCATCGTCCTTCTACGTCATGGTCGACATATAACCACCATACTTTATGATTTTTCAAATTTATTCATACCTTTAGACTCTGTCTGTATGCTGTTCGTATGAAGTATTATTTGAGGTAGAGATGCGCTATACCAAGCCAACATTAGCTGTTGCACTTCGAGCTTGAATCCGTCTGTACTTTTTCTGGCAAATGAATTGATTAAATAAAACCCGCAACCTCCGCTACAGGAGCATCCGACAGTACCACTTGATTGCGCCCGGCATGCTTGGCATTATAAAGAGCCTTGTCTGATGCCTCGATTAGTTTGGTAGCCTCGCGAAACTGTGATACATCGGCGATCCCACAGCTAAACGTAACGGTAAATTCTTTTCCATCCGACAGATGACGCAACTGGGAGAAGTCCTGGCGGATAGTATCCAGTACTTGTAGTGCCGCCGCCCGATCGGCATTGACCAGGATTACCGCAAATTCTTCGCCGCCATATCGTCCGACCAGGTCACTCGCGCGCAACCGTTGTTTAAGCAGGCGCGCAAGGCTTTTTATCACACGATCCCCGATTGGATGGCCATAGGTGTCGTTGATCTGCTTGAAGTGATCAATGTCTATCATTGCAAAGGCCAAGGATGTTCCATGCCGTTTTGACCTAACGACTTCGCGGTCCAACTCATCCTTTATAGCAGTGTGATTGAACAAGCCGGTCAAGCTATCGCGCAGCACGAGGGAACGCAAAATGAGAGAACGTCGAATACGGCTGTTCACGGAAGAAATCAGATGTTGCGGTAGTATGGGTTTGGCAAGGAAATCGTCACCGCCCAAGCTCATAGCGACCAGCTGCTTGTCGAGATCAATTTCGGCAGAAAGAAATACGATCGGAATGCTGACGAAGGCATCAAGTTGTCGAATGACCTTGGCTAAATCCATCCCATTGCATTTCGGCATATAAAGATCGATCAAGATCAGGTCGGGAGCAAACTCAAGCAAAGTTTTAATCACGTTAAGCGGGTTGTGAACCACCTTTGTCGCCATTCCGGCCTGTTCCAGTACTTCGCTGTAATAGGTAGTAATGTCTATTGAATCATCAATAATCATGACCCGGTATGGCAAAGTTGTTAAAGTCGAGGCCAGAGCGTCAAGTTTGTCAATTAGTTTGCCAATATTCACCGGTTTGCTTAAATAGGCAATGCCACCAGCGCGTGCCGCTTCAAGTCTTATCAAAAATTCATCGTACGCAGAGATAAAAATGACAGGGAAAGGAATTTCCCGTCCTTGTTGAATTTCTTTAATGACCTCAATCCCACCCAAACTATTATCGGGGAAAGCAATGTCCGTCAGTATCACCACATCAGAAGTTCGCTGCATGACAAACCGGAAATCTGCCAGCGTATTGAACACAGTGACTTCATAGCCAAAGTAGCCGAGTTGAACTTTCAGTTCCTCTGCCTGTTCAGAATCATCCTCCAATACAAAAATGCGACGAGGACTGAGAGCATCGTGATTGGGTGGCGCAACTGCAATCAAACCAGCATGGTCATTAAACAAAGTCTCTCTGTAAATAGCTACTTGACGTAGCTCACTCATCAATTTCTGAATATGCTGACGTTGATCTTCACTCAATGCTGTTTTTGCCTGGGCAATCTGGTTTAGATGTTCTTCCAGGTCGCGCGCCACGTCACTGAGCAAGGCAAACCCGAAGGTTTTTCCTGATCCGGTCAGACTATGCACCAAGCGGTGCAAGGTTTGGAAGCCCTCCTCATCCCAACTATCCAGGGGCAATTGCTCCCACACCTGCTCGATGTGTTTGAATTTTTCAGGCAATTGCGCGGCGTAGGCATCGCATAGGCGTTCTAGCTTTGTTTGCAGTTCGGCCGGATCAGCCATGATAACGCTCCCATATATCCTGCACTTTGCTTGCCAGAATCATCGGATCGAAAGGCTTGGGAATGACATCGACTGCTCCGAGCTCCTTGTAGCCCGCAACCTCTCCGGACTGAACCTTTGCAGTCATAAAAATTACCGGGGTGCTGGCAAATTGAGGCAGTGCACGCAGCATTTTGAGCGTGCTTGGCCCATCCATACCCGGCATCATCACGTCCAGCAAAAACAGCTGTGGTTGAAATCCCGGTGCCCGCTGCAAAGCTTCATCGCCCGAGCTGCATATCTCCACGGTATACCCGCCCAGCGCTTCCAAGGCGAGTCGCGCAACCATCTGGATATCCGGCTCATCTTCCACGTACAAAATGCGCATCAACTTGTCTGTCATTGCGATCCCTTTCTCTCGATACACATCGCTATCTTGTCCAAGACGCTGGCAGAATTAAGCGGCTTGACCACGAAACCATCCGCCCCTTTTTCTATCGCTTCATGCACTTTATTCATCGTTGCCTCGGCACTCACCATCAGCACAATCGTTGCCGGGCTTATTTTGCGAATTCCTTCCAGTACCTGCATACCATCCATTTTTGGCATATTGATGTCGAGCAACACCAGACCGGGCTTCTGCTTCGCACATAGCGCGATTGCATCCTGGCCGTTGGATGCTTCGCCAATAACTGGATAATCCTCGCTACGCAGGATGTATTTCAGCATCTCACGCATCATGTTGTCGTCATCCACAACTATTACCGAAAGTTTTTTTAATTTCTCCATGCTATTCGACTCCAATCAATCGTTTTAGGGTTGCCAGCAGTTGTGCATCGCTAGTGCGCGATTTCACCATCACGGAAGCCACGTTCTGGATTTCCTCCCGCTCAATTTCACGGGCAGAAAATACCATCACCGGGATCGGCGGCGTCGCGCCATTCAATATTGATAGAAGTTCCTGGCCCGAACCATCCGGCAAAGTAAGATCAAGAATCACAAGGTCGTAACGGCACTGGTCAAGCAAGTGCCTCGCGTCGGCAAGCATGCCTGCATGATCGAGATCCGCCATATCGCCTACGAGGCCATGCATCACTTTAAAGATATCATGATCGTCTTCAACATGCAGTATCCGGGGGCGAATGCCGGAAAACCGCCCAACTGCGCGTCTTATCGCCAACACCATCTGCTCTTTGTCGATCGGCTTGGCGATCCAGTCAATCACGCTGTACGCCTCGCTGTTCAATTCCAGACTGCCCTCAATCGCCCTGGCCGAAACCACTACGATCGGTAATCTGGCGGTTTTCTCCTCCATGCGCAGTTGTCGGATAAACGTAATGCCGTCCTGGTCAGGCAGCGCCAGATCAAGCGTCATGGCCGCATAGTTACTCTGATCCAGCATGTGTTTTGCCTGTGCTGTATCGTAGGCGATATCAGCCACGAACCCATCCTGTTCCAACATAAAGTGCAGCAACGCGGCGATGAGGCGGTCGTCCTCACAAATTAGTATCCGCTTTGTTTTTTCTTCAGTTTTGTCGAAAGAAGAGTCGGCTATCTCTTCCCCTATCGGAAATTCGATAAAGAAAGTGGTCAGTACATTGGGTTCTGAACTGAAACCTATGTTACCGCCCATCTTCTCGACAATCGCCCGAGTGATGGCGAGTCCCAAGCCAGTGCCGCCTTTATTACGGGTATCAGACGAATCGCCTTGGGCGAATTTCTGGAAAATCTGGCTACGGAATTGCTCAGAGATGCCACTGCCATGATCCTTCACTGCCACACGAACACGCTTGCCACTGACAATAACGGCAACCGTCACTTTGTCTCCCGCGAACGTAAACTTGGCGGCATTGGAGAGCAGGTTGGCCAGAACCTGCATCAAGCGGTTGGCATCCACGTTCACCATGATGCCCGGCAGATCGTTTTCCAGTTCGTAGCTCACATTGAACTGCCCACCATAGGCGCAGTTAGCTTCCAACGCATGATGCAATAGAGGCATCAGTTCAACCGGTTTGCATTGAATATCCATCTTGCCAGCCTCGATTTTTTCCATATCGAGAATATCGTTGACTAGCAGAATAAGGCGTTCACTATTCTTGTGCGCAATGTCCACTAGCATCTTGGCTTGCGGTGGCAGTTCACCCGCCACCCCGCCGGCGACAAGTCCGAGCGAGCCGCGAATCGAGGTCAGCGGCGTGCGTAGCTCATGACTGACGGTAGAAATGAACTCGTTTTTCATGCATTCGATTTTTTGGCGCTCGGTGATGTCCTGGATAATAGCGACAAAGACTGGCGGACTTTCCTTGGCGGACAAGTGCAAGTGGATCTCTATAGGGTAAAGGCTCTTATCCTTCCTTTGGTTCTTAGCCTCGTATATCACAACGTCCTGCTTTCCAAGCCTCAGAGGGCTGATTCGCTGCTCGAATAATCCACGCGTAAGATTGGGTTTGATGTCTAGCACTGTCATTCCCTTGAGTTCATCCATGGAGTAACCCAAGTTGCGCTGCGCCCCGGCGTTGACCATGGTGAAATGCAATGTCTGCGCATCGAACACATAAATTTCGTTCGACGACTGGTCGAGAACACGCCCTAAGCGGGTCAATTCATGCTCGGATTCCTTACGTTCTGTAATGTCGCGCGAAAGACAGATGAAACGTGGTTCCTGCCCAAGCTCAGTAGGCATGCGGGAGACAGACAGTTCGAACCACAACTTGCCTTGCGGGAGAACGAGCTCGAATTGTTTGCCTTGTGAACGGCCTTTATCGTTGGCTTCTAGCAATGCAGACATTACAATCTCCGCTGCATCGGCCGGGAGAACCTCAAATGCCGTTCTGCCAAGAATTTCCTCCGGGGGGGCAACTAGCAGGTCAACACGCGGAGAATGGTAGGAATGGAGGCGCCCGTCCAGTCCTATCTCGAACAGCAAGTCGGGGATCGCATCGAGCGTAGCTTGCAGCTGGTTTCGCGTCGCAAGAATCTCGCGCTCATAATTTTTGCGATCTATGATCTCACGGGCGTCGCCTGCGATGCGAATAATGGCGCGAACAAGCAGAAATCCAACCCATAGTACTAATCCCAAGCCAATGATGGCCGTAGCGATGGAAATATTGCGAATAGTCTCGTAGTGACTACGTATCTCATCATATTCCTGCTTTGCCACAGTCAATTGCAGCTTGCCAAGTGCCTTGATATCGTTCCCAACTGGTTGATAAAGGGGGCGGATATATTCCACGACGATTCGGTTCGTTTTCTTAAAGTCGTTTGCCCGCAATGCAGCTACCGCTGGGCTCAGACCTTGGGTAACTAATTTATTACGGTCATCGACAAATTTCGCCGCCAGTATCTTTTCCTCGGGCGTGAGATAGGTGGCCATGTAGGCTTTCCATATTTTTTCGATTTCTACGATATTTTTTTCGACCTTTGCGATATTGAGGTTAATAATATCTGGCGTCGGCGTCACCAGGCTGGCCGTTATGGCGATGCGGTTTTGCAATATCAGCGATTCAATACTCATTATCTGATCGAGCGCAAGAAGGCGGTCATCATAAATGGTTTTAAGACTGTCTTTAGCACTGTTCATTTCAAACAGGACAACCGACCCGATTCCCAGCAAGATAGCTCCCATCAAACAAAAGTAGAAGATCAAGCGCGATTGAATGGTCAAATTTCCTATCATATTTTTTACATGGGTAAGCGACATTATCTATATTTTTACGGCCGAAGGCTGTTGTACCTGGCTGGCCTGTAGGATTTATCAATAGAGAACAGGCTCGCCTTGGCTACCTGTCACCAGCTGCATTCACGCAGCAATGTTATTAAAAACAACTCGCTGCTTATAATAACCAGTTGGACTCCACTATGCCAACCGACCTCATGACGACGAAGAGCTTGGTTCGAAGAATTATGGGCTAACGTCAGGCATCTACCCGTGCTGCTCGTTCTGGTGAGAATCTGCTGATGAATTATTTGGCTTTAATCCGAAATAAATGATATGCCAGTTTACAGTAAGATGGTGAGCTCCTTTACCGCCACTGGACGTCCAAAATAGTAGCCTTGGCCCTCGTCGCAATGCTGGGCCAAAAGAAATTCGTATTGTTCTCGTGTTTCTATGCCCTCCACAATGACGCGCAATCCAGACTCTGCTTCGCGTAACTCGTGCACCGTGCGCTCCAGGATCAAGCTGTGTCGCATTGTTCAGCGTATAACAAGCGTACTTCCAGCATGTTGTGAATGCGTGTCAGTACATACGCTCGAGCAGAAGCACATTGGCCTTCTTATCGTCAACGATCAGGAGATTGGCGTTAAAAATTCGGACGCACTGAGCATAATTATTCGAGCTGCTTTATTTGCACTGATTGACTTTTATTTCAGCAAATACCAGCGCTTCATCGATTATGTTCAGGAACTCATTAACCTTGATCGGTTTAGTAAGATAGTGGAAGAATCCGGCCGCCAGGCCATTCTCAATGTCGCGTGACATTGCATTGGCGCTCAGGGCAACGACCGGGATGTGCGCCGTGGCCGGGTCGGCACGCAGGATTTTCAGGGCCTCGAAGCCGGTGATGCCGGGCAGATTGATGTCCATCAGGATTACATCCGGTTGGGATGCGCGCGCAATCTCGATGCCGCTCTTCCCATTCACCGCAGTGAGCAGTCGAATATCGGGATAGCGCGCGATGATTTTTTCGACCAATTTCATGTTTGCCGGATTATCCTCAACATAGAGCAGGGTGTGCAGCTTCGCTCCGCGAAGCACAATCGATTGGGCCAGTGCTGATGCTTCGACCCCTTCCATGGAAAGGTGTGGCTCAGCAACCGAGATGAGTTCGAACCAGAACACGCTTCCCACACCAACGGTGCTTTCCACGCCGATTGCGCCCCCCATCAGTTCGACCAGTCGTTTAGCCACCACGAGGCCAATGCCTGTTCCCTCCTCGCTGCCAGCCTCCTGTCCGAGACGATTGAACGGCTGAAAGAGCTGCTCCGTCTGTTCCAGAGGCAATCCGGCACCGCTATCTTTGATGCTGATGCGAATGCGTCCGGGCCCACTCTCAGTGCATTTCACCTCAACCGTTCCCTGCTTGATGTTGTATTTGATCGAGTTGGAAAGCAAATTAATGAGAATCTGCTTCAACCGGGTTCGATCGGCATGGACAAAGTAAGGGATGTCGAGCTGGGGAAAGGTCAGTTTGATGCCACGCTGTTGCGCCTGCGGTTCGATCATGCCCTGACATTCGAGCATGACTTCGGCCAGCGACACCAGTTCCTGCGATATCGGTACCTGCCCGGACTCGATCACCGCGAGATCAAGGATCTCATTGATCAACTTCAGCAGATGCCATCCCGCCTGAAGAATATGGGTTATGCTTTTCTGTTGTGAGGCCGTTGCTGGCGGGGAATCGGACTCCATCAGCTGGGCGAACCCGAGGATGGCATTGAGCGGGCTGCGCAGCTCATGGCTCATGCTGGAGAGGAAATCCGATTTGGCGAGGTTGGCCTTGTCCGCCCCAGCTCTGGCGCTCTCCAGCTCAATGTTCTTTTCTCGCAGCACCTGATCCAGGCGATTACGTTCGGTGACGTCGCGCGCCGCGGCGAACACGCCCTGCAGCCTCCTGTCCCGATCGTAGAGGGTGGCTGCATTGAAGGACACCACAGTTTCCTTACCGTCCCTAGCGCGCGCGGTGAGCTCGTAGTTGGTGACCTTCTTTTCGCTCAGCACCAGCTTGATACCCGCTTCGGCCAGCTCCGGATCGGTGAAATAATTCTTGAACGGCGCACCGATAAGCTCGTCTCGCGTGCAACCGGTGAGCGCCTCCATTTGCTTGTTGACGTCTGTAATGATGCTGGACGGATCGGTAGTCATCAGCGCGTCGATGTTGGATTCGATGAGCGAGCGCGTATAGAACTGCTGGTCGCGCAGCCGCTGATCAAGCTTCTTCTGCTCTTCCTCGATCTGCTTTCGCGCGGAATTGTCGGTACCGATCAGCAGGTAGCCAATGATGATATTTTGAGCGTCACGTAGTGCGGTGACTGACACGACCGCCGGGAAGCGGCTGCCGTCCTTGCGAATATAGGTCAATTCATAGATGTCCTCGATGCCGCGTGAGGCCTTGAACACCAATGCTTCGAAGCCCGGCGTAATCGGGGTGTCGAGTTCGGCGCTTAACGCCTTGGCACGCACAATAACTTCCTGCGGATCGGAAATGTCGGCTGGGGTGATCTTGTTCATCACGTCAGCGGCCGTGTAGCCGAGCATGCGCTCGGCGCCGACGTTGAAGATCTGGATTACACCCTTCGCGTCGGTGGCGATGCTCGAGAAATTGGCGCTGTTGAAAATCGCGCGCTGCAGGGCTCCCGCCTTGAGCAGTGCCTCTTCCGCCTGTTTACGCGCGGTGTTGTCAGTGCCGATCAGCAGATAACCGATGATGGTGTTTTGAGCATCGCGCAGCGCAGTGACTGACACGACCGCTGGAAAACGGCTACCGTCCTTGCGGATATAGGTCAGTTCATAGATGTCCTCGATGCCACGCGAGGCCTTGAACACCAATGCTTCGAAGCCCGGCGTAATCGGGGTGCCGAGTTCGACGCTCAGCGCTTCGGCACGCGCGATCACTTCCTGCGGATCGGAAATGTCGGCCGGGGTGATCTTGTTCATCACGTCGGCGGCTGTGTAGCCGAGCATGCGCTCGGCGCCGACGTTGAAGATCTGGATCACACCCTTCGCGTCGGTGGCGATGCTCGAGAAATTGGCGCTATTGAAAATCGCACTCTGCAAAGCGCCCCTCTTTAAAAGGGCTTCCTGGCGTCGGGCTTTAGTCATACCTCCCAGAGTACCAGGGGTGCGATTTAGAATGGTAAGATCGCTGATTTTTCCTGGCAATGTTAACCTCTGTAAAAATGCATACTATGGCATCGGCCATTCATAACAAAGAATCGCTATAACACGGGCTGGTGGTAAACCATGAACCTCAGCCTACACAACTATTGGATGGCCTACTCTATAAACATAAACTTAGCGGGACGATTGGTCAAAGGTGCGGAGTTATACTTTAATTCACTATACGCTCTTCCTGAACAAAATTTTATTTACTTTCGCTGATTCTGTCGCATTTGCTAAGTGTCAAGTCCCGCCTGTTTATAAACACGTTTAACAAATAAATCTGGTTTTCTGTGTACCATTTTTGCAATGACTGGATGGGCGTCTGGTGATTCAAAGCACGCTGCGGGATAGGGTGGTTTAGATATTCAAATAGTAAAGCCAAAACTGTCTCCAGCTCTGCCGCTGAGGCGAAGCGAGTTTGCTTGCCTGTGGCGCGTTTATCCTTGCTGATAAGCGATCCGTAAACTGGCCCCCGTTGTCCGTTAGAATTTTTTGTATCTTCATCGGTGAACAGTGGCCAGCTATGGAGCGGGACATGGCCAAGATATCAGTTGATTATTTAATCAATCTGACTACCTGAGTGAGATTTTTTTGTGCCTGCTGACTGCTAGGGTACTGCCTTCACCCGCGCAATCTGCGCGCGCGCGAGAGGGGAAGTCGTACCGCTCGTACTAGAGTGTAGTCCGGCGATTTTTTACGTACGGAGGGCTAAACGAAACACTGCATCATTGAGCAAACACAACTTCCAGTTAACTGGAAATTAAGGAGAAGCTGATTAATTCAAAATTTCGCGGAATTGCGCGCGTAACAAATTGATCCTTAAACTGTGTGAAATTCTGAAACGCGAATTAATCAGCGCTTCTTTAATTATGTTTGTCAATTTTGCATTGCTATGGCAGGCAACCTTCAGCTTCCAGAGTTTAACGTTTGCCGGGCAACATGCCCTTCATGCCGCGCATCATTTTACCTATACCGCCTTTACTGAACATCTTCATCATCTTTTGCGTTTGCTCGAACTGGTTCAGCAACTGGTTTACGTGCATTACCTGAACCCCCGCTCCGGTGGCGATGCGGCGCTTACGTGATGCTTTAATAAGTTCTGGATGGGAACGTTCTTGCATTGTCATTGAATTAATGATGCCTTCAGTGCGATTGACGGCGCGGTCGTCCATCTTGGCGCCTGCTGCAGCCTGCCCGAGTTGTGCGGGTAATTTATCCATCAAGGCAGACATGCCGCCCATTTTGCGCATTTGCACGATTTGCATCTTGAAATCGTTAAGATCAAATCCGTGACCACTTTTGATTTTCTTGGCCAGTTTTTCAGCCTCGGCATGATCAATCTCACGGTGAGCATCTTCAATCAGCGACAATACATCACCCATGCCCAACACGCGCGAAGCCATGCGCTCTGGGTGGAAGGCTTCCAGACCATTGAGCTTTTCGCTCACGCCAACAAATTTGATCGGTTTGCCGGTGATGTGCCGTACTGACAAGGCCGCACCACCCCGCGCATCACCATCCAGTTTGGTGAGGATAATACCGCTTAGCGGCAGCGCCTCGCCAAATGCCTTTGCGGTATTTACGGCGTCTTGACCGGTCATTGCGTCCACAACGAACAGGGTTTCAATCGGATTAAGGTCGGCGTGCAATTGCTGAATTTCTTCCATCATTGCGGCATTGATCGCAAGTCGACCAGCTGTATCCACAATCAGCACATCGTGGTGATGCTTGCGCGCGTAATCAAGCGCCGCCAGTGCTATATCGCGCGGCTTTTGGCTGATGTCAGAGGCAAAAAAATCGATTTCCAGTTGCTGCGCCAGGGTACGCAATTGCTCGATCGCAGCAGGACGGTACACGTCACAACTAACCAGCAGCACTTTTTTCTTCATCTGCTCGCGCAGCAATTTGGCAAGTTTTCCACTCGTGGTCGTCTTGCCTGCGCCCTGCAAACCAGCCATCAGAATCACGGCCGGCGGCACGGTGGTGAGATTCAACGCATCGTTGTGTTCACCCATCAGCTTGGTCAGCTCGCGATGTACTATACCAATCAATGCTTGTCCCGGCGTCAGACTGCTC
Organism: Candidatus Nitrotoga arctica; assembly: GCF_918378365.1. Lineage (NCBI taxonomy): Bacteria > Pseudomonadati > Pseudomonadota > Betaproteobacteria > Nitrosomonadales > Gallionellaceae > Candidatus Nitrotoga > Candidatus Nitrotoga arctica. The sequence goes on along the minus strand of NZ_OU912926.1, from coordinate 438,570 downwards.
AACACTTCTTGTCCCAACGCAGCCTGTTTCACCTGGGCAGTAAATTCTTTAACCACAGGCAACGCCACGTCAGCTTCCAGCAGGGCCAAGCGTACTTCACGCAAGGCATCCTGGATGTTGCTTTCAGACAAGCGCGCTTGTCCGCGCAGGTTTTTTATAACGCCTGAAAGGCGTTGTGTAAGGTTGTCTAGCATGATCTCGCTCCTGTTTTCCGCAGCATTGGCTATAGTGTAGAATCTGTGAAGTCTAAAACATCCTGACCAAAAATGTCGAATCTTCCACTCTATGTAATCACCTTTCTTGCGTATAGCGTGTTAGCGGTTTATTTTTGGCGTGCACAATCTACTGGAAATATAGATGTCATAAACCGTGGAATGATTGGCCATGCTGTATTGCTGCCGCTAGTACTGCATGCATACCTGCTGTATGGCAATTTATTCAGTGGCGGTGATCTGAACTTGGGGTTAATTAATGCTCTTTCATTGATCCTGTGGCTGACCATGCTGGTGTATTGGGTAGCACGTTTTTTTTACCCGATTGTCAGCCTGCAAACTTTAGTGTTGCCTCTGGCAGCAGGAGGGGCATTACTGCCGGCGCTGTTTCCTGCGGCCCATCCGCTAACGAACAATCTTTCATTTGTCCTAGAGGCGCATATTCTGGCAGCAATGCTCGCCTACAGTCTGTTCACCATTGCGGTACTACATGCGAGCCTGATGTCATTAGTGGAAAAACGACTGCACCAAGCTACGCTGCCGCGTGTGCTGCAAGGCTTACCACCCTTGCTTACCATGGAAACCTTATTATTCCGCATCATCGGCGCAGGCTTCGTTCTGCTCACTTTGACATTAGTGTCGGGCGTTGTCTTTTCCGATCAATTATTTGGCAAGCCGTGGCAATTCAATCACAAAATGTTATTCGGTCTCATTTCCTGGTGCGTGTTCGCAGTGTTATTACTGGGGCACCACTATCAAGGCTGGCGCGGCCGTACTGCGGTGCGGTGGACAATGAGCGGCTTCATTTTTTTGCTGCTCGCCTATCTGGGCACCAAATTCGTGTTGGAAGTGTTACTGCATCGCTAATGTCACTTGCCATACCTCTGCAAAGTGTCGTAGAATCTGCGCCCTTTGGCATTTGCTAACGATAAAGTAGAAACTATGGTTATTATTCGATTTGCACGTGGCGGCTCTAAAAATCGCCCGTTTTTTAATGTAGTTGTGGCCGATTCGCGCAATCGCCGTGATGGTCGGTTCATCGAGCGCGTTGGTTTTTATAACCCGGTTGCCCAGGAAGGTCCTGAAGGCATGCGTATCCAACTGGATCGCGTGGCTTTCTGGCAAGAAAAAGGCGCGCAACTAAGCGACGCCGTCGCTAAGCTGGTCAAGCGAGCTGGTGCCGCAGCAAAAGCATAACTCATCAGACTCCATGATAGTTATGGGGCGAGTGATAGGTGCACAGGGAATTCTCGGTTGGGTGAAGATTAAAACTTACACCGAGTCCGTGGATAGTCTTGCCGATTATCCCATTTGGTGGCTGGGAGACGAGCAGCATCCTTGGTCTGAGATAACTGTGGAAGCCTTTGCTGTGCACAGCAAAGGCTTGGTCGCCAAGTTTCCAGGCAGCAACGACAGAACCGCCGCCGAAAAATATCAAGGTTTGCTGGTGGCTGTGCCGCGTAGCAGTCTTCCTCCACAACCTGAGGATGAATATTATTGGTCGGATCTAATCGGGCTAACGGTGGTTAATCTCGCTGGCGAATGCTTAGGAGTGGTGGACAACCTTATGGATACCGGTGCTAATCAGGTGCTGTGTGTGCTGGAAGACTTGTCCAAAAAAAATCGAGGGGAATTACTAATCCCGTTCATCGCCAGCGCAATTAAGCAAGTAAACTTGACGGAAAAAGTGATACGTGTCGATTGGTCAGCCGATTGGGCAGCAAAACGCTGAGCAGCGGCGATGCACTTTGATGTTATTACGCTATTCCCGGAAATGTTCGATGCGATTACCCAATATGGGGTAACCCGGCGTGCGGCGGAGCAGGGCAAGTTTGTGCTCCACACATGGAATCCGCGTGAGTTCACCAGCGACAAGCATCGTTCCGTAGATGACAGACCTTATGGTGGCGGCCCTGGAATGTTGATGTTGGCAGAGCCACTAGCGCAGGCAATCGCAACAGCGAAACAAAGCCAAGCGCAAACTGGCGTGGTCAAAAATTGTGTAATCCACCTGTCACCACAGGGACGACAACTAACCCACGCAGTGGTGAAGGAGCTTTTGGGGCGGAATGATGGATTGATTCTGCTGGCAAGCCGTTACGAGGGTGTAGATGAACGCCTGATACGGCAGCAGGTGGATGAAGAACTTTCCATCGGTGACTATGTGTTATCCGGTGGCGAGCTGGCAGCCATGGTGCTGATAGATAGTCTGGTGCGGCACTTGCCCGGGGTGTTGGGGGATGCCGAATCAGCACAGCAGGACTCGTTTGTAGCGGGCTTGCTGGATTGTCCGCATTATACGCGGCCAGAAATTTTTGAAGGCGAAGGAATACCGGAGGTCTTACTTTCCGGACACCACGCCGAGATAGAAAAGTGGCGGTTGAAGCAGGCGCTAGGACGGACTTGGCAACGCCGCCCAGATTTGCTGGCACAACGCCAGTTAACAAAACAGGAAGCTCGGCTACTGGCAGAGTACCAGCAGGAACAAGCATCCGTACAACAAGAGGAAATAAAATGAATCTTATCGCAATACTTGAACAAGAAGAAATTGTCCGTCTGGGCAAAGTAATCCCGAGCTTCGCCCCTGGCGACACCGTTATCGTCAATGTGAACGTGGTCGAAGGTGAACGCAAACGCGTGCAGGCTTACGAAGGCGTAGTGATTGCAAAGCGCAATCGTGGCCTGAATTCATCTTTCATCGTGCGGAAAATTTCCGCTAGTGAAGGTGTGGAACGTACCTTTCAAACCTATTCAACAGCCATTGCCAGTATCGAAGTAAAACGCCGGGGTGATGTGCGTCGTGCCAAGCTGTACTACTTGCGTGACCGTTCCGGAAAATCCGCGCGCATCAAGGAAAAACTCCCTAACCGCAAAGCGGTTTAAGTTTGCAGTTAATTCATTCTTATTCTTATTTAAAATAAGAATGGGCAAATTGATTGCCTCCGGCAAAACCGGAGGTTACTGCTAAGGCACCTCAAAAACTCTGGTTACCCCTAAGGCTGGGGGGCTACTTGCCCTCTCTTTGTAACGCCAATTCCCGAAATATTTTTCATGAATGCTTGCGTAATGTACTAAATATTGCTTGCGTCCGTCACTTGGGAATATAAACTCTTATTGTTTCCAGGTCTCATATTGTCTGGATCAGACCTTTAAAATTAGCCAAATATTCGTGCCAAATATTTGTGTAAGGAAGGTAAGCAATGAATTATCAGGCAAAGCTACCTACACCATTTGGTATGCTGGGTATTTGTTGTGAGGCGGATACGCTAACTGACATCGACTTTCTGGAGTCAGATGCCACGCCACAATCGCCTAGCCAAGCGTTCGCTCGAGAGGTATGCAGACAATTGCAGGCCTATTTCATTGATCCAAATTTTCATTTTAATCTTTCCCTCAAGCTAAACGGCACTGTCCACCAAACAAAAGTGTGGCAGGCAATATCTGCTATTCCACCCGGGAAAACACGTAATTATGGCGATCTCGCCACGTTGCTAGCTTCCAGCCCGCGGGCGGTTGGTCAGGCGTGTGGCGCAAATCCCATTCCCATTGTCATCCCCTGCCATCGCGTGGTAAGTAAATCTGGTATCGGCGGCTTCATACATCAGCGCGCGGGGAATGCGCTGGATATCAAACGCTGGTTGCTTGCATATGAAAAGCAATCGAACCAAAGAAAGAACCTGTAGGATTTACCCGTAATAAATTGATTAAATTGAGGTAAATATGATTTAGTGAAATTGATTTATATATAAGATCAATATGTTACGCAACTAAAAATCCAAGTCCGACAATCTATTAGAGTCCGTTATCCAGGAGCAGGCGGGAGCAACTACAGCTAATATTTCGTACATAGTGAAGAATCATATAGATTTCTCGCTACATTCAAAATGACAACGATATATGAACAACACTGACCTCCTGGATGAATTCTGCGATTGCCTGTGGCTGGAAGACGGTTTGTCGCGCAACACATTGGAAAGCTACAGACGCGATCTGTGCAAATTTATTTTCTGGATGGAAAAACAACATCACTGTTCCTTACTAGAGGCGACACATGCTGACGTCCAAGGCTTTCTCGCTTATTTGGTCGTCAAACAAAAAGCTAAAGCCACCAGTACCAGTCGTGCCATATCAAGCCTCAAACGCCTGTTCCGTTACCTGTTACGGCAGAGCAAAATAGACACTGATCCCACCCTGCAAATCGCTACCCCCAGGCTGCCTCGTAACCTGCCAAAAACGCTCACCGAACAAGATGTGGATATGCTGCTACAAGCACCGGATACGGATATACCTCTGGGCATGCGTGATCGCACTATGCTGGAAGTGTTATATGCCAGCGGCCTGCGCGTGTCTGAGTTGATCAACTTGAGCATTACACAAATCAGCCTCGACATGGGCGTAGTGCGTGTGATGGGTAAGGGTAATAAAGAACGTCTGGTGCCGTTGGGAGAGGAAGCGCTAGACTGGGTGCGCCGCTACCTGGTTGACGCGCGCCCCGTCTTGCTGGGCGATAAATTAAATGCAGCGATGTTCGTTACTCAACGTGGCACAGCAATGACGAGGCAGATGTTCTGGTATCTCATCAAACGTCATGCAAAGCACGGTGGCCTACACAAACCACTATCGCCGCACACCTTGCGCCACGCCTTCGCCACCCATTTGCTTAACCATGGAGCAGATCTGCGCGTAGTGCAACTGTTACTTGGCCATGCCGATATTTCTACCACACAGATTTACACGCATGTTGCACGCGAACGGTTGAAACAACTGCACGCGCAACATCATCCAAGGGGGTAATGGATGTAATACATCAATCTGTTTAGTTAAATTAGCGGTCGCGTCTCTACCGAGCAATAATCCAGATGAGCTAAATTTTAGCGAACTATTTTTTCAATTTTGAGACGCTTGTTATATCAATCACTTATTGGATGTCCATTCTTGATTTTGATATTGCTATGGACTATAACCACACCTTCAGTACTTCGAGCAATTTCAATCGCTTTTTCCTCTTCTGATAAAAGGTGAGCAGTACCGCTCAACCAAACAACGCCATTGTTATCTGTATCAACTTTAATACTCTTGAATTTTCCTAAATGTTTATCGGCGCTCAGTCGTGCTTTTATTTTAGTTGTTGTATCCGAATCCTTGACTATTGCTGTGGGGTCTGGATGATCCATTTTTAGATCGGCAGTGAAACCTATACGGGGTATAACCAATATACCGACCATAATACAAATTGACGCAACTTTGATTTTCATGACTTTACCTCACTTCCAAAATAAGAATTATCAAAATAATACTTCGTTGCTTACTTTTCAGTTCGCTAACGCTCATAAAACATGAAAAAATACCGAAACCAAGATATTTTTTCAAGCTCTGGTGCAAACTTCTTGCACCTTGTTTTTTGTAAAAAATTCGTATCCTTTTGATGCCATGTTTTCAAAAACATTGACCACCAGCTATGGGGGCATAATATGAGTAACCCAATCTCAAGAAATTTCCAAAATATTTTTCTGACCGTCGTAATTTGCGGTAACGTTTGTTTACCTGCACTAGCGTTTTCACAAAACAATATCGGCATTGAGTTCAAAGACAAAGATCAAAACGTCAAGGTTTTGACTTTAAGCGATATTACTACTGAAGTTACAGCAGTTTCGTTAAAAACTTTCGAAATCCACGAAAAAAAAGACCAAATCTATAAGGCTTATCCTGCCCGAGCGCTTTTTGACAAAACATTTGGCAAAGGGTGGCTGAAAGCAGAGGAGATCGTATTCATCTCCATGGACGGATACCAAGCGAGCATTCCGGTAACAAAGTTTCTCTCCCATGATGCCTATTTCGCCTTTGCTCACCACGACAATTCGCCATTTACGATGACCAACATACTACAGAATAACGAGGTAGTACAACTCGGGCCGCTCTACTTAATTTGGGACAACATGAAATCAAAAGTGCTACTTGAAGATGGCGCGTCTGACATGCCTTACCAGGTGAAGAGTATCGAACTCACAACATTTGCGACTCGCTTTCCGAACCTTTCTCCGCCAGCTAAGGCATCTGCAGAAGTGCGGCGTGGTTTCTTGCATTTTCGTAAATATTGTATGGCATGCCATATGATTAATGGTGAAGGCGGCGGCAAGGCACCTGAACTCAATTATCCAACGAGCGTGGTCGAGTACATCAAGCCTGAGTACCTGACACGCTGGATCGAGAATCCATCGAGTATCCGACACAACTCGCTGATGCCGGGACTTGCACAAGAGATCCTTAATCGAGCGAAAGTCACAAAAGAAATCATCGCCTATCTCAAGGCAATGAGTACCACAAAACGTAGTCCACAGAAACAAGACATCCGCTGAGCGTCAGCCTGCTGCTATGAAACGAGCAAAGAAATCTGGATAGAAAGAGTTCCCTGCTCAGCGAGCTTGTTGTAGAGCATGACAGAAATTTTTTTAAAGTTATACTGAAATGCTCAACTGTAAAACATCTGATGAAAATTATTGATTCTTCAAGTTAAAAATTTACTGGCTTTACGATGAAAACTGAACAAGTTATCACTATCACACTTTGCTGCGTGGACTGCATCAATCATAACCTTGCCATCGAGGCATTGAAAAAATCTAAAGAAAGATGCGTCTTTGACCGCGTACTTTTTCTGACGAACCGAGATTTTACCCTTCCAGGTATTGAAACAATAGAAATACCACCGATCCGCTCACGGCAAGAATATTCGATGTTTGTGTTGCATGAATTGCATCATTATATTGATAGTGATTTCGTTCTTCTTGTTCAGTGGGATGGCTACATCATTAACCCCAACGCATGGACGAATGAATTTCTAAACTTTGACTATATCGGTGCGGTGTGGGGTCATCACAAAGATGGATTCAGAGTGGGTAACGGTGGTTTTTCATTGCGGTCGCGTAAATTGTTACTTGCAACGCGGGAAATCCCGTTCGATGAAGAGTTAGCTGAAGATGAACTGATTGGCCGAAAATATCGGTCCCTGCTGGAGGAACAATACCAAATACGGTTTGCGCCAGAATCCGAGGCAGAAAAATTTTCTTTCGAAACCACTTATCCAGCCTGCCAGCCTTTCGGTTTTCACGGGTTATTCAATATGTGGATGGCCCTTGCTCCGAATGAAGTGGAAGAGTTTATCCATAGCCTGCCGTCCAATGTTACAAATTCCATCCAGTTTTTCCGGCTTGGAATCAATTACCGGGATCTGCGACAATTTCGTTTCGCTGAGGCAGTCTTTCAACGCATCCTTGAGAGCAATCCTGATCATTCAGACGCCCGTAGTCAATTAGCGGCAATGGCAAACCCCCCTGCTTCAAAATCAATAAGCCGAAATGAAACATGTTCGTGCGGTAGCGGTGAACGTTATAAGAATTGCTGCGGAAAAATTGCCGTGACATCTATACCACGCGGCGCAACTCGCGAGGAGGACATTCAATGGATGTTATCCGTCGCATTAAAGCACCATCAGCTGGGCCATATCGTTCATGCCAACACAATTTATGGCTTGATTTTGCACGAACAACCGCAAAATGCAGTTGCATTGCAATATTCAGGGGTAATTGCCTATCAATCAGATGCCCACGAAAAAGCCTTGAAGCTGATTAAGCAAGCCATCCAGATTCAGCCTTCAATTCCGGATTTTCATAATAATCTAGGATTAGTGTATCAAGCCATAGGGGATCATCAACGGGCTGTCGAATGTTATCGCCAAGCAATCGCCCTGAACGCCAACTATGTCGAAGCATATAACAACTTGGGCTTGATTTTCGAAGCCACAGGACGTCCTGCTGAAGCAGTTACGTATTACGAAAGAGCAATTGCCTTACGGCCTGATTTTGCTCAGGCACACTGGAACCTTTCACTGACATTACTCATAATGGGTGATTTTTCGCGTGGATGGGATGAATATGAGTGGCGTCTGAAGACGCCAGAACTGGCTGGTGAGGGAAAACGCTTTACGAGTCCGTTATGGAATGGCGAAGACCTTCACGGCAAAACAATACTTTTGCATGCGGAACAGGGTTTTGGCGATGCTATACAGTTCATTCGATATGCGCCACTACTGGCATCGCTTGGGGGAAACATCTTATTTGAATGTAAACCTGCGCTGAACCGCCTGTTTAAAGAGGTGAAAGGAATTCATGAAATCATCTTGCGAGGTGAACCGCTACCCCAACACGATTTCCATTGTCCATTACTGAGTTTGCCGTCCAGGCTCCGCACAGCTGATGGGAAAATGCCAGTAGCGGCGGTTCCTTATCTTTCCCCCGATGAAGGCTTGATTGAAGATTGGCGGAAACGCATGCCAGATACCGGATCCGCATTAAAAGTTGGGTTGATGTGGGCTGGAAGTCCCGGAAACAAGAACAATCTGAATCGCTCCATATCCCTCAGTCAACTTGATTTGCTTGGTACCGTAGAAAATGTGATGTTTTTTAACCTGCAAAAAGGTCCTGGAGAGGCCCAAGCTAAACAACCGCTAGCAAATCTCCATTTCATCGGCTTGACGGAAGACATCGGGGATTTTGCCAGTACCGCGGCATTAATTGCCAATCTTGATCTTGTAATTTGTGTCGATACATCGGTTGCTCATCTTGCAGGGGCTATTGGCAAACCGGCATGGGTGTTATTGTCTTTTGCGGCAGACTGGCGCTGGCTGCTGGAGAGGGAAGATAGTCCGTGGTACCCGTCCCTTCGCTTGTTCCGACAACGCAAAATTGGCGACTGGGAAGAGGTAGTGGCGAGAGTGCGAGACGCCTTGTGTACGATGGTAGCGTAATCGTCAATAAGAATTTCTTTACATTTCTGGATTTAAATTAAACATTTACAATTTACTTTCTGCCACTAACGCCGGATTCAACTGCGGATCGTTGTACATTTTGAATTGGCGATAAACTTTGAAGTATGCCCGGCCCGCCTGTGTATCAGCTAGCAACTCGTCCAGGCAAGCACCCAAGTCACTGCGTTGCTCATTCAGCCGTTCCAATTTCCTATGGCACATTAAACGGTGAGCTTCGTCAACTTCAATACGCTCAGTCTGCTGACGCATGGCGCATATCTTCAGTGCTAAAATAGACATTCTATCCACCATACTGCCAGCGGTCTCGCTATTCAAACGCGCATCTTTTACTACTTTGACGATGGGCGAATCAGTTTGTGCAGAGATAGCATCTACTAGCTTAAGGGCGATTAATAACTGTTCATCAATGCATTCAATGGCATCGTTGCGGGCCTGATTGTAGCGGTCAATAGCGCGCTTATTCATGGCGATATCAATGTCACTGACCTTAACACGGCGAGCCAGATCTTCCTCTGCCCAAAGCAGGCAATTGTTGCAATGATTTTTGATGATCCACTTCCATAACTCAGTTCCATCGGTATTGTCTATGACCGAAGATGCAGACCAAGATGGGTTAGCCAAGTAAGTGTCGTGAAAGGTGGTCACAAAGTGGCTGGTAATCAGGTGCATATTAATTTTATTTGCTTTTTGCAGAATGCTATTTTAGTGGATTTCGCTACTTGTAAACCAAGTTATGATTTTACTAGGGGGAATTGTATTGATGGCCCGCCTAATAAAGAGGAGTCCCGCCGATTACAAATTGCTCAGGTAGAGGGTTGGTCCAGCATTCGCATTACCAACCATACGATGATTTCCGGCAGATTTTCATGCGGGGACTAAAACGGGTCGGCGGCGAATGTTGCCGCCCTTGAATGTAATTTGAAGCCAAATGACAATTTTTGTTGCCCCCCCTTGCAATTTTAAGGGACAATTTGATTCTTTTGCCCGTAACGTATTCTCTTTTTTGCAAGGAAGATGTTGGTATGTCCGAGATCGCTAAGATCTATCAGCTCACCCAAGTTCTCACACAACCGCCATTGCGCTGGTATTTCGATCCAAAAATTTTGGAGATTGAGCAGCGCATATTATTCGATGATGGCCCCGGCTATATCGGGCACGAATTATTGGTACCAAACCTTGGCGATTACCATGTTCTGGACTGGATGGATAATGCCAAGATGTTAGTGCGCAATAAAAATGGGGTAGAGCTGCTCTCCAATATTTGTCGTCATCGTCAGGCCATCATGCTCGAAGGACGTGGTAGCGCGAAAAACATTGTGTGCCCGTTGCATCGCTGGACATACCAATTGGATGGCAAACTGTTGGGTGCACCGCGCTTCCCGCAAAATCCCTGCCGGGATCTTAATAAGACCCCATTGCAACATTGGAATGGCTTACAGTTCGCAGGTAAACGCAATATTACCAAGGATCTGGCGGATATCCCTGCTCTAAAGGAACTGGATTTTTCCAATTATCAACTGGATCGTGTAGAGATAGATGAATATGCTTTCAATTGGAAGACTTTCATTGAGGTATATCAAGAGGATTACCATGTTGCACCGTTCCATCCCGGCTTGGGTAAATTCGTCAATTGTGACGATCTGCACTGGGAATTCGGCGACTGGTATAGCGTACAAACTGTAGGCATCAATCACGACTTGCGCAAAGCTGGGAGTGCCGCCTACGGCAAATGGCAGGAAGAAGTACTGCGATATAGCAACGGCACGCTACCCAAATACGGCGCGATCTGGCTGACCTATTACCCTAACATCATGGTTGAGTGGTACCCCAATACATTAGTGGTCAGCACTGTCATTCCGCGCGGGGTCGATGCCTGCACTAACATTATGGAGTTTTACTACCCCGAAGACATAGTGTTATTCGAGCGCGATTTTGTCGAAGCGGAAAAGGCTGCCTACCGCGAAACCGCGCTTGAGGACGATACCATCTGCCTGAAAATGCACCAAGGGCGCAAATGGCTATACCAGCATGGGATCGAAGATGCTGGACCGTATCAATCTCCGACCGAGGACGGCCTGCTGCATTTCCATGAGTTTCTGCGACGCCAGCTTGATCCACATTTAGAAAAATGATCATCTTAATCGCCACTAAAAAATTCCATGCATTGTCATACATGTGCAGGCGTGACTCCCGTTTAGTTAAACAGCACTATTTCTGCCTGCGCTGGATTAGCGTTTTCTTTAACCATCCACTTAAATAATTTATTGGAATGGGCGCATTATGGATGCTAGTCGCCGGATTCTTTTTCGGCTGCATGGGGGTGTTTGTCAAACTCGGTGCAGAATATTTTTCTCATATTGAATTAGTATTCTATCGCGCTTCCCTCGGGTTACTGATGATCTACGCGGTCATCCGTCAACAAGGGTTGTCGCTGTCGACCCCTTACTTGAAGCAGCACTTGTGGCGCGGCATTTCTGGCACCATCGCGCTGATGCTATATTTTTACTGTATCACTGTGTTGCCGCTGGCCACTGCAGTAACGCTAAATTATACCGCCCCGCTCTATTTCTCTATCCTGACCATGCTGGCATTTAAGGAGCATTTCCGTCCGGCTCTCTCCAGCGCAATCCTGCTGGGGTTTTGTGGCGTGATATTGTTACTGCAGCCCACGTTGGCACAGGATCAACTCATCCCCGGTCTGATCGGGCTGATTTCCGGCTTTTTGGCCGGCATCGCCTACCTCAATGTCAAGCAGCTTGGGTTACGTGGTGAGCCAGAATGGCGTGTAGTGTTCTATTTCAGTCTGATTGCCGCTATTAGCAGCGGCGGTGGCATGTTGCTCGGAACTATTCACCCGATCACTACGCCTGGTTTATTCATCTTGCTCGGACTCGGCAGCACTGCCACGCTCGCACAACTAGCCATGACCCGTGCCTACCGTACCGGGAAAATGCTAGTGGCGGGTAGCTTGTCCTACAGCACGGTGATATTCGCCAGCATATTCGGCATGGTCTTGTGGGGCGAGGCATTGTCATTGATGGGATGGATAGGCATGGGACTTATCATTGCAGGCGGTGTGTTAAGCTTGAAGCTGGCACCCAAGCACGGCGGCGCATAACTAACGAAGAAGAGACTTAATATGATTACAATAGAACAAACCCCCATCCTGCTCAACATTGCTGTACTGGGCGAGTTTACCTTGGCCGATTTCAAGCAATTCGAAGAACACGCACTCTACATGCTTAAATCACCCGGCACGGTCAATCTGTTGTTCGACCTACGTGACATGATCAGCTACACGGTGGATGTAGCATGGGAGGAAATTAAATTTTTCAATCGTGAACACCTGCATGACTTCAGCAAGATTGCAGTTATTACGGAAGATGAGTGGATCACTTGGCAGACTTGGCTATCGCGCATGTTTGTGGATGCCGATATATGCGTCTTTACCGATTATGAAGAAGCTGAAATCTGGGCGGCCGCAGCTTGATAAGCTTATATTATGTTAAAATGATAAGTTAATGTATAGCCTAAATTTCAGGAGATAGTGAATGTTTTCAGGTTTTATTGATTTGCCTTGGTGGGGCTATGTAGTTGTTGCACTAACCTTAACCCATATTACCATTGCATCTGTTACCATTTTTTTGCACCGCCATCAGGCACACCGCGCACTGAATCTGCATGCTATTCCCAGTCATTTTTTCCGTTTCTGGTTATGGCTAACCACCGCTATCGTCACTAAAGAATGGGTCGCCATCCATCGCAAACACCATGCTAAATGCGAGACAGAGGAAGACCCACATAGCCCGGTTATTCTGGGTATAAAGAAAGTGTTATTGGAAGGCGCGGCTCTTTATCGCAAAGAAGCCCAGAATCAGGAAACACTAGACAAATACGGCCACGGCACACCGAACGACTGGCTGGAGAACAATCTTTACAGCAAACGTAGCGAGCTCGGCATCACGCTGATGCTGATCATCAACGTACTTTTGTTTGGCCCACTTGGCCTAACCATCTGGGCCGTACAGATGGCATGGATACCTATTAATGCAGCGGGTATTGTCAACGGCCTTGGGCACTACTGGGGGTATCGCAACTTCCAGACGGATGACGCTTCCACCAACATCGTGCCGTGGGGTATTTTCATCGGCGGTGAAGAGCTGCACAACAACCACCATGCTTATGCCTCCTCCGCCAAACTTTCCAACAAGTGGTATGAAATCGACATCGGTTGGCTCTACATCCGCATCATAGAAACGCTCGGTTTAGCACAAGTTAAGAGACGTGCCCCGCGAGTACGCCTGAACCAAGCCAAGACTTCATGTGACATGGAGACCCTGCACGCCGTAATCGCCAACCGCTACGAAGTCACAGCCAGATATGCCCAATTACTGAAAAAAACCTACTCCACGGAAATAGCTCGGCTCAAACTACAAGCCTCAGATAAAATTGATGTGACGCGTATCAAACACTGGCTGCATTTGGATGAAAACGTTTTAACCGAACAACAAAAAACGAAACTAAGTGAGGTAATAAAAGCCAGTGGTATCCTACGGACAACCTATACCCTACGCCAAGAGTTGGCCGCCATCTGGCAAAGCTCTACAGCTACCAAGGAGCAATTAGTAAAACAATTGGAAGACTGGTGTCATCGAGCGGAAAACAGCGGGATTGCGGCGTTACAGGAATTTTCCCAACGACTGCGTTGCTATGCTTAGCATACTTCTTTTGCGAACCTAAACAAAAAACCCGCTTAAGCGGGTTTTTGCATGCATTCGAACAAAGCGAATAGCCTACTTCAGCTTGGTTTCCTTGTACATCACATGTTTGCGCACCACTGGATCAAACTTCTTGATCTCAAGCTTTTCCGGCGTAGTACGCTTATTTTTGTCCGTCGTATAGAAATGACCAGTACCGGCGCTGGATTCAAGCTTGATTTTTTCACGCATTTTTCGTTACTCCTTAAACGTTTTCGCCGCGTGCACGCATTTCAAGCAACACCGCATCGATACCATTCTTGTCAATGGTACGCAATCCGGCATTTGTAAGGCGTAAGGATACCCAGCGATTTTCAGTTTCAACCCACAAACGACGACGCTGCAAATTCGGCAGGAAACGACGCTTTGTTTTATTGTTGGCGTGAGATACATTGTTTCCCACCATCGGGCGTTTCCCCGTTACTTGACAGACGCGAGCCATAGCTATTTCCCCAACTAGTTTGCAAAAGATCCGCAATTCTACTCTAAAACCTTCTACCTGATCAACCTACAGCTATTGCATCAAGTTAACGAAATTAATAATGCTGCTTTTTTCAACGTTAAATCTGCTGAGATATAACAGCCTAATGTCCCTATCTCTCGTTCACGCTCACATCTAGGCTGGGAAAGACTCCCCCTTATCTTTTAATTCTACACGCGCCCAACTATGTGCGAAGGTAATATCGAGGCGCGCGCCTACCGGTAAAACAGCGCTGTCTAAAATAATTGTGCCACGTGTATCACGCACCATGCTGTAGCCGCGCGCCAGCACCTGTTGCGGATCGAGATGGTCGAGGTGCTGATGTATGCTACCTAGACGCGCATTGTAGCGTTCCAGTGTGCGCTGCATAACTTCCAGCAGGTGGCGCGCCAAAATCGTCTGCCGCGTACTAAACTGCTCAATGTTTGGACACACCGTATCTAAACGCCGCTGCAACGACTGCCAGCGCCATTGTTGACGCTGTAACATGTAAGCGAGCACGGTCTCCAAGCGTCGCTGCAGATGGTTAAGGTGCTGAGTTTGTTGCTGTATTCGCTGTGCAGGATGCACCAAACGCCGCTGCAAGTAGTCGAGCTGCTGCATCACCCGTTCGAATTGACGCTGCTTGCCATGTGCTAATCGCTGTGCCCAATTGTACACACGTTGCAATAACTCCTGCCGCTCCGGCACAATCAGTTGCGCTGCTGCAGTGGGTGTCGCAGCACGCTGATCTACAACAAAATCAGCGATAGTAACATCGGTTTCGTGGCCGATACCACTCACTATCAAAATGCGGCTGGCGAAGATCGCACGCACTACTATTTCTTCGTTAAATGCCCACAAATCCTCGATACTGCCGCCACCACGACATAGCATCAGCACATCGCACTCTGCGCGCTCATTAGCAAGTCGAATGGCTTGCACGATCTTTTGCGCCGCTCCTTCTCCCTGTACCGGTGTGGGATACAGCACGACAGAAGTACTTGGCATACGATTAGCCAAGGTAATCAGCACATCGTGTAACGCTGCTGCCTGCGGCGAAGTGATAATGCCAATTTGTACGGGGAAGAACGGCAGCGGTCGTTTTCGCGCAGCATCGAACAACCCCTCGGCTTCCAGTTTGCGTTTGAGGCGCTCGAACGCATCATACAACGCACCCAGTCCGACTGGCCGCATCTGCTCCAGCGTCAATTGAAATTCACCACGAGCTTCATACAACGTGGTCAGAGCCAACACTTCCACTTGCATACCATTCTTTGGTAGCCAATCAAGGTACTGACTTTTGTGACGGAACATTACGCAGCGCACCTGCGCCTGCTCGTCTTTCAGGGAAAAATACCAATGTCGAGAAGTAGCACAGACAAAATTGGAAATTTCGCCGCGTACCCATAGCAGGGGCAAGCCGTTTTCCAATATCTGTTTAGCGGCCATGTTGAGTTCTTGCACACTGAATACATGATTTTTTTCATCTTCAACTAATTTAAAAATCATATTGACATTCTTAATAATCCACAATTTAGGAAAGAGGGCATATTTGCACAAAAATTATAGCGCAATACTTTGGTGATATATAATATGCTTTTGTTTTTATTGTGCTTTTTAAGCAATGTGCAAATTAAACAGGTGACCAAAATTGGTTATATTATAAGCAGTTAAGCATTGTTTCTAATATCTTATCCACATAGTTATCCACAATTTTTGTGCATGCGACAGTATCACCGCCACTTCGCTTTATAGTGCTGTTATCAAAACAATTATGATAACGAACTTCAGGGACACTCGGGTTAAATTAGCTGGAGAAATCTTGCTCAAACAAGTGTGACCAGATACAGTTCCGCTTTGTTAAATTTAAGCATATTTGGAGAAGTTCAGTGTTTGCTCTTGTAGAAGCGGCTGGTTGGCCGATTTGGTTTCTGATAGTTGCATCTGTGATTGCTGTTGCGTTAATTGCAGAACGCTTGATGACCCTGCGCAGCAAAAAAATTGCACCTGCAGAGCTATTCAATGAAGTGGTCCAGGAACTTAAACTGCGCGGAGTCAGCGATGCCATGCTTTCCCGTTTAGAAGCAGAATCCCCGCTCGGTCGTATCTTCGCCGCGGGCCTTAAGAACATTAAAAGCCCATCCACGGTGATGAAAGAATCTGTCGAGGAAGCAGGACGCGCTGCCGCCCATGAACTTGAACGCTTTCTCACCACATTAGGCACAATCGCTTCAATAAGCCCACTGTTAGGCCTATTCGGCACGATGGTGGGAATGATTGAAATTTTCGGCGTGCAAAATACCGCAGAAAATGCCCCCGCCGCACTTGCCCATGGCATCTCAATAGCCTTGTACAACACAGCATTCGGTCTGATGGTGGCTATCCCCAGTATGATTTTCTATCGCCATTTCCGCGCTAAAGTAGATGGCCTGACCATCGAGATGGAACAGCAAGCAATCAAACTAATTGAAATCATACATGGCGCACGCCGAGGTTAAGCCATGAATTTTCAACGCGGCCGCATGCGTGAGGAACCAGAAATCAACCTGATTCCAATGATAGATATATTTTTGGTAATCATAATTTTTCTAATGGTGTCGACCACCTACACCAAATTCTCCGAACTGCAGATTAACCTGCCGCAGGCTAGTGGCGATGAAACAACTTCGCAAGCAAAACCAATCAATGTGTCAGTAGATGCTTCGGAGCACTACGCCATCAACAATGCGGCCACAACCTTCAATAGCGTACAGAATATGTCGCAAGCGCTACGTACAGCCGCTGGCGAGCAAAAAGATCCGACCATCGTCATCCACGCCGATGCCAAGGCACCGCACCAAGCCGTAATTAATATCATGGAAGCAGCGCGTCTCGCTGGTTATGGCCGCATTACCTTCACCACCAGCCGAAAATAACGGGCGGCCAGGCTAAGCGAATGCAGTGGCTAGAACAACACTGGTATCGCACCACTCTCCTACACTTCATCCTGTTGCCTGTCAGTTTTATATTCCGCATGCTGGCAGCAACCCGACGTGCGCTTTACCGTAACGGCATTTTAACTAGCGTGAAGCTGCCGGTACCGATCATCGTGGTGGGCAATATTACCGTTGGCGGCAGTGGCAAAACACCGCTTACACTATGGCTGGCGCAACAATTAATCGATAGCGGCTGGCATCCCGGCATCATCAGCCGCGGGTACGGGGGTACCACTATATCTCCGCTGGCCGTGCATGCATCAAGCAGCCCCGATGAGGCCGGCGATGAAGCCGTGCTGATGGCACAACGTAAGCTGTGTCCCGTGTGGATTGGGCGCGACCGCGTTGGCGCAGCTCGCGCATTGCTACAGGCCCATCCTGAATGCGATATCTTGCTTAGCGATGATGGCCTGCAACATTACCGCTTGCAGCGCGATTTCGAAATCGTGGTAGTAGATGGTATACGTCGCTTTGGCAATGGTTTCCTGCTCCCAGCGGGCCCGTTGCGTGAGCCCATATCACGCCTGACGCAGGTGGATGCCGTCGTCATTCACGGGGGCATGGCCGCCCAAAATCAACACAGCATGCAACTCTATGGGGAAAGTTTTTACAACCTACTCAATCCCAATACCTCTGCTCACGCTGCTGATTTTTACGGCCAACGTCTGCACTCCATTGCCGGGATCGGTCACCCACAGCGCTTCTTCTCGCATCTGAACCGTCTGGGATTGAAGGCACAAGCCCATCCTTTCCCCGATCATCATCGCTTCACGCCTGCCGATCTAGACTACACTGATGCAGACGCAATACTCATGACGGAAAAAGATGCGGTAAAATGCACAGCATTCGCCAACGAAAAATGCTGGGTGCTGCGCGTGGATGCGCAGCTGGATTCCTTGCTTACCCAACAAATCCTAGAAAAGGTTACTCCTGATGGACGCAAAACTGCTTGAAATCCTGGTTTGCCCATTGTGCAAATCCCCACTGATTTACCGCAAAACCGAACAGGAATTAATCTGCAAGGCAGATCGTCTGGCATTTCCTATACAGGATGACATTCCAGTAATGCTGGCAGATGAAGCGCGCAAGCTTACTCCGGAAGAAATCGAACGACTTCGATGATAGCCTTTCATGTCGTCATTCCGGCACGTTTCGCCTCCACCCGTCTGCCGGGTAAGGCGTTATTGCCGATTGGCGGCAAACCGATGGTGGTGCGAGTGGCCGAGCAATCTGCTCAGAGCGGCGCGCAGCAAATCTGGATTGCCACCGATCATCAATCCATCATAGCTGCCGTGCATGAATATGGCTTTAAGGCCTGCCTGACCCACGCCCACCACACCAGTGGCACCGACCGTATTGCCGAAGTGGTGGAACAACTTGGATGGCCCGACGACACTATTGTAGTCAACGTACAGGGCGACGAACCCCTCATGCCACCCGCACTGATCAGCGCCGTAGCACAACACCTGCACGATCACCCAGAGTGCGCCATTGCCACCGCCTGCCATCCCATCCATGATGAAGAGGCCATGCGCAATCCCAACATTGTCAAAGTGGTGCTGGATAAACAGAGCAATGCCCTGTATTTCAGTCGCGCGCAGATTCCTTATCCGCGCGATGCGCTCACATCTGGCACATCACAGCCGGAAAATCTTACGGTATTACGCCACATCGGCATTTATGCTTACCGTGCCGGCTTTCTGCGTGCCTTTCGCAAACTTGCACCTGCCGCCATGGAACAAATTGAGGCGCTGGAACAACTACGCGCCCTGTGGCACGGTTACAAGATTGGAGTAACCGTTAGCACAGACGTACCACCCAGCGGAGTTGATACCGAACAAGACCTGCACGCTGCCCGCAAGCTGTTTGACAGCAAGCGTATAATCAACGACCAAATAAACGGAGCACCATCATGAGACTTATACTGCTAGGCGCACCTGGCGCCGGTAAAGGCACCCAAGCCAACCTGATTAAAGAGAAATTCAATATCCCTCAAATATCAACCGGAGATATGTTGCGCGCGGCGGTCAAGGCGGATAGCCCGCTAGGACAAGCAGCCAAAAAAATAATGGATGCAGGTGGGTTGGTATCGGATGACATCATCATCAACCTGGTGAAAGAACGCATTAAAGAAGCAGACTGCGCCAATGGCTTCCTGCTGGACGGTTTTCCACGCACCATTCCGCAAGCTCAAGCAATAAAAGACACCGGCATCGGTATTGATTTTGTGGTGGAAATCGAGGTTCCGGATAGCGACATCATCCAGCGCATGGATGGCCGTCTCGCCCATCCCGCTTCGGGACGTACCTACCATATAATATTCAATCCACCCAAAGTACCCGGTAAGGATGACATCACCGGTGAAGACTTGATACAGCGCCCGGATGACCGCGCAGAAACCGTCAGAAAACGTCTTGAGGTCTACCACGAACAAACAAAACCACTCGTCGAGTACTACTTAAATTGGGAGAAAAGTGGGTCGGCCAAGGGGAAATGCGATGGTACGCGCGCGCCGCACTGCATCAACATTCCCGGCATCGGCAGCGTGGATAGCATACGTGACCGGATATTCAACGCATTGGCAGCACATCAGCCATGATCAGCAAACCCGTCCTCACGCTTGACGATGCCAAAAACATTGCTGCGGCGGCCGAGGCCGAGGCACTGCGCAACACTTGGCGAGTCGTGATCGCCATCGTGGATGACGGTGGCCATCTGCTCTATCTTCAACGCAATCACGGCACCCAGTTTGGCAGCGTGGAAATCGCCATCCAGAAAGCACGTGCAGCGGTTGCCTTTCAACGGCCGACCAAGGTTACCGAAGACGCGGTATTGAGCGGTCGCCTGATTCATCTCGCCCTGCCGGGCGCCCTCCCCTCCGAAGGGGGTGTACCACTCATGCATGACAACCAGATCATCGGCGGACTCGGCATCAGCGGCGTACGTTCGTTTGAGGATGGGCAGATCGCGCAAGCCGGTGTGGCGGCGCTCGGCTGATTCATGCTTTACACCCTGTCAGACCGCACACCGGAACTACGCGGACAACAGCATTTCATCGCGCCCAATGCCAGCGTCATTGGCTCGGTCATTCTCGAAAATAATGTCAGCATCTGGTTCAACGCGGTGATACGTGGCGACAACGAACCCATCCGCATCGGCGAAAACAGCAATATTCAGGATGGCTCCGTGCTGCACACCGACCCCGGCGCACCGCTCACCATAGGCAATAACGTCACTGTCGGTCACTTGGTGATGCTGCACGGCTGTACCATCGGCGATGGCAGCCTGATCGGCATTCACAGTACCATCCTTAATCACGCTGTAATCGGACGTAACTGCCTGATAGGCGCGAACACGCTGATTACCGAAGGCAAAGTAATTCCGGATAATTCGCTGGTGGTAGGTTCGCCCGGCAAGGTGTTGCGTAGCCTGCGGGAAGAAGAAATCGCAGCCCTGCATGCCAATGCTGTGCGCTACGTGGAAAATCTTGGTCGCTATCGGGACTCGTTGGTGAGCATTACCTAAGCCTGCTTCACTGAAAAAACGGCTTCGGCTTCCACTGCTCCTCGTACATTAACGTGCTGCCCATATCCCTGTACGAAAAGGATAAATGGTCTTGTCCCGTTGCCAGATAAAAGAGACAAAACAATTCATGGCTAAACCACAAAAGAAAACGAAGACGAACCCCGGGAAAAAAGCTCTGGAAAGCCGTCGACAAGCTGTGCAAGAACATCGACTTGAAGTTCAGGTAATCTTATGAGCGCTCAAACAAATGGCATTCCTCAGGGTTCGGCCCTCATGGATTTCATAGCGGAGATGGTGTTGGGCTACGCAGATCATGAACTAACTCTAAAGCTAGAAAAACTTGGGATTCAGAATTACCAAATACTTCGTTACAGAGATGATTATCGAATATTTATTAACAATCCTCAGGATGGTGAACAAATTCTTAAAGCAATTACAGAAATATTGATTGGACTTGGGCTTAAATTGAATCCATCAAAAACAACGCTCAGCAATCAAGTCATTCAAGGTTCTATCAAGATCGACAAGCTGCACTGGATAGTGCAAAAGCAATCGGCGAAAAACCTCCAAAAACATTTGTTAATTATTCATGATCATGCCTTTCAATTTCCAAATTCAGGTTCTGTCGTTGTCGCACTTTCTAGCTATTACAAACGCATTGTTGGATTTAAAAAAATCTCGGAATCCCTGATGCCACTGATAAGTATTGTGGTTGACATCGCATATCATAGCCCTCGAACATACCCGATTGTTTCGGCAATACTCAGCAAGCTGATAAGTCTGCTCGATAACGAAGAAATAAAAAATGATGTGATTGGTAAGGTAAAAAAACGTTTTAATCAATTACCCAATATTAGGACATATGCAAATATGGTTGCAGCGTGTTTCTCAACCATTTGCAAAAACATTTTCCTATGATGAGCAGTTATGCAAGCTGGTTGCTGGAGAGCCGCAGGCAATTTGGAATCTAAATTGGATTTCCTCCAATGAACTAAAAGGTTTGCTTGATCCACTCAAAATTATTGATCAGGAAAAAATTGATAATCTGCTGCCTGTTATTCCGCCTCAAGAGGTGGAACTGTTTATGTTAAAAGCTCAGGGACATCACTCTCTATGAGCAGTCCCCCCAATTCGATATCGAAGACTTCATCATCAAGCTACTCGAATACTGGAACTACAGCTATGTTTACACGCTGAATATTGCACCCGATGGGGACACCCAGAGCGCGGGCAACGGTGATGTGTTTCTGGTCAGGCCGTTGGAGCAAACGAATCCATCCACAGTCTGCGTGAAAGCGAGCCTCCAACAAGACGGCGACGAGCGTGGTGATCTGGCATGTCTGATTAATTTTGCTCACCCGGAGAGAACGAGTTTGTGGTGGCCAACCAATTTATGGTGATCGCTGTACTCCATTAGCGGCGAGAAGCTTGCTCGTTGAGCAAATATCAGTTCAGAGCCGCAAGCGAAAATAAGCGGTTTACCGGGTTTTTTTAACAGGCCCAATATTTGATTATCTGGGCCATTAAAAAATGGAGTAAGATCAATTTGGCATTACCGATCAATGGATAGAAAATCAATAACTCATATGGAGTCATTAACCACATGATAAAGAAGAACGCATTTTATGCCCAATCGGGTGGCGTAACCGCAGTAATCAACGCATCGGCTTGCGGTGTGATCGAAACGGCGCGTGCACACAAGGACAAAATCGGCAAAGTCTATGCAGGCCGTAACGGCATCATCGGCGCGCTGACTGAAGACCTGATCGATACGACCAAAGATTCCGCCAAATCCATTGCGTCACTGCGCTACACTCCGTCCGGCGCATTCGGTTCCTGCCGCTTCAAGCTAAAAGGTATTGAAGAAAACAGATTGCAGTACGAGCGGTTGATCGAAGTCTTCAAGGCACACAACATTGGTTATTTCTTTTATAACGGCGGCGGCGATTCCGCTGATACCTGCCTGAAAGTTTCCCAGCTGGCTGAAAAAATGGGTTACCCCATTCAGGCAATCCATGTACCTAAAACGGTGGACAATGATTTGCCCATCACTGACTGTTGCCCTGGTTTTGGCTCGGTCGCCAAATATGTCGCCGTATCGGTTCGCGAAGCCAGTTTCGACGTTGCTTCCATGGCCAAGACCTCAACCAAGGTATTCGTGGTGGAAGTGATGGGCAGACATGCTGGCTGGATAGCCGCTGCCGGTGGTTTGGCCTCGGATGTGAATTGCGAGTTGCCGATCGTCATCCTGTTTCCCGAAATCCCCTTCAATAAAGAAAAATTTCTGGCCAAAGTCGATGCTATGGTAAAGCAGCATGGCTATTGCTCAGTAGTGGTATCAGAAGGCGTGCAAGGTGCAGACGGTAAATTTCTTTCTGACCAGGGGCTACGAGATGCTTTTGGTCACGCCCAGTTAGGTGGCGTAGCGCCGATCATAGCTAACATGGTGAAAGATGCGCTGGGTTACAAATTCCATTGGGCGGTGGCAGATTACCTGCAACGTGCTGCGCGCCATATCGCTTCTAAGACCGACGTCGAACAGGCCTATGCGCTCGGCAAGGCTGCGGTGCAGCTGGCGTTGAAGGGCGAAAATGCGGTCATGCCTACCATTGTTCGGCTCACCGACAAGCCCTACAAGTGGAAAATTGGCGTTGCCCAGCTCAAGAACGTGGCTAATGTAGAAAAAATGATGCCGCGCAACTTTATCACCAAGGATGGCTTCGGCATCACCGACAAGTGCCGTATGTACCTCACTCCGCTGATCAAGGGCGAAGATTACCCACCTTACAAAGACGGCTTGCCACAGTACGTTCGGCTCAAGAATGTGGCGATCCCCAAGAAACTGAGCGATTTTAAGATATAGCTTAAACATCACATAAAACATTTAGTCACCACGTCCAAATGTTTGGAAAGGGCGCAATAACAAGCAATATCTACCACCCCGTTATCCACGCTTTCGCGAGAATAGCGGTTGCTGAAATGGCATCTATCACGAATTACGTAAAGGTCAATAATTTATTTTGGTTCTTTGTGTTTGTGCAATTTGCCGGTTCTAACAGACTGGTTTAACTATAGGGAGAAACTTATGTCTAGTGGTCTGATATTTACACTGTTATGCGCAATGGCAGCGCTCATATATGGAGCGGTTTCTATTAAATGGATTTTGGCTCAATCGACCGGCAACGATCGCATGCGCGAGATCGCTGCTGCCATACAGGAAGGAGCTTCTGCTTACCTGAACCGGCAATACAGCACGATAGGCATTGTCGGCGTAACTCTGTTTCTGGTAATTTTTCTGATACCGGAGTTGGGTTGGAAAACAGCCATAGGCTTCGCCCTCGGTGCGATTCTGTCGGGTCTAACCGGCTATATCGGTATGCACGTGTCGGTGCGCGCCAACGTGCGTACCGCACAAGCTGCACATGCCGGTCTCAACGCAGCTTTGAATGTAGCTTTCAAGGGCGGAGCCATCACCGGCATGTTGGTAGTCGGCTTGGGTCTGCTGGGTGTAGCTGGT
The DNA here is from genome assembly GCF_918378365.1 of Candidatus Nitrotoga arctica. Lineage (NCBI taxonomy): Bacteria > Pseudomonadati > Pseudomonadota > Betaproteobacteria > Nitrosomonadales > Gallionellaceae > Candidatus Nitrotoga > Candidatus Nitrotoga arctica. The sequence goes on along the minus strand of NZ_OU912926.1, from coordinate 414,300 downwards.
TACTACGCCTTTCTCACTATTTCAATGGGCAGTACCCCTATGGAAGCAACACATGCCTTGGTCGGTCTGGCTTTCGGTGGCTCGCTGATTTCTATTTTCGCCCGTCTTGGCGGCGGCATCTTCACCAAAGGTGCTGACGTAGGCGCAGACTTGGTGGGCAAAGTTGAAGTGGGCATCCCTGAAGACGATCCGCGTAATCCTGCAGTAATTGCCGACAACGTCGGCGACAATGTCGGTGACTGTGCGGGCATGGCAGCCGACCTGTTTGAGACTTACGCCGTGACCATCATCGCCACCATGCTTTTGGGTGGTTTGCTGATGGCCAATTCCGGCTCAAACGCGGTGATTTATCCATTGGTGCTGGGCGGGTTCTCGATCATCGCTTCCATTGTGGGCACCTATTTTGTAACAGCCCGAGAGGGTGGCAAGATTATGAACGCACTCTATCGCGGCCTAATAGTATCTGCCGTGTTGGCTCTGATCGCCTTCTATCCCATTACCAAATGGCTAATGGGCGACAACGGCGTTTATTCCGTTAACGCGCTATATGGTTCGGCTCTCATTGGACTGGCGCTGACGGCCGCGCTGGTGTGGATCACCGAATACTACACAGCGACCGAGTTCAGCCCGGTAAGACATATTGCTGAAGCCTCCACGACTGGCCATGGCACCAATGTAATTGCCGGCTTGGGAGTATCGATGAAGTCGACCGCTGCGCCAGTATTGGCGGTGTGCGTGGCTATCTGGAGCGCCTATGAACTGGCCGGCTTGTATGGTATCGCGATCGCCGCGACCTCAATGCTCTCTATGGCGGGGATCATCGTGGCGCTCGATGCCTTTGGCCCGATTACCGATAACGCCGGTGGTATTGCCGAAATGGCCAAGTTGCCGAATAACATACGCAACATCACTGATCCCCTCGACGCAGTAGGTAATACCACCAAGGCCGTGACCAAGGGCTACGCCATCGGCTCCGCCGGCCTCGCGGCACTGGTGCTGTTTGCCGATTACACCCACGCGCTTTCCTCCAATCACCCGGGATTGACTTTCGATTTATCTAATCACATGGTGATCATTGGCCTTTTCATCGGCGGTATGGTGCCCTATTTATTCGCTGCCATGGGCATGGAAGCGGTCGGCCGCGCCGCCAGTTCTGTGGTGGTGGAAGTGCGCCGCCAATTCAAGGAAATTCCCGGCATCATGGAAGGTACCGGCAAGCCTGAATATGGGACCTGTGTTGATATGTTGACCAAAGCCGCTATCAAGGAAATGATCGTACCCTCTCTGCTGCCGGTGGCGGTTCCAGTAATCGTCGGTCTAAGTCTTGGCGCACAAGCTTTGGGCGGCGTGCTCGTTGGCGCCATCGTCACCGGCATCTTCGTGGCAATTTCCATGACCAATGGTGGTGGCGCATGGGATAATGCCAAAAAATATATTGAGGAAGGCAACTTCGGCGGCAAAGGCTCCGAAGCCCACAAGGCAGCGGTAACGGGCGACACCGTTGGCGATCCCTATAAAGATACCGCTGGCCCTGCCATCAATCCATTAATCAAAATCATGAACATTGTGGCGCTAATGATCGTGCCATTGTTATGAACCTGATTTAGTAGCACATCCAGGGGGCTACCACCAAAGCCCCCTTTTTCTCGCCCTTATTTTCTATTCGCTGAATGTTACAATTCGCGTCTTTCAATGCACACAAAAACTCACATCATGAGTTCAAGTTGGGCAAGATTCAGAATGCTTTTTTCGTTGGACTAAACCTATTCAAAATCAAGACCGAGCTTGCCAACTATACAAATGCATCAAAAAGATATTCGTTTTAATCTCAAGGAATAAAAATGACAGCTCGCATCATTGACGGTAAGACCATCGCTCAGGAATTACGCGCTGAGTGGAAGGTACGTGTGGATGCGCTAAAGGCGCGTGGCATTACGCCTGGCTTGGCAGTCATCATCGTAGGGGAAGACCCTGCCTCAAAGGTGTATGTTGGCAACAAAGTAAAAGCCTGTGCCGAAATCGGGCTTTATTCCGAACATATTGCTCTGCCCGCCGACACGCAAGAAACAACATTGCTAGCGAAAATTGCTGAATTAAATGTTAACCCGGCGATCCATGGTCTGTTGATACAACTCCCCTTGCCCAATCACATCGACAGTCATAAGGTACTGGAAGCCATCAGTCCGAACAAGGACGTAGATGGATTTCATCCGATGAATGTCGGTGCATTGGTTACCGGCACCACCTTATTTCCGCCCTGTACACCATCTGGTACAATGAAATTGCTAGAAAAAATGGGCATCGAAATAGAAGGTAAACACGCCGTGGTAGTTGGCCGTAGCAACATCGTCGGCAAACCAATGGCACTTATGCTGCTGCACAACAGTGCAACCGTCACCATTTGTACCTCCAAGACGATGAATCTTGGCAAGTACACAAGGGATGCTGATATTCTGGTGGTCGCTACTGGCAAGCCCCATATGATTACCGGCGATATGATCAAACCCGGTGCCGTCGTGATTGATATCGGCATTAACCGTCTGCCCAACGGCAAGCTAGTAGGTGACGTTGATTTTGAAAGTGCAACAGAAGTGGCCGGCTACATCACCCCTGTGCCCGGCGGCGTCGGCCCAATGACCATTACCATGTTGATGGCAAATACTATAGAAGCAGCAGAACGTGAAGAAAAGCAAGAATAACCGTCATTCCAACAAAAACGGAAATGACCAATCCTAAACCAACTCACAAGGAAAGAAATGACTACAACTACTACCCCATCCGGACTGCAATATGAAGACATTACCGTTGGCAGCGGGGGGACCGCTCAAGGCGGACACACCGTTACCGTACATTACACCGGCTGGCTTACGGATGGCACAAAATTCGATTCCAGCAAAGATAGAAACGACCCCTTCCAATTCACTCTCGGCGCAAGAGAAGTCATAGCTGGCTGGGATGAAGGTGTACAAGGCATGCAGGTCGGTGGCGTGCGCAAACTGACTATTCCGGCATCACTAGGCTATGGCGCGCGTGGTGCAGGGCGCGCCATTCCACCGAATGCAACGTTGGTGTTTGAAGTGGAGTTGCTGGAAGCGTTATACGGGCGTGGATAAATCCATTAAGCGCGAATGTGCTGGTATTTAAATCGGAACTGCCGGGGGTTAAAAATATAGATGCAGCGTGACAACTTTTTCTACCCTCAAGATTAAAGATCACCTGTGTAGGTATGACAATGTTTGCGCTAGAGTGCCTAAGGATATGGGAAATGTTACTAAGGTAGATATTTCTTATAAAGAGCGGTGCGCTGGAAAAGGGTAACCTGATAAAAAATAAAGGCTTTGTCCGGTTACCGTTCTTAACATAACGAAAGGGGAAATCATGAAATTGAAAAAAGTAGCTTGTGCAGTTGCACTGCTGGGAGCAGGAAGCACGTTCATCGTACCCTCAGTAATAGCCGCACCCGGACCAGGTCAATCCGCTTATTACATCGGCGGCAGCGTCGGTCAGTCGAAATACAAAGACATTCCGCAAGGTTTGAGAAATGTCGATGACAAGGATACTGGGTACAAGGTATATGGTGGCTATCAGATCAACCCAAACTGGGGAGTGGAAGCCACCTATTTTGACTTGGGCAAATTTACGGGTAATGACACCGCATTTAATGGCAGTACCGTTGTTCCTGTCAATGCATCTGCCAAAGTTCAAGCCTGGGGGTTGGCAGGTGTTTTTACGGCACCAATCAGTAATGGGTTTTCGGTATTCGGCAAGCTTGGTCTGGCGAGGAATGAACTAAAAACTAATGCTTCCGGTCTTGGTTTTAGAGCTCACCAAAAAGAATCCAGCACTGGCGCCAACTTCGGCTTCGGCGCGACATATGATTTCGTCCCGAATCTCGCCGTTCGTGCAGAATGGGAGCGCTTAAACAAGGTAGGCGATAACGCCACGACTGGGGAAACGGACATGGACTTCCTGTCGGCCGGTATCACATTTAAATTCTGATGTTTTGTATTACCGCGGCACAACCGGACAATTGAATAATTGCCCGGTTTTATTTCGCTCAAAACCTATTGAAAGATTGTCTTTTCGCTACCATCGAAATAGAGATACACAACTGGCCACAGATTATTTCGACTGGACGGGAGTCCAACAGGTTGTAAAGTCAAATTTGGGATCTGTCACGTCGTTCTTACCCGTCTTAATTACTGTTTCATGAATTGTGGCACTATCAGCTTGAGCAGGTGGTCGTCTCTGTCAAATTTCCTCGCCCAGTAATACGCATTACCATAGGGTAAATGCTGAATCGCAGAGGTGTGATCCGAGCTCATTTGCGTTAGAATGCGCGCGCGCCTCGGTAGCTCAGTGGATAGAGCGACCCCCTCCTAAGGGGTAGGTCGGACGTTCGATTCGTCTTCGGGGCACCAATGTTAACAGTGCTTCCAGCGATTCATCTGTTGTAGCTCACAGAACATTAACTTTATGCCACCAGTATGTCATCGCATTTATTAAATACTCGAGTATGAGTTTATAAAATATTGTCAGCGCGGCTCAAACTATCCTCATTAGCCACAAATCATTATTTTTATAAATTAGAGCAACGACCTGAAACCAAAGCAAAAGGGGATATTGTTATGCGATTCATGATGCTGATGATTCCCAAAAGATACGATAGTGCAACGCCAGGCATGATGCCCAATGCCAAAGCCGTAGAGGGATGATGCAGGTGTGCTTGAGGAGGATTCATTAGGAGTTCCTTTAGATACTACGATTTATATCGCTCTCCGACGTGGTTAAACGAAAGAGCACGGAACTGTGCGGGTTAACAGCCTGGGAAAGGAACCGGCCAGGCTTGCGCCTTCCCACACAGCCCGCCCAAAAAAACGTGCACCTGTGACAAACAATAAAAAACCGCTCCTTTCCCCCGAAGGAAAAGAGCGGAAAGGGCTACTATCATGAAGCCGCCTGCTCAATGCTAGTCAGTGGAGATCTGTAGGCGCAAATGACTATTCACGAATCATTTGTGCTAAGTAGCAAGAAACAGGGAGCGGTTGTAGAATAACTAATGGCTTTAACATTATCTGTTCGGTATCAAACAGTACGACATTTTTTATACTTGAATCACCAAGTCATTAAGCTAGGATCAATTGCTGCTATGGTGAGCAAAGCAATAAAGACTCCATAAGCTACTTCTAATAAAGACTTTCTAGCTTTGGTAGTATCATTAAAATCAATTTTTTCGTTAGTGTCTAGATCGAACGTCAGCATAATATGCTCCGAAATTCAGTTTAGCTTGCCCCTTTTATTTGGCGTGAACTTAGAAAAATTCTCGAATTCTATCGCTCTAATTGAGAGCCCTCCGCTTAATGCACGTCAGGGGAGACTTGCAGTTACAAATAATTAAAAGAGGAATTATTTGTACTCAACAGCAATAAGCAGAGAACAATTACAGAATAGTTGAGAGAGTATGGTACGTCTGTTCGGTGGGACACAATAAGCGCTGCTGTTATTGCTCGCTCATACTTGATTTATCTAGCCCCTCTAATGCCTACGCACAATAATGTGCCCTATCGCACAGACTGTGTTCAATACACTGCATTAAGCTTAATGAAGAGTTAGCCAAATGTCTTGGCAAAACTCTTCAGAGCGACATAAGGTTATGTCGATTAAGAAATCTTCCGTAAAACCATAAATGGAGATTCAAATGAAAAAATCTTTTAATTACCTCGCCATTACAACTTGCTTTGTATTAGGCACGTCTTTGGCTCACGCTGACGCTGATTCATCTCAAGGAAATATGCACGATCAAATGTTCAAAGCTATGGATTCAAATTCTGATGAAAAGGTTACCAGAGACGAATTTAATAATTATGGAGCAAAGAAATTTCAACAAATGGATGCGAATGGTGATGGTCAACTCAGCACCGATGAAATGAAGGCTGCGTACAAAAAGATGATGAGCGGAGAGAACAATAAAATGAGTGATAGGGATATGGGTTCCAGGAAGGCCGGCTCTAAGTCCGGTTCCAAAATGGACAGCGCCAATCCCAAGAGCGATACTAAGGCTACCGATAGCTCCGACAACTCATGCTGTTGGACTCCAAACTCCGGCGCTAATAAATCAAGCAATAAAATGGGCGGCTCCCAGGATAAGCGGATGGGCGATACTCGAAACAAGAAGATGGACGATGAGGATGATGACGATGATTAACTGAACTAGTCTCAATCTGATCTGACAATGCACTTGAAAAAGTGAGCGTTATCGAGTTTGATATGGGTGTCGAATCCGTCATCAAACTTAAAGAAAGGTAACGCTCATGTTTCATACTAGCAACCCAATCATTAAACATAAAGCAGGATTACTCAATCTTGCGTCAGAACTTCAAAACGTCTCTAAAGCCTGCAAGATTATGGGCGTGTCGAGAAACACGTTTTATCGCTATCAAGAACTTGTTGAAACCGAAGGTTTAGAAGGACTCATCCATCGCGAGCGCCGTGTACCTAATCTTTAGAACCGTGTTAACGAAGGCACAGAACAAGCTGTCATCGGTTATGCAGTAGACTTCCTGCACATGGTCAGCACAGCACCAGCAATGAATGACGTAAACACAGAGTATTTGTTGCAGGTAGTGGCGTCCGCTCTATTTGGCTACGGCACAAACTTGAGAATTTCAAAGGCCGCTTGAGCACACTGGAAGCCAAAGTTGCGAATGAGGGTATGTACTCAGTGATGCGCAAATTGCCGCACTTGAACGCAAGCATGAGGATGATGTGGCCTGCGGTGAAATTGGAACGGCTCATCCGGGCTACTTGGGTGCGCAAGATACCTTCTACGTAGATAATCTAAAAGGCGTGGCTCGTATATAGCAGCAGACGTTATTGATACCTACAGCAAGGTCGTTCATTAAAAAATTTTATGTCGATGTGGAAACCTTGCAGAAGATCTAGACGAATGGCTCAATTATTACAATAATGAAAGAACTCATCAGGGCACAGGGTTTGTAATGGCAGAATGCCGTTGGAAACCTTACTCAATGAGAAACCGGTTTCATAAAATATGACCAGTATGTAATCACACTTGCTCAATTGCACGAGCTTCAAATAGTTGTAAATATTTCCAGGAGCCTTAAATATGAAACTCATCACACTGCTGCTTGCCGTTACTATCTCAAGCGTTGCAATTGCAGCCCCCGTTATGACCAAGAAAATCAACCCTGACGGCACAGTTACCTATGACCCAGTGGGAGACCCGAAGGCCGGCTCTCCAGAAACAGTACCCCAAAAGTTAAGTAAGGAGATTGATAAACAAGCAAGGGAAGTGGGCGTCCAGGTTATTGACATAACATCAAAACCCGTCATGACAAAGAAAGTTAACTCTGACGGGACGGTTACTTACGACCCAATTGACCCGAAGGCCGATTTCACGGAAACCGTTCCCAAAAAGAAAGGTAAGGAAGTTGATGAAAAGCTAAAAGAGCTTGGTGTGAAGGTTATAGACATAACACCAAAAAAATAATCTTTCAGTCTTGGTCTCGCTCAAAATGCCTCCCCTATGGCCATTGGCCATAACTGATTCCAGCTTGTCTGTCTGTAAGTCCATTTGAATTCCTTTTGAATGAAGGAAAAGATCTACGCGCTGGAAAACAGGCAGTCTAGAAAAATTAATTCTCCCAGAGAATAAACCTGCCCTACCTTCTTGCTTCCTTCCGCACGCGGATATACGCACATCATCATGAATGTGTTTTTGGCGACAAACACCAGAGAGTCGAAATACCCTATCCCCAAGGGACAAAACGCTTCACCCTAACACACGAGTGGCACCTTCGGTGATTGTCCAGCTATTGATCCGGCACGAATTATTCATGAAGCCGCGTAGGCGACTTTTGGGTCGCGGAAATAACGGCGCACGCGTTCGGGGTTTTGCTCAAGCATGGTCATGTGATCAGTCGCAGCAGCTCTGAGTTTTGCCTTGGTGCGCACTGGCACCTTTGAAGTGATGACGTGCTTGAGATCTGCATTCAGTCTTTCTTCGGGGTTGAGTTCAGGGCTGTAGCTGGGCAAGTAGAACAACTCGATTTTCTGTGCGTTCTCGGCAGCCCAAGCCTTTACAGGTTTGCTGTGATGAACTCTCAAGTTGTCCAGTATCAGAAACACCTTGCGGTCTGTATCCTTGATGAGCGCCTCCAGAAATTCAATGAGCTTGTCGGAGTTAAATGCCTCATCAATAATCATCCAGCGCGTTTTACCCTGATTGGTTACCGTCGCAATCATCGATAGCTTGTGGCGCGTGCCGCCTACTGCGAACGTCACAGGTGTCTTGCCCACCGGCGCATAGCTCCTGCCTCTGACATCCGTGTTGACTAGCGCCGTCTCGTCGCCCCAGTGAATTTCCGCACCTTCGGCTTTTGCTCTGGTTTCAATGGCCGGATACTGTTCAACAAGCCAAGCCTGGACGGCTTCAGGCCGCTGCTCGTATGCTTTTTTAATGGGTTTTTGTGGTGTAAAACCCCAACGTGCCAAGTGGTTGCCTACTGCCCGAATAGACAGCTTGATACTGTGCGCCAGCTCAATGTGCTGGCGCACAGCGGGCCTGCTCCATAGCGCAAAATCCATCTTGAGTTGTTCGGGGCGTCTGTCGCAGATGGTTTGTTGAATCGCCAGCTCTTGGCTAACCGTCAAGCTACGTCCACTGCCAGGTTTTTTACCCCGAACGCCGGGCTTGAGTGCCCCCGAACCTTCAGCCTTATACAACCGCAGCGCCGTATTGACTGCCGTCCAGCTCAGTCCCGTTTGCACCACGATCTCCATCACCGCCACACCTTTGCGGTGCATACGAATAACTTGCTTGCGTCGTTCATGCAGTACTTCTCGCGACTGCTTGCGGGCATCTTCTTTTTCCATACTCCATAGACATCGGAAACCAATAAAAATTCATTTATAAATCGTGCCGGGTCTATAGTTGTCGCCTGAATGTTTTTGTTCATGCTGCCATTTGGTGCTCTGATTCTCCCTTCTTATGTTCATCTTTAATGTGCTGATATCTGGAACGTCATTTATGCTGGTGCTAGCCACTGGGCTGTAGGAGAGCGAGCTTATTCGGCCTGTAATTTTAATTAAATGGTAGAACGCCCTTTAATCAAAAATAAGCAATTTGCTTATTCGCTTTTTTTGGGGGACGCCCTATTATTGTGGCCTTGCTGGAATAGTAATTTCCACGTGAAGACGATAGTTTGACATGAGCAGCTCGTAAGGCCGTTATTCGAGGATGCATCAGAATGGTATAAATATTGACTAAGAATTCAGCTTTTTATTAATATTAAGGAGATCACTATGAAAGAGAATCTAAAAATTTGTCACGACAGAATTCTGCCGCTCGATCTTGTCCGCCCACAGCAGACTATCAGGCTCGGCAATGGAAAAGTGAAGGCGGTCTTCCTTTTTAGAAAGATGTGGGTCAATGGATCGACACTACGCGTACGATTCATGGGCGGGACCGAGGCTCAGCAAGCAACCGCCAAAGAACAAGCGCTTTGGTGGCTACCGCATGCAAATCTGAAATTCGAGTTTAACAACGCACCTGACGCAGAGATTCGCATTGCCTTTGATTCTTCGGATGGAGCGTGGTCCTATATCGGTACAGATTGTCAATCAATCCCGCGCGATCAGCCCACGATGAACCTTGGATTTCTCGATGGTGGCACTGCCGCCCATGAGTTTGGCCATGCAATTGGTCTTGCACACGAGCATCAAAATCCGTTGGGGGGAATTGAGTGGAACGAGGAAGTCGTTATCAGCGACTTAGGTAAACCGCCGAATAGCTGGACCCCGGATCAAGTCCGGCAAAATGTTTTGGAAAAATATGCGGTTGATCAGATCAAAGGGACGGAATTCGATCCCGCTTCGATCATGCTTTACTTCTTTCCCGACACTTGGGTCAAAAACGGCCATGGCACCAAAGAGAATAACGTGTTGTCAGCGCTGGACCAGGCCTTCATTGCCAGCGAACAAGCCTATCCGCACATTGCGGTTCAAGCGATCGAGTTGAGCGTCAATGCAGCACCTGTATCGACCTCGATCGGCCTGCCTGGTGAAGAAGACCTGTTCAAATTCACCGTAAAAAAGAGTGGTCGCCATATCATCCAAACGGGCGGCCAGACCGATGTGGTGATGAAGTTATTCGGCCCCAACAGTCAGACGAGTCTTATTACCGAAGACGACGATGGTGGCATTGGGCTAAACTCAAGAATCGCAGCTCAACTCATCCCGGGACAATATTTTGCCCAAGTTCGACATTATAATAAGGCTCAAGGTACTGGCTCGTACAGCATCAGAGTGAACCAAAACTAACGAATCGGTCCACTTTCCCCGCCTGTGCCCGACAGATTACCGTCGGGCATCATTAATAACTCCTGGTCCCTGTGCAACGTTGCTTTGCAAAATATTCAATGTCTATGACTGACCAGTTCCCCTATTATCGCCCGCCCAACGGCAGGGTCAGCGCTGGCCCTAGCCCTGTTTTGCCATTTGTTTCCAATCGCGCCAATTGCATCAGCAACGAAAAAGTAGCCATAGTGTCCTGATCAGCTTTGTCTATATAGAACCAGTAGTCCAGATATTTGACCGCCACATGCGCGGTTGGTGGCCTGTCTCCAATGACCGAGTATACGTGGAAGAGATTACTCGTGATTTTTCGCCAATCGAACGGCTGGCCCGTTTCGTCGGTAGTTGCCTGAACAAATCCCCGTCCCACATGTTCCACAGGAACATCAAGCCCTTTGGAAACGAAATACAACACCTGAAGCAACGAGCGCGTCTCCAAGTCCATAACGTCTACGCCATCCGGCGGATGATTTATCTTGAACGGGTCCAGGTTCTCGATCTTGAGATCATATTTCGGCAGTCCAGGCCGGAGGCCGAAAACCTGGGCGAGTTCGCGCATTTCTGCTGAGGCCAATGCTTCCGGATGAACCTTCATCACCGGTTGCCGGCTTTTCTTGACTAATACCAATGCGCTATTGTGATCAGGACGAAATTCATAACCTTCCTTGGCTGCATCCAGCAAGTCGTGAGCCGTTAGGCCTGCGGCCACAGTCCCTTGTTGCGCCTCCTCTCGCTCTTCCGTGCCGAACACGATGTGGCCTCGATCCTGCAGCGCTTGCAGCGCATCGATTCCGCGCAAAAATTCGGCATAGTCTGGCACGCTCTTCAATGTCGGGCCGCTACCGTTCTGGGCGTTGGAAACCCAATTAAGATTCTCCAGCCATAGACGAAATACCGTTGATATCGGCCACGTTGTTTTTGTGAGGTAAAGCACACCATCAAGTGTCATCGGTGTAAAAAGCTTGCGCGTGAATTCCTGGTCGTCAAGCGGGGTCAGCGTAATGGTAGGGCGGTCAGTAGTAGATATTTGCGCTTGCGGCAGCAGTGCGGAAAAGTGCTGCGCCGGATCACCGCCGTTCACGCCGAAAAAGGGAGTCAGCGAAAAACTTTTCTGTATCTCAAATTGCGTCGCAATCGCCGATACTGCCAAGCTGCTCGGCGTATCGTTGTAGCGCAGCCGTACAATATTGAGCAGTAACTGGGCCTCGGTGGTGCTCTTGATCGCCTCATTGTATGTGAGTCGATCAGTCTCGAGGCTACGTGGACCCGTGACACATCCAGCTGTTGACAAACAAACGATTCCTATCGCCAGACACGACAGAAATCGTTTGCATCCATATGATTTGTTGATTTTTTTCATAAGTATATTCACTGGCGGTCTCCCTCCCATTTTTATTGGCTCTATGTGAAAGAGAGTGGGCAATCAACTTTCAACCTCCCGCACCAGTTGCATAACGTTTGGGTGGCATTTCTCAGGCGTTAGCACGAGCCCACGACACAATGCCGGCCACATCCATGGCACCTGCCTGTCTTGCCACCTCACGCCCATTTTTAAATATGGCCAAGGTGGGAATGCTGCGGATGTTATAGCGCGCGCCCAGTTCCTGTGCTTCTTCTGTATTTAGTTTAGCTAAACGTATTCCCGGCTCGAGTTTCTCTGCTGCCTGTATAAAGGCGGGTGCCATCATGCGGCAGGGACCACACCATGGTGCCCAGAAATCCACTAAAACCGGGATATCATTACGCGTGATGTGTTTCTCGAAGTTGCTGCTGCCCAGCTCAATCGGATGCGCGTTAAATAGAGCTTGTTTACATTTGCCGCAGTTCGGCTGGCTGGTTAACTTTCCAGCGGGAATGCGGTTTACCGCATCGCAACTCGGACAGACGATATTAATGGAATCGCTCATGATTGTTACCTCAGTTGTGAATGCTCCCTACATGGGGAATGATAGTTTAAATTTCAAACCGCATCGATAAATCTACAGCCTGTATATCTTTGGTCAGGCCACCAATGGAGATGCGTTCTACGCCGGTCTCGGCGATAGCGCGTACTTTATCAAGAGTAATGCCGCCGGAGGCTTCAAGTTCGGCGCGTCCGGCAGTGAGTTTGACAGCAACACGCATACTATCGAGATCGAAATTGTCGAGCAAAATTAGCTTGGCACCAGCATCTAGCACTTCACGCAGCTGTTCCAGATTTTCTACTTCAATTTGGATGCTTATACCCTCAGGAGCAAGACGAAAAGCCTGTTCCAGCGCAGGATGGATGCCGCCCGCAGCCAGAATGTGATTCTCCTTAATCAGCATGCCATCAAATAAACCAATCCGCTGGTTATGCCCGCCGCCCGTTTTCACCGCATATTTCTGTGCAATACGCAGGCCCGGCAGCGTCTTGCGTGTATCCAGAATTTTCGCATGCGTGCCGCGTACCGCCTCGACATAGTGCCGCGTCTGCGTGGCGGTAGCGGAAAGTGTTTGCAAAAAATTCAGAGCACACCGTTCGGCAGTCAGCATCGCACGTGCATCACCGCGTATCTCGCACAGCGTTTGCTTGGCTGCTATGACATCGCCATCCTGCGCAAGCCAATGAATGATGCAATCTTTATCCATCGCTTTAAAACATGCATCAAACCAAGCTGCGCCGCATAACACTGCATCTTGGCGCGTAATAACAGTGGCGTGTGCTTGTGTATGTAATGGAATGAGTTGCGCGGTGAGATCACCGTCGCGCAGGTCTTCATCGAGAGCGGTAGTTACGTTGGCATAAATATGGATAGCAAGGTCATGTTGGTTGATCATTTTAGGTTAGACGTAGACGCCTGTAGTTTGCTCATTATCAAATTATAAATTTTCATAATACTGTCAGCACATTGACTACATTCATTAAAATCCTGTAAAACATGGCTGAGTCACTCGGCCTGTTGATTGGCCACATTCAACATTGCATGGCTACATTGAGCGGGGAATGGCAACATCGGATTGGGGTGGCAAAGAGGTAATGGATAGATGGTTAGCGATGAGATGTTGGGCTTCATTTCATTCAGCCCAACCTACCGAGCATTAAAAATGCTTGACGTTAGAGACGCTTCCTATCGAGCTAGTGGGAAACAATCACCGTGTAAGCATCATAGGTTTTGTCGCGAAGCACGATCTTTATGAAGTAAACTTGAGTAGCGGCAATTGCCCTCTGCGATTCAATAAAGAACACACATCCAAACTTTCCGTCTTGCGGCCCGCCATAGCCAACTGACTTTCTGACACGAAGATCTTTCCTCCCCTCCGAGTCGAATTGCTTCTGCACTCCAGTGGCTTGCTGCTGGCAGATATTTTTCGCCTCTTCCGTACGAGGCATTGTTTTCACTGCCTCCATGAATGGCGGTATTTCATCTGCTTGTACTCTTTTAATCGTTGTGTAGAAGATGCCTAATCCTGCAGCGGCTTTTTTTTGGGAGCCGTTCTGTTTGATGTAGGATTCCGGATCAATAACTTGTCCAACGGCGCAGGCCGATAGCAGCAGAAACGCAAATCCAGAGAAGAGCTTAAGCACGATGTGGAGCCTAAAATAATGGTGAAATGGAGGAAGCATGGCTAGCAAAAAAGTATCGGGAGTGGTTTCAGGTCATCTCGATGAACGACCGGCGAGTTTGGGAGACTTCGTACCTCATATCCGGGTGTTTCTTGGGAAAGGCCCTCGATCACGGCTTTGGGCAATAGAATATTTGCGTAGTGAAACTTTGCCCCCGGTTCGTCAATCTTTTGAACGGGCTGTGTATCTACGCGAATCATTCTCTCTGGCGTGGCTAATCCTGTTACAGTCTCTATCAACCATGCTGTAATAAGCCATAACTTACCTTCATGTTCGACTCCGTAGTACGGCTGGACCACACCATCATCCTGACCAACAACCAACACAAGTATGTTCATTGGGAACCTCTAACGAATACCGTTTATCTGCCGTCCTCCCTAACATGTTAAACCCGCCGACTTATTGGCATCGGATAAACCTCAGTTGGACTGAACCACCGGAGAATGGAATCTATGAGGATTGTAAGGTTTTGAAGAACAAATAACAAATAAGGTCAGACTCTGAGGCCTCTCATCAAAGTTGCAGCCCAGGATGATCATAACGTAACCGTTCAAGGGCTGCACCAAGCCCAACATACAAGAGGATGAAACATGCGTTACCGGCGTGCTGATGCAGCAAGCGTAGCCCAGGCTAATGTAGATACCGCCTCTAACGCCAAGCATTTTTCAAGTAATCGTGTTGATACGGCTGTTGAGTTTTGAGTACACCAAAGCACAAATGCACCAGTTTGCGCATTGCGGCACCAAGAGCGGACATCTTGGACTTGCCCCAGGCAAGCAAGCGCTCATAAACAGCTTTGACGTGTGGGTTGTAGCGTGTCCCCATGATGGCAGCCCGGTAAGGATTTCTTCTTTCAGTCGAAATGACAAAGCTCGGTTGTGCTGAATACTCCCCTCACTCAATCACGGACTAATGGCCACTGGCACGCAGTGTGAACCAAGGCCAGCATCCACACGGCTTCGCCGCTAATTTCGTACACTAGGCGATAGTTTTCATGCGGGATCAGCTCGCGGGTTCCTTGAATTTTTCCCGGTCGCCCCAGCTTCGGGTGATCGGCCAGCTGAGCAGCCGCATCGCTGAAAAGCTCATCCATGCGGGCGGCCGCTCGCAGGTTATCCGCCGCGATGCAGTCCCAAACATCAACGCGATCCTGCAGCGCTTCAAGCGTCCAGATAATCCTCACGCTTGGTTCGTCACAACTGCACGCCGCGCGGCGAACGTGGCTTCAACTTCATCATTGGCGTGACCGACACCAGCGCGCATCGAGGCGCGGCCGGCATCGACCTTACGACTCAGAAACTCGTCATATTCCCGCGCCTCTCGCTGACGATGAACGAATTCGCGCATCAATTCGCGCATGACCTGAGACGCCGGCCGGTGGGCGGCTTCCGCTTCGGCCATGAACTCCGCGCGTAGCTCAGGCTCCAACTTCATTGTGAAAACAGCTTCTTTGGACATGGTGCGACCCTCATAAAATATACTGCTAAAGTATATACGTTTTCATTGCTCGTTCAATATACCTACAAAAAAATACGCCAAGAGCAAAGAGGCAGGTCAATTTTCCTCTGTATACACCCATTCATACTTCGATACGCCATGCCAAAGCAAGGCTACTCAGTACGAACGATCATTCACCTATTCGGTAAGCGCAAAAAATTTCCTTCGTCCTAAGCTTGTTTTGCCGAACGTCCTGAGCTTATCGAAGGAAGGAAGGATGGATGGAGTTTTCGATCAGCAACAGAGGAATACAGGGTCAAGGATGGATTGTTTGATGATAAAGCTTTTTTATATTGGGCCAACAGGACAAATCATGAAAACGGCAACATGTCGCCGCATTCACCATAAAACCTTGGACATTTTTGAGCTCTAATTCGGAATTTTGGCAGCGATGTACGCCTTAAGCTTTTCCAAATCTGCGTCCATCACCTCGACGCGCTGTGGTAATTTCTCGATAGATTCTAATCCGGCTGGCCGTTCCGGATTGCGTCCGAGTGCCTCGATGATGGTTTCTTCAAACTTGGCTGGCAACGCGGTTTCCAAGCAGATTAGCGGCAAGCTGGGGCGGCGTTGTTCGAGGCCGACTTTGATCCCATCCGCGGTATGGGTATCGACCATTACGTCGTAGTCTTCCCACAGTTCGCGGATGATCTTGAGGCGGTCGAGGTGCGTACTTTTTCCGGAAGCGAAACCAAATTTAGACAGCTCATGCCAATAGGGCGTGCCCTTAATGTCAAACGCGCCCCCCGCATCAATGCCGCTCCAGAATTCACGCACCTTGGCTGCATCGCGCCCAACCAGATCAAATATAAAGCGTTCGAAGTTGGATGCCTTGGAGATATCCATCGACGGGCTGCTGGTGTGATAGGTGTGATCCGTCGCGCGCGGGCGATAGACGCCGGTTCTAAAGAACTCATCCAATACATCGTTTTCATTAGTGGCAAGGATAAGCTGACCGATGGGCAAGCCCATCATGCGCGCAATGTGGCCCGCGCAAATGTTACCGAAATTGCCGGAGGGCACCGAAAACGCAACTTTCTCATCGTTGGATTGTGTCGCGGCAAAGTAGCCCTTGAAATAATAGACGATCTGCGCCGACACACGCGCCCAGTTGATCGAATTGACCGTGCCGATTTTATATTTCGCTTTGAAGGCGTGATCATTGGACACTGCCTTGACCATGTCCTGCGCCTCGTCAAACACGCCACGAATGGCGATGTTGAAGATGTTTGGATCTTGTAGTGAAAACATCTGCGCACGCTGGAAAGCGGACATTTTGCCGTGCGGCGACAACATGAACACACGGATGCCGCGCTTGCCGCGCATGGCGTATTCCGCCGCCGAGCCGGTATCACCGGAAGTGGCGCCAAGGATATTAAGTTCTTCGCCCTGTTTATCCAGCACGTATTCGAACAGATTACCCAGCAATTGCATCGCCATGTCCTTGAACGACAAGGTCGGGCCGTTGGATAATTCTAAAATATGCATTCCCGACTCCAGCGTACGCAATGGAGTAATTTGTTGAGTGTCAGAATCAGCGCGGGCATTGTGATACTTGGCAGAGGTATAAGTCTTGCTAACGATCACTTTAAGGTCGGCTGCAGGAATATCCGTTGCAAATTTGGACAGCACGGCATAAGCGAGATCAGCATAAGGCAGATTGCGCCAGTTATCCAGATCGGCTCGCGTTACTTGTGGATATTCTTCCGGCAGGTACAGGCCGCCATCGGGGGCGAGTCCCCCGAGCAGAATTTCGGTGAAATTTTTAGCGGGTGAATTGCCACGTGTGGAGATGTATTTCATTGCTTTGCTCGCTTCGCTTTCAATCCCTATTCCTTGTTACAGGAGAGAGGAGTAGGGAATAAGTTTTTACAAGTGTTTCTCCGTAGAGAGGGAATGCCTTATTTGCCCAACTCTTCCATGCGGATGCGCGTCACTTTACCCACTACCACTGACAGTTTTTCAAGCCGGGCAATAGCTGCATTGACGCGTTTTTCGAGGGTCAAATGGGTAAGCAGAATCAAATCCGTCTCGTCTTCACCATCTCCCGGTTCTTTCTGAATCAAGGCATCAATCGAAATCTGCTCATCAGCCAGCACACGTGTGATATCGGCCAGCACGCCAGGTTCATCATGCACCCGCAGGCGCAGGTAGAAACAGGTCTGCACCTCAGCTATTGGCAGAATGGGCAGGTCGACCAATTGATCCGGCTGGAATGCCAAATGCGGCACACGATGTTCCGGGTCGGCAGTGTGCATACGCGTCACATCGATCAGATCGGCAATCACCGCACTGGCCGTTGGTTCCGCCCCAGCGCCCTTGCCGTAATACAACGTAGCACCGACTGCGTCACCCTGTACTACCACCGCGTTCATTGCACCTTCCACATTGGCGATCAGTCGTTTGGCGGGAATCAAGGTGGGATGCACGCGTAACTCAACACCTGCCGGGGTGCGTCTGGTAATTCCGAGCAGTTTGATGCGATAGCCGAGTTGTTCGGCGTACTTTATGTCTTTTGCATTAAGCTGGGAAATGCCCTCAATATACGCTTTGTCGAATTGCATCGGAATGCCGAACGCAATCGCAGAGAGTATGGTGATTTTGTGCGCCGCATCCACCCCTTCGATGTCGAAAGTCGGATCGGCTTCGGCGTAACCCAAACGCTGTGCTTCTTTCAGCACGGTATCGAAACTTAGCCCCTTATCGCGCATCTCGGATAGGATAAAGTTAGTAGTTCCATTAATAATCCCGGCAATCCATTCAATGCGATTTGCGCTCAGTCCCTCGCGTACCGCTTTGATAATCGGCACACCGCCCGCCACTGCCGCTTCGAATGCAACCATCACGCCCTGCTTTTGTGCCTCCGCAAATATTTCGTTGCCATGCATGGCCAGTAGCGCCTTGTTAGCAGTGACCACATGCTTGCCATTAGCAATGGCCTTAAGCACTAATTCTTTGGCCACACCGCAGCCGCCGATTAGCTCAATAACGATATCCACTTCTGGGTCGCTCACCACAGCGAAGGCATCGTCAACTACCCGACAGGTGCCCTGTGTAATTTCATTGGCACGTGCTACATCCTTTTCCGCCACCGCGACAATGCGTATGGGACGCCCCGCCCGGCGGGAAATTTCTTCAGCATTGCGTGACAACACGGTAAATGTGCCTGCACCTACGGTGCCTATACCCAGTAGACCTACGTTCATTGGCTTCATTTGTTTTTTACTCCAAAATTCAATTCGTTTATTCATCCCCTCTCGGCTCCCCTGATAATAGGGATTGTGAAGGGTTAGCGGGGGTACTCGGGCCGAGGTTGCAAATTGCCCGGAAGCCTCTCTTATAAAAATTCATTGTAGATTAAATGCATACCTTGAAAAACTTGAGAGGGCATGTTTGGGTTTCCATAATCACTTCGGCTCTATGTGAAATAAAGTGGGTATCAATTTTCAACCTCCCGCAGAAGAAATAAATCCGTTCGTCCTGAGCTTGTCGAAGGATGAGCGAATTTACTTTTCGCCAAGCGAGAAACTTCCGTCCAGTCGCTACGCATCATGGCTTCTTTCTTCTTGCGGCTCCAGCCTTTGATTTGCATTTCGGCTGACAAGGCGTCTTCCCGCATGACACACTCCTGAGACCAAGTAAGTTCCACCGGACGGCGCGTTGCGGTGTAACCCTCGCATTCTCCGGCCTGGTGCTGGGCGATGCGCCTTTCAAGATTGTCGGTATGACCGGTGTAATAGCTACCGTCGGCACAGCGGAGAATGTACACCCAAAACATTTCATTTATCCTTAATTAGCAATCCATCCATCCTTCGACAAGCTCAGGACGAACGGATTTTTAAATGATTATTTCTTGTTGTTCATCTTGCACATATCGAAGGGTTGTCCACATGCGAATCATGTAGAGCCACTACTTCTTCCCATACCGCTTCCGGTAATACTCCAGAAAACGTGCAATTCGGCTAATCGCTTCGACTAAATCGTCCGCATTAGGCAGGAACACCACGCGGAAGTGGTCGGGATTCGCCCAGTTAAAGCCCGTACCCTGAACCACGAGCACCTTCTCGGTTTCCAGCAGTTCAAGGATAAATTTCTGATCGTCATTGACTGGATACATCCTGGGGTCCAGGCGCGGAAACATGTATAGCGCAGCTTTCGGCTTGACGCATGTAACACCCGGAATAGCGGTAAGCAATTGGTATGCAAGGTCCCGCTGCTTACACAGCCGTCCGGAAGGCGCGACCAGATCATTGATGCTCTGATAACCTCCCAGCGCAGTCTGGATGGCGAATTGCCCGGGCACGTTTGAACACAGCCGCATCGAAGCGAGAATGCCCAGGCCATCAATATAATCCTGCGCGTGCTTCTTTCTGCCCGACACAATCATCCAGCCGGCACGATAGCCACAAGCACGATAATTCTTGGACAGACCGTTAAACGTAACGAACAGTACATCATCCGCCAGCGAAGCAATTGAGGTATGGCTCACGCCGTCATAGAGTACCTTGTCATAAATTTCGTCGGCGAACACAATGAGTCTGTTTTTGCGTGCGATTTCGATAATTTCTTGCAACAACGAATCCGGGTATATCGTACCAGTGGGATTATTCGGGTTGATCAGCACGATGGCGCGTGTGTTGGGTGTGATTTTGCTGCTGATGTCGGCCACGTCCGGCAACCAGTCAGCCTGTTCGTCGCATAAATAGTGGCGCGGCGTGCCGCCTGCCAAGGTGACCGCCGCCGTCCACAGCGGATAATCCGGCGCTGGCACGAGCACTTCATCGCCCGTATTAAGCAGTCCCTGCATGGACATCACGATCAATTCGGATGCGCCATTGCCAATGAAAATATCCTCTAGTCCCACCCCGGCGATATTCTTTTGCTGGGCGTAGTGCATGATGGCTTTGCGCGCGGCAAACAGTCCTTTTGAATCAGAATAGCCGGAGGAGTTAGGCAGGTTATGTATTACGTCCTGCTGAATTTCTTCCGGCGCTTCGAAGCCAAATGACGCCAAATTGCCAATATTCAGTTTTATAATACGATGGCCGTCTTCTTCCATCTGCTTGGCGCGCGCCATAACGGGGCCGCGAATGTCATAGCAGACGCTTGCCAGTTTGGTGGATTTCAATATAAGGGGCACAACTTCCATATCTGTGCTGTCAGGTTGTTTCAATTAGTTCTCTCAATCTGTTGCTTCAAACTGTGA
Organism: Candidatus Nitrotoga arctica; assembly: GCF_918378365.1. Lineage (NCBI taxonomy): Bacteria > Pseudomonadati > Pseudomonadota > Betaproteobacteria > Nitrosomonadales > Gallionellaceae > Candidatus Nitrotoga > Candidatus Nitrotoga arctica. Next base: position 393,637 of record NZ_OU912926.1, on the reverse strand, counting down.
CATCAATCCGCTGGGTGGTAGAATTTGACACGAACGACAAACGGCATAAATACACTTATGATCCTTGAAATTACTGACTGCAAAGGGCATGATTCTAACCGAGCGCGCCTAGGTCAGCAAATGGAGAACTCGCGTGAAACTGCATCTCAATACCCGCACAAACCAAAATGTTTTCACTGCCCACGGCGCTGGCTATGTCACGGTCAATGGCCAGTGCTTTGAGCATTCCATAGTGGTCATGCCAGAACAGGTATTCAGCGATTGGCAGCCGCAAGGTTTCGATGCATTAAACGAATCGCACTTCGTCTATCTTCTAGTCATGAAGCCAGAAATTGTACTGCTCGGAACCGGTGCGCAGCAGCGTTTTCCGCATCCACGCCTATATCAGCAATTGACCGCGGCCGGCATCGGCGTGGAAAGTATGGATACCCCCGCCGCCTGCCGCACGTACAACATCCTCATGGGAGAAGACCGCAAAGTGGTTGCCGCCATCTTGCTATAACTTTGTTATGAGTAACGCATTAGGGAATATCATTCACCAAGGATTTGCACAACTGATTGTGCCCGACGAGGAAAGCCGCCCCACATCAAGTCAGTACTTTTCCACCACCTGAATTAAAACTTGACCGTTTTTTGCTGCACATCCAGTTTGGCCACCTTAAGTACATCCGGCATTAAAAATATTTCAAAAAATATGAATTCTTTAGCCAAAATAAGCAATTTGCTTATTCGCTTTTTATGGTTATTATCTTAGGATTCGATCCTGTCCAGCTTATTTTTCACGCATTTTTTAATGTTGTAGAAAGTAGATGCAGGCGCTTTGTTTTAGTCGCTGCTATGTTGCAGGCGACATTTATTAGCATATTCAGCGGAGGATAAATTATGCGAGCTTACCTTCTTGTTGTAGCCACGATGCTGGTGTTTTCCATATCAGCGCACGCTGTCGATGGATTCAACTTGCCTGGTTCCGATTATGCTAATTTCAACGCACATTCGGCATTTGTCTGTAGAAATTCATGTGGGGGCGATCCTCGATGTCAGGCTTGGACTTGGGTCAAGCCGGGAATCCAGGGGCCAAGTGGACATTGCTGGCTCAAGGACAGAGTTCCCACCCTGGTTAAGGACAATTGCTGCAACTCCGGCTCAGGCGAACACATTTCAAAGCGTGATCTGAAGGCAGAAGATAATACCAATCGTCCAGGATCAGACTATAACAATTTCTGGATCGACTCATGGCAGCCCTGCGAGACTGCATGCATGAACGATCAAATGTGTGCGGCTTGGACTTATGTGCGGCGGGGAATCCAGGAGCCACGTGGCCGCTGTTGGTTGAAGGCTGGCGTTCCTCCTCCGGTGAGTGACCGAAACACGATCTCCGGCGTGAAGTTCCGGCCAAGATCGGTTCGTATTGATTAACTCAGCGCTTAATAATCCACCTACTTTCTTTTGTTATAGCCATTTTGGCAGCGTCTCTGGGAATCGGCTGTAAACCGTTCGCAAATACGAGCGAGCTTGGCAAGACGGGCGACCGGCGACCTACATCGGAGGTGGTGCCGGTGGCTCCCAGGCAGTCTGACAAAAAAGCCATACCACAAGATGGGAAGTTGAAGCCCCTGCAAATTTTTGCCGAAAAGTCCTTCTATCGGGAAAGGCCGGAACCAGAGGAAGTTCTTACCGGTGTGTTTCAACTGGCCCATGTTCGAGAGGGGCCGAATACCCGCGACATGTCATTCAGGCTGGTTGTTGGTGCAGATAAATTGAACGTGTACGTGGCTGGTCTTGACGTTGGAACCCTTAGGCCATATGTTGGCGATGAGGTCGAGATTGTCGGCAAACGAATCGATCAGCGCATAGAAGGGTACGGAATCGAAATCTGGATCGCGACTATTGAAAATACGGTTTTAGAATCGAAATAAATATCCGGTGCTGTTCGACTCCTGCTGGAGCACCAGCTACCGTATATTTTGACTGTTCAAGGAAAAATATAAAGCATACAAATAATTTCACATTAACTCAGCCATCTGGTTGAGACCATCACCTAAGGAGATCATCATGAAAGGCAATAAAGACATCATTCAGTTTCTCAATCGCCAACTGAAACACGAGCTGACTGCCGTTAACCAGTATTTTCTTCATGCACGCATGTACAAGAACTGGGGTTTCAATAGTCTGGGTAAGCACGAGTATGATGAATCCATTGAGGAAATGAAGCATGCTGATCTGCTGATAGAGCGCGTTTTGTTTCTGGAAGGTCTGCCTAATTTACAGGAACTCGGTAAGCTGATGATCGGCGAGAAAGCCGAGGAGTGTGTGGCCTGTGATCTCAAGCTAGAATTGGCCGCACGCGAAAATCTGGTCGCCGGGATGACCGCTTGCGAAGGTGCTAACGATTATGTTTCTCGTGAAATCTTTAAAAAAATTCTGGAAGACACCGAACAACACATTGATTGGCTGGAAACCCAGTTGGACGTGATGCAAAAAGTCGGCATCCAGAATTGGCTACAAAGCCAGATGTAGATCGTTCTGAGTGGGAGATTTAATTTCGAGCCTGCGTACGCCAGCAAGGGGGTTCTCCAGGAGCTTTCTTGGCTTTGAGCTTGCGCAGAGACCTCCGCCTATCAATCGTGCGATTCAGCCATTTGTGGAGTGTGGTTGGCTCCCTCCATCGCGGGGCAATCACCTCACTCGATTTTCCTTCCGCACACTCTAAATGTCGGGCTATTTACGACTTATGAGTAAAGATACCAAGTATCGATGTATCAATTTGTGAGTGGTAAATCACCTCAACATTAAGGTACGCAGAACACTGTTTGGAAAATTCTTTGAAAAAATACGCTATATCAAGCCACCGTAAAGTGATGTACTTCAAATTTTAATTTGCGGACTATAAAGGAGAAGTTAAATGCCTAGGGTATCAATTGCAAACATGATTGTAGCGAGTTCCCTATTAACATCTCTAAATGGAGCTGCTGCTCCTCGGGAGGAGAAAGTCACAACGGTGTCAGATCAAAAGGAAGTGGCTGTTACGATTTACAACGACAACCTGGCTTTAATTAAAGACGCGCGCAGGGTAAAACTGGATCGTGATTTCAATAAACTGGCCTGGCGCGAAGTCTCCGCTCAAATGCGGCCCGAGACGGCACTATTGCGCAATCTTACCAATCCCGGCGGATTCCGCTTGCAGGAGCAAAATTTCGACTTTGATCTGTTGACGCCGCAAAAACTGCTGGAAAAATATCTCAACAAAGAAGTGACAGTAATTCAAACCAACCCAGCCACCGGTACGGAAATCAGGGAAACAGCCACAGTGCTTGCAACCAATGGGGGTACCGTACTCAAATTTGCCGACCGGATAGAGACCGGCGTCCCTGGTCGCCTGGCGTTCTCCGGCGTTCCGGAGAATTTACGCGACAAACCTACTTTGGTTGTTTCACTCATTAACCCTGTTGCGGGCGAACAAAATCTTGAACTTTCCTATTTAACTGCTGGACTATCATGGCGCGCCGATTATGTGGCTGAATTAAATGAACGCGATGACCGCCTGGATCTCAACGGCTGGGTCACGCTGACCAATCAAAGTGGGGCAGCGTATCCGAATGCCAAGCTGCAACTGGTTGCCGGTGATCTGAACCGGGTGCGTCAACCACAAGTCATTTCGCGCAATATGATGGCTATGGCGCCGAAAATGGCAGATGCGGAGGAAATGAAACAAGAATCACTGTTTGAATATCATCTCTATACGCTGCAACGCACTACGACATTAATGGAAAACCAGACCAAGCAGGTAGCGCTGATGTCTGCATCCAGCGTGCCAATAAATAAAGAGTTTTTGTTGGTGGGCGCGAATTATTATTACTCGGGACAGTACGGAGACATCGGTCAGAAGCTTAAAGTGGGTGTCTTTGTAGAATTTCAAAACAAGGGCGAGGGCTTAGGGATTCCGCTACCCAAGGGGGTAATTCGAGTTTACAAAAAAGATGCTCAGCGCAATGCCCAATTTGTAGGTGAAGATCAAATTAATCACACACCTAAGAATGAGTTTATTCGCCTGAAATTGGGAGATGCATTTGATGTAACAGCCGACAAGAAGCAGACGGATTTTCAGAAACTGGCCGGAACGGGGCGTTCTAGTAACATCTTCGAAAGTGCCTACGAGATTGTATTGAAGAATGCCAAGAACGAGTCAGTCACAGTGGTGGTACGAGAGCCCATGCCTGGTGACTGGACGATGATATCCGAATCTCAACCTCACACCAAGGCCACATCCGGCATCGCAGAATGGAAAGTGACGGTACCCGCTGACGGCAAGTCCACGTTGACTTACCGGGTGCGCGTCAAATATTGATATTGTAAAGCGTTACCTTTTTTAAGTTTAATTACGGATTCGACACCCATATCAAACTTGGTAACGCTCACTGTTACAAGTGTATTGTCAGATCAGATTGAACTCCGTTCAATTCAACGGCATTTTTATATGATCTTAGCCTTTATCAAACCTCATTATCCCACCCAAGCAATGAATTTTGATGGTGTCTTTAGCGGCGAAGCGGCCTTCCAGAAGCTGTTTGGCGAGTGGATTCTCCAGTTGCGACTGTATGGCACGTTTAAGGGGACGGGCGCCATACATAGGATCGAATCCGGCGGTGGCGATTTCCGTCAGGGCGGCATCGGTAATTTCAAGTTTCATATCCATCGCAGCTAAGCGGTTTTCCAAATAGCCCAGCTGGATACGCGCGATAGCCTTGATATTCTTTTCATCCAGTGCATGGAACACCACCACTTCGTCAATGCGGTTGATGAATTCAGGACGGAAATAATTCTTTACCTCGCCCATCACCGCCAGTTTGATGACCTGGTAATCGTCGCCTGATAGCTGTTGGATCATTTGACTGCCAAGGTTCGAGGTCATTACAACCACTGTGTTCTTGAAATCTACGGTACGCCCCTGTCCGTCGGTCATTCGGCCATCATCCAGAACTTGCAGAAGTACGTTGAACACATCGGGGTGCGCTTTCTCCACTTCGTCCAACAATATGACGGAATACGGTTTGCGCCGTACGGCCTCGGTAAGTCCGCCGCCTTCTTCGTAGCCCACATAGCCTGGCGGCGCACCGATCAGGCGCGACACGGAATGTTTTTCCATATACTCACTCATGTCGATGCGGATGAGGTGATCTTCCGAATCGAACAAAAACCCGGCCAACGCCTTACATAATTCGGTTTTACCCACTCCAGTGGGTCCTAGAAACAGAAAGGATCCGTAGGGACGGTTAGGATCCCCCAGCCCAGAACGCGAACGACGGATTGCGTCCGACACCAAGCGTACGGCCTCGTCCTGTCCGACCACGCGTTCGTGCAACTTGGTTTCCATCTGCAACAGTTTGTCACGCTCGCCCTGCATCATCTTGGAAACGGGAATGCCGGTGGCACGACTTACTACTTCTGCAATTTCCTCCGCACCAACGTGCGTGCGCAGCAGGCGATTCTGAGGCTTGGCTGCCTCTGCCTGATTCGCCTCTTTTAATTTCGCTTCGAGTTGCGGGAGTTTGCCATATTGCAACTCGGCTACTTTGTCCAATTTTCCTTCGCGTTGCAACCGGGTAATTTCGGCACGTACGCGTTCGATTTCTTCCTTTACTTGTGCCGTGCCATGAGCGGAACCTTTCTCCGCTTTCCATATTTCTTCCAGGTCGGCATATTCTCGCGACAGCTTTTCAATCTCGTCTTCGATAAGCTGCATACGTTTTTTCGATGCCTCATCCTTTTCCTTCTTTACTGCTTCGCGTTCAATTTTCAACTGAATCAGGCGCCGGTCAAGTTTGTCCATCACTTCCGGTTTTGAGTCAATTTCCATCTTGATACGCGCGGCAGCTTCGTCGATCAGATCAATTGCCTTGTCCGGCAAAAAACGATCAGTTATATAGCGGTGCGACAATTCTGCCGCTGCCACGATAGCCGGATCAGTAATCTCTACACCGTGGTGCAACTCATATTTTTCCTGCAAACCGCGCAGGATCGCGATGGTAGCTTCCACTGAAGGCTCATCAACTAGCACCTTTTGGAAACGACGCTCTAGCGCACCATCTTTCTCGATGTATTTGCGGTATTCATCCAGCGTAGTGGCGCCGATGCAATGTAACTCGCCACGTGCCAGTGCTGGCTTCAACATGTTGCCCGCATCCATTGCACCTTCAGCCTTGCCCGCGCCGACCATGGTATGCAGCTCGTCAATAAATACGATGATGCGTCCTTCCTCCATGGCTATTTCCTTCAGCACAGATTTCAGGCGTTCTTCGAATTCGCCGCGATATTTCGCACCGGCCAGTAGCGCCGCCATATCAAGCGACAACACACGCTTGCCCTTCAGAGATTCCGGTACTTCTTCGTTGACAATACGCTGCGCTAAACCCTCCACGATAGCGGTCTTACCGACGCCCGGTTCACCAATCAAAACCGGGTTATTTTTGGTGCGGCGTTGCAGAACTTGAATAGCGCGACGGATCTCATCGTCACGTCCGATCACCGGATCCAGTTTGCCTTGACGGGCACGCTCGGTAAGGTCCACAGTGTATTTTTTTAGCGACTCGCGCTGACCCTCAGCTTCCTGGCTACCCACGTTTTGTCCACCACGTACCGCGTTGATCGCTTGTTCCAACGCTGCACGGACGACACCGTGCTGCTTTAATAGACGCCCGCATTCACCCTTGTCTTCGGTTAGTGCTAACAAAAACATTTCCGAGGCAATAAATTGGTCGCCACGATTTTGCGCTTGCTTGTCGGTGAGATTAAACAAATTAACGAGATCACGTCCGACCTGCACCTCGCCGCCGTGTCCTTCTACCTTGGTCAGACGCGCCACACTTTGCGTCAACGCCTCTTTTAAAGGAACGACATTACCACCTGCGCGTGCAAGCAGTGAGGCCGCGCCACTATCGGCATCGTTGAGCAAGGCCAGCAGTAAATGCGGCGGCTCAATGAATTGATTGTCATTACCCACAGCTAAACTCTGGGCATCAGACAGCGCCTGTTGCAGTTTAGTTGTAAATTTGTCGAATCGCATAATGGCTCCTTAATAAAAATTATGAATTGATAAATGGGGCAGATGGCATAAATTTCAAGTAACCCAAAGCTATATCCGATCCAATTAATACAAACTCAAGCAAGCGCGAATCGACCGCACGGGCACGTTCGTCTGTCTATAACGAAAAGAAGCTCGACTGATAGCGACTAATCAATACTCAGCGGGCAGTGCTGAAAATTAGGGTATTTATGGATGAGAGCCAACTTGTGTAGATAGGTGTCTTTGTTGGTAGTGAATTTTTAGAGGTGCTCTTTACAAGTCTATGCGGTTTGAAATTCGATAGTTATTCCTACCTGCGTGCTTGGCATCATATAGCGCCAGATCTGCACTCTTCGAAAGAGCCTCCGCATCGCGGCCATGCACAGAATAAATACTGACTCCTATGCTAGCGGTCATATTGACGGTCTGACCATGAATGCTATAAGGTTGTGACAGTATTTGGATCATTTTTTCCGCGGCGATGGACGCACCGACAGCACTGCTAATTTGCCACATAACAATCACGAATTCGTCTCCACCTAAACGCGCTACGGTGTCCTCTTGGCGCACCGCAGCCACCAAGCGTGATGCGACCAGTTTTAGTACAAGATCTCCACCGTCGTGGCCAAAGGTGTCATTGATCTGTTTAAACCCATCCAAGTCTACATATAACAACGCCATCGCATTCTTGTTTCTTTGCGCGTGGGTGATGGCCTGCGAAATCCTATCCGCCAACAGTTGCCTGTTGGCTAGCCCAGTCAGCGAATCATGCAAGGCTCGAGATTCCTGTACCTTGGCATGATTATGCACTTTCTTATGTAACAGACGTACTTCCAGCAAATTATGAACTCTTGCCAACGTCTCGGCCACATTAAAAGGTTTGCTGATGAAATCCTTCGCACCCGCTTGCAACGCGCGCAACTCTAGTGTCGGCTGGGCAGTAATCACAAGCACCGGAAGATAGTTATCCAATTCAATTTCCTTAAGACTTTCCATTACTTGAAATCCGTCCATTCTGGGCATTTGCAAATCAAGCAAGACCAGATCATAACGATTTTTGCGGTATAGCTCGCACACATCAAAAGGATTCGTCGTGGATGTCACAGAAACATAGCCCGCACCACTCAACATGTGCTCGAGCAAGCGAATGTTAACGTCCTGATCGTCAACAATCAGGACGTTAGCATTAAGAATATCAGATCGGCTAACCATCGATGTCACCTTACTTCAGTTAAATCTGGGCAACTCGGCACCTTTAAAAGCAAGATACTCTATGGAATTGCAAATCACCTCACAATCTCCGACAGGCAAGATTTCGCGTCGAAATTGACAGTTGCAGAATTCCCCACGCAGATATTATAGGGTTGCTTGTAAACTGGGAGAAAGTAATTGCCCGCCTGCAATGAATATATGAGCGCTCTTCAATTGTCGATCGAATCATCACTTCCTTCCAAAGGCTCGTCCGTGCGTTAACACGCATATAAAAAACTTTTACTATTTTTATAGTAACGCTGAGGCTACCGCCTGCCCCAATTCACAGCATATTCCAATATGAACTGTCTGTGGTGTTGGTTATCGGCAAACGTTCGAGAAAATAAACAAGGGATTCCCGAGTTGTTCCGTAGTTGGCGGCTTGTGGTGACTAAACATTCACTGTTGTGGTTGGCTCTTGAATTTGCCCACTACAACTCATGAAACTACGGCCCTGTCTTGGTACCAGTCATTTCAACCTCAACACGGCGATCAGGTTGTAAACATTCGATAGTTTGGGGGGCTTTGTCGCTTGGACATTGGTCTTTTTTTGTAATCGGCTGCGTATCACCCTTTCCTTCGGCAAGCACTATATCGGGCGAGACACCCTTTCTAACAAGGTAAGCCTTCACTGTAGCTGCTCGCTGCTCGGAAAGGATCTGGTTGTAATGAGCGCTACCAATTCGATCTGCATGACCGGTAACCGTGATTGTTTGGGGATTGATATCTTTAAGCTTTTCGACAAAATCATCCAGCTCAGCCCGAGCTGATGGCCGCAATATCGGTTCACCAAAATCGAAAAATTCGCTTGCATCCAATGTTAGTTTCTTAGTTGAAACAATTGGCAATTCGCGCACCGCAACCGGTTCCTCAATTTGAATTGGTGGAGTAATTAGAGTGGGCTTATCAATTGAAGTAGTCTTATCCATTAAAGCAGGCGCTGCGGTCTTCGCTATCGGCGTTGAATTACATTCACCCTGTTCTGCCTGACCAAAATGCGTGTGCCAACATTCTCCAGCTCCACTCCTCACTATTTTGCCACTCGAGTCATGAATATCTACTTCAATATGTTCCTTTTCGTTGCGTGTTGTTTGTGCATTAACCGACGCGGTGACAATTCCCAGTATTAAAGCAATTGACACCGATAGTCCGTTTTTTTTATTTGTTAATGGTTTCCTCATAAGGCTCACTCTTTCTAAGTTTAGGACTATTCCTCTACGTTAATATTTTAATTATTTAACGCTAAATCTATGTGAGTTTTCATAACGTACAGCAAAATATTTAATAATAAAAAAAGACGCACAATCAAAAATTGCGGCGCCTTTTATCATCTGGCCTATATAGAGGGAAATCCAGAATGCCTTTAGAATACTCCTTATGGCAGAAACCCATATAAAGCCGATAACTAACAGCAATAGATAACCATGGAAACCTACAGTTTATAGTAATGACATCTTCTCCCTTTGTTGTCATTTAACTATATATACAAAATGTACCCTGCTGAGTTATTTGACTCATTAGTCATTATGGAAACCGCATACGCATCATCAATCAGCACGTGATACGCGATCATTATCCACGCGCACTCGATCACCAATTTTTATATCACTAATACTGCTTTGAGTGACAGCGTGAGTAGTACCGTTACTCAATCGAACACGGATACGATACTCCTCTCGGCTTGCGACTTGTGAACGCTTTTCAATTTCGTGACCGGCAACAGCACCTCCGACTACACCAGCAACTGTAGCTGCGGTCTGGCCTTTTCCGCTACCAACTTGATGTCCCAATAGACCACCCACTGTTCCACCGATTAAGGTTCCGGCAATATTTTTACCATCCTCGGAAACCTTAATGGTCTCTATATCTTCAACCACACCATAGCCAATAAAATTGGATGATGAAGATGAGGACGTAGATGGCAATGAAGATGTATTGTTCGACGCGGCAGGATTACTACTGTTGGCACAGCCTCCTAATAACGTCGCAGCCGTCATAGCTCCTACTAAAATAATTTGCATCGATTTCATTTAGCACTCCTAAATAAGCCAGCATAGCCGGATTTTAAAAAAAATTATAAACTTCAGCAAAAGCCAAGCCATTCACAGAATCTCAGCAAAAAAAGAGCGCATGCAACCGACATATATATAGAAAATTCACGCTATTATTTTTTGTCACCGTTAACGGTGTCTTGAATTTTATCTCCGGCCTTTTCAATTTTCTCTCCGGTTTTCTGAGCTGCCTTGTCAATGTCCTTGCCAGCACTCTCGGCCGGACCTTCGTGTTTCTGACACCCCAATAACGCCAACATTAAAGCGCTTACTGCTAATGCCGCAGCGATGTGTGTTTTTAATTTCATCATTTATTTAAACTCCCTGAATAAATTGTATATCTCATAAACGATGCATCATCACATTCAGTTAGTTATAGATACATCGAGTTGGTCATATATGTTCTACTTGCTGATCTCGTGACCGATAACCCCGCCAACTGCAGCACCACCAAGCGTTCCAGCAGTACTGCCTCCTGTAAGCACCGCACCGCCAAGTGCACCTGCCCCAGCACCGATAGCGGTACTTTTACCCTGCGTTGACATGCCGGAGCATCCACCTAAGCCAAGAATCATGGCTGCGATTAATGTGTTTACTGCAACTTTATGTATCGTTTTCATGTTAGTTCCTTTTTTAGTTATAGAAAATTAATCGTGGTTACCACACTAAAGCTGCCTTTGTACCCGTATGAGCTTGGGCTTCAGCCGAACATTTACTATTGGCTTCCTCTGTTCAAGCATCGCATTTTTTAGTCACTGCGATCAGCGTCACGCTTTTCAGCCGCAACATCAGTACGCACTACGGCATTTTATTACCAGCCGTCACTTTGATTCCGAAGTCTCCATTTGCGCCTTGGCATCAGCTTTTGCAGCAGTCATTGCAGCTTTAGCTTCCTTTTGGCAAACATCTTTTGGGTTGCCAGTTAGATCATCGCATTTTTCCTTGGCTATTTTATAATCTGCTTTTGCTTTGGCTATGTGCGCCTTGTAACTAGATTTCTTTGATGGTTTGTATTTGGCGCTTAATTCGGCCTCTGCAACCTCCTCTTTGCCTTTGGCTTCAGCTTTGCATATATCCTTAGCATTATCGACCAAAGATTTGCATTTATCCTTGTCAGATTTGTATTCAAGCTCAATACGTCCCTTTTCGGATTTATATGCCTCTTTGGTCATCGATTCTTCTGCGATCGCGCTGAAGGTAATGGCGAGACCAATTGTTATCATGCTAATCTTGAATTTGTTCATGAGTTTTCCTTTAGTTTATTGAATGAAAAAAAGTAGAAATACATTTCGTTTTAACGCGTCACTCAAACCACAAACTTATTTCTGATTTTTTTCCCATTCAGAAATTTCCTCTTCCGCTTTTTCTTTAGTGACACCGTAAGTTTCCTGAATCTTGCCTGCTAGCTGATTACGTTTGCCCGCTATAACGTCAAGATGATCATCTGTAAGCTTTCCCCATTGCTCCTTAACCTGACCCTTTAATTGTTTCCAGTTGCCTTCAATTTGATCCCAGTTCATCTTTTATCCTTTTTAATATTGATGGATTAATTAATATAATTTTATTTTTTGACGCGCAATTCATTAATAACATTATGCACACCCTCAGTTCTGCGTGCGACATCAGTTGCGCGCTCAATTTGAGTCTGATTGTCGACAAAACCACTAAGCTGAACTTCGCCATTATTTGTTATCACTGCGATGTCGAAGCTTTTAATGTCGGGATCAGCGAGCAACGAAGATTTAACTTTAGAAGTTACAATACTGTCATCAACTTTGACGCCCATGGTCGTGCCACTATCTTTTTTTAAGCTCACTCTATTGTCTACATTCTTAACACCTTCTACAGAACGCGTGATCATCATTGCATGATCAATTTGAGCTTGAGTATCTACAAAGCCACTTAACTGAACATCTCCCTTACGCGTCTCTACTTTTAAATCAAAACCTTTAAAATCTGAATCAGCCAACAACTTGGATTTCACTTTAGCAGTAATAATACTGTCGTCAATCTCTGTTCCTACCGTAGTATTTGCGGCAGACTTACCTCCATCCTCTTGAGTTTTACCGCAACCGGTGAAAGACAGAACGCCGGTAACCGATACAATCAGAACAACCAATCTATGGTAAGTATTCATACTTTTTCTCCAATAAATTTAACTAGAAGCAGAATATGAATCGATGGAGATACGATAAACCCATACCATCAAACTCTCACAGCCTTTTGCGGATTCTTTCATACTTCCAAAATCTATTCAGTGCGCTAGCGAACATATTTGCCGACACCCAGAAGATTATTAGGTTATCTACGTGCAGCTTCGTAAAGGGGCATGACGGTTGGCAGCAATTTTTCAATGTGTTGAATGCGAGTTGAGTCAGCCGGATGGCTACTCAGAAACTCAGGCGGACGCTGGCCGCCGTTGGCCTTCATCATTTTCTGCCACAATGTAACTCCTGCGCGTGGGTCGTAACCTGCTCGTGCACTTAGTTCCAGACCAATATGATCAGCCTCAGTCTCGTCAGTACGACTGAATCTGGTTGCGATTAGTGCCTGATAACCAGCGCCAGCCAGATCAGCTATACCCCCACTTAAACCTAACAATGCGGCGCCAACATTAATTGTGGTATTGGCAGCAATTGCTTGAGAGACCTGTTCACGAGAATGCTCACGCAAGGCATGAGCAACCTCATGCCCCAACACAACTGCGATTTCATCATCGGTTAACTTTAATTCATTGATTAGTCCTGAATAAAAAATAATTTTTCCTCCAGGCATACAGAATGCATTAAGCTGTTTATCGCTAATTATATTGGCTTCCCATTTCCAACTTGGCGCATCAGGACGAAATGTTGCGGTATGCGGTTTGATGCGGTTGGTAATCGTAAGCAGTCGTTCCAACATCGCGCGATCTTGATTCAGTGTTCCTTTTTGTACTGCTTCTGCCTTCAACTTGGTATAGCTTTGTTCGGCAACTTGCTCTAATTGCTGTGAAGAAACAAGCATGAGCTGAGAGCGCTGTGCACCGACTGCACCGCCACTTGTAGTGGTTTTACATCCGTCGAGCGCAACTAATGAAAGACTGATAAATATTGCCGAATAAATCCTATTATTAAACATACTTTCCTTTACGACTCTTGCTTACCTATCACAATATTTTGTATCACGAAGAGCTACCGTACCGTTCGATATAAAAATCAGAAAAATTAACGACGATTCAGAAGCAACCCAATCACTGCTCCAATTCCTACAGCTACCCCTATAGCACGCCAAGGATTTTCATGAACATAATTGTCAGTGGCCCGAACTGCTGTCTTGGTAGTTTCAATCGCAGTTTCTTCAATGTGGCGTAGCCTATCTTTGGCTGCCTTTAAATTTGATTCCATCTTCGCGCGTAAAGCATTGGCTTTATCACCACCTTCATCGACAACAGACTTCAATAATTGCTCACCTTCGTTCACAACAGCATTGAAATCTTTAAGTAAATCATTTTTTAAATTTTGGCTAATAAATTGTGTCATAACAAACTCCATTTTAGTTATAAATTAGATACTTAAATAAATTCCGGGTTAATAACTTTCCAAATTTCAGAAACCATTTTCAGTCTATTACTAATATTAAGCACAGTCGGTTCGATAGCGAACATAAGATAACTTTAAAAAATGGGATTTCATCCATATCGGTCCAATAAAACCTCCTTCTAGGTTGGGTCTGCCAGCGCTCGGGGTGTGATAGCAGCCGTTACTGGATCATCTATGACACGGGCTTTCCCATGAAAAGCAGGGATTCAATGAGCGGCGCTCACCAGTATTATTAAAATACAGCCAGAAGCCCAACAGACTGCTAGGAGTCTTTCTTAGTTTTGAGTACCCTTAACGCTGAAGGGATACCGCTCTTGTCCTGACCGACATAAATTGTGACATGCGGATAAGGAATCTCTATGCCTCGAGCATCAAACGCCTCCTTCAATCGACGCAAAAATTCGCGACGTACCCCCCACTGTTCCAGCGGAATTACTTTAAAACGGCAACGTAACACTACCGCGGAATCCGCCCAATCCTGAACACCGGCAATATCAATGTCCTCAACCATCTTGGCTGCATAGTCCGCCGACGCTCGCATTTCCGAGCCTACTTTCCGCATGACGTCGAAGGCTTCATCAATGCTTTCTCGGTAAGCAATTTTCACATCAATTACCGCATATGCGTAGCCTCGTGATTTGTTGGTAACAGTGGTAATCAGTCCATTTGGGATAAAATGTACGCTACCCTCAAAGTCGCGCAGAAGAATATAGCGAAGGGTAACCTTTTCAACTACACCAGTCTTACTGCTTACTTCGACAACATCACCTTCGTGGATCTGATTTTCCAGCAGAATGAAAAAACCGTTAAAGTAATCTTTGATCAGACTTTGCGCGCCAAAACCAACAGCAATACCGGCCACGCCAGCGGCACCAAGAATAGGAGCGATGGACACGCCCAATTCACTCAAGATCATCATACTGGCAATCAGAGTAATCAATGAGCTAATCACATAACGAGATACATGTGCCAAAGTATCAATACGACGAATATTTTCAGCCGTAGCAGCTCGCCCCCCCATATGGGCACGCAATGTGTGAATCAACTTACGACTTATCCTAAATAATAGCCAAGCAAACAGAAGAATTACGACTACGTGGATCAGTGTGACTGCATTAGGCGGGGCGTCGCGCAAGTAGGCAAAGTCAAAAATATTCATGCTCTCAGTCTTTACTGAAATTATTCAGCTGCGCCGTGCCAGATAATTCGTCTAGAGACAAACTTTTAATTAGTATGCTGAAAATAATTAAACATATTGTCAACCCGCGCTTTTTATTGATCGCTGTACTCGAGATTAAATTTATCAAGTGTCACTCGCCCACCAATTCTGCACGAATCAAGCGAAGCAGCAGATCGTCAAAAGTGTAAAAGCCGATATCGCAAGTTATCAACTGGGATAGTGCGAAGACCGCACCTGTGCCAAATGCCTCACGTCTAATGGATGAATGAACAAGGCGAACAGTCTGGTGAGGGAAACCGAAAATCACTTCATGATGGCCGACAATCCCACCTAACCTTAGCGAAGTGATATGTCCATCGTCAATACATAATTTTTCCGCGATCTTGCGCGCCGTACCTGAAATTTCGGGTTTCTCTTTGAAATGCTGCTCAAGAATTTCTACGTCAGCGAAAGGCGCAATCTTACGCAAGAGGTTGGCCGCTACAATAAGAAAATTAATGCCAAGGGTGATGTTAGGAGAACACATTACGCGAATATTTTGTCCCAAACTACGCACATAATTTAATTCACTTTCTGAATAAGCCGATATCGCAGTGACCAGCATAATGCGCCGGTTCCGAATGACCTCCCCATAAAGATGTACAGCTTCACTGGACGAAAAATCGACCAATGCATCAACAGGATGCTGGTCAAGCAATGACTCGAATGAGATTTCTTCAATCCCATGGATAGGAATTGTGGAGTTTAGTTGCAATAGAATCTCCGTACCAATAGAACGACGAACAATCCAACACAGATCAAAACCCAGAGCTTCACTTATGATAGTGGCTACGGCTTTGCCTGCCTTACCGTAGCCTATGAGACCGACACGAATTTTTTGATTCAAAACAACCCTCTTAAGATTTCTTGTTAATCCTTTACTTGGTAACGGAATACACCTGAATTCTAATTGGACATAAGATGACAATGCGGGGTTCAATTCACAGCAACAAAAGTTATCGTTAGCTCAGCAGCGCAGTTTAACTTGAGTACTTTAAGCGGACATCTTTGGTTATCTTGTATCGTTTTTTCCAATGTTCCGGGTCGTATTGGAAGTACGACGCCCCGGCTAATTAAAGCTCAATATAAAGATAGGCTTGGCAATAGCCAAGGGGCTGAGAAGACACAAGACCAGACGGAGAATTAGTTACGCTGCCTGTATTGAAATTTCATCACGTTCGGCAATAATACGATTGCGCTCATCAACATACACCAATTGGGGATGAAATTTCTGCAACTCCAATTCGGTATACATTGCGTAAGTGGCGATAATTAGAATGTCGCCTGGGTTGGCCTTATGCGCCGCAGCACCATTCACTGAGATAACGCCGGAGCCGCGTTGTGCACGGATGGCATAGGTGGTGAAACGCTCACCATTGGTGACGTTATAAATATCGATCTGCTGGTATTCACGGATATCAGCGGCATCCAATAAATCCTCATCGATCGCACACGAGCCTTCATAATGCAATTCCGAATGCGTCACATGCACTCGATGCAATTTGGCTTTGAGCATAGTTCTTTGCATTGCGTTACCCCCTACGGGAGAACAAGGGCAGGCATTATATAAGGACGCCTCTATAAATCCAAATTTCGCCCCAGTACTGTATCACCAAGAAAGTTCTTTAATTTATAACGGCATCCGAATCACCTATCTCTCAAGACCTCCAGATTATCTATAAGTCGAGTCTTTCCCAGCCAAGCCGCGGCCAATATGACCAGATTACACTCGCACGCGGTGGGTTCAGCCAAGTTGGACTGACTGCGTATCGCCACATAGTCGACCCGCCAACCACGCGCGCTAAGCACTTCCATCGCTTGCCGTTCCAACTTAAAGAAATCCGTTGCGCCATCCATAATGGCCAGGCGAATCCCAACAAGATTTTGGTATAGAAAAACCGCTTCAGTTCGCTCCGCAACGTTCAAGTACTGGTTGCGCGAACTCAGCGCCAGGCCGTCCGATGCACGTACAGTTTCGCTGCCGATAATTTCTACTGGCAGATTCAATTGTGCCGTCATTTGGCGCATTAAATACAACTGTTGATAATCTTTCTTGCCGAATACCGCGATGCGCGGCTGCACAATATTGAACAGCTTTAGTACCACCGTCGCCGCGCCACGAAAATGACCGGGGCGGAAAGCACCGCATAACTCATTGGCGATGGGTGGTAGCTCTACTGTTACTTGCTGCGGCTGCGGATATAAGTCACGCTCGCTCGGCGCAAAGACCACATCCGCCCCGCACTGTTCCAGCATTTTACAATCCTGCTCCAGTGTTCGCGGATATTTGGAATAATCCTCGTTCATGCCAAACTGTAGCGGATTGACAAATATGCTTACCACCACAAATTGGCCATACTGGCGCGCGATCCGCACCAGATCAAGGTGCCCCTGGTGCAGATTGCCCATAGTCGGCACCAGGACGATGCCCGTTACACCTCGCAAATGCACGTGTAGTTCGGCAATGGTGTGAATCACTAGCATCAATGTCCCTTAAAAAATTATTTCCTCTTCAGAAGCTATGTTCCACACCGGGAAAAGCGCCGGATTTTACCTCAATTACAAAACGCATCACCCCGTCGGCAATGCCTTGTGCACCCTGCATATAATTTTTCACAAAGCGTGCTTTTTTGCCTGGGTAAATATCCAGCATGTCGTGCAACACCAGCACTTGGCCTGAACATGCCGCACCCGCGCCTATGCCTATGGTGGGAATAGAAACATTGGCGGTAATTTCTGCGGCCAGCAGCGCTGGCATGGCTTCCAACACAATCAGTCCAGCTCCAGCCTGCTCGACGATTACCGCATCTTGCAACAGACGCTGAGCGTCAGCGTCATTCTTACCCTGCACTCGATAACCACCAATCTGGTGCACCGACTGCGGTGTAAGCCCAATATGGGCACATACTGGAATGCCACGCCCGGTAAGGAAGGAAATAGTCTCGGCCATCGCCCTACCACCTTCGAGTTTGATCATCTGCGCGCCCGCTGCCATCAGGTGCGCGGCATTTTCAAATGTTTTTTCCGGGCTGACCTGAAAGGTGCCGAACGGCATATCGGTGATTATGAATGCCTGTTGCGACCCACGTGCTACGCAAGCTGTGTGGTAAACCATCTCGTCCAAGGTCACCGGCAGGGTAGTTTCATGCCCTTGCAATACCATGCCGAGCGAATCGCCCACCAACAGCGCGTTCACGCCACCTGCTTCAAGCAACGCCGCAAAGCTGGCGTCGTAACAGGTCAATACAGCGATTTTTTCACCTTGGTCACGTAATGCCTGCAATGACGTTAATGTCGTTCGCATCATGCTCCTCTACTAAAGAATTCACGCTGCCCGCGCATCCCTTCGATACGCTGTAACAGAAAAGCGAAATCCTCGTCGCTATCCACAAAATTCAAATTCTCACTGTTCACGATAAACACTGGCGCCGTGTCGTAATGATAAAAGAAATCGCTATAAGCTTGCGCCAGACGCGTCAGGTAGGAATCAGCAATTTGGCGCTCGTAAGGTGTGGCACGTTTGTGCACGCGCTCAACCAAAGCTTCCGGCGAGGCTTGCAGGTAGATTACCAAGTCCGGTGCAGGCACTTGCGGTGCCAAGTTGTGATAAATGTTCTGGTAAAGCGCAAATTCATCGTCGCTAAGATTCAAGCGAGCAAACAGCACATCCTTGTCGAACAAATAATCCGCCACGGTACTGGCGCGGAATAAATCCATTTGCGCCAAATCACGTACCTCGTTAATACGTTGAAACAAGAAGAACAATTGAGTAGACAACGCATGACGTGCAGGATTTTCATAAAATCGTGCCAAAAAAGGATTTTCTTCTGGTTTTTCCAGCAGCGCAGTCGCCTCATAATGTTCGGCAAGACGGCGCGCCAGGCTGGTCTTGCCCACCCCGATTGGTCCCTCGACCACTACGTAACGGTACCTATCAAACAACATCTACTATCCGCTCCAATTGCTGTTGCTGACAACCTAGTAACGCTTCCGCCACCGCACCCACACCGGGAATAACACAATCCGGTGCGATTTCCAGTAAAGGGCGCAACACAAATGCACGCAGGTGCATCTGCGGATGAGGAATGGTCAGGCTGTGCTCATGGTGACGCAAATCATCATATAACAGCACATCCAAATCCAGTGTTCGCGGTGCGTTACGAAATTCCCGCGTGCGGCCACACTCGCGTTCCAGTCCAAGTAGCGCATCCAGCAGGGCGCGAGGACTCAAAGTCGTTTCCAATTGCGCTACCGCATTAATGAAATCCGGCTGTTCGAAATAACCTATTGGCGCACTGCGGTAGAACGAAGAGCTCGCCAATACTCGGATATGTGGCAAACTGGCTAATGCCCGCAAAGCGTGTAATAACTGTTCGCACGGGTCGTCCAAGTTACTGCCCAAGCCAATGAAAGCCGTATGCTTGGAATTCATTCTTAAATATGCCTTATGCGATTTCAGCAGGATGTGTGCAACGAAGCGATACCTATCGTCTTTTAACGAAAGTCGGCAGGCAAAATGAAGGCTTTCTTGATACTCATCATTCAGTAGACAGTTCCGCTTGTACCGTCATGCCCGATTTCTTGCGACGACGGCGTTTCTTGACCCCTTCGTCAGGCAATAGCATTTCGGCGCGGCGCTCGTCCGTGGCATCCTGAAACTCGTCCCACCACAAACCCAGTTGCGAATCTACCTCGCCACTTTCACAACGCAGTAGCAAAAAATCATAAGCGGCGCGAAAGTGTGGCTGAGACAACAAGCGAAATGGCCGCTGCCCACCGCGTTGCCCGAAACGAGGTTGTAATAACCACAAATCCTTCATGATCGCATCATAACGGCGGGGGATGGCGATCTGCGCCTGCTGCCTGTCAAGTACCTCGTCCATCGCTGCATGTAGCGCGGCGACTGGACGTTCGCCTGCATCTTGATGCATTTTCCAGGCAGACAGCACATCGTGCCACAGTAGCGCGGCAAACAGGAAAGCAGGCGATACAGATTTTTCATCACGAATACGCTGATCGGTATTCTGCAATGCTAACATGACGAACTTTTCGCCCAAAGGCTGTTTCAATATCACATCCAGCATGGGCAACATTCCATGGTGTAAATCCATAGAGCGTAGTTTCTTGACGCACTCCAATGCATGGCCCGATAGCAGCAGCTTAAGCATCTCATCCAGCAAGCGTGCCTGTGGCACGTTACCAAGCAGATCTTTCATTTTTGCAATGGGTGCGGCAGTAGCAGCCTCAAGCTTCATGCCCAGCTTGGCCGACAAGCGCACCGCGCGTAGCATGCGCACGGGATCTTCGCGGTAACGCACAGCTGGATCACCGATCATGCGCAAGGTATTGGCGCAGATGTCGGCATAGCCATTGTGATAATCGTAGATTTCCTGACTGGACGGATCATAAAATAGCGCGTTGGCGGTAAAATCGCGTCGCGCCGCGTCCTGCTCCTGATCGCCAAACTCATTGTCACGCAGCAACCGACCATGTTCATCAGTTTCTGCCTCTTCACTCTCTATCTTGCGGCGGAAAGTGGAGGTCTCCACTGTTTCCTCGCCGAACAATACATGCACCAAACGGAAGCGCCGCCCGATGATACGCGAACGACGGAACACGCGGCGCACTTCTTCCGGCGTGGCGTCAGTTGCAATATCGAAATCTTTGGGATGACGGCTGAGTAATAAATCGCGCACCGCACCGCCTACGACGAAAGCCGCGTAGCCCGCCGCCTGTAAACCATCCGTCACCCTGCGCGCAGCTGGGCTAATGCCATCGCGGCTAACACCATGTACATCAAAGGGGATGATGTGACATTTCCCTTCTATCCGGGTGCGGACAGATTTTCCGAATATGCGCTTGAACAGCTTTTTTATCATTGCTTTCTACTGTGACAGAAATGCCGCAACAAACCGCGACATAATTAGAAGCGTGGATTATACACCCGCTACAAACCAGCGCTCTCCCTCCACAGACAGCTCGCGTAACGGGCACTGATACAACGCCTCCAAGTGCGCGCGCGTCAGCAACTCTTGCGCTGTACCATGCAGCACATGACCATCAGCAAACTGCATCAGTACATGATCGCAGCAGCGTTGCGCCCACAGCGTGTCATGCAGCACCATCATAAGCGCACACCCTTGCTCCTTCAACCGGTTGAACACTTGCATCGTCTGTGCCTGATGGCGCAAGTCAAGATGCTGTAATGGTTCATCCAGCAAATAACACTGTGCTTGCTGCGCCAGCGCCTGGGCAATTGCGGCACGCTGCTGTTCACCGCCTGACAATGTATTGTATGGTCGTTGTGCCAGCCCTTCTAACTCCATCTGCACCAAAGCCTGCTGTGCCAGTGCTTCATCCTGTACGTTATAACCGAACAGCGAGGCGCGATGGGGAAAACGGCCCAACAATACATATTCCTGCACACTACCCCAGAATTCACCGCCTTCATTTTGCAGCAACACCCCAAGATGCTGCGCGAGGTTGCGCCGAGTATGAGTAGCCAGTGCCACACCATTCCAACTCACCATGCCAGACTGTGGCTTATGCAAACCGGCCAACGTTCGGAGCAAGGTGGTCTTTCCCACCCCGTTCTGCCCTAACACGCCCCAACACTCACCGGGACGAATCATCATATCAAGTTCGCGGCATATCATCTTGCCGCCTATTGCTACTGTGAGTTTACGTACCTCCAAAACCAGATTATTAAATGCTTGCATCAGCTCCGCCGACTCAATAACCACAGCAATACTGGCACGCCCAGCAGTGCAGTGAATATACCCACTGGCAATTGCAGCGGCGACCACAACATGCGTGCCAAAGTATCGGCCAGCACCAAAAAGCTGCCGCCCAATAATATCGACAAGGGGATGAGCCAGCGGTGTGCGCTGACACCGAGGAGGCGAATGGCATGCGGTATCATCAAACCGACGAAACCAATGCTACCGCCGAGTTGCAGCGCTGTCACAGTAAGCATAGCAGCAGCGAAATACAATCCCGCTTGCCAGCGACCAACCGCTACCCCCAGTGCCGCCGCCTTGTCCAGACCGCCCGCCAGCACATCCAGCCCACCGGACAACACCATCGCGCACAATCCCACTGCCAGCAACACAAACCAGGCAAATGGCAAACCTTGCGAATGCGACAAATCTCCCATCAGCCAGAACAACATGCCCTTCACCTGCTCACCCTGCGCTAACGTCAGCAGCAGGCTGATCAGCGCGCCGCAACCGGCAGAAAGCACCACGCCGGTAAGTAGCAGGCGGTAGATATTTCGTTCGCCGTGTCGAAAGCCCAAACCAAATACCGCGACTATAGCCAGCAATGCACCCATAAACGATGATAACTGCGTGGTAGCCAAGCCCGCGCCAAGCAACATAGCGGCCAGCGCACCCACCGCCGCGCCGCCGGAAATGCCGAGGATATAAGGATCTGCCAGCGGATTGCGCAGCAGTGCCTGCAACAGCACACCGGACAAAGCCAGCAGCCCGCCACAGACAAATGCCGCCAGTACACGCGGCAAGCGCAACTGCCATAACACCTCTGTTGCAGTATCCTCGTTATTGCCCAGCAAAGCGTACCACACCTCAATCGGTGCAAGTGGCAATGAGCCGTTCATCAGGCCAAAGCCTAGACTCAGCGGGACTGTGCATAGCAGCAGGGAAAAAAGGGCTCGTGGGGACATTATTTATTTGACATCAGCGATCAATAAAAAACGCACGGTTTAACGTGCGCTTTTTTAGGAATTATTGATCAGTTAACCCTTCAGTCATACGCTCATAAATTATTTTTGCTCAATGCCTTGCAGCATCTTTCATTCGCGTCTTTATTGCATAGTTTCATTGCATTCCCATCAATTCAGGTAATGCGTTGCCAGAACAGAACACAACGTACTGATTATAGTCTGCCATATTGCACCAGCCCTCAACGGAAAGTCAAAATACGCCAGCCATGCTGTTCTGCATGTTTGCGCAATGTTGCATCCGGATCGACCGCTATTGGATTGTTTACTTTCGCCAGCAATGGCAGGTCGTTCAAAGAATCGCTGTAAAAAAAACTATCGGCAAAACTATTCCACCCCCATCCTCGTTGCGCCAACCAGCTTTCCAACCGGGTAATCTTGCCTTCGCGGAAACACGGCACGCCAGATACACCCCCAGTAAATTCACCGTCCTTTTCTTCCGGCTCAGTGGCAATCAGATGTTCCACGCCGAATTCGCGCGCAATCGGCGATGTTACAAAACTGTTAGTGGCAGTAATGATGATGCACACGTCCTGCGCCGCGCGGTGCCGTGCTACCAGCTCTTGCGCAGGCACAGACATCATGCCGCGCACCTTGTACTGCATGAAGTCATCACGCCAGCCATTTAACACCTTGCGCGCATGACGCGACAAGGGTTTCAACTGGAAATCGAGGAACTCATAAATATCCAGCGTACCCGCTTTGTATTGCTCATAAAAAGCCAAGTTCTTCGCCTCAAATAGCTCGCGATCGAGCACGCCCTGTTCGATGAGAAATTGAGCCCACTCGAAATCACTGTCACCATTCAGCAAGGTATTGTCTAAATCAAATAGCGCAAGGTTCACACAGACTCCACGTTAAAAGTTTGCATCACTTCTTTCAGCAATGGTACCGAGGGCGCACGCTGTAAGCGCAAGCACTGCGCATCCAGTGCATCCATCAGCCCGAGCAGCGCAGGCATATCACGCCGTCCGTGACGCAACAGGTATTGCGTCACGTCGCGCGGCAGGATGAAGCCGCGCGCTTGTCCATGCTGCTCCAATGCTTGCGCCTTTTCTGCATCATTCAGCGCATGCACCTGGTATATTAACCCCCACCCCAACCGGGTGCGCAGGTCATCGCGCAAGCTTAAATGGGTCGGCGCAGATCCACCGCTAACCAGTAACATGCCGCCGCTTTCGCGCACCCTATTATAAAGGGTGAACAGCGCAATCTGCGCAGCATCATCTAGCGCCTCAACATCATCCACTGCAATCACTGGAACCAAATCTGGCACAGCGCCATGAGCAAAGACTGCCGACTGTCCCAATGAGCGTGCCTGCACCACCGCTGCTTGCATAAGATGGCTCTTACCACAGCCCACCTCTCCCCATAGGTAGAAACACCGTTCATTTGAGGTTCCTGCCAATGCGTGTTGCAATGCCGAGAGCAACTCAACATTGCGACCCGGTACAAAATTATTGAGCGTAGGCAACCAGTCTGGAGTGATGTTTAATAATAATTGCGTCATAAAAAATGAATCACGATACACAGATATGGATAGCTACCATGCCTTGGGCATAGCTCAATACAACCAACAATGCTGCCAGCACGGGAAATGTTCAGCAGCACGCAAGCGCACCCCTTTGCAGTACAGCGAAGCGGGGAATGGTCATTTGGGTTAAAATATCGCTAACAAAATGGCCTGCACTGTATCCCGAAGAAAGCGAGAACTCAACTTGAGCTTACCTGATACCCTTTCCTACCGCGACGCCGGCGTAGATATAGCCGCAGGTGACCGTCTGGTGGAAAACATTAAACCATTCGCCAAACGTACGATGCGCCCGGAAGTTCTGAGTGGCATAGGCGGCTTTGGCGGATTAGTCGAAATTTCTAAAAAATACCGCGAGCCGGTGCTGGTGTCTGGCACCGATGGCGTGGGTACCAAATTGAAATTGGCATTCGAATTGAATCGTCACGATACAGTTGGCATCGACCTGGTTGGGATGAGCGTCAACGACATTCTGGTGCAGGGCGCAGAGCCGCTGTTTTTCCTTGATTATTTCGCCTGTGGCAAGCTGGATGTGGATGCTGCTACCGAAGTCATCAAGGGCATAGCGGCAGGATGCGAGCTGGCTGGTTGCGCGCTCATCGGCGGCGAGACCGCTGAAATGCCAGGCATGTATCCGGTGGGCGAATATGACCTCGCCGGTTTCGCTGTGGGTGTAGTGGAAAAAGCCAACATCATCACCGGCACTGACATTCGGCCTGGCGACATAGTGCTGGGACTCGCCTCCAACGGCGCTCACTCCAACGGTTACTCGCTGGTACGTAAAATCATCGAGCGCAGCCAACCTGACCTCAATGCTAAATTTGATAGTGAGCGCACGCTGGCAGATTGCATTATGGCGCCCACGCGCATCTATGTGAAACCATTGCTGGCGCTGATGCAAACCCTTCAAATAAAAGGTATGGCGCACATCACTGGCGGTGGTCTGCTTGAAAATGTACCGCGTGTGTTGCCTTCCAACGTCACCGCCGTGATTGACGGACTCGCCTGGCACACGCCCAAGCTGTTCGAATGGCTCCGCGAACAGGGCAACGTAGCTCAACAAGAAATGTACCGCACCTTCAACTGCGGCATCGGCATGGTGGTTATCGTGGATCAGAATGATGCCGCAGATGCAATTACTCAGCTGGTCGCCGCTGGAGAAACTGTATGGCGCATAGGCACAATTGAAGCGCGGATAGGCGATGAAGCACAAACCCGAATCTGTTAACGTAACGACAAAGTCCATCGTTATTCTGATTTCCGGCCACGGCAGTAACATGCGCGCGCTGCTGGAAGCCGACCTGCCCTGCCGGGTAGCGGCGGTCATCAGCAACCGAGTCGATGCCCCAGGATTGGAAATTGCTAAACAGCATGGAATTACAACGAGGGTCGTGGCGCATCGCAATCATCCAGACCGCGAATCTTTCGACTCCGAGCTAGCCATCTGCATAGACAGCTACCAGCCCGACCTTATCGTACTTGCCGGCTTCATGCGCATTCTCACCCCTCAATTCGTGGCACGCTATCAAAACAAGCTTATTAACATCCACCCCTCGCTGTTGCCCGCATATAGTGGCCTGAATACTCATGCACGCGCGCTTCAGGACGGCGTGAAGATCCACGGCTGCACCGTGCATTTCGTTACCAGCGACGTCGATCACGGCCCCATCATCATCCAGGCCGCAGTACCGGTACTCATGGACGATACCCCGGCAACCCTGGCAGCACGCGTATTACATCAAGAACATCGCATTTTTCCGCAAGCCATCCGCTGGTTTTGCAACGACGACATCAGCCTGAGTGCGGATGGCAAAGTGCGAATGAAACGTCTGGAACAGCCCGATTGCACACTAATCTCTCCAAGAATGGAATACGCTAATGCGTAACATTATTTATCTAGCTGGCTTGCTATTACTTGTTAGCATTGCCCCGCAAGCACTATTCGCTGCTACGCCCGCCTCGCCGGTGCAGTTCACCACTGTTGATGCCCATTACGATGTACTCAAAGGCAATATTAAAGTCGCGACCATTTCAGAAACCTATACGCGCACGCAGGGCGGCTACCATATTGAGAGCGTAACCAAAGCAATCGGCTTGCTCGCCATGTTCAAAGCAGAAGTCATCCGCGTCACCAGCGAAGGTACCCTGACATCCAAGGGCTTACGGCCACTCACTTATATTCAGGAACGCAAACTCGATACCGAGCGAAATACGCGCGCCGACTTTGACTGGAAGACCAAACACATTACGCTGACTGACCGCGCCGGGAAACGCACGCTGCCGCTACCAGCTGGCACTCAAGACCGATTAAGCGCGATGTACCAGTTCATGTTCGCGCCCCTACAAAATGCCACCGAGCTCAACTTCAACATGACTAACGGCAGCAAGGTGGA
Organism: Candidatus Nitrotoga arctica; assembly: GCF_918378365.1. Classification (NCBI taxonomy): domain Bacteria; kingdom Pseudomonadati; phylum Pseudomonadota; class Betaproteobacteria; order Nitrosomonadales; family Gallionellaceae; genus Candidatus Nitrotoga; species Candidatus Nitrotoga arctica. The sequence goes on along the minus strand of NZ_OU912926.1, from coordinate 366,813 downwards.
TGAATACAGTTATCGCATTACGCCCGACCAAAATATGACGATTCCGCTTGGTACATTTAAGGCATTGTACGTAGCCAGCCCGCCGCAAGACGGTGAGAATCAAACTGAAATCTGGTTGGCAACAGAACATGGTAATTTTCCTTACAAAATGATCATCACCGAGTCCGGCGGTGACAAATTTATGCAGGTATTGACCCAAATAAATTTTGAGTAGCAATTATTCTGGGCTATTTATGAAATGAATTCTGGCACGCCCACCAGCCGCATCACTCTTGCCATCGCGCTTTCCGTGCTATTGCATAGTGCAGCACTGTGGCTCTTTCATGTAGAGTTGCCAAATAGCGAGGTGCTACTGCCACCACTTAACGCTAGACTCGAAGCGATGCCACAGCAAGCGGACGCGCCCCTGCCAGAAGTTGAACCTGCAAGCCCGCCAACCGAAACTGAGCGTATAGTAACGACCATCCCAGAACCGGCAGCAACGCCTGTTATGGAAGCAGCATCTGCTGTAGCAGCCACTCCCGAACCAGAATCAATATCTGCTGTTGAAGCAGCATCTGCTGTAGCAGTTACCCCCGAACCGGAATCAGTATCTGCTGTTGAAGCAGCATCAGCTGTAGCAGCCATCCCCGAACCGGTATCAATACCTGCTATTGAAGCGGCCTCTGCCGTAGCAGTCACACCCAACCCCGCATCAATACCTGCTATAGAAGCAGCATCTGCTGTAACAGCCATCCCCGAACCGGTATCAATATCTGCTATTAAAGCGACATCTGCCGTAGCTAAGGTGGACGAACCAATAGCGCACCCATTGCCCAAACACGCACAGTTAAAGTTTGCCGTCTATTTGGGCCAGGACCATTTCCAGATTGGCGAAATCACCCACCGGCTTGAAATTAGTGGAGACAAATATGCCCTGAAAGCGGAGACGCAAACAACCGGACTAGCCCGGTTGTTCAAAAGCTACCAACTCATTCAAACCAGCCATGGCAAGGCTGGCACCTTCGGACTGCAGCCCGAAGGCTACGAAGAAGAGCAAAATGTATCCAGCGGCAAACAAAAAACGAATGTCACCTTCAACTGGGCAGGAAATAAATTACATTTTTCTCACGGCGGTGAAACTGAGTTACCCCCCGATGCCCAAGATATCCTGAGCTTTTTGTATCAACTTTCACGACTTCCCTTACACAATAAAGTCATATCAATTGCTATCACCACTGGCAAAAAACTTGAAAAATATGAGCTTGAGATCGGTGCAGAAGAGGAAATCGTCACCCAAATGGGCAAGTTGCGCGCATTGCCTTTGCGCAGGCTGCATAGCCAAGGTGGAGACGGTATGGAAGTCTGGCTCGGGCTGGAATATCGCCTACTGCCAATCAAGTTTCGCCAGATTAAAGGTTCCGGTGGGATGATCTTGGAAGTTGTTATTTCTGACATCCGTGTCGCGGACGAATAAGAAATTCCAAAGTCATGAAGCCCTGTCCTGTAAACTTCGCCTCCATTCCTGTGATCGCTTCCATCACCACTTCAATACTTTTACCCTAATTTAGAACCATGCTACTGACCGAATATCGCCTAGACCTTGTTATCCAAGCCCTGCGTAGCATTCTGCCGCTGGAACATCCCGCCGACGCTGTACTGCGCCACTTTTTTCAGCGCGAGCGTATTGGCTCCAACGAACGTGCGCTGGTAGCAGAAACTGTGTTCGGTGTGTTGCGTCATCGCCTGTTTCTGGAGCATGCCTGCGCCAATCAGGCCACGCCGCGTCGCATGGCGCTGGCTTATTGGATCAAATTCAGCGGCTATAACCTGCGTGAACTCACTCCGCTTCTGAAACGCGATGAAAGCGACTGGCTGGGGCAAGTGAAAGCCATCAATCTTGCCGAATTATCTTTGTCAGTGCAGGCCGAACTGCCAGAATGGTTGGTCGAACAGCTACAAATCACAATGACGGATGAAGCCATCCTCATGCTGGGTCGCTCCATGCAGCAACCGGCCGCACTGGATTTACGCGTCAACACCCTGCTCGCCACTCGCGACGAAGTACTGCAAGCCTTGCAGGCAGACGGCATGGACGCGCAAGCCACGCCTTACTCTCCCATCGGCATTCGCCTCAAGGACAAGCCATCACTCACCAAGCACCCGCTATTCCTCGGCGGAAAAATAGAAGTTCAAGACGAAGGCAGCCAGTTGCTTGGATTTCTTCTCGCCCCCAAGCGCAATGACATGGTTGTGGATTTTTGCGCCGGAGCAGGCGGCAAAGCGCTCATGCTGGGTGCCATGATGCAGTCTCAGGGCAGGCTGTATGCCCTGGACGTATCCGAGAAACGACTGGCCAACCTCAAGCCACGTTTGAAACGTTCGGGGCTGAGTAACCTGCACCCGCAACTCATCGCACATGAAAACGACAGTAAAATAAAACGTCTGGCTGGCAAAATCGACCGCGTTCTTGTGGACGCACCGTGTAGCGGATTGGGCACACTACGCCGTAATCCGGACATCAAATTCCGCCAATCGTCTCAAAGCGTAACCGAATTCACCCAGTTGCAAGCCTCTATCCTGGCCTCAGCCAGCAAGTTGCTCAAACCCGGCGGCCGTCTGGTGTATACCACCTGTAGTTTTTTGCCCCAGGAAAACCGCGCCATAGTCGATGCATTTCTTACCGGCCATCCAGAGTTCATACTACGTCCTGCAGGAGAAATTCTCGCACAGCAAAAAATCCCGCTGGAAGCGGAAGAGTGCCTGCAACTGTTGCCGCAACTGCACAACACCGATGCCTTCTTCGCAGCGGTATTGGAACGGGTCAAAGCAGTTGCCCCGAACAACGTCGTTTCTGCCTAAATTTGAAAGAGAATAACCGGGAATTTATTCGACCAATTTTGCTGCATTTTTTTGACTGAGCGCCATGCTGGATTTCACCGAATACACCAAGATTTTTATCAGCCTGTTCGCCATCCTTGATCCGATCGGAATCATCCCCGTCATCATTCTGTTCACCTCCGGCATGACGGCGCCAAAACGTGCCAAGGTTGGACGCGTCGCATCACTGGCGGTATGCGCTATTTTGCTGGTTGCGTTATTGATAGGCCAACCACTACTGGCTTTTTTTGGTATCAGCATCAGCTCATTTCGCGTGGCGGGTGGCATTCTGCTGATGTTAATGGCTTTCAAAATGTTGAATGGCAACCTCTACACATCCATCGAAGCAGATAATGACGGTGCTGAGGGCGAAACAAGCTCGATACATGCCATCGTGCCTCTATCCATCCCACTGCTGGCTGGGCCCGGCTCCATCAGTGCGGTGATACTGGAAGCACACAAGGCGCACGGCATTGAGCATTACTTAATCATGAGCTTGGAAATAATGTTGCTAAGCGTAACGGTCTGGTTAGCCTTCCTGATTGCACCGTGGGTGGCGCAACGTTTGGGCAAGATAGGCATTGACGTATTTACTCGGCTAATGGGCTTGGTACTCGCGGCCATTTCCGTAGAATTCATTGCGGGTGGAATACGCGGCTTATTTCCTACTCTTGGCTAATCCGGGCATGCGGGTGGAACGAGGAACACTGCTGTTAAAGTTCAAAATGATCTATTTAAGGGCGCCTCTAAGCTTACGTTTATTTCAACAACTCAATCGTCAAAACGTATCGCCCGATAAGCAACGTCCACCACCACCAGCTCTTCTATTCCGCCAGGGATGTGCAACATAACCACATCATCGGCGCGTGCTTTTAGCAGCGCTCGAGCTAGCGGTGATACCCAGCTAATCAATCCGCGCCCGGCATCAGCTTCATCTACGCCTACTATGCTGTAGATATACTCTGCACCGTCCTGCCTGCACACTGTGACTGTCGCACCAAAGAATACTTGATCACACGATCCTCGCTGCACCGGATCCACCACTGCGGCGTTTTCCAGGCGCTTGGAAAGAAAGCGGATGCGCCGGTCGATTTCACGCAGGCGCTTCTTACCGTAAATGTAATCGCCATTTTCCGAGCGGTCGCCATTGGACGCGGCCCAAGTAATAGTTTGCACCAACACGGGGCGTTCCACTTTCCATAGCTGATCAAGTTCATCTTTCAGACGCAGGTAACCAACGGGGGTGATGTAATTTTTTACGCCTGCCGGAAGCGGAGATACTGACTGAACCTCTTCATCGTCAGGATTTTCGTCCGTTTCCTTGGTAAAAGCTTTGCTCATGATCGTCCGCCCTTTTGGATAGCCTCCATAATTTTCATCGACAACTCTAACTAAATGCCGAATCAAGAATCGTCAGACATGACAATTTTCGAAGAATGCAACTGGTTGCTATCGACTCACGCATGCTCTACATAATCGGCGGCAATCGATTGTTGCATTCACGGCTTTATCCAGCTTTGGCGCGCCTAACATAGGTTGTTTCATTTCAATCCATTGCCCGGCATATTTCTGATCCGTGGCGGCGCAAAAACTCGCTTACAATTGAAGCGCTGGTATATGCAGCGTATTTTTGATACTTGTCATCCTTCAAAAAACTGGCATAGTCGCAAACCCCTTTGGCGCTGAAAACAATTGGTCTCGGACGCGTCGCCCTCCTGACAGCACAATAAACACCGTAAGCTTCCATTTCGAGGCCAACTGTTGCTCGGTGCTGTGTTTTCCTTATTTCGGAAAATACAGTTGCATCAGCAATAACCGCAGGCCCAGTAGCAGACGGGCCCACTACGATCTGGGGTGGATTTCGTGGCTTCTCGCCTGGCCAATCGTCTGCCAAGCTAACAAGATAAGCCTTATCCGTTGAAAAGTTCTCAAAGCGAGCGGAAATATCGACTTCCATCCCAATGGAGTCTGGCGCGTTTGCGACAGTCGTTACTCCTTCTGGGGTTGTAGTGATTTTTGAGCTCATTGTGTAATCCCAACAAGGATCCGCAATGATTACATCACCGTAGGACACCTTTTCCTCGAATCCCGCACATATACCAGCGAGACCGACTATCTTCGGACGAAAGCGCTCAATCAGTTTCGCTGCCAACAATGCGCTCTCGGTCGACCCCATGCGAAGGCAACAGCCAACAACAACCGATAGTGGTTGGCCATTTGAATCCAAAGTTCCTGTTTGAACATATGTTGCGCTATCTATCAAAACAGGATTGTCTAATCGAATCGGGGTTCGAAGGAGAGCTTCCAATTCCGGATGCCTTAACGCAGTGATAAGACACACGTCAGTTTGATACCTTACAGAATCCTGCGCGGCCTCGCTATCAATAGCATGCCTTATTAGTGAGAGCAATCTCTCTTCCCATGGGGCTCCGTTTGATGTTTTAAGAAGTACCCATGGCTTAGATTGAAATGCGTCCTCAACTGCTTCAATGGAGTCCGCTGACGCTGTAATTCCTATGATGTACTTCGGGAGCTTCAAATCCGGATCTTCGTCTAGGTGCTCAAGTAATTGAACTCCACCATCTTCGATCGGTTCACCCCAAGGTACTTCTGGCAAAAGCATATCCAAGATCAGCACGTCAAAATAATGCCGCTGAAGTTTGTCCAACCCATCCCGTATGTCTGTAGCAACTACAACGTCTTGATCTACATTTATTGATCGATCGATCTTGGTAAGAAGTGAAGAATATTTTGACGGCTTGTCATCGATGATAAGAATTTTGCTCATATCTTTTCCAAAAAATCCTTTAGTCGTTTCGCCCACGCATCGGTGCTATGGTGAAAATAGGTGAAGCCCATGTAGAGCCCAGGGAAATCGTTCGCCAGCGCAGCGTCGAGGTCTTTAAGCTTGACCTCGTTACCACCTTCATTCTTGAACCCCGGCAATTGTGTGACTAGCATCACGCGAGACTTGATTTCTAGCTCCCACATATAAGTCAGAATTTGACGACCACCAAAGTCCTGCTGGCGTCCACTAGAGGATACGTTAGCCCCTTCATTGAATGTCGGCAGCGACATGTCCAACAAGACGCAATCAAAAACAGACTCGTCCAGCCTCCGTATCGCTTCGTTGATAGATTTTGCAATAGTCAACTCAATATCATTCTCCCTCACCGCTTCAGATATTTGGGTTAACTTTGGTAAGTCATCCTCAACAAGTAATATTTTCTTTGTCACTTAGGCTGACCGGTAAGGAAGTAAATCGGAACGGCGAACATGACGCGAAAACTTGAGCCTTCGATCACACCAAAATCAACGATTTTGTCACCACTATTTTCATAGTTGAGTGTCGAAGCCAATCGTACAAGCCCTGTCTTATTCTTTTGTCGGGCAACTGTGTCAAATTGACCAAGCCGTATTTGCTCCTTCGCCGAATTAACATTTGCTTCGATTGGAGCAATATCTTTCACGCTGGAAATTGCATTCTGCACTTCAACTTCAACTATGTCAGGGTCCATCCATCTAAGCCAGATTTTGATTCTTGGCCGCTCTTCCCCGGTATTGTGGCCATCGAAGAAGCCCGAGTGCTTAAGGATGTTTCCGAAGATGAGAAACGCGACGTCGTTTATCGTTTGAAAGGCAGTTGGATGTAACAACACGTTCGCACGCTCGTCGACATCCCATTCGACATGATTATCAAGCTGTGGCCGAAGATGGCGAAGAGAAGTAATTCCAATTTCTATGCCGGTCTTAAGCAAGTACGAAGAGCCGATATTTGTAAATTGCGGTGGAGCAAACCACTTTGATACTTTGGCGGCTGCACTTTCTATATCACTCTTTGCTGCGTTAATACGCGCGACCAGACCATGATGGTTCGGTGTTATTCTTTGAACCTCCGTAGCTAATGCACATAGCTCTGTATGAATTTGTCCAGCCAACGTTATCGTGACAAATTCTGCAGCCACAGACAGAGAATTCTTAAGCTCGGGCCAAAAGAAGGTTGTTACACAAAATTCAACTAATTGTTCAATCGTGGCCTCCTTCGACAAACTTGCTTTTGTGGAAAGCAACCAAGCTTTCAATAGCTGCTGCCGAGCGTTTTTATCAGATGGCCATAGCGTGATTAAACCTTCTGGATTATCTGCACTTCTCACATGCACGTATCGACTTATCGCAATATCCAAAAGCGTATCAATGCTAAGTGAGAAAGCATTCAGCACCTTGTTAAGCGATGCATATTGTTCTGCATTTGTAGAATCGATTGAATTTAGCCAATATGCATTACTCTCGTACTGATTAGTTGATGAGTCAATCTTCGTGATTAAATGACGCGTTTCAAGTGGGCTACGAAAAGCGCCCTCAAGTGATCCATGGCGAACACGTGATCCCAAGAATGCATCAAGACCAAAGCGCGGGAGAGTGAGGAAACGAATAGCACACTCTTCGATCAGCTCCCCAAGCAAGGAGTCGGCACTAATATCGTAGCCATCGAGAAAACTCAAAAGCTCAACATCTAATCCTGTTTTTTTAAATATCGATATTATGCTGCGCTCAATATCTTCTGCTGAAGCTTGAAGCCCTGCTCCCGCATAATCTAGATAGCGCAAAAAAAGCTCATTAAGATTTTGATGGCACCATCTCTGCAAGCCAAGCAAATCGACGTAAACACGAGAACTCTCGACTTGCTGCACGCCATCCTCAATGGAGAGCCGTCGCGTCAGCTCGATGATTTCGTCGTCGTAATCGCTAGTGCGATCCAAATCCAGTTCAGAAAGTGCAATACATATCTGGAGGCGTTCTCTATCAAGGTCCGCTGGGCTATTAAATGCCGAGCTTAACTCCATGATTTCCTGAGTACATACGTTGCGCAAAAAAAACAGAAGTTCAGCCGAATTGAATTCCGAAAACCTCGCTTTTAGTTCAGAGGGTTTTACTAGTCCATGGACTTTGTGAAATTGCTTCCAAGCAACCTTTAGCGCAACGTCTTTTGTGTTTTCTCGAGTTAGGCTGATATATAAAAATAGCCCTATAGAAAGGCAAGGCTCACGCTCTAATTGCTTTAATTCACGAAATCCTCGGTGCTCGAATAATTTGATAAGAGGAAGTGATCGTAACAACGTCGGTTTTGATACAGCCGCATTTACAGTACGCAGGATCGAGCCTTGAATGTCGCCATCGTCGTATAGAAACCACGCTCGAAGTATTGACGACTCTTGTTGCAAATATAGATTTTTTGAATTTGCGAGTTGCTCCAAATGGGAAAACGCTTTTGAAGGCTTCCCGTTTCTTCGGCTAAAGCTTATATAAGCGTAGTCACGTGCTTCGGAAGATAGCTCGTCAACTTTGTTGACGGTACCAAGATGAGCAATTATTTCGTAGTGCCACGTAGCGTCTTGGAAACCTTGGCTATTTAACAGTTGTTTTCTCCTACTCGCATCCACGAGCGAGAGGCAAACGGGTAGTGAATTATATTGGGTGCGCACCGCAGTTGCAGTAGCGATATCCCCGAGTAAGTCAAAGCTAGTTTCTTGAATTAGACTATTGACGCTCGACGAAATGGGTAGGCTTCGGAAATTCAGTGCAATCCGCTCAAGTGATTGAGTCGCCTCATCGCTCCCTTTGTCGTGCGCCAGAAAAGCGCTTAACAGTGAAAGAAGGTGATCAACAAAACAATTGTTCCCGGCCGACACCGGATACCCCATTGCCGTCAATCGGGCGGCGATCAATAGTGTCATGGGATCCGCAGGTTGTTCGATTAGCCGCTCTTCAGCTAAACAAACTGCCTTTTGGTATTGGCCACTAAGAAACGCATTTAGATACTCAGCAATATTAATGGAGTTTGGCAGATCTTCGGAATACAGTAACTTTATATTGTCTAGACAGTGATCTGCGATTTTTCCGAGTTTTCTCAGCTGCATTAGGACCCGCTCATTATTCCTATTAAGCGAGTCCTTAATGATTATCATAATCTCCAAGAATGTTTCATAGAGATCTATCGGGGAGCTAGCCGCTTCAAAACTTAGAATATCGGCGGCTTCTAATGGCGTCAGGGAACTCGCCCCTTTTAGCTTAAAGAAAATGTATGTCTGTTGATCTGACTTTATCTTCCAAGTTTTGGCTTTCTCACGAAGGCGAGTTTCAAAACTAAACTTACTAACCCGAGATTCATTCCTTTCACCGATGTTGCTTGCGAAAAAGGCAACGAATGTTCGACGCTCACGCGAGAGTATGCTGTTGATGTAGGATTTTTGCCGTTCAAAACCCCCAGAAAGGGTGGCGACTGCAATCCTATTTTCAACGGCCCACAATGAAAATCCGCAATCTTTATCGATTTTGGCTAAACAAGCTTCAGCTGCATCATAGTCTCCGTTGCTCAGCGCCACCACGTATTCATTCCGGAGCTTTACAAACTTGGCTATTAACTTTGAATTTGTAGCAAGTACTGTTGTAACCCATGCAATCTCTTGATAAATCCCAATAGTGTCCAATGGTGTAACAGATTGGATTTGACTAGTTTTCCTTATTGGTTTGGCTGCCGCAATAGCTACAGCAGTCAAGGCACTCATAGCGCTTAGTCTATACAGTCGATCAAAGTCGCGCGAAGAACCGTCGTTTTTCACACTATCCAGCGCGTTGTGTATGCATCCCCAATTTTTGCGCTCACCTATTGCGCCTCGTAGGCGATTGAGCGGCGTTGTTGGTTTCGATGCACTGTGTGAGTTGCGTATGCGTCGCGTTGCCGATGTTTTCGTGTTTGATCGACTCACCGTGTTCCGCATCCTTGAAGTTGAAGCGTACTTTTTGGCGCTCGCGTTACGACACCCAGCCCAACTACAAACCTGATTTTGTAGTGAAGTCCAAGGCTGAACAACATCCACGCCTCAAAACCATGCTGGCTGATCCATGCTCTGTTTCCGAATTTCCCGTGGTAATGGGGTGCCTTGCCTAGTACGCTTTCGTATGATTCAGAACGGTATGTCGTCATCGCCAGCCGGTGCGTATCCTGCACATGTTCCATGCCATAGAAGGTGCTGTTGTGATATTTCTTTTGCTGCGCTTCGGTCCAGCCATCCGGCTTGGTGTGTTCGCGCAGGTAGTGATTGGCTGCGATCAGGAATCCGCCTGTACCAGCTGCCGGGTCTTGGATCACATCCTCAAGCGTGGGCTTCATTACCCTGACTATGCTGTCGATGAGTTCACGCGGCGTGAAGTATTGCCCAGCACCTGATTTCTTTTCGTTGGCGTTTTTTTCAAGCAAGCCTTCATAGAGATCCCCCAGGTCTTCGCGATGTACGCTGTACCAATTGAGCTTATCGATGTCAGTCACCAGCGTGGAAAGCGTAGCAGGCTTCTTTATGAAGGTACTGGAATTGGCATAAATCTCTTGCACTATTCCAACTCCGTAACGAGCATAGTCGCGAAGCAAATCCTCATAACTGCGTAACCGTTGCGGTGCTGCAGCATTGACTAAATCTGCCCACAGCACACCCTGTACAATTTTTAATTTGCCGTTTTTATCTGGACGCTTGAGTATCAGCTTGTTCTCTTCGCCTGTTTCTCGAGCCATTTTCAGGAACAGCAGATAGGTCAGTTCGGTGACGTACTGGTGATAGGTAACGCCGTCGTCCTTGAGGACATTACATAGATTCCAGAGTTTGCCGACGATTTCGTGTGTGGTCATATGATTCAGCTTCCGTGCGAGTTAGGCCGCATTGGCCTCGCCATCTTTCCAGATGAATTCGTTGAAGGTTTCCAGCACTCGCTGGAGTTGTCCGTTAAATATCTTGTCGAGCCGAGTAAAGCCACCTCCTTCACACTTGAAGATGAGGTTTGGATCATCGAGTGCGGAGTGATCCACCAGCAAATTGGCTTTAGTTTGTGCAGCGATTTTTTTCAGCCAATCGCGCTATGGTCCAGACCAGTTGTGCGATGACAGCAATTTTTGCAACGCATGATCGACCCGCAATTTGACCATTAACGTTGATTAATTCTTTGAACCGTCGAAAGCTAACACACAAGCGTGAATATTACGTTATACCGAAAGGCCTGATTGATTTAAATCTTGCCTATCTCACAAGTTCAAAACACACCTTTGTCTGAACGCTCACGTCAATCCTAGGCATAGATTCATCTAGAGGGACGGTTTCAACCAGAAGCCCTCGATATTCATCTTCCAGAAACAAGACGGTCCAAGATTGCGGGTGTAATGCAGCTATTAGTAGCAGGTAGCAAGAGTTATTATTGTTTCAGCTTAATAGTGTCATCGTTCGATTGACGCAAAGATGAAGGCTGAATGTCTAAAGTTGAGTAAAATGAGAAAGTTCAGGGAATTAAAATTGGAACAGATGTATCTCAGTTTGGACCACGACGAAAATTTTCCTGGTAATCAATAAGCTTTTTAACAAGCAAATGGGGATTATCCCTTTCATTTGGAGATAACCATGCAAGAACTACAACAAGCCTGGATCGCATTTAAACTCGGCGGGATGATTATCCTGCCATTGTCTTTACTGGGGATAATCGCTTTAGCCATTATGCTTGAGAAGGCATTTCTCTATTGGCGTTATGCACGACTTTCATATGATTTGCTAAACCTTGTTGAAACTTATGGTTTCGCATGGGAAGACTTGGAAAAGATACTTTCCGGGCTGAACGAGCGTCATTACTACAAGCGGTTCTTTGAGGTGGTGATCGCCAACCGACATCGACCTTCATGGTGGACTGAATCTCGTGCAGCTGATGAAGCTTTGGTGATTGAAACATCTCTCGCACGTCGGTTATGGGTGTTAGAAACGATCGTCACCGCGGCGCCTTTGCTGGGACTGATGGGAACAATTATTGGAATGATGCATGCCTTCCAGATAATTGGAGGCAGCGGCATCGTCAATCCTACAGGGGTGACCGGAGGCGTTGCTCAGGCACTTATTGCAACTGCTGTCGGCTTATTAATCGCGCTGATTGCCTTATTTGGATTTAATTATTTTTCTCGTCTGCAATCACAAACAATGGATGAAATGGAGCGCCTTGGTACACGCCTGATTGATCACATCCGTTTGGATCAGCAGGGATAGCGCCCATGAAACTGCGTAAATCCAGAACGTATCGCAAGGGGCGCATTGAGATCATTCCAATGATTGATGTGATGTTTTTCTTACTGGTGACATTCATGCTGTCTTCATTGTCGATGCAGAATCTTGATTCCCTGCAGGTGAATCTTCCCCAAGGAGAAGCCGAAAAGCTCCGTGCTGACGCACCGGTAACGTTGACCCTGACGGGTGATAGCAAAATCTTTATCAATCGTGTTCCCGTAACACTGGAAACCCTGGCCACCACGCTCAAGCCGCTGTTACACGCTTCACAACAAAGCGTGGTCGTATCAGCAGACAACGAAGCACCGCAAGGCATGGTAGTGCAGGCGATGTTGCAGGCTCGATCCGCCGGTGCCGAACATTTTTTGATTGCGGTAAAACATAAATGACGTGGTAAGCATGTCCGAATCAAGATCGAAGGAGATTCGATTCTGGTGGCCAATACCACTGGCGGCCCTCATTTGGCTGGTCCTCATTTGGGAATTTGGCTATTTCCTGAAATCTCCCAAGGAAGAGATTGTTTCTTTGCCGCCAATTGATGCACGCTTTGTAGAATTGCCCGACCCAAAACCCGAACAAGAATCCTCTACCCCAAAATCGAGTTCTCAGATTGAACCTCCTAAACCTGAGCCTAAACTTGAGCCTAAACCCAAACCTGAGCCCGAGCCGAAACATGAACCGCCACCTTCGCCTCAACCTCGGCCTATCGAACCAGAAATACCGATTAAACCTTTACCGGAAAAAACAGTCACAGAAACTGAGGTCCCATTAGCGATCCCCCCAGCTCCACATTCAGCGCCTCCCACCGATTTGGCAAGCTATATTAATGCCGCCAGAGCACGCCGTCAGGCAGCCGAGATTTCTGATGAACGAGAAAATACAGAAACCCTGTCTAACCCACGCCAGCTTTCAGCTGACGAAAAAAGGATGGCTAACATCAGGCGCAACCTGCAGCCAGAAGGTACGAGCGGTGTGTTTCAAATTATCAGTAGGGGGGTCAGGACCGCTCAATTTTCATTTCGAGGCTGGACAACAGACTATAACAATTCTCGGCGCGAGGTTATCGAAGTCGATGCCGGGTTAAATGGGGATGTAGAACGCGCAATTATTCGCAGAATGATCGAGCTGATTCGTAAACATTTCAAAGGAGATTTTAATTGGGAATCACACCGCCTCAACCGCGTTGTCGTCCTGTCAGCACGTATGGAAGATAATGAGGGGCTTGAAGATTTTTTGATGGTTGAGTTTTTTGGCCCTGGTTCAGGATTTCAAAGAAACCAGCTATTACGTTAAGGTCTCTTCATACGTTTAGTACGATTCCAGGATAGTCAAAATTCGAATATCACTAACTACATGAGAAGCTTGCCGGCAACTAATTTGTCACTATCACAAGGAGATGGCCATGAAAAGTATCCTCGGTGTTTACAACGCGCCCGGCTCGCATTGGGTCGGAGACGGCTTTCCCGTTCGTTCGATGTTTTCTTACCAGACCCATGGGAAGCAGCTAAGCCCATTTCTGCTGCTGGATTACGCCGGCCCGGCCGAGTTCAGCTCTGTAGACCATCCGCGTGGAGTAGATCCGCACCCACATCGTGGCTTCGAAACCGTCACCATCGTCTACAAGGGCGAGGTTGCGCACCGCGACTCCACAGGTCAAGGCGGTGTGATCGGCCCCGGAGACGTGCAGTGGATGACGGCTGGTGCCGGCATTCTGCACGAAGAATTTCATTCCGAGGCGTTCACTCGCTCCGGCGGCATGTTGGAAATGGTGCAATTGTGGGTGAACCTACCAGCCAAGGATAAAATGACCACGCCGGGTTACCAAGCCATCCTCAATCGCGACATCCCGGCTGTAGCTCTGCCTGACGGTGCTGGCACGGTGCGGGTAATTGCAGGTGACTACAAGGGGCATGTCGGCCCAGCACATACCTTCACGCCCATGAAAGTGTGGGATTTGCGTCTGAATCAGGGGGGGGTCTGTGAGCTGTCCGTGCCGGATGGCTGGAACTCGGCGCTTATCGTTTTGCGAGGCACGATATTGGTCAACGACAGCACCGTCGCACGCGAGGCGCAGCTGGTGCTACTGGATCGCGCAGGAAGCGCCGTGTCTATCGAAGCAAACAACGAAGCGGTGGTGCTGCTGCTTAGCGGCGAGCCAATTGACGAACCGATCGTCGGGCAGGGGCCGTTCGTGATGAACAGTCAAGAGGAGATTGTCCAGGCTATCACGGACTTCAACAGCGGGCGCTTCGCGCAGATTTCTCACTAGTTCGTGCCATGCTGGTCATCCCGACCGGCATGGCATTTCATTCTGACGGTGCGAATGCATTGTCCAACCTCAAGGAGAAGCACAACCCTCACGCTTGCCGGTGTCGTTCAAGCTGGTGCCGTACCAATCGACACCTATGCCACTCTGGCCGAAATCATGAGTACGTGGAATCGTCCCGATGCAATGGCGTTCGTGGCGAATGTCGGGGCACATCGTGCCCCTATCGGACGCTGATGGAAAGCTACAATAAGCCGCAGAGAGGGCAAAAAAAGTGGACAAGAAACCAAGTTGAATACTCTAGAGGCACCCAAGCGAAGCAATAATGCGTTTTGCAGGTCAAGCACAGTTTTTCAGTGCACACCTACTCAATTAACATACAACCACTCTCCGCTGCTTATTGCTATTGAGTGCAGATAATTACAGATGAATTATTTATGACTCGACGCACCTCTGACGTGCATTAAGTGGAGAGTTATTTGTAAGCTTCTCCATTCCGCTCTCTTCCCTCTAGTCGAGAGCAGTTTTAATTGGCAGCTGCTCCTGCGACAGCAGCTGGGGCGCTTATTCCTGTAATAACAAAGCTTTGCTTTGCCTGGCTCCACTGCAATGTTGCTATTCTGCCAGGAGATGGGAAATCAGAGATTATTGCTGTTTTAGAAATTCCACTAAGATACTCTTCCCCGCCTGATTGAACTGTATTGAATTGACGAGTTTCAAATACTCCCCCGTCCGCATATGCACTTATAGTATGACTTCCAGGGGAAAGAATATTGTAGTTGTACAAGAGGGAATAACCTGAGTCAGAGCGTCCGCAAATACCCGTTGTGTCATTTCGGCTAGTGCCGCTTCCGGCTTTCCCCACACTCAATCCGTCAATTACTATATCAATTCGCGTTGCCGTGCAATGCCAACCCGAAATTACACCAATTCCTGATTCGGTGCTGTCCACCACTGGATTTTCCAGCAATCCTTCTGCAAAAGACAGTGGAACTCCTGCTATTAATGTTGCAGCTAATATTAATTTATTCATGTGGCGTCCTTTAAATTGACATTAACTATTGATTTTTAACCGTCTGGTGCGATAAGTACAAAGCGATCGCGCTTATGGTTACCGCAAATACTAGAAGAATAAACAAACTGTATTGCTCATCATAAAAATGGCTTCACGACTTTTAAATCTTCGTCGTTTCCATCCTTATCATTAAGATCTTTAACCCATAGGACATGAGCAATATGCCTTCAGCCTCCTCTTAGTCCACTTTGGATATGAGATATTTCTTCAAAGAATCCCTGACCCCGGTAACTGCTGCGAAGCGTTCAGTTCCTCCGAATCAATAAAGGAGAGTTGGTCGGGATCAATGAGCCTGAATAATTGGATGTAATATTCCCGCCCTTAGAACGGGTAAGCGCGAGCTTCCCTTCAACAAAAAATAATTTTGTACTATTAGAAACAGTTATATGGTTATATGAATTGAATAAACCTAGACTTTTATTATCTCTCTGATTAAAGAGAGAGGTCTGTGCTGTAGCACACATATGGAGATTATCGTCGATTATTGCTAGAAGAATGGTTTGGTTTTCCCCAGGCATATTCTTTCGATTTCATGCAGTGCTGGATAAGTTCATGAAATGAAGATGACATGACATGATATTTGAAATAGCGCCTTGTCCCGAATATTTGCTTGATGCGCTAGCCGTTGCTCTTCTGGCTTCAAAATTACAAATCACCTCGTCTTTTTTCTTTGCGCTGTATATTTTTGCTCTTGAATGCCTAGGGCATGGTGACCCACAATCTTCTGAACGAACACAATTTGAAGGTTCCAGTTTCTACTGCAGCGTCGGACTCCATTTTTCCCGAAGGTCACTACAATAAAAAGTTCATGCACAACACACTTATATTTGCATTGCAATAAATGCTTTCAATCGTGTATTCTCACGAACAATTTGCTGTGCGGAGTTAGTTTAAGAATTTTCTAATAGGTGGTTATTTAGTCATGCTGGATAATTTTTAACTAATTATGTAAATAACTACATGTACTCTTTGTATATTATTATTCCTATAAAACCAAAACAAAATCCCGTGCAAGCATTGGACTATGCCGAATCCAATCAAATATTTTGCTGTTACTAAAAGATGCGAACTAAAAGTAATAAAGTTCTAACAAGTATCTGTAAAATAAGATTGCCACCTACCTTTAGGCTTTCTTAAATATTAAGCTGCGTTATAGCCTGAGTGTAAGTATTGAACCCATGATAATCAACTACTACCATGCCTGAATATATTGGGCCTAATGCCATGCCTAAAAAAATAATTCCAATTATAGATTATCGTCATTCTAAGACAGCTCCAGTCATCCCCGCCGTTATAGAAGAGCCAAATGGGCTTATCGGTGACGCGTTTGGACGCCCATTACAGGATTTGCGTATTTCACTCACAGATCGATGTAATTTCCGATGCGTATATTGCATGCCTATAGAATCATTCGGCAAAGATCATGTATTTATGCCACGGGCTTCAATGATGACTTTTGAAGAAATCACTCGTATCGCACAAATTTTCGTTAACCATGGCGTTCAGAAAATCCGTCTTACGGGTGGTGAGCCCCTATTACGCAAACACGTAGAAAATTTAATTGAGATGCTTGCCAAGCTGAAAACATACGATGGCAGTGACTTGGATCTGACACTGACTACTAATGGCGCGTTACTCGGAAAAAAAGCTCAATCCCTGAAAGATGCAGGATTAAATCGTGTTACGGTCTCTCTGGATTCACTGGATGATGCCACTTTCAAGCGCATGAACGGCGTTGATTTTCCGGTATCGGATGTTTTGCGCAGTCTAGATGTCGCCCATTCAGTAGGCCTCGGCCCAATTAAGGTAAACATGGTTGTCAAAAGTGGTATGAACGACCAGGAAATCGTACCTATGGCACGCTATTTCAAAGATTCCCCCTTCATACTGCGATTCATCGAATACATGGATGTAGGAACTTCTAACCATTGGGAAATGGGCGAAGTGATTCCCTCTGCCGAAGTAGTGAGACGAATTTCCGCCCACATGCCACTTGAAGAAATCGAACCAAACTACACTGGCGAGACTGCAGAGCGTTGGCGCTATCAGGATGGCGGGGGTGAAATCGGAGTGATCTCGAGCATCACTAAGACCTTTTGTCACGAATGCGTTCGTGCCAGGTTGTCCACCGAAGGCAAACTATATACCTGCCTCTTTGCAGAAAGTGGCCACGATTTGCGAGCACTAATGCAGAGCGGGAAAACAGATCAAGAAATCTCTACTGCCCTTGCACACCTATGGCGGTTGCGCGCGGATCGCTATTCAGAGTTACGGAGTGCAAACACAAAGAGCAAGACACAAACAGGCAAAAAGATTGAAATGTCTTATATCGGAGGATAGTTTACAAGTACGCATCTTCTGTCAGGTGCGTCAAAATCACTCATCCAGGCAGCACTACCCATATCAAGCGAAGCTGAAATCAGTCTGGTAATTATGCTGTGATCTTCAAAGTTTTATCCGGCTGCCAAATTTAGCAAAGGACACTTCATGGAATCCAAGTTTTCTTTCTTATCCACCCTTGAAACAATGGGTGATTATGATCCCGATTCAATGCCGGTAGAACAAGCACGCCAGCTTATCCAACAGTTTCTCGCGCCACTCGCGGAGAATGAATCGATCAACGTGAGCGATGCATTGCATCGCACGTTGGCAGCAGACATACTTTCCCCTATGAATGTGCCGCCGCACAACTACTCAGCAATGGATGGTTACGCTGTGCACAGTGACGACTTGGCAACTGCTCCTGGCAGACTCGCTATTATTGGCAGTGCCTATGCTGGACGCATGTTTGAGGGTCATGTTGCTGCAGGCGAATGTGTGCGCATTATGACTGGCGCCCTCATTCCTGAAGGCTGTGATAGCGTGGTAATGCAAGAGCACGTTCAGGTTGCAGGATCCTTTATTGAAATAGGGGAAGGGCATCTTCGTGGTCAGAACATTCGCTTGGTCGGGGAAGATATCACGCAGGGCGCTACGGTACTGGCTCGCGGACAGATCATTCGCCCTGCCGAGATGGGCCTGCTGGCTTCGCTTGGTTTGAGTGAAGTCAAAGTTTACCGCAAACTAAAAGTTGCGCTATTTTCAACCGGTGACGAATTGCAGCAACCAGGAACACCCTTGGCTCCTGGTCAAATTTATAACAGTAATCGATATTCCCTGCTAGGCATGTTGGGCGAGCTAGGAGTAGAAATTATCGACATGGGTACCATTCGTGACGACAAAGCCAGTCTCAAAGTCGCCTTGCTAGACGCTGCAGCGCGGGCTGATGTCATCATAACCAGCGGCGGAGTTTCAGTAGGTGAGGCTGACTATATCAAGCAACTGTTAGCGGAAATTGGCGAGGTTGTATTCTGGAAAATAGCCATGAAACCCGGCAAGCCACTTGCTTATGGCAAGATCGGGACTTGCCATTTTTTTGGATTACCAGGTAACCCAGTTGCAGTCATGGTAACTTTCCAGCAGTTCGTTCGCGACGCTTTACGGGTACTTATGGGGCAACAACCCAAACTAATCCTTGAGTTCCAGGCTACCTGCATCAGCCCTATCCGAAAAGCTCCCGGACGAACAGAGTTTCAACGCGGCATTCTCAGTCAAGATAAAAACGGCGGATGGATAGTACATACAACGGGCGCTCAATGCTCCGGAATTCTCAGTTCAATGAGCAAAGCCAATTGTTTTATTGTGTTACCTGTATCGCAGGGAAACATTGAAGCAGGTTCTGCTGTTCGAGTACAACCATTTTAACCAGACCAAAGCACGATCCGAGCATGTACACTAAGCCATTCTGCGGAAACTTTGTAGATGCAAATTATCTGTTACGGATATCTTTCTCATAACCAAGCTATTTAATATAGCGGAAATACTATCCCACTAAATTCTCGGGAATATTATAGAGCCTGTAAATTCCGCTAGAAATATTTGAAGCGCTTTAGCCTACAGAAGATAAATATGCAAAATGAACCTGATGAATCCATAATCATAGCAACAATGGACAACGATTTAGAGGGAATGAAGAACGCAATTAAACTTGGTGGGGATATAAACATTCAAGATTTTTTTGGAAAAACAGCGTTGCACTATGTGGAAAGTACAGAGGCGGCACAACTGCTAGTTGACAATGGAGCTGATCCAAACATTGTAGATTATAATAATCGTCCACCCATATTCGATGTTAACGATCCCGAACTTGCAATATTTTTACTCGATCACGGTGCCGACGCTAAATTTCAAGATAAAGATGGCTTAACCGCCTTGTATATATGGGTGGACTTCCCTAAAGTGACTAAACGTTTATTAGTTGCAGGGGCCAGCCCCAATGTCCAACTTGAAACAGGAAGTATGATTATTAAAAAAGGAAATACCGTTTTGCATAAGGTGGGAAATCTGGAATCTGCCCAGCTTTTAATTGAATATGGCGCGAATATCACAATTAAAAATATTGAAAGGGCAACCGCCGATCAAACAACAAAAGGCGAAATACAACGCTATCTTAAATCTGTGCGTGAACAAAATAGCTTGTTACCAATCGATGCCCAGCAAAAATTCAGTGAGCCTATACCGAATAATACTGACAGCCGACTAATTGGAGATACAACCGTTTATCACAGTAAGCCTTAATATTTAAATTAATTTTTTTCAATTAGCAGTTATAGCAATGGGTAACGCGCGCAGGGGTTACTCAAAAATAAACGCAAAACTCCTCCGCGCAGAATAGACATTCTGTCCGTCTAAGTTTCAACACATCTGATTTATCTTTACTCCGCCAACGCAACCGTCTTGATCATGGCATACACGACAAGTCCTTTGCGTAAGTCGAGTCGATCACGTGACCATGCAGTGATTTCAGCGAACAGATTTTGCCCTTCACTTAACCGTAAACCCAGCAGCACGTGCCCCTCACGAGCGGGGTCTATACGCTGCACGGTCACGGGCAATACGTTCAACAGACTCGTGTTCTCCGGTTTAGTGAGCGCGATTCCTATATCCTTGGCAAGAATACGCAAACGTTGCGACTTGCCAACGCTATCTGAATAAATAGGGGTGCTCAACCAAAAACAATCTTGGCCAACATAAAAAGACGTTAACCCATGCTCTTTCTGCCCCAGCTGACCTTTGATGACCGACACCACGCCGTCATCGTGAAACAGCGGGGAATCCGACCGAGATAAGGTGTGTTTGAGCGTTTCAACGCGGTCGATGCGTCCATCCCGCAAAAACACCACTCGGTCTGCAAGACGCTCTACTTCGGCGGGCGCATGGGTAACATAGACAATCGGCACATCCGCTTCTTCGACCAAGCGCTCGAAATAGGGAAGAATCTCCCGCTTGGTTTGAGTATCGAGCGCCGAAAGGGGCTCATCCATCAAGAGCAGGCGCGGACTGGTCAACAGCGCACGCCCCAAGGCAACACGCTGACGCTCCCCACCGGAAAGTTTATTAATATTACGTCCAATCAGGTTTTCGATGCCCAACATACGAACCACTTCATCCAGATGGAGTTTACGCTCCGCAATCGGGGTGCGCTTGTAACCGTAGAGGAGATTTTCACGTACAGATAGATGGGGTAATAAACTGGCTTCTTGAAAAACCATGGCGATCCGACGCCGATGGAGGGGTACCCAGCTGCGTCCATTCAGCCAAACTTCATGGCGAAAGCTCACGCGCGCGTCGCTCGGGCGCTCCAGACCGGCAATCAGTCGCAGCAATGTCGTCTTACCCGAGCCGGAACGTCCGAACAGAACGGTGACACCCTCCGCGGGCCAATCAACATCGACATCAAAAACAAAATTTGAACGGGTAATCCGGGCACGTACTGACACGGTCATGGTTTTACCATCTCAAAACCTCGATTAAACCGGTACACCACAAACAGTACGATAAACGCGAGGATCAATAGCATCAGACTCAGTCTTCCCGCAGCGGCATACTGCATCCCTTCAGTATAGCCATAGATGGTGGTTGATAATACGTGGGTCACGCCCGGAATATTGCCGCCCACCATCAGGACGACCCCGAACTCGCCCATGGTGTGAGCGAAAGTGAGGGTCAGGGCAACGATGAAGCCACTTTTAGTCATCGGTAAAATGACGCTAAAGAAACAATCTATCGGACCTGCGCCGAGTGAGGCAGCCTCCTCAATCGGGCGTCGCCCCAGATTAGTGAAGGCTTGCTGCAAGGGTTGTACGGCAAAGGGCATGGAATACAACACTGAGCCGATCAATATGCCCTCAAAAGTAAAGGCAAGATGATGGAGTCCCATGTTCTCTAACGTTCCGCCGATAAAACCGCGCGGGCCCAGCGTGATCAAGAGATAAAATCCCAGCACGGTGGGCGGTAACACCAGCGGCAAGGCAACCACCGCCTGCACGGCGGTTCGACTGGCAGAGCATCCGCTAGTTAACCACCACGCAATCGGCGTGGCAATCACCATCAAAATTAGGGTCGTATATAGACAAAGCCGTAGCGTAAGCCAGATTGCCGTCCAATCCTCTGCACTCAAACTCAAGCTTTGTCTTAAGTACTCCAACATCAGTACTCCAACATCCATTTTTCAACCTGTTATTTTTTAGGCACCACAAAGCCATAGCTTTCCATGATTTTGCGCGCTTCGGGCGTCTGGAAGTAAGCCGCAAATCGCCGTGCAAGTGAGCTGTCTTTGGCTCGCTTCGTGATAACGAAGGATTGTGCCAACGGTTCATGAAGCATGAAAATAGACCAAGGTATATAACGATAGTTAAAAAAATTCACGATAGCGGTTATTTTCATTAGTCTATACCAACAATAATGTGAGACGCCTTAATCAAGGCGCACGCACGGCTACCAACAGCAAGCTCAAGCATTTTGTGCGACTCATTGGTGATAATCGCAGCCAGCGTAATACCCTTACCCAGATCAAGCAGCACCTCGGTATTTATCGAACCTTCCTCAATGTGGCTGACCACTCCACACAAACGGTTACGCGCTGATGTTTTGATCTTTTCGTCCGCCGGAGTCAGCACTATCCATGACGCCTTAATCAAAGCATACACGACCTTGCCCGGCACAAGATCCAGTGAGCGTACACTCTCCCCAGTAACAATGGCGTACAGGGCTTCACCACTGGCAAGTCTCAGTGTCACCTCCGCATTTACTACACTCTTTTGAACGCTTTCAACAATTCCCATGAAAGCATTACGTGCACTCGTTTTTACTTCTATCCTTTTCAGAAGCTGAAAACTATTACCCAGAGTTCCATCTTCATCAAGCGCCGCGAAAAATTGGGTTTGCAAAGCAGCAATGCGCCCCATTTCATCTACCAAACGCTGCCCCACCTCAGTTAGCTCTGCCCTGCCACCACCACGACCTCCTTGCCGAGCTACCACGAGAGGTACACCAGCAAGATTATTCATGGCTTCAACTGCTTCCCAAGCACCCTTGTAGGTCATCCCGACTGTCTTTGCGGCGCCATTGATCGAGTTTGCCTGACCAATCGCAGCCAGTAATTCAAGTCTTCGTGCGGAAACCCTGCCACCGTCAAAGTCGAGCGACAAGGGGGCGCTAAAACTACCAATTTGTTGTTTAGGTGGCATAGTCATTAAAATAATGCTACTAAATTACAGGCTGTAAAAAACTTCATTTATAAAATAACACAATATATTGATTAACAAGTACTACTCGACACGATCAATAGCTAATTTAGCCCCTTATTCAATGAAGAACCACAAAAGGTTTGAATCCCAAGCGCGGTTGCAATCTTTCTGCGATAGCGCGTGCCTCATCCTGTGTAGAATAGGGGCCAATGTGCACGCGCACCATATCATCATCCTTCTGATACAACTCGACGCGTTTGCCACCGCCCTCAAATTCAATATTCATACGTCCGAGAAAACTCTCTGCACCCTGCTGTGACCGGAAGGCACCCAATTGCAAATACACATTACCCATCGCTGCCGGTTCGCTTGAAACAGACATTGCAGTTGTTGGCTTCAAGGGGGTAACAACTACCGAATCCGTTATCTCTATAGGCTGGACATTGCTGTCTGCTGCCAAGCTTTCTACCTCCACCACTACTTCGGCACTGCCATTATCTACAATACCAAGCTTATAAGCGGCGACATATGAAAGATCAATGATGCGCTCACGCAGAAATGGACCTCGGTCATTTATACGCACCACTACCGACTTTTTGTTGCTGAGGTTAGTTACACGCGCATAACTGGGTACAGGTAATGTAGGATGAGCGGCAGTCATACCATACATGTCATATATTTCGCCACTCGCAGTGCGCTTACCGTGGAATTTTTTACCATACCAGGAAGCAATACCTCGCTCTTTAAATCTACCAGGCGTAGTTAAAGGCGTGTATGTCTTTCCTAAAGCGGTATATTGGCTGTTAGCAAAACGGTGCAACGGCTCAACACGCGGCACTGCATTCGGGATGGTATCTAGATTAGCGGGCACATCGGCACCAGGACTGTCACCTTCCAAATAACCGCCACGCTTGGGTTGGGCTGGGGTAGCTTGTGCTTCGATTACAGGAGCGGGTGTACTGCGCATTTCTTCCTTGCGTGGCGGTACGCTGCCACACGCGGTGAGGATGATTGCTGCAAAAAGTATCAATCCAGTTTGTTTATTCACTTGCAAACCCCCTATTTATAATTCCATTATTAAACACATCCCTATTTGATGCAGGAGAGAGTTGAATATAAGTATAGCGTAATCCATCCAAATCTATTCAACCTCAGGTTGAGGTCAGCTGTAAAAAATGGAGCCGAAATTGCGAAAACGATTACCGGAGGCTACTGAAGCAATTCAGCATGACGACATCCATAAATCGCAAAGGGGATTGGTGGGACACACCAATGAGAAGTATCTGGGGTATGCTCAAAAATGAGCGGGTTCATCATCGGCGCTACCGCACCCGAAAGCAAGCAATGCAAAAGATTACTAAGCGCATCGAATTTTTTAACCGGCAACGGAAACAGGCCCGTCTTGGCTAGTAGTTATCACCTGCTGCTTTCACGCAGCGGTATTATGAAAACCAGCTTGCGGCTTAACCTGTTGGACGCCACTATTGCCAACCGACCTCATCAAGTTTGCACCAGCTTTTTATGGGTATGAATACTCATAAGCATGCCAAAACCAAGCAGTAATGTGACCATAGACGTGCCACCGTAGCTAATGAGCGGTAACGGTACACCCACAACTGGCAGAATGCCACTCACCATACCCATGTTGACGAAGGCATAGGTGAAAAAAGTGAGTGTAATACTCCCGGCCATCAGGCGTGTGAAGTAAGTTGAAGCATTGGCCGTAATAACGAAACCACGCGCAATAACGAATAAGTACAAGCTTACAAGTACAATATTACCGAGCAAGCCGAATTCTTCCGAATACACCGCAAAAATGAAGTCGGTGGTGCGCTCCGGCAGAAAATCAAGATGAGCCTGAGTGCCATTGAGATACCCCTTGCCAAATATCCCACCGGAACCCACCGCAATGATGGCCTGGATAGTGTGGTAGCCCCTGCCAAGTGCATCCTGGGCCGGATCAAGCAACATCATAATACGGTGGCGCTGATAGTCGTGTAGCGTGGACCACGCAAATGGCGTACTTGCCATTATTATGACCAAGAAGGTCAGCATGATTCGCCAGGATATACCGGCAAGGAATAGTACATAAAATCCGCTAGCGGCGATCAGAATGGCCGTACCCAAATCTGGCTGGCGCGCAATTAACGCCACCGGCAGCAGCAACAGCAAGGTTGCGACAAAATAATTTTTTAAAGTCAACATGGCTTCGTGCTTCTCAAAATACCAAGCCATCATCAACGGCACCGCTATCCTCATCAGCTCAGAAGGCTGAATGGTCGTCACCCCAATGTTTAACCAGCGCCGAGCACCGTTCGTGATTTCGCCGAAAAATGCCACGGCAATCAACAACACCATCCCTAGCAGATAGGCTGGCACGGCAGCCCGCATCAGATAATGAAGCGGCATATTGGCCACTATCCATAGTGCGGCGCACGCCACCAGTATATTTGTCATCTGCGCCAACACACGGAACCAATTACCGCCACTGGCGCTATATATCACCACCAAGCTAACCAGCAGAAGTAATCCAAGCAGAGTCAGCAGAACGGGATCAAGATGCGCGACGAAACGTTGCCATAGGCGCCGCTTAATCATGTTCCACCCCTTCGGCCTCATCCACGGTAAGCAAGGGATGAGGCACCTTACCAAGCAGGAAATAGTCCAACACCTTACGCGCAATCGGCGCAGCGGTAGAGCTACCGTGCCCTCCGTTCTCAACAAGCACTGCTAGCGCGATCTTTGGCTGATCGGAAGGTGCAAAGGCCATGAACCAAGCGTGGTCGCGATGCCGTTCCTGAATTTTACTCTCGATGTACTTCTCGCCCTGTTTAATGCCTATTACCTGCGCCGTGCCGGTTTTGCCGGCGAAAGCATACGACGCACCCGCACCCGCCTTCGCGGCAGTGCCTCCGGGCTGCGTCACCGCCACCATAGCGCTTTTTACCAGCGCGAGATGCTCCGAATTGAGGTTAAGATTAGATTCCAGATTCGTCCCCAATGTACGTTTTTCGCTAGTGCGCGAACTTTGCACCTCCTTCAGCAGATGCGGACGGTAAGCTACTCCATCATTGGCCAGAATCGCAGTAGCATAAGCCAATTGCAACGGCGTAACCAAATTGTAGCCCTGACCGATACCAACCGAAACCGTGTCGCCGGCATACCATTTTTGTTTGTGACGTTTCTGCTTCCACTCCTGTGACGGCATCAAACCGGAAACCTCACCTTCCATATCAATACCGGTTTTCTTACCGAATCCAAACTCCGAAAAAAAGCTATATATGTTGTCTATGCCCAATTCGGTGGCCAGCCCATAATAATAAGTATCGCAAGACACCACGATGGATTTAAACAAGTCTACGCTGCCATGCCCATCCTTTTTCCAATCTCGGTATCGATGACGACTGCCGGGCAGGCTGAAGTAACCTGGGTCACTAATAGTGTGGCCAGGTGTGCGCTTGTTATAATGCAGCCCAGCTAATGCCATGAACGGCTTGATGGTGGAGCCCGGTGAATATTGCCCACGCAATGCGCGGTTATTGAGTGGCACATCAGGCGAGTTGTTCAACTCATTCCAACTCTGTTCATCGATACCATCAATGAACAGGTTTGGATCGTAGCCCGGCTTGCTGACAAAGGCCAATACCTCCCCATTTCTTGGATCTATAGCCACTAATGCACCCCGATAATTGCCAAACGCCTGCTCGGCAATTCCCTGCAATTTAGCATCTATCGTTAGCATTAAATTGTTGCCCGATACGGGTGACGTACGCGACAACACTCGCACCTCGCGCCCACCCGCATCCACTTCCACCTGCTGGAAACCGGTTTTACCATGCAATTCGCCTTCATAACTCTGCTCGATGCCAGTCTTACCGATGTAATCGGAACCACGATAATTAGCCGCTATTTCATCCTCCTCCAGCTGCGCAATTTCGCTCTCATTAATACGACCGATGTAACCGAGCAGGTGAGAAATTTGCTCGTGGTACGGATATTCACGGAACAAGCGCGCCTTAATTTCCACGCCGGGAAAACGATAGCGCTGCGTAGAGAAGCGCGCCACCTCATCATCTGTTAAACGGTTGCGTATTGGCAGGCTCTCGAATTTACGGTTATCGGCCAGCAGTCGCTTAAAGCGTTTGCGATCTCCGGGCTGAATATCAATTAGCTTTGCAAGTTCATCAATTGTCGTCTTCAGATCGACCACCTTGCTTAAGGTTATCTCTAAAGTATAAGCAGAATAATTATGTGCCAGAACAACGCCGTTGCGATCGAGTATCAGGCCGCGACTGGGCGCAATGGGCACGATGGAAATGCGATTATTCTCAGCCAAAGTTTGATAGTGGCTCTGTTGTATCGCCTGCAAATAAACAAAACGTGCCAGCAGTATCAACAGTAGAAGTAACACAAACCCTAAACTTAGCGCCAGACGTAGCCGAAAATAATGGATTTCTCGTTGAGTGTCTTTAAACTCGATGTGACGCTTCATAACTGATCAGTTGCAGCACGGGGACGACGCAAGGCCTGCAACAATATGGTCACGGGTGCCCAAAGCAAAGCTGAAACGACACTGCCAATGAAGTATTCCCATGAAATACTGCCGCGTAACTGCCAATGCACCGCGGCATACACCGTATATGCAAGTAATAACAGCGGAAAAATTTGCAAGGTCTGCTGGTGCAAATTAAACATCAACACCCGACGATGCAACACGATTCCACTGAAAGCTAATACCGAGTATGCCAATGCATGCTGCCCGAAGAGACTTGCATCTGCCACATCGGCAAGTATGCCTACCGTCCACGCAATGCTAATACCAACATGGTAGGGTTTGTGCGTGCACCAATAGAGCAATACCAGCGCGACAAAATCTGGACGAAACGCCAGCCACATACCTTGCCATGGCAACCAATCTAGCAACAGCGCAACAAGTAGGCTAGCTGCGATAAAAATACGGCTGACGGGCAACTGGAATTCCTGGTCTTTCAGAATACGGTCTCTCACCGCCCCCCCCGTTTGCCATTTTTGGACTTGTCGGTCGCGGTTTCCACAACCACCTCCGGACGCTCCGGTAACTTCAGTAGCGCGGACAAAATCAACAGTTGGCGCCGCTTATCCACCCCCGCAATCGGGGTACATAAAATGCGAGCAAAAGGATAGGCAGGGTCGCGCTCAACATGGATTACCTTGGCCACCGGCAGACCGGGCGGATAAGTGCCATCAATACCGGAAGTTACCAATACATCGCCATTCTGAATATCCGAACTGATGGGCATATAACGCAGCGCCAGCTCACCGGTGTCACCAGAGCCAAACACCACTGCGCGCAAGCCATTACGGAGCACCTGCACCGGCACCGCGTGATCCTTATCAGTAATTAACGTGACCTCGCTCATCCAAGGGTAAACGCGTGTAACCTGGCCAACGATACCACTATCATCCATCACTATCTGTCCGGCTAGCACATTTGCCTGCGTACCTTTGTCCAATAATATTTTGCGATTAAAAATGTCTCGTTCGACATACATAATTTCCGCTAGCTGCATTGGATAATCGGCGCGTTGCTGCACCATAAGAAGGTTACGCAAGTGGTGATTCTCCGCCTTCAGTACCTGCAGCTGTAGCAACTGCGCAATATCTAAAGTATGCTGATTACGTAATTCAGCGTTGTCGCGAATCAAGCTGTTATGCGAGACAAAAAAATCATCAACCTCATGCCATAGCTTACTGGGTGCCGTGACTAACCGTTGCAGAGGGTACAGCAAGACTGAAAGACCGCTACGTATGGATTCCAGATATCGATAGCGTACATCCACAAACAATAGCAGCAATGAAAGCAGCGCGAAAAATACCAGCCGGACGGCAGGAGAGGGGCCTCGATTGAAGAAGCGAAGGGGCTGGCTTTGTTCCATTAGGGCGTTTCAACAGCCATTTCTGCTTACAGTTCTCAGTTACAACACCATCGCTACTCTCTTCCGTTTACGGAAGTAAAGTCGGAAGAGGAGAAAATTACCGGACTGCATTAATTTAAAATTATCCACACGCCGTTAAATCTAATGCTTAATCGCTGGTAAAAATTCCACTGTATTTATCCATCCGATCAAGAGCCTTGCCGGACCCGCGCACCACGCAGGTAAGTGGGTCATCCGCAATCAACACGGGCAAACCAGTCTCTTCCATCAATAAGCGATCGATATCACGCAACAATGCGCCACCGCCAGTCAGAACCATCCCCTTTCTGGCGATATCCGAACCCAGTTCAGGGGGGGTCTGCTCTAGCCCGATCTTCACCGCACTGACAATATTATTAAGTGGATCAGTAAGGGCCTCCAGTATTTCATTACTGGAAATGGTAAAACTACGCGGCACCCCTTCCGCCAGATTACGTCCCATCACCTCCATTTCGCGCACTTCGCTGCCAGGAAATGCCGAACCGATTTCTTTCTTGATCTGTTCCGCGGTCGTTTCACCAATCAACATGCCATAGTTGCGGCGAATATAATTAATGATAGCCTCGTCGAACTTATCGCCACCGACGCGTATGGAACCGGAATACACCGCACCGCCCAATGAAATCACACCTACTTCGGTGGTACCTCCGCCAATATCCACCACCATTGAGCCGTTTGGCTCTTCCACTGGCAGATCAGCGCCTATTGCTGCTGCCATAGGTTCTTCAATCAACTCCACCCGGCGTGCCCCCGCACCATAAGCTGATTCGCGGATAGCGCGCCGTTCCACTTGAGTAGAGCCACACGGCACGCAAATCACGATGCGCGGACTAGGGCTAAAAATCCCAGACTTATGCACTCTCTTGATAAATTGTTTAAGCATTTGTTCGGTGACGGTAAAATCGGCAATTACGCCGTCCCTCATCGGGCGTATGACAGTAATATTGCCGGGCGTACGCCCGAGCATCTGCTTGGCTGCCAGCCCAACTTGCTGAATCACCTTCTTGTCGTTTGGGCCACTCCCATGACGAATTGCTACCACCGATGGCTCATCCAGCACAATGCCTTTGCCGCGTGCCCAGATCAGGGTATTAGCAGTGCCCAAATCTATCGCTAAATCATTAGCAAAATAGTTGTCAAAAAATCCAAACATGAAGAATCCCAAAATAGAAAAAAATGTGCCCGATATCGCAAAAAATTAGTCTGGCAATGCTATTGATGATAACCTATTACGCTACCTTTAATAAAGATAAAGAATTCAGCCTATGTCGCTCAGTATTAATGATGTCTATAAGATCGCCCGGCTGGCCAGGCTAGGAATGACAGAGCAGGAAGCGCAAACAGCGCACGCCCAGCTTTTGAATATTTTTGGCTTGATCGCCGAAATGCAGGCAGTCGATACTAATGGGATTGCACCGATGTCGCACGCTCAGGAGATAACCCAACGCTTGCGTAAAGATGTGGTCACGGAACACAATCAACGTGAGCAATTCCAGGCTGCAGCCCCACAAATTAAAAAAGGATTGTATTTAGTACCACAAGTCATCGAATAACTTTCCAGTTCCAAGATCATGCTTAATTCCAGTTTGCTACAGCTAGGCGCCGCATTGCGCAGCAAGAAAATCTCCAGCGTTGAGTTAACGCAACTGTATCTTCAGCGCATCACCGCATTCAACTCAAAACTCAATGCCTACATCACGGTAAATGAGGAGATGAGCTTGATGC
Source organism: Candidatus Nitrotoga arctica (assembly GCF_918378365.1). Classification (NCBI taxonomy): domain Bacteria; kingdom Pseudomonadati; phylum Pseudomonadota; class Betaproteobacteria; order Nitrosomonadales; family Gallionellaceae; genus Candidatus Nitrotoga; species Candidatus Nitrotoga arctica. The sequence goes on along the minus strand of NZ_OU912926.1, from coordinate 336,277 downwards.
AAGCACATTCAGCTGATGTCCAATTGGCGCAACCCAAAACCCATGCTCTCACTGGCATTCCCATTGCTCAAAAAGATATATTCTGTGCAATGGGCTGGCGTACCACTTGCGGCTCGAAAATGCTGTCTAATTTTATTGCCCCCTACGATGCGCATGTGATTGAACAATTCAACCGCGTCGGCGCGATAAATCTGGGCAAGACCAACATGGACGAGTTCGCCATGGGTTCCAGCAATGAAACCTCTTACTTTGGCGCTGTAAAAAATCCCTGGAACAACAACGCCGTGCCCGGCGGCAGTTCCGGCGGCAGTGCAGCAGCTGTGTCGGCCCGCTTATGTGCAGCAGCCACCGGCACCGACACGGGCGGTTCTATCCGCCAACCAGCCGCACTATGTGGCATATCAGGCCTGAAACCTACTTATGGCGTAGTATCCCGCTACGGCATGATCGCCTTTGCCTCCAGCCTAGATCAGGCCGGGCCAATGGCCCGCAGCGCAGAAGATTTGGCGTTGCTGCTGAATGTAATGGCCGGCTTCGACGAGCGTGATTCCACTAGCCTACAACGTGAGACGGAAGATTACGCACGAGATTTAAATAAGCCGCTGAATGGTCTGCGCATCGGTCTGCCCAAAGAATTCTTCGCCGCAGGTTTGAGCGCAGATGTCGCGCAAACAATCGAAGCGTCGATTGCCGAATATAAAAAATTAGGGGCCAGCGTGGTAGACATCAGCCTGCCCAACTCGCGCCTGTCCATCCCAGTGTATTACGTGCTGGCTCCGGCAGAAGCCTCCAGCAATCTGTCGCGATACGATGGTGTGCGTTACGGCTACCGCGCGCCGGAATACACCAATCTTGCAGACATGTATGAAAAATCCCGCGCGCAAGGTTTCGGTGAAGAAGTAAAGCGACGCATCATGATCGGCACTTATGTACTCTCGCATGGTTACTACGACGCCTATTATTTGCAGGCACAGAAAATTCGCCGCCTGATCGCGCAGGATTTTGTGGAAGCATACAAGCAATGTGACGTCATCATGGGTCCAACCACTCCCACCACTGCCTTCAATCTGGCCGAAAAAAACGATGACCCGGTGCAGATGTACCTTTCCGACATCTATACCATCGCGGTGAATCTAGCAGGCCTGCCTGGCATGTCCATCCCGGCAGGCTTCGGCAGCAATGGCCTGCCCATTGGCTTGCAAATTATTGGCAATTATTTCGACGAGGCGCGCATGCTAAACGTGGCACATCAATATCAGCAGGTGACCGACTGGCACACCCGCACTCCGCAACACATCGAGGTGTAAGGAACCGCACCATGCAATGGGAAATCGTTATCGGACTAGAAGTTCATACTCAACTCTCGACTAGCAGCAAAATTTTTTCTGGCGCTTCGACCGCATTTGGCGCAGAACCCAACACCCAAGCCTGCGCGGTAGATCTGGCGCTGCCTGGCGTATTACCGGTGCTAAACCGTGGCGCAGTGGAGCGTGCTATCAAGTTCGGCCTTGCGGTCGGTGCGCATATTGCGCCACGCTCCGTGTTTTCACGTAAGAATTATTTCTATCCTGACCTGCCCAAAGGGTATCAAATCAGTCAGTTTGATTTACCCATAATTGGCCAAGGCTCGTTGACTATTCAGGTCCCTACAACGACCGCAGGGCAAACTTATAAAAAAGTGGTGCGACTGACCCGTGCGCATCTTGAAGAAGATGCAGGAAAATCGTTGCACGAAGATTTTCATGGCATGACCGGTATCGATCTCAACCGCGCTGGAACACCTTTGCTGGAAATTGTCTCGGAACCGGATATGCGCTCTGCCGCCGAGGCAGTGGCCTATGCCAAAATGCTGCACACTCTGGTGCGCTGGATCGGCATCTGCGATGGCAACATGCAGGAAGGGTCGTTCCGCTGCGATGCCAATGTCTCCGTGCGTCGCCCGGGAACTGAATTAGGCACACGCCGCGAGATCAAAAACCTTAACTCGTTCCGCTTTCTGCAGCAGGCTATTGAGTACGAAGCACAGTGGCAGATAGATACGCTGGAAAACGGCGGTACGATCCAGCAAGCAACAGTGTTGTTCGATTCCGACAAGGGTGAAACCCGCGCGATGCGCAGCAAGGAAGACGCGCACGATTACCGCTATTTCCCGGACCCTGACCTACTACCGCTAGCGATTGATAATGAGTGGATCGAGCAGGTGCGCGGCACGCTTCCTGAGTTGCCACTATCCAAGCAGGCACGCTATGTTGCCGATCTCGGCCTATCTGTTTACGACGCCGACACTTTGACCTCATCACGAGAAATGGCGGATTTCTTCGAAGCGACGCTAAACGAAATCCCCAAGGAAGCCAAGCTGTGCGCCAACTGGCTGATGGGTGATGTAAGCGCCTCACTTAACCGTGAAGATCGCGATATTACACAATGCCCAATCTCACCCGGGCAGCTAGGCGGGATGCTTAAACGTATTGCCGATGGAACCATTTCCAATGCCGCCGCCAAGGAAGTTTTCAAGTTGCTCTGGAGTGTAGGTGGCAACCCCGATACCATTATCGAAACAAAAGGGTTGAAACAGATGTCCGATGTCGGCGCAATGGAGGCAATGGTAGACGAGATTATCGCTGCCAACCCAGTGCAAGTCGCCGAATATCGCAGCGGCAAAGAAAAAGTGTTTGGCTTTTTTGTCGGCCTCGCCATGAAGGCCAGCAAAGGCAAAGCCAATCCTGCACAGATGAATGAAATTCTAAAGCGCAAACTGGCGGGTTAGGCACGTTATCAACTACGCTCTTACGACCCGCTGGCTTTCAACCAGCCCTCACCCCAAGAGATGGGGAATTGAACCCAAAAATATTAAATAGCGGTTCGCTTGGGTTTACTGCAACGCCACTCTGCAGCAATGTTGTTTTTAAAACCGCAGGGCGAGCCTATCACTATTGCCCATTATCCTATCCAAGCTCCCTCATTTTTACTGTGGGCAAGTTTTGAGCCTCAATCTTCAATACAGCAACGTCAAAAGGCTTATCAATACCTAATATCCTGGGCTTGAACTCACGTTTATTGGTAATCTGGACTGTAACTTCGTCTACGTTCGCAACTGCATTACTCATCTGCAATATCCAAATGTTGGACTTTCAATGCCACTCGTTATAATGTGCATGTCCTGCACATTATAAAAGGAAATTTTTACATGGCTACCGCAACCGCACGTGTTCCCGTGCTGATGTCTCCAATGGAAAAAAATCTGTTTGTCGAAAAAGCGCAACAGGCAGGCATCTCGCTTGGCGAGCTGTTTCGCCGCGCCGCGGCTTCTTATCAAACACGAGAAAATGACACACTTTTGGAAGGAATGATCATCCAGATGCAGAAATCAACCGCTCAGGCAGAAAACGCCATTGATGATGCGTTGGCTTTCGTCGAAAAATCCAATCGAAGGATAGCTCAAATGGAAATTTCCGGAAAAAAAATCTGATGGGCGTTACCGAGAAGATGTGGGACGCTCTTACCACCATCATCAAAATGAACGATAAGGTGGAACGCATGGCGGGGACAATGAAAACTCAGCAGGAAAAAATTGAAAATCTTACTGCGCGAATTATCCGGCTGGAAACAGCCTTGGAAATCGCGCTTTCCTCTGGCATAGCAGGCAAACCATCACCGTCAAAACGTCTCGAACACAAGACCTGAAAATTTGCCACGAGCAGTACCTTTCGGATGGATACATGACACATTTCACACCTGTTCAAATGAAAATACACTGCTGGTCTGAAATCAACCTACCCAGTTGGGTGCGGCTTTGTATTTTATCGCTAGCACTTGTTTTTTGTTGTCTACCCCTACGAGCAGCAGGGCTTGCGCCGCCTCCGGTGATGCTGGCAAACGTCTTTCGAGGCAATATCACGCTGGCAGATTATTGGGTGAGTGAAAAATTTGATGGCATGCGCGGTTACTGGGATGGTGAAAAACTATTGACACGGAGCGGCGAGCATATCGAAGCCCCAGTATGGTTCACCGCCGGCTGGCCCAAAATTCCTCTCGACGGAGAATTATGGGTTGGCCACGGCCAGTTTTCCCGCGCAGTTTCCACTGTCAGGAAAAAAATTCCCGATGAAATCCAGTGGCGCACGCTGCACTTCATGGTATTCGATCTACCAGTGCATCCAGGTAGCTATTCCGAACGCAATGCGGCACTACAGCCAGTCATCGCGCAGATCGGCCAGCCATGGGTGCGTCACGTTGAGCAATTTAAAGTGGCCGATCAGGCCGCTTTGAGAGCAATGCTTAAGCGGGTAGTCAAGCAAGGCGGTGAAGGCCTGATGCTGCATCGGGGCGCTTCATTTTACCGGGCAGTCCGCAGCGACGATCTATTAAAACTTAAACCCTACGATGATGCCGAAGCCAAGGTAGTCGCTCATCTGCCGGGTAAAGGTAAGTATGCAAGCACATTAGGCGCTTTGGAGGTGGAGTCGGCTGACGGATTGCACTTTCGTCTGGGTACTGGGCTATCTAACGCAGATCGGCGCCATCCACCCCAGGTGGGAAGATGGGTCACCTACCGCTATAACGGACTGAATGAAAAAACCGGTATCCCACGATTCGCTCGCTTCATACGAGTACGCGAAGATTATGACTCTCTCGAGACAGGTGGTGAACCCTTGAGTAACACTCATAAGAACTTCAACCAAAACCCGAATTAAAAGCGGGAAGTTAAGGCAACTTGCGCGGCTTGCGCGGAGCCCCTGAAAACACAAGATCATATAACCCGTTAGGCAACAGCTTAAGCACTCGCCCGACTAATCCCATCTGCCACGGCACTACCGCAAATGACTTACCGGAAGCAATTGCTCGTGCAATACGGCGCGCTGCTTCGTCAGCTGGCAAAATAAAAGGCATGGGGTAAGGATTGACGACGGTCATCGGCGTTTTGATGTAGCCAGGACAGATGGTAACTGCGCGCATCCCGCTGCCACGCAATTCCACACGTAAACTTTCCATATATGAGATTAGCGCCGCCTTGGATGCGGAATAGGCACCCGCCCCCGGCAACCCCCGAAATCCTGCCACACTGGCGATGCCAACCAATGAACCCTGTTTGACCTCACGCATAGGTACAAGAAACGGCTGAAAAGTTTTCATTACACCCAACATATTGATATCCATTATCTGCTGGAAAACATCAATGTCCTCGGCATATTCAGTAAGCGTTCCGACACTAATACCGGCATTAGCGATCACGATATCCGGCACGCCTGTGTGTGCGATGAAGCTCTGCGCCGCCGCTTGCACGGCAGTCGAGTCACGCACATCCAGTGGGTAACAATAAACTTGTTGGGGGAACTGCTTAGAGAGGTCTTGCAGACAATCAGCGCGACGGGCAAGCACCGCAACCATCGCGCCTTGCTCAAGGTAATAACGCGCCAGCGCCAGACCCAGACCGCTGGATGCGCCGCTAATAACGACGCGTTGTGCGGCCACTAACGTTTGCCCGCGCGCTCCTTGCGTGCCTTATCGATCAAAGCGTTCAATACTTTAATGCTTTCTTCCGGTCCCAGACCGCTAATCAGATATTTGCCGTCCACCGTCAGCGACGGTGTGCCGCGAATGCCATATATCTGCGCCAATTGTTTACTGCGTGTTACCTTGCTTTGCATGGCGAAGGAATTATAGGCGTCGCTGAATTTCTTGCGATCCACGCCGCGCTGGCCAACAAATTCAACGATCTTGGCCTCGTCGCTCAGGTCAATATTGTCCACGTTCCAAGCATTAAATAGGTCGTCGTGCAGCCGCTTTTGCTGTCCCAGCAATTCTAGCGTGTAATAAGTACGTGCCATCGGCTCCCAAGAGTTATTGAAAATGGTCGGTACATAGACCAATTCAACATCTTTAGCCATTTTTTTCTCCCACGCGGTCAGCGCTGGGTGCATCTTGAAACAGTGTGAACAACCGTAGAAGAAAAATTCCAACACCTCAATTTTACTGCCTGCGCGCATTGGCTGCACCGTATTGAGCACTTTGTAATCCTTGCCCAGTTCAGGCTCAGCAAAAACTTGGTTAACACATAACAACGCTAGTAACACAAAAATCTGTTTGATGAATTTCATATCTATCTCCATGCAAAGTTAGGACTGCCAACACAAATATATCATTATGCGACTCTCTACTCTTTGTTTGTTATGCATATTTTTAACTGCCTAACAAATAATATCCAATACGGTTTCATGCGAATATGAAACGTTCGGACTAAAAGTTAAATTTAAACACTTCACTAGCTAATGAATCGACACCTGCTTCTTTAGCCAGTGAGTAGACATCTTCGCCTATTTCGCAAGCATTGGAGTAGCACTTACCCCATTTTGTTTCAACACTGCCAAGGCATTATTCATTTCCTCTTTGCCCTTATAAGGACCGACGTGCACGCGATGCCACACCCCTTTATCAGGAATGGTCACGATTTGCACACTGGCTTCTATACCGAGCATAGCCAACTTGGCCTTTAATTTATCCGCATCATCCGCATTGGAAAACGAACCCGCCTGTAAAAAATAAGTTTCTTTCGCAGTGGCATTGGCCGCAGATTGGACAGATGCAGACTTATTCTCTATCGTTGCCGCATTGTCGCTGCTTTTTTGTATAAGTACCGTTGCATCTTGCTTGTCGGTTAACACTTTGTAAAATTCAAAACGCGGTTTGCCTTCCTCCACACCTGATGCAGCCGCAGAAGTGGGTGCCTGAGCAGTTTTTGCTACAGATGCGGGAAACTGCTTCTCAGAGTCCGCCGCAAGCTTAGTCATTTCATGCGGTACATTATTTACGAACGAGCTGGGAGTCTTTAAAATGTACCATGCGACCCCACCCGCAATAACCAGCCCCACTACCATACCAACCAAAACTCCAGTCAGTAACGAACTACCTTGGCGCGGTCCTGCGGATCGAGTGTTAGTGTTTTTGCTCATATAATTAGTCTTTAAAAAATTTCATTCATTCTCGTGAAGTTCGTCACACAACCCAATAAAGTCGGCAACTCCAAATTTTATTTGGATCTCGCGGACTTTCATCCCATAGTGGAAGGAACCCAGCCTACATTTTTTCCGGTGCGGAAACACCCAACAATACCAAGCCGTTACGCATGACCTGTGCCACCGCAGCAATCAACGCCAACCGCGCCAGCTTTATGCCTTCCTCCTCAACCAGGAAGCGTGAAGCATTATAATAGCTGTGAAAATCAGCGGCCAAATCTTTCAAGTAGAACGCGATCAGGTGCGGTGCCAAATCTTCCGCAGCGCTTTCGATCACCTGCGGATAGTCAATCAAGCGTTGCAACAAGGCGCGCTCGTAGTCACTCTCCAGCGTACTCACATCAGCTTGGTGTAGCGCCGCAACATCGCCGCCCCACTGCCCCAACACGCTACAAATACGCGCATGGGCATACTGAATATAATAAACAGGATTTTCATTGCTCTGCGATTTTGCCAGGTCAATGTCGAACACGAGTTGAGAATCAGGATGGCGCGCAGCGAGGAAGAAACGCGTAGCATCGCAGCCCACTTCATCAATCAAATCACGCAGGGTGACGTAACTGCCCGCGCGTTTAGATATTTTCACCTCTTCGCCATTGCGCAACACCGTCACCATCTGGTGCAGCACATAATCCGGCCAACCTTGCGGAATGCCAACATCCAAAGCTTGCAGCCCCGCGCGCACGCGGGTGATGGTGCTGTGATGATCTGCACCCTGTTCGTTAATGACGCGGGTAAAGCCGCGTCGCCATTTTTCCAGATGATAGGCCACATCCGGTACAAAATAGGTATAGCTGCCATCACTCTTGCGCATTACGCGGTCTTTGTCGTCACCAAAATCTGTCGTGCGCAGCCATAGTGCATTGTCCTGCTCATACGTGTGGCCGCTGGCGATAAGCTTGCTGACAACTTCCTCTACTTTACCTTCGGTGTAGAGTGCAGACTCCAGCGAATACACATCGAAATTTACTCCGAAGGCGCGCAAGTCGAGATCCTGTTCACTACGCAGATAAGCCACCGCAAAATGGCGGATGGCAGTGACATCATTCACATCACCTGATGCCCGCACGTGCTGATCATCGGCTTCCACCGCTTCTTGCGCCAGATACGCATGGGCGACATCGGTGATGTAATCACCGCGATAACCATTTTCAGGCCATGACGGATCCTCTGGTGTCACACCCTTGCAGCGCAACTGTACTGATAGTGTGAGATTGTCGATCTGCGCGCCAGCATCGTTATAGTAAAACTCTCGCGTCACATTCCAACCTGCCGTCTGCAACACGCGGCACAAACAATCGCCCACTGCCGCACCGCGACCATGCCCTACATGCAGCGGCCCCGTTGGATTGGCGGAAACAAATTCCACCTGCAACTTACGGCCCGCGCCCAGATGAATATGACCATAACCCGCGCCTGCCTGCAGCACGCCACGCACCACATTCTGTTTAGCTGCCGTAGTGATGAATACATTAATAAAACCCGCTCCTGCTATCTCCACCCTTTCCACCACTAGAGATGCAGGCAAGGCCGCGACCAATGCTTGCGCGATGTCACGTGGAGATTTGCGCAGCGGCTTTGCCAGCTGCATCGCAAGATTACAGGCGTAATCGCCATGCAGCACCTGTTTGGGGCGCTCGATCAGGATGTCAGTCGGTGTCAGTTCAGGTGCAACAACGCGCATAGCCTGCGCAAACAATTCGGTAAGATGGGATTTGAAATTCAGGACGGCAAACATTACACAACACTTTCACAAGAAGCGCGAATTATAGCACTTGATAGGGCACCCAATGACAGGGTGCAACTGCTCCGCGCTTTCGCATACACTCTGAATCATTTCATCGACCTTAAACCAGATTTATTCAACTTCAAGTTATTTTGAGTCAGGGTAGTGGTTCAATCTCAAGTGATAAAGTATGTACCTCCCGCTGCATCGGCAAATCGGTGAAGCATCAGTTCATCCACTCCCTGTGATGCTGGGCTTCATTTCATTCAGTCCACACTACCGAGCTATCCTGCTACACCTGCTGGGTTTGATGAACTGCACCGAGTAGAATGTCGACATTCATAAAGCCATCGAAAAATGCACAGGAAAAAACTCAGATAACGCCCTATTACGCTGCGCTATTAAGCGCAGATAAACCACACGAACTTATGATAACTTCAAAACAGTGGCATATCTTTATTGCCGCACCTCACCGCGTCATGTTCTTCGGCGGCGCACTGCAAGCGATCGCCGTGATGGTGTGGCTACTAACTGAATTGCTGACAAGGTATGGTGTGCTCTGGCATCCCATACCTTGGACAATTACACCTAGTGCCGCGCACGCATGGTTGATGATTTACGGCCTGTTTCCGTTGTTCATGTTCGGCTTTCTGATGACTACCTATCCACGCTGGATGAAAGGTAGCGAAATTCCGCCACATCGATATGTGCCCGCCTTTGTGCTGCTCATGCTGGGGGCTGTCAGTTTCTATATCGGGCTATTGATTAGTCATACCCTATTGATTGTTGCCATCTTCAGCACGCTATCGGGATGGATCTTGGCACTGTATGCACTGTTACGCGTATTGCTTGACACGCCACACCAGGACAAACGTCACCCGCAACTCATTTTCATCGCACTGAGCCTGGGTTGGTGCGGCCTCGTTGCCTATCTCATCTGGTTATTGGGTGACAACGCAGTATGGCTACGTTTCTCTATTCAAGGCGGACTGTGGCTATTCTTGTTACCGGTATTTTCCAGTGTTGCGCATCGCATGATTCCATTCTTTACTGCCAGTGCCCTGACGCATAACTATATCGCGAGTCCGTATTGGGCCTGGTGGGTCATGTTGGTTGCCAGCGCAGGGCATGGTCTGCTTAAAATCAATGATGCATCTGCCTGGCTTTGGCTATGCGACGCGCCACTGGCTATCGTGGCACTCCATTTGACGCACAGTTGGGGATTACGCCGCAGTCTAAAATTCCCGCTGCTAGGCGTATTGCACATCGGTTTTGCCTGGCTTGGCATCGCCATGCTGCTGTTCACCGCGCAAAGTTTTATGCTCTTCATCAGTCATGGCAAAACCTTTATCTGGGGGCTTGCACCCTTGCATGCACTGACCATAGGCTGCTTCTCTACTTTACTGATCGGCATGGCCACACGCGTCACACTCGGTCATTCTGGGTTGCCGATGAAAGTGGGTAACTCGATCAATTTAATGTTTATGGGATTGCAGCTTACTGCCATGCTGCGTCTGCTGGCGGACATGTTGCCGATGCAAGCCGGACACTGGCTGTATGTCGCTGCTGGAACAGTTTGGTTGGCATGCTTTGGATCTTGGGCAGTGCGCTATTTACCCGTCTACTGGCGACCACGCACCGATGGCCGACCCGGTTGAGCTGTGCTAACAACATATCACTCAATCTAACGTGCATGGCAATGATGTTGCCCCCAATGATTAAGCCCGCCATGCCTGCTTCCCTCACCCCAACCCTCTCCCGGTGGGAGAGGGAGCTTTCAAGGTGCCCTCAAACCTTTTCCTGGTAAAGGAACTTCTGGAAGCCGCTGAACACCTTGCCGATCTCCTCCGGCTTGCCAAGATCAGCCACGGCATCCGCAATCGAATCGTGATACTTCAGACACAGTAGCGGCTTCAGCTTTGCCGAGTCGAGCTCCTCCACGCCGACGCTGACGTAGTGCGACAGCACGAAGTCGAGAAAGACCTGTTGTTTGCTATTGAAGTGGGTGCTGATGAATGCCATTGCCTGGGCAGCGCGTTCTTCGCGGGTGAGCGGGGCCAAGGCATAGGCAACATGGGCCAGCACATCAAACAGATCGCTCTTCTCCGCGTCGATGATCCTCTGCATTTCGGCCAGGTGATCCTTGCCGAAGCCTTTTTCGGCGAGCCCCTCCAGCAGCTTTCTGCGCGTATCCGGCGCGCTCCACAAGGCGCGCAGCTCTTCTTCGTCCTTGAAGAATTCGGGCAGCTTGCCGAACAGCGCTTCCATGAACTGCTGTGCTGACATCGGCGTGCCGTCCGGATGCCAGAAGCTGGTCACCATCATGTGCTGAATAGTGCGCGTCTTGCCGTCGGCGAGTTTGATCTTGGCCTTGACCTTTTTAGTGCAAACACAGGGGCGCTGACCGCAAATTCGGCACAGTGCCTTCTCGCATTTGCAAGGTTGTTTACCACAGACATAGCAAGGTGGCAGGGGTTCGTTGATACATACACAGGGAGCGTGATTGCACACTTGGCAGGTCTCTGGCTCAAGCGGCTCCCCATCCCATTCCGGGTCATTGAAATGATGGTGCGCCCTCACGAAATCATAGATCGTGAAGTAATCCTTGCCGTCATAGAGTCGCGTGCCGCGGCCGATGATCTGCTTGAACTCGATCATCGAATTGATAGACCGCAGCAGCACAATGTTGCGTACGTTGCGGGCGTCCACGCCGGTTGAGAGCTTCTGCGAAGTGGTCAGGATAGTGGGAATAGTCTTCTCGTTATCCTGAAAATCCCGCAGGTTTTGTTCGCCTAACACACCATCATCGGCCGTCACTCGCTGGCAGTAATTCGGGTCAGTGCTGCTCTTCGCCTGGTTGATCAAATCCCGTATTACCAGCGCGTGCGCTTGGTTCGCACAGAAAACCAGCGTTTTTTCCCGCTGGTCGATCTGCGACATGAAAATTTCGACCCGCTTTTTCTCCCGCTCCCTGATCTCGATAATCTTGTTGAAGTCGGCTTCCTCGTAGCGCTTGCCCGCCTCGATCTCGCCCTCAACCAGCGTGTCATCGGACGTATAGACGTACTCATCGAGCGTTGTGGAAATTTGCTTCACCCGGAACGGCGTCAGAAAACCGTCGTTGATGCCGTCCTTGAGCGAGTAGACGAACACCGGCTCGCCGAAGTAAGCATAGGTATCCACGTTGTCGCGGCGCTTGGGCGTGGCAGTCAGGCCAAGCTGCACGGCGGGGGCGAAGTAGTCGAGGATGCTGCGCCAGTTGCTTTCGTCATTCGCCCCGCCCCGGTGGCACTCGTCGATGACGATAAAGTCAAAAAAATCCGGCGGGTACTCGCCGAAATACCCCTCGACAGGCTCGGGGATCGCCGAAGGCCCGGTGGCTGAGCCTGCCGAAGCCATGAAGGTCTGGAAGATGGTGAAGAAAATGCTGCCGTTCTTCGGTACCTTGCCCTTCTTGCGGATGTCCTCCGGGGCGATTCGTACTAGGGAGCCGGGGTTGGAATCCTCGAAGGCCGAAAAGGAGTTGAACGCCTGATTGGCCAAAATGTTGCGGTCGGCCAGGAACAGGATGCGCGGCCGCCGCGTCGGTTCGTTCTCCGTCTTCCGGTCGTTCAGGTTCCAGCGGCTGTGGAACAGCTTCCATGCAAGCTGGAAGGCGATAAAGGTCTTGCCCGTGCCGGTCGCCAGCGTCAGCAGAATGCGCTGCTTCTGGTCGGCGATGGCCTCGAGCACCCGCTCGACGGCAATGTCCTGATAGTAGCGCCCCTGAAAGTAGCCGCCCCGATCCTCGAACGGCACGGCCGCGAAGCGGTCGCGCCATGCGTTATGAGCGGAAAAGGTGCGGTTCCACAATTCCTCCGGCGAGGGATAGTGCGGCAACTCACCTTCGATGCCGGTGTGCATGTCGATGCCGTAGATACTCTGTCCGTTGGTGGAATAGGTGAAGCGAACAGCCAGCTTGCCCGCGTAATCCTTGGCCTGTCCCACGCCCGCCGTCAGCAGTTTGTCCCACGCCTTGGCCTCGACCACGCCCAGCTTGGTGTTGCGATACTCCAGCACATAATCGGCGGTGAGCCCTTTGCCGCGCTTGCCGTGGCCCTCGATGCGGCCGAGCGTGATCGAATACTCGCGGCGGATGCGGCTGCCTTCGACCACGCCCCAGCCCGCCGCCGCAAGGGCAGGGTCGATGTGTTCGGCGCGGGTTTCAGCTTCGTTCATTTCTTCTCCCCGTCCTTCTTTACAGCCTTGGGACGCAATGTCTTGCCGGGCGGCAGAAAATTGTCGGCGGACACCATCGGTCTGTTGGTCTTGGCTTCCAGCGCCTGGCGTGCCTGCTTGGCAATTGCCCCGCCCTTCGTGGCGGCCACCTTGTTTTCGGCCATTCCGGTCGCCTCATCCGTCTCGGCAATCTGCCGCGTAGACAACTCCGCCAGCGCGGTGAATATCAGCTCCGCCTCACTCATGTGGTCGCGCAGATTGTGACTCTGCAAACCCTTCATCGTCTTGTGCGCCTTCACGCTTACGCCCGACCATTCCTGATGAATGATATTGGTGAGAATGGCGAATTCCTCGCCCTTTTTGATGTCGTGGTTTGTCCAATAATCGGTCAGCTTGTTGCGCGTCTCCTGCCCGGTCATGCGCTGCTGTATCCATTTCTCGCTGCGCCCGTGTTTCTGCCAGGTCTCGCGGGCGCGATCCAGCGACAACGCCGGATCGGCCATTTCCTGCATACGCTCGTAACCGACCTTGGCCAGCCACAGTTTGATTGGCTCCGCCTTCGGGCTGGGCACGGACTGTACAAGGCGCAGCAGGGTTTCGGCGGTGGCCACATCGGTGAGGTAATTCTTGCCATCGGCGGCAGGCAATTTGAGTCGGTGACAATTTGTCACCGACTCACTGCCCTCCTTGCCCAGCCGCTCTTTGAGCTTGTTCCAATATTTGCGCGCCGTCTGGTAGTCGGGCTGCTGGGTCAGCACCTGAATGATGTCGACCACCGAGAACCACCAGGTTTCGCTGGTTTCGTCGTACACGCGGCGGATTTCGTGTGTCTCAAATAGGGCAGGCTGAATCGGCATGGTTCGGCTCCTTATAAATGACCACTGAAGGCCTGGTGCAACAGGGATTTTTTCAAAGCGTCCAGCGCGGCGAGCTTGCGCTGGTAAATGGATTCGAGGCGCTGGGTTTCTTCGCGAAGGAAATCAAATTGAGCAACGATAGCTTGCTGCGCTTTTCGGTCGCGAGGAAAAGGTATCAAGTTATTCAAGATTCTTTTAGGGGCAGTGTGTTTCACCATAGTCTCCGTTGCCGACATCTTGATGCTCTTTAGAAACTGTTCGCTCATCATGAAGTAATACAAAAAACGTTTTTCGATGCGGTCATTCAAGAAAACGACTCTGCCAATTCGCTGGTTGTGCAACACATCGTTCGTTTCGACAAAAGCTGGTTTGCCGAGAATTTTCATCTTCGATGACAAGTCGGTCATCACCACCACCAAGTCGCCAATTCCAAAGCGATATCTGTCTAGCGGCGCACCGCTGAAGCGCTTCGTGTTCTTCTCGTTAAAAAGCAGTCTTCCGTCTTCCGTGAAATTTCCTGGAGTGATGACTAATGGATTTCCTGCAGGAACATCGTTAGAGAAGTCCACGCCATCGAAAGCGAAGCCATGTTGAACATCGCATACAGAACCAATAAGCTCTTTCATCCATCCCTCGCCGTGCTGAGTGAAGACGGATTGCAGGTGGCATTCGAACAGGGCGCGGGCGTTTTGGAGGTTCTTTTCGGCATTGGCTTTGACGGCGGCGATGCCGTCAAACGCTTCGTCGAGAATGCTGACGATGCGCTGTTGTTCGGAGAGCGGGGGGACGGGAATTGGGTAGCTTTCAATGAACTCCTTAGCTACACGCTTGTGCCCGACAGCGCCCGACATCCGCGCCGCGCCTTCGACTCGGAAAGTTTCTCGAGAAAGGTAGTAGTAAAGCCATTCTTTGCCAAGCATCTTCTCAGGGCGGAACACGATGTATTCGCTAGATCCGAAGCCGATTCCATTGATCAGTCCTTCTGCAATCCCGAGCTTTCCGTTTTCAAAGCAGGGCGTGATTTTCGCGAGGAGGACATCACCGTCCGCGAAGTATGTGTAACTTCCCACGACTGCGGAGAGTGGTTTTACATGAGTTGCCCGCACAAACTTCTCGCCGATGCCCATTTTCTCCATCGGCAGAAACGAGACCAGCCCATCGGCGGCGAGAAGGCTGCGGGCTTCGCTTTTTGGTGGCTTGATCTGGCAGACTTCGCCCAATTTTTTTACTGGCCACCCCGCTTTCATAGCAGCAACCTGATGGCCGCCAGTACCTCTGCGCTCTCGGCATCCAGTGCGGCGATTTCGTCCATGATCTTCTGCGGGCTGCGGTGGGTGATTTCCTCGCCGCCGTTGGGGTTCTTCACCGACAGATCGTACCCTTCGACTGCGCTCAGGGCATGGATATCAACAGACCAGCTTTTGGGCGAGTCGGCGAAGGTCTTTTGCAGCTCAATAAATTCGGCAAGGTCGGCGTCGTTGAGCGGGTTGGTCTTGCCCATATTGCGCCCCGGATCGAGCTGGTAGTACCAAATTTTGCGTGCCTGCCCTGAGCCATGCCAAAGGGTCGGCGCGCCCTTCTCGAAGAACAGCACCACGGTTTTGACGCCCGCGCCCTGAAAGGTGCCGCCGGGGCAATCAAGGATGGTGTGCAGGTTGCAACTTTCCAGCAGCAGTTTGCGCAAGCTCACCGAAGCATTGTCGGTGTTGGACAGGAAGGTGTTCTTGATCACCACAGCGGCACGGCCGCCGGCCTTGAGCATTTTGATGAAGTGCTGAAGGAAGAGAAAAGCCGTTTCGCCGGTGCGGATGGGGAAGTTCTGCTGGACCTCCTTACGCTCCTTGCCGCCGAAGGGCGGATTGGCCAGGATCACGTCCATGCGATCCTTGTCCTGAATGTCGGCAAGGTTCTCGGCCAGGGTATTGATGTGAGCGATGTTGGGCGCCTTGATACCGTGCAGGATCATGTTCATGATCGCGATGACGTAGGCCAGCGACTTCTTTTCTTTGCCGTAGAAGGTGCGCTCTTGCAGCGTCTTGATGTTGCTGGTGGTAAGGCCGGGCTTGGCCTTGAGGTAATCGAACGCCTCGCACAGGAAGCCCGCCGAGCCACAGGCGCCGTCATAGATGCGCTCGCCGATTTTTGGCTGCACCACTTGCACCATGGCGCGAATCAGCGGCCGCGGGGTGTAGTACTCGCCGCCGTTGCGCCCGGCGTTGCCCATGTTCTTGATCTTGGCTTCGTACAGGTGCGACAGCTCGTGCTTTTCGGTTTGCGAGCGGAAGCGCAGTTCGTCGATGTGGTCGATAATCTCGCGTAGATTGTAGCCGCTGTGGATCTTGTTCTTGATCTCGCCGAAAATTTCACCGATCTTGTATTCGAGGGTATTCGGCCCGCTGGCCTTCTGCTTGAAACCGTGCAGGTAGGGAAAGAGCTTGCGGTCGACGAAATCGCGCAGGTCGTCGCCGGTCAGCGCCTTGTTGTGGTCAAGCTTGCCGTCAGTCCCTTTGGGTGCGGCCCAGCTTTCCCAGCGGTAGGGCGCGTCGAGGATGAAGGTGTATTCCTTGCCCTCCAGCCCGGCCTCCATTGCCTTGTCCTGCTCCAGACTGTCCAGGAATTTCAGGAACAGCAGCCAAGAGGTCTGCTCGGTGTAGTCCAGTTCACTGGCACAACCAGCCTCTTTCCAAAGGACGTCGTCGATGTTTTTAAAAGCTTGTTCGAACATGGGGGGGCGGTCGCAATTCCGGGGTGATGGGCTGTATGAGGCCGAAGGCGCTAATATAACCGGTATCGATGTTGCTGGACAAAAAGCTTGAATCACTATGCCATAACAGAAAAACCTTGGATATGAATGGACGTTGAAAACGTGTATGAAACAAAAAACCCGCTCACTCACAAGGAGAACGCGGGTTTATGTATTTCTTTGGACTACTTAAAATTGGACTACTTAAAACAATTTATTGGTGGGATAGGTGCAATTGAATCATTGGCTAGAAACCGCGCTATTGGTCAGTCTGCATGTTAGTACTTTTATAGATGCCCCCAATTATGCCCCCAGATGTGGCGGGCTTGGGTTTGGCTAGATCATCAAAAACCTATCAGTTCTGACAGCCAATCCTTGCACCAGTGTTTGCAAGAACATTTTCCTGTCGTGGCAGAACATTCTTGTATAGTAGACGCTAAAAAGCAATTTATTCTTAAAATACCACGTGGGGGCTTGTCAGTATGAACGCGGCAGAAAATAACATCTTATATGATGCATTGAAGCTTGAAACTGACGCCAATTCAATTGTGGGTGACTTGATTGCAGCAATTGCTCTTTCAAAAATCAGCCCCAGCTGCTACGCATTTAAATCTAGAGTTAAGCCAGAAGGTAAACTGTATGAAAAGCTAAAGAGGAAGCAGAAGACCAAATCAGGCTATGTGTTGACCGACATAAAGGACGTAATTGGATTAAGGCTTGTTACTTTGTTTCGGAAGGAAATGCCTGATGTTGTTAGCAGCGTAATTTCCCTGATTAACCATGAGATTAATCTCCACCCCAATCCATTTCTAAAAAACTCGATAGAAGAGTTAATTATCTATTCAGCAAATCCAGCCCACGATGCTATCGCACACCAGATCTCTTCGACTCTTACTGAAAGTAATACGGAGTTTATTTTGGATGGCACCCATGCCAGCTACTCCAGTGTTCACATTGTGGCTAGAGTAAATAAGCAATCCAATATGAAGCATCATTGCAACATTCATATTCCAGTTGAGATTCAAATCAGGACTGTATTTGAAGATGCATGGGGTGAGGTTGACCATAAATTTGGCTATGTAATTCGTACTGGGAAAGAAGCTGGCAAACCTGTAGGGAATGCAAGCATGGTACAAGAGCATTTAAAGGTACTAAAAAAATTCTCAGATGCTTGCGCTGAGTATGCGGATGTTATTTTCACTGAGGCCGTACCTCAAGATAGGAAGTCAGTAATTGAGGGGAAAGTAATTTCCGTTGGCTCGGATAAGGAGATACTAGAAAGATTCGATGTACTGGCTGTTCCTAAAGAGTACATAAATGCTTATGGCGAGGGCAGGCGGCAAAGAGAAGATGCCTCCATGCTAATGGAATCAGAACCTCAAAAGGGAAAAGAAGGACTTATTAAAGCAGCCGATTTTTTTAAAACATTGGGGGATGCCATTTCGACTGAAAATGAATTGCTTAGCGAAGCTGTTAAGCTGTTCTTGTACTATACCCGCATGAACGAAGGTCTGTGTTTGCTCTCTACAAGCGAACGAAGCGGAATAGAACTTGCAGCCAAGATTTATGCAAATTTAGAAGATGAATATGGTGATTATCCTTTAGTCACGTTTCGTTATGCACAAGCACTTGGGAAGTTGGGCAACTCAGATATGGCAATTGCAAAATTTAGAGAAGCAAAAGAAAAGCTAATCCAGATAGACAAACTGTTCGGTACGAACGTCACTGATAAACTACCTCATGATGACCGGGAACATATAGAACACTTGCTACCAAAATTGCTTGGGTTTCAACTATGGATAAACTCGGAAAAAGTAACGGATGACAATTCAAAACGTGCGAATTTACTGGTTCAGGCTTTTGATGAAACCAAGCACTTGCTTGAAAAATTGCCGTTAGACGGAACTGTCCATAATAATTTACTTTATTATGCTGTTGACTACCTTGAGTTAGAGTCGCCCCCCCCACCCCAATTCGTTAAACAAATGGAAGAAAGTTTAAAATTTCTTGAGAAGATTAATATCCCGACACAATCCAATGACTTAGAAAAATTAGATACCTGCCTTAGGGCTTACATCTTCTTAAAGAGAAAATCAGATGCACTAGCAGTTGCTAAAAGAATCCTGGATATTTGGGAGAAAGGCCTTGCAGAAATTTCACTTTTGGATGTTTCGGTCGTAATGGATATTGTGAGGCTGGCATTTAAAACATGTACGACTGAGCAATCGAACAGTATTAACTAGAATTATCCATTGGTGCTGCAACGCACAGATGGAGTTATATCTGGCCATGTAGGCTGTGTTAAAGTCAATTGGCAATTCCAGATAAAAAAATCACTCTTGCGTAATGGACGACGTTCACAATATATGGCACGAGAGATATTTTTTACTGTAAACTTGAGAAAAAATGCAGGAGTGAACTTCATTATGAACAGACCTAATAACGACGGCTAAGGTTTCTTGCTATACCCTTAGTATGATCTTGTATCAGTGATTACCTAGTGCGCTTGCGCGCCATCCGCCAGCAAGCGGCTAAACTTATCACCGAGTTTCTCAAGCATCCGCTTAGGCGTGCCCATCTTCTCCGCCATGTGCATACCAGATAGCTTTCCTGTTGAGACCATTTGAATTTATTTTTATAGAGAAAAATAATTTCTGCGTGGGAAGGCAAGCGGTCTAGGTTCTCGCAATGTCCTAGAGATATTACCCGCCCCTCATTCAGCCCACGGCACGTCGTTCAAAGCCGCTTCAATCCTTCCCGCTGCTCACGCAATAACCGCAGCCATTGCCCGCAGTACTGCCCTATGTCCGCCCTTGTACGCGTTGAGTGACGATGCCGTCTTTCCCTTCGCAGTCCGTGCGCCCGTTGAGTTAGCCCATGGTTGCCATTGCCTTATCTTTGCCGATTGCGCTCGTTGCTCTGCTGTCCACTCTCTCGCTGCCATTGTTCACCTCTTTAGTTCGTTTTGCTGATTTATTGTTTTCCCTGCGTGCGAAGCCGTGGCAGGAACGCTATTGTTTACTTGCTGATTAAGTGCAGCCAATACTTAAAAAAATTAAACTTCTCGCTAAAAGATCCGATATATCTAATGGCAAGCACAAAAGAATTTGCGCCTACACGTAAATATCTGGCACTGTGGAAGAAGTTTTAATTTGTAATATTCATTAAAGGAGGGGACATAGATGTTCAAGTTTTCATTTCAATATGCGGTCATGTTCATAATGATAGCGACATCCCCACTGGCTGCAGCGCAAGCGACGCGAACATGGGTATCAGGCGTTGGTGACGATGTTAACCCATGCAGTCGGACTGCACCCTGCAAAACATTCGCCGGAGCTATTTCAAAGACGGCTGCGCAAGGCGAAATTAGTGTTCTCGATCCTGGAGGTTTTGGCACAGTCACAATTACCAAAGCAATCACAATTGACGGAGGCGGACTGATGGCAAGCATTTTGTCCTCTCTAACTAATGGAGTCATCGTCAATGCCGGGCCATCAGACGTTGTGACAATCCGTGGTATTTACATCAATGGCGCAAATACAGGTTTAAACGGAATTCGTTTTCTTGCTGGGAAAGCGCTGCATGTTGAAAACTGCGTTATTGAAAATGTAGTTCAAAAAGGGATTGACGCGCAAACTTCGACTCCCACTAGTGCGCTTTTTGTAAGAGATACAGTTATACGAAATGCTGCTAATGTGCCCAATGGTGGTGCAATGTTAATAAAACCAGCAGCTGGCGCTTTTATAACAGTTTCTCTTAATAATGTAACTATGGACAGTAACCAATTTGGCCTGCGTATAGAAGATAGAACCAAGGCAGCTGTTAGAAATACCGTCGCAGCAAACTCTAATCCTGGCAATGGTTTTGTGGCATTTTCAGCTAGCGCCGCAACCGAAATGTCTATTGAAAATTCTTCTGCCAGCAACGGTGCAACGGGAATAACGTCAAATGGAGGAGCTGCAAAGGTATACATTTCGAATGTAAATGTTTTCAATAACGCCCAGGGCCTTGCTCCCATTAGTAGTGGGCAAATAATTTCATTTGGCAATAACAAAATTTCGGGTAATGCCGCTGAAGGGTCGCCTACATCAATTATTTCTCAGGAGTAAATTCAGGCACAGCCATTTCTCAGCATCTAACCACTTTTAGCGCATCGCTCTGCTCACGAAGTAGTCTCGACATTTTTTGAAGCAGGGTGCGCTCACCACCCTTATAAGCATTACGCGATGATACTGCCCTACCCTCTGGTGTGCTTGGGCCAGTGGATTTAGCCCACGGTTGCCATTGCCTTATCTTTGCTGATTGCTGTGCCCGTTGCTCTGCTGTCCACTGTCTCGCTGCCATTGTTCACCTCTAATAGTTCGTTTTGCTGATTTATGGTTTTCTCCGTGTGCGGAGCGGGGGCGGGTGTGCCGTTGTTCACTTGCTGGTTGCCGCTGCCTTGATTGATGTTGGCTTGTTTGGCAAACACCACAGGGGGGTTCTTGATCTTGGCCAGGGTCTCCAGCGTCATGCGGCTTTGATTCTGTGCTTTTAGTGCCAGGCGTAAATACATTTCGTACTGTTTCAAATATTCCTGACTAACTGCCCGCCGTGAAAGGTTCATGAAGATGGATTGCAGTGCGTGCGCCTGTCCTACCAGCATAGCCTCACAGTGATCTAAATCACCATTATTAACACTGATCATATGCGGGCGTAGCTGTTCCATCAGTGCTTGCACATCTTGCTCACCAAAGACTTTTGAATATTCTGCAACAACCGCCGCCGCATTAGTGCAAGGCATCAATGCAACCTTTGCAATTTGTTCGGTTATCGCTTTGTCGGTCTTAACAGGGACTTTCGCTTTTACAATGGTTTTTTTAATTGTCATTTTTCAATCTCTCTGAGTTTGGGTCGTCACTGCTAACCCCAGGCCCTATAAGAAGCCGGGGATAGATGGTAATTCTATAGAGCACTACGCCTACCGTAGTAGAGAGACTGTAAAAACAGACCGCATAGCTACGCCTACCGTAGTAGTAGAGATGCTTTTCTGATTTCCTTACTACGCCTGCCGTAGCTATCATGAGTGCTCTACTACGCCTGCCGTAGTAAGCGATGTAATTTCTTTGACACATAAAACCATCATGGGCTGCCGGTCTTTTAGTTTGTATGCGCCTCGCGGAAAAGATTGTGGGGAAATATCCAGCTTTCCTTTGCAGACATCCAGCGCATACCACGTCAAAGCGAACAGGCTGCATTTGTTTGGTCGCGCGCCTTTCCGTGTTTCCACGATCAAGCCAACTTCCAATAAATGTCGCTTGGCCTTGCCCAGTGTTTCTTCTGACTTCCAGCCGCGTGGCTGCATCAGCTTCCATGCCGCGCACATATCGCCGTTGTTGTCGCCGCGATACTGAGCGGCCAAGTCCCACAGCAACATGCGCGCATAAGCATTCAAGCCAAGGTACGCCGCACCATTCAACACGCAATGAGGTACACCGATATGGCTTTCACCATCGCGCTTATCTTTCGCGTTTTTGTATCGGCTTTTAGCCATCGGTTAACTGTCCGTCAGTTGCATCAGGAATCGATGCAGGCTCTATGGATTGCTTGCCGAGGGCACAGCAAGGTGCAACCCTGCGCAAAGGCAAGACAACCGATTGCAGGCCGCTTGTGGGTGCTCTATTGCGCTGCTCGCTGGCGAATTGCACAAGCTCTTTCTTCCGGTCGTCATAACTTGCGCCACAGCCAATCAACACCGTGTCCATGTTCTCCAGCTTGGCGAGTAAATCCAGATCGCCGGAGCTGAGTCCGTCCCGGTCGATCTTCCCAAGCTCGCCAGTCAAAGCCCAATTTATCAGCCGCGCTTCATTGCTGTAGTGGTGTGGGGCGCAGGTCTTGCCCAACCGCTGGCGCGTCAATTGCAATACTTGCACCAATACCTTGAAGCTGGCGCTGGTTTCATGGCGAGACTTCTTCCAGTCATAGTGAATATGCTGGCCAGACAATATCTGGAAAATCTGGTCGTCGCACCAAACGCCGAAACGGACATCCAGCCATCGGGCAAAAGCAACCGCCAACCGGGGATGCATCCATGTTCCGCCGTACCGTCCGCGCCGCGTTTTTAAAAGGTGCTCTTTAGGCACTTTTAGAATTTCAGCAAGCGCAGCGAGATATTGCTGAGTTTCACTGTTGTATAGCCAGTCGGTTACCCGCCTTTTGTGTTTATCGGCAACCTCGGTCGCGTAGAACCATCCGTCGTCGGTAAAGGTCACGGCAATGTAGCCAAATTCAGTGTCGCCAAATTTAGTCTTAACTATGTTAGTCATCGCAACCCTCCCCCGGCAACAGGACATATAGCGCGACACGGTGAACCTTGCCGCAATCGCTTGAGCGCCCTACGCGAACGGTATCAATCAGATTGCCGCGCTGCTTCAACTCCTGAATGCGCGCCGCCGGGTGCATCACATCCAACTCACGACGTGCGGTTATAGTGTCCACAGGCGCGACTTTCAGACGTTCAAACAGGCGCAACCTCTGCGAGTGCGAAGAATCATCCTGTGGCGCTTTCCGGGGTGTTTGGCGGGTGTTAGAATTGCTCGGCTTGTCATCACCAGCCGCCGCTATGGTTTCCACGCCCCCGGCGGCTTTTTCATTGTTGATTTTGTCCATGATCGCCGCCCCCTTATTTCGCAGAAGTGCGGCTTGCTTCCCATTGCAGCAGGTCAGCGAGTTTCCATACGGTCGTATTTGCACCCAGCTTGTGCGGGCTAGGCAGGCCGTTCGTTTTGCACCAGTTCCAGATCGTGCTACCCGATACACGGTAGCGAGTTCGCATATCGGCAAGCCGCAGATAGGCAGGGGGTTGCGGGGTTTGTTTTGTTTGCATCGTGTTACCTCCAAAGATTTGGGGTTAACCGCCAAGCGACGGCACGATGCGTATGGTATGCGTTAGTTTTAGTTAAAAATATATAGCCTTGCTGGCTCGGTGCTTACTCTGCTGGCTAAATGCTCACTCAGCCAGCAGAGTGTGACTTTTCCCACTCCCTGCACCAGCCCGTAATTTTTACCTGACTTTTGAGGCTCCTGCACTGCTCTTGTTTAAGCATTTCCGTAGCAAAATCTGTCTTGCCTTTATAACGCTCAGGCTCCTCTTGCCATACCAGCCAGCAATCCTTAACGTATTTTTTTGCAGTTTGTCTTGGGTCGTTAGCAAGTCTCGCCATTGCGCCACGGGAAGACATTTCTTTCCTTGCATCGCGAAAAATAGATTCCTTTAATTCTTCCCGTTGAGCTGGAGTTTTTTCGACTCGCGCCAATTCAAAAAATGCGTCCGCGCAATCTAAGCTTATCAGCGCACTTGATAAATCACGACTCTGAAATCGTTTTTTGCTGCGATTGTGCATAGAGTGCGATACACATAATAAAGCCCTCAACTCATCCTGATGCACCCATCTCATAAAAGCATCATTGAAATCCTGTTTGGTCATCCCTTTTTCTATAGTTATTACAGCCGATTCCACAATATCCGCTTCTACATAACCGTAATGAATGAGTGCATCCTCGAATCTACTCGCTTGCGAATCAATCTTTTTCTTAATATATTCTTGGATTTTTATAAACTCTGTATTAATAAACTCTTGGGTATTTCCATTAACAAATTTTTTGGAATTTTTAATCGTTGCATTGCTCATAGTTAAACCCGCTTCTTTAAATTTCCATTGATAGATGCCGGATCAGCATGGAAAGGTTTCCATGCATACGCCCCGTCTGGCTAGGCGTGGATAACTCGAATTATGCGCGCAGCGGGATTACAACCGCGCCAGCTTTCAGCTTGTCCAGATAGTCCGCCCACGCCTGCATCATGGCTGTGCGTTCAGGTAGGTACATGCGCCACGCATCGCGCTTGTAAGCGGCTTTAACCTTGTTCGGCTCTTCATGGGCAAGCTGTCGCTCTAACCATTCTTGCTTATATCCCATATTGTCCAGAATAGTGGAGGCCATTGCCCTGAAACCGTGGGGTGTCATTTCGTCATTCGCCCACCCCATGCGTCGTAGTGCCGATCTAATCGCGTTGTCACTCATTGGCCTGTCGTGGTCGCGTTCGCCGTGGAATACATATTTGCCGCGCCCGGTCAGCGGTTGGATTTCGCGCAGAACTTCGACGGCCTGACGTGCCAGCGGGACTATGTGTTGTGTTTCTGTTTTGGTGATGAAGTAACACCACTCAGCCGCATCCAGGTTCAAGTCTTTCCACTCCATCTTGCGTAACTCTCCGGGTCGCACGAATAGCAGGGGGGATAGCTTAAATGCGCTTTTGACAATGTACGATCCTTGATAGCCATCAATGTCGCGCATCAGTTCGCCCACTTTTTTGGGTTCGGTTATCGCGGCAAAGTGCTTATCTCTTTTCACCGGGGGAAGTGAGCCGCGCAGGTCGCCTGTAGGATCACGCTCAGCGCGTCCAGTTGATACGGCATAGCGAAATATCTGCCCGCAACAGGCAAGGGCGCGGTGTGCCGTTTCCAGTGCGCCACGGGCTTCTATTCGGCGCATCGTTGCCAGTAATGCAGGTGCGGCAATCTCGGCAATAGGCCGCGC
The DNA here is from genome assembly GCF_918378365.1 of Candidatus Nitrotoga arctica. Taxonomy (NCBI): domain Bacteria; kingdom Pseudomonadati; phylum Pseudomonadota; class Betaproteobacteria; order Nitrosomonadales; family Gallionellaceae; genus Candidatus Nitrotoga; species Candidatus Nitrotoga arctica. The sequence goes on along the minus strand of NZ_OU912926.1, from coordinate 311,143 downwards.
ACCGATCCATGGAAAAACATCTTTTTCCAGTCTCGCGATAATCTTGCTCGAATGATTTTCTTTCCAATTGGGGGTATGGCGCACAAACCACTCGCGGGCAATCACTTCAAAACTGTTTTCCGCCAGCTCTAATTTGGTTGCCTTTTGCGCCTGCTTCACTATGCCGGGGTCTATGTCATTCGCCAGTAACTTGCGCGCATCACCGCGACGTTCACGGGCTTGGGCCAGGCTTACATCTGGATATACGCCGAAGGCCAGGCGCTTCTCCTTGCCGCCAAAACGATATTTGAGCCGCCAGTATTTTGATCCCGTCGGCATAACCTCAAGATACATGCCGCCCCCATCTGCCATTTTGTAGGCCTTCGCTTCAGGCTTTGCTTTTCTTGCCGCTGCATCCGATAGCTTCACGTCATCACCTCGCTGGGGGCATAAAATTTTATTGGGGGCATAAACACGATAATTGTGCCCCCTGTGCGCTCAAGATTGCAATATACGAGAATGGACGCGGTAAAGCAAAAAACCCGCGAATCACTAGGATTGACGCGGGTTTGTTGGACTTGCTTGCACTGCTTTATACTACTTATTGGTGGTGATAGGTGGAGTTGAACCACCGACCTCAGCGTTATGAGTGCTGCGCTCTAACCATCTGAGCTATATCACCTGAATCGTGTCGTCGCTTTAGTCAAGCCGCCCTAAATTGCCACGAAGAGCGCGGCATTTTCCAGATTTAACTGCTGCTTGTCAATTGCGCTAGTACTTGCACATTGGTCTTAATGCTGATCACAAGCCACCAAATGTACCCCGCTGCCGGCGAACTTCTGTTGCAATGTTACCATTTTCTCAATTGCCGCTACGTCCGGGGATTTCAGCACAAACACCGTAAGTTTGAACTTGCTCATGAGCTCTCCCATCACGGCAGTTTTAACGCCTTTTGCCCGGAAGCTATCAAAAGCTTTACGCGCTGCCTTGTCTGTCTTGAATACGCCCAGCGAAATAGCGTTCTTCCATGGTCCGGCATCCTGCACGGTAAAATAGTCCTTAACATTATGTGTCTTGAGTTCGGCGATATTTTTATCCATTTCCGCACGGGTTTGTGCGGGTGGCAGGTATACCCAATAACCAATCGCATATTCAGTCTGTCGCTGGGTCAATTTATCCGTCAGTTTCAATGTGGTTAACGCTGCCGTGGCACGTACGCTGTCGGTGCCGGAAAACTCTCCCCATTCCAGACAAACATCAGTAAATGCTCGCTGATCCTGCGATGTTGCCAATACAACAGAAGAAGACAACGAAGTTGCCGGCGCTACATTTGGCGCATCCAGTAACTTGATCTTCTCCACATTCAGCGACGGTTGATGCTTCAAATTTTTATTTTCAACTGTCAATATTTCACCCCATTGAATAAATGAAAAAAACATCAAATTTGCCAGCAGCAATAACCAGAATAGCCACTTCATCGTTACCTCATTTTTTATTTTATTTTTAAACCTGAAAATATATTCGCCAGAGAGACCGGCAGCTAAAAGATTAACGCGTTCAAGATAGATTTTCCTGCGCAATAATTTGCAAGCCACGCAATACCAGATTATCCACCCGCACCGACGGCAACTTGAGATGCAACTGTACCTTATCCGCTGCGCCACCGCTTAACAGGCAGCGCACGTCCCCACGTACTGCTAATGCCTTGAACTGCAAACGGATAGCGCCAATTGTCGCCTGGATTGAGCCACTAAACGTGGCATCGGCAGTATTGCGCGGAAATTCGCGCCAGACACCCTCGGCCTGTACTAATTGGGCAGCGCCTGCGGCCAAACTACTTTGCATCATGTCCACACCTGGCAGGATTAGCCCACCCAAAAATTCGCCCTCGGCAGACAGTGCATCCACCGTAGTTGCTGTGCCGCAATTTACCACCAGACAGGATGCGCGCTCTTGATGCCAGGCTGCGATTAGCGCCGCCCAGCGGTCACTGCCAAGCTGGGCAGGGTGTTCATACAAGTTACGCACGCCACATTGCCTTACTCGGGCTACGATGAACTCAATGGGACACTGCCAAGCGGCACAGGCTGCCGATAGCAGTTGCGCCATATTCTCACCAGCAACATTGGATATGAGAATTCTGTCCGGCGGTGGCAATTCCGAGAATGCCACGCTCAATGCGGGCGCATGCGTATTTTCAAGCACATTTTGCCGCAACCCCATGCCACCTTCTACCATGGCCCACTTGACACGGCTATTACCGGCATCAATCAGTAACATTCTCATGATGCACGCAAACCAATCTCTCCCGCATTAAAGACTTGCATTCCGCCCACCGTTTCCAGAATAAGCGCGCCATTCTCGGTTACGCCTCGCGCGATGCCAATTTCAGTTCTGCCATCTGGCAACAATAGCCGTACCGTCTGGTTGTGCAAAGCGTGATGACTTTCCCATTCCGCACGCAGTGCCGCAAAACCATTACTGGCAAATTCATAAAGTATTGCCTGCAACTCACGTAAAATTACCGCGAATAAGTAGTTGCGTTCCGGCACATTAATTCCCGGCATGCCAGCTACCATGTCTTCCAGGCTCGACACCGGTTGATCAATCTGCGGCAATAGGTGTTTAGGCGTGGACAGGTTGAGGCCAATGCCAATCACTACCGCGCTTGGCCCCAACATATCACCCTGTGCCTCCAGCAGAATGCCGGCTAGTTTACCGTCGTTACTACCCAGCACATCATTGGGCCATTTAAGCCGTGCGTTTACCATGCCAAGCGCGTGCAACGCACGGATCAACGCCACTCCGACGGCCAAGCTCAAACCAGACAGTGCTGATAAATCAAGCTCAAAACGCCACAACAGTGAGAACGTGAGCGCGTTGCCCAAGCCGGAATGCCATGACCGCCCCAATCGCCCCCGTCCGCCGCTTTGCAGTTCCACTGCCAGCACGTTGCCGCTGGGTGCGCCCTGCGCTGCGCGCTGTAACAGCAGAGTATTACTGGAGGGCAGGCTGTCAAAAATTTCAATCTGGTATTGTCCCGCCTGCCCACCTAGATGGTGAACAATAAGCGCAGCATCCAGCCATTGCGGCGGATTGCTCAGACAATAGCCACGACCGGGTACGCTATATAAAGCCAAGCCATAATCTTCTACCCCATGCAAGGCATTGCTCACACTGGCGCGCGATATGCCCAAACGCTGCGCCAGCATTTCCCCAGAATGGAATTTCCGGTCCACCAACTGGCGCAACAGGGCAAAAGTAAGCGGTTTCATCGTGGTGCATGGGTGGGGGGCGCCCATGCGGACAGCTTTCATTGTGGCAGGCTTTCCGCCGCTTTCTCGTGCTTATTAATAAAAGCCAGGATTTCTTGCTTCTGTTTCAGTGCATCCTGATATCCCAGCTCGATCATCGCCCGACAAAAATTCTTTTCGAACAACAGATAGCTCATCAGATTTGCCCCGCTACGGCGCATCGCGCCTATCCCGCGCAACAGAAAACGGATAGTCCATGGCAAGTGCATGGCATAACGCTGAGCAATTTTTTCAATAGCCTGGCTAGGCTTAATCACCAGGACATCGACATGGCGCCAATTTATTTGCTGCTGAACATCTTCCGACAACATTCCGATTGAATGATTGATGCGCTGCACCCGCTCCAAATCCACCTCCAGACTGTCGAGGAAAATACTATCCATAACATGGCCGGCAATCTGCGCTAGCGAAGGATAGTCACAGATGTTGCTGCGGTTGGGTTGTTCCTCCTCGCTATGACCTAAGCCGATGACTAGCACGCGAGTAGCACCCAGATGTAGCGCAGAGCTGATAGGTGCGATCTGACGCATCGAGCCATCGCCAAAATATTCACGGTTGATGAGGACCGCTGGGAAGATAAACGGGATAGCTGAAGAGGCTAATAAATGTTTGGGTTCGATCTTGGTTGGAATGCCTAGACGATGCGCCCGCTTCCAGGGCAGAATATCCTCCACCCCTTGGTAAAAAGTCACGGAGCACCCCGAACCATAGCCCGAGGCAGTGATACTCAGTGCGTAAAGGTGTCCCGCATCAATATTCTCCTGGATTTTTTCATACGGCAGCGTTGCTTCCAGCATCGTTACCATCGGCGCATTATCAAGCAGCGACACCTGGTTCAACTTATTGATACCCATGCTGCTCAAGATCAGCCCTGCAAACCAGCGCGAACTATTCTTTAAAACCCTTATCAGATCGGTGCGATAAACATGATCAACGTGAGAATTTTTCCAGATATTAAGAAGGTATTGCACACCTTTGCGAAAGGATAGGGCATTTACTGCAAGCGTGACCGCATTAAGCGAACCTGATGAAGTTCCGCAGATAATAGGGAAGGGATTATGTGCATGACGCGGCAGAAACTCGGCGATGGCCTTCAGCACGCCCACCTGATAAGCGACACGCGCGCCACCCCCAGTCAGAACCAAGCCAAGCTTTTCTGGCGCACTCATCTGACCGTCCCCATCAAGGATTTACAAATCGCCGGGCCCAACCTCTGCATGCACAGTTTCCAGCGCATCTTTCAGTGTTTCCTCGGACAGATCATTTACGCACTTCGACAACATCGCCGCCGCTTCTGCCGCCTCCGGCGGCAGGTTGCGACCATCGGTATTTGCCACCAGTACAGCGGCAGCTCCCACCACTTTCAGTAAGCCAGTACGCTCATTCATCAGTATCTCCAGCTCCTCGCGCAGCATGGCAACTTCCTGAGTATTTAGTTTGTCCGACATATAACCTCCTTACAATGAGTTTCAACCCCCGTTACCGCCAGCGCACTCATATTTACGATACGACGCACAGTGGCATTAGGGGTCAGGATATGAATGGACTTCGCCGCACCAAGCAAAATCGGTCCTATGGTGATACCGTCGCCCGCAAGCATTTTTAAAAGACCGAAGGAAATGTTTGCCGCGTCCAGATTCGGCATGATGAGCAAATTTGCCACCCCTTTCAAGCGTGAGTTGGGAAGGATCTGCATCCGTAGCTTCTCCGAAATAGCAGCTTCGCCGTGCATCTCCCCTTCCACTTCCAGCTCCGGTGCCATCTGCTCCAGCAATTCGCGCGCCCGACTCATCTTGTGCGCGGACACGTCATCGAAACTGCCGAAACTGGAATGCGACAGCAGTGCAACTTTGGGAACTATACCGAAACTGCGTACCTCATCTGCCGCCAGTAACGTCATTTCCGCCACTTGTTCAGCGCTGGGGTCGAGATTGATCTGCGTGTCGCAGATGAACAACGTATGGTTGGGTAACAGTAAAATATTCATCGCGGCAAGCACGCTGACACCTGGCCGCAGACCGATCACATTGCTGACATGGCGCAGGTGGTTACGGGATTGCGATAAGGTTCCGCACAGCATGGCATCTGCGTCCCCCATGTGTATCAGCATGGCGCCTATCAACGTATTGTGGCGGCGTATCTCGCGCTTGGCGTCATCAGGGGATACGCCTGTGCGTTGCATCAAACGGTGATACTCTGTCCAATAGGCGCGGAAACGCGGGTCGTTTTCCGGATTTACCAGTTCAAAATGTTCTCCTGCGCAGATGCGAAGGCCGAGCTTTTGAATCCGCTGTTTCACTACTGACGGACGGCCGATAAGGATGGGTTTGGCCAAGCCTTCGTCCAGTACCATTTGTACCGCATGCAGTACGCGTTCATCCTCGCCTTCAGCATAGACCAGGCGCTTGGGATTTTTTTTTGCCAAATCGAATACCGGCTTCATCAACAGCCCAGACTGATAGATAAACAGCGAAAGATGCTCACGGTAGGACGCCATATCGGCCAGTGGCCTTTCCGCTACTCCGCTATCCATGGCAGCTTGGGCTACTGCCGCAGCGATCTTTATAATCAGGCGTGGATCGAACGGCTTGGGAATCAGATATTCCGCACCAAATGCCAGGCTTTCCTCGCCATACACCGACGCCACCGCAGCGGACTGCTCGGCCTGCGCCAGTCCAGCGATTGCAAACACGGCGGCACGCTTCATTTCTTCATTAATAGTGGTGGCACCGACATCCAGCGCGCCGCGGAAAATGTAGGGGAAGCACAGTGCATTGTTGACTTGGTTGGGATAGTCCGAACGCCCGGTGGCCAGAATGGCATCCGGGCGCACCGCCTTCGCCAGCTCTGGCCAGATTTCCGGCGTAGGGTTGGCCAGTGCGAAAACCAGAGGGTTGGGGGCCATCTGTTCTACCATCTCCGGTTTGAGCACACCACCTGCAGACAAACCCAGGAACACATCCGCACCAGAGATCACTTCAGCCAAGGTACGCGCGGAGATGTCCACCGCGTAACGAATTTTGTGCTCATCCATCTCCTCGATGCGTCCTCGGAACACGACCCCCTTGATGTCGGTGACGATAATGTTCTCCCTACGCACGCCTAAGCTCACCAGCATATCCAGGCAGGCCAGAGCTGCAGCGCCCGCACCGGATGCTACTAATTTGATTTGATCAATTTGCTTGCCGACTACTTTAAGTCCATTCAGCAAGGCTGCTCCGACGATGATGGCAGTGCCATGCTGGTCGTCGTGGAACACCGGGATTTTCATGCGTTCACGCAAGCGTCGCTCAATGTAGAAACATTCCGGTGCCTTGATATCTTCCAGGTTAATGCCGCCGAAGGTCGGCTCCAGCGCGGCAATGATGTCCACCAACTTGTCCGGGTCCCGCTCGTTAATTTCCAGATCAAACACGTCTATACCGGCGAATTTCTTGAACAGCATGCCCTTGCCTTCCATCACCGGCTTGGCTGCCAGAGGGCCGATTGCGCCCAGTCCCAGCACCGCTGTGCCATTGGTAATCACCGCCACCAGATTGCCGCGCGCGGTGAGGTTGCGCGCCTCATTAACGTCCGCCATGATGGCTTCACATGCCGCTGCCACACCGGGCGAATAGGCCAGCGCCAAATCACGCTGGGTTAACATGGGCTTGCTCGGCACAACGGAAATTTTGCCCGGTTTGGGCAGGCGATGATATTGCAGTGCGGCTGCCCGCAATTTCTCATCAAGAGTGTTATCAGTAACCATAATTGCGCGGATTATACCTGACAGCCAATTCTTCAGATTCCCATTGGCAGGGCAGGAACCAAAGAGCAAAAAATTTGGCAGAGCTACATCTGCTCCCACAACTTTTCCAGCCGCTTCACCGACACAATCACGGGCGTCTTCAATTCCTGCGCAAACAACGACACGCGCAATTCCTGCAATAGCCAACCAAACTCTTCCATCCGCGCATCTATATTGCCTTGCTGCGCAGTTAATTTGCGTTGCCAAGCCTGCTGCAAGGATTGCATTTGCGTGTATTGACGCGCATCACGTGCCGCATCGACGCGCAGCTTTTCCAATCGCACATTGATCGCTTTTAGATAGCGTGACAGATGCTGTAAACGTTCGTAAGGAATGCGTGCGATAAACTCCTTTTGCAACAGCCATTCGTACTGCATGCGCATATCCTGGACGGCTTGCCCGTTGGATTTGGCAGCTTGTATTTTTTTGTGTACGAGTTGATATTCGCTCAGGATTTCACCGATCAACCGCGCGATTTCCTGCGCCACCAACGTCAAACGGCTCTTGGCTTCCTTGCAACGCGCAGTGAATTCGGTTTCATTTGTTGGCCAAGGTTCATTCATACAACAGCGATCAAAGGTTACAGCCAAAATCTGGCGTCGCAAATCCTGAATGCTGCCGAAGGACAAGAACTGCATTGCCATTGCTTGCAAGCCAAGATTTTTTTCCAGAAATTTAACCTGATCCTTGAGCGCCAGCATAAATAAGCGCCGTAATCCGATACGATGGGCACTCAGCGCCTCATCGCGGGTATCGAATGTTCGTAAAGATACCGCATCGTTTTCATCCACCAAGGCGTTGAATAGCGTTACAACTTGTCCTGCGCGGTGAATTTCTGAAGTTTCCTTAAATCCACCCAAACCATCTTCATCCATACTCCAATCGATAAAACGTACCCGCTTTTGTTCTGCGGCTGCTCCCTTTGCAGCGGCCGGCGCAAGCTTGGGTGCAAGCTCGGCACGCAACTGAATGAAATTGCGCGAAACCCCCAACTGTCTGCCATGCTCGTCTACTACATAAAAATTCATGAGCAGGTGAGCCGGCAATTGCTCTAACCGAAATGCATCCAGTAGTACTTCAAATTGTTTTTGTTCGCGAATATAGCGTGCCAATGCCTGCAGCAGGGGCGTATCCGAGGGCGGCACCTCACGACAAAACAAGGCAGCGAATTCCGGCACCGGCACCAAATGGCGGCGCAGCTTCTGCGGCAAAGTCTTTACCAATTGCGTCACTTTTTCTGCCAGCAAGCCGGGCACCAAATACTCGCAACGCGGAGCGGATACTTGATTAATCAGAGCCAGCGGCACGGTGAGATTCACACCATCGTCGCTCTTGCCCGGCACAAAATGATAAGCCAGTGCATAGCTGATGTTGTTCATCACCAGTTGCGGTGGGAACTGATCGGTGGTGATACCTGCTGCCTCGTGCCGCATCAGGTCGTCACGTTGGAGATACAGCAGGCGCGGATTGGCGCGTTCCGCCTCCTTGCGCCATGCCTCGAATGCCGCGCCATTGTAAATGTGCGGCGGGATGATGCTATCGTAAAAGGCAAAAATCAATTCGTCATCTACCAGCACATCCGGTCGGCGCGCCTTATGCTCCAGCGCCTCAATGTCCTGGATTAATTTCTGATTGTGCGAGAAAAAGGGCGCGAGTGTATGAAATTCGCCCGCCATTAAAGCCTGGCGAATAAACACCGCGCGCGATTCCGGCACATTCATCGGGCCGTAATGCACGCGTTTTTTCGGGTTAATAATCAGGCCATACAAGGTGCTGCGTTCGAATGCCACTACCTGTGCCGCCTTCTTCTCCCAGTGCGGATCAAAATAGTGGCGCTTGATCAGATGCGCACCCACTTCTTCCAGCCATTCCGGTTCGATGCGCGCCACACAACGGGCATACAATTTCGTCGTCTCGGTTAATTCTGCTGCCACGACCCATTTTGGGCTTTTTTTCGCCAGCACCGAATTCGGCACGATAAAAAATTTTATTTCGCGCGCGCCCTGATAATGCGCTTCGCGGTCCACGCTCTTGCAGCCGACATTACCCAGCAGACCCGTTAACAGCGCCTTGTGGATTTCCTCATAGCTGGCAGGAATTTCATTCAGCCGCATGCCCATCTCGGCAACTTGCGCGTGCAACTGCTGATACAGCTCATGCCATTCGCGCAGACGCAGTGGCGATAAGAATTTCTCGCGGCATTCATTTGCCCACAGGCGCTTGGATTTTTTATGCTTCACCGCCTCTTGAAACCATGCCCACAAATTCACATAGGCCAGAAAATCCGAGCGCTCATCATTAAAACGCTGATGCGCGTCATCCGCCGCTTTGCGCCACTCCGAGGGACGGTCACGCGGATCCTGCAATGATAGCGCGCTGGCGATGATGAGAATTTCCTGCAGGCAGTGATATTGCCTTCCCGCCAGCAGCAGGCGTGCGATTTTTGGGTCGAGCGGCAGCTTTGCCAGCTCGCGTCCCAGCGGCGTCAGCTGCCGCTCTTCGTTTATCGCATTCAATTGCGCCAGCAACTGGTAGCCATCGGCAATTGATCGCGATCCGGGCGGCTCGATGAATGGAAATTGTTCGACTTCGCCCAAGCCCAGCGCACTCATACGCAATATTACTGTTGCCAATGACACACGGAAAATTTCCGCATCGGAATATTCTGTGCGCGCCAGGAAATCCGGCTCGTCATACAGACGCACGCATATCCCGCTCATCACCCGCCCACAACGCCCGGCGCGCTGGTTAGCGGCGGCACGCGCGATTTTCTCCACGCGCAATTGCTCGACTTTTTGCCGTATGCTGTAACGATTGATGCGAGCCAGCCCGCTGTCGATCACATATCCGATATTCGGTACGGTTAAGGAAGTCTCCGCGACATTGGTGGCCAGCACGACCCGGCGCATGCCGGAAGTTTTGAATACGCGATCCTGCTCCGCCGCCGACAGACGCGAGAACAGCGGCAAAATTTCCACGCCAATGGGATGATGCTTGCGCAAAGCTTCCGCAGTGTCGCGGATTTCGCGTTCTCCCGGTAGGAATACCAAAATGTCGCCGCGTAAGCCATCCACTGCCAGTTCGTCCAACGCAGCACACACCGCCTGTGGAATATCCTGCATCTCGCCTTCGGCATTCTCCTGCAACGGACGGTAACGTACTTCCACCGGATAACTGCGGCCACTGACCAGCATGATCGGGGCACCACTGAAATGCTTAGCGAAGCGCTCCGCATCCAGCGTGGCAGAAGTAATGATGAGCTTGAGATCACGACGGCGTGGTAACAGCTGCTTGAAGTAACCCAACAGAAAATCGATATTCAGGCTGCGCTCATGCGCCTCATCGATAATGATGGTGTCATATTTTTTTAGCAGCCGATCGCTCTGGATTTCCGCCAGCAAAATACCATCAGTCATCAGCTTGATGCAGGTATCCGCCGATACCTTGTCATTAAAGCGAATCTTATAGCCCACTACGCCACCCAACTCGGTTTTCAGTTCAAACGCAATGCGCGTTGCCACAGACCGCGCCGCGACACGGCGTGGCTGAGTGTGGGCAATGACGCCTTGCACACCCCGACCGAGACTCAAACAGATTTTAGGTAACTGCGTGGTTTTACCAGAACCAGTTTCACCGCATACGATGATCACCTGATTGGCAACGATGGCTTGCGCTAATTCTTCGCGCCGCAATACTACCGGCAGGTCAAGCGGAAACTCGATGGGAGCAAGCAATTCAATACGTGCCGCACGACGAGCTTGAAAAGATCCAGCGTGAATGGGGTGGGATTGGCGGTCAGTCATTGCTCGCGATTGTACCCGAAATCAGTAGGTGCATAAAAACTGGGGAGATCAAGAAGCAGCATGGTTGGAGCAGATTAAATCGAGTGCTCCTAATTGTTCCTAAAATCGGATTGGCGAGGAAATGTGGGGCGAAGTATGTTGACTTGTGCGTTGAATTTTCTATTTCCTGAATTAAAGGATTATAGTAGCTTAGAAAAAATCACTATTTATACTATGTCACAAATAAAACACGGGAGAAGAAAATGTCACCAGCAGTAGTAGGGAAAGCGCTTATAGCGGAAGATGTAACAGCAGTTTCAACTTTATCCTATAGTGGACTAGGTACGATAGTAGCCGAGATGGTAACTGGCAATAAGACATGGCTTATCACTGCCTGTTTATTTCTCATCTCCGTCATCATGCTTACTGCCCCGGTGCTTGCCGCGACACCGGCGCAAGAGAAAGCGTTCGTGGATGGGTTCAAAAAAGCCGTTGAACGCAAAGATGCCAAGGCGCTAAAGGCGTTGCTGTATACCCGCGACGCTGACCCGACAGTGCTTGAGTTCTTCAACATGATGATCGTTGCAGATTTCGGATCAACCATCAAATCGATCAAGCTAGTGGATCTCACCGCCGAAGAAAACAAACAAATGGAATTGGGTGGCAAAAACATTCAAGGCAAGCCCATGAAAATGCCGCTCAAGCCGATCAAAAGTTTATTGATCACAACCGGCTCCAAATCGGCGGACTTGACGACCAATGGCACCAGCCAATGGTATGTTGCGGAATATGAAGGAAAACTGGTTATTCCGGTGCCCGCACTGGTGAAGTAGCGGAATTGCCTTTGCACACACCAGAAAAAACAGGGAGAGTACGCTACCCCAGAGTTGCTGGCGTTAGGAATATTTCTTAAGAGACGGCTCGGTGATGTGGCGCTTGAGCTTCCGTAATGAACCGAGCGCATAGCGTACGGCAGACTAGAGCCTTCGCCTCCGTAAGGGCGGTGGCGAGTTTTTGGCTGTCGACTGTGCCTTCATGCACCAATTTACTGCGGAGGTCATAAAGTTTCACCGCATAGTCTGCTCGATCGGAGGCGTCTATATCCGGATGTAGAGTGGAGAGGACTAATTTGCGTATTTGAGAGCGTACCGAATCATCTCGGCGAATCAGCAGTTCTCGTTTGAGAGCCTCAAGCGACACGGCATCGTCAGACTGCGGCGGGAGGTCATTCTTGAGTTGCTCAAGTTCTGCTGCCCATTTTTTGATGAGTTCGATTGCGAGTGGAGTCTTTGAGGTGGCGGTCGCGAGCGATTCGAGCGACATAATGAGCGTCAGATACTTTGCCTTGGGGGAAGTAAGGCGCCGTCAATAATGACCGAAAGCGCTTGGTCTGACCGAACAGTGGTGGAAACACTAAGCGGTAACCCGGTGAACTTCTGAACGCTCCTGAGAGTTTCGAAGATTGCAGCTTGCGAACCATCAATGCTCGCATCTACTGGTCCAAGATCAGCGTTACCAAACGACCGCGATTGATTTATGCCAGCTTTAATTGGGTCCGTGTTGTACTGGATTTGCTGGGGCACGAGATTGGTTTCAGCTACAATGCCTTTCTGAAGTAGCAGCCAAGCAAACGCGCTTCGCACCGTTCCCAGGAAAGCATTGGCCTCCTCGTGAGAACCGAAGCCAACGGCCGAGAGCACGTGATAGTAGCCCTCCCACTTCAGCGTGAAGGTTATTTGCGCTCTGGTTGTTAGCGCCGCATGTTCGTCAATTCTTGTGGTGGAGGGGACTAAAAACGGGATGCGAACTGTGTACATAGGTTCCTCAATGAAGATAGATCAAACACGGAAGCAGTTCTAATAACATAACTACATTTTCTTTCGGTTTTACCGCCGCCAATAAATTTACTGCTCCGCCACCATCATATCTTCAACCAAGCTCGGTAGATACCGTCTTTAAAGTCAAGCATTTTTCAAGTAATCGTGTTGATACGGCTGTTGAGTTTTGAGTACGCCAAAGCACAAATGCACCAGCTTGCGCATTGCGGCGCCGAGGGAAGACATCTTGGACTTGCCTCGGGCAAGCAGGCGTTCATAAATAGCTTTGACGTGTGGGTTGTAGCGTGTTCCCACGACAGCGGCCATATAGAGCACGGCGCGTATTCTGGCGGGGCCGGCCTTGGACATTCGCGCGCGTCCCAGCACCGAACTACCCGACTGTCGTTCCACCGGAACGAGTCCCGGATAAGCCGCTAACTGTTCCGCCGAACCGAAATCATGGTTGTGCATCACAGAGAGCATATTGCTCCCCACCTGCGGGCCAATTGCTGGAATACTCTGGAGCAATGCCCTATCTTTCTGAAGATTCGAATGCTTGTCGATGTGTGCGTCAATATCCTTTTGTAGCTGGGCTAACTGTTTGACCAGAAACCCAATGCTTTCTTCAAGTGATTTATGAATCAGCGCTGGTGTGTCTGTGGCATCGGCTTTCTCCTGGCGATTGCGCTCGCGCTGTAAATCTTGGGCAATGGCTGCACGACGCACTAACAACGCTTGCAGTATCCGTGCTTCCTGAGTGGGCGGCACCCAAGCTTTGGGTTTGAGCAATGCGCCATAACGGGCCAGCACAACGCTGTCCACGCCATCGGTCTTGGTGCGCACGGCCAGCCCACGGCCAAAATCTTTAACCTGCGCCGGATTGATGATGGATACCATCACGCCAGCATCCGTGAGCGCCATGGCAGCTTGTTCGTGATAGATACCGGTGGCTTCCATGACGATATGCAATGCTTCTGGGGAAACGTTTTGTTTGGCAACCCAAGTCAGCAAATCAACGATGCCTGACTGGGTGTTTTTCACTACTTTGGTCTTGCGCTTGCCACTGGCTTCATCCAGCAACAGGCAACAATCTAATTTGGCTTTTGCCACATCCATACCGAGATAAAACATGATGACCTCCTGTTGCAATGTTAGCCAACTTCGCCCACTTGCCTTGTGCATGCAGGGTTCACCCCTTGGATACCGTTCAGTGTCTATGCTGGCGAAAGGTGAAGCAGAGGGCTTGATCTACGTCGCAAAGTCGAGCCTTAAGGTTGGGCTCAAGCTTCCTCTGCTTCGTGTGATGGTAACTAACCACCACGGAAAGAAAGATACAAGGTTGGGCTGAATGAAATGAAGCCCAACATCACGAAACGAACGGGGTCAGTCAAGTAGTCAAGCACGGTAGGTTATGTCTAGCGTGAAATTAGTTTGGAAGTGTTCAAATGAGAGAATATGATGGTAAAGACTATAGGTATAGGAGTGAGTGAAAAAATGGGGTCAAGACCCCAATTGATTCCAAGTTTTCCATGGACCATCCTGAATGCGTTGGTGAGCCGGTGTGAGTAAGTCGGACGGGCGGGGCTCAGTCGCCGTCTTCAAGCTCAATCGCCAGTAGATACTTGAGCGTAAATGTATCGTAGTCGAATTCAGTGTCGTCCGCGACCGCCGCCAAAACCAGGGGTGCAAGGTGCTCCCGCTCCTCAGCGGTCTCTAAGTCTGAGAAGTTGGCCGCAGCCGCCGCGGCGTACATTTCATCCATCAGCCGCCTTGCCCGCGCATCGTGGCTCTCGATGTCGGGATTAGCGCCAGGAAGGATGTTATCCTCGATCCAGGTCTCAGCCCAATTTTGGAAGCGCTTGCTCATGATTGCCCACCTATCTTCTGCATCGTATTCGGGGCCGGTTTTCCCGGGCCACTGTGACCCACCCGATATTTCGGTCCAAGTAAATTGAAGTCTACTACATCGCATTATATGCTTCAATAGCGTGGTAGATACCGTCTCTAACGTCAAGCATTTTTCAAGTAATCGTGTTGATAGGGCTGTTGAGTTTTGAGTACGCCAAAGCACAAATGCACCAGCTTGCGCATTGCGGCACCGAGGGAGGACATCTTGGACTTGCCTCGGGCAAGCAAGCGCTCATAAACAGCTTTGACGTGTGGGTTGTAGCGGTGTTCCCACGACGGCAGCCATATAGAGCACGGCGCGTTTTCTGGCGGGGCCGGCCTTGGACATTCGCGCGCGTCCCAGCACCGAACTACCCGACTGTCGTTCCACCGGAACGAGTCCCGGATAAGCCGCTAACTGTTCCGCCGAACCGAAATCATGGTTGTGCATCACAGAGAGCATATTGCTCCCCACCTGCGGGCCAATTGCTGGAATACTCTGGAGCAATGCCCTATCTTTCTGAAGATTCGAATGCTTGTCGATGTGTGCGTCAATATCCTTTTGTAGCTGGGCTAACTGTTTGACCAGAAACCCAATGCTTTCTTCAAGTGATTTATGAATCAGCGCTGGTGTGTCTGTGGCATCGGCTTTCTCCTGGCGATTGCGCTCGCGCTGTAAATCTTGGGCAATGGCTGCACGACGCACTAACAACGCTTGCAGTATCCGTGCTTCCTGAGTGGGCGGCATCCAAGCTTTGGGTTTGAGTAATGCGCCATAACGGGCCAGCACAACGCTGTCCACGCCATCGGTCTTGGTGCGCACGGCCAGCCCACGGCCAAAATCTTTAACCTGCGCCGGATTGATGATGGATACCATCACGCCACCATCCGTGAGCGCCATGGCAGCTTGTTCATGATAGACACCGGTGGCTTCCATGACGATATGCAATTCTTCTGGGGAAACGTTTTGTTTGGCAACCCAAGCCAGCAAATCAACAATGCCTGACTGGGTGTTATTCACTACTTTTGTCTTGCGCTTGCCACTGGCTTCATCCAGCAACAGGCAACAATCTAATCTGGCTTTTGCCACATCCATACCGAGATAAAACATGATGACCTCCTGTTGCAATGTTAGCCAACTTCGCCCACTTGCCTTGTGCATGCAGGGTTCACCCCTTGGATACCGTTCAGTGTCTATGCTGGCGAAAGGTGAAGCAGAGGGCTTGATCTACGTCGCAAAGTCGAGCCTTAAGGTTGGGCTCAAGCTTCCTCTGCTTCGTGTGATGGTAACTAACCACCACGGAAAGAAAGATACAAGGTTGGGCTGAATGAAATGAAGCCCAACATCTCACCGCTCACCATAACCATCTACTCCATCACCTATTGGCATACCCCAATCAGATGCTGCCATCCCCCGTTCAATGTAGCCATGCAATCTTGAATGTGGCCAATCACAGGGTGAGTGACCCAGCCATGTTTTACAGAATTGAAATGAATGTAATCGATGGGCCGCGCAAGATCAATCTCATCCCTGATTTGATGTTCCCCATACCGCCGCTGCCAGATGCCGCGCTCACGCTTGGCTTGACAGTTGGCACGAATATGCTCGCCTTTTGCCAGCCGCCGCGAGAATCCTGCCTTGATGAGCGACCAGCGCAGTGGGATAGTCGGCATCATCCGATGGCAAGCGCCATATCGCATGCAGGTGTTCGAATAACACCACCATCGCCAGAACAGCAAACGGATGCGCATTTTTCACCGTTTTCATGGCTGCCCGCAAGTCATCGATATGCCGCACCAATATATCGGAGCACCGTTCAGCCAGATTAACAGTGAAGAAGTAGGTGCCTCCACCGCATTGGCGCGTCGGTAACGCCTGTGTTCATCCCCTTATAATGTTGGGCTTCGCAAGCTCAGCGCCAACCTACCAAGCTGTAAGGGCAAAACAATCAACCTCATTTTTGCTTGATCTACATGGGTAACCGGTGCGATTCACGCAACCACACGATGAAGCAAAGTAGGCGAAACAGGTTTGCAAAATGTGGGTGATGGCCAGTGCAGTAAATTTTTATCGCGGTTATTTGCGAGTGTTTTGTTTGCACTCTTGACTATCGATGGCTAATGGGTGACCCCGTGCTTTCGCACAGCAGGCTCTCGCTTTGTGCCAGAAGTGAACATGCCGCCGTGCAGCTTTGGATCAGTTGTTGCACATTGACGCAGATCAATCTTGTCTGGTTCTCATGCGCAAGTATCTTGCTGGTATGGAGGTGCGCCCTTTATAATGTTTGCTTTCTATCTCGAATAGGAACTGCCATGAAAGGTGTCGTCTTTACCGAATTCATGGAGATGGTGGAGTCCCGCATGGGCCTCGACATGCTCGACCGTATCATCACCGAAGCTGCGCTGCCGAACGATGGCGCCTACACCTCGGTCGGCACCTACGATCACGCTGAACTGGTGCGCTTGGTCACAGCACTGTCGAACGCGACCGGGCTGAACACGCAGCAACTGATTTTTATCTTCGGTGAACAGTTGTTCCAGCGCTTCAGCGTTAGCTATCCGGCGCTGTTCGGCGACGTTCACAATGCGTTCGATTTCCTCAGCCGCATCGACGGCGTCATCCACGTTGAAGTGCGCAAGCTATATCCCGACGCCGAGCTGCCCAAGCTCGAGTGCGAACGGCCGTCCGCCAACGAGCTGACCATCCTGTACAGTTCGCCCCGCGGATTTGGCGACCTTGCCGCCGGCCTGATTGCGGGCTGCATCAAACATTTCGACGAGCCGATCAGTGTTACCCGCACCGACCTCGAAAAATTGGATGCCTGTCATCGGGTCCGTTTCGACCTAGTGCGCGGATAAGCATGACGGCCGACGTGCCAGACACGGTTGCCTCGCGCAGTCTGGTGCGGGAACGCACGGCGCGCAAGGAAGCCGAAACGCTGCTCGAGCAAAAGAGCCGCGAACTGTACGATATCAACCTGAACCTGCGCAGCCTTAACGCGCACCTGGAAGAGAGCGAGGGGCGCTACCGTACCCTGGTCGAACTGATTCCCGATGCGATCTGGATCCACAGCGCCGGCCGGGTGGTATTTGCCAACCCGGCCGCCTGTACCCTGTTCGGCGCCAGCGCACCCGAGCAATTGCTCGGCACCGATGCGCTGAACCTGGTGCCCGCGCCATTCCGCCATCAGATGCTGGAAGGGACATATAGCGACATCGCGGCTGCGCAGCGCCAGCCGCGCTGCTTGCTGCAGGTCGAACGGCTCGATGGCCGCCTGGTCGAGGTGGAATTCTTCGGCTGCGCGATCCGCTTCGATGACGCGGACTCGATCATGAACGTCGCCCACGACCTCACCGAACGGCGCGCACACGAGAAGGCGATGGAGTACCAGGCCACCCACGACCTGCTGACCGGCCTGCCGAACCGCGCCTTGTTCCTCGACCGCCTGGCCCATGCGATCCGCCGCGCCGAGCGCCACGGAAGCCGGCTGGCGGTGATGTTCGTCGACCTCGACAAGTTCAAGGCCGTCAACGACACGCTCGGTCATAGTTTCGGCGACGAGCTGCTGCGCGTCGTCGCCGCCCAGCTCAAACTGTGCGTACGCGAATCGGATACCGTGGCGCGACTGGGCGGCGACGAATTCGTGCTGCTGCTCGACGACCCGGTTGGTCCGGCCATGCCTGGCGCCATCGCCGAACGCATCGGCGCGCGGCTCGGCGTGCCCGTCATGTTGGCGGGACAGGAGCATGTCGTCACCGGCAGCATTGGCATTAGCACCTATCCCGAGGATGGCGGCGACGCCGAAGTGCTGCTGCGCCAGGCCGACATCGCCATGTATCGGGCCAAGGAAAGCGGGCGCAACGGCTTCCAGTTTTTTACCGAGGAAATGCAGCGTCGCCTCGATGCGCGCGTCGCGCTAGAGCAGGGCCTGCACCGCGCCTTGCAGCGTAACGAATTCGTGCTTCACTACCAGCCGCAAGTCGACCTGGCCAGCGGGCGGGTGATCGGCATCGAAGCGCTGCTACGCTGGCAGTCGCCCGAATTGGGGCTGGTGCCGCCGATGCAATTCATCCCGGTGGCCGAGGAAAGCAACCTGATTGTAGCGATAGGCCAGTGGGTGCTGGAGAAGGCTTGCGCCACGCTGCGCCGCTGGCAGGACAGCGGGGTGCCGCTGGTGCCGATGGCGATCAACGTGGCCGCCTCGCAGTTCGCCAACCAGGACCTAGACAAGCTGGTGCGCAGCACCCTTGACCGCCATGCCGTGGAGCCGCGTTTCCTTAGCCTCGAATTGACCGAGGGCCTGTCGATGGAAGACCCGGAATCATCGATCGCCTTGATGAATCGCCTGAAGGCAATCGGCATCACCTTGTCGATCGACGATTTCGGCACCGGCTACTCGAACCTCAGCTACCTGAAGCGCTTCCCGGTCGACAAGCTGAAGATCGACCAGTCGTTCACGCGCGGCCTCACCTTCGTGCCAGAAGACGGCGCCATCGTCACGGCAGTAATCCGGCTAGCCCACAGCTTAGGACTGCGCGCGGTCGCTGAAGGAGTTGAAACGGTCGAGCAGCTGCGGATGCTCGCAGCCGAAGGGTGTGACGAGATCCAAGGCTACTACTTCAGCCGGCCGGTCCCGGAAGAACAGATGATTACCATGCTTCAGTCCGGAATCGGGCTGGACCCGGCTGTGCACGGAAGCCAATCGACATAGGGGGCAGCCATCTGGCTGCTCCCTGCCAACTAGCGGCCAGCTTTCGACAGACCCAGCGCGATGACGTCCATCCCGATCATATGGTACGGATCAGGTTGCTCATTACCGCAATGGCCGGAATCACAGGTCTGCTTGACTGTAAGCTTCCATCCACCATGGGCATCATCGACGAACTGCTCCTTCACCAATTTTAGCGTCTGCTCGTACCGATGCCACAAGTCACGACTGTGGCTAGTAGAGGCAGTGACCATCAGAGCGCGCAAACCCTCGGCCTGTTCCCACCAGAACTTGTCACGGTCGACCGAGCCATCCGAATAGGCACGATTGAACACTCCTCCTTCGATCTCGTCATACCCAATTTTCAGCGCGTATTTCAGCAACCTTTCCGCAGCCGGTCCATAGAGTGCTGGAAGCCCTCGGCGTTCCGCACCGGCAAGTAGGTGGCTCCATTCGAATTGGTGGCCGATATCGATATAGCCCCCCTCGTTCTTGCCCTTGGTAGGAAGTGGTTTCCAGTGCTCGTCGAACCACTCTGGGATATAGGCGCTGCCATCTGGTTGCCCCTCTAGTAGTTTGTACAGCACGAAATGCCCCACACGTTGTACCCCCAGCTAGCGCCTGGGGGTCTCCCGTAGCGTCAACCAAGGCCAGCAAGGCCTCGAACATATGCATCACGGGGTTCTGGGTGCGTAGATCATTCGATGGGCCAAAGTCACGAGGAGCCTCCGGGCGAAAACCTCCATCGGAATCACTCAGATGAAGATCTATGTCACGCCACGCATTCAATGCAGCCACACGATACTTCTCTTCCTTGGTGACACGGGCCATATGAGACAAGGCCAACAACGCGAAGGCGTGGCCGTAGGTGTTCTTGGCTGCATTGATAACCCGCCCACTGGTGTCGACACGGGCGAAAAAACCACCATTCAAAGGGTCCCGAAAGTTACTAAGTAGAAAGTCCGTGCCTCGAACGGCCACTTCAAGGTAGCGAGCATCTCCCGTAATCTCATAGCCCATGACCATGGCGAAGATCAGTCGGCTATGCGTGGTCAAATCACTTTCATTTGTCGATACGGGGCGCCACTGTCGATCAAAGCTGCCTAATAGCAGGCCTGATGGCGTGGGCGCTACTGCCAGCCATCGCGACAAATGTGTTTCTAGGTCCTGTCGGTGCCACTTGGTATCAATGACCTGAGTGTTGTCGGATGCGATGTCGCAACCACACAGCAACACCACACCCAACAGGCACGAAAAATGAAGCGCATAGAGCCTGACTCGCTGGAAGAATTGGCTTAGCATTAGGGGGGCCCTATAGCCTTTGTATCGATCACGAAACGATTGCCATCAACACTTCACTGTTTCAAATGGGTTCATTGCCCCGCCACCATCATGTTTTCAACCAAGATGGAACCACACTGCCGTGACCCCTGCACCAGCATATCATTACCCACAGCCGCAATATGCGTGTACATGTCCTTCAAATTACCGGCGATGGTGATTTCTTCTACCGGGTATTGGATTTCTCCGTTCTCCACCCAGAAGCCCGCCGCGCCGCGCGAATAATCTCCGGTGATGTGATTTACACCCTGTCCGAGCAGTTCGGTAACCAGCAGACCACGTCCCATTTTCTTTAGCAGGCCGTTGAAATCCAGTTCGCCCGGACGCAGAATGAGATTGTGATTGCCGCCTGCATTACCGGTCGTTTTCATGCTCAGCTTGCGCGCGGAATAGGTGCCGAGAAAATAGCTTTGCAGTACGCCATTTTCAACGATGGTGCGGCGCTGCGTTTTCACGCCCTCGCCATCAAACGAACTGCTCGCCAGGCCACGGGGAATGTCTGGTATGTCATCAATACAGATGTTGGATGAGAACACTTGCTTGCCCATGTAGTCGAGCAGAAAAGAGGATTTTCGGTACAAGCTGCCACCGCTCACTGCTCCGACAAAATGACCGAGCAAGCTGGCGGCTATTGGCGCCTCGAACAGCACCGGCACTTGCATGGTATCGAGCTTGCGGGCATTGAGCCGCCGCACGGCACGTTCTGCAGCGATTTGTCCGACTTTTTCCGCTGCCACCAAGTCGCCTGCGGCACGCGCTTCGCTATACCAGTAATCGCGCTGCATGCCATCGTCCTTGCCAGCAATGACAGCGCAGCTGATGCCATGACGCGAAGTGGGATAACCGCTGATAAAGCCCAGGCTGTTGGCATACACGAAGTGGGATTCATGCACATTTACCGTGGCACCTTCCGAATTGTCAATCCGCTCATCGGTATCAAATGCAGCTTGCTCGCAGGTCTTGGCCAGCTCAATGGCACCTTCCACGTCCAGCAACCAGGGATGGTACAGGTCGAAATCGGGAAACTCGGTGGCCAGCATATCCTTTTCAGGCAACCCGGCGCAGTCGTCGCTGGCAGTGTGGCGAGCAATGGAGAGGGCGGCGTCCACCGTGTCGCGTACTGCCTGCGGCGAGAAATCGGAAGTACTGGCATTGCCGCGCCGCTGATCGATGTAAACGGTAATGCCAACACCTTTGTCCCGGTTGTATTCTATGGTTTCGACCTCACCATGACGGACAGTAACGGCTTGCCCGAAACCATCCGACACTTCCGCCGCAGCGGCGGTTGCCCCTTGATGGTTGGCATATTCAAGCATATCCCGCGCAATCTGGTGCAGGGTATCTGCGGAATGGGAAAAACGATGTTCAGGTGGTGTAATGTCATTCATAAGGTAAACGCTTTCATGGGAAAGCGTTATCATAACAATATCTATTTATAATTTCGCACCTATGCACCACTACAATGACAATACCGAAGAATTAAATTTGCCACCCAGCAAAACCAAGATCAAGCAACAAATGCATGATCTGCAGGATATCGGTGAGCAATTGGCTGAACTCAGTATCGACAAACTGAAACAAATGGATTTGCCGGAAAGCTTGTTTGACGCGCTTCGCGAGATGAAGCGCATCAATAAATTTGGCGCGCAACGACGGCAAATGCAATTCATTGGCAAATTGATGCGCGACGTGGAAACCGCGCCCATCATCGCCAAGCTGGAAGCATGGAGCGGCAAATCGCACCAGCATATCGCGTGGCTGCATCAACTGGAACGGTGGAGAGATCGCCTTCTGGAAAACGATGCGGCCCTGACCGAGTTGCTCGCTGATCATCCCGAAGCAGATGCACAAAGGTTGCGCGCGCTGGTCCGAAATGCACTAAAAGAAAAAGAACTGGCAAAACCGCCGAAGAGCTATCGTGAAATTTTTCAGGTGCTGCGTGAAATTCTGCCGGAGCAGACTTCCCAAGCACCCGAAATAGACTCATCTTCCATTTCAGGCGCATAACATCAACCCATGAATAGCGTTCTACCACATATCACGCTTGAAACCGGGAAGTCCCCCCAACACAGCATCATCTGGCTGCATGGCTTGGGCGCTGACGGCGAGGATTTTGTTTCCATGGGGGAAGAAATGAAACTGCCGGTAGCGGTTCGCTACCTGTTTCCGCATGCACCCAAGCAGCCAGTCACCCTCAACGGCGGCTTAATCATGCGCGCATGGTATGACATCATGGCTTCTGATATGGTTACAAAACAAGATGTAAAGGGTATTCGTGCTTCACAAGCCGCTATTGAAGTGCTTATTGCACAGGAAAAGCAGCGTGGGATTGTTACAGATAATATTTTTCTCGCGGGCTTCTCACAAGGCGGCGCCATTGCGCTGCATACTGGTTTGCGTCATGCATCGCGCCTGGGCGGTATTCTTGCCCTATCCACCTATCTTCCGCTGGCCGAAACATTGTCGAGTGAAGCCAGCGCAGCTGCTCTCAATACCCCCATCTTCATGGCACACGGGCATAGTGACTCGATCGTGCCCTATGCGCGAGGAAAAGCCTCGGCTGATGAATTAAAAAAACAGGGTTATCAGGTCGAGTGGCATGAATATGGCATGCCGCATTCGGTATGCGCGGAAGAAGTGCGGGATATCCAGACTTGGCTGACACACAAATTAAATACAGACCCTCGTTAAACCTTGATTTACGAGCATCTGCCAAGCAGATTGCCTGCTTACACCTCTTCACGCTGCTGGCTCGTTACAGAAGATGATCGCGTGGTTGAATAATGGCGCTCCCTTTCCGCCGGTAGAGCAGGCACTGCTCAAGCCCAATGGCTTGCTGGCGGCTGGGGGGAG
Source organism: Candidatus Nitrotoga arctica (assembly GCF_918378365.1). NCBI lineage: Bacteria > Pseudomonadati > Pseudomonadota > Betaproteobacteria > Nitrosomonadales > Gallionellaceae > Candidatus Nitrotoga > Candidatus Nitrotoga arctica. Next base: position 287,674 of record NZ_OU912926.1, on the reverse strand, counting down.
CCTGTCTGCACACCGTCTGCTGGACGCCTATCGGCAAGGCATTTTCCCTTGGTTCAACACAGGGGAACCCATACTCTGGTGGAGCCCCAATCCACGCATGGTGCTTATTCCTGAAGAGTTCAAGATTTCACGGTCGCTACGCAAAACTTTACGCGATAAGAGCTATGAAGTTGGTACCGATAGCGCTTTCGAACAAGTAATGCGTGCCTGCGCCGCCCCGCGCCACGGACAGGCGGGAACATGGATACATGAAGACATGATTACAGCTTATACCGAGCTGCATCAGATGGGGGTGGCGCACTCGGTGGAGATCTGGATGAAGGGCAATCTGGTGGGTGGGCTGTATGGCATCAGTATTGGACACATGTTCTATGGCGAGTCGATGTTCAGCCACGCCACGGATGCATCCAAGATTGCGCTCGCCCATCTCACTGCACAATTGCAGCGTTGGGGTTATGGCATGATTGACTGCCAGATGAGCACACCGCATCTTGCCTCGCTCGGCGCCCGCGAAATTCCGCGCGCGGAATTTATGCATCGCCTAAAAGAATTGATACACTGTCCGGAGACTCCGCTCAAATGGCAGTTCGACCATGAACTTGTTGCATGACATCCCGCTGTCGGCGCTGCAGCTATACCTTACAGCCCCGTATTCGTGCAGCTACCTGCCGGATCAACTAGCACGCTCGCAGGTCGCCACGCCCAGCTTTCTGATCACTCCGGCTGTGTATTCGGAACTGGTGCGGCGCGGCTTCCGCCGGAGCGGAACAGTTACCTATAGACCACGCTGCGATGCCTGCCAGGCCTGTATTCCGGTGCGTGTCGAAGTACCATCGTTCGTACCCAACCGCACGCAACGTCGGTCCAGGCAACGCCACATCGGCCTGCAGACTTCGTTACATGCATTGAAAGACAACGAAGAATACTTTGTTTTGTATCAGCGTTATCAAATGGAACGGCATCCTGATGGCGGCATGAAAAATGACAGTCGAGACCAATACCGCAACTTTTTACTGCAAAGCCATGTTGATTCCATACTGGTGGAGTTCCGCGAAAATGGGGGGCTGCGCATGGTGAGTATCATCGATATTCTCGATGATGGACTATCTTCGGTTTATACGTTTTATGAACCGAATGTAGCGCAAGCCAGCTTTGGCACCTACAACGTCCTGTGGCAGATCGAGCTGTGCCGGAAGTTGCAACTGGACTACTTGTATCTGGGTTACTGGATAGAGAAAAGCGACAAAATGGCGTACAAAGCCAATTTTCGTCCGCTGCAAGGGCTTATCCAAGGCAAGTGGCAAGCGCTCCCAACTCACAGGCCGTGACATGTATTCGCTGATTCGACCGCTGCTTTTTTCCTTTAATCCGGAAACCGCCCACCACATTACGCTTGATGCACTGCAGCTCACCTATCGGCTTGGCCTGCTGCCGCAGTTGATCAAACACCCAGCGGTTAACCCCCATAAAGTGATGGGTCTGACTTTTCCTAACCCGGTCGGGCTGGCCGCAGGATTAGACAAGAACGGCGATCACATCGATGCGCTGGCCGCACTGGGTTTTGGCTTCATCGAGATTGGGACCGTCACGCCCCGCGCCCAAGAAGGTAACCCAAAGCCGCGCTTGTTCCGCTTGCCTGAGGCGCAGGGTATCATCAACCGCATGGGGTTCAACAACCACGGCGTGGATGCACTCATTGAAAACGTAAAACGCACAAATTATCGCGGCATTCTTGGCATCAACATTGGCAAAAATTTTGACACGCCGATTGAACATGCTGCCACCGATTACCTGATCGGGTTACGACGTGTGTACACCCACGCCAGCTATGTCGCCATCAATATTTCTTCGCCTAATACCAAGAATTTACGCCAGTTGCAAGGAAGTGATGAGCTGGATGCGTTGCTCACGCAACTTAAAGCGGAGCAGGAAAAGTTGGCAGATTTGTACGGTAAATATGTTCCATTGGCGTTAAAAATAGCCCCCGACCTTGATAGCGAACAAATCCGCCAGATAGCGACACTTTTGCAACGCCACCGCATTGACGGCGTGATTGCTACCAATACAACTCTGACGCGCACAGGCGTCGAACATCTTGCGCAGCATACTGAGACGGGCGGATTGAGTGGCGCGCCATTGTGTGATAGATCTACTGCCGTTATCCACGAACTTGCTACCGCATTACAAGGCGCTCTGCCTATTATCGGCGTAGGCGGTATTCTGAGCGGGGAAGATGCAGTGGAAAAAATTCAAGCTGGCGCTGCGCTAATACAAATTTACAGTGGGCTGATTTATCGCGGCCCTGAATTAATCAATGAATGTGTTAAAGCGATTAGACATTTGCAACGCAGGGAGAAGTAAGGCAGCGCAATCCATTCACATTCAAGCGCACTTTCCTTCGAGATAATCGACATAAACCAGCTCAATCTCTTCATGCAAATCGATTTGTGCATTGATTCTCGCCAAGGTCACTGGCGAAGATAGCGCTAGGTCAAAACTAGAGTTATTATAGCTTCGCTAATCCTAAGTTTTGCTGTTGGATTATTCCCCCGCCAAGAGCCGATATAATCCTAACTATGCCCTCTATACAATTCCGTACCCCATGACTTCTCGCTGGTGGTTCTATCCGGTCATTGCTGGCCTCGCCCTTATCATCACACCCTTATTGCTGCTGATGTTTGCGGCAATGCTGGTATACCCAACGCTGCCCTCGCTTGAAGCCTTGACCGACTATAAACCTAAAATCCCGCTACGTGTATATAGCACGGAGGGGGTCCTGATCGGCGAATTCGGGGAGGAACGGCGCGCGCTGGTCAAGATTGACGAAGTACCCGACTTGATGAAAAAAGCCGTCCTCGCCGCGGAAGATGATCGGTTTTATGAGCACGGCGGGATAGATTACCTGGGCGTATTGCGCGCCACGTATAACAATTTCACCTCAGGCGGCGTCAAGCAAGGAGCCAGCACGATCACCATGCAAGTGGCACGCAATTTTTTCCTGACTAAAGAGAAGAAATTATCACGCAAATTTAACGAAGTATTGCTTGCCATCAAGATCGAACACAATCTGAGCAAGGATGAAATCCTCCAGCTTTATATTAATCATATCTATCTGGGCCAACGGGCCTATGGCTTTGCTGCTGCCGCGCAAGGCTATTTCGGCAAAAGCCTGGATCAACTCGGCGTGGCTGAGTTTGCTATGCTGGCTGGTTTACCCAAGGCCCCTTCCATTTACAACCCGGTGGTCAACCCCAAGCGTGCCAAACTGCGCCAAACGTACGTACTGCGCCGCATGCATGAGCTGGGTTTCATAAACATCCAGCAACAAGAAGCGGCACTGCATCAACCTCTGATGGTGAAACGCAGCTATCAAGAATTTTCAGGTAAAGCTGACTATTTGGCAGAAATGGTTAGGCAAGAAATATTCAAACGCTATCAGGATGACACCTATACGCAAGGTATCAAGGTCTATACAACTATCCGTCAGCAAGATCAGGCAACAGCCTATGAAGCGCTGCGCAAAGGTGTGTTGGAATATGACCGACGCCATGGTTACCGCGGCCCGGAAGGCTATATCGATCTACAGAAAGGAAATACTGAGGAAGAGTTGGAAGAAGCGCTACAGGATATTGCTGATAGTGATGACATGATTCCCGCCGTGGTAATTGAAGCAAATCCCAAAGGCATCCGCGCTTACAGTAAGGGAGGGGCAATTGCCAAAATTAGCGGTGAAGGACTGAAATTTGCTCAGCCCTATATGGGCAACAAGACTGCACTGAATAAGCGCTTACGTGTTGGTTCACTCATCCACGTCCAGAAGGACGAAAAAAATATTTGGAAAATTGTCCAATTACCGCAAGTGGAAGCAGCTTTCGTTTCGGCCAGTCCGCGCAATGGTGCGATCTACGCTCTGGTAGGTGGCTTCGACTTCAATCGCAACCAATTTAACCATGTAACTCAGGCTTGGCGACAACCCGGCTCCAGCTTCAAACCATTCATTTATTCCGCCGCATTGGAAAAAGGTCTGACCCCTGCCACCGTTATTGACGACGCACCCTTAGTGATTGATGCGGCAGTGACTGGTAGCGAAGCGTGGGAACCGAAAAACTACGATGGGGTATTTGAAGGTCCTATGCGCATGAGACAAGCGCTTATCAAATCCAAAAACATGGTTTCTATCCGCATCCTGCAAACTATCACACCGCAATACGCACAAGATTACATCACGAAGTTTGGCTTCGACGCAGCCAAGCACCCTCCTTACCTTACTATGGCATTAGGGGCCGGCTCGGTAACGCCTATGCAAATGTTGACGGGTTACTCCGTCTTCGCCAATGGCGGCTTCCGCATCGCCCCCTATTTCATCCAGCGCATTGAGGACAGCAATGGCAAAGTACTACATCAAGCCGCGCCCGTTGTGGCCGGAGAAAACGCCCAGCAAGTTATAGACGTACGTAATGCCTACACCATGGTAAACATGATGCAAGGCGTGGTGCAACACGGCACTGCCTTCCGCGCCATGCAACTGGGTCGCCATGATTTAGCGGGCAAGACCGGCACGACCAACGATTCGATGGATGCCTGGTTCAGCGGCTTCCATCCCACAGTAGTAGGAATTACCTGGGTGGGTTTCGACAACCCGCGCAGTCTCGGCGAAAGAGAAACCGGAGGTGGGGCTGCATTACCCATTTGGATGGACTACATGGGAAAAATACTTAAAAAAGTGCCTGAAGTCACCTACACCATGCCGGAAAATATGGTGGCTGCGCGCATTAACAATGAGGGACTGCGGGATGAGGCGGGCGATTTAGTGGAATATTTTTACACAGAAAATTTACCGCCAGAGAAACCCGTCCCGCCACCGGAAAAGTCGCTTATCGAAACAATCATCGATCACATATTTTAATTTGACATGAGTAAAGATCGTTTACATCGGCGTGACCTGATGCGTGAACAGCTCGCGCATCACGCCGCGCGTCTAATGGCCGAAGGTGGCATTACCGATTATGCGTTTGCCAAACGCAAGGCCGCCAAACAATTAGGCGCAGAAGACACTCAGCACCTGCCTAGCAATGATGAAGTTGAAATGGCGTTGCGTAGCTTCCGTGCCCTCTATCAAAGTGAAAGCCATCCCCTCGTCCTGCACCAATTACGCCAGCAGGCGCTCGCCGCTATGCAGTTATTAGAGCCATTTCACCCTTTCCTCACCGGCTCGGTGTTGAAGGGCACGGCAGGTGAGCAATCCGACATTAACCTTTTGGTTTACTCTGATGACGAAAAGGCGATGATGATGTTCCTGCTCAAGCACAATTTGCCTTTTGAAGGCGGTGAATGGTCCGTATATCTGACGGGCAGGCAACAAACTGTACCCAGCTTTACGCTGAAAACTGAAACGGGTGTGCCGGTGAATATTGCGGTACTGCCTGAAAATGCAAGGCACAGTGGTAGCCGGAAGATCGGAAGGCAAGCGGATATAGCAGCGGTGAAGCGGTTGCTAAATGAAAGTATGGATAACGAATAGATGATTTGCATAGCCTGCAATACATTTTCGAATGTTTGACTACAGGCGAACATGCCATAGACTGATATGCAACAGTTCACTCATAACAGGAGCCTTGAGCAGACGTATTCATAAGTAAATGCTGTTGTACTTCAAACTTGAATTGATCCTCAATTCAACATCGGCTCCCCGCCTTTCGGAAATAGCACCCATAGCCGTCCCTGTTGTTTCATCTTGCCCGCCTGCGCTCCCGCAGATTCGCCAAAACCCCAGAAAAAATCCGCGCGCACTGCACCCTTGATGGCCCCGCCCGTATCTTGCGCCAGCATCAGGCGGTTAAGTGGCGCGCTATCATTGGGATAGGTCGTAGCAAGAAAAACCGGCGCGCCCAGCGGGATGGTGCGCGGATCTACAGCAATACTGTATTCATTGGTCAGTGGCACACCCAGCGCACCCAATGGTGCAGACAAACTATCCGGCAATTCGCGTAAAAATACATAGCTGGGATTCTGCTCCAGTAATCTGTTAATTTTATCCGGGTTTTTCTCGGCCCATGCCTTAATGCCCTGCATGGAAGCTTCTTCGAGCTTAAGTTCGCCTGCTTCAACCAGCTTCTTGCCGATGGACATATAAGGGTGGCCATTTTGGTCGGCATAGCCAACTTTCACCTGCTGTCCATCCGGTAATTCAATGCGTCCAGACCCTTGTATTTGCAGAAAAAATAGCTCAATTTCATTCTCCACCCAGAACAATTCGTTCCCCAGAAACGTGCCTGCACCGGCTCCGGCATCAATTTCTGCACGGTTGTAGTAGGGCACGATGCGTTTGCCCTGTAAGCGGCCGCGCAGGCGCAGGTCTTTAAGTTGCGGATAGACTCCGCCCAGGTCGATCGTGAGCAAATCATTTGGCGCGGCATATAGAGGATATTGGAAGCGCGGTGTCTTGAAACGACTGCCCTTGAGCAAAGGCTCGTAATAACCGGTAATCATTCCCTGCTTGCTGCCGTCCGGGTTTAGCAGTTGATGAGGAGTAAACCATTCTTCATAAAATGCACGTAGCGCAACATTGTCATCAACCCCCAATTGTTCGGCCTGAACACATACCTCCTGCCAGTGCGGCTTGCTTTTCAGCACACGACAGCTTTGCAGAAATGCAATGTGGGAGGGTGCAAGGTCGAGAGCTTGCCAATCCGGCAACATCTCCCACTTACTCACTATAAACAACGGAGCAGGCAACCCTGCTACGGGTGCTGGGACCACTTTGGGAGGCAACACAACTGGTTGAGGACGTGGTGCAACGGGTGGTTTGGATACAGTAGAGCACGCGGTAAGGACTACACTCAGAATCAAAACGAACCATTTTTTATTTATTTCAATATTATGTTTCTTCATTTATGACTACTTTTATAAATCCTGTTTAGCTACCAGACTTTCAGACCACGCTATCGTCATTTAAAAAGTGACTTATTTCCGGCAAATGGAGCATCTGGGAATCATTGCCCGTCCATAGGACGGGTTCGGTTAAAAACACATTATCATGATACTACGTGGCGCAGAGAAGCTCCCTTCTTTAAGGTCTCCAAGCTATTGGACATCTTTATAAATCAGCATTTCGCGGTACACTACATGATGGGAAGTTGCGCAGTGCAGAAGCTTGAAAAATTCCGAAAGAAAGTGCCCCAATGTTAAAACTAACTCATTTTAGTTACGCGTAATGTCCCGCGCACATGACCTCTTTGAACGCCTCCGCGTAGGCAAATGTGCCGCTCTAGATCTGCTCATAGCCGATCGTGAGCCCGAGTCTTTATTCCTGGATTTCAAGCGATCACCCCAAGACGGCGAAGCCAAGAACTTGGCGCCGGAAGACAACAAGAATCTGTCGAAGGCTATTTCCGGGTTTGCGAACTCTTCCGGTGGTGTTGTTGTATGGGGAGTTGACTGTCGTCGCGACACAACGGGCAATGAAGTAGCTACAAAACACCCACTGCTTGATGCCGGTGGATTCAACACAAAGCTTCAGTCTGCCATTTCTCGCACCACGGTTCCGGCACACCCAGGGGTTCAGGTACTTTTCTTTGAAGAACCTGGAAAGAGCCCAGTTGGATATGTTGTCGTATATGTGCCGCAATCACTCATCGGCCCAATTCGCTCTCTGGAGACAAAACACTATCACGTTCGTACCGGGTCGGACTTTGGTTTCGTGCCACACGATGTCCTTGCGGGGATGTTCGGAAGAGCCCCTCAGCCGAACGCAGACCTGAATCTAATCTTCCACCCAACTCGCCTAGAATCCAACCCTGGTTATTTAATCATTACTTTCGGATTCGTTACCGTCAATCTAGGCGCTGTGGTGGGCGAAAGGCCTTACTTGTCGGCTTTTATCGGGGACTTCCCCCAGAACCACCTCACTGTCAAAACTTCCGACCCACAGCACTTTTTTGTGCGACGCGGCCCGCTTCCAAACTTCAGTGTGCTCTCCTCTGAAGGCTTCCTGCTCACACCTGGAGCGACTGAGCACATGTGCGACGTTGTCATAGAAATTCCAATCGCCGAGCCTCGTGCAATTAGATTTGAGTGCACCCTTGGAGTGCTTGGGGCTCCTCCAAAGCGCTTCATCCTGGAGGCCTCGAAAGAAGAAGTGCAAGGGGGCATAGTGCGAGCTGGCAAAGGTCACTTCCAGTCATCAGATATCATCAAACTTCTTCCTAACTCATAATCTAACCAATGCGGCCTAACGAATTAGGTTAACTCGATAGGTAGGCTGAATGAAATGAAGCCCAATAGTATGGTGAGCGGTGAGATATTTGGCTTCACCATATGCGCACGATGAACCCGAGCGCATCATCTCAACCTGTAGGCGTCCCCTTGCAGGGAAAACGTGAAGAATGAAGGCTCTCCTGGCTCCGGTCGGCCGGGATAGTAGCGAATGACGACCCACGGACTGGGGTCGTTTTGCGGTATCCATTCGAATTGGGCTTTGGTCTGTCCGGACGGGACTTCAGCAACGAGGACGTGACGCCCTTTGCCGCTCAATTCGAAGGTTCCGGCGACTATCGACAATACTCCATGCACGCCAAGCGAAGCCCGCGTGGGCGTACCTTCATAGATCACTTTGCGATCAAGAAAAACCCGGATGGCTGTATGCTCATCCGGATTTAGGATCTGAACGGAAACGTTGGCGCATTGAGTGGGCATCATCACACCTGCCAGCGTGAAAAACAGAAAAGCGCGTGCCGCCTGGATCATGCCGTGCTTGCTCATGCTCAGGAGCGCAACTGCCTGCGCCTGCGAACCATGCCTATCATGCCCAGTCCGGCGACCGACATCAGCAACAAGATGTCCGGTTCTGGAACGGCTGAAGGACTCACGTCTACCGATCGCAGAACGGCTGAGGGATTCGTGTTCAACTGACTGGCGTCACAGCCTTCGATGGTGCAGATCGCGAAAATGTCAACGCCGGAAAGCAAAGCGCGCTCGCCAAAGTTAAAACCAGGAAGAGCAAGGGACGTGTTGTTGAAAATGCCGCCATTGGCTGTGCCATCTATATGCGTCCCGATGACAGGAATATCAAACGGAGACCCCAACCCACTAACCAACGTCGGCACGGTTAGAATATCTCCGGCTCCGTTAATCACGGAAGTATAGCGAGTATTACTCGCATTACTGGCATCAAACCCCAGTGCATGCTCCATCTCGTGGAGAATCAAAGAAAGCAGGTCGTATCTCCTGTTGGCTGGCGTACCCACAGCAGCGCCAAACCGGCCCGAATTGACTGTACCCGACAAGATCGTAAAATCAGCGAGTGTAAATTCGCTATTGTCGGCAGGCGTCGGATCGATATAGAAGGGAGTCGCACTACTATCCACCCTGATGGTCGTAGTGAGGGGGCGGGTGTTTCCATCAAAGGAGTCGAGCTGCGAAATGCCGGCAGCGCTAAGCGCAGATAGATTATCGAGCTTGAAACTAATCGTCATGTTCCAGCTATTAAGGAGAATGGCGTTTTGCCAATAGTTGAGGGAGGTCTGCACGTTGGACTTGAAAATGTCGGTCACATCGGTCCCACCCAGCGTATTAGACAGCACGCCGCCCCCATCTTGGTAGACGGTGCCAAGCGATGAATAATCAGCGGTGATTGTCATTGCGCAAGCCGGCGCTGCGCTGAAAAATACTGTGGCGGCCAACATACATTTGATTCGATTTATTTTTTTCACGTGCGCTCCCCTTTTTATTATTAGCCGTGCCAAAGAATATTCGGCACGGCTGGTTGTATGACTAGCCTGAATCCCCTTGTCAGACCACACAGGCACCGGCATATTGCTATGAAGGCACGAGCGTGTCGTCTAATGAAGCAAGATACGCGCCAGATGTCACACTCTTAGTCGAGAACCTCAGTGATATATACCTTTCCAGCATTGGAAGGCCCATGGGGTCTACACAGGGTAGGCGCCGTGTGGCGACCAAATGTAAAATTTTCTGACAAGCCTGTGTTCAACTCACCAGCTCATGGTTTCTATATTTAATATAAATTAATCATGGTATTAAGTAGACAAACACGCATGTTTTGCCATCAACGGCTGGCCCACGAGCCGTAAAATACCCGATAAAGTTTTTTCAGGCTTAATACTAGCTCCCCATCCTTATTACGTACTAGATGTTCCAGCTTGCTACGCTGGTTCATGGCACAGCGTACCCCGCGGTACGCAGGCTGAAGCCGTGTGCGAGACGAGATCGATCTTTGCGTGGCACGTCGATTTACACCAGTACAACATGGCTGAGTCATTCGTCTTGTTGATTGGCCACATTCAACATTGCATGACTACATTGAGCGAGGAATGGGTAGCACTGGATTGGGGTGGGCAATAAACGATGGAGGATGTTGGGCGTCATTTCGTTAAGCTCAACCTTGTATCTTTCTTTCCGTGATGTAGACGACTTTGGTCGTCTACATCCGAGCTAGGCTAGCAGTATTGATGTTGCATATACAGACAGCTTTAATCACAAAAAATCGCTAAACCACGCACAAACTAAAATCTATTAGCTCATTCTTCAAACTTGCGCGCAATAAGCACGGCATTGCTGCCGCCAAACGCGAAGGAGTTGGAGAGTACTGCGTTCAGGGTTTTCTGGCGCATACCTTCTGCCACTACGTCGATACCCAGGTCGGGGTCGGTCACCCGGCAGTGGGCGGTCGGTGGAATCAGGTTTTTTTGCATGGCGATAATCGCAATGGCCAATTCTGCTGCCCCTCCTGCACCCATTAGATGACCATGCACCGCTTTGCTCGAGCTAACCGGCAAGGTGTGCAAATGCTCGCTAAAGACCGTACGTAATGATTCCGCTTCAACGGCATCGCCAGCCAGCGTTCCGGTTCCATGTGCATTGACATAGTCGATTGCGCCGGGATCGAGTCCAGCGTCGATTAACGCATTACGAATAGCTTTGACTTGTCCAGTTGATGAAGGGTGAGTAACATGAGTGGCATCGCAAGAAGCCCCATAGCCAGCCAGTTCAGCCAGGATGGTCGCACCACGAGCCTGTGCCGAAGCTAAGCTTTCCAGCACCAGGAAGGCAGCACCCTCACCCAATACCAAACCATTGCGATCAGCCGAAAAGGGTCGGCAGGATGCTTCTACTTGAGCATCAGGGGTGGCGAGGGCACGTAGCGCATGCCAAGCATGCAAGATACCATAAGTAAGCAAAGCCTCACTGCCACCGGCCAGTATCCGTTCGCTATAGCCATCACGAATGGCGCGGAGCGCTTCACCGATGGCGCTGCTTGAGGAGGTGCAGGAAATTGAATAGGTATTATTGACACCGGTTAGGCCAAAACGGATTGCCAACTCTGAGGCCGCCGCGTTGTTTATAGCACGTGGCAATGTCATCGGAGCAAGGCGGTCGCGGTTTTCCTTATCCAGGCGATAGAACGCCTGATCGGTGGTGGCGCTAGCGCCCGAGCCGGTGCCAAGATGAACGCCCATATCAATCAGCAACTCCGGACGATCAAGCAAGCCTGCTTCCGTCAGCGCATAGCGGCCAGCGGCTAAAGCCAGTTGCGTGACCCGATCGGGCGGCATACCCTTGCTGTCATGGTCGATGGGTGCATCAATCCAGGCGGCAACCTGTACCGGCGAAGCTTGTTCACCAGCAGGTAACAGACGTATTCCTGAGCGGCCCGCTGCCACGTTGTCAAACAGTGGCCCGGGCCAATTGCCGACGGGCGAGACAATACCAATCCCGGTGACGACAACGCGACGTAACTCACTCATTCTAGAGCTTTGCGGTAATCTGATCCAAGACATCACCGAGGTTTTTGGGCGGTTCGCCGGTTTGATCAAAACGAATATTGAAATTGTCCTCGATCTCAAACATGTATTCCATGGTGGCAAGCGAGTCGAGCCCGATTTGTTCCAGTGTCGTTTCGCGCGACAATCCTTCGCGGGGAATCTCAAGTTGCTTAGCCAGCATGTCGTATAGACGATTTTCGGTATCGTTCATTGTTTCTTGCTTGACTCCATATCTTGATCGTGGATCGGAGGAGCAACGGACTGCACAGCGCCACCACTGGCCTGGAAAAAATCGACGGTGAGCGCTGCGACACGCTCGCGCTCGTTGTCGAGTGTGATCATATGATAGCTATCATGTAACTGCACCAGACGTACATCGTGTGCCTGTACCCGGCGCTGTACCAAATAAGCGCTTTTAAGGCTGGAAATGTCGTCTTCACTGGAATGTAATATAAGAGTGGGTGCGTCAACATACTACAAATTACGGTGTGTGTATCGCATCAGTTTTTCTGCTTCATGCAGTGATGGCAGAGAGAGGGCGGAAGCGCCGACCGCAGAAATCGGGCCCGCCGCCACCTGGCGTTCGATCCATTCGCGCAAACGTTCATTCTTGATGCCGAAAGGTGAGGTTTCGCGAATCACCATGCGATGCCGTAGTGGTGTGAAATATCCTATCGGACTCAGAAAACGGTACCACGGGGTGTTCCAACCGTCATAGTACAGGGTGGTGGAGAGTGCACCGACTGCCGCAACGGCTCCTCTGCGCTCGGCAGCAACCGCCAAGGCTAGCGTAGCGCCCATGCTTAAACCGCATATTGCAACTCGACTGTATTGAGCAGCAAGCGTATCGAAACGAATCAATATTTCATCCAGCCAATCGCGCCAACTTCCTGTGCTTGCCTTAGCGGAAAACCCATAGTCTGGCAGGTGCGGAGCATCGACAGGAAACCGGCGCGATGAAGCGCCTTGAGTAGGGGCTACAATTCAAGCGGAGTGCTACGCAGGCCGTGAAGTGCGAGTACGGCATAATCCCCGCCAGGCAGAAACTGGGCTCGGTTGATATCATTTACCATCGGAGTTGTTCTTTGCAATATTTTTAGGAATGTTAGCGAATTTTAAGAAGCCGTCTAAACCATATTCAGGCTGAATATTATTCGAATTAAGCATAAATTAACGTTGCACTTTATCGCACTTTTATTGTTAGCTTAAAATAAATTTTTCCGGGTTGTAGCACATAAAAATCATTGTCGAATAATCAGTTTTCCACCCTTAAGGTTGGTTACGTAACATCATTACGGGAGGGACTGTTGCTAATAATACAGTGCACTCCGCAAACAAAGCGAGAACCCTCATCAACAGATCAAAAACTCATGATATTGTCACGAATTTCAAGTTCTATAACAACATATTTACAAAGCAATTAAAGCTCGGCGTGAAATGACCGATATAAGTGAACGCAGACACCCTCAATGAGCCGAAGCGGTCATTTACTGATCATTCTGCACTGAACAGCTTTAGATTCCATAACGGATTGCTTAACTTTGTCGCGAATAGTCATTAAGGAAACCCCATGGCAGCAGAAAAACCGAAAAAAAAAGAAATTCAATTTCGATGGGAAGGTAAAGATAAATTCGGCAAGCCGGTAAAAGGCGAAGTACGGGCTGTCGGCGATGCCGTTGCTGCCACTCAGCTGAGACGTCTAGGCATTAATGTTACCAGTATCAAAAAATCCCACAGTAGCGGAGGAAAAAAGATCACCCAGAAAGATCTCACCCTGTTTACGCGCCAGCTAGCGGTCATGATGAAATCCGGCGTACCGCTGCTACAATCATTCGACATTGTAGGCAAGGGACACCACAACCCTTCTGTTTCCCGCCTGCTGAACGACATTAAAACCGACGTAGAAACTGGTAGCAGCCTGGAACAGGCATTCCGGAAATTCCCACTGTATTTTGACGATCTGTTTTGCAATCTAATCGGCGCGGGCGAGCACGCCGGTATTCTGGACAGCTTGCTGGAACGTTTGGCGACCTACCAGGAAAAAACGCTGGCCATCAAGAGCAAAATCAAAGGGGCGTTAATGTATCCGGTTTCAATTATTGCCATCGCCTTTATTATTACCGCAGTGATCATGATTTTTGTGATCCCCGCGTTTAAGCAGTTATTCTCCAGCTTTGGCGCCGATTTGCCCGCACCTACGCTCATTATGATGAGTATCTCCGATTTTTTCGTTGCTTATTGGTGGGCGATCTTCAGTATTATAGGAGGTGGACTTTATAGCTTTTTCTACTTCTGGAAACGTAACAAAAAAATGCAGGACGTCATAGATAGAATAATGCTCAAGCTACCAATTTTTGGAAATGTAATCCGTAAAGCCTCCATAGCACGATGGACACGTACACTGGCAACCATGTTTGCCGCCGGAGTGCCACTGGTGGAGGCGCTTAACTCGGTAGCAGGTGCTGCGGGCAACGTAGTGTATTTTGATGCGACCAAGATAATCCAGCGGGAAGTCAGCCAAGGTGGCACCCTGACGGCAGCCATGCAAAATGTAGGGGTATTCCCCAGCATGGTGTTGCAAATGGTAGCAATCGGCGAAGAAGCAGGTTCACTGGATGGCATGTTAAACAAAGTGGCAGATTTTTTTGAAGCTGAGGTAGACGATGCAGTGGCAGCGTTGGCCAGCCTGATGGAGCCTATCATCATGGTGGTGCTAGGCACACTAATAGGCGGTATGGTGATAGCAATGTATCTGCCCATTTTCAAGATGGGGCAAGCTGTTGGTTAAATCACTTATAGGATATCAATCCTGACTGATCTTCGGCACCACATCCCGAAACGGAAAAGACGGTGACGAACTGGCCTAACATGATGGCAAGCCCAAACGCATACTTGTAGTCGAACACCAAGAACACTTCTGCTGTGAGCGTAACGCGACATAGGGGCCAGTAGAATGATGCCTCACTTGGCTTCTGCATATCCTTGCAACGCCCACGGTCTTTGTCTAGTGATAGATTACATTCGAGTCCTGACGCGTAGCACCGGATGAATAATCTACTTCCTGCATCACTCGCCTCAATTCGTGTTACTTTTGTAAAAAATTGCGTATTTGTATCTTGGATAACCATGACAGCACTCGTTGAGTTACTACAAACCCTTCCGTTTTTTTTCATTGTTCTGTGCGGCATTACCGGTCTGCTGGTGGGCAGTTTTCTAAATGTAGTCATTCATCGCTTGCCTAAAATGATGGAGCGTGAATGGCACGCCCAATGCGCTGAACTCACTGGCAATGAACCAGCAAATTTACCGCCTTACAACTTGATCATGCCGCATTCTGCCTGTCCGCATTGTGGCCACAAGATAAGCGCGCTGGAAAACATCCCGGTCATCAGCTATTTGCTGTTACGCGGCAAATGCAAGGATTGCAACACACATATCTCAGCACGGTATCCCATCGTAGAAACGGTATCTGGACTTCTGAGCGCCTACGTCGCATGGCATTTCGGCTTCGGTTTAACTGCCGTAGCCGCGTTGGTGTTTATCTGGATGCTGCTCGCACTAACCTGGATTGACGTTGATACTCAATTACTGCCCGATGACATCACATTGCCACTTCTGTGGCTGGGTCTACTGTTTAATTTGTCGACCACATTTACTGACATTAACAGTGCCGTCATCGGCGCAATCACAGGGTACCTAACTCTATGGAGTATATATTGGCTATTCAAGCTCGCCACCGGCAAGGAAGGCATAGGTTATGGTGACTTCAAGCTGCTGGCGGCAATCGGCGCATGGCTGGGCTGGCAAATGCTACCGCTGGTTATTCTGCTCTCTTCAATAGTAGGCGCAGTGGTCGGCATTACATTGATTATCGCGGCGCGTCTTGGCCGCAACGTCCCTATTCCATTTGGCCCGTATTTGGCAGGCGGCGGCGTAATTGCGTTATTCTGGGGACAATCCCTTACGCAGGGCTATCTGCAACTGTTCAGTATTCAATGATATATCGCGTAGGACTAACCGGGGGTATCGGCAGCGGCAAGAGCACTGTCGCTTCACTATTCAAAGAATGCGGTGTGTTAGTCATCGATAGCGATGTCATTTCACACCAGATAACCCAATCCGGTGGCATAGCCATCGCTGCGATCCGCACGGCATTCGGAGACGACTATATTGATACGAGCGGCGCATTGAACAGGGTGCTCATGCGTCAATTGATATTTTCTGATCATGCCGCCAAGCTGAAGCTGGAAGCTATTCTGCACCCGCTTATCCGCGCGCAAATTCTGGTGCAGGTCGACGATGCCAATATTAACAACACCCTTGCATCTCCCTATCTGTTGCTGGTCATTCCACTATTATTTGAAACGCTTAACTACCGCGAGTTGGTGCAACGCACATTGGTAGTGGACTGTGCGGAAACCACTCAAGTCGCACGCACCATGCAGCGTAGCGGTCTGGATGAGCAAACAGTGCGTACCATCATGGCATCTCAAATCACGCGTGCCGAACGGCTACGGCTGGCTGATGAGATCATTCAAAATGATGGCAATCTGGATATTTTACGGGAGCAGATAACCAAACTGCATCAACACTATCTAGCCATTTCCTCAGGAATTGGTTGACGATATAGAGTGACCATAATATATTGACCACTTTTTAACGAAACTCATCCTCATTCTACTAGCATTGTGATTAGCTATGATTTCCCTCTCAATGAACGACTGCGCACACTACTGCGCCTAGAGGATCTTTATGCCAAGTTGCTATGTTTTACAGAAAGATCAAGCGCTATTGATCATCACGCCGCTTTGGGCGTACTGTTAGAAGTTCTTGAAGTCGCTAGCCGTTCCGACTTGAAATCTGATTTGTTGCAAGAATTAGAACGCCAAAAACGACAACTTTCTGCTTTACACAACAATCCAGAAATTTCAGAACAAGCACTGGATGCGGTTCTTGATGAAATTGAAAGTGCCAGTAGCGGCGTGCTAAACATGAGTGGCAAGGTGGGTCAACACTTGCGCGAAAACGAATGGTTAATGGGCATCAAGCAGCGTACTGGCATCCCTGGCGGAACCTGCGAATTTGACTTGCCATCCTACCATCACTGGCTCCATCAGGATGCCATGTTGCGGCGCAATTACCTGAAGACTTGGCTAACTCCCATGCTGCCCATACGCGATGGTCTTGCAATCATCCTCAAGCTGTTACGCGAAAGTGGAAAAGCGTACCATTACATTGCCCAGCAGGGTAACTTCCAGCAAATGCAATGTGGCCGCGTGGCACAAATGCTGCGTGTCAGCTTGGACAAAACGCTACCGTGCGTTCCTGAAGTCGGCGCCAACAAATACATGCTTAATATTCGCTTTATTGCTGCTGATTATGTAGGCAAAAGCGCTTTATACGATCAGGACGTGGCGTTCAACCTTACTTTCTGCTCTTTGTAATTGCGCTTGTCGATTTAATGGCTAACGCTCGCCTCTCACAAATGGGAGAGGAACTGGAGATGATCTTTAGTCCATTTATTTGAAAACAGGAATACGCCATGATGAAGAAAACAACTATTGTCACTTGTCCACAATGTAAAAAAGAAGTGACGTGGAGCAATGAAAGTCCCTATCGCCCATTTTGTAGCGAACGCTGCAAATTAATTGACTTGGGTCAGTGGGCCACAGAAAGTTATCGCATCCCACAGTCCGAAAGTAGCTCGGAAGAAGAGCCTTCTCACCACGCCTGATGCAACATCGCAATGCCATGCGCACCATGCTGCCAGGCCTTTTCCATGTCGTCATAACATAATCCACCCAGCGCATATACCGGAATGCCCGAATTTGCTGCTATCGACGCAAATGATTGCCAGCCTAAATGTGTTGCACCGGGATGACTGCGAGTGGGCAATACAGGGCTCAGCACCACGAAATCGAAGCCCAGATTATTGGCTTGTTGTAATTCCTCGGCGTTGTGACAGGATGCCGCACACCAAGTAAAATTGGGACGTGAAGTACACGCAGCAAGCTGGATACTATTCAAATGCACACCGTCTGCGCCAATTTCGTTAGCCAGCTCAATGTCACTGTTAATCAGCACCTGTGCGCCAAATGTGTGTGCCAGTTTCACCGCCCGTAAAGACAATTCACGCATCGTTTCGCGCGATAAAGCAGGCTCGCGCATCTGCACCAACTTCAAGCCATTTTCTAGCGCAACCTGTAAACGTTCCAGAAACTTTTCACAACCCAACTTGGCAGCGTTACTGATGGCATACAAAGGCGGCAATTGGAGCGCACGGAAAACAAATGTATTGGCCGGAAGCACTGGGGATACTGTCAAATTGGAAGAGGTTTGCCAACTCAGTTGTTGATTTTCTTTGCCATGAAGTTCACCCTGCCATTCGGTAATACGAAAGAAATTCAGTCGCACCGTAGCGTGGGTATAAATGTGCAAGCGTGTCAGCCAAGAATAGGCACCCGCAATTTTAATGCCTAACTCTTCGTTCAACTCTCGTTCCAACGCATGCAGCAGCGTTTCGCCCACTTCAACTTTGCCGCCCGGAAACTCCCAGTAGCCTGCGTAAGGCTTGCCTTCCGGCCGCTGCGCCAGCAGGAAACTGCTATATGTGAATTGCCCTCGCAAGGTGTACCCCGCAGTGGGCGCATTTGCTTCACTGTTAACCTCGCGCAACAACACGCCAACGGCAATTTCAATCACGCAAGAATTCATATATTGTGGGCCGCGTTGCATGCGGTCATCCAATAATTACCAAGGAATTTCCTGGCCGTCATAACTAAAGAATTTTCCTAAGTCGGCCATTGAAAGGTTGCTTATCACATGTCGCATGCCTGAAACGCTTTGCTCGATAGAGATCAAAGCGTTCGGCCCACCCATATCAGTTTTGACCCAACCCGGATGAATTACTATCGAAATGATTCCGGCAGGCTGCAGATCAATTGCAAGGCTCTTTACGACCATATTTAGTGCTGTTTTGCTTGAACGATAAAGGTAATTCCCACCTCCGCTATTGTCCTCAATGCTACCCATTTTGCTAGTTATGGCCACAAAAGTTTTTTGCTCACTGCGAGCGAGTTGGGCGGCAAATGTTTCGGCCATTTTGAGTGGCGCCATGGTATTGATGCGGAATATCTGCATCCATTCCGCATAATCGGTATGACCGAAACTATTAACGCCCGATTTCGGATAGATACCCGCATTGTTAATGAGCAGGTCGATAGATTCATCTGACAGATCTTGGGCCAAGCGCTCAATCTGCGCATGGTCAGAGACATCAAGAGCCAGAACTTTTATAAACTCAGGATATTGGGCCGCCAGTTTATTGAGCTCATCCGATTTTTCTGGATTCCGACTACAAGCCAAAACACTCCAGCCATCCGCGGCATATTGCCTGGAAAACTCCAGTCCGATCCCACGGTTAGCGCCAGTTATCAATATGGTTTTCATTATTGCCCTCAATATTTATTACAATACGCTGTATCTCTTTGATGTTGTCTCTACAACAAGGAAGTAAATTCATGTCATAAGATGACATTTTAACTTTCTACATGAATAAGTGATGACGAATGATTCATCTGAAACGTTATTGGCCCAAATTCAGAAGTTGCCGTTGTTGAGGCGTGCAAGAAATAATTTCGGTAAATTGATTGGTTCGCTTGAAAGGGGAGTGATGAATTTATTGTGGAGTTGCCGAGTAGCCTGAATAAACTATTTGATTCCATCGTCTCCAGGTTTCTCAGATATTTTGTTCACCTCGCTCCTGATCACCTCTCCCTCAATCACATCACCCTCGAATACAACATCGCTTGGGGAATATTGACGCATTTGTTTTCTCAGGTCACGGGTTCTCCACCATAGATAACCCCATGCCATTGCGCCGACAACCAAGATGACCACAAATAACAGCACAGAAAACATCAAGGCCAAACCAATCAGAACAATGGATACAACAATCTTGGCAACCTTGCTCAACAGGCTGGGTGACTTTGTAGTGATATATATTGGGTTTTCCATTTTTTCTTCAATGTACGTAGGAATTATTTGCGGCAGATGTGTGCCTATCCGTTGCAGTGTCTTAATGATAACAAGTGTAGCTGCCCTTGTAGACCACTTCCACTATTTCAAATCTGCTTCCCAAGCATTGCCATAGATTTTTCCGTTGCGCGACAAGATAAACATTTGGTACATACTGATAAACCACATTATGGTTGCTGCAACGCTGTAACCAAAGCCGCCAATAAGCGTGAGCCATGCAAAGTTGGGATTCCATTTCGTAAGCCACCACGAGAAAATATCTACGATCAGAAAGGCGAAGGGAATGGCAATGGCTGAAATTTTCAACCATTTTGGTATGCCTGCCGCAAAGCTGAAAATAAATCCCACAAAAAAGAAAATGAAGCTGATCCCGAATAAATGAATGTGCGACGATCTGGTCAGAGTTTGAATGCTTGCGCCTTCGTCGATCGTGGCTACCTTTTTGACCTCCTCATACTTGCTAAAATCAGGAATGCCAGGAACAGAACCATGGCACTGTACACAATATTGTTTAAAAGTATCCTTGAAGTGCAGCTCCCATTCTGTCTCAGGTGCCCCGTTGCGAACCCATTTAATGATGTCGAGACGTGCTTCTGGCGTACCCATCTCTTTCATAGACCCATTGAGCTTACTTTCAAGCGTGCTCCCACTCCGATTTCCATAATAGCTGTAGACGATGTCATCCAAGGAAAGCCCTGGCTTGCCATCTGCCATGCCGTGTGTCTGCATGATCTGTAGGCCAGCCATACATAAACCCAACCCAATCGCGAGCAGGTATCCGGAAAAAAGCACTTTGACGGGTGTCGGTAGATTAGGCAGATTTAACCAAGCCAAATCCGGGGGGATTGATTTCATTTCACCACCTCTTTTCTTTCTTTTTTAAAACAGAAAAGAAAAATATATGTCCAATTTTTATTGATCAACTTGCTATTGCCCGTACTCTCTGACCTTTGCCTTATCTACTAAAACGCGTGCAACTCTGATACGAGTTTAGTATTGAATTTCATCCACCTAGAATATATAAGATCAAAAATAGAATACCATTAAATTTTGGGGTCACCCAGTTATTCTCCCTCGTCTAAACTACCCTTTGATGACTCAATAATTACGATAAATTTGATCTTCTCAAAGAATGTTATAAGCCAAGCTGACTGTATTCCGACCTCTTCAATAACTGAGAAGTAATACTCAGCAACATCTGGTTCACGGTGAGCGTACGTCAGTTGCGTTAAGAACTCCTCGGGCATCCGATATTTCATTACATCCGCCCAGACATGCGACTCGGGCACAGCCGACAGAATGTTATGGTAATGACTTAGCCCGCGAACGATTTTTTTGACGACACGAATGACTCTCGGATCTTTCCCGGGATAGACCATGGGTTTGGATTTGCCATCAATTTCGACTGGTTGCCAAGTATTGACAATATCTTGGATGCGACGGGGGCCATCAACTTGCTTGAAGCTGCGTTGAATCGTTGTGTTCCAGAGTTCGTCGCGACAGTCATTTGGCTCGCCCGCCAATGACAGGATGTTTCGAAAATGTGCTTCATCATCTGCCCACCCGTTATTGCACAAATTGCAGGATTGGATGGTCAGGCGTTGTACTTTCGACATCGCTTTCGATTCTGGATACAAGCACTTGGGGAAAACATGTTCCTTGTCGGTGGCATCACGCTCTCCACAATATGCGCACAGTTTCTTGCTCACGATTCATCCCTTTGCGCTTCTTGGCTAACGTAAAGTTGACATCCTAAAAAATGCCGACAAACTTTTTGCATTGCCTCGCGTTGATCTGACCTGGCCCTGTTGCTGCTCTACGTCATCGGTACGTATATATATCACCATATTTAACGTGTTTTTTACTTAACCGAGTGCCATGAGAGTCTAGCCTCATTTATTTTACACAAGCAGGAATGCCGCCGCACATTTGAGCCATGCGACCTGCCGAAGACAGGTCGCTTGTACGAAGGGTTAATCGGCATTGTGTGATCGCTCAAAATGCACTCTTCACTACACCACCATCAGCGCGCAGCGCGGCACCAGTAGTTGCCGACGATAGAGGACTTGCGATGTAGGTAACTAGGGAAGCAATTTCTTCCGGGGAGGTGAATCTCTTGATGAGCGAAGTAGGTCGAACTTTTTCAAAGAAATCCTTCTCGAACTCCTCGAATGATTTTCCCTCTTCCTTGGCAAGTGCATCGACAAAGTCACCAACCCCGCGGGACTTGGTAGGGCCAGGAAGCACACTATTGACGGTGATGTTCGTGCCTGCGACTGCTTCGGCCAAGCCACGCGATACAGCAAGCTGGGCCGTCTTGGTCATCCCGTAGTGAATCATCTCGGAAGGAATCTGCACCCCGCTTTCGCTGGAGATAAAAATGATGCGTCCCCAGTTTGCAGTTCTCATCGCTGGCAGACAAAGGCGCGCAAGACGCACGCCGCTCAAGACGTTGACATTGAAGAATCTTATCCAATCGGCATCAGAAATATCTTCGAACGGCTTCGGCTCGAAAATTCCAAGGTTGTTAACCAGAATCTCGATGTTAGGATGTCGCCGGACCAGCTCCTCTGCGGAAACGGCTGTACTGAGGTCGCCGGCGAAACCATTGACCTGGTTACCCGTCGCAGACGTGAGATTCGACACAGCCTCGTCCACTGACGATTGAGAACGGCCATTGATAATGACGTGGGCACCCTCGGCTGCGAGTCCTGCGGCGATGGCATAGCCAATTCCCGCGGTGCTTCCCGTCACTAGCGCGAGTTTGCTTGTGAGCTGCATATCCATGAGGTCTGTTCCTTTCAGTAATAGTAATGCCCAACATAAATCAGACACCTTAAAAATACCGATAAAGGCATTTGTTAAGATATATAAATTGGCACTTGCTTGGTAATCAGAGGACGCAATAATTCAGGTTGAACAAGAATCAAAGAAGTAAACAAAATGGCAGCGGCACTTTATGCTCATGTATCCACGTAAAAGCGAGCGAAAAAAGACCACTCTATCCCTGAATAGTTACGGCAAATACACAACTGTGGTGCAGGGCGCAGAGTCGTAGCGTTGCGATGGAATAAATTAAACCGGGTGTCACTGCTACCCACGACAAGCGACTAGTATTTCAGCAGATAATTTCGGATGCGACACATGATTATGCCTTGCTATAAATATTCGTCCCCTGCTTCACGAATTCCACCGCTTTTTGTTCCATTCCTTTTTGAAGGGCAGTTTGTTCGTCTACGCCTTGAGTGGCGGCATAGTCTCGTACTTCCTGCGAAATTTTCATCGAACAGAAATGAGGCCCGCACATGGAGCAGAAATGCGCGACCTTGGCGGAATCCTTGGGTAGCGTTTCAT
Source organism: Candidatus Nitrotoga arctica (assembly GCF_918378365.1). Lineage (NCBI taxonomy): Bacteria > Pseudomonadati > Pseudomonadota > Betaproteobacteria > Nitrosomonadales > Gallionellaceae > Candidatus Nitrotoga > Candidatus Nitrotoga arctica. The sequence goes on along the minus strand of NZ_OU912926.1, from coordinate 264,500 downwards.
CATGGAATTCGCGCGCCTTGTCAGGGTCAAGGCCAAGATTGAACTGATCTTCCCAGCGGAATTCAAAGCGTGCCTTGGACAGCGCGTTGTCGCGAATCTGTGCGCCGGGATGGCCCTTGGCGAGGTCGGCAGCATGCGCAGCGAGCTTATAGGTGATGACACCTTCCTTGACATCAGCTTTATTCGGCAAGCCGAGGTGTTCCTTTGGTGTCACATAGCACAGCATCGCAGTGCCGTACCAGCCGATCATTGCCGCTCCGATACCGGAGGTAATGTGGTCGTAACCCGGCGCAATGTCTGTAGTGAGCGGCCCCAGTGTGTAGAACGGCGCTTCATGGCATTGTTCCAGTTGCAGCTCCATGTTCTCTTTGATCAGGTGCATGGGCACATGACCGGGGCCTTCGATCATCACCTGCACATCATGTTTCCATGCAATTTGGGTTAGTTCACCGAGCGTTTTCAACTCGCCCAATTGTGCTTCGTCATTGGCATCAAAGATGGAGCCGGGACGCAGGCCATCGCCCAGACTGAAGCTGACGTCATAAGCCTTCATGATCTCGCAAATATCTTCGAAATGTTCGTACAGGAACGATTCTTTGTGATGAGCCAAACACCATTTGGCCATGATTGAACCGCCGCGCGATACGATGCCAGTCATGCGGTTGGCCGTTAATGGTACGTAACGGAGCAACACTCCGGCGTGAATCGTAAAGTAATCGACGCCCTGCTCGGCTTGCTCAATCAGCGTGTCGCGGTAGATCTCCCACGTCAGATCTTCGGCTTTGCCGTTGACTTTCTCCAATGCCTGGTAAATTGGCACTGTGCCGATCGGCACCGGTGAATTGCGAATGATCCATTCACGCGTCTCATGGATATGCTTGCCGGTGGAGAGATCCATTACGTTGTCGGCACCCCAGCGAATCGCCCAAGTTAGCTTTTCAACTTCCTCGCCGATGCTGGAAGTGACGGCTGAGTTGCCGATATTGGCGTTTATTTTTACCAGGAAATTGCGGCCGATAATCATCGGCTCGACTTCAGGATGATTAATATTGGCAGGGATAATGGCGCGACCACGGGCAATTTCATCGCGTACGAACTGGGGCGTAATTTCGGCCGGAATGCTGGCGCCGAAAGACTGGCCGGGATGCTGACGGCTCATTAAATTGGCCAATTTATTTCCCAGCGGGCCGGATGCCTTTAATTCTTCGAGATACTCTTTGCGACGCATATTTTCGCGGATCGCGACAAATTCCATCTCGGGCGTGATGATGCCCAAACGAGCGTAGTGCATTTGTGTAACGTTAGCGCCCGCTTTCGCGCGACGTGGTTTACGGAGCAGATTGAAGCGTAATTCGGCCAACTCGGGATCATTCAGACGTGCGGTGCCATATTGCGACGTCGGGCCGGATAATTCATCGGTGTCGCTACGCTCGATAATCCACGGCATGCGTGGGGTTGGCAGACCGGAACGGATGTCTATATTAGCGGCCGGGTCGGTATAGGGGCCAGAGCAGTCATACACAACTATCGGCGGATTTTTTTCCGCAGTCATACTTGCTGGCGTGTCAGATTGCGATATTTCGCGCATCGGCACTTGAATATCGGGGCGTGACCCCGCAACATAAATTTTGCGGGAATTCGGTAAGGGCTGCACTGCCGCTTCGTCAACGTGGGCAGCTTGGCTTAAAAACTTGGGATGGGCATTCATGGTGGGTAGCTCCAAAAAAGCAAGGAGCATCATAGAAACAACTGACGCTTCCCTACGACGGCATTATCCGTACAGGTTCAAAGGGTATCTCTCACCTCGTCGCATTGATGACGAGGACCCCTACGCAAGCAAACAAATTACTGTAAATGAGGTGGGAAAGCAAGCATGTACTATTTTCGATACCCAAAGGGTCGTAAGTGGGGGTGTCGTTAATAGTTTATGCAACAAGCTGGGCGATCAACGCCACGTCGGCGACACCGGTCACCGGCAGGCTATGAGTAGACTGGTATTCTTTAATGAGCTGCTGCGAGGTCTGACCGAATATTCCATCTGCTTTAATGTCCACGCCACGATCCGACAGTCCAAGCTGGAGAAGGCGCACATCCAGCCCGCGTTGCAGAGGCGATTGCAAAGCCAAGGAACGCGTTCCCGGCTGCGGGCCATCGTAACAGCCGCGCGGAGTAGCTGACAGCGTTACGCTGGAAATTTCGTGACCGCGTACAACCAGTGGTAGCTCTAGCCCCCAGTAACCCTGATCAATCAGACGCTGAAAAGTATCCATGCGATAGACGGTGGCGCGTAAATCGGCGCGCGTATTTTCGGCCAGCCAAGCGCGACGGGTGGCTACGTAAGCGGCAATCCATTTCTGCTCGTTGACGCTGGAGATATCGCCGATCTGTTGTGTGGTGCGGTTGCTCATTAATTTCCATGAGCCGTGTACAAAGCTATCGTATACCACCGCCACTCCAAGCGGGCTCATGATCTTTAAGCGCTCTGCAGTTTGAGCGGCAGGCTGCCAATAGGTCTCGTCAAAAAAGGTATCCTGCGTATCGCGCATAACGTTATCGTCAGCGCTGGCACGTAACAAGTTATGCAGTTTGAATTCATTATCCAGCTTAAGGTCGCGTGCCACAAAACGCGGTAGGTATGATGCTAAACGGGTGCCGAAGCGGGCACCTGACTTCGCACAATAGCGCTGCATTAATTCATTTAAATTACCTGAGCCGAGTGTGGTCTGCGACCGGCCGAATGTGAGATGTCCCGTGTCACCAACAATCAGTGTCACTTGGCCATAATCACCTAGCACCTCGCCAGTCTCAAAAATATTGACGAGGGCCTCGGCGGTTTTCTTTTGGGTTGCTGTCAACATAATCATAATTCCATAATTTTTGAGTTGATCTTCAACATTTTTTCAACCTAATTCCTGTTCCTATTGGTCCGGCACCGTTTATCCAAAAAGTCGTTCGCATTGAGCTTGTCGAAATGTGAATGGCTTCTTATGCTTCGACAAGCTCAGCACGAACGGCAGTCAAGTTCAATTCGTGCCGGATCAATAGCTGGCTGTACTGAATACTTACCCATCAAATGCCATATCTCCTTCATCCACCATGTCTCCCACATTGATGCTCTTGAAGTCAAACAGCTTGCTGTCCATCAGGTGTGAGGGTTTCACGTTTTGCATGGCGGTGAAGATGGACTGGCTGCGGCCAGGGTACTGGCGCTCCCAGGCTGTTAACATTTCCTTGATATTCTGGCGTTGCAGGTTTTCCTGTGCACCGCAAAGATTGCACGGGATGATGGGGAATTTCAGGGTGCGGGCAAAACTGGCAATGTCTTTCTCAGCGCAATAAGCCAGTGGACGAATCACTACGTGGTCGCCCTTATCCGTAACCAGCTTCGGTGGCATGGCCTTGAGTTTGCCGCCAAAGAATATATTCAGAAACAGCGTCTCTATCATGTCGTCACGGTGGTGGCCCAATGCGATCTTGTTCGCACCCAGTTCTCCCGCCACGCGATAGATGATGCCGCGACGTAAACGCGAGCAGAGTGAGCAGGTGGTTTTGCCTTCTGGAATTTTCTCCTTGACTATGGAATAGGTGTCCTGGGTTTCAATGTGATACTCGATGCCAATGGATTTGAAATAGTCCGGCAGTATATGCGCCGGAAAACCCGGCTGCTTCTGATCCAGATTCATGGCGATAAGGCGAAAATTAATCGGCGCGCGTTTTTGCAGCGTTAACAAAATTTCCAGCAGAGTGTAAGAATCCTTGCCACCGGACATACACACCATTATGGTGTCGCCTTCCTCGATCATGTTGAAGTCGCCGATAGCACGGCCAACTTGTTGTTCCAGTCGTCCACGCAGGCGGTTAAAATTGCTGGAGTGATGCTCAAAATGGATAGGGTGTGTAATGGCGTTCATATTGTTCGTTCAAAGGTTAATACTGCGTCCGCCATCCACCGCAATAATTTGTCCGGTAATGTAGGGTGCATCATTTAATAAAAATTTCACTGTGCGGGCAATGTCGTCGGGCTCGCCTTCACGCTTGAGCAAGGTGTGTTCGATGGTCTGCCTCCGCCGCGTCTCATCGCTCCATTCCGCGCTTTCAGGCCAGACAATGACGCCCGGGGCAATAGCGTTGACGCGCACTTGCGGGGCCATTTCCTGCGCTAAGGCGCGCGTGAGCGCCGCCAGGCCGCCCTTTGCTATGTTATACAACAGGTAACCGGGCATGGGTCGTTCGGCATGAATATCCACAATGTTGACAATGGCGCCGTGGTTGTGGCGCAACTCCATCGCTGCCGCTTGTGCGAGCAGCAACGGGGCTTTCAAGTTGGTGCCAATCAGGTCGTTCCAGTTTTGATCGTTAACATCGCCCAGTGACGTAGGGAAAAAACTGGAAGCATTGTTAACCAGCGCATCCAACCGTCCAAAATGACTGACAGTTACCTCTACCAGCCGGGACAGAGCTTGGGGATCCAGCAGGTCAGCCTGTATGTGCAGCACAGAGCCGGCACGCTCGGCTTGTAATTCGGATTGTAAAGCCAATGCATCCTGCGCAGAAGAACGGTAGTGTAGCGCGATGTTCGCCCCCGCTGCGTGCAGCTTGCGGCAGATCGCTGCCCCCACGCGTTTTGCGCCACCCGTCACTAATACCACTTTACCTTGCATGGCGCTCTCCACTAAACTTACGGCTTGTAATTTAACACATCCCCATCGCTCAATCATGTCCTCACTGCCCTTGCCATCCCCCGAAGCTCAGGCGCATAGCGATCAACTGCGTGATCTGATTCATCAGGACATCGTGCGCCAAGGAGGATGGATCCCATTTTCGCGTTTTATGGAGTTGGCGTTATATGCGCCGGGAATGGGCTATTACAGTGCCGGGGCACGCAAGTTTGGCGCAGCCGGGGATTTTGTCACGGCGCCGGAAATTTCTTCGTTATTTGGTCGGACATTGGCGCGACAATTAGTCGAAATTATGGCGCAAAGCACCCCACATATTATCGAACTCGGCGCGGGTAGCGGCAAGCTGGCTGTTGATATATTGAGCGAGCTGGAACGGCAGAATAGCCTGCCCGATCGTTATGACATCCTGGAAGTCAGTGCCGACTTGCGCGAGCGGCAACAAGCATTGCTGCAAGCTCGCTTGCCACATTTAATTAACCGGGTACATTGGCTAGATGCGCCTCCAGATAACATTTCTGGAGTGCTTATTGCCAACGAAGTATTAGATGCGCTGCCAGTGCATTTGGTGCGGTGGAGTGATGCGAATATTTTTGAACGCGGTGTGGCGAGCAAGGGAGAAAACTTTGTGTGGCAGGAACGTCTGCCGGAAAGCTCAATGTTGCTGGAGATTGCCCAACAGATCAAGGTGCCTGATGGCACGCTCAGTGACGTGTCGCTTGCCGTACGTGGACTGGTCAGCAGCCTGAGCGAGCGCTTGCATCAAGGTGTGCTGCTATTTATTGACTATGGTTTTGGCGCGCGCGAGTATTACCATCCGCAGCGCACACAAGGCACTCTCATGTGCCATTACCGCCATCATGCACATGACGATCCGTTCTTTCTGCCCGGCTTGCAGGACATTACCGCGCATGTAGATTTTACCGCCGTAGCGGAAGCGGCCATTGATGCAGGATTGCACCTGTATGGTTATACAACTCAAGCCTATTTCCTGATTAACAGCGGCATCACGGACCTATTGGCAGAGACCGATTCTGAAAATACTTGCGGCTATTTTCCGCTTTCTGCACAACTGCAAAAGCTAACCAGCCCTGCTGAGATGGGTGAATTATTTAAAATAATTGCTCTGGGCAAGGGAGTGAATATGCCTCTATGTGGCTTTGTATCGGGTGATAAGTCACGTTTATTATAAAAAATTTTTATTAGATCGACTCGTCAGTCAGATGTCGGGCTATCAGCCAACAGGAGAAGTATTAGCTTAAATGTTCGGAACCCTTATGCTTTATCACTCACTCTGACTTTGGATCTATACTGCACCTAAATAATTATTGTAAGGCACTAATGATGAAGTCACATTACCTATTGGTTTTTCTGTGTACGGGTTATATCGGCTGGGCACAGGCGGAAATATATAAAAAAGTCGATGCGGATGGGCATGTCACTTATTCCAGCACACCTACAAAAGGCTCCAAAAAACTTGATCTGGGACCACTGACTATCGTGCCATCCCCTGCGCGTGCACGCAATAACGCTACCCCTCCCGATTTCCTTAAAGTAGATTCAGATACACAAAAAAATCGCGATAACCTGCGTCACAAGATACTTGAAGAAGAGTTATCAACAGAGCAAAAGCTGATCGAAGAAGCTCGTCAGAACCTGATAAATGGAAAAGAGAACTCAGAAATTCTGAAGGACAAAGACGGTAGGAACTATCGAAATGACGCCAAATATGAAGAAAATATAAAGGGCTTGCAGGGGCAGGTAATATTACACGAGAAAAATGTTGAAGCGCTTAAGACTGAACTGCACAAACTCAAGTAATGAAGGATACAAATCATGATACTCAATACCTTATTTCACGCGAATCCTGCAAGGCCATGACTTTATTTATCAACTCCCCTATATTTATCTTCGGGCTCTGATTGCAAGACCGAGGATTGTTTTTGAGAGGCTGGTTCAACATAACGGACATGTTACTTCGTAGCAGCGGTCTTTTTCGGCACAGCGAGCTTTTTCGTAGCAGCGGGCTTTTTCGTAGCAGCGGGCTTTTTCGTAGCAGCGGGCTTTTTTGCAGCAGCGGACTCTTTCGGCACAGCAGGCTTTTTCGGCACAGCAGACTTTATCTTGGCTGTGGTTTTCTTTAGAGAGGGCCCTTTTGCTACACGTTCTGCCAGCAACGCCAAACCTTCTTGCAATGTTATTTCTTCCGGAGATAGGTCTTTAGGCAAAGTGGCGTTAACTTTCCCATGTTTTACGTATGGCCCATAGCGGCCATTGCAGACCTCCACCGGCTTTTGATCATCAGGATGCGCGCCCAGCTCTCGTATCACAGTATTGGAAGTTCTTGCCTCAGCTAACAGTGCTACTGCGCGTTCCAAATGTATGCTGAAAACACTGTCTCCCTTGGGAATGGATTTAAATTTTCCATCATGCCCGACATAAGGGCCAAAACGTCCAATGTTGACGATAATTTTTTTGCCGCTTTCGGGATGGAGTCCCAATTCTTTGGGCAGTTGCAGCAATTGTGTGGCAGCAGCAAGGTCTGCAGCATCTGGAGGTAATTCCTTCGGCCAGGAAATACGCTTCGGTTTTGTTTTGGAACCTGCCTCTACTTCACCAAGTTGTATGTAATAGCCATAAGGACCGCGCAACAATAACACTGGCAGTCCAGTAACTGGATCGCTCCCCAATTCCTTGCGGGCTTCCCCGGCATCGGCTTCATTTGTTAGGTTACGTGTGTAGTCGCACTCCGGGAAGGCTGTGCAGCCAATGAAGTTGCCACGTTTTCCCAAGCGGGTGGCTAAAGGCTTGCCGCATTTGGGGCAGGCTTCGTCAATTAATTCTTGTGTTACATCTTTACGCTCGATGTTCTTCTTATCTTGTATAAGCGCAGTGAAGGGATGCCAGAAATCGTTTAATACTGGAATCCAGTCGCGCTTGCCATCGGAAATCTCATCCAACTCATCCTCCATTTGCGCGGTAAATCCGTAATCGACATAGCGCGTAAAATGTTCGGTGAGGAAACGGATAACAACACGTCCGACGTCGGTCGGCTTGAATCGTTTTTTGTCCAGCATTGCATATTCACGAGCCTGTAGCGTGGAAATGATGCTGGCGTAAGTTGAGGGGCGTCCGATGCCATGCTCTTCTAAAGTTTTTACTAAACTGGCTTCGGAAAATCGCGGGGGCGGCTGGGTAAAATGCTGCTCACCATACAGCTTGTCAAGAGGAATGGTCTCTCCCTCTTCCAAAGGTGGCAGTTTTTTGTTTTCTTCTTCTTCACTGTCATCCGTGCTTTCCTGATAGACAGCGATAAAGCCAGGAAATATGAGGGTTTGGCCGCTGGCGCGAAACAGGGTGTCATCCCCGCCAAGGCGAATATCAAGACTGACTGTATCGAAACGCGCGGGGGCCATTTGACAGGCGAGGGTACGCTTCCAGATCATTTCATAGAGCCGTGCTTGATCTATGGTGAGAAATTCCCGCATGCTCTCCGGGGTGCGTGCAATCGAGGTCGGCCGTATGGCTTCGTGAGCCTCCTGCGCATTCTTGGCTTTACTTTTGTAGACCGGTGCCGTTTTAGGCAAATAATCCGGTGCAAATTGTGCAGCGATATAACTACGTATTTCCTGCAGGGCTTCCTGGGCCAGCGTGACGGAATCAGTACGCATATAACTGATCAGTCCTACAGTTTGACCGCCGATGTCGATACCTTCATAAAGCTGTTGGGCGATACGCATAGTACGGTCAGTGGGCATGCCTAGTTTGCGTGCTGCTTCCTGCTGTAGCGTGGAGGTTGTGAATGGAGCAGCGGCATAGCGCTGCTTGGCTTTCTTTTCCACGCGCACCACGCGCGGAGGCAATTTGGCCGCACTGATGTTGTCAAAAATCTTGCGGTATTCCGTCTCGCTGGCTATACCCAACTGCTCCAGTTTTTTCCCTTGATATTGAAACAGTTTGGCGGTAAATGGTTGGCTATTCTTCTGGCTGTCGAGATGCACAGTCCAATATTCCTGCGAGCGGAATGCCTCGATTTCTAATTCACGTTCCACGATCAGGCGCAACGCTGGGCTTTGCACACGCCCGGCAGAAAGCCCGGGGCGTATTTTGCGCCATAGTAGTGGCGACAGATTGAAACCCACCAAGTAATCCAGCGCACGTCGCGCCTGTTGCGCGTTCACCAAGGGGATAGAAATTTCACGCGGATGGGCAACCGCTTCGCGCACCGCAGACTGGGTTATTTCGTAAAACACCACGCGCTGCATGGATTTATTTTTCAAATTACGCTTGCTTTTCAGTAACTCAGCGACATGCCAGGCAATGGCTTCCCCTTCACGATCCGGGTCAGGTGCCAGATAGATGTGGTCTGCCTGAGCAGCGGCTTTGGCGATGGCATCTACATGTTTGCTGTTTCGCGCAATAATTTCATACTGCATGGCAAAATCATGTTCAGTATCGATCGCACCCGATTTGGGTATCAGGTCGCGCACATGCCCATAAGTCGCCAGAATCTCAAAATCTTTACCCAGATATTTTTTCAGGGTGACGGCTTTGGCCGGGGACTCAACGATTAGTAGATTGCTCGCCATGATTGTATGTTTGTTTAATGTTAATGTTTAATGTAAGCAACTGGAATCGGCCGGAGTCAGCAGGTCTTCAACGATTAAAGGGTCCAAGTCTTGACGTTGATTCCACAACACCATGAGCGTGATAAGTTTGATTTTGTCCAGTGGCAGATTTTCACGGTTCAATGCAACCGCTCGGTCGAGGATCATTTCCCGCTCCACGGGTGTAATTATTTTATTTTGTTCCCAAAAAGTCAGAAAACGGCGTACTTCAAAGCTCATGCGCTTGATTTCCAGGTCGGCATAAAAGCGTCCACTACTCTCATTAATGGTGGACGGATAATTTGCTTTGTTCAACTGCTCCAGGCCAGACAACCAAGTCAGCGCCAAATGAATGTCCTCATCTTCAAATCCGGCGGCGGATAACTTGCGGGATAACTTGTCGGAATTGGGATAACGGCCAGCATGAAAATAGCTTTCAAATAAAAACATTAAAATGTCAAACATAATGCCCCGATAAAAATTGATTGTTAGGTAATTATCAAACTAGGAGCAATTAAACCAAGAGTAAGGGATTATGAATAGTTATAATTTTTTCTTCTCCTGTGGGAGATGTTGTTCTACCAAATATGAACAATTACAATTTTAATTTATACGTTGATAAAGCCCACCTGGTAAAGTTGCGATGTCACCATCCAGCTCCAGTTGCAACAGGATGGCGGATAGCGCCCCAATCGTCAAGCCACTGCGCTGGCTCAAGCTGTCCATATCTACCGGGTCGAAACCTAAATGCATTAATAAAGGGTGTTCCTCGAGTACGGAAGATTGCAAGGTCGTGCTGGCGGGAAAATGTCCCAGTTCTTCTAGAATATCTTGCGCGCACTCTACCAGTTTAGCGCCCTGCTTGATCAGATGATGGCATCCTTTTGTCTGTGGGGCATGAATGGAACCGGGAATAGCGAAAACGTCACGCCCTTGTTCCAATGCCATACGAGCGGTAATCAGTGAACCGCTTTGCAGAGAAGCTTCGACTACTAAACACCCTAAGCTGAGGCCGCTAATAATGCGATTGCGGCGCGGAAAATTTGCCGCTAGTGGCGGAGTTCCTAATGAAAACTCGGAAATCAATGCGCCTTCCTGTGCCAATTGATGCGCCAGCTGGCGGTTGGCAGCAGGGTAAACTTTGTCCAACCCCGTCCCAACGATGCCTATGCTGGAACCGTATTCGCGCAACCCTCCGCGATGTGCTGCGGCGTCTATGCCATGCGCCATGCCACTGATAATGCACAGTCCAGCAGCGCTCGCTGCCTGAGCAAAAGCCTCCGCATTGCTCAGCCCTTGTGGGGTAGCGTTGCGACTGCCAACGACGGCGAGTGCCGAGTGGTTAAGCAATTCAAGCCGTCCTTTCACATATAGCAGTAGTGGTGGATCGGAAATGTTAAGTAGCGCCTGCGGATAATCAGGGTCTGCCAGTGTAACAACATGGTTGTGCGGATCAGCGAGCCAACTGGCAATGGGTGCGAGTTTTTCTTCATTCCAGCCTTGAGTGATGGTTGCAGCAATTGCTGGCTGGACTACTTGTTGAAGAGTATGCACTGGCGTAGCGAAGACTTGGGTTGGAGTACCGAAAGCTTGCAGCAGACGGCGCAAACCTTCATTCCCTAAACCAGGTATCTGGTTCAGGGCCAGCCATGACGCAAGTTCAGCGTCCATAAGCATAGGAAGTCAGGGCGTCAGCGCGCTATCCAACAATTGCACGGGCAGTCGGGTTCGCATCACCAGAGCGTAGGCTACTTTGTCAAAAGTACGGAATACAAATAACAGACCATAGCGCATATCCGGTAAAGTGTGTGTTTCCCCTTTTTCCTTTATCACATCTCCCTTGCGATATAGCGCCAGTACATGGCCATTTTCAAGGCCATCACGAAGTCCTTTGTTGAGCGTTACGATGGAATGCTGACCAGCCTGGGAGACGCCCGCATAAATAGAAATCACGCGAGCTGCAATCTGGCTATCTGGGACGCGTGGCACGTAGCTTCCAGCGAATTCGCTGGAAGCTACGATCAGTTGATCCCCTTTGTTAATTTCCTTAAGCGACTTGACGATCTTAAGCGTGCTGATATCGGCGAATTTTTCGACCTCTGCATCACCCAAGTACATTGCCTCATATCCCAACACTTCGTTGTTCTCCGGGTCAAGCAGTGTTTTTCCCGGACGATAAATTTGCCACAGCAACCCCTGCTCTTTGGATAGGCCTTTAACGTATGCTATATCTCCGCTGGCCAGAAGGACGCGTTTCTCGTGAGTGCCAACTATAGTTGGTGCGTCAGCTAGCCCATTTTTCTCAATTATGAGCGGCCTGCTGAGAAACGGTTCGATGGCACTAGCTGAAATACTGGGGATTGCGTTGTGTTCACTGCTTTGAACGTATACCCGAGGGGAAAGTTTCGCACTGTCAGATTTGCCTGCTCCAGTTGTTTCTTCGCTTTTTTTTATTTGGCCTATGTGCAATGTACCGCTTGCACGATCCAGATGTACCACGTCCCCGGGATAAATCCAGTGCGGATCTTTAATGGTATCTTTATTCAAGCCCCAGATTTGTGGCCATTGCCATGGATCCTTGAAAAACTTAGCGGAGATATCCCACAGGGTATCCCCTTTCACCACAATGTGACTATCCGGTGCATTGTCCTGGATTTTAACCGTATCAGCAAAGGCGAAGGTAGGCAATAAACAGCAAATCAGCGATATAATAATCTTTTGCATGGAAACTCCATTTTGCGTGGAAACCCAGTTTTTAGAAGCCAGGCTGAGAACAACAAGTTTTGCACGATGTTTGTGCAAAACGTTTTAAATTCTGCCCCTAGTTATTTAAATTAGCAAGCATTTATGGCAATTTTACAAATATTGCAATATCCGGATGAGCGGTTGCATACCGTCGCAGTTCCAGTCCATGTGGTAACTGTAGCCACCCGCAAGCTGGCCTCTGATATGGCCGAAACGATGTATTCTGCGCCAGGAGTGGGTCTGGCCGCAACTCAGGTGAATGTACATCAACAAATCATTGTGATGGACATTTCTGAGACCCAGGATCAATTGCTGGTGTTCATTAATCCGGAAATTATTGCCAGTAGCGGTGAGAGCATGTGCGAGGAGGGCTGTTTGTCGGTTCCCGGAGTATTTGAAAAAGTACGCCGCGCCGAACATGTCACCGTGCGCGCACTCAATACGCATGGTGAATCTTTCACGCTTGAAGCAGACGGGTTGCTGGCGATCTGTATACAACATGAGGTGGATCATCTTAAGGGCAAGGTGTTTGTTGAATATCTTTCGCCGCTCAAGCAATCCCGTCTCCGAGCCAAACTTAAGAAGCACCGCCGTGAAATAATGTAGGCACTTCAAAAATATGTTTTTCTCAAACTGCGGCGGTTGCGTCTTACCTTAAATGTAAAGCCATCATTAATCTAAAGGTATCCTGATAATCAACTCTCCCCTAAAGATCATTTTTGCCGGCACGCCAGACTTCGCCGCCACCGCACTAGAAGCGTTGCTGGTGCAACAATTTTCTGTAGTCGCGGTGTTGACCCAGCCCGACAGGCCTGCTGGCCGCGGTATGCGACTCACAGCCAGCCCAGTTAAGCAACTTGCCTTGGCGCGTAACCTGCCACTGCTACAGCCTGTTACATTAAAATCTGTCGATGTACAACAAGAGCTTGCCAATTATGCGGCGGATGTAATGGTGGTGGCGGCTTATGGACTAATCCTGCCATCAGCGCTACTGCAATTGCCACGCTACGGGTGCTTGAATATTCACGCTTCATTATTACCGCGTTGGCGCGGTGCGGCGCCTATTCAGCGCGCTATTCTGGCGGATGACGACAAAACCGGTATCACCATTATGCAAATGGATACAGGACTCGATACAGGTGATATGTTGCTTAAAAAAACCTGTTCGATCACTGCGCATGACACCACGCAAACGTTGCATGACAAATTGGCAATGTTGGGCGCTGAAGCGATCGTCGAGACACTGTGCCTGCTGGAGCAAGGACAATTAAAGCCTGTGTCGCAAAATGTGGCCGAAGCAACTTATGCTGCCAAACTCAACAAAACAGAAGCACTAATTGACTGGTCAAAAAATGCCACACAAATCATACGTGCGGTGCATGCCTACAATCCTTTCCCTATCGCATATACCATTCTTAATGGGGAACTCGTCAAAATCTGGCAGGTCAGCGTACGTGAGGGGTCTGAAGGTGAAGCGGGAATTGTGTTGGCTATAGAAAAAAACGGCATTATTGTGGCATGCGGCCAAGGAGCGTTATGCCTTGAAGTATTGCAGCGCCAGAATGCTAAGGCATTACCTGCGGCACAGTTTATCCAGGGATTTGCAGTGCATCCCGGCGACCGTTGCACTTCATTCCTCTGACATGCATATCGCACAAAGAGGTGCCAGCCAAGTTGTCTGCCAAGTGTTGGCTGGACGCAATCTGAGTCAGACATTGAGTGCTGCTTTGCAGGCTACACCTGGACAAATTATGCCCGAATTGACACCACAACAACGTGGTGCGCTACAGGATTTGAGTTATGGTACGCTGCGTTTTTACGGTCAGTTAGTGCGCGTACTGGATCAATTGTTGCACAAACCCGTGCAGGATTCGCAACTACGTTGCTTGTTATTAGTGGCTTTGTATCAACTGCTGCATACCAAAGCTGCGCCCCATGCGGTGGTAGATCATGCCGTGCGCGCTGTGCGAAAGTGCAATGCCGCAGCTGGAGGATTGGCAAATGCAGTACTGCGCAATTTTTTGCGCAACCGCGAGGCATTACTTGCAGTCGCGGCCACTAGCGAGGAAGGTCGCTATGCCTATCCGCAATGGTGGATAACTGCAGTCCAGGCACAATATGGAAGGTATTCGGAGGCTATCTTGCTAGCGGGCAACCAGCATCCGCCCATGACCCTACGTGTGAATTGTCGATATATCAATACAGCAGATTATCTGGCGTTGCTTGCGCAGCATGATATTCAGGCCAGTCTGATCGAGCCAGATGCGGTGCTGTTGAGATACCCTCTCCCGGTAAATAAGTTACCAGGATTTTTCGACGGTCTGGTTTCAGTGCAGGATGCGGGTGCGCAATACGCAGCGCGCCTGTTGGACGTGCAGGACGGTATGCGGGTGCTTGATGCGTGTGCTGCACCGGGCGGAAAGACTACCCACCTACTGGAGCTGGCACAACTTGATCTACTTGCTTTAGACAAAAATTCGCAGCGTTTGGAACTGGTACGTGAAAACCTGCAACGTTTGCAATTGCATGCGCAGTTGCAAAGCGGTGATGCGGCACAGCCTGATAGCTGGTGGGATGGCAAACCATTCCATCGAATTTTGGCCGATGTACCCTGCTCTGCCTCCGGGGTGGTGCGGCGCCATCCCGATATAAAGTGGCTGCGTCGTCCGGGCGACATCAATGGGTTCGCGCAACAGCAGTTGCATATTCTTTGCGCATTGTGGCAGTTGCTGGAAAGAGATGGAAAGCTACTATATGTAACCTGTTCCATTTTTGCGCGAGAAAACCAGGAAGTTATTAATGAGTTTTTAAATCAGCATGACGATGGCAAACAATTACCGCTGTCCATGCCCAATTTAAATGAAGGTCAAATATTCCCCAATGACCAGCACGATGGTTTCTTTTATGCATTACTGCAAAAGCATGCATAACTTGGAGCGATTGCTGGCTGTGCTGCTGGCATTCTGGCTAGGCATTTCGGTCGTCTGTGCCGAGGGTATTACCGTGCGTAAAACTGAGGCGCGACTTTCTGACGGCAGTTACCAGTTTTCAGCTGATTTCGACATTAGCTTAAACTTTGTTGTAGATCAAGCACTGACGCGCGGGGTGCCTCTGTATTTCATTAGCGAGTTCACCTTGATTCGTCCGCGTTGGTACTGGCTGGACGAAGTTATCGCAAAAAATGAACAGACTGCCAAACTATCTTACAACAAACTGACGCGCCAGTACCGCATCACGCGTGGCTCGCTATTCCAAAACTTTTCTAGCTTGGGTGATGCACTGCGTATTATCAGTCATCAATCTGCTTCACCTATTGATGCTTCGCTGCTCCAGAAAAACAATGATTATATTACAGCGTTGTTGCCCCAAAAAGGGGACTACATTGCTGCCACGCGAATGCGTCTGGATGTAACGCAATTACCCAAACCATTGCAAGTCAATGCCTTGGCCACCCAAGACTGGAACTTTGATTCCAATTGGTACCGCTGGATAGTTCGCCCCATCGTATCTGCTGCAGACCGCGAAAGTGAGTAGGCAGTGAAATACTTAATTTTCATCAGCGCACTGGTTGGCAGCTTCCTGCTTTATCTGCTGTCAAGCGCCAGCGCTAATACTGAGTTGTTCTCACGCAATTACTATGTACTGCTGGCTTTGGCCGGGGTCTTAGCCGTGTATCTAACCGTGCTGGTTGGCTATCAATTATGGCAGTTGCGCGGCAAGCTTAAGACACAGGTATTCGGTGCGAAACTCACTCTGCGTTTGACGTTGTTTTTCATTTTGATTGCGATCCTGCCCGGTTTACTGGTGTATGCTGTTTCGGTACAGTTTCTTGATAAGAGCATTGAATCGTGGTTCGACCTTCGGGTAGAAAAAGCGTTGGAGGGCGGTTTAAACTTGGGCCGAAATGCGCTGGAAACGGGTCTTAAGGAATTGAGCAAAAAAGCTCAGTCCACCGCCCTGCTACTTGCCAAACAATCTCCAGAGCAATACACAAAAACGTTGGGCCAGCTAATAAGCAAAGGTCCTGCCCATGATGCTGCGTTGTTTAACAAAAGCGGAAAGCTACTTGCGTTTGCCAGTAGCAACCGCAAGCCGCCTCCCGATACACCGGCTGCCGAAATGCTGCGAGAGGCAAGCCAGCAGGGACTTCATAGCATTATTGATACACTGCCTGATAACAGCCTGATATTGCGTGTGCTGGTGCTGGTTAAGCCGCTGCAACTGTCAGCCGGCGCGCGTATTCTGCAACTGACACAGCCAGTGCCCAAACAGCTTGCCGCTGATGCAGAAATGGTACGGGCGGTTTATCGCGATTACCAGGAGTTAGCATTGTCTCGTTTGGGATTGAAGCGCTTGTATGGCATCACGCTGACGCTATCGCTGTTGATTGTGTTGTTGAGTGCGGTGTCAGCTGCTTTTTTTATCAGTGATCGCCTAAGCGCACCGCTCGCAGCACTAGCCGAAGGAACTCGGGCGGTAGCGCAGGGTGACTTTTCACGTCAGCATCCCATTAAAAGCCGTGATGAACTGGGGGCACTGACCGGACTGTTCAACCAGATGACGTTACAACTGGCCGATGCGAAAACCACAAGTGAACAGCAACAACGCCAAGCGGAAGATGCTAAAGCCTACTTGGAAAGCATGCTGGCACACCTATCGTCTGGAGTGTTAGTAGTGGATGAACAATTCAAGCTGCGTTCTGTCAACAGTAGTGCGGCGCAGATACTTGGGGCGTCGCTCCTGGATATGCAGGATGTGCCGTTAGCGGAAATCGCCGTGCGTCATCCCCTGCTCCGTCCTTTTTCCGATGCGATCATGCAGGCTTTTAATGAAGTGACAAGCGGCGAATGGCAGCGTCAAATTGAGCGGCTAAGCAAGAATGGTGATCAGATCTTGTTAATGCGCGGCACCCGGTTATCCACAGCGGCGGATAATAGCTACGTGGTTGTGTTCGACGATATTACCTATTTGCTGCAAGCGGAACGTCAGGCCGCGTGGGGTGAAGTGGCACGCCGTTTGGCGCATGAAATTAAGAATCCGCTTACACCTATTCAGCTGTCCGCAGAGCGCCTTCAGCACAAGTTGAGCGCCAAGCTGGACGGTAGCGACGCGCAGCTATTGCAGCGGGCCACGCAGACTATCGTAAGTCAAGTAGCAGCCATGAAAAACATGGTAACCGAATTCGCGGATTATGCCCGGGCGCCTGCTCCCAAACTGGTAGTGCTGGACATGCACCAGCTACTACGCGAAGTGCTCGGGTTGTATGAAGCTAACAGCAGTCCAATCACCTTACGCTTGAATGCGACCCAAACTTGGGTGAAGGGGGATGCGACACGCTTGCGCCAAGTGATCCATAATTTGTTGCAGAATTCGTATGATGCTCTACAAAACGTGACTCAACGGGAAATTATCCTGAGCACGGCAGAGGAGGGCAGCGCATTAAAATTGTGTGTGCAAGACAATGGCTGCGGTTTTCCTGAGCATTTGCTGGCGCGTGCTTTTGAACCTTACAGAACGACTAAGCCCAAGGGTACTGGGCTAGGTTTAGCAATCGTGAAGAAAATTGTGGAAGAACACGGTGGCAGTATTGTTATTGAAAATGTGACAACTGGTGGAACAAGAGTAAGTGTTACCTTGCCCTTATTGATAGAGGTCGTATGAAAATGGCAACTAAAGAAATTCTAGTGGTAGATGATGAAATCGGAATACGCGAGCTGCTCTCGGAAATCTTGTTTGACGAAGGCTATCATGTGCATCTGGCTGAAAATGCTATTCAGGCTCGCGATTTTCGCAACCGGCAGGTGCCGGATTTGGTATTGCTGGACATTTGGATGCCGAATACCGATGGCGTCAGTCTACTTAAAGAGTGGGTGGGACAGAACTTGTTGACTATGCCAGTGATCATGATGTCAGGGCATGGCACCATAGAAACAGCACTTGAGGCGACGCGCATCGGTGCGGTGGATTTCCTTGAAAAACCCATTGCGTTACAGAAATTGCTTGATGCTGTTGCCAAGGCAATCAAGCTGGGTGCAACACCAAATATTCGGCAGGAAGTTACATCGTTAACTGATCGGGGAAACATGGCGACCCTTTGGGGGACTGCGGCACAATTCCCCTTGCCGCTCGACTTGCCATTACGCGAAGCGCGTGATCATTTTGACAGCCTGTATTTTAATTATCATATGCATAAAGAAAACGGCAATATGACCCGTGTGGCGAAGAACGTTGGCTTGGAACGCACTCATTTATATCGCAAATTAAAACAGCTCGACGTTAAGTTCGCCAAGAAGAGTTTGGACGAAAACTAACCATTACAAACGAAAATATCAGGTTGATTTAGGGTGACCAAATATAAATGAATGTAGCTTGAGATATACAAGCCCTATCTATATCTAATGTTAGTTCTCGAATTAATGGTTGCGCCTTTCAGACACTGCGCAAATGCGCTGCATGACGGTGGGACCTGGCTCTTGAAACTCGCCTTGTTGATAGGCAATGACTGTCAGATGCGGGGAAAAAAACTCCAATAGCTCGTTAGAACGCAGCAAAAAATCGGGGTTTTTAGGTCGCCCAAAACGCTCATTGCCGTCCATGAAAGTTTCGTAAATCAGCACTCCACCAGCATTTAGCGACTCGATCAGTCGTGGTAATAGTGGCCGATGCAGATAACGGCTGACAACTATGCCATCGAAGTGATAGTCAGCATAGGGCCAAATATTATTCTCCAAGTCTGCGATTTTGGTTGATACATTAGATAGCTGTTGCAGCCCGGCAAGAGCAGCCGCATCGAGATCCACAGCATTTACTCGCCAGTTATTAGCCGCAAGCCAACGCGCATGGCGTCCACTGCCACAAGCTAAATCGAGCACCTGACCGCCGCTACGAATCAATTTAGCATAGTGACAAATCCATGGCGATGGAATTCCCTCGGGTTGTAATGGAACAGTGTTTCCGTTATGTTTTGTCATTTCTAAAATGGCGTTAGCTCCGTGAAGCACTTCAACTGCATGGTTAAAGTTAACTTTGCTTCGGACAATACATCGTTGTATGAGGGTAAGGTTACAATTTTTCTGGTGACAACCTGCTTGGCAAGGCCGCACGATAATTTTCTAAAGATATCATAATATGCACGATGCCAAGTGTTTCTAAAAGTGTTAATTCCTGCAATAATCCGGGGCAAGAAACAATATTTGTTAAATTGAGGCAGCATAATCATGACGCAAGATGAGTTAAAGCTCGCGGTGGCACAAGCCGCAATAGCATATGTCCCGGCGAATTGCATCGTGGGAGTGGGCACCGGCTCGACGGCCAATTTCTTTATAGACGAACTGGGAAAGATCAAGAAAAAAATATGCGCTGCAGTGGCCAGCTCCGAGGCTTCAGCGCAGCGCTTAAAAGAGCATGGCATCCAGGTAGTTTCGCTGAATGATATAGGTAGCTTATCTATTTATGTGGATGGAGCAGACGAGATTACGCGTCATTTGCATATGATTAAGGGCGGTGGCGGCGCATTGACGCGCGAAAAAATAGTAGCCGCTGCAAGCAAAAAATTTATTTGTTTATGCGATTCCAGCAAGCTAGTGGATGTTCTTGGAAGCTTCCCATTGCCGCTGGAGGTGATCCCCATGGCCAGCAGTTATGTGGCACGCCAGATGGTGTTGCTGGGTGGTCAGCCCAAATTGCGTGAGGGTTTTGTGACTGACAACGGCAATCTCATTCTTGATGTATCTGGCCTAAAAATATTGAATCCGATAGAGCTGGAAACGACAATAAATAATATTACGGGGGTGGTCACCAATGGCCTGTTTGCGCGTCGTGGGGCGGACGTGCTACTGCTGGGAACTACAAGCGGAGTACAGACCTTTACTGCTTAATATGCAACAAAATTGTCACAGCACGCGAGTAGTATCGCCCAACCTTAGCCATAAAAGGATCTGAATCGTGGTCTCCACTGAACATACCTCTAAGCAATTTGACGCCGAGCTGGAAGCAGTGCGTGCGCGAGTATTACAAATGGGTGGACTGGTGGAGAGTCAAATTCGGCTCGCTATTGAGGCGCTGGTTAGTGGCGATGTGCCGCTGATGAATCGCATTATCAATGATGATCATCGTGTTAACGCGATGGAAGTAGAAATCGACGAGAGCTGTAACCAGATTATTGCTCGCCGCCAGCCTGCCGCGGGTGACTTGCGTATGGTGATGACGGTGATCAAGACGATTACTGATCTCGAACGTATCGGCGACGAGGCGGAAAAAATTGCACGCATGGGCAAACTGCTGGCGCAGAGGAACAGTCTCATCCTGCCACGTTATACGGAGATCAAGCATGCCGCAGAACTGGCTTTGGACATGCTACGCAAATCGCTGGATGCCTTTGCTCGTCTTGATCTTGCCTATGCTGCTCAGGTGGTGCGCCAGGATGAGTTGGTGGATGAAGAATTCCGCACCATCATGCGTTACCTCATCACCTTCATGATGGAAGACCCGCGCACCATCTCCACTGCACTGGAAATTCTGTTCGTCGCCAAAGCCATTGAGCGCATTGGTGATCATGCCAAGAACATGTCCGAATATGTGGTTTATATGGTCAAGGGTAAGGACGTGCGCCATGTCACCGTGGAAGAAATTGAGCGCGAAGTTTTAGAGTAACTTGCCGGAAAGTGCTTACGCACCATCATAGCGGGAAACAGTCTCTCGTTCGAGAAGCCCATACTCGCAGTGATTAACTTCGATTTTATAGTTGTCACCGGCAAAGACGTTCACGTGGATTGAACCTTTGCCAATCTTAATGAGCTGGAATATCTGCGTATCCAGGCTAATCAAGTCACGAGCTAATCAAGTCATCTGCAAGTGATCCAGCCCCGCCATTATGTCGATATCCTTGGAACTTTGACTTTCCAGCTTAATACGCAGGCGCAGATCATTGACCGAGTCAGCATTCTTTAACGCTTCTGCATAACTGATCAGGTTGGCTTCATGCAGATCGAACAGCGCTTGATCGAAGGTCTGCATCCCAAGCTCACGCGATTTAGACATCACTCCCTTGATTGCAAGCACCTCGCCCTTAAAAATCAAATCAGAGATGAGCGGTGAGTTGAGCATGATTTCCATG
Organism: Candidatus Nitrotoga arctica; assembly: GCF_918378365.1. Classification (NCBI taxonomy): domain Bacteria; kingdom Pseudomonadati; phylum Pseudomonadota; class Betaproteobacteria; order Nitrosomonadales; family Gallionellaceae; genus Candidatus Nitrotoga; species Candidatus Nitrotoga arctica. The sequence continues at coordinate 243,357 of NZ_OU912926.1, read as the reverse complement.
GCCACTGAACGACCTATCCCATCCACACGCGGGATTAGGCGCTGTGAAATAAGTGCCTTGATATTGAGAGATAAATCCATTAACAATTGCTCGCGACGCTCTTCCGGGAAGAAATTGATAATGCGATCCAGTGCCTGATTCGCACTGTTGGCGTGTAATGTGGCCATACACAGATGGCCGGTCTCAGCAAATGTCACAGCATATTCCATGGTTTCACGGTCGCGTATCTCACCGATGAAAATGACATCCGGCGCTTGGCGCAACGTGTTTTTCAATGCGACTTGCCAAGAATCCGTGTCCACTCCAACTTCGCGGTGAGTGATGAGACAGTTGATGTGCTCATGCACAAACTCAACCGGATCTTCGATGGTAATGATGTGACCATACGTATTCTGGTTACGGTAGCCAAGCATGGCTGCCAATGTTGTGGATTTGCCACTGCCAGTACCACCGACCAGAACGACCAGTCCACGTTTGGTCATTGCCACATCCTTTAGTACTTCTGGCATCCCCATTTGAGTAAGATCGGGAATCTTCGTAGTGATGGTGCGTAACACCATGCCTATACGCTGCTGTTGCATAAACACATTAACGCGGAAGCGACCAATGCCAGCCGGACTGATCGCAAAGTTGCATTCGTGTGACGCTTCGAATTCAGCGGCCTGGCGGTCGTTCATGATGCTATTCGCTAATTCCATAGTGTGTTGCGGTGTCAGCACCTGTTGTGAAACGGGGGTCATCTTGCCGTCCACCTTGAATGCGGGTGGGAATCCGGTTGTAATAAACAGGTCAGATGCCTTCTGGGTAATCATCCCTCGCAACAGATTATGCATTAGCTCGGTAGCCTGATCTCTTTCCATGATGAACCCCTGATAACCCCACTGATTAACCGACAAACGTATCTTTGTTAGCTGCCTTGGTGCGCGCTTCTGCAGATGATACAACGTTGCGCTTGACCAGATCTTGCAGGCATTGGTCTAGCGTCTGCATTCCAAGAGCACCCCCGGTCTGGATAGAGGAATACATCTGTGGCACCTTGGCTTCACGAATCAGATTACGGATAGCTGGAGTGCAAATCATAATTTCATGGGCTGCCACACGTCCGGTACCGTCTTTGGTTTTAAGCAAGGTTTGGGAAATGACTGCTCGCAGTGATTCTGACAGCATGGCGCGCACCATTTCCTTTTCGTCCGCGGGGAAAACGTCAATGATGCGGTCGATGGTCTTGGCCGCAGAACTGGTATGGAGTGTTCCAAATACCAAATGACCGGTTTCAGCCGCAGACATGGCCAGGCGTATCGTTTCTAAGTCGCGCATTTCACCTACCAGGATAATGTCCGGGTCTTCGCGCAATGCGCTACGTAAAGCGTTTTGAAATGACAAAGTATGCGCGCCGACTTCGCGCTGGTTGACCAAACACTTTTTACTTTCGTGGACAAATTCAATCGGATCCTCCACGGTCAGGATGTGCCCCATTTCATGTTCATTGCGATGATTAACCATCGCGGCCAACGTGGTAGACTTACCCGATCCAGTCGGGCCAGTCACTAACACCATGCCACGCGGATAATCGGCAATAGACTCCAAAATTTTGGGGGCCTTGAGGTCTGCCAAGGTCAATATTTTAGATGGAATGGTACGCATCACCGCACCTGCACCGCGCTGATGGACAAAGGCATTTACGCGAAAACGTGCGAGTCCCGGGATCTCAAAAGAGAAATCGATTTCTTTATTTTCTTCATAAATTTTGCGCTGCCCATCGTTCATGATGTCATATACCATGGCGTGCACTTCCGTATGTAGCATCGCTGGCAGGTTGATTTTGCGTATGTCACCATGCACACGAATCATCGGCGGCAACCCAGCAGATAGGTGCAAATCGGAAGCCTTGTTTTTGACACCAAAAGCAAGCAGTTCGGTAATGTCCATATATAATCCTAGTTAATTCGCAGAACTGAACTATCGCATGAAAATAAGTCAGGGGGCGCGACTAATAGCGCCTCTACCGCACCTTCACATTGATGCCTATCAAACAAAATACTGTGCACTCATCAAAAATTAATGAAGCATTCGATTCAACGACCAGTTAATTATGACCGCGATCACTTCCAACTTGCAAGTTGTCAATCATGCTATTACACAGGCAGCTTACATGGCTCAACGACGCAAGGAAAGTATTGAGCTGCTGGCGGTGAGCAAGGGATTTTCTGCTGTTGCAGTGCGCGAAGCGTGCCAGGCCGGTCAACGCGCTTTCGGTGAAAGTTACATCCAGGAAGCCTTGGATAAAATTGAGCTGCTACGTGACTTGCCGCTACAGTGGCATTTCATCGGGCCGGTACAGAGTAATAAAACGCGGGCCATTGCAACGCATTTCGCATGGGTACACAGCATTGACAGGCTGAAGATCGCTGAACGCCTGTCAGCACAGCGGCCAGCCAGTTTGCCGCCACTCAATGTATGTATACAGGTTAATGTGAGCGGAGAAGACAGCAAAAGCGGTATAGCGCCTGGCGGATTGGTGGAGCTGGCACAGGCTGTGGCGAGTTTGCCACAACTTGAATTGCGTGGGTTGATGGCCATTCCTGCGCCCGCTGAAGGGATGGAAGCCCAACGCATACCATTTTTAAAACTGCACGAACTTATGCAGCAGATCAATACGCAAGGGTTGGCACTGGATACTCTATCGATGGGAATGTCGCATGATTTCAGTGCCGCAATATTGGAAGGGGCGACCATCGTGCGCATCGGCACGGCAATCTTTGGCGAAAGAAATTACGGAGGAAATCAATGAAAGTTTGTTTTATCGGGGGCGGCAACATGGCGACCGCACTCATTGGCGGCTTGCTTAAACAGAATTTTGTTGCTGCGCAGGTAAGCGTAGTGGAAATCAATGTGAGCCACCATGCCAAGTTACACAATGAATTTGGGGTGCAAGCGGTAACCGAACTGGAAGCGGGGGTGGCGGGCAGTGATGTAATTGTATTAGCGGTCAAGCCGCAGCAGTTGCACGAGGTCGCAATCAGTCTGGCTCCATTGTTGACTGGGCAATTACTGATCTCGATAGCGGCCGGTATTCGCGCCGCTGATCTGGCGCATTGGCTGGGTTCGCAAAACATTGTGCGCGCCATGCCCAATACGCCTGCTTTAATTCAGAGTGGAATTACTGGCTTGTATGCGCTACCGGCGGTAAGCCAGGTGCAGTGCGACACAGCGCAAACCATACTCGCTGCGGTGGGTAGCACGATATGGCTAAAAGACGAAGAAATGATGGATGGGGTTACTGCGGTGTCAGGCAGTGGCCCCGCCTATGTGTTTTATTTTATCGAGGCGCTACAACAGGCGGCCAGCGAACTTGGCTTCGATGCTGAAACGGCGCGCCATTTGGCAATTAACACATTCAGCGGTGCAGTTAAACTTGCCGATGCCAGTAGCGATGATGTGAGCGTGCTGCGCGCGCGCGTTACTTCCAAAAATGGCACGACCGAGCGCGCCCTACTAAGCATGGACGCCAATTCGGTTAAGCAACATATTATTACAGCGGTGCAAGCTGCGGCCAGGCGTGCCAAGGAAATGGGAGACGAACTGGGGAGTGCGCCATGCTGAGTGAAGCACTACAATTTTTGTTTGACACATTGTTGCAGCCGTTCGCTGTCATATTGCTACTGCGCTTCCACTTGCAATGGTTACGCGCACCGATGCGTAATCCACTGGGTGCATTCATTATGACGATTACCAATTTTTTGGTACTGCGAGCGCGCCGGTTTATTCCTTCTGCCCGTGGTTTCGATATCGCCACCTTGCTGCTGGCTTTCGTGGTGGAAGCGATTTATCTCGCCGCCACGCTCTGGTTACAAGGTTTGCCTATTGACTTCCCCGTGCTCGGACTGCTTATGTGGACAGCGGTCAAGCTGCTCAAGCTCAGTCTATACTTGCTCATGGCGGCACTGTTTATTCAGGCACTATTATCGTGGTTTAACCCCCATTCACCGATGGCTGGTTTGATGGCCGCGGTGACGCAGCCTTTCCTTCTACCCCTGCAACGGCGTATCCCACCCTTCGGTAATATAGATCTCACCTTACTTGTATTACTTATCGTGTGCCAACTCATCCTCATTGTGCCGCTGCGTTGGTTGGAAAACTTAGTCTTGAGCCTGTTTTAAACGTGTGGTATCACCACAAAGAAAATGTCATTACGTTGATGCTATATGTTCAACCAGGTGCCAAAAGCAGTAAGGTGATTGGTTTGCATGGCGATGCACTGAAGATTCGCCTAGCCGCTCCACCCATTGAGGGACGTGCCAATGAAGCGCTGCTGCGCTTCATTGCTGATAGCTTTAATGTTCCACTACGCAACGTCGAGCTAAAGCAAGGGGCACTGTCACGCCATAAAGTAGTGCTGGTAAATAGCAGCACATTAGAACCGGAGAGTCTACTTACTTCTAAAAATTTGTCCAAAACGAAATAAAAAAGTGGCGCGCGGTTTCGATATAAGTATTTATTTTTATGGAGCCAATACCGTGTTGCTTTATACCCTGAGTGAAGCCAGGCCAAGCAAGTTTTTCTTCGGATCAAATAAAAAGCACTTACTACATACTGCCATATTTTTTATGTGCTTTGGAATGCCGTCATGTCAAATCGCAATTACATAGCCATCGACTGTAGTTTTTAGGGAGAAGCTGATTAATTCAAAATTTCTCGGAATTGCGCGCGTAACAAATTGATTCTTAACTGTGTGAAATTCTGAAACGCGAATTAATTAGCGCTGCCTTAGAATTCAAAAGAAGCAGTGTGTTCCACCAAGGTCGAATAAACCCCGAAATCTTTATAAACCGTCAGAGCTGCTTTCAAGTCAGTAATGATCTCCGGTTTTTTTTCCTGTAACTCTTCTGGCAGATTCATTATAACCAGCCTCCAGTTTGCCCAACCTCTGGAACCCAGTACTTTTCCATTGCTAATCCGAAGCCGGACAAATATCAATGTTCCTTTCCAGTAAAAGGTGAAGTCGTGCTGATTCCGGAATTCGTCTTCGCCTGACATGATCCATCGAAGATAGATGTCATTTTCACGATCAATAGTCCAATCAGGCCGCACATTTGCTTTGCCATAACACTGGTTAATTTCCTCTAATCCGTATTTCTTAATGTCCTCCTCTGGGACGTATTCATTCACAAATGTCATGGTTTTGTTCTCCTGTTCGTGTTGTGGTGTAGGTTGAATCATTTTTGATACCTATTAATTTTTATATTGCGAATTTTTTAATCATGGTTTTGTGCATTGCGAATACTGCAATCATGCACCGAATAATATCATTCAACAGTACCTATATGCGTTTCTACATGGTCAATTGCAATTCGTAATCTTTAAATTTTCGCAAAAATTTAAAGTTATGCTAATTCAATCCAGCATCCACGGGCAGACTCAACGCTGAAGGGTAACTTTCGTAAGTGAATTTAAGTGGCAAATTAAAACCGGGGACGCACGTCCACTTCAAATCAACCTGTAACAGTGAACGAAACAATCTGGAATCTTGCGGAAGATGCGAAACACTTCTAATGGGATATGATGAAAATACTGTACTTCTATTTATTTCATAGACTAAATTCAACTGTAGTGGTCGAATAATTTCGGACCAACGATAGTTTTTTTGCTGTTTTGTTTAGCAGAGCTAAACGGTGGGCTGGATCCGAACACTGGACGCAAGATCTAGAGTAGCAGGGAGACGATTTCTTACAGTCTGGATAGTTTATTAGGGCATTGTACTTCGAGCTATCAGTTTTATTGAGCCCTCCCTATATGTTATGGGAGGGCACGACCTGATGTACAAACTTTCGGCATCAACTTTTTCAGCTTATGCGCCGTCTACTTTTCTATGCCCTGGATCATTCATCTCTTTAATTGGGGGTGTAGGCGCATTAGGAGAAGCGACTCCCTCATCGGACTGCATTTGAATAGGATGTTTAGGATGCATAACCCCCTGAGCGCCTCCAGGGCCAGTTTGCGCAACACCATGCGGATCATATGCTTGATAATAATTAACGCTCTTTCCCGCTTTGCCGTTATCAGCGTGCGCTAACGTCGCTCCTAATGCAAAACAGGAAACAATAGCAAAATTAATAATAACTTTATTCATGATTAGCTCCTTAAATAAAAAATTTATGAGGATAGTTGAGCAGGGGCGAAAGTCACCGCATTCCTACAATGCAAATAGTAGGATGGAAAATATAAAAAGTAAATAAGAAAATTCCTTAATTTTTGGCTAATGAAATTTTTAAACACAGATTTTTCGTCTGAAACGAATACCATTGATTTATTTAAAGTTCCAAATCGATCCATGGGAGTGTTATTTAATCTATAAAGGGTTTTATGTCTAAAAGATATTTTGGTTGAACATCTTCATTTCGGTGGATACTGCTAAAACTCGATCGTATGATTTCCGCGAGTGTAAAGCGGTATGCCGCGAGCGCAGCATTCAAAATTTCATGCTCAATATTTAAAAACGCTACTTTTTTGTTTCACTCAAATTTAGACATTCAGTTCTAATGAGACAGCACTTTTGACATGAATAACTATTCACAAAATATTGAAATACTGTGGGGGCGCTTTTTTGAAATTATGAAAGACACGTCTATGAATCATTATTCTCGATCCAATTCCTGCCTACGCTCGTCGCCAAGTGGTACCGGACGCATAGTCTTCCAATATAATTCCCGCCTCTAATAACTCCTTACGGATACGGTCAGATTCAGCGAAATTTTTGGATTGCTTGGCGACAGTTCGTTCGGCAATTAGAGCCTCGACATCTATAGGAGCTGCAGTCATTGAAAAAGTGGCTGTAGTCAATTTAACAGCTGTAGTCAATTGGATGGCCGTGTTATGACGATGCCTTCCTTGCAGATAAACATCAGGATTCCACTGCAATAAGCCAAGCACTTCACCTAACATCTTAAGGTTCTTCGCAGCTTCTACCGATTGGCTGCGATTCACCTCATTTGCCAGATCGAAGAGGACTGCCATCGCTTCAGGCGTGTTGAAATCATCGTCCATTGCCGTTTTAAAACGTTGTGAGTAGGGTTCGTTCCAATCGATTGAATTCGTTTCGATAGGCACAGCAATTTTTCCTAATGCCGTGTACAGGCGGTTCAATGACTGCTTGGCATCGTCCAGATGTGCATCCGAATAATTCAGCTGGCTGCGGTAGTGCGCGCGCAGGATAAAGAAGCGCACCACTTCGGCATCATATTTATTCAGCACCTCGCGGATAGTGAAGAAATTACCGAGGCTTTTCGACATCTTTTCATTGTCTACGCGCACGAAGCCATTGTGCATCCAGACATTTACATACTTGCACTGATGTGCGCCCTCACTTTGAGCAATCTCATTTTCGTGATGCGGAAACTGTAAGTCGGCCCCCCCACCGTGAATGTCGAAATGTTTACCCAACGTTGCCAGGCTCATCGCCGAACATTCAATATGCCAACCAGGTCGCCCTTTCCCCCACGGGGAATCCAATTTCACTTCGTCAGGCTCGCTATCTTTGGCATGTTTCCACAGTACGAAATCGAGCGGATCAAGCTTGCCATCATTCACCTCCACACGCTCGCCGGCACGCAAATCCGCCAGTGTTTTGCCAGATAATTTGCCGTAATTGGCAAATTTGCGCACCGCATAGTTCATATCTCCATCAGCTGCTTGATAGGCTAATCCATTAACTTCCAGCTTGGCGATCATGTCCAGCATTTGCGGTATGTATTGAGTGGCTCGTGGTTCAAAATCCGGTGGCAAGATGCCCAATGCATGTTCATCATCATGCATCGCATCAATGAAACGCTGCGTGAGCGTATGGATAGATTCATCATTCTCCACCGCACGCTTAATAATCTTATCGTCAATGTCGGTGATATTACGCACATAGGTTACGTCCAGCCCGCTCGCCTTAAGCCAGCGATATACCATGTCAAACACCACCATTACCCGCGCATGACCGAGATGGCAATAGTCATACACCGTCATGCCGCATACATACATTCGAACCTTGCCGGGTTCGATGGGAATAAAATCCTGCTTGTCGCGGGTGAGAGTATTGTAAATTTTCAGCATCAAAAACCTTTAGAGCAAACTTTTTTCAACTATCTTCGCACCAGCAACACCGGCATGGATGCCGAACGGGTTACACCTTCTGCCACACTACCCATCAGTAAATGTGCAATACCCTTGCGACCGTGCGTGCCCACCACCAGCAAATCGGCATTCCATTTCTGAGCCTCCTCTGCTATGACGCTACCGATGCGGCCGCCATAGGTCTCAACCAATTTCGTTTCGACCGTTATGCCTTGCGCTGCAAGCTGTCTTCTATGCTTTTCCAGCAATTCCTTACCTGCATCTGAAACCGCTTTCAAACTATTTTGCATCAGGATCATATTCATACCGTCTGGCTCCCACATGATGGGCATTTCTTCACACACATGCAGCAGCAAAATTATAGAGCTCATTTCTCGAGCCAGCTTGATTGCTTCGTCTAACGCCTTACCGGAAGTTTCGCTCCCATCGACCGCCACTACCATACGCGTATACATTGATGCCTCCTGCTTAACCCTGGTCTTTTGTCCACGAATCTTTGAGGGTCACGGTGCGATTGAACGTCAGTTTTCCACCAGATTGGTGCTCATGTCGATCGGTGCAAAAATATCCAAGACGCTCAAACTGGTAATGTGTTTCAGGTGCCGCGTCACGCACGGCAGGCTCGACCCAACCCTGCACTACAGTCAGCGACGCTGGGTTGATGAATTCACAAAAATCACGCGTCTTATCGCTGTCGGGTTCCGGCACCGTGAACAAGCGATCATACAAACGAATTTCCGCAGGTAGTGCATGTTCTGCGGACAGCCAGTGGATCACGCCCTTCACCTTGCGCCCTGCCGGGTTTTTGCCCAGCGTATCTTGATCAATAGAGCAGCGCAGTTCGATTACGTTACCCGCAACATCCTTTACAACTTCATCACAGCGCATCACATAACTGTAGCGCAAGCGCACTTCACCACCGGGTGTCAAACGCTGCCAGCCAGCGGGCGGGTTCTCGGTAAAGTCGTCAACCTCAATCCAAATCTCTTTGCTGAACGGCACCATGCGGCTACCGAATTCTGGGTGCTCAGGATGAAAGCCAGCTTCGCGTGATTGGCTCTCGCCCGCCACAAAATTGCTGATGGTGACTTTCAGTGGTTTAACTACCGCCATCACGCGCGCCGCACGCGCCTCTAAATCTTCGCGGATGCAGCCCTCCAGCACAGCCATGTCAACCACGTTTTCGCTCTTGGAAATACCAATCCTGCGCGTAAATTCGCGTATGCCCTGCGGTGTGTATCCGCGTCTGCGCATACCGATAATGGTCGGCATACGAGGATCATCCCAGCCGGATACATGTTGCTCGGTAACAAGTTGCAACAGCTTGCGCTTGCTGGTTATGGTGTAGCGTAATTCTAGACGCGAGAACTCAATTTGTCGGGGATGAGACGGTACAGCCAACTGATCCAGCACCCAGTCATATAAGGGACGGTGGTCTTCAAACTCCAGCGTACATAGCGAGTGAGTAATGCATTCCAGCGCATCGGAAATACAGTGAGTGTAGTCATACATCGGGTAGATGCACCAAACATCACCCGTGCGAATGTGATGCGCGCGACGAATGCGGTAAATCGCCGGGTCGCGCAAGTTGATATTGCCAGAAGCCATGTCGATCTTAGCGCGCAGCACCTTGGCGCCATCGACAAACTCACCTGCGCGCATGCGCTGAAACAGATCCAGGTTTTCAGCTACAGAGCGCTCGCGGTACGGACTGGGTTTGCCCGGATGAGTGAGCGTGCCGCGATACTCGCGCATCTCCTCAGCACTCAAATCATCCACATAAGCCTTGCCCTGCTTAATCAACTCGACTGCAAAGCCGTAAAGCTGTTCAAAGTAATCAGACGCCCATCGCACTTCACCATGCCATTGAAAGCCCAGCCATTGAACGTCCTCCTGAATAGCACGTGCATATTCCTCACTTTCCTTTTCTGGATTAGTGTCGTCAAAGCGCAAATTGCAGTGGCCTTGATAGTCGAGTGCCAAACCAAAATTCAGGCAAATTGACTTGGCATGGCCAATATGAAGATATCCATTTGGCTCCGGTGGGAAGCGTGTGACAATATCGGTATGTTTACCACTCGCCAGATCGGCCTCAATAATATTGCGGATGAAGTGGGGAATGGGTGCTTGTGTGTGACTGCTCATTATTCGACGGTTCTTTCCAGGCAAGAGCAATGATTTTACCCGAAAATCTCCTTACTCAAACAGATGAAGCACGAATGACCTTGTCAGCTGATACGATAAGCTGTGAAAAAAATGAGCAGATTTGATAGAATCCAGTTTCCTTGGGTAACCCATTTATTCTGAATGCTTCATAAATTTCGCGTGATGATCACGCAAGATTGACTGATAGGAAAATTTTGGTAAAAACGTGGCGTAATTATTTATACGCCCAAGCGAACAAAATCTTTCATATCAGTCATAATCATTTCGGAAAAGTACCACATAATGGACAATTTCAACCGGTTTGGCCTCCACGCAGCACTATTCGGAGGCGCGCTGTTACTGTGCTTCAGCCTCACCGCAGGCGCGGATGAAATCCAGGATATCAATAAGTTGTTCAAGCAGAATCAGCATGCGCAGGCACTGAAGCGGGTTGACATCTATCTCACCAACAAGCCCAAAGATGCACAAGCACGCTTCCTGAAAGGTCTAATCCTCACCACACAGCGTAAAACCAATGACGCGATCAGCATATTTTTATCACTAACTGAAGACTACCCGGAACTGCCGGAGCCATATAACAACCTCGCCGTGCTATACGCAGGGTTAGGCCAATACGATAAGGCCAAGGTCGCACTGGAAACGGCGATCCGCAACCACCCGAACTATGCCACCGCACAAGAAAATTTGGGCGATATCTACGCTAAAATGGCAAGCCAGGCTTATGAGCGCGCGCTACAACTGGACCGGAACAATGCCACCACACAAACCAAGCTTGCTCTGATTAATGATCTGTTCCCCAAGAGTAAATCCAATCCCGCCATTGGTAATGCAGTCAAGCTGCAAGCCGCTGCTCCCGAGACAACACCGGCACCGTCCAAAGCAGTTACAGCTGTGCCCGAACCTGCTCCGTCCACTAAGCCCGCAATTATTAAAAAGCTTGTTGTCAACAGTAGCGCTGAAGTTCTAAAAACATTGCATGAATGGGCCGAAGTATGGTCGTCCCAAAATGTCAGAAAATATTTAGATTTCTATGCTACCGATTTCAAAACTCCGAATGGCGAAAACCATGACCAGTGGGAAACCGAAAGCAATGCACGTATCAGCACGCCTAAATATATCGAGATCAATGTCAGCAATGAAAAGGTCAGCTTCCCGGATGAAAACCACGCCACCGTTACTTTTCATCAATCCTATCGCTCCGACTACCTCAACACATCCTTCGACAAAATCATGCTTCTGGTAAAATCAAACAATAAATGGCTCATTCAAGAAGAACGTGCCGTAAAATAATTTAACATGTTCCTCGGCCTAGCTACCGGTGCCTCCCAGTCTCTAGACCTTGACTCTTGCACCGCTATCCATATTCAATCCATCTCCTCCTACTTACCGGAAATTGAAATCCTATGCCGCTATATATAAGCATATAAGAAATAGCATAATGAAACTTCAAACATATCACTCTCCCTGCTGCTCAGTTACGTGCGATGGTGCGCCGCACCAGCTGGCACTCTTCTCAACCTTCAGCAATAAATGGAGAATCTAGCATGGTTAAATTACATACCAATTATGGAATAATCACTCTTGAACTGGATGCTGAAAAAGCGCCTGCCACTGTTAAAAATTTCCTCGAATATGTTAACAGTGGTTTTTACTACAAAACCTTATTTCATCGCGTAATCGATGGATTCGTAATCCAGGGCGGCGGCTATAACTACTCATTGGGAACAGTCTCGATGAGCAGCATTGCAAAAATGGCACCAAAATCTCCCAATGCGCCCATAAAAAATGAGGCTGCAAACGGCCTGAAGAACGACAAGTATACGATCGCCATGGCGCGCTCATCCGCCCCTCATTCCGCCACGTCTCAATTCTTCATTAACTTAAAGGATAATGATTCCCTGAATTACACTGTAGCCGATAAGCAAGGCTATGGCTATTGCGTGTTTGGCAAGGTAGTGGCGGGTACAGAAGTTGTGGATGCTATCAGCAAGGTACAGACCGGCAATCGCTATGGACTCGAAAACGTTCCATTAGAGGATGTCGTCCTCAAAAAGGCGGAAGAAGTGCAATAATGAAAAATACCGCCCGTGAGCCGGTCGGTCTTAAAAAATAGAAGCCTACACTATTAAACTGCGAGCAAAATCATAGGTAACAATCATTTAAACCGCATAAGAGTTACCCATAAGGAGTTAAGTGCGGCAACTGCTTTCAGATCATTTACGAGGGAATCAAATAATGAAACTTCAACAAATATTCGCTACTCTGCTGCTTAGTTGCCTGCTATTGTGCACAGCACAAGCCGCTCCCATTTCTCAACAACACTCAGCACAAAAAGGAAAAATTAGCATGGTCAAACTGCACACCAACCACGGCAATATCACCATCGAACTGGATGCTGAAAAAGCGCCTGTCACCGTCAAAAATTTCCTCGACTACGTGAACAGCGGATTTTATGATAATACGCTGTTCCATCGTGTAATCGATGGCTTCATGATCCAAGGCGGCGGCTTCGAGCACGGCATGAAAGAAAAACCTACCAAGGCAACCATTCGAAACGAGGCAGCGAATGGCTTGACGAACGATAAATATACTATCGCCATGGCACGTACCTCCGATCCGCACTCTGCCACAGCACAGTTTTTTATTAACTTAAAGGACAACATCTTTCTCGACTACACTGCACCCAATAACCAAGGTTATGGTTATTGCGTATTCGGGAAAGTGGTGTCAGGCATAGAAGTGTTGGATGCTATCCGCAAAGTCAAGACGGACAATAAATCGGGGCACCAAGACGTGCCGCTGGAGGATGTAGTCCTCACCAAAGCGGAAGTAGTGCAATAACTTACAGAACGGTAGATTAAACAAGTCTGCCGAACTTGAAGTCTCGAAGCAAAAAATAGCTGGGCGGGCAAAAATTTCGTCGCGTTTCAATTGAATAACCAATGACACGGCGAAACATGAACCGCCCCAACGCTTTTATAGCAAATTTATTTTAAGTCCTTCAGGGCTCCATTCATTCCGTGGCCTACAGTTTAATTATTTCTGACCTGCACCTGTGCGCGGAACAACCGCGCAGCATGCAGGTATTTCTGCACTTTATTCAACAGATTGCGCTTGGAGCCGACACACTCTTTATCCTCGGTGATTTATTCGAATACTGGGCCGGCGATGATGACATCGACGACCCATTTAATCGCCAGATTACCCATGCTTTGCACGCACTTTCCGTTAGCGGCACCGCCATCAGCATGATGCATGGCAATCGCGATCTGCTAATGGGCCAGAAACTCGCACAAGCGAGCGGCGCCACGCTCCTAAATGACCCTACGCTGCTCGACCTATATGGCACGCCGACGTTGCTCACCCATGGCGACCTCCTGTGCACTGACGATATTGCTTATCAAGATTTCCGTAAACAAGTCCATGAACCCATATGGCAGCAGAACTTTCTTGATCAGCCGCTGGCGCAGCGCAAAGCCGCCATTGCGCAACTGCGTGCACGGAGCGAAAAGGCAAAAAAACACAAGAATGAAAATATCATGGACGTCAATCTGGATGCAGTCGCAAGCATGCTACGTCAGCATCATTATCCGCGCATGATCCATGGACACACTCATCGGCTAAAGCGTCACCTGCATACGGTAGATGGCCATAATTGCGAGCGCTGGGTACTAGGAGATTGGCACGAGACAGGGAATGCCTTGCGCTGCGATGTAGTAGGGTGCAGTTGGGAAACGATTACTTTGTAGCACCGCACAAATTTTCGCACGGCACTCCATTGTGATTTTTGTCTAAAGATCTGGCATTACAATGTGATAGATAAAAATTCGCTTCGTTGCAAGAGCTCATTTGTGAACAATATCGCTTACTGCCGCAGATATCATTCTGCACGCCATATTGTTGCTGAGACGTTGCATGCGTCTTGCGCCATTCCTTCGGTGGGATCGGATCGGCCTGCGCCCATAACCCGCGCTTAGCTTCCATAGCACCATTCTGCAATATGAGTAATGTTTTACTCCTGTTAAAACGAGAATACGCCCACGCCATTCCGCGCTGCACCTGTTCGTAGTTAACGTTCAATTCGTCCACTTTGATCTGCGCCACCATCCTGCCATAACTATCCATTGCCTGGCTATCCACGCGCACTTGTTTATGTAGTACCAGCTCGGCCAGCGATTGCGTGGAATTTTCACCGAATGCCTGCATTTTTTCCGGCGCATCAATTCCGGCCAGCCGCACCTTGATTTGCTTATTGCCACGCAATATAAGCACAGTATCGCCATCTATTACGACGATAACCTTGGCTGAAAATTCTTCAGCGTAAGCTGCATTGAGTGTCCCGAGTAGAAATAGAACAGTTACCAATCCAATATCAAGGATGCTCTTCACAACAGCGCACTTTTCACCAGCGCCAAGCTCAATAGCGTGTAGCCCGCCGCAAGAATATCGTCGAACATGACGCCGAGACCTCCGTGCCATGTCCGGTCAAAGTGACGAATGGGCGGTGGCTTAACTATGTCGAAAAATCTGAACAGTAAAAACGCCAGCAGTTGCCAAAAAAAACCTTCGGGTGTAAAAATCAGCACCAGCAAAAAAGCTACAATCTCATCCCACACCATTCCTCCGTGGTCGGGTACGCCCAGCGTCTTTCCGGTCTTCTCACACACCCATACACCCACAGCGAAGGCCAAGATTAACACCAGGATAAACTGCGCATCAGTTAGGCGTTCTGCAAGGTACCAATAAATCGGGAAAGCAACCAATGTGCCCGCCGTGCCCGGTGATCCGGGAAACAGCCCACTGCCGAAACCGAAGGAAAGGAAATGTGCGGGGTGACTAAAGATAAAGCGCCATGAAGGTTGCACGCGAAAATCAGCGGAAGTGGTCATAGCCTGATTCCTCAATGTTGATAATGTTGCCATCCGCAGCGCGCACTGTGCACTTCTTTTCCGCCGTGATGATGCCAATGCGTGTCAGCAGCAAACCGAGATCGGCGGCAATTTTTTCAACTTCGGAACGATGCGCAACGGATGCCGTAAAACAAAGCTCATAATCATCGCCCCCGGCCAGTAAACAGCGCTTGCCCAACGGCTGCTCAAGAAAAAGTTGCAGTGCGCAGGAAATTGGCAGAGCATCGAATGCAATTTCGGCACCAACGTTAGAGCAATCCAGTATGTGACCGAGATCTGCCAGCAGTCCATCGGAAATATCTATTGCACTGTGCGCCACGCCGCGGAGTGCCAGCCCAAGTGCCACACGCGGCTTGGGTTGGTGCAACGCCAAAGCACAGGCCGCAAAATTCTTCGCAGCCAATTGTATATGCCCTTGCATATGCGCTAATGCCAGCGCAGCATCACCTAATACGCCGGACACCCAAACATCGTCACCCACCTGCGCACCCGAACGACGCAACGCCGCCCCGGGCGGCACTTCACCCATAATAGTGATGCATAGATTAAGCGGCCCACGAGTGGTATCGCCGCCAATCAGCTCTACGTGATGTTCATCTGCCAACGCAAACAACCCCGCGCTGAATTTTTCCAGCCACGTCTCATCTACCTCGGGCAGTGACAAAGCCAAAGTCGCCCAACGCGGCTGCGCCGCCATCGCCGCCATGTCGGACAGGTTTACTGCCAGCGCCTTGTGACCAAGAAAAAAAGGATCAGCATCCGGAAAAAAATGTGTCCCGCTCACGAGCATGTCGGTTGACACTGCCAGCTCCATACCACTCCTCACATGTAGAAGCGCGGCATCGTCGCCCACGCCCAACACCGCGCCGGGCGTGAGACGGGTGAAGAAATGACGGATCAACTCGAATTCTGAAACCATCAGCTAATTTTACCGGAAACCCGCTGCCAACCTTTGCAGCAATCCTAAACGAATACACAAATAAGATGCTGTCCGCCCTATGCAACGATCAGGGCAAACCATCAATAAATTTTTTCATGGAAATTTTAAGCGTTGAAAAATTCGGGTTATACATTAAACGGCGCAGTGTACCGGCTTTAAGGTTTTCCTCAGTTAATTCGCCCTGCAAATCTTGTTCAGGATTTTGATTGCAAGCATCATATTTTTTAATATCATCTGGATAATAGTGTATGCAATTTGAATACGCCCCCTTAATTCCATAGTAGGCATCCTCTGAAGGCAATGTCATCGACGTGTGCGCAGAACTTAATATTTTCTGCTCAGGAAAAATGCTGTTTACCAACTCCAAATTTCCTGCTGGAATATTTGGCGGAATTTTCTTGGTATCAGCAGTATAAAGTACCAGTTTATTGGATTCATGGTGCGCGTGGGCCATAAAATCTAAAGTGGCAGAGGTATAAACGGTAGTATCGTCCTGACTTGCAGCGGTAAATATGGGGATATTTACCTCGTGCTTATGCAACTGAGCTTGTACTTTCTGTATCAACGTATATACCTGGGCAGCGGCATTTTTGGGGAACGATTCGTATCTGTAAATAGCCTTGTCCGGCATAATACTGACCCACTTTGCTGATGGCATCAACCAACTATAAATTTTATGAACAGTGGCCAAGGAAGCCATTGGAGTAACTTTCAGCGCGGGAGAAAAAAGGAACAATCCACGTACCCGATTGTCTCCCAATGCTTGGTAAACACTTAGCGTGCCGCCAGTAGAAAACCCAGCCAGATAGATTTCATCAGCCTCAGCGGCGAGCTTATCGGTACCATAGGCTTCCGCCTTCGCCCACTCCTGCCACGTTACATCAAGCAAGTCTCCGGGCTGTGTGCCATGCCCGGGCAACAGCACCGCCATTACCCGGAAACAATTTTCCTGAAAAAAGGAGGCCAGTGAGTGCATGGAATAAGGCGCATCGGTCAAGGCATGGGTAAGCAGAACACCACGTCGATATGGTTTTTCACGTCCTTTTGGGCAACTTTCTGCTGGCTTTAATTCAAAAGGAACATTGCCATTGACTACCTTTTCCAACTCGGTCACATTACTTCCCGCACGTACTTTTGTAATCATTGCGCGGCTATCTGCCACGTAATCCGAAAACGCCAATTGATCACTATTGAACTGAGTATTTAAACCAGAGGGCTGATGCCTCGCCCCCAGTGGCGGGGTCGCCCCACATGCTTGTAACAACAGTAAAAGTCCCGCTAAAAACATACTATTAAATTGATTCATTAGTGCACCTTATTGTGGTCTTATGGCTCTATATAATATTACCATGTCACAAATTTAATCTCTGATTTACCAATTGCAGCTTGGTAAATACCGGCTTTACCATCAAGCATTTGTCAAGGAATCGTGTTGATACGACTGTTGAGGTTTGAGTACCTCGAAGCACACATGCACTAGGACTTACCTCGGGCAAGCACACATCATAAACAGCTATGACGTTGTGGGTTGTAATGTATCTCTACAGCGGTAGCCATATATAGAGCACCGTGCGAACTCTAGTTGTCGCCATGATCATGCAATACAGTGGATATTTCCGTATGTACCAACCGATATAGGTCTTACCACATGCTTTGAATCACCAGATACTCAGTCATTGCAAATGAAGTTAATCTATTGATGGGCCGAATCTATAGGCGGTGGGGCGTTAACGATGGGTAAGGTCAAAATGGCAAGAACAATGCTGTAGATAAAGTCTGCACCACGCGTGTAATGACGCGCTGCAATTTTTCCGATAACGTAATTGCGAACAAATCCAGGCTACCGATAATTTTCCCGAACTCACGTTCAAAGCTGAGATTACGCTCGTGGTCATTCAATTCATTGGTTAATAATTTAAGTTGTCCTTTGTCATCACGTGTATTGGAGAGCTGCCACACGACGATTTCGACGTTACGCGCGGCATTAAAGATATTTTGTGGCTCAATGGTATCGGTAAAATAGAACTCAGTTTTTCCGCCATGTGCTTTGATCAACATCGTTTGTAGGCCTACGATCAACGACATTACCCGATCACCTTCATAGTCAGGCCGGAACGCCTGTTGAATAGCATAGGAGCCCTGCGCGTCGCCGATTTCCTTGAACCGCCAGCCATGCTGGTTTTCGAATATTGATTTCACCGCATCTTCTGCGGTAGCTGTGGTGTTTTTTCTGAGTTCGCGCGGATTACGCTTGTATAATTTTGTCATTAACATACTCAGGATTTGGGTGTTTTCACGCATCTCCACATCAGCCAAACGATCAATATCTGATTTACCAAGCTGACTGAGCAAATTACGATCACTCTGTTGTGGAATGTGCTTGCTGTTTTTGTCAGGTATTGGGGTGGTGCAAGCGACCAGAAATAAGGCTACGGTAAAGAGGACGAGTAAACGGCAACTATTTTGCAATTTTAGAATCATGCGGTTCTACTATTATCATTTTTGTAAGATTGTTTGAGAGTCCAATTACGTTAGCATAGTAGCCTCTTAGACAACCACGCAGAAAGAGTATAAATGAATAAATACGTGCACACTGCGAGTAACGATATCGGATTCCTGGAAGTCGCATTGACGGCCCATGCAGCGCATGACACAAGACGTTTTACGCAAGCAGTGACTCTTGATTTACGCGAGAAGATCGCATGACCCTTCGATTAGTCCCTTTGCTCGGCATCAATTCAGCTCAAGGCGTTGTGGGTTCTAATTGGATATGCACGCAATAATCTTGCGAGCGATAGGATGGAAACAGGGACTACATGAATGACGACCAAAATTGGTAGAGGAATTACGGAAACTCTTTCGGGTTGCACACAATTCCTGCTAGTCTTGCATCATAATCTGCTCATAAATTAATTCATGAATAAGCCATGCGAAGTTACTTGAACCGCATTCTCACCGCCCGCGTTTATGACGTGGCTGTTGAAAGCCCATTGGATGTTGCGCCTAATTTGTCCGCTCGCATCGACAACAACGTTTTGTTAAAGCGTGAAGACATGCAGCCGGTATTTTCTTTCAAGCTGCGCGGTGCCTATAATAAGATGGCGAAGTTGACGCCGGCGCAGCTTAAGCGCGGTGTCATTGCTGCCTCGGCTGGTAATCACGCGCAGGGCGTGGCGCTGTCGGCGCAGAAGCTGGGCTGCAAGGCCATCATCGTCATGCCAGTGACCACGCCACAGATTAAGGTGGAGGCAGTTGCCAGCCGCGGCGCAAAAATAATATTGCATGGCGATTCTTATTTTGATGCCTATCTGCATGCGTTGGAGCTGGAGCAGAAACTCAAGCTTACCTTCGTTCATCCTTATGACGATTCCGACGTAATCGCCGGACAGGGAACGATCGGTATGGAAATACTGCGGCAGCATAGCCAGCCTATCCATGCTATCTTCGCGCCCATCGGTGGCGGGGGCCTAATCTCAGGCGTTGCCGCTTACGTCAAAGCAGTGCGCCCAGAGATCAAAGTTATTGGCGTGCAACCCGTGGAATCCGATGCCATGAGCCGCTCGATTAAGGCCGGTCGGCGCGTCAAGCTCGAGCATGTCGGTTTGTTCGCAGATGGCGTGGCGGTGAAACAAGTCGGACAGGAAACTTTCCGTTTATGCCGCGAATTGGTGGACGAAATTATACTGGTGGACACCGACGCCATTTGTGCAGCAATCAAGGATGTGTTCGAAGATACCCGCACCAATCTTGAGCCTGCCGGAGCGCTGGCTATTGCTGGTGCAAAGTTGTATGCGGAGCGCGAAAAACTAAAGGGCAAAACGCTGGTGGCAATTGCTAGCGGTGCCAACATGAATTTCGATCGCTTGCGTTTCATCGCGGAGCGGGCAGAGCTCGGTGAAAAGCGCGAGGCTATTCTGGCTGTGAGCATCCCGGAAACTCCTGGCAGCTTTCGCAAATTTTGTTCATTGCTGGGCCACCGTAACATCACTGAATTCAACTACCGTTATGCGAACTCCAAGGAGGCGCATGTGTTCGTCGGAGTGCAGGTGAAAGATCAGTCTGAAACCACCAAGCTTGTTACCACGCTGGGGAAACATAAACTGCCCACACTGAACTTCACCGACAATGAGATGGCCAAGCTGCATGTACGTCATCTGGTAGGAGGACACGCGCCTGGTTTGCAGGACGAAATCCTGTTTCGCTTTGAATTTCCGGAACGCCCTGGTGCATTGATGACTTTTCTCAATAGCATGAACCATAGCTGGAATATCAGCTTGTTCCACTATCGCAATCATGGTGCGGATTACGGCCGCGTGCTGATCGGCATGCAAGTGCCAAATCATGATAAGAAACCACTGCGAATTTTCCTGGATAATCTCGGTTATCGCTATTGGGATGAGAGTGATAACCCGGCATACAAACTATTCTTGAGCTGACGGTGAAATTGTAACAAGCGCGAGCAAATTTGAATTTGTCCTTATCCATAAAATCCGTAGCAGCTATCTTTAGTGAGTTCATGCTGGAACGATTCGGTATCGTGGATGCCGTTCACGGCAGAGCCATGTTCCGCGGTTATAGTTTATATGGTGGTGAATAATTTTCGCATTCTGGATGGCATTCCAAAAACTCACCTGAATTCCTTGACGGATTATTCGAGTCAACATGTGACGGTTTGCCGCGTTCACTGAGAAAACTTTGAACAAGTGCTGTGAAGTTACCGTCGATATTTTAGAAGATACCGTCCACTTGAATGTATGACCAAAGATGATTTACCCATGACAATACAGGTTATGAAGCAGTCCATCAGACAACGTATAATTGCAGAGCGTGAACAATTGACCGCCGCTGAGAGGGCATGCTTGAGCCATGCCATCTCGGAGCGCATCGCCAACCTGAATGCTTATCGCACGGCCAATACAGTGTTGGCTTATATGAGCTTCGGCGCAGAGTTTTCCACCGAAAAATGGGTGCAGCAGGCATTGTGCGATGACAAGTGCTTGCTGTTGCCAAAGGTGAACCGCGCCACGAAAGAATTGGATATTTATCGCGTGACCAACTTGCAGCATGATTTGGCACCCGGCCAGTGGGGTATACGCGAACCGTTGGCTGAGCGCTGTGCCAGAATGGATACTTTAAAGGAAGTGGATTTTATCTTGCTACCGGGCGTGGCATTTGGACGCAACGGTGCGCGACTAGGTTACGGCGGCGGATTTTATGACAAACTGCTGGCGCGAATTAAGGCTGCGAACCAAAGCTGCCGCCCTGCGCTGATTGCCGGGGCATTTGCTATCCAGCTGGTTGAAGGTATACCGCAGGAAGCCACCGACCATAAAGTGGAATGGGTGGTAACGGAGAACGAGACGATACAGTGCGTTTCTGATATGCATATAGGCAGATAGCGCGTGCTTGCGCCATCACAAAATAAACAGCTTAGTGCGCGTAATGCACCGACCAACAACAACGAGTGATAGAGAGTAGATATATGGCAGATTTACCTGATAACGATCCACAGGAAACACAAGAGTGGCTGGACGCACTGGACTCGGTGCTGGAGCATGAAAGCGCGGAACGCGCTCATTACCTGATCAGCCAACTAGTCCGAAAAGCGCAGTTGGCTGGTATTGCTTTGCCGATTAGTACAATCACGCCTTACCTGAACACCATACCGCTCGACAAGGAGCAACGCTCAGTCGGCAACTATGAGCTCGAGCATCGCATTCGTGCCCTGACGCGATGGAACGCAATGGCTATTGTATTAAACGCCAATCGCGAGTCATCTGAACTGGGTGGCCACATTGCTACTTTCGCTTCTGCGGCCACGCTGTATGACGTGGGCTTCAACCACTTTTTCCATGGCAAGACTGAAAATCACGGCGGTGACCTGGTTTATTTCCAGGGACATGCATCGCCCGGCATGTACGCACGCGCTTTTCTTGAAGGGCGCCTCAGCGAGGAGCAATTGTACAATTTCCGCCAAGAAGTAAATGGCGGCGGCTTATCTTCTTACCCGCATCCGTGGCTGATGCCCGATTTCTGGCAGTTCCCCACTGTTTCCATGGGTTTGGGCCCACTGATGGCTATTTACCAAGCGCGTTTCATGCGCTATCTGGAGTATCGAGGCATTGCCAGTACCGAAGGACGTAAGGTATGGGCGTTCCTCGGTGATGGTGAAACTGATGAACCGGAATCGCTGGGCGCGATTTCAATGGCCGCGCGCGAGAAATTGGATAATCTGATTTTTGTCATTAACTGCAACCTGCAACGACTGGATGGCCCTGTCCGCGGCAACGGTAAGATCATTCAGGAGCTGGAAGGTGTATTCCGTGGCGCGGGCTGGAACGTTATCAAGGTGGTGTGGGGAGGGAAATGGGATCGTTTGTTCGCGAAGGACAAGACAGGACTTTTGCTGAAGCGCATGGAAGAAGTGGTAGACGGCGAATATCAGACATATAAATCCAAAAATGGCGCCTATGTGCGCCAACATTTTTTCGGCAAATACCCTGAGTTACTGGAACTGGTCGCCGATATGTCGGACGATGAAATCTGGTATCTTGATCGTGGCGGCCATGATCCGCATAAAGTTTTTGCCGCTTACGCGGCCGCAGCAAACCATAAGGGACAACCCACCGTCATTCTGGCCAAGACCATAAAGGGCTATGGCATGGGTGAAGCCGGTGAAGCTCAAAATATCACTCACCAGCAAAAGAAAGTGGGTGATGAAGCTTTACGAAAATTCCGAGATCGCTTCAATATTCCAGTGACCGATGATCAGCTCAGCAAATTGCCATTCTGTCGCCCTCCCGATGATAGTTTGGAAATGAGTTATCTGCGCGAGCGCAGCAAAACCATGGGCACAGTCCCCAATCGAAAAATAGTGGCAAAGCCTTTGCAAATACCAGGGCTGGATGCCTTTGAAGTGTTGCTTAAAGGCACCGAAGAGCGTGAGATTTCCACCACCATGGCTTTTGTACGCATGCTGGGCATTCTGGTGAAGGATAAAAATATAGGCAAGCTCGTGGTGCCCATCGTGCCGGACGAATCACGCACTTTCGGCATGGAAGGATTGTTCCGCCAGCTCAGCATTTTTTCTCAAGTTGGCCAGCTATATACACCGCAGGATGCCGATCAGCTGATGTTCTACAAGGAAGACAAGGCCGGACAGATTTTGCAGGAAGGCATTAATGAAGCTGGCGCCATGTCGTCGTGGATTGCCGCATCCACTGCCTACGCCAACCATGGTGTAGCGATGGTGCCGTTCTATATCTACTATTCCATGTTTGGCTTTCAGCGTGTCGGCGATTTGATCTGGGCGGCGGGCGACCAGCGCGCACGCGGCTTTCTGCTGGGGGGAACGGCCGGGCGCACCACATTGAATGGCGAAGGCCTGCAACATCAAGACGGCCACAGCCATCTGATGGCGGCGACCATTCCTAACTGCGTGTCCTACGACCCGACCTTTGCTTACGAACTGGCGGTGATTATTCAGGATGGCATGCGCCGCATGTATCAGGAACAAGAGGACGTGTTCTATTATCTCACTGTGATGAATGAGAATTACGCGCATCCGGCCATGCCGGAGGGTGCGGAGACCGGCATTATCAGGGGTATATATTTGTTTGACGAAGGTAAAGCTCAATCCGCCACGACACCCACGGTGCAACTTCTGGGCAGCGGGACTATTCTGCGCGAAGTCATCGCAGCAGCTGAATTATTGGTGAAGGATTTTGGCGTAGTCTCCGACATTTGGAGCGTAACCAGCTTCAATGAATTACGTCGGGATGGGCTGGATTGTGAGCGCTGGAATATGCTGCATCCCGAAGCTGCGCCGCGCGTAAGCTACGCCGAGCAATGCTTGGGCAAGCGCAAGGGACCTGTAATTGCTGCAACCGATTACATTAAAAGCTACGCTGATCAGATTCGTGCCTTCTTGCCAGGCAATTACAAAGTGTTGGGCACGGACGGTTATGGCCGCTCTGATACGCGTAAAAAGCTACGCCATTTCTTCGAAGTTGATCGCTATCATATAGCAGTCGCCGCGCTGAAAGCACTGGCTGACGAAGGCACGGTAGTCATGAGCGAAGTCAGCAAGGCAATCAAACTGTACAATATCAATCCTGATAAACCGAATCCAACTACGATCTAAGCGGGCAGGAGACACGCGTGGCAGAAATCAAACAAGTACTGATGCCGGACATCGGTGATTCTAAAGATGTGCCGGTAATAGAAGTAATGGTAAAAGCTGGTGATACGGTCAAGGCTGAGCAGTCCTTGCTTACTCTGGAAACTGACAAGGCTACGATGGATGTACCCGCTCCATTTGATGGGGTGGTGAAGAATGTTAGCGTTAAAGTGGGCGACAAAATATCGGAAGGTACACTGATTTTATTGATGGAAACCAATACAACGGTAACGTCCGCTGTGGTTAGCCCCACCACCCCACCGACTTCAGTAAAAGAAGCTGCAAATCCACCTGCAGCAACTCCTGTTGCAGTGCCTGTCACGCCAACTAGTTTGCCAAACAACCTTACAAGTAAGGCGCATGCCAGTCCATCCATTCGGCATTTTGCGCGCGAACTGGGGGTTGATCTTACGCGAGTAAAAGGTAGCGGAGAAAAAGGACGCATTACCAAAAATGATGTGCAGAGCTTCGTTAAAACTGCGCTTGCACAACCGCAAGGTGGTACGGGTGGCGGTGGTTTACACGTATCAGCCATGCCGGTAGTGGATTTTTCCAAGTTCGGTGCCATCGAAACCAAGCCGCTCTCGCGCATCAAAAAGCTTTCTGGTGCTAATCTTCATCGCAACTGGGTCTCCATTCCGCATATTACCCAGCACGATGAGGCTGACATCACTGAGATGGAAGCTTTCCGCAAGGAGCTTGGCGAGGAATACACAAAACAGGGAATAAAAATTACTCCGCTGGCTTTCTTACTCAAGGCTGTGGTGACAGCTATGCAACAATACCCGGATTTCAATGCATCATTAGATGCTAGCGGTGAAAACTTGGTGCTGAAAAAATATTTTCATATCGGCGTGGCAGTGGATACATCGGATGGTCTGATGGTGCCCGTATTACGTGATGTAGATCAAAAGGGCATAGTTCAACTGGCCAAGGAGTTGGGCGAGATTAGCACCAAGGCACGGGAGAAAAAACTCCCCGCAACTGCCATGCAAGGTGGCTGTTTTACTATTTCCAGTCTGGGCGGCATCGGCGGGACAGCGTTTACGCCTATTATTAATGCGCCAGAAGTAGCCATTCTGGGTGTGTCCAAGGCGAGCATAAAGCCAGTATTCAAAGAGAGTGAATTCGTGCCACGGCTAATGTTGCCACTGTCGCTGTCATATGATCATCGCGTAATCGATGGTGCGCAGGCAGTGCATTTCACGAGTTATCTTGGCAAAGTATTGTCGGATGTTCGCCGGCTGGTGCTATAACCTGTGAACCAGGCCCCCATCGGTATCTTGGGTGGCACGTTCGATCCTGTCCATAATGGTCATCTGCGCTTGGCACAGGAAGCACTGGAGCAATGTAATCTGGCTGCAATACACTTCATTCCCAGCGGTACGCCGCCGCACCGCAATGCGCCGCACGCTAGCGCAATACAGCGTCTGGATATGATTCGTCTGGCATTGCAAGGCAACGCGGCATTCGTGCTGGATGAACGCGAAATTTATCGCATCGATCCGTGTTATACGGTGGATACGCTTACTGCGCTGCGTGCCGAGCACGGTATGCAACAGCCGCTGTGTTTGTTGATGGGCGGCGATGCCTTCCTGCTGTTACACTCTTGGCATGAATGGAAAAGCTTGTTTGAACTGTCGCACATAGTGGTCATGCAGCGTGTCGGGCACCCACTTGGCAATACCATAAATGGGGCTAATGACGCTTTGCGCGATGAATACAGGACACGCCTCGCTCCGTCGCCCCGCATTCTATGTGACTCGCCTGCAGGGGCAATTCTGGTGGCGGATATGCCTGCCCTGGAAATTTCCGCCACTGATATTCGTAAACGCTGTGCCGAAAAAAAAAACATACATTACCTGCTACCAGACGTAGTAGCCGATTACATTCAATTACATCACCTATATACCTAACATGCTAACCATTGAAGAAAAAATCCTGGCCGTAGTGACCGCATTGGAAGATATCAAGGCCAATGATATCAACGTCCTCGATACCAGCAAAAAGAGTCAACTATTCGAGCGCATGGTGATTGCCAGTGCCAACTCACCACGTCAAACCAGGGCCTTAGCCGACCATGTATCCAAGCAACTTAAATTGCGCGGCGAGCCAGCCCTCAGCATAGAAGGTGAAGAAAGCGGGGAGTGGGTGCTAGTTGATCTCGGCGAAGTGGTCGTGCATATTATGCAGCCTGCAGTGCGCGCCTACTACCAGTTGGAAGAACTATGGAGTATGAGGCATCTGCCGCCTAAGGCGGCTAGCGACCCAAAATGAAATTGTGGCTGGTGGCGGTCGGGCACAAGATGCCTGCCTGGATTACCGCAGGCTTCACCGAGTATACCAAGCGCATGACACGCGAGGCCCAAATCGAACTTATAGAAATAAAGCCGGAGCCGCGAACTACCGGCAAGAGCATAGGACAGATGATGGAGGCAGAAGCGCAGCGTATATTAACCGCCCTGCCGAAGGAGGTGCTGCGCATCGCGTTGGATGAACGCGGCGTTCAGTCCTCCACCAAACAGCTGGCGCAACAAATGCAAGGTTGGTTGGGCAGCGGACGCGATGTGGCCTTCATCATTGGGGGCGCGGATGGCTTGCACGAGTCCGTTAAAAATAGTGCGCAGCAGCTACTAGCGCTGTCGATGATGACACTGCCGCATGGCTTGGTACGAGTATTGTTGGCGGAACAGTTGTATCGCGCCCACAGCTTGTTGCACAATCATCCTTATCATCGTGAATGATGCGACCCGCTAATACAGGACTTTAAAGAGCCATGATTTCCCACCCACGCATTTACCTCTCCTCGCAAAGCCCGCGTCGCCGAGAGCTGCTGAAGCAGATTGGGATTAATTTTGAAACACTGTTGTTACGTTCTAACTCATCCCGCAAGATGGATGTGGACGAAACTCCGCACACAGATGAGTCACCGGAAGTTTATGTGCGAAGGGTTTGTCAGGAGAAAGTGAATGCCGGATGGAAGTTTCTGCAATTCCGCAACTTACCCCCACTTCCGGTTTTGGCGGCCGACACCAGCGTTATTCTGGACGGCAAGATTATTGGCAAGCCGCAAGGTCGTGAACAGGCTTCGGCCACTCTGCGTATTCTTTCTGGACGTCAACACCAAGTATTGAGTGCGGTCGCGGTTACCTTCGAAGAACGTACGGAAATACGTTTGTCGGTCAGTACAGTTACTATTGCCACGCTTAGCGAAGAGCGTATTCGGCGCTACATCCTCACCAGCGAACCGCTAGATAAAGCGGGTGCGTATGCCATCCAAGGTTACGCTGCGGCATTCATACAACACATAAACGGCAGCTACTCAGGTGTAATGGGCCTACCCCTGTTCGAAACGGCTGAGCTGCTGCAAATATTCGGTTATCCCATTCTGTGAATGACGAAATTCTTATCAATGTTACCCCGCAGGAAACCCGCGTTGCAATAATGCAACAGGGAATAGTGCAACAACTCCACATTGAGCGCGACAGTCATCTGGGAATAGTCAGCAATGTGTACGTCGGGCGCGTCAAACGCGTACTGCCGGGCATGCAATCCGCCTTCATCGATATTGGGCTGGAACGCTCTGCTTTCCTGCATGTTGCGGATATCTGGGAAAACCGTAATAACAGCGATGCTGCTAAGCCCATCGAGAAAATGCTGTATGAGGGGCAGAGCCTGCTGGTACAGGTCATTAAGGACTCCATCGGCAGCAAGGGCGCCAGACTTTCCACTCAAATCAGTATTGCCGGACGTCTGCTGGTGTTTATGCCGCAGGAATCGCACATCGGCGTATCGCAACGTATTGAGAATGAAGTCGAACGCGAACTACTGCGCACCAAGCTGCAACAGTTACTGCCTGATAATAGCAGCGGCGGCTATATCATCCGTACCATGGCGGAGACTGCGACAGACAAAGAGTTGCTCGCTGACATGGAATATCTCAACAAACTGTGGATCAAGCTCCAAGAGCTGGCGAAAACATCTACAGCTCCTTTTTTATTGTACCAAGAACTCAACATTAGCCTCTGCGTGTTGCGCGATTTCGTTAACGAAGGCACCACGCGCATCTTGGTGGATTCACGCGAAACTTATCAGCGAATGGCTGCTTTCGCACAGGATTTTATCTCCAGTGCGATGTCGCGGCTGGAGCACTATGTCGGCGAACGGTCGCTATTTGAGTTGTATGGAGTAGAAGAGGAAATTGAGCGTGCGCTGTCGCGCCGCGTGAATCTCAAGTCGGGGGGATATATCATCATTGACCAGACCGAAGCGCTCACCACGGTCGACGTTAACACCGGTGGCTTCGTTGGCTCGCGTAATTTTGACGACACGATCTTCAAGACGAATCTGGATGCTGCACAAGTCATCGCGCGTCAGTTACGCCTGCGAAATTTGGGCGGCATCATCATTTGCGACTTTATTGACATGAATAACCAAGGCCACCGTGATGCCGTGCTGGAAGAATTCAAAAAGTCGCTGGCAAACGATCACACCCGTATCACCGTAAACGGTTTCTCCGCTTTGGGGCTGGTGGAAATGACGCGCAAACGCACGCGCGAAAGTCTGGCTCACATACTGTGCGAATCCTGCCACACTTGCAATGGACGAGGTGAAGTAAAGACCGCGCAGACCATATGCTACGAAATTGTGCGCGAAATTATGCGCGAAGCGCGCCAATTTAACGCTCGTGAATATCGCATCCTGGCTTCGCAACTGGTCATCGACCTGTTTCTCGACGAAGAATCACAAAGCTTGGCTCAGCTTTCTGATCTTATCGGCAAACCGGTGTCACTACAGGTGGAAAACTTGTATAGCCAAGAGCAATACGACATCATATTAATGTGACTTTGCTGCAATATCTATGTTCAGAAAACTCGTCCTGCAAATAAATTGCACCTCAGGTTAATGTTCGGATCGACAGTGCATATATAAAGACGATGCAAGAAAAAGCAGACACAATAGGTTATAAATCGGGATAAACGAGCTCCCAGCAATGTACTAAATTTACACGCCGAATTTAAGTTCGCATGACTTTAATCTTATGGCTGTGTTCATAAATCATGTTGTTAGACCGTTTCACCGATCGCCATAGCCAGCCACTGCTGGGGTTTCGGTCTATTGCCTATTTCACGGTCGAGGGCACGAAACCAGCCGAGATAGTTGTCTAAGTAACACGTGGCCACACCGCGAAATTTTTGTACCCAGGCTTTGAGCCGGCTGTGATAAGCGTTGACATTCTGCACGTGCCAAGCCCCGTCGACGCGGATGCCTGCTGACAGGTTGACAGCGTGATGCTCGATGCCCAACTTACGTGCTGCGCCGGCAAACGCCTTGCTACCGTCAGTACAGAGTACAACATCTTTCGTCAAGAACGGTTTCAGCGCAACAGACAGCGTTGCCATGTCCATTGCCTTCAGCACACAATCCATCGTTGCACCGGCACGATTACGAGCAACCAGCACCGGCACCTGTTCGTGCGAGAGGCCGCGCTGGGTGGCTTTCCCGCCGCGCTTTCGTGCCTTGCGATCCAAACCACTCCGCTTTCCCTTGAACGACAGCAAAAACATCGTTTCGTCAGCCTCGGCAATGCCAGTCAGTGCCTGCGGCTGGACGGTCTTGGGTGCCGCCAGAAAGCGATGCCGCCAGCGGTGTGCGGTGCTGAGGTGAATTCGCAAGGCACGGGCAGTCTCTCGCAGCGTCTGACCGTCGTGCAGTGCCTGCGCCTGGTCAAGCCACTTGCCGCGCTTATGCAACCGGTTCAACGGGGTGCCGGTCAGGGCGCTAAACGTCTTGCAGCACTCCCGACAACGATAGCGTTGCAATCCGTTGGCGTGGCCGTTCCGAATCACGTGCATAGACTTACAATGTGGGCACGTCGCGCCACATGCGAAGCGCCCCTCGATAAACACAGTCGATGCCGACTGCGCATCCAGCGCTGCCAATTCAACCGCTACACTCTTACGCTGATCGGGCGTCAGGTGCCGCAACGCGGCAGTGATTCGTTTCAGCTCCAGCTTTCTCATTCTGCCTCCTGCATGAACCGGTGCACATGTACCGTGACACATAGTATGCACGTCAAAGTGGCTCACCAAATGAGCTAGCAATATGATTTACGAACACAGCCAATTTTATTGATACGGCCAAGTGAAATTTGAAGTGGAAGGTGCCGTCACTGTGTGGTTTAACTGGCAAATAAGCTCAAACATATCCTAGCCGGATCAATAACTACAATAATGAAGCCAGTGTTCTCGTGCCAATTTGCCTTTTTCCAATAAAAATCATCTGCAAACAAAAACATATAAAAAACCGCTTAACTCTAGTTACCTTAGCCTCCAGTAAAGCCAAAACCCGCTTAAACCCAATGCAAACAATACAAGCGACGCAATATCCATCACCCATATCGCATAACGCCCAAAAATACGGCCGCTATGCACATCCAGCAATATACGCTGTAGCGGTATGCCCGATTCAAGAATGTCAGCCGAGCGACGCTTAACATCAGCAGGAAGGTCTTGTAGAGAAGACAACGTCATTCCAGTACTACTTGATTTTTCCCAAGTCAGGCCATCAACACTAGCAAATACGGCAGAGGGAGTTTGCAGCATGACATTGCTACCCATTTTACCAAGCGCCAAAATTGGATAAGCGGGTAGCGATTGTTTTTCCAGCTTATTTAGCAACTGTCCATCCGATTGATACAAATAAAGAGCGGCGGCGGTCGCAACATAATTAATACCCCTAACCTCGACTGCTCCAACTGGTTGCCCCGCGCTACTGGACAATAATTTGTCGTCTAAAACCCATTTTTCATCATCCCAAGAAAAATAGCTTTTACCCAGCAAATACCCTTGAGTTGGATCAGCAACATGAATCCCGTACCAGCGCATTAGCCAAGGATAGCTTACTTCCCGTTTATCTAATTTAAGTATCTCAACATGATTTATAGCTAATCCGGACACTAAAAGATAGACTAAAAAAAATACGATGACCGCTCCAACAAGACCATGCCACCGGCGAACAGCATGAATATTCATCCTTAACTCACTATTGTTTGAACTGTAGCACCTGCGGTTACATTCGCAACCTCTCTAAACTGCGCAGCCCCGCCGCCGCTCTCCTGTTCTGGATGAGCGCCTAAAAATATCGCGCATCTTTCGGCAACCGCCATAAATGCCTTGGTTGAAGGAGATTCTGGATAAGCCTGCACAACGGGGACTCCTTTATCCGCACAAATGGTTATCTCGCTATCGAGCGGGATCGCGCCAATAAATGGCACGCCCAGTTCACTCGCGACCCGTTCTCCTCCGCCCTTCTTGAATACGTCAATCTCACCACTGCAGTGTGGACAGATCAAACCGCTCATGTTCTCAACAATTCCGATAATGGGTGTATTTCTTTCTTTTACAAAAGAGATCATTTTCCTTGCGTCAAGAAGCGCAACATCCTGCGGAGTGCTTACAACAACAACCCCATCCAGATTGGGAATAAAATCCATGATCGTAATATGTTCATTCCCCGTGCCGGGTGGTAGATCTATTATCAAGAAGTCGAGCTTCCCCCAGGTAATATTCCCAAGGAGTTCAATGATAAATTCGTACTTTACTGCATCTCTCCAGACAACTGGCTCGTTCTGGTCTTCTATCAACAAACCCAAAGACGCAACCTTTAACCCCGCAGGCATGATGTGCGGGGCGATGCCGTCTTTATCCCCGCGAAGTCTTACATTCTCAATCCCAAGCATCTTTGGAATATTTGGCCCATGAAGGTCGGCATCCGCCAAGCCAACCTTGTAACCCAGTTTTTCCAAGGCACAGGCGAGGTTAACCGTGGTGGTACTTTTGCCCACGCCGCCCTTGTTACTACCGACAAGAACTTTGTACTTGATATCCGCCATCCGCTTATTAATCAACCATTTTTTATGAGCAGCACGGTCCAGCTTACACGTATCATTTTCGTCACATGTTTGACAGCCATGAAAATATCCGCAGTCCTTCGCTGGCGCAGCCACCGTCCGGGTGTCTCTCATGTTCTTTATTTCAATAGTTTTCGTCATTTAAACATTCTCGTGATATAAATAATTATCTTCATGATGGGGTTGATCACCCCATCTTCAATCGCTCTCTGGTTATTTAATGACTAAACAATTATTTCAATAATCATCTTAGCCAACACATTGCTCAAGGTTGACAACCCATTTTGACTTTATTATATGTAGCTTTCTCAGCATGCGACCCCTTCATATCCATAAATGAGGTCACATCCCGACCCAAGGGTACTTTCTTCCGACATCCTCCTGGACTCCCTCCGCCACTTCGATCTTATCGAGGGTAGGCGTTTGTCTGATAACGCTCGAATTGGTCGATATTTTTGTCTCGTCTTTAGTTTTTTCAACGATCGTTTCTGTAAGAGCAGGAAAAAATCTGCTAAAGAATTTGCGCCTTCCCATCACATTGCCATTGTCCATGAATAACTCCTTAATTCAGCGATCGGACAGTACGATACATTTTTTTCAAAAAAAGATCTACAAAATGACATAAGCACGACATACAACTGAGCACCCTACTACTATACACAATTTAAATGACACGAATAACACTCCTCTAATGAAGAGGCAAAGGTTCATCCATTTCGGTGCCGGTCTGTTGAGGACAATCCACCGGCCCCTCATAATCCGATTTGGGCAATTCTTTTATTCTGCTGTCCACTTCAATGCCAAAGAATTTAAGTTCCGACCCCATGAATTTTGATAACAACAGGCCCAGGTTTCGGTAATAGGCTTCATTCGCTCTCGCCGCCAGATTTTCACCGAACACGCCCGTCCATTTCCCGATATGCTGCTCAAGGAACCTTCTTTCCGCCGACAGGCAGATATCGATATTCTCTTCCATCGCCTGATCCAGGGCATAGGCGATCTTTAATTCCAGAAAGCTCATGAACTCAAGCTCGACGGTTATCTGATCAAATGAAACCCCGGCATCGTCTTTCATGACAAAGCCAAAGGCTTTATAGAAGCCACTGATGTCGCCCAGAATATTCGGCTGGTTGAAACTGTTTTTCCCATAGGTGGTTTCACTCGACGGGCAAAACATACGGGTTAAAAACATCTCGGTAAAATCCGGCTGGAGCGCGGTCACGTCGACGGTCTCGATCAGACTGGTAAAGGCCTGGTACTCTTCCTTCATATCATAAGGAAGCAGGCTGATTGAACTATCCATATCGGAGGCAAGTTCGTGCAACGTGGCGAGTCTATCTTTGTCTGGATAGACAAAGGCCATTGATAAAAACCTGTAAACATCTGCCCTCGCGAGGGCCAACTCTGTTTCCGATTTCGTCGTTAACATTCTATCCCCTTAAATAAAAAGTGGGGCGGCGTTTTAACGCCGCCCCCCTCATGTCAATCAATTACGACTATTCAATTTCAAGCGGTATCCAGCCTCCGTTTGAATAGTTCTTGCGTGGCCCCCTGTTGCCGCCAGCGCCATTATTGTGATTTTTGCCATCCCAGGCAGCGATCGCCATCATGGTCTTGGATCCAGGCTTAAGCACGGAGTCCTGAACATCACCGGAGTTTAAAGGACGTTTGATGACAACCGACCAGTAGCCAAACCGTCTGACGCCATTGCCGGTTGCATTATTGGTGGCCTGCCGCGTCAATGTTCCGAAGCCAACAGCATTAAGCTCTTCCACCGGTGTTAACCTCTCAGGGTCAACTCTGCTGAGATTTCTGAGCTTAAAGGCCGCCAAATATTGCCTTTGACCTTCATTATAACGTCTGATAGGGGTATCAATTGTTTGACCAATTGCCGGGATCACTTCCGGATACATATCATAGTTGTAATTGGGGTAAGCATCTCTGACGTCTTGATATCCAAACTCGATATCTCTTTCCCAGGCGGCCTTCCAGTAAACAATGTGAACAGGATTCTCTTCGTCACCCATCATGAAGGAGGGCTCCGATCCCGCATTCACCGGGAACATAATGGCGATCGCATCAGAGAACTTGTCTTCCATTACTTCTGTTTCAGACTTGGTTGAGTCATACCACGTTAACAAGAAGGCAATATCCTTGTCATTATGGATAGACTTGATCTTCACCAGCGGCACGGAAGCCACGACCAAACCCGGCATCACCAGGTTCTGCGGCCCCATGGGAACTTCAGTGGCCGAAGCATCACTCCAGATCGTGGCCGGGGCGTGCTCCCAGCTCTGATTGTACTGATTATAAGAGGTTTCCCTGACTGGATCTTCCTGATGCCAGGTCCGGTTCAACGGGTCCATCGGGATTTCTCCCTTGACTGCTTTGGACTTGATGACGCCCTCATTATACGTTTCCCCCCCATCCAGACGAACGGGTGGGAGCCTTTTGAAGGAACCATGAAACGCGTGGCCCCCATACTGGCCAGGATTATCAACCGCAATAATTGGAATCGCCAAATCGTGCGCTGGCCCGTGCGCAGCATCACTCCCAAAAGCAGGAGTCGCAACCGGGATCATCAGAAGTGACGCGGCTATTAATAGTTTTTTCATCATCCGCCCCTTATGAGTTATTGGTAAGAAATGCGCCGGTCTTCAAGTTCTTGACCTGCCTGATATAAACAGGTTCAGTCAAGGGAACCCGGATAATCTCTTTTCCTTGTGGATCATAACCAACCGTCTCATTACCCTCAAGCTTGAACGTGTCGCAGATCCGTTCGGTCGTTCCAAAGAGTAACAACGCGGCTAGAAGCTCCTTGTCCTTGCCAGCATTCCGGTATTGCTTGATGGAGTTCTCAACGCCGGGGCCAAATACTTGGGCCAGGAAATCAGGGTTAACATGGACAGGCGGCAAGTACATGTTGTTTGGCTCGGTACCGAACTGGGGATAGATCGGCAGTGCAATCTTCCTCACGTGCACCAGGAAATCGATCGGGTTGTTTTCCCGGACTTGCTTGCTGGTGATCTTATCGTAATCGGCTGACTTGAAACCAAAGAGACGGATCTTTCCGATGCATTGAGTAACGCATTGCGTCATCAACCCAGCCTCTACTTTCGGATAGCACGATATGCACTTTTCACCGGTCCGTGTGGTGTCATTGTAGAACGACTTTTTGTAAGGACAAGCTGCAACGCATTCTCTGTATCCTCTGCAGCGGGACGCATCAATCAAAACGATCCCATCTTCTTGCCGCTTGTAGATCGCCTTTCTCGGGCACGCTGCCAAACAACCGGGGAAGGTACAGTGGTTACATATCCGCGGGAAGAAGAAACCCCAGTTCTTATGCGTCGGACCCTTGATATAATCCCCTTCACCATCCAGGATTTTAAGGCACTCATCTTCCCCAAGGTTCGGATGCGCATAGTCCATTTCATCGGGCAGATAACCCTTGATCCGTTGATTCATGCCCAGGTCTTCAAAGATCGTCGTGCCGTTGTATTTGTTGCCTGACCAGGGTTGCGCCTGTTCTCCCAGGAGGGCCAAAACCTTCACATCCCAAGCAAGCGGATAGAATCCATAAGGCTTCGATTCCACGTTATTCCAGAATATCGTTTCCTGGCCTTTACCAGCCGTCCAGGTCGTTTTGCACGCCATGGTACAAGACTGACAGGCGATACATTTATTCAAGTCGAATAACATGGATACTTGCCGACCTGGCCTGTTTTCTTCGTAGGGGTAATCCATTTCCCTGCCCAGTTGCCAATTTCTAACTTTTGCCATTGTAGATCTCCATTTACAAAATTATTTCACAATTTCAAGAACGCCGCCCTGCTTCAGGGCGGCGGCTGCACACCCGTCATTATCTGCTGATAAAACCGCCCTGGAGGCGTAATTATCTGCTTGTAAACCCGCCCTGGAGATAAGTCTTCATTTGAAGGCTCTCATAGGTCGGCCGGTAGCCTTTAGCGGCAATATGCCAAACACCCCCGTTGACGCCGCCTTTTTCAGCCAGCTCGATCTTCACATACGATTCCTTGGGAGAACCATTGGCGCAGTGGACGTCATTCTGCATCCCGATAATAATTTCCTGTCCAAAGACCTTCTTGTTGGCCACGGTATCCGTGGTATTGGTCGGGTTGATCCACGCGCGGGTGCAGCTTTGATGGTTTCCGGAGCGGAACATGGCTTGATAGTTGGTCCTTGGGCTCTTCGCCAATCCATCCGCCCGGGTCCGCGCACCTTCCATACTGCCATACGTGGCGGCATAGGCGTTGTAATACATCCGCATGGAGCCTTGCGACATACCGGGGAAGTATCTGCATCTGACCATGAACCGGGCCAGGGCGTATTCCGGTGTACCTTCTTTCCAGCCTTTGTAAGGACGGTCGCCGGGATCCGCATCCACCCAGATATAGTCGCCTTCATCGATACCGAAGCGCTTGGCGTCGAGCGGGTTAACGTCCACGAATCCTTCACCCACGGACGGTTGACGCTTGTCATGACGGTAGATGTCGCCAAACGGTCCCCACCACAGGGTCATCAAGTCCGTATCAATCGGGGTGGTGTGAGCGCCGTGCCGGTACTTGGGCGAATTGAAGCAGAACTCATAGCCGTGCGGCCGCAGCGGATGGGTGGTCGCCATCAGTTCTTTGGTCGTCAGGATGACGTTCCGCCCTTGCCGGTTTTCGGCAATTTTAAGGCTGTTGCCCATTCTTTCCAGACCACGCATCTCGGGGGTTTCCATCAATGCAAACGCGCGGCTGTTACCGACGATGACATTCGGCTCGTAGTGGCTTGAATCAATCGGGGTGCGATAGACGGTGAGATTCTCGCCGCCATCAATCAACCGCGGGTCATCCATGTAAAATTCCAACCGACCGCTCTTGGTGTACCAAGGCAAGCCGCCGCCTTCAGCCGTTTGTTCCCAGCCGCTGATTCTCGGATAGGTTCTGGCCATGAAGATGGTCGGAACGCCTCGCTTGGCTTTTTCCCGGATCTCAGCAAAAACCATCCCGCGGGTGGCGGAGCCGGCGTTGAGAACCCGTTGACCATAAACTTCGGAATCCCGATCCGCCGGATTGCCGGCAGGGTTGGTGCCCACAAACTTGAAGTAGTCGGCAAACCGTTGATCACCGGTCAGCGCGGTAAAGGCTCTGAAGATTCCGGCAGGCACTTCGGCATCGCCTACGGTATCCTGGAACCGCCTCAGCGGGGTGATCGGGGAAACGGTCAGGAACGGGTTGGAGCAGGAGCAGGCCATGTCGGTATGCTTGTTTTCCAACCACGAGTCCACACCCCAGACGATGTCGGAATATTCACAAGAGGCAGTCCAGTTCCAGTCACTGTAAAATATCGCTTCCCATCTCGGCAGGGTATTGACGACCATGTCGTAGTGACCTTTGGCATTGCCCAGTGAGGAGTTGGAGTTCGCTTGCCACAGAACCTTGGTCGGTGCCGGCATATGGCCAGGATCCGTCAGCAACCGGGTTCCGTTCCTTAAGGGCCGATCGCCATAGTTGTAGTAATGGGCAGATTCGTCATCGGTATAGTGAGCCATTTTGGTGACCATCTTACGGCCATCCAGTTCAGGATTGAACGGATCTTCCAGAAGGTACTGACCAAACCCGCCAAAGACGGACTGCCGGTAGTTACCCACGTAGTTACCAAACGTACATCCGCCAATATGGCCAACGTTATCGCTCAGGGCCGATAACAACATGAAGCCACGATCCTTCAGGGTCGAATTGAAGTAGTGATTGGTTCCCGCACCGGTGCTGATAATGCCTTGCCCTCTGTGCTTGTGGAACAGGTTGGCCAGGTCAACGATGGCTTCCATTGGAACGCCGGTCATGATCGAGGTGTTCTCGGCCGTGTATTCCTCCAGGTATTCTTTGTGCAACTGGAATACCGTCGTAACCTTGATCTTCTTGCCGTCGACCAGGGTCACTTCATAATCGCCGGTCAAGGCCGAGTCGACGCCCTTCGCCGCATAGCGCGCGCCGCATTCATCCCGGGTCAGCGGTACGGCTTTGTTGGTCTTTCTATCCCAGACTACATTGTCGCCCCAGAACTTGCGGATTTCTTCCGAAACAAAGGCCGTGGCTTGGAACGCCGGCGGCATCGTCGGACTTTCACCGGGCTTCATCACCTTAAGATGGTGCGTCAGGTCCGCCAGCTTGTAGTCCGCGATAATGTCCGAAGCCTTCAGGTTTTTCCAGTTATCCGTTCTGATCAACAGCGGCATGTCCGTATTGGCTCTCAGATAATTCTCGTCATACTGATTATTCTTGATGAGCAGATGGCACACCCCCAGACCCAGCGCCGGATCGGTACCGGGCCGAAGAATAATGACGTCATCCGCCTTGTTCGAGGTCGCGTGGTAATCAATGGAGATGTCGACGATATGACAGCCTTTGAGCCGCGACTCGCTGACCCAATGAAGGTCAGGCATCTTGGTACAGACGAAGTTGTTTCCCCAGAAGACAATCAGCTTGGCGTGCTCATAGACCATGAACTCGTAATCCAGCATCTGGTGACCGGTCACCATCGGACATCCGGGCGCCAGATCGGTGTGCCAGGAATAGCTGTCCAATACTTTGGCGCCACTCGCTTCGTCGGGTCCGATATTTCTGACATAGGCGTCCAATAGCGCCAATCCTTGTGAAAACCGCTTGAGCGAATAGATTCTTAACACGCCCAAGGCGGCCATCCCGGCCCGGAATTTCATGGTCTTACAGCCGCAGCCGTGCATCGACGCAATCATCTCGGGGTCATAGCCTTGGCGCGTCAGTAACGCAGCACCTTTGTCACCGGAATAGGTCCGGGCAATGTTCTCCAATGCGCCTGCTGCCAATGCGTAAGCCTCGGTCCAGGGCAGTTTGATGAAGGGTTCTTTGCCGCGTTGCAGATATTTTTGATCCGGGAAGCCGTTTGCGCCCGTCCGCGGATAACCCGCTTCTGCCCAAGCCTTGAAGCCGGTTCTGACCATCGCGCCTTTGGGCCGTCTGTCAGAATAGGCCTTTCTGTTCATGACCATGCCCTTGTTACAGATCCGCGGCTCCCAGCGGTGACTGGAACGGTTTCCATCCATATCTTCGGCATCTCCGTAGCCGTAGGACGGCGAGATGCGGATGACCACGTCATTCTTTACGTGGGCCTTAAGCAGGCAGTTGTGCGTGTCATTCGGCGCACACAGAAATATAAATTCGCTGTCAACATGGAACATGTCCCGGTAAACCTTCTCCCAGTCTCTATTCGGGTAGGACTTCAGAGGGTTGTCAACGACATACGGCTTCAGAAATGGTGATGCTGCAAAGGCGTTATTGGCCATTACAGCGAGTCCGGCGGTGGCAGACAGCTTTAAAAAGCTGCGCCTGCCTATGTTGTTCTTGATTTCCATCATTTAGTCACCCCTATGTTAATTTAAATTAAATTATCTTCTCGGCTTTATGTTAAGGCATCAATCCGAGTAATTTTCATTCACCACTTTAACTTGAAACAAAAAAACAACAATAATTCATGCCGCAAAAACTAATTTTTCAGTACATACCACAGTCAGTCACACCCTGAATATACGGATTTTTATGGAAGCAAAAATCGGGTAGTGAATGATCGCGAATCTACGCGGATAAATTAAAGTCGATTTGATCTAGATCAAGTTTCTGCTATTTTTTTGACAGGCTTAATTCACTCCCAAGATTCGTAAATTGACCCGCACCTTACTGTGAGGTAGGTTGGCAACAGTAGAATCCAACGGATTCAACAGCGAATTGATGCCCACTGTCGCTGGGTGAACAACGGGTTATAGATGGTCGGAGCGGGCCCTGAGTTTGCCCACGAGTCAGGTAGTATTATAAAATCTGCTACCAATACGGTTTCAAGCAGCATATCTTACGCGTGGCTTTTGAAAGCTAAGAAGCGACGCATCCTGGGTTGCTCTCCGGCATCGTGATGTGATCGTTGGCAGCGGCACGCTTTGATACGTCACCTGCACTTTCAATCCGATAGCCTGTGCTTCAGGCCTTAGCTATCTGCGAATGACTTTATAAGTCAACTCGACTAAGTTTGATTTGAGTTGAGCTTATAGAACAAATTTGACGTGACTAGAAGCCAGGCAGCCTGTTCACCAATTTAATCTATAGACGATTTGGCACTCAAGGACATTGAGTGCTAAAATTTATACTTTATGATGATAACCATTAGAAGATTATAACCATGAATCAAACTTTGACGTTGCCGACACCCTCGACAGTGGGTAGCTTAGACCAATATATACAAGCCGTGAATCGTTTCCCATTACTTACGCAAGAAGAGGAACAAGGCTTGGCAATCCGCTTCAACCGCGATAATGACCTGGAATCGGCACGCCAGCTTATCGTCTCGCACCTACGTGTAGTAGTCAGCGTGGCGCGCGGCTATGCTGGTTATGGCTTACCACAAGCAGACTTAATCCAAGAGGGCAATATCGGCCTAATGAAGGCCGTCAAACGCTACGACCCAGATCATGGTGTGCGGTTAGTATCGTTCGCACTGCACTGGATACGCGCTGAGATGCATGAATATATTCTGCGCAACTGGCGCCTGGTCAAGATTGCAACCACGAAAGCTCAACGCAAGCTGTTCTTCAATTTGCGTAGCATGAAGCAGGGGTTGGGATCACTCAAACCGCAAGAAGCCAGTGTAATTGGCCAGCAACTGAAGGTCAGCACAAGCGAAGTGTTAGAGATGGAAGCTCGTTTCAATGGTCACGAAGTGGCGCTGGAGCCAGCTACAAACGAGGAAGATGATAATAGCTTTGCGCCTATCACCTACTTGGCATCTGCGGCAGATAGCGAGCCATCTTGCGTCCTTGAGCACAAACAACTTGAAATGCAGCAAAGCACGGGCTTAACCCGCGCACTGGCGAGCTTGGACGAACGCAGCCGTCGCATCATTGAAGCTCGTTGGCTTCGCGAGGGCAACACGGTTACGTTACACGATCTCGCAAATGAATTTGGCGTGTCAGCCGAACGCATACGCCAGATTGAACAGAAAGCCATGGCGAAAATGCAAGTAACAATGCTGTCCACCATTTAGCTAATCTTTGAAACTTGAATAATTTCTCTCTCTTCCTGCCACAAAGATTGATTAATGGATATCCTCTTCATCCGAGTAACATGAATTTCCGTGAATACAAGGATGCGAATGTCTGACCCTATTTGTCTTAATAAGGCCCGACCCACACTTAAGTACCGGGCTTATCCAACAAACGGTTCAGATCATGGCTTCGCTCGCACGATCTAACCTTATTCGTTAGCTATGAGAAATTTTCCGCTCAGTGATACGCAAATAGACGGTTTTGCCTGGTACTTCTTCAAGCCCAAGTTCTTTGCGCAAGACTTTACGGAGCTCAAGTAACAGCCGGTCTGCTTGAGCAACACCTGACTTCGGAATACCCTCCGCTACACTTTGGGCAAGCTGGACGAGATGAGGTGAGCCGAACAATTGAATATCGGCAATCGCCGACTCAAAATCTGCGGCGTTGTCTGGTGATAATTGGCGACATGGATACTTTTCGATTCGGCGGTATACATCAATCAAAAATTCTGTGAGCTTCTCTCGACGTTTGTTTTCTCGGTCTCGCGAGGCGCTCAAATGATGTACAACGATCCAGCCGACTACTGCGACCATCGCTGTAAGGACTAGTGGAATCAGCAACTTTGATTCATAGCTGACGTAAAGTAGACCCCGATAAAACACTAAAAATTCTATCGGATTGGTTTATAAACATGGCAGCGCAAATAGAACGAATCAAGGTGGGACTCGATTTAATCTGCTATTTCTTACCCGTCACCTCTCTTGGGAGTTGTAATAATGGCTCGTCTTCCCCGGCTATCTTCCCGGCCAACCCTTGCCTGAAAGGCCCTGTCATGCAACAAATTCGGGCGGAACATAGGAAATTTTAAGACGCCCTTGACTTATTTCTTGGTGCTTCCATTCAGCTCACGGAAGCGCATCTTGTCGGCTTCATAACTCGCTTTAACCGAAGCTGCCTTTTCTTGAGCCTTGACCAAGTCTAATTGCAATTTAGCTAATTTATTCTCGCCCTCAGTAATGTCGACTTGCAATGAAACGGGATGCTTTCTGCCAGCGCGCTTTATTCCCTCTGCTTCCTGCTGATAATTCTTCAAGCTCTCTCGGGCTGCTCGTTGCAGTGACTGTATGCTGCTGATAAGTGATTCAACTTGATGCAGATTGCGATCGCGAGCCAGGTCAATTTCCTTCTCATTACTGAAAGTGTTCAATAACGCTTTGTCTTTGCGACTTAATTCAAGTTTAGCTTCATTATCAATACGTTTCTTGGCATCATCCTCCTCATTGGTACGCCGCTCCGTATTGTTTATTTCCTCGTTTCGTTTGATTAAACGCCCCTTATCGTTTAATAGCACATTACTTTTGTTAGTATATTCTGGAGGAATAACTTCGCCGTAATGGGTCACACCCTTGTCGTCCACCCATTTATATAGTTTCGCTTCAACTGCTGTACTGAAGACGACTACAATCAATACCAGACATACACTAAAAATTTTCATCTTATTTACGTTCTATCCCATAACGATCACGGTAAGATTGTACAGCTTGCAGATTCTGCGCCATCGCGGGATTATCCTGCAAATAACCGAGCAAATCGTTCAGTGTAGCAATTGACACCACCGGAATACCATAGTTGCGCTCTACTTCCTGTGCTGCGGAAAGTTCATCTTCATTCCGCTCTGTTTGTTGTCCCAGCTCCATGCGATCCAATGCAATGACCACCCCGCAAGGCGTTGCACCCGCCGCACGGATTAAGGCTATGGATTCTCGGACTGAGGTACCAGCGGAAATCACATCATCGATAATCAGCACACCTCCCTGCAGTTTCGCTCCCACCGTGCTACCGCCTTCACCATGGCCTTTGGCTTCCTTGCGGTTAAAGCAGTACGGCACATTGCGGCCTTTTTCTGCTAGAGCAATGGCCGTTCCCGCCGCGAGCGGAATACCTTTATAAGCGGGGCCGTATAACATA
This sequence comes from Candidatus Nitrotoga arctica, assembly GCF_918378365.1. Classification (NCBI taxonomy): domain Bacteria; kingdom Pseudomonadati; phylum Pseudomonadota; class Betaproteobacteria; order Nitrosomonadales; family Gallionellaceae; genus Candidatus Nitrotoga; species Candidatus Nitrotoga arctica. The sequence continues at coordinate 200,085 of NZ_OU912926.1, read as the reverse complement.
TCGAGGGGAATCTTTGAGAATAGAATGGCCTCTGCGTAAAACTGCGTAAGCTGTTTCAACGATTCACCGTCGTTGAACAAACCTGCATTAAAAAAATAGGGCGATAAACGGCCAGCCTTGGTTTTGAATTCACCGAAACACAATACTTTTTGCTTGATGGCGAAACGGATGAAATCCTGGCGAAAATTAGACATGACAGATAGATCAAAAATTTAGACGTGCCGCCATTATAATTACAAGCTTTGCTTATGGAGAATTTTAGTGCGCGTCATCAGCATTAACCTCAACGGAATTCGTTCAGCCTGCAGCAAAGGGTTATTGCCATGGCTGGCACAGCAAGATGCCGACATTGTCTGTGTGCAGGAACTCAAAGCACAAGCCGCTGACATGACGCTAGAAATGTTAGCGCCCGATGGTTACCACGGCTATTTCCACTATGCCGAAAAAAAGGGTTATAGCGGCGTGGGCATCTATTGCAGGCAAAAACCACAAACAGTAATGGAAGGGTTGGGCATTCCTGAATTCGACAGCGAAGGACGTTATATTGAAACACGGTTCGGTAACCTTAGTGTCGTGTCGCTTTACCTTCCCTCCGGTTCCAGCGGTGAGGTGCGTCAGACGGTAAAATTTCAGTTTATGGCTGCCTTTATGCCGCATCTGCGTGAACTTCACGCCAGTGGACGTGAGGTATTGTTATGCGGCGACTGGAACGTAGCCCACACCGAAAAAGATTTGAAAAATTGGCGCGGCAACCGCAAGAACTCCGGCTTTTTGCCAGAAGAACGTGCCTGGCTTACTGAACTATTTAATGAAGTTGGGTTCGTAGACGTGTTCCGTCACCTGCATCCCGAATTGGAAGCTTACACATGGTGGTCAAATCGCGGCCAGGCTTGGGCAAAAAACGTGGGCTGGCGTATTGACTACCACATTGCCACGCCGGGTGTTGCACAGTCCGCTCGATCAGCCAACATCTATATGGATCAGCGCTTTAGTGACCACGCACCGCTGACGGTGGATTACGATATTAACCTTAAGGCAAACATATCTCCTTGAGTATTTCAAGAGACAATGGCACAAGAGACACTTACACCTTGACCACTAAATAGTGGTCTTACTCGAAGTTGTTTCAAAAAAACTAGAATGTCCATGTTAAAATTAAAAGTTGTGTCGCGTCCTGAGGAGCATACGATGCAGGAGTTATAAGGACGCATCTATTAAATTCTGAATTTGTCTGACTTTGTCATTCTCATCTTTACGAGGACAAAAGAGTTTTCAAGATCTCTTTTAAGAGCATTGTCAGATCAAGATGAGCAAGATGAAAGAATTGGAGAACAAGTTGAAGGAATTGAAAACGTTGAAGTTGATGAACAAACTACCAACACCGGGCAAGACTGAATCAAATACATGGATAGCGGTTGGTTGCGTTTATAGCGGACAAGGGGCAGAAAAATGATACCCGAGATCGGTAATTTTTCCCTCATGCTAGCGCTCGTGCTGGCGCTAATACTGGGTGTACTACCTATAACGGGCAGTTTGCGCGGTAATCGGCAGCTGATGGCACTCGCTCGCCCGGTAGCTCGCGGACAACTGGCCTTCATCGTTATCGCCTTCGGCTGCCTCGTTTACTCCTTTGTTACCAACGATTTCTCGGTTAAATACGTTGCCGCCCACTCCAACTCACTATTGCCGGTTCAGTACCGCATCGCTGCGGTGTGGGGCGGACATGAAGGCTCGTTACTTTTATGGATGCTGATGCTCGGCGGGTGGATGCTGGCGGTGACGATATTCAGCAAGCGTTTGCCGGAAGAAATGCTGGCACGCGTATTAGGCGTGATGGGGCTAATCAGTGTGGGTTTCCTCTCTTTCACGCTATTCACCTCCAACCCTTTTGAACGCCTGCTGCCCGCTGCAATGGATGGCCGCGACCTGAATCCTTTGTTGCAAGATCCGGGCATGATATTCCACCCGCCCTTGCTGTATATGGGTTACGTAGGCTTCTCGGTGGCCTTTTCCTTCGCCATTGCCGCATTGATCGGCGGCAAGCTTGATGCAACTTGGGCGCGCTGGTCACGGCCATGGACTACAGTAGCCTGGATGTTTCTCACGCTTGGCGTAATGCTCGGTAGCTGGTGGGCCTATTATGAGCTGGGTTGGGGCGGCTGGTGGTTTTGGGATCCAGTTGAGAATGCCTCATTCATGCCTTGGCTGGTGGGCACTGCACTGATCCATTCCCTGGCGGTAACAGAAAAACGCGGTGCTTTCAAAAACTGGACAGTATTGCTGGCTATTATCGCTTTTTCCTTAAGCCTGCTCGGAACCTTTCTTGTGCGCTCCGGAGTGCTGACTTCCGTGCATTCTTTTGCTACAGATCCGGCGCGTGGACTTTTCATTTTGGCATTTCTGAGTGTGGTAGTCGGCGGGTCGCTTGTACTATTTGCGTGGCGCGCGCCGAAAGTTGGGCTGGGCAGCGGATTCGGATTGATTTCACGCGAATCGATGCTACTGGTGAATAATGTACTACTGGTCGCTGCCGCTGGTGCGGTATTCCTTGGCACGCTCTATCCGTTATTTTTAGATGCATTGAATCTGGGTAAAATTTCGGTCGGACCGCCCTATTTTGAAGCAGTGTTTGCGCCGATCATGGCCGTCGCTGTTTTCTTGATGGGTATCGGGCCACGCGCACCATGGAAGCAAGCGAGCATGGCAAAAATAGTGAAACACCTTGGGCCATGGTTCATTGTCAGCGTGGCTTTGGGAATGCTGGTGCCATCCTGGTTCGGCCACTGGACGGCACCAGTGGTAGCCGGGACTTCGCTGGGGATGTGGGCATTGCTCACAAGCGTGGCTTATCTGGTTACGCGGGTGCGCGAATCAGCCAGCGCGGGCGCTTGGGCAACGTTGCGCGCCACATCGCGTGCCACCTATGGCATGCTGCTCGCCCACGCTGGAATTGGTGTATTTATTCTCGGTGTAACCTTGGTTAAGGGCTACGAAACCAGTAGCGAAATGCGCCTGCGTGTAGGTGACACGACCACGCTGGACGGTTATGTCTTCCGTTTGCTTGCTATGGAGAAAATGAAAGGGCCGAATTACAGCGGAATTCGTGGCACTCTGGAGGTAACACTGGATGGAGCGAAGATAGACACGCTCTATCCTGAGAAGCGTCTTTATACCATGCAGGATTCAGCCATGACCGAAGGGGCCATTTACACGGGCCTGTTCCGCGACCTTTACGTTGCACTTGGCGAACAAGTCAGTAGAGATGAGTGGATTATGCGCATCCAGCATAAACCGATGGTTAACTGGATCTGGGGCGGCTGCTTACTTATGGCGCTTGGCGGTTTGCTGGCGGTAAGCGATCGTCGTTATCGCTTACCATTAACGCCACCCACGCAGCGCTGAAAGGGAACCAATGAACCGCTTTCTTCTTCCTCTTGGGGTTTTTATTATTCTCGTTATTTTCTTGTGGATCGGACTCACACTTAATCCCAGGGAAGTTCCATCGCCCTTGATCAACAAGATAGCACCCACATTTCGGCTGCCACAACTTCATAACGCTGATAAAACGATTGGGCCTGAAGATTTACGTGGCAAAGTTTGGCTGCTTAACGTTTGGGCCTCGTGGTGTGTAACTTGCCGTCAAGAGCATCCTCTGTTAGTAGAGTTGGGACGGCAAAATTTGGTGCCAATTTATGGCCTTAATTACAAGGACAATCGCGATGATGGCCTAACTTTGTTAAGAAATTCAGGTGACCCCTATGTCCTGTCAGCCTACGATCGAGAAGGCAACGTTGGCATTGACTGGGGCGTCTATGGTGTGCCGGAAACTTTCGTCATCGACAAATCAGGTCTCATCCGCCACAAATTTATCGGGGCGCTCACGCCTGAACTCATACAGAACAAACTAATTCCTCTAGTTAAGGAGTTGAACGGTGCATAGCAAACTTCTCTTTCTTGTACTGTTGCTTTTAATGCCACTGGCTCATGCTGATCAGGCGATGATTACGAGAGATGATCCTGTACTGGAAAAACGCGTTATGGATCTGTCTGCACATCTTCGCTGCCTGGTCTGCCAGAACCAGACGATTGCCGATTCCAATGCCGAACTCGCGGTTGACCTTAAAAATCAAGTGCGCGAAAAACTGCGGCAAGGACAATCAGAGCAGGAAATATTAGATTACATGGTAAAGCGCTATGGTGAATTCGTTCTGTTCAGCCCACTGGTGAAATCAACCACTTGGTTGCTCTGGTTCGGGCCACTTCTACTACTAGTAGTGGGGGTGGGCGTACTCATTGTTATTCTGCGCCAGCGCCGCAAAATGATGCAGCAGGCACCCGCCCTGAGCACAGATGAGCATGCCCGCGCGGCCTCGTTGTTGTCTGGAAAAAGAGGCGAGGGACAGTCATGATCACGTTTTGGCTTATAGTGGGCGTTCTGATTGCTGTTACTTTGCTGATTCTGGTGCTTCCATTACTGAGAAGAGGGAATAGCTCAATATCCACCACGCATTCAGAGGTGAATCTGTCTGTTTATCGTGATCAGTTACGCGAATTAGACGCAGATCTGGCAGCCGGGACACTGAATGAGGTTCAATACCAAAACGCGCGGAGCGATCTGGAAAGTCGCGTGCTGGAAGATTCCGGCGCCGCCGAAATCGCTATTGCGCCATCAACGGATAACCGCTGGGGTAATGCGGCGATTGCAGCGTTGATAATTTCAGTACCTTTGTTAGCGATTTCTCTATATTTCATGCTGGGTACGCCAGCCGGATTAAAGCCGCAAATCCCGACAACAGCCATGGACGAAGCACATCCAGCTACACCTGAGCAATTTGAGGCAATGGTGACGTGGCTTGCGGAACGGCTAAAGACAGAACCGGACAATGCCGAGGGCTGGGTGATGCTTGCTCGCTCCTACACCGCCCTCAATCGCTATCAGGATGCCAGTGCCGCTTACGCTCGTGCTGTAGCACTGCAACCGAACAACGCCTCTGTGCTGGCCGATCACGCCGATATGCTGGCCATGCTCAAGCAGACCCTACAAGGTGAGCCAGAAAAAATAATCCGGCAGGCGCTGAAAATTGATCCTGATAACCTCAAAGCGCTGTCTCTGGCAGGTTCTGCGGCTTTCGAACGCAAAGACTACTCAGACGCCATTAAATGGTGGGAAAAAATTCTCAATTTGTTACCGGCAGATTCTCCTGTGGTGGCCTCGGTCAGCGCCAGTGTCAATGAAGCACGTGGATTGGCCGGACTGCCTCCGGTAGTTGTCGCTCCGGCTGGTAACAGAGCCGCGACCCAGTCAAACGTTGCAAAAGGGTCAGTGAGTGGAACGGTACGTCTTGACCCTGCTTTCAAGGCGCGAATCGCAGATACCGACGCCGTTTTTATTTTCGCCCGGGCTGTGGAAGGTGGGCGCAAACCGCCGTTGGCCGTTTTACGCAAGACAGTGAAGGATCTACCGTTTGATTTCACGCTGGATGACAGCATGTCGATGGTGCCAGGTTTAAACTTATCTTCTGTGACGAATGTTATCGTCGGTGCGCGCATATCAAAATCGGGGAATGTAATTTCGAGCGCAAAAGATCTGGAGGGGTTTTCGAAGCCAGTGAAAGTTGGTCAAAAAGACATCGTCATTACCATTGATTCTGAGGTCAAATAAACGGGAGTTTGCTCCAATTGACGTGGTTTTATTTTGCAAGAAATTTGTACGCTGTAGATCAAATTTTTGCAAATTCCACATTGCTTGAACATCGCGAAAAGCTAATAAATACACCACATTTATAGGCGTTGCTCAGGGACAGCCACCTTAAAATATCTATGCCAACAGTCGTTGCTTCAGGATTTGTTGCCATCGGACCGGGATGATGCGATATAGCCAGCGACCAAGCAATGTATAGCGCAAACGCAGGCCGAGATGTGCAAGCCGCAGCAACCAGTGCTGCCCCATTGATAGGGCACGGTGCTTGTCGGCGGCAGCCACTCCCAGCGCAGTTTGCAGCGCGGTGTACAGGGTGGTTTGCGGCAACGGCGCAGCAAATTTGACGACTTGTCGCGACAAAACTTCGTGGTAAACCATTTCGGTAGCGTTAGCCATGTCGCGTACCGAGGTAACCGGTACTGCCCGCGCTTGCGTTTGCTTGTGCACAAAATCGGTACTATTTTCCGGCCGTAATATCGAAATGATGTCATCTAAAATAGCATCAGTATCACACCAGTCTTGCATGATCCAACCGGCACCGTTCGTTTGCACACGCTCATACAGCGCGCCGATCGGAGGCACCAATGCGGGTCGTCCAGCCATCCAAGCTTCGGTCAGGGTGTAGCAATAAGTTTCCGGGCCGGCAGATGGAAACACCACCAGATTAATTCGATAATGGTCGAGCAAGTCTTCCATATGATCTGGCGTGTATTGGCCATGCACTGTCAATAAGGTATCGGCAGTCTGATACGGCTGAAACTGGCGATCCATATAACCGACCACAACCCAGCGAAATGGCAGCTTGCGTTCGCGGCTGCGTGCTACTAAGCGCTCCAGTTGGCGGGCGCCTTTGACCGGGCCAATCGCACCCAATACCCCGATACTTTGATACGCATCCTTCGGCAACAGTAGCGCCGATGTCAGAGCATTAACGCGGTTGGCGGTCAAATCGACGCCGTGCTGGATAACGCGAACATCAGCGCGCGGAAAATAGCTACGGAACATCTCAGCAGCCAAGTCGCTGGGAGCAATCACGAATACTGCCTGCTCAATGAAATCCGCATGCACTGCGCGCCAAGCAACGATGTCAATGCCACGAAAATCTGGCTGGGCGCTAAGACAATTCTGACAGCGCGATGCATCAGTTTCGCTGCCACAATAAATTCCTGTGGCGTCGAGCAGGTTGATAGTCGGACAAGCCAGAAAAAAATCGTGCACACTGAAGCCAAATGGAATTCCAAGGTTGCGCATCGCTTCCAGCAAGCCCGGTCTGCAGCCGGCCAGATGATGTACATGGCATAAATGGATACGAAAACTGGCACACAGGCTGGCCAAAAAATCCGTCCACAGCTGGTCAGGTTGCCGGTTGAATTGATAAGTTAGCAATTCACCGCTGTTGGCATCCTTAAGTTGCCAGACATCATCCATGGTTACCAGCAAATAATGGCGGTAGTCCTCGCCGTCACTGTGCATCAAGCTACGAGTGTGCTGCTCCGTGCCGCCGCTACGGCCGTGCATGATATGCAGGATGCCGGGCTTATCGCCAGCCGCTCCGGTGAGTGCCAGGAACGACTGTGCCAACTGACGGATCGGCTTGATTGGATCGGCCGTGATGAAAGCCATTACACGTTGCATATAGTCTGGATGCTTAGCCAGCAAACGCTGCATATTTTCTTCAACCAGCGTCTCTTTTTTCGTACTAAAAGAGCAACTGCCGACATGCTGGACGAAAGTATCGTCGCACAGTACATTGCGCCATCCAGCTGCCAACGCCCGCATGCAGAAATCATTTTCCTCGCCGTAACCGTGACGGAACGTATCAGCATCGAACAGGCCGATTTTATTAAGCAGGCGACGCCGAATAAACATGCAAAATCCGACCCCGGTGGGTATGTCAGGATAAACGCGAAGGGCGGCTGCCTCAATGGCGCGATTGACGTCCTCTGCATTCATTCCTTGCGGCAACGCATTATCTTGGCAAAAGTTCGGGAACGAGCAAATTTCGGCGTTGTTAGAAAACGGGGTGATTGTGCCGATAAGCGGATCTGAATCAGCGCAACAGCAAAGTTTTTCCAACCAGCCCGAGGTAACGATGGCATCGGAATTGAGCAACACGACATCATTTTGACTGAGCGTCATACCACGGTTAACGGTGCTGACAAAGCCGAGATTTGTATCGTTCTGGAGCAGCCACAGACGTTTGTCTGCTTTGCTACGCTGCGTCTCAAAATAGTCGGCGATGCGGCTATCCGTTGAACAATCGTCGATCATGATGATGCGATGATGGGGCATAGTGGTGCGAAGCACGCTGTCGAGGCAGCGCTGCAAGTCATCGTATGCATTGTAGACCGGGATGATAATGTCGATTGCTGGGGGTAACATGCTAATTCAAGAATTCCCTTTGATGGCACGTTTGAGGAAGCGTAACGGCGACTTCAGCCACCAGACCAAACTGGCGCGATAGTCAATTTGCTGGTTGAGCGCAACATTCAAACGCTCATGTTCAGTAATTTGTTCGTTGCGTAGTGTTAGAAGCGCATTAAGTTTGATTATTTCTTCAGTATGTTGATTTAAGTGATCGGTACAAATATTTAATGCTTCAGTACGTTCACTTAATTGTCCAGTACGTTCATTCAATTGTTCGGTGCGTGTATTCAATTCTTCGGTACGTTCACTTAATTGTTCCGTGCGCATGTCCAGAAGTGCATCACGTTCAGCGATCAGCTGTTCGCGTTCCTCCATTTGCTGGGTGCGAAGCGAAAGAAAATTATCACGTTCAACAATCAGATACTCGCGATCTTTCAGAAGTTGATCCAGCTCCATCACGCGCCTGGTTTGTTTAGCATAATCCTGATAAACCATTTCGGCGCTGTCACTAAACAAAGAAAGTTTATTGAGCGCGGTGGGCAGCATAGAGGGGTTACGGCTACAGACTGCGATGTAATACATTGGCTCGACAGAAGGATGGCTGACTACAGTAACTTGCCGATCGTCGTTAACCAAATATTCTGTCATAACGCAGGCCTGGTTTTCTGGCCAAATGGCGGAATGGAACAATAATTTTTGGCCAAGCCAGAATATATGCGGAAAACTCACGCGCAGTAACTCTTCCAGCTCATTTCGATACAATTCGCGCACATGAAATTCATTGTGATAATCATGTGCATCGGAATACAAGCGCTTGTTCGGAGAGGACAGGATCAATACCCCGTCTGGGCGCAAAACACGCGTGAGTTCAGAAATAAATTCTTTCTGTTTCTCAATGTGCTCTATTGTTTCAAAGGAAATTGCTAAGTCAAAGCTCGCATCTGAAAACGGCAAGCATTCACATGAAGCCGTAACGAATTGCAGGTTAGCATGATGCCTATAATTGTTTTTGGCATGCTGAATTACTTCAACGGATAAATCAACACCCACCACTTGATATGCGGTTTCAGCCACCATGGCGGCACCATAGCCTTCACCGCAGGCCACATCCAAAACTGTGCAATGTGAACTTAGCTGGCGTGCCAAGGCATAGCGGTGCCAATGTTCATACCATATTTCACCGGTGCACACGGGCAAAAAGCGCTCACCCGTGAAGGAAGGAGGTTGGCTCACAAATTCAAGAAATATTAAAACTGAAGATTATACACGCTACGTAGACTAATTCAGCACGGAATAATGTGTTTAGCATGTGAATAACATAGGTTAAGTCCTCAAATAGATTGAACTTTAGGTTGTCGGCACTTATTTAAGGGTAGGGACAAAAACAATGCAGAAAAGTTCAGATCCAGGTGGATTATTAAACATCAGAACATTTTAACGGGATCATAAACCTTAAGTATTTGTGGGATATCTGCTTCTGGCATGCATCTCAGTTCATTTAGGGTCAGCTTCCGAGTACATCTTTTGTTGCCACATTTTTTGCAATGCATCCTCCAAATGCAGGGCAAAACGTGGGGCATTAAAAAGTGGCGAAGCAAGCACTTTCTGCCGTAATCCTGACCTCAGTTGCGCCAAACGATTAATGTCAGTGGCGTGAAACAGAGTCCGGTTTACATAGTCACCTTCATCGCTGGCAATCCAATCTTCCAGACTGGCACAGGTTAGCATGCTGGCACCTTGGCGGGCGAGCAATGTGCCGCCGGCGAGGGTCAGGGTAGGCACCCCCATCCACAACGCTTCGCAGGTTGTAGTGCCCCCGGGATAAGGAAATGTGTCCAGAATGATATCCACGTTAGCATATGCCGCGAGATAATCCTCTCTAGGAACATATCCTTCCATTATTACTCGCTCCGGCATTATCCCGACTTGAACGAACCGATGCTGTAGAGATTCGCGCGCGATTGAGCAATTCAGCTGACTGCTTTGCAGCCGCAGTCGAGCTTCTGGCAAGGCAAGGAAAATTTGTCCCCATGCAGCCAGCACAGTGTCATTTACCTTGGTAAGATTTTGGAAACAACCAAAAGTGATATAGCCATTCTGCACTGCCGGCAAGGGGGTTAATTCCAGCCCTGCTCTATTTGCAGGTGGGGTGAAGCAAAGCCGGGTTTCTGGCAGATACCACACTGTTTCAGTAAAGTGCTCCCGGTGAGTTTCCGGCACCGATACCGGGTCTGCCAGAAGATAGTCTATCGTCGGCAACCCGGTGGTAGCGAAATAGCCCAACCAACTTACTTGCACCGGAGCAGGCTTCAGTGCAAACATCGGCAAACGATTGCTGGCAGTATGCCCTGTCAGGTCAATGAGAATATGAACCCCATCATCGTGAATCTTCCGGGCCGCAGCCTCATCACTAAGACCCACAATCATATTCCAGGCAACAAAACAAGGCCGAATGCGGGCGGTGAGTTCGTCCTCTTGTGGAGACGTCGAATATGCAACCAGCTCTACTCGAGCAGGGTTCAAATTCGCGAGAATACTCTCCAGGAAAAAACCAACGGGATGCGTTCTAAAATCTCCAGAAACCAGGCCAATCCGCAGAGGCAGCATACCTCGTCCCACTGTGTTTTCTGGATAAACAAGCCAACTTGTATACGGTTGGACCTTTGCCATCACTTGATTGCCATAGTGACGTGCTTCTGCGAGATGGTTATCAGGCAAGCACTTGGAATAAAAACTCAGGGTAAAAAGCAGGTTGCTATGAGCCTTGGGATAAACCGGCCTGAGCGCGAGTGCTTTGTGGTAGCTGTCAACCGCCCCATCCAATTTACCTTGCTCTTGTAGCGCAAGTCCCAGATTGTTGTACGCTTCGGCATAATCCGGTTTGATTGAAAGCGCTTTGTTGTAACAGGCAATCGCCTCATCCATTTTACTTTGTTTCTGAAGCGCGAGCCCAAGGTTACTGTACGCCTCGGCAAAATCCGGCTTGAACGCTAGCGCTCTCTGGAAGCTCTCAACCGCTGCATCCAATTTGCCTTGATCTTTAAGCGCGTTCCCCAAATTATTGTGCGCCTCGGCATAATCCGGTTTGATTAAGAGCGACTGGTGGAAGCTCACAATTGCCGCTTCCAGTTTGCCTTGTGCCATGAGCGCATTTCCCAAGTTGTTATACGCATCAACAAAATCCGGCTTGAGCGAAACTGCCTTCCGGTAACTTCCGATTGCTGCATCCAGCTTGTTTTGTGCCTTGAGAGCAGTTCCCAAGTTATTGTATGCCTCAGCATAATCCGGCTTGAGCAGAAGTGCTTGGCCGTAACATGCTATTGCTTCTTCCAGCTGGCCTTGATCCTTGAGCGTATTTCCCAGATTGCTGTGCGTCTCGGCAAAATCGGGCTTCAATACGAGTGACCGACGGAAACTCTCAATCGCCGCTTCCAAATTACCTTGTTCCTTGAGGGCATTCCCCAAATTGTTGTGCACTTCGGCAAAATCCGGCTTAATTGAAAGCGCTTGACGATAATTGAGGATGGCTTCCTCCAACTGACCTTGGTCCTTGAGCGCATTCCCCAAATTAATGTAATAAATTGGATTGGATGGATTTATACGGATAGCCTTGCTAATAAGTCCAACAGCAATCCCGTTCTTTCCTCCCTGACGGGCTATCAGCCCTAATAAATGCAGCGCATCCGGATGGTTTGGCTCTACTTGGAGTATTTTCTGATAAATAGCTTCTGCCTGAGACAAACGTCCAGCTTGATGGTGTTCCCGTGCGATCTGGATAATTTGGGGGATTGATAAATCTGATGAGTGCGTTTTTGCCATAGGAACTTCCCCGCTTGGCTGGCAGCAATGCTTATATTTCTTACCGCTGCCACAAGGACAAGGATCATTACGGCCGATTTTTTTCATTTTAAAATATTGTTTAAGTATTTTAGCTTGGGGTTAACCAAAAATACCTCGTCTAACTTGAATTTGAGTTTTTACAGATGACCGTTATATTATCATGCAGACCATTTATACCTGATCGATCAATGACTACACCACGCTTTTATTGTCCCCCACCACTGCATGCAAATACCAAATTTGAGCTGCCAGAAGCTGCCGCACATCACGCCAGTCGAGTCTTGCGCCTGCGCGTTAATGATGGAGTTCGGGTATTTGATGGTGTCGGCAATGAACTTCATGGCCGCATCTGCGAAATCGAAGGCAAAAAAGTAGTGCTGGAGAAACTACAAGTTTGCACGGTCAACCGCGAGTCTCCATTAAATATCGTACTGGCACAGGCGTTGTGTAGTAGCGAAAAAATGGACTGGGTAATACAAAAGGCCACTGAACTCGGTGCTACCGAAATACAGTCAGTACAGACCCAACGTAGCATGGTAAAGCTAACTGGAGACCGCGCTGAAAAACGCACCCAACATTGGCATGGCATCACCATTGCAGCATGTGAACAATGTGGCAGAAACATGTTACCTAAAGTTCATGCTCCACTAGAATTCAGCTCGTGGATTGCCACTATAGGCGATGCGCGGGGCAGCAAATTTATCCTGTTGCCGGAAGCCGTGACAACATTGCATGAGCAGCCGAAACCGCAAGGGAAAGCGACCCTGTTGATTGGGCCGGAAGGTGGTTTCAGTGCGGACGAAGTCCAGATTGCCCAGCGAGCTGGTTTTATTTCTATCCGTTTAGGTGCACGCTTGCTACGTACCGAGACGGCTGCGGTGGCGGGAATAGCTACTTTGCAAACTTTGTGGGGGGATTTTATTTAGGCAAGTGATCAACGAGTGTAATTAATTTTGCCTAAACAGGCATAGCAGGAAATAGCGCAACTTTGAAAAGTAATGAACATCACCATAGCAAAGACGGCATCCTCATCTTATTTAATTGGCCAGCTACTGGCCGACTGTCATAAACCTGATTACCTATAGACCCGGCACGATTTATAAATGAATTTTTATTGGTTTTCGATGTCTATGGAGTATGGAAAAAGAAGATGCCCGCAAGCAGTCGCGAGAAGTACTGCATGAACGACGCAAGCAAGTTATTCGTATGCACCGCAAAGGTGTGGCGGTGATGGAGATCGTGGTGCAAACGGGACTGAGCTGGACGGCAGTCAATACGGCGCTGCGGTTGTATAAGGCTGAAGGTTCGGGGGCACTCAAGCCCGGCGTTCGGGGTAAAAAACCTGGCAGTGGACGTAGCTTGACGGTTAGCCAAGAGCTGGCGATTCAACAAACCATCTGCGACAGACGCCCCGAACAACTCAAGATGGATTTTGCGCTATGGAGCAGGCCCGCTGTGCGCCAGCACATTGAGCTGGCGCACGGTATCAAGCTGTCTATTCGGGCAGTAGGCAACCACTTGGCACGTTGGGGTTTTACACCACAAAAACCCATTAAAAAAGCATACGAGCAGCGGCCTGAAGCCGTCCAGGCTTGGCTTGTTGAACAGTATCCGGCCATTGAAACCAGAGCAAAAGCCGAAGGTGCGGAAATTCACTGGGGCGACGAGACGGCGCTAGTCAACACGGATGTCAGAGGCAGGAGCTATGCGCCGGTGGGCAAGACACCTGTGACGTTCGCAGTAGGCGGCACGCGCCACAAGCTATCGATGATTGCGACGGTAACCAATCAGGGTAAAACGCGCTGGATGATTATTGATGAGGCATTTAACTCCGACAAGCTCATTGAATTTCTGGAGGCGCTCATCAAGGATACAGACCGCAAGGTGTTTCTGATACTGGACAACTTGAGAGTTCATCACAGCAAACCTGTAAAGGCTTGGGCTGCCGAGAACGCACAGAAAATCGAGTTGTTCTACTTGCCCAGCTACAGCCCTGAACTCAACCCCGAAGAAAGACTGAATGCAGATCTCAAGCACGTCATCACTTCAAAGGTGCCAGTGCGCACCAAGGCAAAACTCAGAGCTGCTGCGACTGATCACATGATCATGCTTGAGCAAAACCCCGAACGCGTGCGCCGTTATTTCGGCGACCCAAAAGTCGCCTACGCGGCTTCATGAATAATTCGTGCCGGATCAATAGGGAGACGCTGATTAATTCAAAATTTCGCGGAATTTCGCGCGTAACCAATTGATTTTTAAATTTGTTAAATTCTGAAACGCGAGTTAATCAGCGCTTCCCCAGCTGGGCAGACATGGTTCTATCCGTTGGTTCCGAACATCATACGTCTTGCTACGAATTTTTTCGCGCCCGGCAGACAGTCCAGTAACGTAAGTGCAGCCGCGCGTCCTGATTTAAGCAGCAACAGATCATTGGAGAAAAGACGCACCAGACCATCGGTGAAATGTATACCGGCCTGGCGGTCAAATTGACGTTGTTTGCGATAGTTGGTAAGCATAGCATCAGAACCAAGTGTCTCTGGTGCGCAATTGAGAATTTCTTGCGCCAATTCCCACGCGTCGCGCAGCCCCATGTTGAAACCTTGCCCGGCCACGGGATGCAACGTCTGTGCAGCATTGCCAATCAATACTGTGTGCGGCAGCGTGATTTTGGGCGCGCGTTTGAGCCGCAGCGGGAAGCAGGCGCGTTCCCCAATAGTTAAAAATTTACCAGCTCGATCACCGAAGTGTTGATGCAATTGGGCAAGAAAAGCGGCATCATTCCAGCGCAGTATTTCTTGCGCCATTTCATGTGGCGCAGTCCAGACCAGTTCATAACCGTCCCTGAACGGCAACAATGCCAACGGTCCCTGCATAGTAAAGCGTTCGAACGCAATATCCGGCTGCGGATGGGTGCAGGTGACATGTGCAATGACGGCACTTTGACCGTAATCGCGAATCTCCGGCGGATGAGCGGCTTCCAGCAACTTTCCCCCATCGGCTACCACTGCTAAACGCGCTTCAAGTTGGTGGTCGATCCCTGCATGCTGATAGTGAATGGATGCCCCATTCGATGTGCTTTGTAGTTGCGTAACAACGGCGCCAGTGAGACAAGTTGATTTGCTCCCCTTTAAAGCACTTTGTAATGCGTTTTGCAGCGCCGTGTAGGGCAGCACATAGCCCAGTTCCGGCACTTTGAGTTCTTTGGCACGTAACAGGGTGCGGCCGAAAGAATTTTTCTGTGAAACATGAATGGTCTTGATTAACGAAACTTGTGTAATCCCCTTCCATACACCGAGTCTCTCCAGTAACTGACGGCTACCACTGGACAACGCTAAGGCACGCGGGTCAGCGCTCACGTGTTCCATTTTGCGCGCTTCCAGCATGACAATCTGCAACCCGCTGTCGCGCAATGCGAGCATCAATGCGGTGCCAACCGGGCCACCCCCGATTATCGCGATGTCGCAATGTGCATTCATGGCTGTCTCATCAAATCTTCAATGGCCGTTACAGCTTTGGGTACGGCTTCGGTCAGCACTTCGCAGCCTTGTGCGGTGATGGCCACATCATCTTCAATGCGGATACCGATATTCCAGAATGCTTGCGGCACATCCTCTGCCGGACGGATATAACAGCCCGGTTCGATCGTAAGTGCCATGCCGGGTTGCAGCGCGCGCCAATTATTGTCCAGTTTGTATGTCCCGACATCGTGCACATCCATGCCAAGCCAGTGGCCGGTACGATGCATGTAGAAGCGTTTATAGCTGCCGCTTTCGAGCACAGCCTCGACGCTGCCATGGCATAGCTTAAGGTCGACAAAGCCTTGCGCCAACACGCACACGGCAGTGTCATGCGGCTCGTTCCAGTGTGCGCCGGGACGTGCGGCTGCAATGGCGGCGATCTGTGCAGATAATACCAACTCATAGACGTCTTTTTGTGCACCGTTAAAACGACCATTTACCGGAAAGGTACGGGTGATATCTGCAGCATAGCCATCGACTTCGCAGGCCGCATCAATCAGCAATAATTCGCCGTCTTGTAATAGTGCATTGTTGCTGATGTAGTGCAATACGCAGGCATTGGCACCGCCGGCAACTATTGAGGTATAGGCAGGCGCTTGCGCACCGTTTTTGCGAAATTCATGCAGCAGCTCTGCCTCGATCTCATATTCCATTTTGCCGGGGCGGGTGGCGCGCATCGCACGGATATGCGCAGCGGCCGAAATAGTGGCGGAACGTCGCATGATGCCAAGTTCATCGCTATCTTTAATTAAACGCATTTCATCAAGCAGCATGCGTATGTCATGAATCTCATTGGGCGCGGTTATGCCACTGCGCACCTGTGCCTGCACACAGGCGCGCAGCGCAAGAATGCGGTCGTCCCACGGGGCATGGGCGCCAAGCGGATGGAACAGTGCGGGCTGGTTGCCCATCAGTCCGGTGAGCTTTTCATCCAGCTGTGCGATGGGAAATGCAGCGTCGAAACCAAATTTTTCTTTCGCACCGTCTGGCCCGTAGCGAAAACCATCCCATATTTCGCGCTCTATATCTTTCGCGCGACAGAACAGGATGGACTGCGGGACGGCACCAGCAATCAGTACGAGTACGGCTTCCGGCTCATCAAAGCCGGTAAGATAGTGGAAGTGGCTATCAAAACGATAAGGATAATGCGCATCCCCATTGCGCAATACTTCCGGTGCGGTAGGAATTACAGCAACGCCACGCTGCATCTGACTAATAAGACGGCTACGACGGCTGGCATAAAGAGAGGTATTAAACATGAGCGGCATTGTGCTGTGAACGTAATTCGTTGTCGAGTTTTTCAAGGCGTTGCGGCGTTCCCACATCCAGCCAGCGGCCCCGGTAATGTTCGCCGCTCACCTTACCTAACGCAATCTGGGCGCGTAATAGCGGCGCAAGAGGTGCAATGGTGCCGCGTGGGATATTTGCGAATAAGCCGGGCTGGTAAATTCCTATACCACTGAAGGTAAATGCGGGTGCATTATTGACTACTCTGCCACTGCTTAAACCGAAATCCCCGTTGGGATGGTGCACAGGATTGTTGACTAACACCAGATGTGCAGTATCGCCGCTTGCTCTGAGTGTAGCTGCGAGTTCGGGAAGTTGAACAAAATCATAGTCGCAATAAATGTCGCTGTTGATAACGGCAAACGGCGCATCACCCAATAAAGGCAACGCATTAGCAATGCCCCCTGCCGTTTCAAGGACGGGATTCTCCGCTGAGTAGTGGATGCGTATGCCGAACTGACCCCCGCCTCCTAACTCAGCTTCGATTTGATTGCCGAGATAGGCGTGATTTATTACCAGATCACAGATGCCCGCTCTTGCCATATTCTCGATATGCCACACAATGAGCGGCTTGCCGCCGGCTTTCAATAAGGGCTTGGGGGTGTGATCGGTGAGAGGACGCATGCGTTCACCACGTCCAGCGGCCAGCAGCATGGCTTTCAAAAGGTGTATCCCACGACTGGTTGCTTTTTCTCCAGGATATCCAGTATATGCAGTAGCGGCTTTAAATCCACGTAACGTTCACAAGCGCGGCGCAAATAATCCATCACCAGCGGTAAGTCTTTCAGGTAACCGTCCTTGCCGTCCCGGTGATATAGCCGCGCAAAGATACCCAGAACTTTCAAATGCCGCTGGACGCCCATCCATTCGTAATCCCGAAAAAAATCCGAAAAGTCACTGTGTACCGGCAGCCCGGACTTGCGCGCTTTTTCCCAATAACGAATTAGCCAGTCCAGCACTTCCGCTTCTTCCCAGCGAATATAAGCGTCTTTAAACAGCGAAGCCAGGTCATAAGTGATTGGCCCATAGGCCGCATCCTGAAAATCCAAAATACCCGGGTTAGGTGTGCTAACCATCAAGTTACGTGAATGGTAATCACGATGAACAAACACACGCGGCTGTGCCAAGTTGTTTTGAAGAATGCGCTGAAATACGGTTTCTAATGCCGCGTTTTGTTTCTCGTCCAGCATAACTTGCAAATGTTTAGCGACATACCATTCCGGAAACAGGTACATTTCGCGCATAAGCAGTGCCTTATCGTAGGGTGGCAATTCAAATTCACGGCTCGCTAGCTGAATAGTGATCAACGCATCAGTGGCGGCACCGTATAGTTCGTGTGCATTGCTGGCATTAAGTGCTTGCAGGTAAGTAGTGCTGCCCAAATCAGTCAGCAACAGAAAGCCTTGTTCCAGATCCTGTGCCAGCACCTGCGGCACATGCACACCTGTTGCACCAAACAGTTGAGCGACATGGATGAACGAACAACAGTCTTCATGTTGAGGCGGTGCGTCCATCACTATCAATGTTCGGTCGACGAAAGTAGCGCGAAAGTAGCGGCGGAAGCTGGCATCGGCAGAAGCGGGTGAAATATCGAATAAACTATCGGGAAATTTACTATGCAGCCATGTTTTAATCTGTTGTTGACGTTTCATTATTGATTTTGGATTGCCTAAATCGTGGATTTGTGCGATTTTAGCACCTTAATTTGTCGACCCTGCTCAATGCATTTTCGCCTTAACCTCGTTGCGTTTTCCTTGCTCTATGCTTTTATGCCTGTGGTTTATGCCGAAGGCGAAGTATTGCTGCTGAAACTCGATCGTACTTTCATGAATTTGCCAAAAGGCGACGAAGAGACCCCAGCTTTTATTTCGGCACAGCGCGTGGAAGGTCAGACTGAAAACCAGATCGTTGCTAGCGGCGAGGTCGAGGTACGCAAGCGCGGGCAGGCTATCTTTGCCGATCGCGTGATATACCAGCAACTCAGCAAAGAGTTGGTTGCCGATGGCGCGGTGCGCGTAGAGCAGAACGGCATCAAAATGCAGGGCCCGCATGTAAAGCTTAATCTGGACACAAATATCGGCGATATGACAAAACCGGCATTTCAGCTGGCCGCCAACAATTCGCGCGGGAGCGCCGATATCCTGCATATGGAAGGCCGGCAAAAATACACCGTACAGAATGTGGCATATACCATCTGTCCCATAGGTAATGACGACTGGATGTTAAAGGCAAGTCAGCTGGAAATTGACAGCGCCCGCCAAGTGGGGGTGGCACGCAACGCCCGGGTGGAGTTTCTGGGTGTGCCTATTTTGTATATGCCGTGGATGGATTTTTCGCTCAGTGACAAACGTCAATCGGGTTTTCTTGGTCCGGTGTTCGGTAGTACCGCAAAGAGTGGTACTGAAGTGACGCTGCCCTATTACTGGAATATTGCGCCCAACCGTGATGCAACCATTGCACCGCGCGCCATGGCCAAGCGGGGCCTGATGCTTAATAACGAATTACGTTACATGGGCACAAATTATGCTGGTGAGGCTCATGTGGACATATTACCCAATGATGCGCTTACTAACAGCACCCGTTTGCGGACATCACTCAAGCATGTACAAAATCTGGGTTATGGGTTTAACGCATCGACAAACTTCAACTATGTATCAGATCATGCCTATTTCCGTGATCTGTCGAACACAATAAGCAGTACGTCACTAACCAATCTGGTACGTGAAGGCGTACTGTCCTATGGCGGGGGCTGGTGGAATGCAGCGGCACGGATGCAGAGCTATCAAACCTTGCAGGATCCGGCCGCGCCAGTGGTGGAGCCATATCGCCGCTTGCCGCAAATAACCTTGGGCGCGCTCCGTCCGGTGGCTGGGTCAAATATGGCGTTTACCGGAGAATTTGTAAATTTCAGCCATCCCACTGCCGTTAGTGGGCAGCGTCTAGTAATGTATCCCAGCGTGAGCTACCCGCTGATAGCCACGCCCTCGTTTTATGTGACTCCAAAATTTGGCGTGCACTACACTCATTATTCGCTGGGTGCAAACAATTTGGGGGCGCTACCCGATACCAACCGTACCTTGCCAATTGTCAGCCTGGACAGCGGCGTGGTGCTGGAACGTGATTGGAATCTTGGCGGACAGAATTATGTGCAGACACTGGAGCCGCGCGCTTATTTCTTATACATCCCATACCGCAATCAAAACCTGGTGCCGAATTTCGACACAGCCCAGGCGGACTTCAACTTTGCCCAGATGTTCACCGAAAATCGTTTTTTTGGTAGCGATCGCATTGGTGATGCCAAACAAGTTACGCTGTCGCTTACCTCGCGCCTGCTTGAGGCGAATACCGGCGCGGAGCGGTTGCGCGTAGCCATAGGCCAACGCTACAGCTTTAAGACCCCACTCGTAAATCTAGTGGCCCCCGAGGTAGCGACCAACAACAAATCAGACATTTTGCTTGCTATCTTAGGCCGAATTACACCGAAGTGGTCACTGAACAGCGCTTTCCAGTACAACCCCAACCAAGCGCGCGAAGAAAAATTAAACGTGGGAGCACGTTACCAGCCGGAAAGTGGGAAGGTCCTCAACCTAGGTTACCGCTTTACGCGTGACAGCCTGAGACAGGTGGACATATCCACCCAGTGGCCATTGTCGAGACGTTGGAGTGCGATGGCCCGCTGGAATTATTCCCTACAAGATAACCGTATTTTGGAGCTGCTGACCGGGCTCGAGTATAATGAAAGCTGTTGGACAGCACGACTGGTGGTACAACGTTTTGCCACTGCCACCAATGAACTTTCAACCGGTATCTTCGCACAATTGGAATTAAATGGTCTGGTCAGGGTAGGCTCCGACCCATTGAATGCATTGCGTCAGAGCATTGCCGGCTTTACAAAATTGAACCAAGCCCCAGTTGTAAGTTCAGAGCAGGGATTGCGTTAACAAATTTTCACTTAGGAAAAAGATCATTATGCTGCATATCAAGTTGATGCTGGCACTCCTTCTGTCACTAGCCTGCACGGCAAACGTCTATGCCGCTGGCTTGCAGAAAACCTCCGGTACAACAAAAAAAATCAAAGCGCCAACTCAGACTACACCTTCTACAACTCCTGCACCCTCTATAACTCCTGCAACCCCTGCAACTGATGTGCCGGCCCCCGGCACAGCAAAAAAACTATCGTCGCAGAATCCAACCTTACCACCTGCCGTTGATTTACAAACCCCTGATATAACAAAAAAAATCACGGTACAAACAGGGCCTGTATTGATCGATCAGATTGTCGCTGTGGTAAACAACGATGCGATTACCCGCTACGAACTTGAAGACCGGCTCGGCATCGTAGAGCGCCAGTTGAAAAAACAGGGCACTGCGTTACCGGCCATAGATATGTTGAAAAAACAGTTACTAGAACGCATGATCACGGAAATGTTGCAAGTCCAGTTTGCCAAAGAAACCGGCATCCGCATTGATGATATTCAGCTCGACAAAACCATGCAGCGCATCGCCAAGGAAAATAAATTCCCCTCGTTGACCGAGTTTCGCGCTCAGTTGGAAAAGGAAGGCGTGGACTTCAAAAAATTTCGAGAGGAAATTCGAGGCGAAATTATTTATGCTCGTCTGCGTGAGCGCGAAGTGGACAGTAAATTGGTGATCAGCGAGGGCGAGGTCGATAATTACCTTAATAACCAGGCCAAGCAATTAGGTAAGGGTGAGGAATTCCATTTAGCACACATTTTGGTACT
This sequence comes from Candidatus Nitrotoga arctica, assembly GCF_918378365.1. Lineage (NCBI taxonomy): Bacteria > Pseudomonadati > Pseudomonadota > Betaproteobacteria > Nitrosomonadales > Gallionellaceae > Candidatus Nitrotoga > Candidatus Nitrotoga arctica. The sequence continues at coordinate 178,630 of NZ_OU912926.1, read as the reverse complement.
GGTACCGGAGCAGGCCAGTGCCGATAAAATCCAGGCTACCCGACAACGTGCCGATCAAGCCTTGGCACAATTGCGCGGTGGCGCGGAATTCGCTCAGGTGGCTGCAGGATTTTCTGATGCCAAGGACGCCTTAGAGGGCGGTAATCTAGGCTGGCGATCAGCTGATCGTACGCCTGCCATTTTTATGGAAATATTGAGAAAGATGGCCCCCGGCGAGACCAGCCCGGTGTTTCGTAGCCCTAACGGTTTTCACATCCTCAAACTACTTGAGAAACGCAGCAAAGAGAATTCAATCGTCATCGGACAGACCGAAGCACGTCACATCTTGATCAAAACCAGCGAACTGGTGCCAGAAAATGAAGCCAAGAGCCGTCTGTTGGTCATCAAGCAGCGAATAGAGAAGGGCGCTGACTTTACCAAGCAGGCCAAACTTTATTCCGAGGACGGCAGTGCCGCGAAGGGCGGCGATTTGGGCTGGATTTCACCCGGTGATACGGTGCCTGAATTTGAGGCCGCGATGAATCAATTGGAAATCGGACAGATGAGTGGCGCTGTGCAGTCTACCTTCGGCTGGCATCTGATTCAGGTATTGGACCGCCGCAGCACCGATGTAAGTGTGAAAGAGAAAAAGAAACAGGCGCAAATGGCGATACGTGCCGATAAATCCGATGCTGCGTATCAGGACTGGCTGCGCCAGTTACGCGACGGGGCTACCATCGAGTATCGACTCGAACAAGCACTCTGATGGCGCAGGCCGCGTTGTTGGCTGTTGCCGCCGGGGAGCCAGCTGGCATTGGCCCCGACCTATGTTTGCAATTGGCCCAACATGAGCAAGCACTGGTGGTGCTGGCCGACAAGCACATGCTGCAACAGCGCGCAGCGCTGCTTGGGCTAAATATTCAATGGCATGATTATAATCCGCAGCAAATATTGCCTCTGCCATTCGGTCATTTGCGCGTGCTGCATGTGCCAACGGCACAACCCGTTCAGGTGGGCCAGCTAAACTCAGCCAACAGTCCTTATGTTCTCAATCTGCTAATTCGCGCGATGCAAGGTTGCCAGTCGGGAGAATTCGCTGGCATGGTCACCTTGCCTGTACACAAAGGCATCATTAATGATGCCGACATTCCTTTCACTGGACACACCGAATTTCTAGCGGAAAAGTTGCATGCCGAACAAGTAGTAATGATGCTTGTGGGCGGCGGCCTGCGTGTGGCGCTAGCCACTACTCACCTACCTTTGCGGCAAGTAGCCGACGCTATTACACCTGCATTATTGGAAAATGTGCTGCACGTTATTCAATGTGATCTTACGCGGCGTTTCGGCATTGCCAAGCCTCGCATTCTGGTTGCCGGACTCAATCCTCATGCAGGTGAGGGAGGTTATCTTGGACGCGAAGAAATCGACATCATGATTCCGGTGCTGGATCGGTTGCGCGCGCAAGGCATGAATGTTAGCGCACCCTTACCCGCCGACACGCTTTTCACCCCACAACGGCTTGCACAATGCGACTGCGTACTGGCCATGTACCACGATCAAGGGCTGCCGGTATTGAAATACGCCAGCTTCGGGCGGGGTGTGAATGTAACGCTGGGCCTCCCCATCATTCGTACTTCCGTAGATCACGGTACAGCGCTGGAACTGGCCGGAAGTGGGCGCGCTGAGGCAGGCAGCTTGCTTGAAGCTATCAAGATGGCGGCAGATATGGCCCAACATGGAGGGCTGTATGATCCAGCCCTCCCTTGATCTAGAAGTCGTTATCCTCGCGAAAGCAAAGATCCAGTTTTTTGACTGGATTTCCACTTTCACAGGAATGAGAATTTCCTGGTACACCAATGCATACAGCACGTAAAAGATTCGGTCAAAATTTCCTGGTGGATGAGCAAATCATAGCCGACATCGTCCGCGCAATCCGCCCGGAAGCCGCTGATATCATGGTGGAAATCGGTCCCGGCCTAGGTGCGCTGACTCGCCCATTACTACAGCGACTTAATCAACTGCATGTAGTAGAGATCGATCGCGACATTATCACTCACCTGGAAAAAGACTACCCGCAGGAGAAGCTAATCATCCATGCGGGAGACGCACTTAAATTTGATCTGGCGCAATTGCCCGCGCCCTTGCGCATTGTCGGCAATCTGCCCTATAACATTTCTTCGCCGCTGTTGTTCCACTTCTCAGGCTACTGCGAGCGCATACACGACATGCACTTTATGTTGCAGAACGAAGTAGTAGAACGCATGGTGGCCGAACCATCAACCCCTGCCTATGGTCGCTTGTCGGTGATGCTGCAATACCGTTTCCACATGGAAAAGTTACTCGACGTTCCGCCGGAGTCTTTTCGGCCCTCACCCAAAGTGGATTCTGCCATTGTGCGCATGATCCCGCTGCCAGCAAGCGAAGTGCTGGTGCAAAACGAAAAATTATTTGCACAAATTGTCGCCGCAGCCTTCGGGCAACGGCGCAAGACCCTGCGTAATACGCTCAAGGCCTATTTGACGGAGGATGATTTCGTCCGATTGGGAATAGATGCGCAATTGCGCGCGGAAAACCTAGGAGTGGCAGAGTTCGCGCGCATCACCAATGAATGCAGTTGATAAGACGAATGTCTTGGTCTAGATCATGGAAAATCAATGTTGATTGCTTCCCCATATATTCGTGCAGTTTAAGTGAGGCTTAATTTATCTATGGGCAATCCTAAGCAAGAACAACCTGAGAAGTTTGATTTTTCTAGGCACGAACAAGTAGCTGTCGTCGAGTACATGCATGTGATGGGTTTTTATTCTGAACTCGCCGCGTCTTCAAAGAGAATTGCCGAAGAAGCACTTAAGCGTCGCTACATTAAAATTCATTCCATCGAGGCACGCGCTAAAGATCCAGCTAGTTTTGGTCGCAAGGCTGCAAAACCGTCCAAGAATGGCCCAAATCAACCTATGTATCCGCAGCCACTGGAGCAAATATCTGATCAAGCGGCGATAAGAATAATCACATTCTTCCCGCGAACTATCAAAGAAATCGATGAGATGTTGCGCGAGGAATTTTCAGTAATTGAACACTTTGACAAGGGCGAGAGTCTTATAGAGGAGGAACGCTTTGGTTACCAAAGTGTTCACTATCTCATTAAACTTGGTAACGTTCGAACATCGCTACCTGAGTACCAACGATTTGAAAATGCGAAGATTGAGGTTCAGGTGCGAACAATTTTGCAGCACACATGGGCAGAGATTGAGCATGATATTCAGTATAAATCTTCAATTACAATTCCACGGGATATCAAGCGACGCTTTATGACGTTGGCTGGTCTACTAGAAATTGCAGATCGAGAATTTCAGGCTATACAGGACGCAGATCGTGACCTAACTTCGCGCGTCACTGATCTAATTTCCGCTGATAAATTGCAGGCCGTCGAAATAACCCCAAATTCTATAAAGTCGTACTTAGATAAGAAACTAGGCTCGGACGGAAGAATGTCAGATTTCTCATATGACTGGACCGTCCGTCTCCTGCTTCGCCTTGGGTTTACTTCACTGGAACAAGTAGACCAATGCATTGATCCGTACAAGGATGACCAACTCAGCCGGATTATTTATGGAAATCGACAGGGTCAGTTACTTCGTTTTGAATTCATGTTGCTTGCTAGTATGGGGGAGGCGTTCATCTCCCGTCATCCATGGGTAGGTAGTTCGTGGTTTCCCCTTCGGTACAGAGATTTTCTAAAAAAATTCTCGGAGAACAGCATCAGTATCGGACATTATGATCCATCTCCTCCTGAGGACTCTTAAGTTATTTCTACTTCATACTAGCCCGGTTTGGCTGAATGAAATGAAGCCCAACATCTGACCCCTCGCCACCATCTACTCCATCACCTATTTGCCCACGCCAATTCGATACTGCCATTCCTCACATCCGCCAAGTTAATGTGCAATTCATTTCGGAGGTATGTCATGCAGATATCCCACCTACCGAGCTTGGCGGCAAACGAAATATCGTTCACTTGCCAAGGTGCTTGCAGGCCAAGCGCCATACTAAATAACATAGCAGCGCTCACGATCGCATTGCCCATTACAAATCCCCTAGAGCCGAAATCGAGATTTTCGCTATACTCGGCAACGGCAATGTGCGTTGACCGATTGAATAACAATAACGGAGATCAGCATGGTGAAGCCTACTTTGGTGTTGACAGCGGCTGCATTACAGCGGCGCGCCTTTCTCAGGCTTCTCAGGCAGGCGGGTACCTTGGGCGCTGCAACCTCGTTCGGCAGCACGGTATTGACGGCGCTTGCTGGAGAATCCGGTCACGTCACGTTGCCGTTCGAAAATGGTGAGCGTGATCTCGTCGCATACCCGCAAAAGCGTCCGCTGATCGTGCTCACTGCTCGCCCGCCACAGCTGGAAACCCCATTCAGCGTATTCAACGAAGGGGTGATTACGCCCAATGACGCGTTCTTCGTACGCTATCACTGGAGCGGCATCCCCACCTCGATCGATGCGTCGAACTATCGGTTGCGCATCGGCGGCAACGTCAATACACCGCTCGACTTGTCGCTTGCCAACCTCAAGCAAATGGCCGATGCGGTCGATCTGGTCGCTGTCAATCAGTGTTCCGGTAACAGCCGGGGCCACTTTACACCGCGCGTCAACGGTGGCCAGCTCTCGAACGGTGCCATGGGTAACGCGCGCTGGACCGGCATCCCGCTGCGCAAGGTGCTGGAAAAATCGGGCCTAAAAGCAGGCTCGATGCAGGTCGTATTCAATGGCCTCGACGCGCCGCCCTTAGGTAATGTGCCCGATTTCATCAAGGCACTGAATATCGATCACGCGCTCGACGGTGAAGTCATGCTGGCGTGGCAAATGAACGGCGCCGACCTTCCTCTGCTGAATGGCTATCCCGTGCGGCTGGTCGTCCCCGGCTACTACGGCACTTATTGGGTGAAACACCTGTCCGACATTACAGTAACCGGCAAGGTATTCGATGGATTCTGGATGAGCAAGGCCTATCGCATTCCGGATAATCCGTGCGCCTGCATCGAGCCGGGAAAAGAGTCCGTCAAGACTACGCCGATCAACCGCATGAACGTACGCTCGTTCGTGACCAGCCTGACCAACGGCATGCAAATCAAGAACGGACGCCAGGTCATCGTGCGCGGGATCGCCTTTGATGGCGGGTACGGCGTGACCGAGGTTGCATTTTCGCCCGACGGCGGCAAGAACTGGCAGGCCGCTCAACTGGGCAAGGATCTGGGCAGGTACTCCTTTCGCGAATGGAGCGTGGCGTTCACGCCAAAACACAAAGGGAACCACGAATTTCTGGTGCGGGCGGTCAACTGGATCGGTCAGGGCCAGCCGCTCAGCCCATTGGTAAACTCGGGTGGCTATATGCGCAATGTGGTCGAGTCGACCCACGTCGTTGCTGTTTAAGAAAAAGTGCATGAAATACGCCCTGATTCGCATGCTGCTGGTGGCGAGTGCCCTTGCACCTTACTCTGCAATTGCCCTCGATATCCAGCTACCGCCCGAAACCGCCGTCTTCAAGCCGAGCGAACTACCCGGCTACCTGCTGGCCCAACGCAATTGCATAACTTGCCACTCGGTTCATTTCATCCAGTCGCAGCCGTCCGCTTCGCCGCGCGGCTATTGGGAGGCCACCGTCAAGAAAATGAGGGTACCATTTGGCGCGAAGATTGCAGACGAAGATATCCCTGCAATCGTCGACTATCTGGTCAAAACCTATGGCGCCGAACGCAGCAGCGGGGCGATGGCCCCCACTCTTTGATGCATACATACTTGTTCTAAGTGTGCATGAAGCGTACTATCGCCACATGAAAAAACTAATCATAACTTTGACCGCCTTGTTGTTAACTTTGAACGTGGCGTGGGCGGATACGCTAAAAAAACCGGAGGTGCCAAGCGCGGCACCAGCAAAATTACCTCCTGGTTACATCATCAATGGAGGGCTCACTTGGGCACCCATTACAGCTACTCCCGTCACCTTGGCTGAGGCTATAAATATCTGCTCATCATCCACGGCACTGGGATATAAATGGCGTCTGCCAACTAAAGATGAACTGGTCGCACTCACTCGGTATGATGGAAGTACGCTAGGTATTCGTCATGAGATTGCTTACCGCAGTAATGTTTCAGCACTACGTTCTCAGGGTTGGACGCTGTACGACGTTTGGTCATCCACGCCCGGCACTGTTTTTGGCCTCCAGTTTATCGTCAACCTGGAGGGCGGCATCACCAACTACGGTGACGAAAACGGCGTCAGCCACGTGTCTTGTGTTAAGTAGCGCGCAAAGTTGTGCTGAATAGGTTGGGCGGATGAAATGAAGCCCAACATCTCACCGCTCACATAACAATTTACTCCATCACCTGTTCTAACCCCACATCCGCGCTGCCAGCTGCCTCGCTCATGCTTGGCTTGGCGGGCTCTCAGAATCAGTTGACAGATTCAATATCAGCAAACTCATATCACGGGTGTATGAAACCGACTTTAAATCCGATTCCAACCTCAACAGAAATAAACAGGCATATAGCTCTCGAATGATAGAGAGAATTTGCTATGTACTTGATACTTGACACCAGAGCCTTTGCCCAGCAAAGCGAGCGAATCTAGGCGGCCTGTCGCACCGCTAACATTAAGCGCTCCACTTGTTCCAGCCCCAACCGCTTTCCGGCGGGTGCCATGGCGCTATAGATGGCCGCCTGCGTTGTGCTCATTTGTCCGACCGCGCGGGCGAGGTCTGCCATGCGAATGCCCTGACGGGCCAGAAAGGCGGCGCAGGTGTGGCGTAGCGCGTCCGGCGTGACTTCAGCGGGTTGGTCGACTCCCGCATCATGAGCCGCGTAAAGCAGTTCTGTCGTCAAATCATTGAGCGCAACCGGTTTGGCATTCGCATCGCCGAGCAACGGTTGCGCGTCGCCTGCCGGGGTGATTTTTAAAGTATTGACGATCACCTCATGTAAGGTGCTGTCCAGCGGAATGTCGCGCGCTGCAGTTCGCAAATCGTTGCCTTCATGGATGCTTGCGACGTGCAGTGTCCGCGCCGCCGTATTGACATCGCTGCCGCGCAGTGCGACCGCCTCTTCCGGACTGACTCCCCTGAGCAGCAGGTGGGCAAACAGCAACACGGTGGGCGAGGCATTGGTCAGGATGCCTGCCAGCTCTTCTTGCAGCAACTCGCGCGGGTGGATCACGGGCGGCAGCATCGTCGCGCGCCCGTCGTATTCCACCGCAAGCGGCATTCGGTGCGCCAGCGCAGCCACATTGGCCTGCCCCGGGTCATATCCCAAGCCGTAGCTCGGATTGCCAAGGTAAGGTGACGGATAAGGCGATGGCTGGGACACGACCCAGGTGGGCGGCGCGTCAACCCGGTTGAACAGTTCAACCACCCACATCGCCAGCAGCGCCAGCAAAAATGCGCCGCCCAGCACGATGGCCGCATCGCGCGCGTACTGCGGCTGCCACGGCTCACGCGGTGCAAAAGCGGGCTCCACCACCCGCACGGATGGCCTGCGCGAGGCCTCACCCGCCTCTTGGCGTGCATTGCGCTGGATCGCGTCGCGCAGCAGCGACTCCAGCGGCGCAAGTTCATCACGCATGGTGCGAAACTCATTGAAGCGGGAGGCAAACTGCTGCAGTTCACCACGGTTGCCTGATGCCTGCTGTGTCATGCGGGCAATGGTATCGCGCGCTGCGTTGACCTCGTCACGCGCGTCAGCCAACGCCGAACTCTGGTCCGATTGCGCCACCTGCCCATTGATTTGCCGCTGGTTGACAATCTGACGCTCTAGCTCGGCCAGACGATATTTGACCGCGCGTGCGCGTGGGTCCATCGCCAAATATGCAGGCGTGAAACCACGACCCATCTCGTTAAGCTCTTCGCGAGCCTGGGATGCGCGCTGCTCCAGATTTTCCAGCGTGGCATTGGCTCGCACTGGCGCTGCAATGGGTCTGCCAGCGGTTGCAGATTCGGTCATCGCGCGCAGCTTGCCTTCAGCAATCGCCAATTTTTCCTGGGCTTTGTTGAGCGCTTCGGTTTGGCCCTTGATCCGGCCCAAAACTTCGTTTTCTTCGCGCTCGAAGGAGACAATGTTATGGCGCAGGCGAAAATCTTCCATCTGACGGCGCTGGGTTTGAACCTTTTGGGTAAGTTGGGCGACTTCGTCACTGATCTGGGCCAACGAGCTGCCTAAGGTTTTTGCATAGGCATCGTGCAGCTGGCCGGTGTAGGCAACAACCAATTCATTGACCAGCGTGGCGGCAAGTACAGCATCGGGACCACGTGATGTCACCTCGACCACATCCGTACCCTCGGCCACCTTGGCCTGCAGCCCCGCTTGCAAGGCGGCAACCGGGTCCGCTCCCAACCGGGAAGCGGTGTCACGTTGTGTATCGGGCATTTTTTCCAGCACCGCCTTGACCAGCGGGCGACTGGTCAGCACTTGCAGCTCGTTCAAGAGCGAGCGCGGAACATTGGCGCCTTGCGTGCCGCCGGTGGACACGGCCGCTTCGACCTGAACCGCACCGGGGTTGATGTGAACCCGCGCGCCGGCCAGGTAGATTGCGGGACGTGAATAGCTGTAAAACAGGCCGATGGCAGCGAGTACCAAAAACGTGCCTGAAAAAACAAGAAATTTGCGTCTGTTGGCGCGCTGCGTGGGAGAAGAAAACATGGCTGAGACCTTTCTGGCAGCGGCTGTGCAAGGACTCAAATCAAGCCGACTTTGAAGTGAAGGATGCCCAATTCATGGCGGGATGAGCTGGCGTATAGCAAAACTAAACGCACTTTTTCATACGCGTTGAATGTATCGGAAAGCAGTTTGGTCGTCAACCTGACCTGCAAGTCCTCCAAAATTCACAAATTTTGTGCCCAACCGGCAGCAAAAATTGTTGGCTTTGGGTTCTTTATTTACTACTTACGCGAAAAACGCATAATGGAGAAGGTTAGCTCAATTATAAAGAGCGATGAGCAAGACGGGCTGGAATCAGATGGGGTCGAAAAAATCTTGAACTGTGCAGGCGCTGGGGGGTTTCTTAAGCCCATCATGCCAAGCAACAACGAAGCCGTTCAATGCGCTGCTTCCCAGTTCTCGCCTTCACCAAGTCCAATTTCAAGCGGCACCTTCAACTCGGCCACGTAACACATCAGCCCAGGCAGGTTTTCTTTTACTAGCGCCAATTCATTCTCCGGCACTTCGAGCACCAGTTCATCATGAACTTGCATGATAAGTCGAGTATGCAACTGTTCGCGCTCTATCCAATTTTGCACTGCGGCCATTGCCAGCTTGATTAAATCTGCTGCGGTGCCCTGCATGGGCGCATTAATGGCGGCACGTTCAGCGGCTTGACGGCGCATACCATTGCCACCATTAATTTCTGGCAGCCACAATCTGCGCCCGAACACCGTTTCCACGTAACCTTGCTGTTTAGCTTGCTGGCGCGTGCGCTGCATGTAGTCGGCCACGCCGGGGTAACGCATGAAATAGAGATCAATATATTGCTGCGCGGCGCTACGCTCGATATTAAGTTGTGAAGCCAGGCCGAAGGCAGACATGCCGTAAATAAGGCCGAAGTTGATGACCTTGGCATAACGCCGTTGTTCATTGCTCACTGCATCTAGCGGAGTGGAAAAAACTTCTGCCGCAGTGGCGAGATGAATATCCTCGGCATTCGCGAATGCCCTGAGCAAACCCTGATCACCGGACAGATGTGCCATGATACGCAATTCGATTTGCGAATAGTCGGCAGAGACGATGCGGCTATCGGGCGGGGCGATGAACGCTTCACGAATGCGGCGTCCTTCCATTGTGCGCACAGGGATATTCTGCAAGTTGGGATCGCTGGAAGCCAATCGTCCTGTCACTGCCACAGCCTGCGAGTAGCTGGTATGCACGCGCCCGGTTTCGCGATTCACCATTTGCGGCAGCTTGTCGGTGTAGGTGGATTTAAGTTTCGCCATGCCACGATATTCGAGCAGCAGTTTGGGTAGCGGATAATCCAGCGCCAGTTCCTGCAACACCTCTTCGTCAGTGGAGGGCGTGCCGCTGGGCGTTTTTTTCTTAACCGGCAGGCCGAGTTTATCGAACAGGATTTCCTGGATTTGCTTGGGCGAATTGAGATTAAATGGCTGCCCCGCCGCCGCGTATGCCTGCGTTTCAATGTTAATGAGTTTCTCGCCCAGTTCGCGGCTCTGTCCCCCCAGCTTGACGCTGTCTATCAATACGCCATTACGCTCCATGATGTATAGCACTTGCCGTGCGGGTAGCTCTATATTGCGGTACACCTCATCCAGCCGACCTTGCATCGTGATCTGCGGAATAAGTGCTTGATGGAGTTGCAGAGTGATGTCAGCGTTTTCTGCTGCGTAGTTTGTAGCGATTGCCAAGTCCACTTGATCGAAGCAAATTTGTTTAGCACCTTTGCCCACGACTTCGGCATAGCTGATGGTCTTCACGCCGAGATGTCGAAGCGCAAGGCAGTCTAAATCGTGCGATTTGTGGCTTTCCAATACATAAGATTGCAATAATGTGTCCTCTGCAATGCCCGCAAGCTGAATGGCGTGGTTGGCAAAGATGTGTTGATCATATTTGAGATCGTGCCCCAGTTTTTTGTGTTGTGCGCTTTCCAGCCACGGCTTGAGTTTTAATAGCGCATGCTCACGGCTGAGTTGATCCGGTGCCCCGGGGTAATGATGGGCCAGCGGCAGATAAGCTGCGTGATGGGGTTGGATGGCAAATGAGATACCCACCAGCTGCGCGGTCATCATGTCCAGCGCGGTGGTTTTAGTGTTTATGCTCACTAATTCGGCCCGTAGGATTTTTTCCAGCCAAGTGTCGAGTTGCTTTTCCGTCAAGATCGTTTCGTAATGCACCGGGGCAGGCACACGTGCTTCTTCGGCAAACATGCTGGCTTGCCGCATCCCATCCTCTTCCCCAGTTTGTTTTGCTGAGGGCGAAGGTGCGGCATGTGAAAGTTCGCGTAGCCAACTTTTGAAACCACAACGTTCAAATAAGCTACGAAGTTGCACGCTGTCTTGTGGTGGCGCCACCAATTCATCAAAATGTACGGGCAATTCAACATCGCACTTTACGGTAATTAGCATGCGGCCTCGCGGTAACCAGTTCAGTGCATTACGCAAATTGTTCCCCACCGCCCCGGAAATTTCGTGTGCATGTGCCATTAAATTATCCAACGTGCCATATTGGCTTAGCCATTTGACAGCAGTCTTGGGGCCAACCTTAGGTACACCGGGCACGTTATCTACCGTGTCCCCGGTTAGGGTAAGGTAATCGATGATATGTTCTGGCGCCAAGCCGAATTTAGCCAGCACACCCGCTTCGTCCAGCGTTTCATTGCTCATGGTGTTAACGAGTTGCACTTGGCTGTTTACGAGTTGCGTAAGGTCTTTATCGCCAGTGGAGATAATGCAGCGTGCACCCCCTACTGTTGCCTGCTGCGCCAGTGTACCGATTACATCGTCCGCTTCCACTCCGTCAATCGTCAGGATATTCCAGCCGGAGGCGGCGATAAGTTGATGCAGTGGTGCAATTTGCGCGGCAAGAGCCTCTGGCATTGCAAGGCGATGCGCTTTGTAGTCGGCATATAAGTCATCGCGGAAGGTTTTGCCTTTAGCGTCGAATACGCAGGCGCTATAATCCGCTGGGTAATCGGCGCGCAAGCGGCGTAACATGTTAAGCACACCGTAGATGGCCCCGGTTGGCTCACCATGCGGACTGCGCAAGTCAGGCATGGCATGGAATGCGCGATAAAGATAAGACGAGCCATCAACCAGCAGCAATGTTTTCATTTTTTGTAAAAGGGTTCTTTAATCATGAGCAATCAGTCCAAACTGCCTTCTTCGAAATTACCGGAAGTATGGAATTCAAAAGAGGCATGGCGTGTATTCGGCATTATGTCAGAATTCGTATCTGCCACTGACCGACTGAATATCATCCAGCCGGCCGTCAGCATTTTCGGTAGCGCACGCACCAAGCCGAATCATCCCTATTACAAAAAAGCCGAAGAAATTGCGCGGCTGCTATCCGATGCGGGTTTTTCCGTTATTTCGGGCGGAGGACCCGGCGTTATGGAAGCGGCCAACAAGGGCGCATTCTATGGCAAGTCACCCAGTGTAGGGCTGAACATCCAATTACCGCACGAGCAGCACAATAATCCCTACCAAAATATCAGCCAGACTTTCCAGCACTTTTTTGTGCGCAAGGTCATGTTCGTTAAATTTGCCAGTGCCTATGTAGTCATGCCTGGCGGCTTCGGTACGCTGGACGAGCTGATGGAAGCACTCACTCTGGTGCAAACCGGCAAGACACGCCGCATTCCCATCATTCTGGTGGGAAGTGAATTTTGGCGCGGCATGCTGGACTGGTTCCGACAAACATTGCTCACCGAAGGCATGATCAATCCGCAGGACATGGACCTGATTCAGGTGATCGATAATTCAGCAGAAGTAGTCAGCGCCATTTTCAATCATTATGAAACCCGCGGCTTTGAGCTTTCCGAGGCTGAGCGTGAAATGCAGTTGAACCTGTGAAGGGCGCAAAGATGTAGGAACAAGCTCAAGGAATGGGACGTTTTAAGAAGTCTTTTTCTTTCTTATCGGCTAGAATGCAGCCATGGAAAATCTCCGAGGGAATATGATGCGCCTGATTATCACCTTATTCCTGAGCGGCCTGCTCAGCGCAGCCTCCGCCGCACCGCTTCAGCTGCCCGGTCTGCAACCATTGCCACCGCCGCCCCCGCTTGATGGCAACGCCCATGACGCTAATCTGTTGCCGTTGCCACTCCAGTTGCCCAAATTGCCCGTTGATGACGACGAACCGGACGCTGCTCTAGGTAACGAAATTACCCCCACCAAGCCGGCTGAACAGACCGTTGAAGAATTCCGGATGGGCGGAAAACTTTATATGATCAAGATTACCCCGAAAGTTGGACCACCCTATTATTTGGTGGATGACCTTGGCGATGGCAAGTTTTCACATTATCAAAATCTGGATCCAGGTTTTCGTCCACCCCGCTGGGTTATCCATAGATTCTGATACGAGTTCCGAAATATGGCAGTTTTTACCCGTGTCACTGAGCCAGAACTTATCTCTTGGCTGGACGATTATTCGCTAGGCCAATTACTGGAATTGCAAGGTATCGCCTCGGGTATCGAGAACACCAACTACTTTGTCACTACCAGCAATGGTCGTTTCGTGCTGACGCTGTTCGAAAAACTTGCTGCCAGCGAACTGCCGTTCTACCTCAATCTGATGTCTCATTTGGCCCGTCACGGCATTCCTTGCCCCAGCCCAGTAGCCAATCGGCATAACCAATTCCTAAGCGAACTGAATGGCAAGTCTGCGTGCATTGTCAGTCGTTTGTCAGGCAAGTCGTTGATGAATCCAGAGGTGATCCACTGTGCCGCTATAGGCGGGATGCTGGGCCGATTACACAATGCAGCGCAGAACTTTGCGGAAACCATGCCCAACGCACATGATGCAATGTGGCGTGCGCGTGCCGCGCCACAGGTAACACCGTTTCTATCGCCGCCCGACGTAGCGCTCTTGGAAAGCGAAGTCGCATTCCACGAGAAACACACGCTTGCCGCGCTACCGCAAGGCGTGATCCACGCTGACCTATTTCGCGACAACGTACTGTTTGAGGGTGCACGTATCGGCGGCCTGATCGATTTTTATTTCGCCTGTAACGATAGCCTCTTGTACGATGTGGCCATTACCGTAAATGACTGGTGCATGGGCGTAGACAGTATTCTGGACGAGGCGCGCACTCAAGCCCTGTTGCAGGCCTACCATGCGGTGCGGCCAATGCAAAAAAAAGAATATATTGCTTGGCCAATTGCCTTACGTGCAGCAGCGCTGCGTTTCTGGCTGTCGCGCCTGTACGATATGTACTTGCCCCGTGAAAATGAACTGATACACGCACACAATCCAGATCAATTTAAATACATTCTGCAACGGCACATCGCCGCGAACAGTAATGTTATTTGGCTATAGCGAGGCAAAAATGGAAGCACGCAAAGTAAATGCTGCCAATGGCTGGCTATGGATAAAGCAGGGCTACTGGCTGTTCAAAAAAAGTCCGGTACTGTGGGTGGTTCTAGCAACCATCGGGGTAACCGGGCTACTCGGCATTTCCACCATCCCGGTGATCGGCGATCCTTTAGCCACACTACTATTCCCAGTACTACTCGCGGGCTATATGTGTGGTTGCCATGCGCTGGAGCATGACAAAGAACTAGAGCTATCGCATTTGTTTGCTGGATTTCACAACAATACTTCGCAATTAGTCACATTAGGCGGTATCAGCTTGATTAGCCAAATGCTGATATTAGGCGTAATGATGCTCGCCGGCGGCGCTACTCTGGTAAGTATCCTGATGAGCGGCAAGCCAGTGAACAACCCAGAAATACTAGCGCAAGCCGCTACGGGCGCGGGCATTGCACTGATGTTGGGCATGGCCTTGTTCAGCGTGCTACTGATGTCGATGCAGTTTGCTCCAATGTTGATAATCTTTGAGAAAATGTCGCCTATTGACGCGCTGAAAACCAGCCTGTTAGCCTGTCTACGGAATATTCTCCCGCTGTCGTTGTATGGCGGGATGATGTTACTTTTCATGATGATTGCCACCATGCCAGTGATGCTGGGCTGGCTCGTTTTACTGCCCGTGATGATTAGCTCAATGTACGCTATCTATCGTAATTTGTTTCCGACTCCAACAGAAATAGCGATGGCTCTTGAGGGCGAAATAATTACACGCGATCAGTAACAACGTAGCTATGGGTTCAATATTGGAGTGACCAAACGATTCAGTCTATTTGGATAAATCGACACAGTCGTCACAGCTTGCCCATCATTCACCGTGACGCTATTGGCGCTACATAAACGATAAGCCCGCATATCTGCGGGCTTATCGTTTATGTTGGACTGCATCGGATGTTATAACCGCCCGCAATGATAGTGCGGGCGATATTTTCAAAAGCACGAGAATAGCTGGGAATGTCCCAACTTTGCTGCTATGCCCATACAACCCATTCCTGAATCGGTTTTTTAGTGTCAGGGCCGAGGTGAGGGAATTGAAGCCACTCATGTCATACCCGGCTGCGCTGCAAATAGGGCACTCGGCATTTGCTGGAAGAAATTTTTGTTTGTGTAGTGTCGTGCCATCTGTTCACTTCTCTGGTGGTGGAATTAAACGGTAGGATTATGCTGGACATTACAGTACATTACCGCACTCGCGCCGTCCAAATTTCACCGACGGGAAACTAATGATCGCTGCTCCATCGCGAACATAATGGAAGTGATTATTCTGAACCATTGCGAGCGGGTGGGCCTCGTGCTTGCCCCCGTTCCTTCCGACAAGGTCAAGAGACAATGAGAGTGATTGATGCAATGCTATTCCGAGCGGTTGCCATGCCCAATACTCCGTACAAAAATTGGCGTACTGCGGCACAGGAGGTACGGGAGTGAGTAATGTAATCAAGAGCAAGGTTCGCCAGCTTTATCATTTTCTGAAAGAGGCAAATCAACTCCGGTTCAGACCAGTAAGGGTTCTCGGCGAGCAACCAAAGGTCGTGAGGCTAGCGGATATGCCGAGCCACCCTTCCATGCAGGTCTTTCGACCTGTGCGAGTGGAGAATACGCCAGAAATCCCAGATACATTGCTTCGCATTAAGCGGCCCACAACCACACGTTGCCCCGCTCCGCCACAAACGATTACCTCATGGTTGCTACCTAATTGGGACGATCCGTCGAAAGCGGTGGCCTATGCTGAGAGCCTGAACGCCACCGACGATGATGATAAGACAATCACCATTTTGTTCGATGATGATGAGCAACGTGTTTCGGACTACGCTGACTGGATCGAACTACGGAATGCATGGGTTGCTCCAGAGCTAGCGGCTCGCAAGGCAATGCGATTTTTCGAGGTCTTCTACGACATTTACTCGACTATTGAAAAAGATGGCGAGCAACTTGAGCTGCTGGTGGCTGATGGGCATTTCTCTTGGCAGACAACTTCTGGGGTTGATGGTCTGATCGTCATTGATCATCCCGTTTTACTGAAGCGTATTGAGCTTCGGTTCGATCCTAATGTTCCTGAATTCACGATCCATGAGACTGATCGTGAAGCCGAGTTGTATGGCAGCCTGTTTGTTGACCTCCAGGACATTGCGCCAGCCACACTCCAGAACCGCAAGAGCGATCTGGAAAGTTCTGGGTACCACCCATTGGGTTGGGAGGATACTGAGGCCTTTCTGAAGGCGTTTATTCAGACAGTCTCGCCCCTCAATGGCGAGTTTTTGAATAAGCCCTCTACGGAGGCTGCCTCGACAACGCCTCGGTTATGGCGTGATCCAGTTCTCCTGCTACGGAAGCGGGTAGCTGGCATTGCGAACGCCGTCGATGCGATCATCGACGACATCGACCACCGGAGTATGTTTCCGTCATCGCTCGCACAAATAACCGGGACGATGGATTCGTGGGAAGGCTCTGGACTGAGCGAAGGGTTGGGTGGCTCTGGAAGTGGTACTGAACAAGCAGCGGTAATCCCGCCTGTTGTTTTTAACGATGACGATATTCTGCTGGCCAAGGAAGCTAATGATGCGCAACTTCAGATCATTCGGCGCTTGAATCACAGTGGCTCGGTGCTCGTTCAAGGTCCCCCAGGAACAGGCAAAACCCACACCATCGGCAATCTGATAGGCCACCTATTGGCACAGGGCAAATCGATTCTGGTTACTGCCCAGACCGCAAAAGCACTTAGGGTGTTGCTAGGTGAAGTTCCAAAAGAGCTCCAGCCATTGTGCGTATCGGTACTGGGTAGCGACAACGATGCGAGGGGCAACTGGGGTCCTCAATCAGCTCTATCACCAAGCGGCTGACCAGCGATACCAGCGACACCTTGCTGCATACGGCCACTCAGCTTGAAGATGAACGGAAGAAACTGCTTCGTCAATCCAAAAAACTAAACCATAAGCTCCGAGAGGCGCTTGAGAACGAATATCGTGAGATTGTTGTCGGCGACCGGCATTTCTCGCCATCCGATGCGGCTCGATTCGTTACAAACCATCGTGATGTGCACGGATGGATCCCCGCTCCAATCAAACTGGGAGCCAGTCCAAGCCTCACCGAGCAAGAGCTAGTGCGGCTCTATGCCCTTGGTACATCGCATTCGGCAGAAGAAGAACAGGATGCGAGACACCCCTTGCCAGAAATGGCCGAGTTGCCTTCCGAGCGACAGTTTCAGGTCATGGTTTCGGAGTATCAACATCTACTGACCTGTGATCTAACGGTAGGTTCAGATAAATGGCAATCTGGCGGCAACGGCAGCGACGCCGTGGAAACGCTCGCCAATAAACTTGAGGCTGAGTTCGCTGGCGACATAAAGCGTCAATCATGGCGGCCCTACGCCATTGTCGCTGGTATTCATGGTGGCACTGAAATGGAAGTATGGGAACGACTAATCACCAACATCGAGAAAGCGTCAGAAGCCAATTCAAAACATGCGTTGGTGCTCCATCATCGGCCACGGCTCTCAGAGACCTTGCCGATCCACAAGCAACGACAAATCGTGGTGGAAATTTGCAAGCATATCGACACTGGCGGAAAACTTGGATTCCTACAGCTTGCCACTCGATCCGAGTGGCGTCAGTTTATCAATACGGTTTCAGTCACTGCAGGCCAGCCAAATCACCGCACCCACTTCGAGGCGATTGGATACCTCGCCGAGTTGGAATCCATGCGCCTTGAACTTGAAGACCTGTGGAACACACTGATCGGTCAGCACATCAGCTCCCTATTCAAGGCGATGAGTGCAGCACCAGAACTCGCTTGTCGTGCTTTGATTCCTGAGATTCGCCGTTGCCTTGCTTGGCATTCGACGGTATGGGAACCACTCGGGATCAAGCTCAAGGCAGAGGGGTTGAGGCTAGACGATCTGCTTGCCTCTCTCCCACGTGAAGCAAGTCAGGTCTCCGAGTATCTGCTGATCGAACGCCTTGCATCATCTGTGATTCCGCCCCTGTTGGTCGCCGAAGCGGGTCGGCGGAAAATCAAGGAGTGCGAAGCCGGGTTTGATCGGCTCGCTGATCTATCAGCTCAAGTTGATCCAACTTCTCCAGACAGGGGTTGCATTGGCCGTATTATCGCCGCAGTCCGTTCACGAAATGCAGAAGGCTATTCGGCTGCGCTGGAATACGCTATAGACCCGGCACGATTTATAAATGAATTTTTATTGGTTTTCGATGTCTATGGAGTATGGAAAAAGAAGATGCCCGCAAGCAGTCGCGAGAAGTACTGCATGAACGACGCAAGCAAGTCATACGTATGCACCGCAAAGGCATGGCGGTGATGGAGATCGTGGTGCAAACGGGACTGAGCTGGACGGCAGTCAATACGGCGCTGCGGTTGTATAAGGCTGAAGGTTCGGGGGCACTCAAGCCCGGCGTTCGGGGTAAAAAACCTGGCAGTGGACGTCGCTTGACGATTAGCCAAGAGCTGGCGATTCAACAAACCATCTGCGACAGACGCCCCGAACAACTCAAGATGGATTTTGCGCTATGGAGCAGGCCCGCTGTGCGCCAGCACATTGAGCTGGCGCACAGTATCAAGCTGTCTATTCGGGCAGTAGGCAACTACTTGGCACGTTGGGGTTTTACACCACAAAAACCCATTAAAAAAGCATACGAGCAGCGGCCTGAAGCCGTCCAGGCTTGGCTTGATGAACAATATCCGGCCATTGAAGCCAGAGCAAAAACAGAAGGTGCGGAAATTCACTGGGGCGACGAGACGGCGCTAGTCAACACGGATGTCAGAGGCAGGAGCTATGCGCCGGTGGGCAAGACACCTGTGACGTTCGCAGTAGGCGGCACGCGCCACAAGCTATCGATGATTGCGACGGTAACCAATCAGGGTAAAACGCGCTGGATGATTATTGATGAGGCATTTAACTCCGACAAGCTCATTGAATTTCTGGAGGCGCTCATCAAGGATACAGACCGCAAGGTGTTTCTGATACTGGACAACTTGAGAGTTCATCACAGCAAACCTGTAAAGGCTTGGGCTGCCGAGAACGCACAGAAAATCGAGTTGTTCTACTTGCCCAGCTACAGCCCTGAACTCAACCCCGAAGAAAGACTGAATGCGGATCTCAAACACGTCATCACTTCAAAGGTGCCAGTGCGCACCAAGGCAAAACTCAGAGCTGCTGCGACTGATCACATGATCATGCTTGAGCAAAACCCCGAACGCGTGCGCCGTTATTTCCGCGACCCAAAAGTCGCCTACGCGGCTTCATGAATAATTCGTGCCGGATCAATAGGCGGCTTCATACCGTGAAACCGCTGGTTGTGGAGCGTGATGCGTTGGCCGAAAAGCTACTATTGGTTGCTCCAGGTTGGGCAGAGCACATCATTCATCGAGTATCACCGCATCATCAAGGGCAGGTGCCCGGAGATTTTGTTTCGGCTTGGGTTTGGCGTCAGTTACACGACACACTCGCCGAACGAGACAAGCTCGACGCACAGGAGCTGCAACGAGAGATCGAGAAAATTCGTGACATACTACGTCAGATAACCCTGCGTCTTATTGACGCCAAGGCATGGGGAAAGCAACTTGAGCGGCTTCAAGGTAATCACACGATTCGGCAAGCATTGGTGGGTTGGAGCGACACGATGAGGCTCCTCCGCTCAGTTAGACAGATTGATAGGCGTCAAACACTTCAGTCCGAAGCACGTCAGTTGATGAAGAAGTGTGTGGATGCCGTGCCAGTCTGGATTATGCCGATTTCGATCATGGCAGAAAGCTTCGATCCACGGACAACACGATTCGATGTGGTCATCATCGACGAGGCGAGTCAGGCCGATCTCAATGCGCTGATTCCGCTCTACATGGGCAAGCAAGTGATCATCGTCGGAGACCATGAGCAGGTGACCCCGCTGGGCGTGGGCAAGGGCCAGGCCATTTTGAACAACCTCATAAAATCGATGCTTAAGGACATTCCGCTCGCGCACCTGTTCGATAACATGTCCTCAATCTATGACATCGGACGCCAGTCGTTCGGCGAAGGGGTACGACTGGTCGAGCATTTTCGTTGTGTCCCAGAGATCATAGCTTTCAGCAACAAGCTTTCCTATGACGGTGAGATTCTTCCTTTGCGGGAATCCAACTCGACTAACATCAAGCCAGCATGTGTGGCCTGCCGCGTGGATGGTGGCATACGGGAAGGCGATACCAACAAGGCCGAAGCGGAACGGATCATTGCTACGATCAAGGCGATGATTCGGCACCCCATGTACGCGGGCAAGTCCATCGGGATCATCTCCATGCTGGGTAACGACCAAGCGGTGCTCATACAGTCCATGCTGCATAAAGAAGTTGAAGGCATAGAAATCGAAAAACGCCGTATTCAGGCCGGTATCTCTGGCGAGTTTCAAGGCGACGAGCGTGACATTATCTTTCTATCCATGGTTGATAGTTCGTCTGTTGTAGGAACGTTGCGGACCGTGGGTGTAGGCGCATTTGAGCAAACCAAAAAGCGGTACAACGTGGCGGTGAGCCGAGCAAAAGATCAGCTATGGGTCGTACACTCCTTCGATCCTGCACTACACCTCAATATCGATGATCTTAGATTCAAACTACTCCAGCACGTCAAAGATCCACTGGCCTCGCTTCGCGCTTTTAATCAGGAAGAAGGGAACACCGAATCACCGTTTGAGCGAGAAGTGCTAAAGCGCCTGACCGACGCTGGATTTAAGGTCAAGACACAATGGCAGGTTGGCTATTTCAGGATCGATATAGTTGTTGAAGGTGGCGGCAAGCGCCTTGCTGTGGAATGTGATGGCGACCGTTATCACCCGATGGAACAACTAGCCAAGGATATGGATCGCCAAACCATTCTTGAGAGGCTGGGCTGGCAGTTCGTTCGCATCCGAGGATGCGCCTTCTACCGTGACAAAGAACTGTCTATGAGGCCGGTGTTTACACGTCTGGCAGAGCTAGAGATACCGCCAGAGGCAAATGCGGATGAACAGCCCGTGTCCGACATGACGCTCGTACATGAACTGGACGCCATGATTAAACAAGGGGTTAATGTCGAAGAAGTGCAGGAACAGGAAGCCCTAGTATCTGACGCACCCGACTTAATAGCTGGTAGCGGCAACCAAAGTGAATTTGGTGGCTTTGCTGCCAATCCCGATCCCGATGACTTCGATCATGGACAAATCGAGTTACTTCTTGGTAGTTTGGGTGGAATGGCACCACTGGATGATTTCTTGCGCGAGTTCGCCAAGGCCAAAGGGTTCCAGCGTCTCGGCAGCAATGTGCGAAAAGGACTTGAATCCGAGTTGGAGAGGCTCAGTCGTACCGGCAAGTTCACTATCGAGAGTGGCGTGATCCGACTAATCTAATTTTCCTACCGTAAGGAGCGAAGTGGGGATTGCTCAGCGGCACCCACATCAACAGCACTTCACGTTTTATAACGCTCCATAAAAAGCCCTACTCGTTTCCAAACAGGGCTTCATGGAATTGAAATATTTTTACTAGCGAGTTGTTCGCGCGGAGGGTGATTGGGGTGGGTTTTCAAGTAATAAGTAAAGAGTCTATGGTCCTGAATAGGAAAATGGTAAGCAACGAATTACCTACGAAATCACCCTTCGACACTGAGATCGCAGTCCTCAAGATGGAGCTCGCAAAAACCCGGTCACTCAAACAAAGCATGACGCACAACTTGTTCACCGGAAAAGTTCGTTTGGCATGAAGCCATTGCGTATTTTTATCAGCGGCGTGCAGAAAGCGTTTTCCACAGAGCGTATCGCGCTGCATGGTTGGCTGCGCACGCAATCGCTTGGTCATCGCATGGACAACAGAAATTATTGTTCCTTATATTGCACCTGATAGCCCGCTCGCCGCATCGCTTTTCGAGGTAAATCTATGAGCAAAAATACCGACATTCCAGCAGCACTGATTGAACCTCCCAATGGTTACGGCGACTGGCTGGCCGACCTGAAGACCCGTATCCACACTGCCCAGCAGCGTGCGTCGCTGGTGATGAACCGCGAGCTGGTACTGCTTTACTGGCAGATCGGGGGCGACATTTTGGAGCGGCAGGCCAAACAGGGCTGGGGTGCCAAAGTGATCGAGCGGCTGGCGCATGATCTGCGCACGGCATTTCCCGACATGAAGGGGTTTTTCCCGCGTAATCTCAAATACATGCGTGCGTTTGCCGAGGCATGGCCGGATAGTGAATTTGTGCAAGGGGTGCTTGCACAATTGCCTTGGTATCATCAGTTGGCTCTGCTAGATAAGTTGCGCTCAGGGGATGAGCGTCGTTGGTATGCAGCAAAGGCCATTGAGCACAAATGGTCACGTAATGTTTAAGTGATTCAGATTGAAATGCGCTTGCGTGAGCGCACCGGCAATGCGGTCTCCAATTTCGCGATGCAATTACCTCGTCCGCACTCCGATCTGGCGCGTGAGTCGCTGAAAGATCCCTACCGGCTGGATTTCCTCGGTCTGGGCGAGGATGCCGAAGAGCGCGCCATTGAATCTGCCATCGTCCAGCACATTACCCAGTTTCTGATTGAGCTGGGTGCCGGGTTCGCTTACGTCGGGAGGCAGGTGCATATCGAAGTAGGCGGTGACGATTTCTTCATCGACTTGCTGTTTTATCACCTCAAGCTGCGATGCTATGTCGTGGTGGAACTCAAGGCGGGGGACTTCAAACCCGAACACACCGGGCAACTGAATTTTTATCTGAGCGCGGTAGATTCCCAGATGAAGGCCGAACAGGATAATCCCACCATCGGCCTGCTGCTGTGCAAGAGCCAGAACCGCGTGGTTGCCGAATATGCGCTGCGAGATTCGAATAAACCGATAGGCGGAGCCGAATATCAGCTCGTAGAAGCGTTGCCTGCCGAATTGCAAACCAGCCTGCCGAGCATCGAGCAGATCGAGCGAGAATTGGGCAGTGGAGAGGACGCATGAGCAAGATACCTGATGAAACCATTGTTGCCTGGGACATCGATCTGGGCACGACCAATTCGACGCGCCCGCAGGCGCAACATCCCCCACACGACCCGGAGGGCGTGTCGCTGCGTCAGCCTATTCCAGTCGAAGAATTCACCGGCACATTATTACCCTCAGTCGTGGCGACCTATCAGGGCGCGCGAGTTTGTCGGACAGAGGGTGCCAAGGATTGGCGGTATTGATGGCCGACACATCCAAGGGCATCAATCACAATGTGAATTTGTTCCATGATTGCAAGAACGAGTAGGCACTAAGCGCCTATTCCAATGCACCAGAAGGTTATCGCAGCCCGACCGACATCGCGGTGCGCATACTGGGCTATTTGCGGCGCGAGGAAATTGGTGAGGCTGATCAAGGTAATATGGTCGTCACCGTTTCGGCTTTTTTTCAGACCGCCCAGCTACGATCAGGCTTTATTGGACTGCATCGGATCTTATATCGCCCTAACTGCGATAACTGGCATTGATCTTGACATAGTCATAAGAGAAATCGCAAGTCCATACTGTGGCAACTGACGTGCCGCGATCTAGCGTGACCCGAATGGTAATGTCGCTTTGTTGCATGATGCGCTGACCATCTTCCTCAATATAGCTGGCGGCGCGTCCACCATGTTCAGCTACTAACACATCGTCAAGATATAGCTTGAGACGATGCACGTCGAGATCCTGCACATCGGCATAACCAATAGCAGCGAGGATGCGCCCAAGATTGGGATCAGAAGCGAAAAATGCAGTCTTGACCAAGGGGGAGCGTGCCACGGCATAGGCGATTTTCTTGCACTCCGCCACGCTCTTGCCCCCTTCAATTTGGACAGTGATAAATTTGGTCGCACCCTCACCATCACGCACGATGGCTTGCGCCAGCAATATGGCAACATCCGTAACTGCCGCCTGCAATTGCGCGAATGCCGTACTTTTCACATCAATTATTGCTTGCGCACTGCTCATGCCGGTGGCGATCACCATCAGT
Organism: Candidatus Nitrotoga arctica; assembly: GCF_918378365.1. Taxonomy (NCBI): domain Bacteria; kingdom Pseudomonadati; phylum Pseudomonadota; class Betaproteobacteria; order Nitrosomonadales; family Gallionellaceae; genus Candidatus Nitrotoga; species Candidatus Nitrotoga arctica. Next base: position 154,618 of record NZ_OU912926.1, on the reverse strand, counting down.
GCGTCATTAGTAGATGTATCGCCATCCACGGTGATGCAGTTGAACGAAGCATCACTGGCGTGAGCCGCCAACTGTTGCAACAGCGGCTGCGCCACCGCCGCATCGGTGGCAATATAGCCGAGCATCGTAGCCATGTTGGGATGGATCATGCCGGAACCTTTAGCGATGCCGGTAATAGTGATAGTTACACCATCGAGTGTGATTTGTTTGGACACCGCTTTAGCAACGATGTCAGTGGTCATGATGGCCTGCGCGGCATTAAGCCAATTATCCTCGCGTAGTTCGGCAACGCAGGTTGGCAGTCCTGAGACCAGCCGTGATAGCGGCAACGCCTCCATGATTACACCAGTAGAGAACGGCAGCACCTGCTCTGCCTCGCAGTCCAGCAGATTGGCTACTTCGGCACAGGTGGCACGAGCCGCAGCCAACCCCTGTTCACCGGTACCAGCATTAGCGTTTCCCGTGTTAACCACAAGTGCGCGCACGCTTTTGTTCGCAACCAGATGTTCGCGTGCCACAATAACCGGCGCGGCACAGAAACGATTTTGCGTGAATACTCCAGCCACCGTGGCTTGCGCAGTCAGGTGCATGAGTAACAAATCCTTACGCCCGGACTTCTTGATGTTCGCTTCCGCCGTGCCCAGTAGCACACCTTTAACAGGCAACAGAGCACTTGAAACAGGAGATTGCAGATTAACTGGCATGCCTGTAGCCCATACGTTCCATAAATTCGTACGATGAGAGCATGGCATTATTTACCAAGTAAAAATATGAATGAGCAGTGTGGATATTCATATAATGAGCTGAACAATATATTGCATGAAAACATTTCCCAATTAAACCATTCGGTCGCTAGTAGCGACCACCTTGTTGATAAATGTAGTTGCTCATTTCTACGGATTGCATATTCATGCGCCTCACAATGCCGTGCACATGACGCACGACACCGCGCATTACGTAGTACACGATGGCGGGATTTGTGCTGAGAAAAGACTCTAGACGGGAACGGTCTAGCAATAACATCTTGCTGTTTGTCTTGGCTACCACAGTAGCACTGATCTGCGCGGCACTTCCACCAACAAACGTGATAATACCCGCCAAATCACCGGGCTGTAGCAGATGCAAGGTCGCTTTTTCTCCACCAAGAGTGGCGGTCGCCTCAACTTCACCTGTAGCAAGGATCATAAGTGTATTTCTGAGCGTGCTGTTACCAGGCTGAAGGAGATATTCACCCGCGTTGTATTCATGCACCGTAATAATATTTGCCAATTCTTCAATCTCGGCATCTCGCAACTCTTCAGTCAGCGTGGAGTTACGCAGGGTCTGCAAAATCAGGTCATCCATCGTCATCGTGATCTCCCACCAATAATAACTACATCAATTTAATTTGCCGTGGCACTGCTTGTATTTTTTGCCAGAACCACAGGGGCATGGATCATTGCGTCCGGCTTTTTTGTCAATGCGTACAAATGGTTTGTGTTCTGCATCACCGTCCTCCGTAGCCAAGGCCTCTTCGTAATCAGCATGATGGTACTGCACATTTTCCGGGGCGTGAGGTGCTTCTACCGCTTCAATATCCTGTTCGTTGCGGATACGAACGTTTATCAGTGTCCGCGTGACATCACGCTTGATTGAGTCAAGCATGCTGGAAAACAATTCAAATGCTTCACGCTTATACTCTTGCTTAGGATTTTTTTGTGCATAACCACGCAGGTGGATGCCCTGACGCAGATGATCTAACGCTGCCAAGTGCTCACGCCAGTGGGTATCCACGCTTTGCAACATAATGATGCGCTCATATCCATGCATCATTTCCGCATCAACTTGCTCCACCTTGGCCTGATACTGCTGCTGAGCAGCCTGCACTACATGGTCACGCAAGCCAGTTTCATCGAGCTGCTTATTTTGTTCCAGCCATTGCGTAAGCGGTAGGATCAATTGAAATTCGGCAGCCAATACCTTCTCCAGCCCCGGGACATCCCACTGCTCTTCCATACTCTGCGGCACGATGTATTCACTAATGATGTCTTGCATTACCCCTTCGCGCATTGCATTGATCGTTTCGGAAATATCCACGCTCTCCAGCAGCTCATTGCGCTGCTGATAGATTACCTTACGTTGTTCATTTGCGACATCGTCGTATTCAAGAATCTGCTTGCGCATGTCAAAATTTCGCGCTTCGACCTTGCGTTGTGCATTTTCAATGGCACGGGTGACCCAAGAATGCTCAATCGCTTCACCTTCGGGCAGCTTGAAACGGTTCATGATGGCTGCGACACGGTCGGAGGCAAAAATCCGCAACAACGGATCTTCCAGCGATAAATAAAAACGGCTTGAACCGGGATCACCCTGACGACCCGCACGGCCACGCAATTGGTTATCCACACGACGCGATTCGTGGCGCTCGGTACCAATGATATGCAAACCACCGCTCTTCACAACCTGGTCATGTATCGGTTGCCATTCAGCACGCAACTGGGCGATACGCTGATTACGTGTGGCATGATCCAAGCTCTCATCCATGCGCATCAGTTCGATTGGCTTTTCCACGTTGCCGCCCAACACAATGTCAGTGCCACGCCCGGCCATGTTGGTAGCGATCGTAATCATCTTTGGGCTTCCCGCTTGCGCTATGATTTCAGCTTCGCGCGCGTGTTGCTTGGCGTTTAAAACTTGGTGGGGTAACTTCTCTTTTTCCAGTAATTGCGACAATAGTTCCGATGTTTCAATCGAGGTAGTGCCAACCAACACAGGTTGGTTACGCTTGTAGCAATCCTGAATATCCAAAATTGCTGCTCGATATTTCTCACTCGTCGTAAGATAAACTTTGTCCATCATATCCTTACGGATAGTGGGAAGGTGCGGCGGAATAATAACGGTTTCCAGACTGTAAATCTGCTGAAACTCAAACGCTTCGGTATCTGCCGTACCGGTCATGCCGGCCAGTTTGCCATATAGACGGAAGTAATTCTGGAAGGTAATGGAGGCTAGTGTTTGATTCTCCTTCTGGATAGCTACCCCTTCCTTGGCCTCTACCGCTTGGTGCAGGCCTTCGGACCAACGCCTTCCTGACATCATGCGACCAGTAAATTCATCTACAATAATCACTTCGCCGTCCTGCACTACATAATTCTGGTCGCGAAGATACAGCGCGTGCGCGCGCAACGCAGCATACAGATGATGAATCAGCATGATATTGGCTGGGTCATACAAGCTGCCCCCAATAGGCAAGAGTCCTGCTTGACTCAGTAATTCTTCAGCATGTTCATGCCCGCTTTCCGTCAACAAAATCTGACGGTTTTTCTCATCAACGCTGTAATCGCCGGGGCCATCTTCCTCTTGCTGACGCACAAGCTGCGGCACCAGTTTGTTCATGCGGACATAGACGTCCACATTGTCTTCAGCCTGGCCAGAAATGATCAGCGGGGTGCGCGCCTCATCGATCAGAATGGAATCCACCTCATCCACGATGGCATAATTCAGCTTGCGCTGGAAGCGCTCACCCGCATGGGTAGCCATATTGTCGCGCAAATAATCGAAGCCAAATTCGTTGTTGGTGCCGTAGGTTATATCTGCATTGTAAGCAGCCAGCTTGTCGGCATGGTCCATCTGCGAAAGAATTACCCCCACTGACAATCCAAGGAAGCGATACAGCCGACCCATCCATTCAGCATCACGTGCCGCCAGATAGTCGTTGACCGTCACCACATGCACGCCTTGACCTGAAAGCGCATTGAGATATGCGGGCAGAGTCGCCATCAAAGTTTTGCCCTCGCCGGTGCGCATTTCCGCAATTTTACCGTGGTGCAGTGCCATGCCGCCGATCAGCTGCTCGTCAAAGTGGCGCATTTGCAGTACGCGCTGCCCCGCTTCACGCACCACGGCGAATGCCTCGGGTAACAATATATTCAGTGCTTCGCCTTGGTCAAGGCGCAGCTTGAAAGCGTCAGTTTTAAGACGCAATGCCTCATCTGAAAGCTTTCCCACCTCGGCCTCAAGAGCATTAATCGTCTCCACTGTCTGGCGATATTGTTTGAGGAGGCGATCGTTACGACTGCCAAAAACACTTTTTAATAAAGTAGAAATCATTTTTTAATTTTTCTAGGTTTCAATTCTGAGATTTTAATTTTGGGTTTTAATGCTGAATTTAAATGTCTAAGCTTTAATTCATTGTCAGTTACACCAAGCAAAAAGGGTGAAGTGCCACCTCACCCTTGTACAAAACCCAATGTTTATCGATTCTCAACGTTTCAAAAAAATGCTTGTATGCGACACTTTTGAATATCTCACTTCTACAATCATGGGAAAACCAAGCAAAGCAGTGCTAATCTGTTCACCTCAACAACTTCCACTAGTATGACCGGCACAACAGATACCAGCAGACTTACAACCTGCGCAGACTTGAAGATTATCTATTGCCATGATCAACCTTTATTATATTATCATAATGCTCTTGGTAATCTGAATACCCTCCAAATATCTCGGGCCTATACCACCATTAAAAATGTTTCTCAGCATTAAAACTCCATTCACTGGAAGTAGAGCAGTTTTTTATTGACCATAATCCATCCCTAACAGTGAAAAATCCCGTCAACATAAACTCTAAAAACAACACGAATTCCTGATGGCGCATTGTTACCGCGCAGATGCTACGAACTTTTACAAGCCATGAAAATCAGAATAATATTCGTGATTCCATTTCTGAATTAACCTGATATTGTGTCAAATCGATTAAGTTCATATTTCAATGCCAGCCAAGAGTTGCGCCAACTATCACATAAGGTAGACGAACTTCTCGCATTGCAGCGGCATTATGAAGAGATCGCACCATCCTCCCTGGTACGCACTAGCCATGTAATGCAAATTGACCAGCAAACTCTCGTTATTGCCGCAGATAATGGCACGGTGGCAGCAAAATTACGTCAACTTGCCCCAGGATTTACCCAGTTATTCCAAAACGGGGGCTACGAGATTACTGGAATTCAGATTAGGGTGCAAGTTGCCTTACCGATCAACACACGCCCCCCTCGCTCCACCTCGCTCAGCACCATAGGACGTCAGCAGCTGGTTGACTTCACCGTAAAATTGCAAGATTCACCTCTGAAAATCGCATTGCTACGCTTGGCAAAAAGCAAGGAGTAATGGTAAGCAAACTCAGCTCGGATAGAAAGCAATTGTTGGGATTTATTTTTACCCAAAAGCCCAACACAGGCTCAAATCGAAAAGCTATGGCACAATACGAAAGTGTGAGCAGATAGATTTCAGAACGACGATATCGAAAGCAATCGATATTCACACCGCCTGAATTCTTAACTTTCAACGGCAGTATCTATAGATACATGACTATCACATTATCCAGCTTACCCAATGAGTACGCGCAATATATCCATATTGCTACAATAATGAAGATCATACCTCTATTAATGACCTGCTGGGTTTATCCTCATTGCTCCTGATCCGGCGATTGATCGCCAGTCATAGAGGAGCTGATAGCATGACGGTTGCTTCCCCATAAAACGGGGAGATTCCTGTTTACCTTTTAATTTCTGCTCATGAGCGGTTTTTTTGGAGTTAAGGTGGGATGAGTCGCATATTAATTGTAATTGTTATCTTCATAGTTATCTATTTGCTGCTCAAGTACTATCGCAAGCAGATGCCAAAAAAAGATGTACTGGGTGAAGATACATCAAAGCACAGAGAAAATATGGTGCGTTGTGCGCACTGCGGTGTGCATCTGCCTAAAGGTGAGAGCATTATGGTCGATCACAAACATTATTGCAGTGAGGTGCATCGCCATGCACACACTGACGAACCTGAATAATCTCTAATACCAGATGAGTTTTGATGTGGGATAACCTACCCCTCTCCACGTGGCATCCATTGCGCCTAAGATCTTATTCTGCGCCAGCACCGGACGCCATGTGGCGCTCAATTTACTTCTTCAATCTGTACCGGCTGACCCTGAGCGGACTATTTGTATTTCTGGTGAGCATTTTTGGTGATGCCCTGTCGTTAGGTTCAAGCGCTCCATCGCTGTTCTTTCGCACCAGTCTCGTATACATCGTAATGACCTTGATCTCGCTTCTAACCATCAAGTTACGTCGGCCACGATTTGACTTGCAATTGGCATTTCAGGTGGGAACAGATATTGTTTGCATAACAGTTTTGTCGCACGCCAGCGGGGGCATACAAAGCGGTTTAGGCGTGTTGCTACTAGTATCACTGACCGCTACAGGATTGATCAGCCGTGGCAAGATTACTCTGTTTTTCGCGGCACTTGCCAGCATTGCAGTGTTATTGCAGCATTCTTATGCAGTGCTTACCCAAGATGCGGCGGTAGCCCAATATATGCAGGCCGGATTATTGAGCACCGCTTATTTTGCCGTTGCCTGGCTGGCACATACCATGGCCAAGTATGCCATTGCCAGCGAAAATTTGGCCGCTCTGCGCGGTGTAGATCTGGCCAACATGGCGGAAACTAACAGACTGGTGATTCAGGATATGCCAGACGGCGTGCTGGTGGTGAATGAAAGCGGAATGGTCAAGCAGTACAATCCTGGTGTGGAGCGTTTGCTTGGGTACACGTTTTCAAATACTGACAATGCCACGCTGGAAAGTTGTGCGCCTCTACTGGCAGATCGATTCGCCGTTTGGCGGCTGCACCAGGGGCGTGGACATGAAGTATTACGTTTACCTATAACCAATCATCAGGTGCGTGTGCGTTTCCTGCCAGTAGAGCGCGAGGGATTTTGGGGCGCGATAATTTTTCTTGAGGATATGCAACGCGTTCAGGCGCAGGCTCAGCAGATCAAACTCGCAGCACTGGGACGATTGACCGCCAACATTGCCCATGAGGTGCGCAACCCACTGTCGGCTATTAGCTACGCAACTGAACTACTACAAGAAGAGAAGCACGATCCGGGGCAGACTCGTTTGTTTCAGATCATTATGGACAATGCCGCAAGGTTGAACCACATCGTGGAAGATGTCCTGCAGTTGAACCGGCGCGACAGGGTGCAAAGTGAAGATTATAATTTAACAGAAAAACTGCCCCTCTATATTGAAGGGTTGCGTCATACCCAAGGCGTGTCGCAGGAGATATTTTTAATTAAGATTACCTCAGCTTGCGTAATCAGGTTTGATCTTGGCCATCTCGATCAAGTATTGTGGAATTTATGCCGCAACGCTCTGCGTTATTGCAGCAAGCTGGCAGGCAGTGTGCAACTGTGTGCATGGTGCTCCAATGATGGGAGGACGATACTGGAAATTCTGAACGACGGGCCTCCAGTTGCCCCCGAGACCGTTCAACAATTATTTGAGCCTTTCTTTACCATGACGGCCGGTGGCACCGGTTTAGGCCTATATATTGCACGCGAACTATGCGAGGCTAACGGGGCAACGCTTGAATATAGGCAGCCAGCAAATGGCGGTGCCTGTTTCCGTATTGTGTTTGGAGATCAAAATGAACGTTGATAGACAGGCCAGCACTGCGCGCGTCTTGGTAGTGGATGACGAGCCGGATATATTGGAGTTGATCGAGTTGGCGCTGCTACGCATGGGATTGCAGGTTGACCGCGCTAGTAATGTGCAAGAAGCTTTGCAACAATTAAATACTAAAACATATCAGCTATGTCTGACAGATATGCGTCTGCCGGATGGAGAAGGACTGGAGGTGGTGCAATATATTATTGCTCGTAACATGCATGTGCCAGTCGCGGTGATTACCGCGCATGGCAACATGGAAAATGCGATTTTTGCACTTAAGGCGGGCGCTTTCGATTACCTCCCCAAGCCAGTTGCGTTGACTCAGTTGCGTGCCTTGGTCAATGCTGTGCTCAAACTGCCGCCACCGTCTGCCACCGTACGGAAAGGCGTGCGAACATTGCTGGGACTCTCCCCGGCCATGGAAAAGGTGCGCGACCTGATCGATCGGGTGGCACGTAGCCAGGCACCGGTACATATCAGTGGCGAATCAGGTAGTGGAAAAGAACTGGCTGCGCGACTGATCGTTGAAAAAAGTGCTCGGCGCGACCAACCCTTCATCACGGTAAACTGCGGTGCAATCCCGGAAACGCTCATGGAAAGCGAATTTTTTGGTTATCGCAAGGGTGCATTCACCGGTGCAGAAAAGGATCGCGAGGGTTTATTTCAAGCTGCCAATGGCGGCACTCTATTCCTAGACGAGGTGGCCGATCTGCCTCTCTCCATGCAAGTAAAGTTGTTGCGGGTAATCCAGGAAAAAAAAGTGCGTAAGGTGGGCGCTACGCAGGAAGAGCCGGTGGATGTGCGTATCATCAGCGCCACCCACAACGCGTTGGCAGAGCAAGTACAGCAGGGGAAATTCCGTCAGGATTTGTATTATCGTTTGAATGTGATTACCTTGCTTATGCCACCGTTGCGCGCAATGCGCGATGACATTACCGAGGTCGCCAACCATTTTTTAGCTCGTTTGTGTGGTGATGCGAAAGTCGAATTGGCATCGTCAGCTTTGAAGGCACTTCAACAATACGATTTTCCGGGTAATGTGCGCGAACTGGAAAATATAATCGAGCGCGCCCTTGCATTATGTTCGGACGGCATTATCGTGCCAGCCGATTTGCAGCTAACGCCCACTGATTTTTCTGGAATGACCGCCAAACCAAGTGTAGCTGGCAAATACCCGCTTACCGATTATCTGGATAGCGTCGAACGCGCAGCTATTCTAGAGGCATTACAGCAGACCAATTTCAACCGCACAGCTGCGGCCAAGGTGCTGGGAGTGACTTTTCGCGCCTTACGCTATCGCATGGACCGGTTGGGCATCACCGATAAGGATGAATAAGCAGTGAAAGTTGGCGCAAATGGATGGGTCAGCGGTATGCGCCGTCTTGCTTCGCCCAACTGTGATTTTCGTCCGTCTGGTACCACCATAGACTTATTGGTGATTCACAATATCAGCCTGCCACCGGGTGAGTTCGGTGGCCAGGCGATTGCACAGTTATTTACCAATACTCTTGATACGGATGCACATCCCTATTTTGCTCAACTCAAAGGGGTGAGAGTTTCTGCTCATTTTTTAATACAGCGCACGGGCGAGATTACTCAGTTCGTGCCTTGCAACAAGCGCGCCTGGCATGCCGGTGTATCTATGTGGCACGGACGCACGGCCTGTAATGATTTTTCCATAGGCGTAGAGTTAGAAGGCACAGACTTCCTGCCATTCAGCGATCAACAGTATGCTGGACTAATCCGGCTGACGCGAGTGCTCAAACGTGCCTATCCGATTCGTGAAATTGCAGGGCACTCAGACATTGCACCGGGACGGAAGACAGATCCTGGGCATGAATTTGACTGGCCGCGTTATCTTGCAAGGGAGTGATTGAAAGCGAGTAGCAATATGGAATACATAACTATATTCGCTCTGATTGAAACACGTTGTGCTGTTCTTGCTTTTTTATACTTGTTTGTTTAATTGCTTCCTACTACAATCGCTACTGTAAAATCGATTAAATACTATATATAGTAGTTTTGATACGGTCTAATCACTAAATAGAGCGATAATTATTATGTTAGGTTTGTCCTCCTCTCCAGTGTCGGCACACGTCATTTCCGACGACGCCACGACTTCTGCCAGCATTCCTTTTGACCAACACAAGGTGATCCGCCGCAATGGTTCCGTAGTTGCTTTTGAAGCAACTAAAATTTCCATTGCGTTGACCAAGGCATTTATCGCCGTAAACGGCGAAGCATCCGCGCGCGTGCGCGAACTGGTTAACCAATTAACCGAAACTGTAGTTAATGCGCTGTTGCGCCGCCACCCGTACGGCGGGACGCTGCATATCGAAGATATACAGGATCAAGTCGAACTGGCTCTGATGCGTTCCGGGGAACACGATGTAGCCCGCTCCTACGTGCTTTACCGCGAGGAACGCACGCGTGAACGGGCCAAGGAAAAAATCGCGCCTGCACATGTTCTTCAAGTCAACGACAAGGGTGTGCTTCGCCCGCTGGATGAGGCAAGACTTGCGGCACGGATCACGGCAGCTTGTGAAGGACTCGGCAACGCGGTAAGTGCAGACCCGATTCTAAAGCTGACACTACGTGATCTTTATGATGGCGTACCCGTTGAAGAGGTACGCAAGTGTGCCATCCTTGCCGCTCGTGCGATGATCGAACATGACCCGGCCTATAGCTTCGTTACCGCTCGCCTGCTGCTGAACAACATTTGCTGTGATGTTATTGGCGAAGACGCCGACATGGCAACGCGTTATGCTGAATATTTTCCCTCATTTATTAAGCGCGGCATTGAGGCCGAACTGCTTGACCGTGACATGGCGAATTTTGACCTGCCGCGATTGGCTAATGAACTAACTGCAAGCCGTGACTTGCAGTTTAGCTATCTTGGCCTGCAAACCCTATATGACCGTTACTTCCTGCACATAAATGAAAACCGCATCGAGCTGCCACAGGCATTTTTTATGCGCGTGGCTATGGGTCTGGCGCTCAGGGAGAGTGACCGCGATGCACGCGCTATCGAGTTCTATCATCTGCTGTCCAGCTTCGATTTCATGAGTTCAACGCCTACCCTGTTCAACTCCGGGGCGATCCGTTCGCAACTTTCTTCCTGCTACCTTACTACCGTTCCGGACGACCTGGCGGGTATCTTTGAAGCGGTAAAGGAAAACGCTCTTCTGGCCAAATACTCCGGCGGCCTTGGCAACGACTGGACACCCGTACGTTCTATGGGCGCGCACATCAAGGGCACCAACGGCAAATCACAAGGCGTGGTGCCGTTCCTGAAAGTCGCCAATGACACTGCCGTGGCAGTCAACCAAGGAGGCAAAAGAAAGGGCGCGGTATGCGCTTATCTGGAAACATGGCATCTGGATATCGAGGAATTTCTTGAGTTGCGCAAGAATACGGGCGACGACCGCCGTCGTACCCATGATATGAATACAGCTAACTGGATACCCGACCTGTTCATGAAACGCGTCATGGAAGACGGGGAATGGACACTGTTTTCGCCATCAACCTGCCCCGACCTGCACGACAAATTCGGCACGGAGTTCGAGCGTGCCTACATAGCTTATGAGGCCAAAGCAGCAAACGGCGAGATCACCCTATTCAAAAAAATTTCGGCAGCCAACATGTGGCGCAAAATGCTAACCATGCTGTTTGAAACCGGCCACCCGTGGATCACCTTCAAAGACCCATGCAACATACGCTCGCCACAACAACACGTCGGCGTAGTGCATAGCTCTAATTTATGCACTGAAATTACGCTGAATACTTCTGAATCCGAAATCGCGGTATGCAACCTTGGCTCGGTCAATCTCAAGGCGCATCTGAACGCATTCGGCCAGCTTGACCATGAAAAACTCAAGCGCACCATTACCACGGCCATGCGTATGTTGGACAACGTAATCGACATCAACTATTACGCCGTTGAAAAGGCGCGCAACTCCAATCTCCGACACCGCCCGGTTGGGTTGGGCATCATGGGGTTTCAGGACTGCCTGCATGAACTGCGGATACCCTATGCCTCGAAAAAAGCAGTCGAATTTGCCGACAGCTCCATGGAAGCAGTGTGCTATTACGCCTATTTGGCATCCACAGAACTGGCCGAAGAACGAGGCCGCTACGAGAGCTATAATGGCAGCCTGTGGGATCAGGGCATATTGCCGCAGGATACGCTGGAACTCCTGCGTCAGTCACGCGGCGGGCATGTGGAGGTAGATATGTCCGCCAGCATGGACTGGGGCAAACTGCGCGCGCGCATCAGGCAGTACGGCATGCGCAACTCAAACTGCGTGGCCATTGCGCCTACTGCGACTATATCAAACATCATTGGCGTATCGGCCTGCATCGAGCCTACTTACCAGAACTTGTTTGTAAAATCGAACCTATCCGGTGAGTTCACCGTCATCAACGAATATCTGGTGAATGACCTCAAGCGATTGGGACTGTGGGATGAGGTGATGATAGCCGACCTAAAATATTTTGATGGAAGCCTTGCCAAAATTGATCGCATCCCGGCCGAATTGCGCAGCCTGTATGCAACCGCATTCGAGATTGAGCCGCAATGGGTAATAGAAGCGGCAGCACGGCGCCAGAAATGGATTGACCAAGCACAATCACTGAACATCTACATGGCTGGCGTGTCGGGGCGCAAGCTCGATGAAACTTACAAGCTGGCGTGGCTGCGCGGCCTGAAGACTACATATTATCTACGCACAATGGGCGCGACTTCTACGGAGAAATCTACCTCGCGCGCTGGCGAACTGAATGCGGTGCAGATGTGCGCAATTGACAACCCGGAATGCGAGTCATGCCAATGAATGACTATACCATTGCGTCCAGCTCAGCTGGACGGATACGCGTGGAAGACAAGCGCATCATCAACTGCAATGCAGACGTTAATCAACTAGTGCCATTCAAGTATAAATGGGCTTGGGAGAAGTACATCTCCGCCTGCGCCAACCACTGGATGCCGCAAGAGGTCAATATGTCCGCCGATATTGCGCTGTGGAAGAACCCCAACGGGCTGACCGATGATGAACGCCTCATGGTTAAGCGCAATCTTGGATTCTTCACCACAGCAGACAGTCTCGCAGCTAACAACATCGTGCTCGGCACCTACCGCCACATCACCAACCCTGAATGCCGCCAGTACCTGCTGCGCCAGGCGTTCGAGGAGGCGATTCACACACATGCCTACCAATACATCGTTGAAAGCCTGGGTCTAGATGAGGGCGAAATTTTCAACATGTATCATGAGGTTTCCAGCATACGTGAAAAAGATGAATTTTTACTGCCCTTTATCGATACCCTGACCAATCCGAACTTCAAGACAGGTACACCAGAAACGGATCGCCAATTATTACGCAGTCTGATTGTGTTCGCCTGCATCATGGAAGGACTGTTCTTCTATGTCGGCTTCGTGCAAATTTTAGCGCTTGGTCGTCAGAATAAAATGACCGGTGCCGCCGAACAGTACCAGTACATCATGCGCGACGAATCCATGCACCTCAATTTCGGTGTGGATGTAATCAATCAGATCAAGCTGGAAAACCCTCACCTGTGGACACCTGAATTTCGTGAAGAAATTCGCGGCCTTATGCAGCAAGGCGTGGAGCTGGAATACCGTTATGCCGAGGACACCATGCCACGTGGCGTGCTTGGCATGAACGCATCCATGTTCAAAGAATATCTACGTTTTATCGCCAACCGCCGTTGTCAGCAAATCGGGCTGGATGTGCTATATCCAGGAGCTGGTAATCCGTTCCCGTGGATGGCGGAAATAATTGATCTCAAGAAGGAGAAAAACTTCTTCGAAACGCGCGTTACCGAATATCAGACAGGGGGCGCATTATCTTGGGATTAACAGACTTCGGTTACCACGCTGTATTCAGTGTGTACTGGGGAAGGTAGTAGTTGTTAGTGTTGTATTTCTTTGAACTTTGATTACCAAAGGAGGTTGAAATGGCAGCAGTACAGAAAGCTAAACCAGCGGCTAAAACAGCAGTGGCAGCCAAGAAACCAGCGGCTAAAACAGCAGTGGTAGCCAAGAAACCTGCGGCTAAAACAGCAGTGGTAGCCAAGAAACCTGCGGCTAAAACAGCAGTGGTAGCCAAGAAACCTGCGGCTAAAACAGCAGTGGTAGCCAAGAAACCTGCGGCTAAAACAGCAGTGGTAGCCAAGAAACCTGCGGCTAAAACAGCAGTGGTAGCCAAGAAACCTGCGGCTAAAACAGCAGTGGTAGCCAAGAAACCTGCGGCTAAAACAGCAGTGGCAGCCAAGAAACCTGCGGCTAAAACAGCAGTGGCAGCCAAGAAACCTGCGGCTAAAACAGCAGTGGCAGCCAAGAAACCTGCGGCTAAAACAGCAGTGGCAGCCAAGAAACCTGCGGCTAAAACAGCAGTGGCAGCCAAGAAGCCTGCGGCTAAAACAGCAGTGGCAGCCAAGAAACCTGCGGCTAAAACAGCAGTGGCAGCCAAGAAACCTGCGGCTAAAACAGCAGTGGCAGCCAAGAAACCTGCGGCTAAAACAGCAGTGGCAGCCAAGAAGCCTGCGGCTAAAACAGCAGTGGCAGCCAAGAAACCTGCGGCTAAAACAGCAGTGGCAGCCAAGAAGCCTGCGGCTAAAACAGCCATTCCTGAAAAAAAACCCTCTGTCCAAGTTAAGACAGCTCCGGCTCCTTCAGCTTCAACTCCGGCATCGGTGCGCCCGGCTGCGATTTGGCCTTTTCCTACACCAGGCATTAACAAGCCAAATTAATGTAGGTAGACATGTTAATGCAGCCCTAACTTATTGAACAGGGCTGATCATTCACAGTTTACGGGTTTGCCCCACTGGGCGCACGCAAGTCTGCATGCGCTTCTTTTCTTTGACACCGATGCAGAAAGCAAGAGCTGATAAGGTGGGAGGAAATGCAGCAAAACGACTGCTCTTTACGGTAAGCGAATGATAGCCGGCCATAAAATGGTTGAAACAATGTACCAGTATTTCTTAGGTCCATTATCAGCCGGCTCTCTCGCAGCACACTATTTATGCATACCCGCCTCAGAAACTGAGTGACAACTTGCGGTGCAATGCAAATCAGGTCGAAAAGAATTTAATAACACTGCAAACCTAGCGTACGCGCTATAAATATGACCAGTTCACAGCTTTATTTGCGGTTGCTCAACTATATCAAACCCTACTGGCGTATATTTGCACTTTCCATCCTTGGCATGGTGGTGGCTGCGGCTACTGAGCCGCTACTGCCGGTTTTGCTCAAAACCATGCTAGACGGCACATTCGTGCATAAAGATGAAACTATCATCCGATTGATCCCTCTGTTCATCTTGGCGATTTTTCTTGTTCGCGGGTTGGCTACTTTTGTTGCCACCTACACTATCACCTGGGTGGGAAGTAAGGTAGTGATGGACTTGCGTGATAAAATGTTCAGCAAGTTGCTTTCCCTGCCTGCGCGCTTTTATGATGACCATACGACTGGCAACCTGATCTCAAAATTGACCTTTGATGTAACCCAGGTAACAGCTGCCGCTACAACCGTAGTGACCATTGGTATCCGTGATTCCCTCATGATTGCGGGACTGCTGGGCTGGCTTTTTTACCTCAACTGGAAGCTCACTCTACTCAGCTTGATCATGGCGCCTGTCATTATCTTTATCATGAAAACCATCAGCGGCCGCTTGCGTGTAACCAGCCGCAATTCGCAACGCGCGATGGGAGACATCACCCAAGTGATTGAAGAGAGTGTGACCGCGCACAAGGTGGTTAAACTTTTCGGTGGACAGCAATATGAAAGCCAGCGCTTTAGCAGCCAGGCTAACTGGGTACGCCGTCACACCATGAAACAGGCCACCGCCGCCGCCGCCAACATACCCATCGTGCAGATGGTGGCAGCAGTGGCACTTGCAGCCATCGTTTATCTCGCTACCGAGCAATCGCGCAGCGATGAAACCACGGTGGGTGGCTTCCTTTCCTTTATTACAGCCATGTTGATGTTGACCCCGCCGCTAAAACGGCTCGCCAGCGTCAGTGAGCATTTGCAGCGCGGACTGGCGGCTTCAGAAAGCGTGTTTGAGTTGCTTGATACGCCAAGTGAAATAGATACCGGCAAGAAATTAATTACTCACGCCTCTGGCCGGCTAAAATTTGAACATGTAAACTTTTCTTATCAGAAAGACGAAAAATTGGCATTGCGTGACATTAACCTGGAAATTCCTGCAGGGCAGACAGTCGCGCTGGTTGGTGCCTCAGGCGGTGGCAAAAGCACTCTGGCCAACCTCGTGCCGCGCTTCTATTCCCCGAATAACGGACACATCACACTGGACAGTTATGACCTTGCGGAGCTTACGCTGGCCAGCCTGCGCGCTAATATCGCACTGGTAAGTCAAGATGTGGTGCTATTCAATGACACCGTTGCAGCCAACATTGCCTATGGCCAGATGCGCAAAGTACCGGAGACAGAAATCATTGCCGCCGCGCAGGCCGCCCATGCAATGGAATTTATTAGTGAAATGCCACAAGGTTTGCAAACACTGGTGGGTGAAAGGGGGGTACGCATGTCTGGCGGACAGCGCCAACGCATTGCCATTGCTCGCGCTATTCTCAAAAATGCACCTGTTCTTATTCTGGATGAAGCCACATCCGCATTGGATAGCGAATCTGAACGTCATGTACAAGCTGCGCTAGAAACCCTAATGCAGGGGCGTACCACGCTGATAATTGCTCATCGTTTGTCCACCATTGAAAAAGCCGACAGAATTGTTGTATTGCAAAAAGGCGAAATTGTTGAAATCGGCACTCACCAGGAATTGCTTGCCAAGGGGGATGTGTACGCACAGCTGCACCGTAGCCAATTCATGTGGAATGATATTACCCGCGACAATCCGGGATAATCAATACGTTCGGCGTATTCGCAAGCTAGAGCTAAGTGTTCATGATGTTGGCAACAAATTTATTTGTTGCCAACATCAACCCTCAAGAAAAAGGGCACAAATAGGAACTTGGATTTATGGCGTGCCCTTGCGAGTGCCTGAAAATTAAGCTTTGGGTGCGGGAGTAAACGCGTCAGAGAAGAATTCCTCGTTGGGCAATCCGCGCAAGGTCGTAAAGTCACGGTGTGCTGCTTCCACGACTACTGGTGCACCGCAGGCATACACTTGGTAGCCGAACAAATCGGGGTAATCTTCGAGTACAGCCTCATGCACGAAGCCCGTCCTGCCTTGCCATTCATCCGCTGGCAACGCTTCCGACAAGACCGGTGTAAATTTTATGCCATGAGTTTCCCATTCCCTGGCTTTATCGAGCATATAGAGACCACTCAATTTATGCGCCCCCCAATAAAAATGCATAGAACGTTTCACCCCAACGTACAGTGCATGTTCGATGATAGACTTGATTGGTGCGAAGCCGGTGCCGCTGGCGACAAACACCACAGGTTTGCTGCTATCTTCACGCAGGAAAAAAGAACCTAGCGGCCCCTTGAAACGCAGGATGTCACGCTCTTTCATTTGCATGAAAACATGCTTTGTGAACTCGCCACCTGAAATGTTTCGCACATGTAGCTGCAGAAACTCGTCATCATGTGGAGCATTGGCCAGTGAGAAGCTGCGCGCCTTACCGCCTTTCATAAGAATATCGATATATTGTCCCGCAAGGAACTGCAAACGCTCGTTGGCAGGCAACTTGAGGTAAAGCACCATTACGTCATCAAGTCGTTCCAACTTGTGTACGCGGCAGGGCAGGGTTTTCACCGGAATGTCTTTTGCAGCATTCACTTCACGACACTCAATAATCAGATCGGACGTAGGTTTGGCGCAGCAAAACAGGGCCATACCCTCTGCTTTATCTGCTTCACTCAATATACTGTCCTCGTACTTGCCGTAATCCACTGTGCCTTGCAGCAACAAACCCTTGCATGTCCCGCATACGCCGTCCCGGCAACTGTAAGGCAAAATAAAGCCATGCCTCAGTCCCGCCTCAAGGATGGTTTCGTCGGCTTCCATGATGAAACTATGATCGCTTGGTTTAATAAGAACGTTGAATGCCATGTATATCTCGTTTGCCACATGCGCAAAAGCGGCAATTTTAACGCATAATCATGCAATGAAACGAATCTTGATTGTTGGCTGCGGCGATATCGCCATGCGGGTTGCGCGCCTGTTAAACGGCCATTACCGCTTGTTTGGACTGCTACGTAATACTGCACGTTTCGCTGAATTACGCGCGGCAGGCATCACCCCGTTGCCGGGCGATCTGGATAATGCACGTAGCCTGCGTCGACTGACCGGGCTGGCGCACACCGTGCTGCATTTTGCGCCGCCGCCGAATACTGGCCAAAGCGATACTCGCACCCGCAATTTGCTAGCCGTTTTATCGCGCGGCACACTACCTGGGAGTATTCTATATATCAGCACTAGCGGGGTATATGGCGATTGCGCTGGGGAGTCAGTCACGGAGACCCATACACTGAATGCGCAAACTGCGCGCGCTCAGCGCAGAGTGGACGCGGAAAATAAAATTCGCAGCTGGGCAAAACGCACCAACGTGCGTGCCATTATCCTACGTGTACCAGGTATCTATGCGGCGGATCGGCTACCGCTGCATCGCTTGCAGCAAGGCACACCAGTAATCATGGCAGCAGAAGATAGCCATACCAATCACATTCATGCAGACGATCTCTCGCGTATCGTGACTGCGGCATTACGCCATGCAAAACCGAATCGGGTGTACCACACCAGTGATGACAGCGAACTAAAGATGGGGGACTATTTTGATAGTGTGGCAGATGCATTTGGTTTACCGCATGCGCCACGTATCAGCCGTGAGCAGGCACAACAGACCTTGCCAAAAACCTTGCTTTCGTTCATGAATGAATCACGCCGCCTGACGAACACGCGCATGAAACGCGAACTGAAAATAATGTTGCTCTATTCGACTGTGGCGGATGCTCTGAAAATTATCCACAAACCCAACCTGGACATCTAACTGCATTGAATTCGGATTCAACTTTTATCCTGCCGTTCCTTTTTTCTTATTCTTATATTAAAAGATATTGATATTCTTTCAATGTCTTCCTGATTTGGCTCGACTGAATGGGGCAACCAGGACGGGAACATTACTAGATGGTTTTTTCTTGCCGGATATGAAAACTTTGGCGCATTAATTGCATTAAGCTCTGAAATGGGCGCTAGAGATTCTATGGAATACTGCTCTTGAAAATTCCTGTAAAACTCTATTTGAGCATTAGAGTCGGTAACGTAATAAGCACCAGATATAAACGATGAGCAATGAATGTGAATTTTATTGTAATTATTTAACTTATTAATGTTTACCCATACATTATCCATATAAGTTTCAAAATTTACTTCATCATATCCAAAATCAGATAAACATTTTTTTGACCTACGTAAAATTTCATTTAATAAAGGAGTTAATTCCGGATGGTCACCATAGTAAAACTCTTTGGATTGCCACCCCCCAACATTACTAACATCATGTCCACGTGGATCGGATTGCTTCAATCGATGACAAAAATTAAAAATGGCATCAGCATCAATATCCAGCTTATCCCACCAAACAGGTGTCGAAAAATAGGTATCAAGGTTCATCGTTTCACATCTCCTGAACTTCAAAAATCACGGGGAAAACATAAATATGTGGCAACCAGAATAAGCAATGAGCAGTTTATAACCACCTGAATAAAAATTATATTTGCTTGTTTCAATATGGAATGGTCAATTCACTATATTTTTTTGGCATATAATTTGCTGCGATTTGCTATTCCCGAGTTTATTTACAGATTGCAAACGCATATCTTATATATTACTCATGCTACTGAAGTCAGCATTGAAAATATCAAGCCTGAAAAAAAGATATCCCTGATCAGCTGAAAAGTGCCGTAACACCTATATTGTTTTCCACATCACATCACATTTTTCTTTGGCGGCCGCTGAGAGTAATTCAATCAAAGGTAAAGCCCGGTTTTTTAGGCTCACATTTTGCTCATGGGATTCTTTATCCTGGACATCGCTAGACTTTGCCGGGGGCGGCAATCTACTGTCCGACTGGATAGCATTTTTCAAGCGCTCAAGTGCTGCAGGGACATCCTCGGCCATGATAGCGCTGGGCACTACGCCACTGTGCCCCATCATCTTGATCAAGTGTAGCGCTGCCTCACCGAACATGGTTATATCAGGATATGCTTTGGATGTGAACGTTACCAACATAAATTATCTCCAGGAGTCTTTACGCTTTCCGAGTATTGGCATGATTGAAATTTTTTATTATCAAATAAAAATCATTACCCAATCATAGAGAAAGCCAATACAGGTAAGGGTTCTAAATAATACTTGGTCAATTTCCGATATGCAGCAGTTTCAATAATGAGCCAGCAAATGGTAGCAGCGCTGTGCAGTAGCACACACAGTAAAAATCCGGTCAGACTGGTTGACCATTCTAATTCACTGTAGGCAATTTTTGTAATGCATGCAATAGAAAAAATGGAGCGAAACTATTTAAATTGGCAACTTCAAAATACCGTCGGTAGTCAGCAACAAAGAATTTTTGTGCTGACCCTCACCCATCGATTGTTGGATAATGAACAGCAAATAACCAAAATACGAATAAGTTCGTAGCCTCCTCTACAAGCGCAAACAATTTTAGCTAAACTTCAAAGTGCGGAGACAGATTAAAAATCTGGCCCTTTAATTAACAAAGACGAAAGTTTATGAATAAATCAAATTCCCCTGCACTGCTTTGGACATTAACAATATACCTATTTGCAACCAGCGCAAATGCAACACCTATGAATAAATCTCAGGAATATGACGTTCGGCAACCTCAAGGGGCAGGCATACAAAAGCCTGCTCAAGAAACCCTGATCATGGCGGATGATGAATTAAAAAAACTGGCTGAAAACCATAGTGGTAATTGTAATGCCGCGCCTGACCCTGCAAAAATGCAATACATTATTGGCTATGGCAGCTTGATGCAAGATGAATCGCGTCGACGAACGACGCCTAATGCCAATATTTCTTATCCCGTTAAAGTCAATGGGTATCAACGTGGCTGGTTTACTAAAGGTAGCGGGGTTGGGTTTAGCACCACTTTTTTGGGTGTGGTACAAAGTAAAGAGAGTGCGCTGAATGCCGCCATTTATACTATTGATGTAACAGAAATCAGCACTATGGATAAGCGAGAATTTTCTTATTGTCGATTAGCAGTGGGATCCGAAAACTTTTCATTACTTAAGCAAGATATTCCACTGTCGCCCGGACAAACCTGGATTTACGTCAATAAACCAGACACCATTGCTACAGCGAACAGACGCTATCCCATTGTTCAGTCCTATGTGGATATTTTCTTATCCGGCTGCCTGGAACTGGAACAACGTTTTGAACTAAAAGATTTTGCCAGGCAGTGTCTTGTTACCACAAGTAATTGGTCGATTCAGTGGATGAATGATCGAATCTATCCACGGCGTCCTTTTATCTACCAACCCAAAGCCGGGCAAATTGACCAGCTTCTCAATGAACATCTACCACAGTATTTTCAGCATATCCGTATTGAATAGCCAGAATAATCATACAAGGTCATTATTTTTACATTATTCCAAAATAAAAATGTGGCAGAAGTGACAAACACAGCTCCTGCACTCAAGTTTAATTATCCTCCATGGCAATAAAATCCTCTCTTGCGGGCATCCACTCATGTTCTAAACGGCATAAGCCATAATCGCGGGTCTGCCCGGTGATTCGCACCGAAGTAGTCACGGTATCAAAGAGTCGCAATCCTTCAGGATCCATTGCATGAGCGCGAATGGTATATTTTCCTGGCAATAACTGAAGATTAGAAAGACGAATACAAAAACCATATTGCGAGGGCGCAATTTTATTTGGAAGGTACGCTGTTTCGTTTGAATGAGTACCGTAAACTGGCGTTCCATCGACTCGAACGATACCAAACAGAATCACTGGCGGCCGATCATCGGGAGAATGTGCCACACCACAAATACGCAATACGCCAT
This sequence comes from Candidatus Nitrotoga arctica, assembly GCF_918378365.1. Classification (NCBI taxonomy): domain Bacteria; kingdom Pseudomonadati; phylum Pseudomonadota; class Betaproteobacteria; order Nitrosomonadales; family Gallionellaceae; genus Candidatus Nitrotoga; species Candidatus Nitrotoga arctica. The sequence continues at coordinate 133,098 of NZ_OU912926.1, read as the reverse complement.
CCATCTCAGCCACCGTAGTTACCACACCCACATCATTCTCCAACCAAAATTTGCGAATTGTGTATATTCCACTTGGCTGTACCACACGTTCCAAATGCGCCGCTTTGCTATTCTTTTCTTCGTGGTAGGTCAGGTATTCACGCGTAACGTCAAAACTGTCGCCGTACATATGCAACTGCCCATCATGAATCCATACTGCCTTCTGACACAGCGTCTGAATATGGAACATACTGTGCGAGCACAACAGTAATGTCCCGCCTTGACTCAAATAACCTTCGATCCAGCGAATGCACTTTTTCTGAAACGACTCATCGCCCACAGCCAGCACTTCGTCAGTAATCAAAATATCCGGTTGCATGGCGGTTGCTACGGCAAAACCCAGCCGCACCACCATGCCCGACGAGTAATGCTTGATCGGTTCCGCAATATGGGAACCAATATCGGCGAATTCAATTATGGAATCCAGTTTGCTGTCGATTTCTGCGTTGCTCATACCCATCAGCGCGGCCGCCAGATGGATGTTTTCCAAGCCGTTATATTCGGGGTGGAACCCGCTGCCCAGTTCCAGCAAAGCACCGATACGTCCATTAACCACCACTTGGCCAGTGGAGGGCTTGACCACCCCGGCAATGATTTTCAACAGCGTGGATTTACCAGCACCATTTTCGCCAATCAGTCCAAGCGACTCGCCTGCTTTCAGTTCCAGGTTGACCCCCTGTAGTGCACAGAAATGGGGCACCTCACCACGCTTGAACAGCAAGGCAGCAATCGTGCGCAACCGGTTCCCACCAGTGGCTACGCTGGGATAATTCTTGCCGATGTTAGTTAGGCTGATAAGAGGTATTCGCACAATATTCGTGTCGGTAACAAGTTAAGGGGAAATGCAAATTTGGCGGAATTCGTAATCTTAACTATTCAATGAAACTAGTTTCCCGTAATGCAAGAACCAACTGTCTTTCAGAAAATATCACTGATTGATAGCGTACAAATTGTGATCAATTTTAAATATAGGGACTAAATGAAATCCTCAAAATAGGGTGACAAGCGATTAAAGAACCAGCGCCCGGCCAAAAAAATCAACGCACTACCAGCCAGCATTACCGCATCCTTCCAGCCAATCTGACTATTGCCAGTCATCAATAGCTCACGAATTCTGGTAATAAAAAAAGATAGTGGATTCAATGCAATGATCTGTTGTATCTGCTGCGGCACCAAACTTGCCGGATATAGAACGGGGGTAGCGTAGAACCAGATCATGAACAGCGGCGTAAGAAAGTGCTCAACATCCTTAAGCAGCACTTGCAAGGCAGCAAGAATCAGCGCTAGGCCACTGGTACATAGTAGCTGCATACAAAATAGCAACAATACCAATGGCAGAGATGAGAAGTACAGATCATTGCCGGTGAGCGCAAGCACCGCAATCACCAATAAAAAACCGACCACATGGACAGCATAAGTGGAAATAACAGCACCGTACACCAGCAGCTCGTGCGGGAAAGCGACCTTCTTGATAAGGCCTCCACCATTTTGTACTGCCAGCGCACCACGCTGCGTACCTTCCTGAAAGCATAACCACGGCCACAGCGCTACCGCAACAAACAGGATAAAGCTGTGGCCTTCCAGCTCAGGAAATTTCACCTTGAAAATAGCCGTGAACACCACCGCATACACCGCCAGCAGCGCCAACGGGTGTAGTAGTGCCCAGAAAATTCCGCTGACGCTGCCTACATATCGGCTTTTAATCTCTCGTGATAAGAAATTAAGCAGTAGCCAGCGATATGGCCACAGATTTCTGATCTGCATGGGTTAATGCTTTACGGCCTCAGGCTTGTTTATTTCTAATGGTTTAACATCGCTAGATTTCGAATCAAGGTTTGTCCAAAAGCGATTGACGGCCTCTTCATTTAATTTCAGCGATGGGTCAGTGAGTATGCCTCCAAAAAGAGTTGAGCGGAATTCGTTAAGATATTTCTCGCGCTCCCCCTGTATTATTTTTTCCTTTACCAGTTCAAATGAACGCACCTGTTTTTGTTGTTTTTCATGAAGCTGGATAATGTGATAGCCAAAAATTGTCTTTATCGGTTCACTGATATCGCCCGGGGAGTTAATAGCAAAAGCCGCGTCTGAGAATGGCTTAACCATTTTCCCCTCTTCAAAAAAACCAAGGTCGCCCTTGTTCCCTTTAGCACTTGGATCATCTGAGTACTCCAAGGCTAACTCTTCAAATTTTTTGCCGTCAAGTGCCTGTTCACGGACTTGTCGAATGCGTTGCAACGCCTCTTCCGGTGTTCTAGCTTTGGTGTCTACAAGAATATGTGAGGCATGTACTTTCGCTGGCAAAGTATATTTTTCAATATCTACCTGGTAAAGCTCGCGAGCACGCGCGTCAAAGTTTGGTATCGTAACCGCCTTGGTGGCCCGAGCGATATGCTCCTGCGCCAGAAGCTTGTCAGATGCTAGCTCTATTTGCTTGCTGATCAAGGGCTCTCGATCAATACCGGCGCTCCGCGCTTGTACGGCTAGCGTCTTGTTAATTAGCAGATTTTCCAGTAGTTTAGCAATACGGGTCTTGCTCGCCAGCACTTCCGCGCGATGTTCGATCGGAATACGCATGAGTTCTGCTTCAAAGTCCAAGCTAGTAACTTGGGCCTGTTTGGACTCGACTAATACCTGCTGCTCCTCGCTTAATGCTGGGGCAGTGCAGCAAACCATCACAACTAGCGCCGCATAATGTTTTAAATACATATATCTCATTATCCTTACAACCTCTATAAATAATTGCAAATAAAAAACTCCCCCATCTTCACTGATGGGGGAGGGGATGCACGAAAACTCTTTCAGGCCAGGCTGAATTTTACCAAGAAGTCGGCAAGAAAATTATTGTAGGTTTATTTGACTGTATCAGTTTATTGTACGCCATATACGCCACTGGTGATTGTTTCGAATCATGGAAAGGATATTTGTTAACAGTTTCAAAAGCATAGTTCCATCGTTTAATTTCTGCAAGAGGTGAAGATGACGTTGGAGCTTGCCCGCCACCACCTGTCGACGGCGGTGGCGTTGTCGTGACTGTCACAGTCGCTGAAGCAGTATTTCCCGATCCATCTCCATTAGCACCTCTCACCGTATAGGTGGTGGTTGCTGTTGGTGTAACGGTGCCGCCAGATGTAAAGTTAGTTGTACCGACTCCAGTCCATGCATACGAAGTGGCGGCGGGGCTACAACTTGCAGTCAACGTAGATATTGATCCTGAACCTGCACTAATTGTAGATGGCGACGCAACCAGACTGCACGTTGGCGTTAATGTGGGTGATGTTACAACACACGTAGCCGTCAGATTGCCACTGGAATCGACGGAAACGATAGAATAATCACATGAATTCCCCGCTACCCCATTTAAGGTTATCGAGCTTGCCCAAACTGACCCTACGTTGAACGTCAGCAAAGCCAAACCCATTACTACACTTCTTGTATTAATTAATTTCGTGTTCATACTACCCTCCATATAATGGAATTAGTTATTCTTTCGTGAGGGCGCTGTATTCCATAAAGTGGAAACATTTTCAGCACATGACAACAAAAGATTCGTTTAAAACAATCATACATATGTTCAATTTATTTGTTCAGTAATATCGTAGCTGTTCCGTTTTACTCATTTAAAGCTCCTGGTACTGTTCAGGCTATTAATATTATTTTTAGGTATTAATTAGTGACCTTTTCTAGTTCTAGAGAAGCACCCATCTCAAAACAAAAAATCTGACTACATTTGGACTATATAACACTCGGATAATAATAACGAGTCTATTACGCCAAATGGTCATAATCGGGGGACAGATGGCAATTGTACACAATATTTACATTGATAATCTGTAAATTGTCTGAATAAACAAAGAATCTTATGTGGTACGGCCCGACCAAAAAACAAGAGCACGGAATTTCTTCCGTGCTCTCATCTTAATTAACACGCCCACTTGCAGCGCATTGAATCACACCAAATACTAATTAGCCTCAGATATAGAAACCGTATATTTGTGGTTAAAATTGCCGCCATATGTTGCCAAAATTCCAGGCGCCGCATTTTGGTTAATAAAATCTTGCACCATGAAACCAACGGTAGGCAATCCGAAATAAGTATCGTCGTCTAAACTCGTCATCGAATGCGACGCATCGTTATGATGATCGCCATTCGCATCGTCTTGTCCATTGAAGACCAACACGTTGGTAGCGGAGAAAGACATCCTCAACCAGCCATTGTCGAAGTTAACTGGAACATTAACTCCGTTGGCGGATGCCAACACGGCGCTATTGTTGAATGTCATAACAGTACTTTCCCAGCATAGCGATGTTCCGCCGATTGCTTGTGGTGGAGAGAAGTCTTGAATAAGGACATTGCCTTCTTCGCGGTTCCAGTAGCTAATGGAAACAGGCTCGCACGCACCACCAAGCCAGAACTTATGGGTAAATGGGCTGAAAAGTTGAGTTGCATCTGTTGACAATGCCGGGTTATGGACAGGAACATAGTACCGTTTAGTCGGCATTGTAATTACCCAGTCGGTGCCAGACAGAGTAGCCGCATCCAGAACATACTCGTTGATGATATTGTTGTGCATCAGCAACGAGCTCACAGTATCCTCACCACTACTCCAAGAGCTTGTTACAGTGTTCCCGCCATTGAATACAACACCAGTGTGATCTGCAAATCTCATATCCGGTAAAATGCTGCCCGGTGGATTCCATATATTTTGCACATTAGTTGGAGCGAAAGCATCCAAAGCAACAGGGTCATAGCCAAAATCGGTTCCGCCTGCAACGTTCACCAAGGAGGCTGTTCCTGCCAAGCCACCGGTTGACGGATTGGCTCTAGCCGATTGCCCACCTACAATAACTGTACTGCTCACTCCCATATCCATGGTTGCGGTCTGAACTACTGCGCAATTTGCAGGCACGCCACTTACGTGTGTTACCGCCGCTTCGATCGCTGTGTTTGTAATAGTGCCCATTTCAATAATTTCGAAATAGCCTTCACGTGTACGATCCAGCGAAGTGGTTTCACCATCCCCTCCACTTCCCACAATACCTTCAAGATTTGCACCTGAATATGCAAAATTCACGAATTCTTTGCCGCCAGCAGGAATCGCTGGGGCAGTGCAAGATTTATCGGCAGTTACAAGCTTTGCACCGTTAGCCGTATTCACAACTGCGCCGGTCCACATGTCGTTCTTTGACAGATAGAGGTTAAAGTCAAGTACTTCGCGGCTGTTCCTACCCTCGGTAAAACGAACTTTTACGGCCTTGGCAGAGCTTGTAGTATTCACTACGGACAAATAAGTGTCCATTCCAGCGCGTGAGGTATAGTAAGGGTAAATCAAAACCTGACCCAAGCCATTTGAATTTACATGTACTGCAGAGCTTGCTGTATTCGCAATACCAACCGAGCTTACCGCTGCTACCAAAGCAAGATACAGTGATTTTCTTTTAAATTTTTGCATTATCGCTAGACTCCTTATATTTTGTTACGAAATGTTTGAAGCTTGACTTCAAGAAAAGATTTTTATTACTTTTATAAAGTATTACTCCAATAATTACTACAGTCGACTTTAGAAATTACTGCGATGTTATTGTATATCATAGTTGTTTCATTTTACAAGTGATTTTTTATACACATAATCCTCCTATTTAAATCCATAACTACAATTAACTCCATAACTACAAATTATCTACGCTGGACGTACCACCATTTTCCGTCTTGACGCATCCACTTCTCGTCCAGACGGGTCTCAAGTGATTTAATATCACGGTAGCTATACTCAATTGCCATTAACACCTTGCACTGGTCTTGCTCGCAAGAAACAGAATCTACATTTGCTTTTTTCCAATTGCCACCGCGAATTTTAGCTTTATATACATCGAGCGACATAACTTCACGCGAGCCCGGACTTAGGTAATTATATGCCTTGGCAAAGTCCCCTTTTATTAATGCTTCCCAGCGAGCAGCAGCCAGATCGGCAACCATCTTTTGCGGCTCTACCTGTACGGACTGAGCTAAGCCACCACCCGATCCCGCACAACCCATCATTCCCATACTCAAGATAAGCGCTGCCGCCCCCCTCTGCAATTCACAAACCATTCCGCACATCCGTTTTTTCAAAAGCTCACCCAAAATATCTATAGTTTTTTATTTTGACTATAGTCACCTTTGCGTTAATATGCTGTCAAGAACAATCTAAATTCTTTTATCAGGATGTCTCTTTTTTACAACAAGTGGAGGTTGATAAATAGAATTAGCTCCTTTATATTTGTTACTACTGAATTGTATATGGCTCCAGTATCCAACAATAATTAGTATTCTATGTGAGATAAAGTGTGTAATCAATTTTCAATCGCTCGCTAACAAATAAATCCGTTCGTCCTGCACTCCATTCATCCTGAGCTTATCGAAGGATAAATGGATTTTCCCGGCCATTACTTGTTGTTCATCATACCTATCGCTTTACGACAAGGCGTAGAAATACTTTAGGGCACGCCAAAGTTTTTTAATGCAAACAGGAAGCTACCTGAGAAAATAAATTTATTTAACTTGCTTATCCATTTGTTTGGGTATGTCGCCAGGCTTCCCAACTTTTTCCAGAAGCTCATTCAATCCGGCAGGCTTCTTTGGCACGTCACTAGATTTTCCGACATTTTCCAAAAGATCCCCTAATCCGCTAAGTTTTTTTCGGAATTCTTCGCTAACATCACGCGCCTGCTGATTATTAGCCACCAAACGCGGTGTAATCAGAAGGACCAGTTCGGTGCGGGTATTATTAAAAGTCTGAGCACCAAACAATCCACCGATAAATGGAATTTTCGATAGATATGGCAATCCGCTACTTGCTACGGTTTTGTTATCCGTAATTAATCCGCCCAATACCATCGTTTCGCCGGATTTAACCACCACCGTGGTTTTTACCGCGCGTTTGCTGATGGTAGGTGAATTAATTGAAGATGTTGTGGTTATTGAGGCCGCACTAACCTCTTGATTAATTTCCATCGTAACTTGGCCACCGGCATTGATACGTGGCGTAACCGTTAACAAAATTCCGGTATCAATATATTGAATTGAGGCAATAAGCCCTGTGGCAGAGCCTAAAACAGATTGGGTTTGGCTGGTAATTGGCACCCGATCTCCAACCTGGATCTTGGCGGTCTGATTGTCGGTAACCATTATATGCGGCGAGGAAATCACCTTGACGCGCGAATCAGTTGCCAACAAATTGAGCGCAGAGGCCACCCCTCCTGCCACGTTTGAATTACTCAATATATAGGAAAAACCAGGAGCCAACGCACTAATCCCGGGGCCGCCAGTATCGAGCTTGCCGCTGCCGTGCCTTCCATTATTAAAGGCCCATTCCAGGCCAAATTTCAAATCACCTGTTAGCGTTACCTCGGCGATGGTGACATCAATTAAAACTTGTCGCGGTGGCACATCAAGCTTGCGAATGGCGGTTTCTATTTTTTCGTAATTGGCTGGCGAGGCCAGAATCAACAGGGCATTATTGTCCTTGTCGGCGAGCACGCGAACGTCCCCCTTAACCGCGACACTATCGCCAGCCGCCGCTTGCTGTTCCGGAGTTGCATCCGCGGGAGTTTCTGTCGACTTTACCTCTGCCGGAGCCAAGCCAGGGGCAAGTGCAGGTGGGAGCGAAGTTGAGGCTGTTGATTTGCTGAAAACATTGTTGAGCAATGCCGCCAGTTTCTCAGCCATTCCATTCTGTACCGGATAAACGAACAAGCGCATACCGCCACCGACCCCGCCCGTGTGATCCAAACGTTCAATCCAAATTTTGGCCTGCTCCAGATATTTGGGTTGCTGGGTGATAACCAGAATAGCATTAAGGCGCTCGATGGGTACCAGTTTCACAACGCCGGCCAACGGGCTTAGCGCCTGAGCGCCAAAAATCTTATTGAGATCAGCTACGGCAGTCTTCACATCAACACTTTGCAATGTGAACAAGGCGACTGACATACCAGACAGCCAATCCACATCGAACATGGCGATGGTATCCTGTAAATGTTTTAATTCGCGTTCGGTACCGGAAAGAATAATCAGGTTGCGGGCTTCATCAATACGCACAGCATTCGCTTCAGTAACAAATGGCTCAAGAATCTTTACCATTTCCTTGGCGGCGATAAATTTCAACGGCGCGATCTGAACACTGTAACCGCGGCCACCTTGCAATATCACCTTGTCGTCTCCTAATTGCGGGGTGATTGAACCGCGCGTGGCAGTAGCAGCTGGCACCACTTTGTAAATCCCTTCTTCCCTGATGATCGCTGCCCCATTCATGCGCAACAGCGTTTCCAGTGTTGGCAGTAAATCCTTTCGCTGAAGGGGGCTACTGGTATGTAAATTGATTACTCCTTGCACCTTGGGATCAATGATGTAAGTTTCATTGAATATATCGCCGACAATTGCTTTGACAACCTCGCGTAAGTCAGCACCCTCGAAATTGAGCATCATTTCGTCTCCTGCAGCTGGTTTGGCCACGCTTGCAACTGGCGGCACCGGCGCATTGACAAATACGCCAGTACCGGGATACAACTTGACCTTCTCCGAGCCATCGACAACGACAAGTTTCTCCTCTTTTTTGTTCTTGGTCCCCGCATCGCTAATATTCTGCGTAACAAAGAATGGCTTCACGATCCCTTCGTTTTTCTTTTCATCGCTTTTTTTCATTTCGAACGTCTTGAAAAAAGTAGCACACCCTCCCAAAACAGGGAGCGTAATCATAACCAGTATCCAACGCAGGTAAGTTTTATTCATGCCGTTCTCTTTCTTTGTAATAGCATATTGATTTCTCAATAAAATTTGTTTGTTATTCCGGCGGTTGTTGTCGCAATGCACGGCGGCGTTCAAAAACAGACCGTGGATCACCTACGTTCTGCTCCGGAGCTGCAACTGGCGCTCCAGGCAGTGGCACAGCGGGTGCGGCAAGTTGCGCCGGATGCGGACTTCCAGACTTTCCTGGCGGCCCCGGCACTGTCTTAATTTTCAATATTATTTCCTCGTGCTCATCACCCTGTTTGAAGGTGATTTTATCACGCTCCAATTTTTCAACTTGCATGCCGTTGATTTCTTGGCCCAGCTCGACACGCACCATCTTGCGAGAAGCGACTTCTCGTAACAACGCAATGTTTTTGTCCTTGGTAATAATGATGCCGTCCAAGATAAACTGCCCTTTGCGCATGGTTGGTTTGGGAGGCTCTATCACAACAGGCACAAGCGGCAGGGATGGCGGCGGCGACAGAGACAGTGAGCGGCGAGTAGACGCAGACGATGCCGAACGCTGACCAGGCACGAACTTGGGCGGCAGTGGGCGGCGGCTTGAAACAAACAGTGGCCGTGCCAATATCTCCGTATAGGATTTGTCCAGTGACCGCAAAGCGAACTCCGACTGTAATGGCAGCACTGCCGGCCTGATTTTTTGCGGCTTTGGCGGCGGCACGGGCAGGTTGACGCGCTTACCCCAACCAAGTTCGGTGCCAATCGTCCCTGTCAGAAATAAGATCAACGCCAACAATAATAGGGTTGTGAAATGGCGAGGTTCGAAGGGCAATTTCATTTTCTATCTGCTACCAACGTATAGCCAGATGCATCAAACTGCGTTATTAGTTCCGGCTCTGTCACGGGTGCGCCCTTATTCAAAGCATTGGCCTGCGAGCGTATGCTGACATTGTCAAGCAGCAAATAGGGCTGAACTGTTTCTACTGCATAAAGAATTTTTCTCAGCGTGGGCAGGTTGCTGGTAAATTGGATGTTGACCGTAACACGGCGATAACCGCCGTCATCCTTGAATGGCACCACCTGCATGCTGACCAGTTTGCCCCCATTGGTCTCGATCAGGTTTTTTACGGTTTCCTGAATTTCCGAGGCGGCCAATGCGACGCCGGTATTTCTGAGGAAATGTTGGCGACCATTTTTTTGCTTCACCTGATCGAGTGCCGACTGAACTTCGGCATGGGTCGCTACAACGTGCCGGTAACGTCCCATGTAATCGGCCAGACTATCCAGCGACTGATCGTAATGGCGATGCAACATGTTAATCGGGATGAACAGCAGCAACACACCAATCGTCAGGAACAATATTAACAACCCAATGGCCAAGCCACGACTTTGATTTTTAGTGAGGGCACGCATCAGGGTTGAGCCTTTGAATATGGCGCCGCTTTTATTGCCTGTTTAACTGGCGTATTCGAAGCTGGCGGCGCTGGCTTAAGGGCTGGGACTCGTAGCGGCAATGGCGAATTAAATTTCTCCGCTTCAAGCTTGCTGGATTCAGATATAGATTGTTCTGACTTACTAGCGCCGTTATCGAATTTGCCTGATTCAGGCTCGATAGCGGGCGATGGTGGTTGTAATGCAGACTGTTTGGGCGCGGGCATAATGACTTCGGCAGTCGCCACTGCCTTAATTTCTGCCGCCAGATGGTAACGCTCACTGTTTGGCATATTTCCTTTGGTTAGCGGCGAGCGAAAGTTGGCGTCATGCAAAATCCTGGTGCTCTCAATCAAGGCGATCAATTTCGACGAGGAGCCGGTTTCCCCCTGGATTTGCAGTTCCTTACCTTTGAGATTGAATTGTTGTACCCAGGTATCGTCCGGCAACAGGCGAGACAATTCGTCCATCAAGATTACTAGTGGCGGGGCTGCCTGCTTTTTATCTAGCATGAAATTGAATTCTGCGGCTAGCCTCTCTTGTTCACGCCGCAACGCGTCGGTTTCTCTCGCTTGCTGCTTGGCGCGGTCAACTATCGGCAGCAGCGCAATCACGGCTTGTCGCTTCTGCCAGATTGGGATGGTTATGGCGATCATTGCCAGTATCAACGTTAGCAGCAATAGCCCAGCATTGGCTCCACGCAACTTGGAAGGTTGGGTAGTGCTACGCTCAGTGGGCATCAGGTTGATGGCATCTCCGTCCGGCACAGCAATGCCAGCAACATACACGGCATTGACCGGCGCACCCCAACGCTCCAGCAGGTCAAGCGCGCCATCCACCGCTGAGCGTGGTACAACCACCAGCTTCACGACAAGCTGGTTTTTTTGGTTTTCCACACGCAACACACGGAAATCAAAATAAACTTGCTCAGCTTTGAATGGGGTATGGCGATCCATCTCAAAACCTAGCACTTGGCGCAGATTCTTAGCTGCCGCCAGAGGCAGTTCGACCTGTTTGACTAGGCATTGAGTATCAGTGAGACACAACGCAACCTGCTCATCGCGTTTATGTAGCTTGCTAAAAAGTGCCTGAAAGGCAATGCTTTGGGTATCATGCTCGCCAGATTGCCTATCGACTCGACCTTGCACGGTCAAGCTGTCTTTCAGCCAGCGCCGCAATATAACGGCTTGAGGAGTAACTTCTATCAGCAGTCCATTAGCGGCGTTTGCACTGGATTGCCGCAACCATTGCGGCACGAGCGCAATGAGTTCACCCGACCACCAACGCCAAAAGTGCCCAAGTGGAGAATTTTTGTCAAAAGTAAAGCGCGACTGGCGCGCAGTTTGAATTTTATTTGTCATGTAAAACTGCAGTGCGCATGTAGCGTTCCTCTCATCCTGGCAAAGAGAGGCTTAAGAGTAATGTGTTCTGCCTTAATGACAGAAGAAGCGCATGATAATCAATTGTTACTATAATTCGCTCTGTCTTTATCAGCATCGGGTTATTCTAAGGTGCAGTTACTAAGTACATGGATACGCAACGACGCACCCAAAGATTGGTTGGAGTTAGCTAATTATCGTTAAGTTCAATCAAAGCTTTATACTTAATTATAAAAAATTAGAATTTAGAATAATGTATCCATCAAGGCACTGTCATTTGAGTTTTTCGCCTGAACTTCAAATACCCTCAGAAAGCATACGTTGATAATGGATATACAACATTCCATATTGGAATGTTTAGGCAATCATTAATTTTGATGGAAATTGCGCGATCAGCTCTCTTACTCATCGCTCCGCGCAAATGGAAAGTGGATTAATCACACACAATCTATTAGTTAATAGCTGCTTGTTCTTCAACGATTGGCTTTGGAGTCGCTTCCCCTTCCTTCCAGGAAAAAAAAACGAACTTACGAACGGTGCCTTGATCAACTTTTACCACAGTTTCACGTATGAACACTGTACCATCTGGTAATGCCGCTTCGGCACGAACACTATACACGGAACCGTCATCACCCGCTACAGCAGCGGCAGCCGGCGCAAACGGCGGTGGCGGTAAATTTTTGAGCAAGGCCTCCTGACGTGCTAAAAGATAAGCGTCAACCAGCGCTACATTAGCACCGGGTAGTGCAAGCAAAACTTTTCTTGGCGCAATGGCTGCATTTATCCCCGCCTGATGTGAATCTACAGTCAGTGCATCTGCCAGATTTGCGTATAACTCGGGTGTCATGCCCAATACCCGCTGCAATTCATTAACCGTTTCAAACGGTGCATTAGCCGGGCGGTATTTCAACCCGGCAGCTTTGTATTCCGCAACCTCGGCACCTTTAGGACGCGGCAAATCATCACCGTCGCGCCAATCCACAATAGCATCCAGCAGGACATTACTTTCTTCATCGTTAAGGCCGACACTTTTTAACAAGCCTTTCAGCAAATCGTCCGATGCACTGTTAATGTCAATTTTACCGGACACATCCAGGAGCGTGATGTTAAGCTTGGCACCCCCGAATTCCCACTGATGTGGCACGCCATCGCCCTTCCATCGCTGCAGATCGCTGGCCGGTTTGAACATTTCGTAGAACGCACGCTGCATGCCACCATCAGCCACCGCCTGGGCGCGTGCTGCAGCTGCTAAATTCTGGGCTAGCAGCGTATCAGTACGCATACTGAAAGCGAAACTGGCAGCAATTACCGTCAACAGTGTGGTTGCCCACAATACCAGCACCAATGCAATACCATGTTGATGTTTTTTGTTGATCACGGCCTTCATTCACTCACGCATCGATTGGTAGAGCTGTCCCACATACAGCCAGTATCAGAACCGATCAACGGTGCGACCACTAAATCCGGCCAAACACGGCCATTACTGAACTTGACCCGAACACGAATCAGGTAGGGTAACCGCTGTTGAGTATCCCGATTTCCCCACTGGTCCCGCCATTGTGGTTCGGCATCTTTGGTTTCAGCACCAAAATAGGCAAAGCTTAATTCCGCCACATGGTCCGCCAGCACGATTTTTTCGGCATTTTCCAATGCGGTAAAATCAATACTGTCTGCCTCTGGAATAGCACGCCTCATTACCAGTTGGCCAACATCATTTTCCTGCACCAACTCCAGGCTGATCAGAAACAAACCACCGGTACCCAATCGCACGGCAATCGGAGCCACCAGCTTGACATTGTCTGGCTGACCGATGAACGCCAGATTCATATCTGCTTTTTTCTTCCAGTGAAATGGAGTTACCTGACTTAATTCACGCCGCAAAAATCCTTGCAGCAAAGCCAAATGTGTCGAATTTTCAGCACGTATCTCGCCGGCATCCCAGCTGCGTGCGCCTAGACGCATGCCACCAAACAGCAAGGCCAGGATAAAACCGAGCAAAGACATGGCGATTAGAAGTTCCAGCAAGGTGAAGCCGGTAATTCTGTGTTTGTCCTGGTTCACAACGCAACTCCATTCACCAGTCGCAGCGTTTTAAGGCTGGCCGAACGCGGCTGGTCGCTGCCGCCCCATAGCACCTGGATTTCCACTTCCAGCAGTGACACAGGCAAAATCGGCACTGGCAATCCAGTCTGGTCGCTCGTCTGTGTTGGAGCCACGGGATAGGGTCGAATACTGACATGCCAACGGTAAAAGGCATCAAACTCGCCATTGCTCTCACTTACTTTCAATGGTGTCTCGATGCCAATCGATGCTAACTTGCTTTGACCCAGCAACATTGCCTGCTGATATTCGTCAACACGACTGGCATTACGCAAGCCGCCAGAAAAAATCTGCATCAATACGCCCAATATCAGTGCCAGAATTACAAATGCCACCAGCACTTCAAGCAAAGAAAAACCACGACTGAATTTATACATGCCGAAGGGGATTGTCAGCAAATAACCTGGATATTTTCGCGGTCTTATAATGATGCAATGTCATATCAACGACCGCTTACATTAGATACAGCCAAAATTTCCAAATCGTCCAGGTTCACATACAGCTCTTAATTGAGAATGGTGACTTGGCCGGTCAGCCAATCGATATTAATATCGTATTTGCGGACACCCGATGTTACCGTGATACGACCGCCGGTGGAGCTTCCATCCGGGTAAAAGCGAATCGCACCGACTTTGTCGGGCAGTAGTTCGGACTGCGCTGTAAACAGGCTGATCTCCAACTTTGTAGGCAAGGCATAGCGGCGCTGGTCGCCACTCACTTTGAAATTTCGCTTTTCAACATCCAGTGTCAATGTCGATTCTTCTTTTCGCGTGACTGCTTGGTTGCGCGCTTGACGTAAGCCAGCCGCCAGCTGACGCGCCGCGCCCTTTAGTTCGGTGCCGGGCAGGCCGGCAGAGATCATCGGTACCGCCAAGGCATATACCATCGCCATTAGCATCAGCACCACCAGTAATTCAAGCAGGGTAAAACCGGCGCTGGCACGCGATTTTATTCGCCCCAATTATTGATATCCTTGTTTTCGCCTTCGCCACCTTCACGATTATCAAGGCCAAGTGAACTGATATCAAAATCTTTGTTGTGCTGTCCCGGCGAAGCGTAATGGTAATCGTTGCCCCACGGATCTTTTGGCACCATTTTCGATCCCTTAATATAAGGTCCGTTCCAACCGGTCGCACCAGTGGGTGACTCGATCAATGCCGACAAACTTTCCTGTGAAGTGGGATAGCGTCCTACTTCCAGCTTGAACAATTCCAGACTCTGTCCAAGCTGCTCGATTTGCAGCTTACCCGTTTTGCTTTTCGATGTACCAAGATAATCCATTACTTTTGGTCCCACCAAGCCAGCCAGCAGGCCTAGAATTACCAGCACTACCAGCAACTCGAGCAAGGTAAATCCTGTTTCCCGGCGTACCCGATTCATCCTGTTCATAATATCTCTCTCCAAAAATGTACCATTTCTATTTTCCTATGTTTCCCATGCTTCCTGACCACATCATTGCTTATGATGGGCTACGACAATGCTAAGCACGCCATGTAGTCGGGCTCTCAATCTCTGATTACATCGCCAAGTCGTTGACACTGAGGATGGCAAGCAGAATTGACATAATGATACCGCCAATCAACAGCCCCAGCCCCAAAATCAGTACCGGCTCCATTAGACTTAACATGCGCTTGACCGTTGTTTGCACCTCATTGTCATACACATCTGCAACGCGCAGCAGCATTTCTTCAAGCTGGCCCGTTTCTTCCCCAACGACTACCATATGAACCGCAAGCTTGGGAAACAAACCCGTTTCCATCATTGGTTTGCCCAACCCCAACCCTTGCTTGAGCTGATTCGCCACACTATCGAGTCCTTCAGCCATGACGCTATTATTTAAGGTTTCTTTGATAATAAAGAGCGCGTTCAATAAAGTCACTCCGTTGCCTAGCAAAGTACCTAGGCTGCGACTAAAGCGGGCCACCTCGATCTTGGCCACCAGGTCGCCTACCAGCGGCAGGCGCAGAAAAATGCCGTCCCAGCGGTAGCGGCTGGTAGGGTTTTGCATTTGCTGTCGCAGCAGCACATAAATGGCTAGCGCACCAATCAGCAACATCCACCAGTCATGGCGTAGAAAGTCACCAGCGGCAATGACGATTTGCGTTGGCAGCGGCAGGGTTTTACCGGATTGCTGAAACATCAGGGAAAACTGCGGCACAACGAATATCAACAACATCATCACCGAACTGGCCGCCACTAACATCAGGATGGCGGGATAGATTAATGCAGATGTAACAGTTTGCTTGAGTGCTTTGGCGCGTTCCATGAATTCAGTGATACGCGTCAGCACCGGACCAAGTGCGCCCCCAGCCTCGCCAGCACGCACCATATTGAGGTAGAAACGGGAAAACACGCCTTTCTGCGCTTCCATCGCTGCGGAAAGCGAAGCACCACCACGCACATCGTCGCGTACCTGCGTCAGCAGGTTACGCACTTTATCGTTTTCCGATAGCTCGACCAGAATTTCCAATGCGCGATCAAGTGGCAAACCTGCATGTAATAACGTTGCAATTTCACTCGTGAATACGCCAATTTCTGCCTGACTCACTCGACTGGAGCGTAGCCATCCGAATGAGGTGTTTCCGGCAGTTCGTTCCAGCTGCGCTAGTTCAATTTGAATCGGAATATAGCCCATAGCCTGCAAACGATCTACGACCGCTTCATTAGTACGGGCTTCCATCTCGCCTTCCAGCGCTTCGCCGTCTGCACTAACTGCGTTGTATTGAAACACCGGCAAAATCAAGCCTCCCGCGTCACGCGCAATACTTCCTCAATGGTCGTAACTCCTGCCATCACTTTGCGCAAACCATTATCAAACATGGTTCTCATACCTTGATCGATTGCCAGCTTGCGTATTTCCCCCGCAGTTGCGTGCTGCATCACTAAACTGCGAATACCATCACTCATCGGAAGTATTTCCACAATACTGACGCGACCAATATAGCCAGTGTGACCACAATGTGGACAGCCAACCGCATGATAAAGTTCAATCGGACGCGCTTCGGTAAAGCGATGTAACTCCATTTCATCGACCACTTCGGGCAGCACAATTCGCAATTGACGACATTGTTCGCACAATGTGCGCACCAGGCGCTGCGCAAGAATGCCAATCACAGTGGATGTCAGAAGGTAATCGTCCATGCCCATATCGAGTAGACGGTTGATCGTACTGGCAGCATCGTTAGTGTGCAGGGTGGACAGCACCAAGTGACCAGTAAGCGCGGCCTGTACGGCAATTTGTGCCGTTTCCAAATCGCGGATTTCGCCGATCATGATAACGTCTGGATCCTGGCGCACAATAGAGCGCAGGGCGTTGGCAAAGGTAAGACCGATCTGTGCTTTGACCTGAATCTGGTTTACGCCTTCCATCTGATATTCAACCGGGTCTTCCACCGTGAGTATCTTCACATCCGATTTGTTCAACGTTTGTAATGCGGTGTAGAGCGTGGTAGTTTTGCCACTACCAGTAGGGCCGGTGGCCAGAATAATGCCATGGGGTTGCTGCAATACATCTATGAATACTTTGAGCACATCATCATCAAACCCCAGCGCGGCAAAATTTAGGGTAGTACCACTCTTGTCTAGAATCCGCATAACCACGCTCTCACCATGCATGGTAGGCACAGTGGAAACACGCAAATCAATTTCCTTGCTCTGAATTCGCAATTTGATACGACCATCCTGTGGCAGACGCCGTTCCGCAATATCCATGCTTGCCATGATTTTAATCCGCGATATGACGGCAGCGGACAAGCGCCGCGGCGGCGACTCTACCTCGTGCATCACCCCGTCTACCCGGTAACGCACGATCAGACGATTTTCGAATGGCTCGATGTGAACATCGGATGCGCGCGCCTCCAGCGCATGGCCAATAATTAAATTAACCAGACGGATAACCGGCGCCTCGCTGGCAAGATCCTTAAGATGCTGCACATCGTCGCTCGCACCTTCTTCCTCGAGGGTTTCGATGTCGCCGACAATTTCCCCCATCGACGTCTTGCCGCTACCGTAAAGACGCTCGAAAGCGCTTTCCATATCCTGCTGCACTGCCACACGCACACTAACCGAGCGATGAGTTAGCAAGCCAAAGGCATTGATGACGTATTGATCAAGTGGATCCACTAGCGCCAGCACCAGCACGTGTTCATCTTCATGTAGCGGCAACGCTTTAGACTCTTTAAGGAAACGCACCGATACGCGCTCTTCCAGCAAGGGCACTTGAGGATAATCAGCCGGTTCCACTAGTGCGAGCCCAAGTTGTGCCGCCAATGCCTCTGCCACGTCACGGGCAGAAACAACCCCCAGCTTTAATAACAGTGCGCCAATACGCTCGTGTTCGCCCACTTCATCTTGCTGCAAATCTAGCGCACGCTCCAAATCGAGCGTATTCAGCTTCCCCTGCTCGACTAACCATTCTCCTAAACGTTTTCTCAACTTGATGCTTTCTGTGCGAAAAAGTGCGGGAATAGTATCACGAACATGCGGATTTTCGCGCAGGCGGGCTGCCATTCGCTTTTAACCAAGCCACAACTGAAGCATGTGCAGGCAGCTTCAAGTCTCCAGTGCAAAAACTCAGGAGGATGCCACTTGAAATCAAAAACGTCCGGCGTGTACGTGTCAAATTTAATGATGGAACGATACTAGGGATAAAACAAAAACAAGCGATATCCAGTTGGTTTAAGGTCGGCAGTATCAAGATGCAGCTTGATGCCAATCTCATGGTTGGGTAGCAGCCCTTGTTTTTCGTCCTCGCCGGATTTGAGATATTCCACTGGAGGGAAGATGCGACGCGCCAGTGCCTCATCCATCGAGTTGGTGAGTGTAAGTTCCAGATTGGGATAGGTTTGCGCGTAAGGCGCACGGTTTCGCAAGATGGCATTGAGAGCGATGACGCTCGCTTGTTTCGGATCGGATTCCAGATCAGAAGATTCGATGCTCAGCAGGTCAATTTTTTTCGGTAGCGGGATATCGCAGTTGAGCATCTTACAATAGGACGTGAGTACTGGCTTGATGCCCGGCAAGTACGCAGCGAGTTCGACACGAAAAAAATACGTAGTCTGTGCCAGTAACACTATGACTAACAACAATGTGACCACCACCCATGACCAGTGAATATTCTTTTTGATGACTGAGGCACTTATTTCCAGCGCTTCTTCTTTACTGTCCGTAGTGAGATGACTGAAATCATATTTATCGTGGGTTGCGGGGATATGCTCTACCGGACTTTGGACAGGCACTTGCTGCATTTCCTCCAGATCCAGGGTTAGAGTAAGTTGCGAGCTGAGTTCATTATCATGCAATTGTTTTATTGCGTTGAATATTGCCTGGCAACGTCCGCACCGCACCATGCCCTGATGCATATCCAGCTGAGCTTGGCTGACCTTAAAGCGGGTACTACACTCCGGGCATTGGGTGACTGCATTCATCGCTTCACTCCAGATAAGCATGCCCAACCTTCTTCCACAACCGGTGGTCTGAAGTCAAACCATTGATCATAGATTTTCATGACGTCCTCGGCCTGTTCGCTGAGTACGCCGGATAATACAATCTGACCACCTTGCCGCGATGAGCCTGCCAGTAATGGCGCGAGTACTTTGAGAGGATTGGTAAGAATATTGGCTACTACAATGTCAACTTGTTGTTTCAGTGCAGCATTAGGCAAGTAGAACTGCGCGTCAACTTGATTAACCATTGCATTGTCGCGGCTGGCTTGCACGGCTTGCGCATCCACGTCCACGCCCGTGGCGCTGGCAGCGCCTAATTTGAGCGCAGCGATGGTCAGGATACCCGAGCCGCAGCCATAATCCAGAACGGATTCACCTCCTTGCAAATGACTGTCCAACCAGCGCAAACACAAACGGGTAGTGGGGTGGCTTCCGGTACCAAAAGCCAAGCCGGGGTCGAGCGTAATGTTGATGGCACTGGAGTCAAATGGGGTATGCCAGGTAGGCACGATCCATAGGCGCTGCGAAATACGGATGGGGTTAAACTGCAATTGAGTCAGGCGCACCCAGTCGTTGTCCGCCAAGGTTGCGATGGCATAGTTTGGCGGCTGTTGCAGCCCGATGGCGTGTGCCGCTTCTAGCATGATTGCGTCTATCGGCGTATCTTCGACAAACAGAGCAGTAACGCGATTGTATGACCAAAGATGGGAGACGGGTTCGCCCGGTTCACCAAATATGGCTTGCTCATTTGGGGTATCGGCATCTGCATCGTGAATATCCACAGATAGTGCGCCGAGCGCCAACAGAGCCTCACTCAGCATCTCCGCCTCGGATGCAGATGCAGTGATTGTCAGCGTAAGCCAAGCCATGTTATTTTACCTTGATGCGTTCGGCTAGCTTGTGTTCCAAATAGTGAATGCTGGTGCCACCTCGTAAAAAAGCAGCATCTAACATTAGTTCCTGATGCAGAGGAATATTAGTCTCTATACCTTCTACCGCCATTTCTGATAAGGCGGTACGCATGCGTGCTATCGCCTGTTGGCGATTGTCCCCATATGCGATGA
Organism: Candidatus Nitrotoga arctica; assembly: GCF_918378365.1. Taxonomy (NCBI): domain Bacteria; kingdom Pseudomonadati; phylum Pseudomonadota; class Betaproteobacteria; order Nitrosomonadales; family Gallionellaceae; genus Candidatus Nitrotoga; species Candidatus Nitrotoga arctica. Next base: position 112,916 of record NZ_OU912926.1, on the reverse strand, counting down.
TCTTGCCGATCATGGAGTCGTAGTGAGGCGGCACGAAGTAATTGGCGTACACATGCGAATCCACGCGAATACCAGGGCCACCAGGAGTATGCCAAGTAGTAATGCGGCCGGCTGAGGGCGTGAACTTGTAGGGATGTTCGGCATTGATGCGACATTCAATGGCATGACCTTTGAGCGTAATATCATTTTGCTTGAAACTGAGTTTTTCGCCGGCAGCGATACGAATCTGCTGTTGCACGATATCTATGCCCGTAATCATTTCGGTGACCGGATGCTCTACCTGTACGCGAGTGTTCATTTCAATGAAGAAAAATTCATCGTTTTCATACAGAAACTCAAAAGTCCCCGCACCGCGATAGCCAATCTTGCGGCAAGCTGCTGCACAACGCTCACCCATTTTATTACGAAGACGAGTATTGAGCAGAGGTGCTGGCGCTTCCTCAAGAATTTTCTGATGGCGGCGTTGCATTGAGCAGTCACGCTCACCTAAATATACCGCATTGCCATAAGAATCAGCCAGAACTTGGAATTCGATGTGGCGTGGATTCTGCAAAAACTTTTCCATATACACCACAGGATTATTAAACGCCGCCTGCGCTTCACTACGCGTCATGACCACAGCATTCAGCAACGCGGCTTCGGTATGTACTACGCGCATGCCGCGTCCGCCACCGCCCCCAGCGGCCTTGATAATGACCGGATAACCGATACTGCGTGCGATCTTGGTAATTTCGGCTGGATTGTCCGGCAGTGCGCCATCCACGCCCGGCACACAAGGAATACCCGCTTTTTTCATTGCGTTTTTGGCGGACACTTTGTCGCCCATTAAACGAATGGTCTCCGGCCGTGGGCCAATGAATACGAATCCACTTTTTTCCACACGTTCGGCGAAGTCAGCATTCTCAGACAAAAACCCATAGCCCGGGTGGATAGCCTGAGCATCTGTAACTTCCGCTGCGCTAATGATGGATGGAATGTGCAGATAGCTATGTAGCGAGGAAGCCGGGCCAATGCACACCGATTCATCGGCCAGTTTGACATACTTGGCGTCTGCGTCAGCTTCGGAATGCACTGCTACGGATTTAATGCCCATTTCACGACAGGCGCGCTGAATTCTTAAGGCAATCTCGCCTCGATTTGCGATGAGAATTTTTTCAAACATTATTTAACCGATAACAAAAAGAGGTTGACCATATTCCACCGGCTGGCCACTCTCGACCAGAACCGCACTAATGACACCGCTTTGATCAGCTTCGATTTCATTGAGCAGCTTCATTGCTTCGATGATACAGAGGGTGTCGCCCACATTCACGCTCTGGCCCACCTCCACAAAGGGTTTGGCACCAGGGGAGGGGCTGCGGTAAAAACTACCAACCATCGGCGATTTCACTACGTGGCCATCTGGGGCTGCGGGTTCGACTGGCTCAACCGGCGCATCGGCCAATTGTGAGGCAAGCGTGGTCATGTGCTGCGGTGCTGCATAAACATGCTGCACCGCAGCACATGACCGTACAATGCGCACGCGTTCTTCGCCTTCACTAATTTCCAGCTCTGCAATACCAGAGCTTTCAACCAGTTCAATCAAGGTCTTGAGTTTACGTAAATCCATGATTAGCTCCTAACAGAATATTGCAGCGCGTATTGCACTGCGAGTTCATAACCGGTTGCACCCAAACCGCTGATAACACCAATAGCGAGATCAGAAAAATATGATTCTTTGCGAAATGGTTCACGTGCAAACACATTGGAAAGATGGACTTCAATAAATGGAATGGCCACCGCAGTCAGCGCATCGCGTAAAGCCACGCTAGTATGTGTAAACGCAGCAGGGTTAATGACAATAAAATCAGTACCATCTTGGCGCGCCAAATGTATACGATCCACTAAAGCAGATTCAGAATTACTCTGAAAATGCAATAGATTTGCGCCTTGCATGCGAGCTAAATGCTGTAATTTGTTGTTAATTTCGTCTAATGTAGTATGGCCATACACGCTTGGCTCGCGGCTGCCGAGCAAGTTCAGATTGGGGCCATGTAGAACCAGAATGGTTTTCATGAACACAGTTTGCCGCAAATTAGGACAAGTTGTCTATTTTTTAGCAGAAATTGAGCGGAGTAGTTACGCGAGACGTTCTTCTTGCAAACGTTTACGCAATTCCTCAACGGTAAAGATGGAGGGGGTAAAACTTCCTCGCAATGCGAGTAAATCCTTTTCAACGGTTACCAGTGCATCTACCTTGGCTTTGTGTGCCACGGCCAAAAATACTTGGCTAAATATGCCGTGCGATGGCATCCAGTTGGATATGGACGCTGTTTCACAGTATGGAAAAAAATCTTCCAGCAACAAATCCTGCTCAGCGATTGACAAATTAAATTTAGGATAATCCAATGAATCGAATAAATCTTCCTTTGTTGCGTTACTGATCACTGGACGGATAGACTTCGCCTGCCAAGCCTTTCTCAACCACGCCAAATTCCCGTTGGCGAACAACAATGCAGAGAGTATTACATTGGTATCGAGAACAACGCGCATGTTATTCTTTGGGCCGACGTGCCCAAGCACAGGCGTCTGCTACATCTTTTTCGGAAATCCCCGATGCAATCAATTTATCACGTACGGCTTCGACGCTTTGAGCTAAAACTGGTGTCACAACGATGGCACTACTATCAACTTCATCGACGTATCCAGCAGCCTCCACTTGGGCAGCGCTTTGATCTGGAGACGTGATCTGGTCGTTTGGAGTTATCTTGACGTGCATGGTAGCTACCTCAGCGGCAAGCAAAAGTAAGTAAGGCAATTACAGCAAAATTGTACTTGAGAAAACCGAGGTACGCAAGCTTAAACCATTGCCCAATAAGGAACAGACGGGCTTTACCGGCCTTACTGTCATTAAAGATGTGTAGCTTTTCCCAAAAGGTGTGCTGCGTTTATCTGGACGTCAGATAATCGTTAGGAGTTCGTGCGAGTAACGCGCAGGCTGACCAGTGCGGCAGGTGAGTTTCAAACGGTTGCCCGGAGGAATTCAGTTCAAAAGAGGAGCGAATGACTTGATGTAAAATTACGATCCCGCCAGTGAAAATTATATACAAGTTATTGTATTAGATTTATTAAATTGATAACTATTTTTCTCCTGTTGCCCTAAACAGGGCAGTGCGGCATAATTACTAATTGGTTTGTTACAAAAATAATTTATTTATTCTTTAAGAGATGTTCAGGAGGTTAGTGAAAGATGGCTGCGGCGCGTAAGGTACACCCCCCCAAGTTTAATGACACAACTGGAGCGATCCGCGCTTTGGCGATGGATGCAGTTCAGAAAGCAAACTCTGGCCATCCTGGCGCCCCCATGGGCATGGCAGAAATCGCCGAAGCACTGTGGATTCACCATCTGCGCCACAACCCGGCTAACCCTAAGTGGGCCGATCGTGACCGTTTCGTGTTTTCCAACGGCCATGGCTCGATGCTGATTTATGCCCTGCTGCATTTGACTGGCTACGACTTGCCGATTGATGAGTTGAAGCGCTTCCGCCAGCTACACTCCCAGACTCCAGGGCATCCAGAATATGGCTACACCGCTGGCGTCGAAACCACTACTGGCCCGCTGGGTCAAGGCATTACCAATGCGGTAGGTTTTGCCCTAGCGGAAAAAATGCTGGCAAATGAATTTAATCGGCCCGGCCACGAAATCGTTAACCACCATACTTATGTTTTCCTCGGCGACGGCTGCATGATGGAAGGCATTTCGCATGAATCCTGTGCACTGGCCGGTACCTGGGGGCTCGGCAAGTTGATTGCCTTCTGGGACGACAACGGCATTTCGATTGATGGACATGTTGAAGCCTGGTTTACCGACGATACGGCCAAACGCTTTGAGTCTTATGGTTGGCATGTAATCGCCAATGTGGAAGGCCATGATCCCGAAGCAATTGATGATGCCATCAAGGCTGCCAAAGAAGTTACCGACAAGCCTACACTGATTTGCTGCAAAACCATCATCGGCGCGGGCTCCCCCAATAAGGCTGGCACGCATGACGTGCATGGCGCTGCATTGGGCGATGCGGAAATCGCTGCTACGCGCGAATACATAGGCTGGAAATACCCGCCGTTCGAAATTCCAGCACACGTTTATCAAGCGTGGAATGCGCGTACCAAGGGTGAGGGTTTGGAAAAATTGTGGGACAATAAATTTGCAGAATACCGCAAGATTTTCCCCCAGGAAGCGGCTGAGTTTGAGCGGCGAATGAAGGGTGATTTGCCAGCAGACTGGGCACAGCATGCTGCGGACTTGATCGCCAAGACCAATGAAAAGGCAGAAACCATTGCCTCGCGCAAGGCATCGCAGAACGCGATTAACGGTCTAGTGCCGGCACTACCTGAATTTCTTGGCGGCTCGGCGGATCTGACCGGTTCGAACCTAACCAATTGGACGGGCGCCAAGCACGTTCATGGAAAAACGACAGGTAACTATATTAGTTACGGAGTTCGCGAATTCGGCATGTCAGCCATTATGAATGGCGTAGCGTTGCATGGCGGTTTGCTACCATTTGGCGGCACTTTCCTGATGTTCTCAGAATATGCACGCAATGCACTGCGCATGGCTGCGCTGATGAAACAGCGCGTGATTTTCGTATACACGCATGACTCCATCGGCCTAGGCGAAGACGGTCCAACTCATCAGCCAGTGGAACAAACCACCACGCTACGCTATATTCCAAATATGGATGTTTGGCGTCCTTGTGATACGGTGGAATCTGCCGTGTCATGGGTTGCAGCGGTTGAGCGCAAAACTGGCCCGAGCAGCCTTATCTTCAGCCGCCAGAATTTGGCATTCCAAAAACGCGATGCGGATCAAATCGCCAACATCCGCAAGGGTGGTTATGTGTTATCGGAAGCCGCCAATGGCAAGCCACAAGCGCTCATTATCGCGACAGGCTCCGAGGTGGGTCTGGCCATGGATGCACAAAAAGCCTTGGCCCAAGACGGCATTAATGTACGAGTAGTTTCCATGCCTTCAACGAATGTATTTGATCGTCAAGATCAGGCATACAGGGACAGCGTGTTACCAAAGGGCAGTAAACGCGTAGCTGTCGAAGCTGGCGTGACAGGTTTTTGGTACAAATATGTTGGTTTGGACGGTGCGGTAATTGGCATGGATACCTTTGGCGAATCTGCTCCGGCAGGTGAATTGTTCAAACACTTCGGCTTTACCATTGAAAATGTGGTGAAAGCCATGAAAAGCATACTTTAAATTTCTGGTAGCGATACAGCGGACTCTATGAGCTTTGCTTGAAGAGGCAAAAAGTGTCCGCATAACCTTGCTGTGATGATCATCGTAAGGCCATATCAAGTCAGTCTCAGTGTTGCAACTGTAGTAGCTAGTGCAAACATCGAGGCTCGCATACTGCTCCCTTCCGTCGAAGTGGGCACTTAGCGTTGCAGCGGTAGGATTGGCGACACGCTTCAAGGTTATCCTGTCGTCCGGTTATTTGTGGCAGAGCATGTGAAGATGCTGAAAGTTTAAATATTTGATTAGCTGAGCTACAACATCAGAACAGTCTGAAGAAATTTGTCTGAATTACAATTTTAGTTATAAAACCAGGAGAGAAACATGACAATCAAAGTTGGTATCAATGGGTTTGGTCGAATTGGCCGTATGGTGTTCCGCGCAGCGGTTAAAAATTTCAAGGACATCGAGATCGTAGGCATTAACGACCTGCTTGAACCCGACTACTTGGCTTACATGTTGAGCTACGACTCCGTGCATGGCCGCTTTGATGGCAGCATTTCCATTGAAGGCAATACCTTGGTCGTCAACGGTCACAAGATCCGCCTGACTGCCATCAAAGATCCCGCCGAACTGAAATGGAATGAAGTGGGCGCTGATATAGTCATCGAGTCCACCGGTCTCTTCCTCACTAAGGAAACCTGTGAAAAACACATTGCCGCTGGCGCCAAGAAAGTCATCATGTCTGCCCCGTCCAAGGATGACACGCCCATGTTTGTGTACGGCGTGAATGACAAAACCTATGCTAACCAAACGATTATCTCCAACGCTTCCTGCACTACAAATTGCCTCGCCCCTGTGGCCAAGGTGCTAAACGACACCTGGGGCATCAAGCGCGGACTCATGACCACCATACACGCCGCCACCGCCACCCAGAAGACCGTGGATAGCCCTTCTAACAAGGATTGGCGTGGTGGTCGCGGCATTCTCGAAAACATCATTCCGTCTTCGACTGGTGCGGCCAAGGCCGTGGGCGTGGTTATTCCCGAACTGAATAAAAAACTCACCGGCATGGCTTTCCGTGTACCCACCTCTGACGTATCCGTGGTTGACCTCACCGTGGAACTGGACAAGGCTGCGACCTACGCCGAAATCTGCGCCGCCATGAAGACCGCATCCGAGGGTTCAATGAAGGGGATACTGGGCTATACGGGCGAAAAAGTGGTTTCTACCGACTTCCGGGGCGAGAGTTGCACTTCTGTTTTCGATGCAGAGGCTGGTATGTCTCTGGATGGCACCTTTGTTAAGGTCGTCTCTTGGTACGATAACGAATGGGGCTACTCCAGCAAGGTTCTGGAGATGGTTCGCGTCATCGCTAAATAAACATGCACGCAAGGTGAGGAACTCTCTCACCTTTTTGTATTTTTCTTACGTTTCACCTCGAATGCTTAATTGGAGAAAGAATTGTCCGTAATCAAAATGACTGATTTGGATCTCAGGGGCAAACGTCTGCTGATCCGCGAAGACTTGAATGTTCCCCAAACTGATGACGGTACCATAACCGACGATACTCGCATCCGGGCAAGCATGCCTACCATCCAGCATGCCGTGAAAGCAGGCGCCAAAGTAATGTTAATGTCCCACCTCGGTCGTCCTGAAGAAGGTATATATTCCGAAGCCGATTCCCTAAAACCTGTAGCCAAGCGTTTGTCCGACTTGTTGGGTAAAGAGATACGGGTAATTAAAGATTGGCTGGACGGCGGCTTCACCATCGCCGATGGCGAAGTCGTACTATTTGAGAACGTGCGCTTCAATAAAGGTGAAGGCAAAAACAACGACGAGCTGTCCCAAAAAATGGCTAAGCTGTGCGACATCTATGCAATGGATGCATTCGGTACCGCACATCGCGCGCAGGCTTCCACCCACGGTGTGGCGAAGTATGCACCAGTGGCATGCGCGGGCCCACTACTGGCAGCAGAACTGGAGGCATTGGGCAAGGCATTGAAAAGCCCGGCTCACCCGCTGATCGCCATCGTCGGCGGTTCTAAGGTTTCATCCAAGTTAACCGTATTGGAATCGTTGTCGCACATCGTGGATCAATTGATCGTCGGTGGCGGCATTGCCAATACTTTCATTAAAGCAGCTGGTTATAACGTCGGTAAATCGCTATATGAACCCGATCTTGTAGCCGAAGCCCAGCGTTTAATACAAGCCGCCAAGACCAAGGGCGGATCGATTCCGGTACCTACCGATGTGGTCGTGGGCAAAAAGTTCGATGCCAATGAGCCTGCCGTGGTTAAGAAAGTGGCTGATATCACCGATGATGATATGATTTTTGATATTGGACCCGAAACTGCCCAGACTTATGCATCCTATCTGAAGAACGCCGCAACCATCGTGTGGAATGGCCCGGTAGGCGTATTTGAATTTGACCAGTTTGGCGCTGGCACCAAAACGCTAGGCATGGCGATCGCGGAAAGCCCCGCATTTTCTATCGCCGGCGGTGGGGATACGCTGGCGGCGATTGCCAAATACAAGATCAGCGATCGAGTAAGCTATATTTCCACGGGCGGCGGGGCATTTCTAGAATTCCTCGAAGGCAAAAAATTGCCAGCGGTGGAAATTCTTGAGCAACGTGCTGCGAAGTAAAGCGAAGTAAATAAGACGAGAAATTTATGTTACGCAGAACCAAAATTGTTGCCACCTTGGGACCAGCCTCCAGCGACCAGAAAGTGCTGGAGCAAATGATACTTGCTGGCGTGGATGTGGTGCGCATGAACTTTTCCCATGGCACAGCGCAGGACCACGTGGCGCGTGTTGAGAAAGTGCGCGCTGCAGCGGCTGCTTGTGGCCGTATTATAGGAATTCTTGCTGACCTGCAAGGCCCAAAAATTCGTGTGGGAAAACTTGAAAACGACAAGATCATTCTCAAGCAAGGAGATACTTTTATCCTGGATGCGGAATGGACAGGCCTGGGCAATCAGGAACGAGTTGGTCTCGACTACAAGAACTTACCTAAGGATGTCAGCAAAGGTTCGGTGCTGTTGCTGAATGACGGCATGCTGGAATTCGATGTAACCGAAGTTAAGGGCGCGCAAATTATCTGCAAAGTTGTATGCGGCGGTGTGCTGTCCAACAACAAAGGCATCAATCGCAAGGGCGGCGGTTTGACTGCGCCCGCGCTTACCGACAAGGACAAGGAGGACATTAAGACCGCAGCCTTGATTAAAGCGGACTATCTGGCGATTTCCTTCCCGCGCTCAGCGAATGACATGAAATTGGCGCGCAAATTGATGCATGCGGCTGGCGGCAAAAGCTTATTAATGGCTAAAATTGAGCGTGCTGAAGCCATTGCCGTACTGGACGAAATTATTGATGCATCCGACGCTATTATGGTGGCCCGCGGCGATCTTTCCGTGGAAGTGGGTGATGCAGCCGTGCCAGGTTTGCAAAAACGCATGATCCGTATGGCACGCGCCAAAAACAAATTGGTTATCACTGCCACGCAAATGATGGAATCCATGATCACTAACCCGATTCCCACTCGTGCGGAAGTATCGGACGTGGCAAATGCAGTGCTGGACGGTACCGATGCGGTAATGCTGTCGGCAGAAACTGCGGTGGGCGACTATCCCATTGAAACCATCAAATCCATGGTACGCATCTGTATTAATGCGGAAAGTGAGATGGAAGATCTCGCCACCAATCACCGTCTGTTACAATCTAAATTTGCACGTATCGATCAGGCTATCGCCATGTCTGCGCTATATGCAGCTTCTCACTTTACGATCAAAGCGATTGTGGCACTGACCCAGTCTGGTTCAACTCCTCTGTGGATGTCCCGCATGAATGCAAGGGTGCCGATCTTTGCGTTAACGCCAACTGAGTCAACCTTGAGTAAAGTAACTCTATTCAGCGGAGTGCATCCGATTGCGTTTAACACTACCTCAAAACTTCCTTCAGTAGAGTTGCGCGCAGCGGAGGACGAACTGGTACGTTTGGGATTAGTACAAGAAGGTGACATGATTGTAATGACTATAGGTGAAGCCGTGGGCAAGGCTGGCTATACCAATACCATGAAAATTGTCCGGGTAGGCGATCACCATAAGCACTGAGGAGTTGAAGCACGGCCGCGTTTTCCCGTACACGGCCAGATTTTATTTTTGATTTTGTTTGATAACTTTAAATTTGCTAGGAGAAAAAAATGGCTCTTGTTTCATTACGCCAGCTGCTGGATCATGCAGCCGAGAACGGATACGGCCTGCCCGCATTCAACGTCAATAATTTGGAACAAGTCAAGGCAATCATGGAGGCAGCGGATGAAACCAACAGCCCAGTGATTATGCAAGGCTCAGCGGGCGCTCGAAAATATGCAGGCGAAGCATTCTTACGTCACCTGATTCTCGCTGCTGTAGAAACTTATCCGCATATTCCAGTAGTCATGCACCAAGATCACGGAGCCTCCCCGGCTGTATGTATAAACGCCATTCGTTCCGGATTCTCCAGCGTAATGATGGATGGTTCTTTGAAAGAAGATGCCAAGACTCCATCCTCTTACGAATACAACGTTGAAGTAACAAGTAAAGTTGTTGATCTTTCCCACGCGGTCGGCGTATCCGTTGAAGGTGAGCTAGGCTGCTTGGGCTCACTTGAAACCGGCATGGGCGAACAAGAAGATGGACAAGGCGCAGAAGGCAAACTAGACCATTCGCAACTACTAACCGATCCAGAAGAAGCAGCCGACTTTGTCCGGAAGACTGGTGTAGATGCACTGGCGATAGCCATCGGCACCTCGCACGGCGCATACAAATTCACCCGCCCACCCACAGGCGACACTTTGGATATTAAGCGTATCAAGGCGATCCACGCCCGTATTCCCAATACTCACTTGGTAATGCATGGCTCTTCTTCTGTGCCACAAGAATGGTTGAAGATCATTGACCAATTTGGCGGCGACATGGGGGAAACCTACGGCGTGCCAGTTTCGGAGATAGTCGAGGGTATAAAACACGGCGTGCGAAAAGTTAACATCGACACAGACCTGCGCATGGCATCTACTGGCGCGGTGCGTCGTCACTTGGCACAAAACCCCAAAAATTTTGATCCACGTAAATTCTTGGCGGAATCGACCATAGCCATGAAAGAAATTTGCAAGGCACGTTATGAAGCCTTCGGTTCTGCTGGCCAAGCTTCGAAAATCAAAGCATTATCACTGGATGCGATGGCCATCAGATACACCAAAGGTGAGCTAAAAGCCATCGTCAAATAATTCAATGTAAGCACAATTAAAAAAAGCGGTTTTCAAACCGCTTTTTTCTTATCCCGAGAATTAAAAGTAAGCACCCGTAGCTAACACAGCAAATTATAAATTTTTCCAGTTCCCGTTAAATACTCCTACCCTCCCGCAAATTTATTAACTCCCATCCTAAAAGATCCCGCCGTTCAATTCCAAAATGGGAAGATTGTTTACGCCAGTATTTGTGCATTAGAGGAAAGAATGCGAAGCTGGTAACATTGAAATTCCTGCAAGTATGAAATTCAGAATACTTAAAACATCATGCAATATATACACAACCTTCCCCTTCCTCCGTCTGTAAAAGGGTTAGAAGATATCAATGAAGTAACAAAGTTAACTGAAATTAAACCAGTTAAGCCCGCCCCAGAGCGCACCCAGCCGTCACTGGTGTTTCGGCCATCGACACGATCTGAACATCAGCACAACCTGATTAAGCCACTCGAGAGGCGAAATGCAGAGACCCATCTTGGTGAACGCCGAACAATCTGCCGTCGTATCAAAATTCAGCCTCTCCTGAAAGAGCTTCGCTCAAAGGTAGACCGACGACACCACAAACAAAGAAAAACAGATATAACAGAGCATATCGATGAAAATGTCTAGAACTGGAAATTATTCAAAATAACTGATTACATCAATCATGTGATGATTACTAATAGCAGGCTACTTCGTGAAGCATGGGTATAAGTTTAGTTTTATATGGCAGAAATCGACATATTTTTTGGTGAATATATGATGAATAAAAAAAACGATCTCAATCAACCCACTAAAACAACTGCACAAATCAGCAAGCATGAATACCGAAAGATGCTCCATGCTCTTCAGGTTGAGCTGGTCAAACTACAACGGCACTTCATTAAATGCAATGACAAAATTCTAATCATTTTTGAAGGGCGGGATGCATCTGGAAAAGATGGCACAATCAAGCGCATCGTCCAGCATTTAAGTCCGCGTGAAACACGCATCGTAGCACTTGGCAAACCTTCGGACCGAGATCAAACAGTGTGGTACTTTCAGCGTTATGTTCCCTATCTGCCGGCAGCTCAAGAGCTCGTGCTGTTTAACCGCAGTTGGTACAATCGCGCCGGTGTCGAGCGGGTAATGGGCTTTTGTACTGACGCTGAGCATGAGGAATTTATGGATTCAGTATCAGAGTTCGAACATATGTTGGTCCGTTCAGGTATTAAGCTTTTTAAGTACTACCTCGACATTAGCAAACCTGAGCAGAAGAAACGTTTAAATGAGCGCATGACAGACCCGCTCACCCAATGGAAAGTCAGCGCGCTTGACGACCAGGCAATCAAAAAATGGAAGCCATACAGCTTGGCGCGCAACGAAATGTTGGCTCGCTCACACAACACAATAGCTCCATGGACAATAGTTCGTGCCAACGATAAGTATCTGACACGACTTAATGTTATTAAGGATATGCTCAATCGCCTTGATTACGCGGATAAGGATGACAAACTGGTTCTGCCGGATCCACGGATCGTATTAACTTATGACGCTACATATCTCAAAAATGACGTGCTGGAGCCGTAGCCGAAGATTTATGAACATCGCCCCTTAATGATTATCCTCGCCGTTTAGCTTAGCGTTCAATCTGTAGCCTTTTTTCAGGCAAGCCTCACGATTCGCCCTCATCAGTCCGTGCGTCACCGCACATACGAGAGACTTAACTTAAGATAATCTTTACCTGTGTTTTTGGCGACATTCCATGTCGATATGAATCTATTCACCACTACAGAGGTACATGATGACAACCAAGGTACAGGTAATCTTTTACAGTTCACACGGACATATATATCAGATGGCGGAAGCTATCATGGCTGGTGTACGCGAGATATCGGATGTTGAGGCAACTCTATGGCAGGTGCCGGAACTGATGCCTGACGATGCATTAAAAACGCACGCCAAAACTGCGCGTGCATCGTTTGCACAGATACCCACCGCCAAACCTGAGCAGTTGGCTGAGGCCGATGCCATCATTTTTGGCACGCCCACGCGCTTCGGTAATATGTGCGCCCAGATGCGCAACTTTCTTGATCAAACTGGAGGACTGTGGATGAAGGGCGCACTAATTGGCAAGGTAGGCAGCGTTTTTACCAGTTCGGCCACCCAACATGGCGGTCAGGAGTCAACGATCCTCAGTTTTCATACCACGCTGCTACACCAAGGCATGGTGATCGTCGGTGTGCCCTATTCTGAGCAGCGACAAATGACCATTAGTGAAATCACTGGCGGCAGTCCTTACGGCGCATCAACGATCACTGGTGGTGATGGCGCACGGCAACCGAGCGAAAACGAACTTGCGATTGCACGTTTTCAAGGCCGACATGTCGCTGAAATTACCAGGCAGCTAAAAATAGCTGCATAAATGCCAGATCTTGAACAGCTAGCAGGCGTATCTCAATATAACTTTCTAACTACTCCAAAAAAGGATTTCAACTATGAATGCATTGAACAGCTTTGGCCCATTAGTGGGCCGTATTTTGATGGCATTTATCTTTGTTATGTCGGGCTTTGGTAAAATAACCGGCTTTGAAGGGACGGTAGGGTATATAGCCAGCAAGGGACTGCCAATGCCGGAATTGCTTGCCATTGGCGCCATCTTCGTTGAATTGGGTGGAGGTATCATGCTGATCATCGGCTGGAATGCACGTTGGGCCGCCGCCGCGATATTTGTATTCACCGCAATGGCTGCGCTGTTCTTCCATAATTTCTGGGCTGTGCCGCCCAACGAAGCACAAAATCAGATGATCAACTTCATGAAGAATATTTCCATGATGGGCGGCTTACTCTATGTTGTCGTACACGGCAGCGGGCCTTTTAGCTTAAGTCGTAACACTACTAGAGCTTAATTGCATTAAAAAAAATATTCACGGACTCCTCCAGCATCCTACCTAGCTACACTCATAGCTGCGTAATTCATAGCCACGCGCATGAATGCACATTCAGTAAACGGTTGTTGAGGCAGAAGCGATTAGAATCGCTTTCTGGAATGTGCTTGGCTATTACCATTGGGCTTTCTGAATGGCCCCCATCGCCAGCCAACTTTGTGGTGAACACCACCAGCCTTTAACCTGAAACGTTACTAAAGTCGGCACCAATACCAGTTTAGTAATCCATTTTCTGCAAAGGCACGAATTCATCTTCAACAATCGGCTCCGTTCATGCGACTATCACTTGTTGTTAATTCCTACAGCGTTGAATAGTGCATAACGCGGAATAATCGTGTCCACCGACATCCTTAAGAACTCATCCGCATCCCCTTGGGCACCACTGCATCACAAAGTATTCCGGATGCTGTGGATCGCTTCGATTGCTTCAAATATTGGTTCCTGGATGCATGAGGTCGGTGCAGGCTGGCTCATGACCTCGCTCACCGCCAGCCCTTTGATGGTAGCACTGGTCCAAGCGGCCACGACTGCCCCAGTGTTCCTGCTAGCATTGCCAGCGGGTGCTCTTGCCGATATTATCGATCGACGGCGTTATCTAATCATTTCACAGGTTTGGATGATGATCGCTGCTGCAACTCTTGGCGCATTAACACTTTCAGGAATAACGACAGCCCCAATTCTGCTGGTCTTTACGTTCGCTCTCGGCATAGGTACGGCAATGATGATGCCGGCATGGGGAGCGATTACGCCGGAACTGGTTCTGCGAGCTGAACTTCAATCAGCCATCAGCTTGAACACCATTGGGATGAATATATCCCGATCAATTGGCCCGGCACTTGCTGGATTGATCGTTGCCACCGCCGGGCCTGGAATGGTCTTCATCCTGAATGCTATTTCATTCCTTGCCGTCATTGCAGCCCTGAAGAGCTGGCAGCGCACGCCAACGGTAAGTGAGCTGCCAGCCGAACGCGTCTTCGGAGCAATTCGCGCCGGCTTGCGTTATGCGCGCCATTCTCCGGAGTTGCGTGCTGTTCTTACAAGAGGAGCCGCCTTTTTTGTGTTCGCAAGCGCCTCTTGGGCATTGCTACCTCTGATTGTTCGACAAGAACTGAAGAGTGGTCCGGGCACTTATGGACTGTTCCTGGCATGCATGGGTGTCGGTGCTATTGCCGGCGCTTTGTTGTTACCCCATGTTCATGTCCGTATAACGCGTGACCAGATTGTGGCGGGCGCTACCGGACTTTACTCAATCGCCATGCTGGCTCTTGCTCATAGCGGGAATGTGTATACGGCCGGAGTGGCAATGCTTATTATGGGAGTTGCCTGGATCAGCGTGGTATCGCCATTAATGACGGCCACCCAGACCGCCCTCCCAAGTTGGGTGCGAGCGCGAGGATTAGCGCTCTTCTGGGTTGTCTTCATGGGCGGCATGGCTGCAGGCAGCGCACTTTGGGGACAGATATCTTCATGGGTTGGCATTCCTTACGCGCTTACCGCGGCAGCCATTGGAGCCGTGGCCGGCATTGCAGTAACATGGCGATACCGGATCGGGCAGCATGACATGGCTGATCTTTCACCGTCGATCTACTGGCCGACACCGACGATGACTGAGGACCTTGAAATCGATAGGGGGCCGGTAATGGTGACGGTGGAATACCACATTGATCCGGCAAGAGCCGATGAATTCACCAGCATCATGCACCACCAAATGCGCAGGATCCGGCGACGGGATGGCGCGTTCATGTGGGAGTTGTTCAAAGATATTGATGACCCGGATCGTATAGTGGAATGCTTCATGGTCGAATCATGGATTGAACATTTGCGCCAGCATGAAAGGGTAACGTTTGCAGATAGTGATGTCATCGAAAAAACACGGGCATTCCATCTTGGCAGTGATCCTCCCAAGGTGACTCACTTGGTTGCAGGAAGAGCTAAAGGAGGGCAACGCACATAATTAAATCCGAACTGGATTGGGTAACAATTAAATCTTCATCATGTGCCGAATCTATAAATACCAGAAACATGCTCTGTTATATGTTTAAGCATGTTTATTTGCTCGCTACAAGGTATCAATAATTTACTTGACAATATCTTTAATTAAAGATACATTAAAAATATATCTTTAATTAAAGATATTGAAATAGAAATTTGGATGACCAGAAAAATGACCATTACCTTAAATAGATTGTGTGTATCCACTGTGATGTGTTATCTCAGGAATATTTTAACATTTTTGTTCTTGGCGGGAATTGCCACTGCAAGCTGGGCCGAGCAACGCGAATTTAACCTGACCATTGATGAGGTTGCAATAGAAGTAGCGCCAGGCTTTACCAACAAAGTATTCGCTTTCAACGGACAAGTGCCAGGACCGCTTATCCACGTCAAGGAGGGCGATGATGTGATGGTACATGTAAGCAACAACACTACACTTCCCCATACCATCCATTGGCATGGAATTAATCAAACCGGCAGTTGGCAACATGATGGCGTGCCAGGTTTCACACAAGAAGCGATTCAGCCTGGCGAATCTTATACTTATAAATTCAATGTTGATCGTCCCGGAAGCCTGTGGTACCACTGCCATGTGGATGTCTGGGAGCATGTGGCGATACGCGGGATGTGGGGGCCAATAATCGTCGATCCAAAAAACCCGAGCGCCCTCGAAAAGGAAGTAACCCTGGATGCCATTCTGATGCTGAGTACTTGGCAATCTCCATATGCCAGCGTCTATGGCAAAGGGGGCAGCCCACAGGATGTTTCTGATTATTTTTCAGTAAACGCAAAATCCTTCCCATTCACTCAGCCGATTAGGGTCAAGAAAGGCGATGTGTTGAGAATGCGCTTTTATGGCGCAGGCGATGAAACGCACCAAATGCATATGCATGGGCACGACATGCTTATCACCCACAAAGACGGGTATCCACTTGCTAGTCCTTACTATGTGGACACTGTCCCGGTAGGGCCCGGCGAGCGTTATGACGTGATCGTCAAGATGGACAATCCTGGGCTCTTCATAATGCACGACCATGTTGACAAGCACATGACCAACAACGGTGCTTCAATGGGTGGGCCAATGACCGTTTTTGAATATGAAGGCGTCAAAATGAATGACTGGTACACATGGAAAAATAAAGTGTATGACCCCAATTTCTTCTACAGTGTGTCGCTTACGCAGGGATATGGGCTTTTCAACAGCGCACCTTTCATGGGCAAAATTGTCGAACAGGGGAAAAGGAGGAGATAAATATGAAGCGAATAATTCTTGTTGCCTTACTTGGTTTTTCTGGAACCGTTCTCGCTGAGGGAGGAATGCTTCAAGGGAGCTGTTCTGCCTGCCACAACATTAAGGGGCCGGCAAGCCAGACATTGAAAGCTGCCTTTGAAAAAAAGGGGCCAGATCTCTTCTACGCGGGCAACAAATATCGCTCAGAATGGCTGGTATCTTGGCTGCAAAAGCCCGGGCGGATACGTCCAGCCGGGATATATTATGGCGGGCATATCAAGTCTGGGGCAAAAGGTGATGAAATTGATACTTCGACGCTCACGGATCATATCGCACTTTCCAAGGCCGATGCCACCTCAGTTGCGGCCGAGCTCATGAAGATGAAACCGCATGACGATTTGATCGCCAAGGAGAAAGTTGAGTCCGGTACGGTATCAAAGCAGATGGGGGAAATGGCTTTCAATAAATTTTTGGGCTGTATGGCCTGTCACTTGATCGAGCCTGAATATGGTGGGGTATCGGGGCCAGAACTTTATACGGCGGCCAAGCGCCTGCAACCACAATATATGGCAAGTTTCATCAGGTCTCCCCAAGCTTGGGAGCCAAAATCCATGATGCCCAACAAAAGTTTATCGGAGGTGAATATACAGAAAATGGTTCATTATCTTGAGACACTGAGCAAGGAGGCTGCAAATGCCAACTAAATTATTTTTGTTGCTTTTACTAACGGCATTCTCAGTTCAAACCCAAGCCAAGGAAACGCCCGCGGACAACTACAAAGCGTATTGTGTTCAATGCCACGGCAATGAGGGAACCGGAAAAGGCGTTAACAGCCGGGATATGTCAGTCGTGCCGCGTGATCATACCGATGCAAAGTCAATGTCAGGTCGCTCGGACGAAACATTATTCAAAGCAATCAAAGAGGGTGGCCCATCCATTGATAAATCAATATTGATGCCGCCTTGGGGGTCAACCTTAAGTGACGAGGAAATCAAGGATTTAGTGCAACATCTACGCATGCTATGTAAGTGCAAATTTGGTTAGTAAATGGCAGTCGCAAGAAATGGTTGGAAGAAATAAGCAATTTGTAGTTAACTTTAAATTAAACAGGGGAAGAATATGTATAAACTTAAAAATACAGCTGTTGCTGTAATGCTGGTAACTGGTCTTTTTTCCGCACAGCAAATATTCGCAAAAACTGTCAAAGTGACGATGACAGCGATGGAAGTTGATCTGCCCGTGAATAACAAGGGCGATGTCAAAATGGCAGCCTGGACATTCGATGGTTCCATCCCTGGCAAGCCTGTCCGCGTAGACGAAGGCGATACGGTCGATTTCACGCTAATCAATCCACCTGAAAATAAAAATTCACACGCAATGGATTTTCACGCGGCTCAGGTTGACGTGCTAAATGAATTCGGTGAAATCAAGCCGGGACAAAGTAAGCATTTCAAGTTTGAAGCCAAGACTCCAGGCGTATTCATGTATCACTGTGGTGCAAGCACAATGGCTCAGCATATTGCCAAGGGAATGTACGGAATGATCATCGTCGATCCAAAAGATAAGAAGAACTATCCAAAAGCAGACCGTGAATATATGCTGATTCAGCAGCAATACTTCCCGGACAGCGAAAACATCACTGGCTTACTTGAAAACACCGGCTGGAAAGGTGCGCTCATCAACGGCAAAATGTTCCATTACAGCCCCGTGCATGATCCAAATGCAACTCAGGTTCTGGAATCCAAGCCTGGCGAACGCGTCCGCATTTTCTTCGTGAACGCGAACATCAATAATCCGGTCGCCCTGCATCCTATCGCAGGAATTTGGGATCGTGTTTATATCAACGGTAACCCGAAGAACACTCTATACGGCATTCAAACATACAACGTGGCGGTAGCTGAAGGCAGTACATTTGATATCGTTTCGCCAGCTGACCGTCCGACCAATGTCGCAATCGTTGATCATGCAATGGGAGCAGCGTTACGCGGTGCTATCACAGTTTTGATGAACAAACCCGACGCTGATCCGAAAAAAGGGCGTGGCGATCAAATCTTGATCAGATAGTTTTTAGTAAGCTATTCTGTTAGTTAAGAGGAGGCCTTGGCCTTCTCTTAACATTTAAGCCGGACATAGTGCAGTGCCATGCAATGGCTCCAGCGATTTGTTCGTATCTTCCGTTTTAAGAACATGCCCCCAATTCATATCCACTTTTGTGAAAGACCAAACCTAATTTCCGGAAATCGTGGTTTTTGAACATGCCGCACATTTTCTTCATTTCATCCGGCAACTCTAATTTCAAATGCGCTACCTAAGCCGCCCGATCAAAGTCCCCCTTGGCTATCTCAGCCCAACAAATTTGTTTACAGTCGGCGGATTCAAGAACCAACCACAACAGTTAATGTTTAGTCGCGGATTTAGCGAGTTCCATACTGAGCACGTCTTCGATGTCTAAGCGCGAATGGACGCAGGCGCCACAGACCCAAATCTGCACACCCGCCGCCTGCACCGCAGCCAGTAGTTCTTTCAATGGAGTCAGATTCACACCATGGATATGATCGGCTGTTCCTTTGCGACCGAGCGTCACGACTTCGTTCCAGAGCCAAAGCACCACATCGTGCCCTTGCTCCTTTGCCGTCTTCGCGGCCATGAAGGGCAACGTGGCCATCGTCGGATCGTCTGTGCCTCGACTGGCGGATATTATGAAGGTTGCCACCAATTATCTCCTCTCTCATTCATTCGTAAGAATTACAGACAATCATCATGTGTCATTTGTGATGCTGTCATTACACTCTATCGTTGCTCTCACTTTTTCAAAACAATCACCCCACATGCAATCCTGGGGCCACCTGGGGCATCTTTCGTCGGAGGATCAGGAAGGAATTTGTCTTCAAGTCCATGAATAATAAATGCACTCCCATCCGCATCGAAAAGGGTCGTCAATCCGGGAGTAAGGGTGACCCGGCTCGTGATGGCATACAGCGTCCCTTTGCGGTTTTCATCAACCACAAGATTCGGCAGGTCGCCTAAATGATAGGGGTGATTTCCAAGACCTGGACTGACATTCGCCTCCGGGTTGATTTGCGGATTGATATTGCCATCATAATGGCCTTTCGCCGCCGTGAACGGATCACATGCCCCTGTTTCGTGGATGTGAACCGCGTGTCGCCCGGGCGTTAGCTTGCTGTCAGGCGTACCTTGTACCATCATCTTGATTCTGACGAGCCCATCGTGTTCCTCATACAGATGAGCTTCTCCGGTAATGCCCGGACCGGCGATAATCGCTTCTGCACGAAGCTTTTTCTCCACCTTCCCCGCGTGATGTCCATCTTCTTTTCCTGCGTGATGCTCGGCTTCTGCAAAAACCGGACTAGTGACGCTGCCCACGACCAATGCCAATGCCAGCGGTAATTTAGTAACAAATTTCATGTGTATCTCCTATTGATTAGTTGAGAAAATGGTTTTATGTTGCCGCATATCTACATCTGTTGCGTTGCCGCCGTTATTCGACGTCCTCTGATCAACGTGCCAGCGATCTAATGTAATGAATGAGCTGCCACACCTTGTCATCGGACAAACCGGAGAAGGACATCATGCCGATTCCAGGCGAACCTTTCTTGATAATCCAGAAGGTTCGACAAATTCAAAACCATTTTAATCATGTTCAGCTTTGAAGACGACGTCTGTGCGATATCGTACATAGCGATGTAATAGTAAGGTATATGATAGGACTCTCTACGCATTGAATTGTAAAGAAGGCGTAGGAATGCCTATTCTCGAAAAGATGGGATCAGAGCCCACATAATGATAAAAATAGTCATGGAATATATAGAAATAATCCGAACTCTAACTATACAAATTTATAAGGAGATTCAATTATGAAAATCAGCAAAGCCTGCGTTCTTGTTTCCTCGTTGATAACGGCTGGCTTTTTATCTGCTCCAGCTTTTGCTGCGGATAAAAACCCACTGACCGGTTATACAATTCATGTTGTAGCGCCACATGTCATGGACGGGGAAATAATCGGTCCATTCCATCATTACTGCAAACCAATCAATGACGACATTATTCAATGCATCTTGTTCGAATCAACTGAGCCTAACGCTCGCTTAACCGAAATTGAATACATGGTTTCCAAAAAGCTTACCGGATCGGCCATACCGAAATGGTCGCATACGCAAAACTGGCACGATCACAAGCAGGAGATAGAAACCGGTCGCGTTGCCATAGTGAATCCATCTGACCCGAAAGAGCAAAAAGGGTTGGCGGATTATGTTGCTGGTACCGATGGCATCATTTTCCACCTCTGGCCTAAAGACGCGCCCATTCCTGACGGTTCGGTCGGCATTCCTCAATCAGTTGGACATTGGGAAGAGCTACATGGAAAAATTGGTAAAGATGCAACTAAAAAATAAGTTTATTTGATTTATTCAAGAGACATGGAGTTTGTCCATGTGGATGAACACTGTGTCTTTTGATTTTGTATGTGAGGGATGCCATGTTTTTTTTAAAGAAAAATAGGTGGGTATGGATTGCTATCTTTCTGAGCGTCGGTTCGCGAAGCACGTTGGCTTTTCACAAGGACATGTATGAACCGCGTGTACCCAAGGCGATTATTGCGCAGGAACAGCAAGTACAAAGCCCTTATCCCGTCACACCAGAGCGAATTGAAGCAGGCCGTAAAATTTATTTTGGGGTAGGTTTTTGCGTAACTTGCCATAGCAAGGATGGAACAGGTGTCAATCTACCCGGACATCCTTCGCGTGATTTTACCGATGTAAAATGGCAGAAACTTCGCACGGATGGGGAATTAATGTGGGTTTTAAAAAATGGTAGCCCAGGAACCGGGATGCCGATTCGGGTTGGAACGGATATAAACGAGGAAGATGGTTGGAATGTGATTCAATTTATACGTACCTTCGAAGGCAAGTAGACGGTTTCCTTTCAACAACAAGACAATCCACCTAAACATCAAATTTGTAAATTCAGCCCTGCTCACCATAAACATAGGGCGTATATTATTCATACCTCCAAAGGTAATAAACTTTGCATCTTGAATTAAGACGACACAGTTAGAGCCTAGTCGCAAATAACACGGCTTGATCAAGTATAGACCAGAGGAAATCGGACCATCAATATGACGAAAAAAATAGCGGCAGGGATAGGTCTGCTAGGAATCGTCATTCTGGCCGGGTATCTTATCAGTCAGCGCATTTCTATTTCATGGCGTCCCGCTCAAACTGCAACTCCCGATATCAAGACCTTATCGTTATCTGAAATAAGCAAAGCCGGAAAGGAACAAATCTGGATTTGTCCGATGCATCCAGAGATCATGCAGAACCATCCGGGCACCTGCCCGATTTGCGGCATGGATCTGGTGCAGTCAAAAAATTCCGCAGCTCACAACCACGACCATGGCATTCATATCGATACCGCATCCATCCAGAAACTTGGTGTCAGGTTAGCAAGTATAAAAAAAACCTCGCTCAGCCATGAAATCCGCACTTATGGCAACGTAATAGTCGATGGCGATACACTTTATAACGTTCATACCAAGGTCGATGGCTGGATAAAAAAGCTAAATATCAATTCGGTCGGACAGCAGATTCGCAAAGGACAAATAATCTATGAGATTTATTCTCCCGATTTGATTACACAGCAAAAAGAGTATTTGAGGTTTGTGGTACGCCGTGATCAGACGTTAAAAACGATAGGCGACATTTCTCCACTAGTGGAAAATCCCTATGTGATGGATCTTCTGCAAGAGCTTTCCAGAGAAAGAACTAAATTTCTCCATAAAGATATTGGCATTGAATCCGTTCAACAGATGGAAGACTCAAAGCAACCCATTGAGGTGGTTAAAATACTGGCGGGCCAGGCAGGGGTTGTGACACAAATTAATGCACGCGAAGGTAACTTCGTCACGCCTTCCGCCACCCTGTTTACTCTAGCCGATGTCTCCAAGGTATGGATTGACATCACGCTTTACCCCGACCAGGCTGGCCGGGTAAAGAATGGCGATGCGGTGACCATAAAAAGCCCCGATGGGCAAGAAATTAAAACCAAGCTTGACTTTATCAATCCCCTCGCCGAAAACAACAAAATCAACGCAAGGGTGACGCTTAATAATACCAATCTACATTTGCGCCCTGGAAGCTTTGTCGACGTGATTATCCACGCCCAGCCGCATGAAGCCCTCGTTTTACCCCGCTCGTCTGTAATACACACTGGACAAGGCGACTTGGTAATTTTGTCCAGAGGGGAGGGGCATTTCCTTCCTGTGAATATTGAGACCGGAACCGAAAGCGGGGACTGGATCGAGGTTGTAGATGGTCTGCTGGAAGGCGCAGAAGTAGCAGTAAACGGCCAGTTCCTGCTGGACGCAGCATCGTCGCTGCATGATGCCGCGCAACGCATGCAGGAAACGCATAAGCACCAATGATTGCCCGCGTTATATCCTGGTCATTACGTAACCATCTGCTGGTTTTGCTGCTTGCAGCTTTAATCAGTGCATGGGGGATTTACTCCTTGCGTCATACCGCACTGGACGCAATTCCCGATCTTTCTGATGTCCAGGTCATCATCAAAACCACTTACCCCGGCCAATCGCCGCAAGCAGTGGAAGACCAGGTAACTTATCCGCTTACCTCGGCGCTACTGTCGGTACCTGGTTCTACTGCGGTTCGCGGCTTTTCCATGTTTGGCGAGTCGTTTATTTACATCATTTTCAAGGATGGAACTGATCCCTACTGGGCGCGCACGCGCGTGCTCGAATACCTGAGCCAGATGGCGGGGAAGCTGCCGCCCGGCGTCACCCCGGCACTTGGGCCGGATGCGTCTGGCGTAGGCTGGATTTTTGAATATGCATTAACCGATCGACAACATCGACACGATCCTGACCAATTGCGCGCGCTACAGGATTTCTTCCTGAAATATGAATTGCAAAGCCTGCCCGGTGTCGCCGAAGTGGCGAGTGTCGGTGGCATGGTGCGGCAATATCAGATCGAAGTTAATCCGACCCGACTGGCCGCATATAAACTGACACTGGACAAAGTAGCGCAGTCAGTACGCGACAGCAACCTGTCCGGCGGGGGCTCAGTAGTAGAAATGGGACGTGCCGAATACATGATCAGGGCGCGCGGCTACCTCAAAACACTGGATGATTTCCGGCAAATTCCGCTCGGCACAGACATACAAGGAATCCCCATCCGCTTACAGGACGTGGCGAATATCCAGACGGGGCCGGAAGCGCGCCGTGGCGTGGTCGATCTCGATGGTGAGGGCGAGGTAGTAGGCGGGATCGTCGTGATGCGCTACGGCAACAACGCACTGGAAACGATAGAGCGGGTCAAGACGCGCTTGCAAGAACTGAAAGCAGGATTGCCACTAGGGGTGGAATTAGTCGTTACCTATGACCGCTCCGACCTGATCAAACGCGCCATCAGCACCCTACGCGAGAAATTGATCGAGGAATCACTGGCAGTAGCTTTGGTCTGCCTGCTGTTCCTGTTTCACCTGCGTTCATCGCTGGTGGCAGTTGTAACATTACCTATCGGCATTTTGACCGCTTTCATCATCATGCAACAACAGGGCGTCAGCGCTAACATCATGTCGCTGGGCGGCATCGCCATCGCCATCGGCGCAATGGTTGACGCTGCCATTGTGATGATCGAAAACATGCATAAGCATCTGGAGCGTGCCGGAGCCAAACCCGATTACTGGCAGGTGGTGAAAGTAAGTTCACTGGAAGTAGGCCCAGCCCTGTTTTTCTCGCTACTGGTAATCACCATCTCCTTCTTGCCGGTGTTAACACTGGACGGACAAGAAGGCAGGCTATTCGCACCCCTCGCCTACACAAAAACTTATGCAATGGCCGCCAGCGCGTTCCTGGCGATAACGCTCACACCGGTGCTGATGGGCTATTTCATTCGCGGGCGCATTCGCCCAGAACAGCGCAATCCGTTGAACCGCATATTACAAGCCCTGTACCGGCCAGTGCTGCTGGCAGCCTTAAGTAAACGCAAATTGACCGTACTCGCCACGCTATTGCTCTTAGCTACCGTGGCGTGGCCGCTGGCCAAACTGGGCAGCGAATTCATGCCGCCACTGTATGAAGGCGACCTGCTTTATATGCCAACAACCTTGCCCGGCTTGTCCGTAGACGAGGCAGCTAATATTTTGCAAATCACAGATCGCCTGATCCGCGCACTACCGGAAGTCGAGCGAGTATTCGGCAAGGCCGGACGCGCCGATACGGCGACCGATCCGGCACCGCTTTCAATGCTGGAAACCACCATTCTGCTGAAGCCGCGCGACCAGTGGCCGCCGGGAGAAACGGTAGAGCAACTGATACACAAGCTCGATGACCAAGTGCGCCTGCCAGGGCTCACCAACTCCTGGGGCTATCCAATCCGCACCCGCATAGACATGCTTTCCACAGGCATCAAAACGCCGCTGGGAATTAAAGTCACCGGCCCTGATCTGGCCGGCATCGCTCAGCTAGCCCAACAAATTGCGGCGGCAATCAAGAGCGTGCCCGGTACGCGCACTGTATTCGCTGAGCGTGCCACTGGCGGACGTTATCTGGACATTGACATTAACCGAGCTCAAGCCGCACGGTATGGCGTTACCGTAGCCGATGTGCAGCGCCTGGTACAAGGCGCAATCGGTGGCGAAAACATCGGCACGGTGATTGACGGTCGCGAACGCTTCCAGATCAACCTGCGCTATCCACGCGCCCTGCGCGATTCTCTGCCGACAATAGCGGCCAGCCGAATCACCATGCCTTCCGGGGCGCAAGTGCCGCTGGGCGAATTGGCGCATTTACACTTCAGTGAGGGGGCTTCGGAAATCAAAAGCGAAAATGCGCGTTTGACCGCCTATGTATATATCGACATCACCGGGCGCGATCTCGGCGGTTATGTGAACGAAGCCAAGCGCACACTGGAAAAATCGGTGACATTGCCGCCCGGCTATGCCATTGCCTGGTCGGGTCAGTATGTAAATTTGCAACATGCCAAAGAACGCATGCAGTGGGTCATTCCGCTGACGCTGATACTGGCGGTCTTGTTGCTATATATGCACTTCCGTCATTTTGGCAAAGTGCTGCTGGTGCTGCTGTGCCTGCCATTCTCCCTGATCGGCGGCTTCTGGCTGGTATACGCGCTGGGATACAATTTATCGGTAGCAGTAGCGGTGGGCTTCATTGCACTGGCTGGCGTAGCCGCCGAATTTGGCGTAGTAATGCTGCTGTATCTTGATAATGCCATCGAAGATTTACGCAGCGCCGGACGCTTGAACAACCGTCATGATTTGCACCAAGCCATCATTCAGGGAGCACTGCTACGCATCCGCCCAAAAATGATGACCGTCTCGGTAATCGTGGCGGGCTTGTTGCCCGTGATGTTCAGCCAAGGTGCCGGGGCAGAGGTCATGAAACGCATTGCCGCGCCGTTAGTAGGTGGCATGCTTACGGCACCGCTGTTGTCGCTAATCGTGATCCCAGTGCTGTACTCGTGGTGGCAAGGGCGGAATATGCCGAAGGATTGATGAAGGGTTCAGCGATAACTTGTAATGAATTTAGAGGTATCCTTTATTGAAAGAGAGACATCCGCATGACAAGCTTCGCTAAAAGTTCGTAGCAAACGTAGTAACTTGCCTGCAATCCACCGATTCCTGGCAAATAATCCGACGGCCATTCGAGGGTGCCATTTAAAATTCCGGTAGGCGCCGCAATTACCGGCAATCCCGCCGTAATGAATTCCGCTTTTGCTCGTGGCATGTCAAAGCTATGCGTGACGAGTACGACTTGCCGAATGTTTTCTTTTGCCAGTATCGCAGCAGAAAATGCCGCATTCTCGCGCGTGTTTCGTGATTTATCTTCGCTCCAGCGAACTTTGATTCCGAACTCGTTTTCCAGAGCTTCCCGCATCAATTTCGCTTCCGTTTCACCCCCCAGTACCGATCCACCGGCGACGAGCACCGGCAACCCGGTATTTTTTGCGACCCGCGCGCCGTAGCGCACGCGCTCGAGGGTTAGCCGCCCCAATGTATCCCCACCGTACTCCAACGCATTGTTACGAATTCCGCCACCGAGGATCACGATGGCTTGGGCGTGACGTGCTTCATTGAGGTCAAGCGGAGGCGATGTGTCGAGAAAATGCATCAGTTGATAAGAAGCAAAAGGAGTAGACAGCGCAAGCAGGTAGACCGTTGCAATGATTGCGATCGCTCTGCCCGTGCGCGGAAATCTATGTACCAGAAACAGGCCAACGAGAATGATTAATAGCAACCCTGTGGGAGGCAGAATAATCGTCTTGGCGATTGCCTTGAGCAGAAAAATATCGGGCATGTTTTATATAGAAAATAATGTGATCGAGATAAATTGTGAGAATCGATATTGCTTTTTTCTCACGGAGCTGGAGATGCTGCTGAATCATAAAGTGAGGTCAACTCATAGAGGTTCACACACGTAACAAATTTGCCACATCGCCAGTAGAGCAAGGTCGATCTGTGACACGCCCAATATTCGCAAGAAATTCTTAACATCCTCTGATCCTGCAATCAGCGTGCTGAACGCAGATAGAACAGGTTGCGGGTTTTCCTCCATGATTTGCACCTTCCGCATGATCTTGTACCCAGCCTGCTGGCAGGCGTCTTCAAATGATCCTGGCGTAAAAAAGCGAATATGCGTCACATCCAGCAAACCCATCAACTCATAATCGAATCGATTCGAAAGTAGTCCGCCAATAATGGAACGGTGTCCCATATTTGGAATTTGAAATACACACTTTCCACGCTCGGATAACAATTCCTTCGCCAAAACCATGGCTTCCCACGGGTCGTACATATGTTCAAGTACATCAGCAAATGAAATAACATCGAAACCGCCCGGATAGTCTGCCTTGAGCCCCCCGATTGCTGCATCAAAGGCACTTGAATAGACGCGATCACAAACCTGTTCTGCGGCCTTTGCGGCAAACGCGTTCATTTCAACACCGACACAAACGGCACGGTTATGAAGACCTTTTTTGACCGCAGCAATCAGTTGACCGCGATTGCATCCCACGTCTAGATAGGTCGATGGTGCTAACTCGACACATATTTTTCTGACGTCTTCAGGAACGAAATGTTTCTGGTAGGGCGCATCGCCAGACTCATGGATTCGGAGCATCTCGTAGGGGTTGCGTTTCTTGTTCATAACAATAACACTCGTATGCGGCAAGGCTCTCATTGTCCCTTGAACCATTCATCCGGTAAACAGCCAGGCCGAGCTATCTTACGAATATCAAGATTGCGATAGTTTTTCTTTGTGGTGTTACGTACAGGGCTGTCAGGCTCCCATCTGGACTCGGTTGTTTAAAATGATTAACAGTATTTTTTGCGGGCTCGAGCTTTAGTTTCCTTGCATCAGAGTTTTATCAGTCCTGTAACATGCATCCTTATCTTGTGCAGGAGTTTGCGCTACTTAACTCCGAATGATTACAGCGTCGAAATAGGTTCAGTTCACCAAAAATTAAGTATATTGAGTTAACAAGACACAATGGAGACACCTATTTCGGTTTGCCTACCGTTGGATTCATGGTGCAAGATTTTATTAACCGAAATGCGGCGCCCGGAATTTTGGCAACTTACGGTGGCAATTTCAATCATAAATATACGACCAGGATATCTCGACTCCCCCCATGACGTAGAGAGACTGCGCAAATCAATGTGCATCAATGGAATCTACCATTGAGTTTCCTATCCTTATCACCCACGTCCAGCAGACAAACAATGAAAAGAATACTTGTAACCGGTGGGGCTGGATTTTTAGGGTCGCACCTGTGTGAGCGGCTGATAACCAGCGGCTCAGATGTATTGTGTGTTGACAATTTTTTCACGGGTAACAAGGAAAACATCAAGCATCTTCTGGGACACCCCCATTTTGAATTGATGCGGCACGATGTCACTTTTCCGTTATATGTGGAGGTCGACGAAATTTACAATCTGGCCTGCCCTGCATCACCGGTGCATTACCAATCTGACCCGGTACAAACCACCAAGACAAGTGTGCATGGCGCTATCAACATGCTGGGCCTGGCCAAGCGGGTAAAGGCAAAAATCCTCCAGGCAAGCACGAGCGAGGTGTATGGCGACCCGGAAGTTCAACCCCAGTCGGAAGCGTATTGGGGCAGGGTCAATCCGATTGGTATTCGCAGTTGTTACGATGAAGGCAAGCGCTGTGCTGAAACGCTTTTCTTTGACTACTGGCGACAGCACCATTTGCTGATCAAAGTGGTACGAATCTTCAACACTTACGGGCCGAGGATGCAGCCCGGCGATGGCCGTGTGGTCAGCAATTTCATCGTTCAGGCCCTCAACGGGGATGACATCACAATTTATGGTGATGGTGACCAAACCAGAAGTTTTTGCTACGTTGACGATTTGATTGATGCGTTGATCCTAACCATGGGTACCGGCGATGACTTTACCGGACCTGTCAATATTGGAAACCCTTCAGAAATTTCGATTCTGGAGCTCGCCCAAATAGTGATTGAGCTGACAGGCTCAAAGAGCAAATTGGTTTTCAAGCCTCTGCCCCAGGACGATCCCAAACAAAGACAGCCCGACATCGACCTGGCAAAAAGCCAGCTAGATTGGTACCCAAGGGTTGACCTGATCAATGGCTTGAAAAAAACAATCGCCTATTTCAAAATTTAAATGCCCATTCACAATGGTGGCCACCAAATGAAGGTTGCGATTATTACGCCGTACTACAAAGAGTCGGATGCAATCCTGCGGCGATGCATCCAAAGTGTATTGGCGCAGACACATCAAGATACAAGGCATTACCTCATTTCTGACGGACATCCCAAGCCAGATGTTACTTCAGGCGTTAAGAATCTGTCTTCTATCAATTTGCCGGTCGCTCATGGCGACTTTGGATGTACGCCCAGAAGTGTGGGAGCCATCTGCGCCT
Source organism: Candidatus Nitrotoga arctica (assembly GCF_918378365.1). Lineage (NCBI taxonomy): Bacteria > Pseudomonadati > Pseudomonadota > Betaproteobacteria > Nitrosomonadales > Gallionellaceae > Candidatus Nitrotoga > Candidatus Nitrotoga arctica. The sequence continues at coordinate 83,321 of NZ_OU912926.1, read as the reverse complement.
TGAACGAAGGTGCCGATGTCGTTTGTTTCCTGGATGCGGATAACTTGTACGAACCAAATCATGTGACGAGCTTGGTGAATGTTTATGAACAAGCGCAAGTAGAGGGAGAAGTTCTGGATGCGGTATTTTCTTACCGACACATTTTTGTGCCTGGTCATGAGCACCTGCGCCTTGAACATACAGAGGATTTGCAGCATACCCATGTAGACACAAACTGTATGTCGTTTGCCCGGTCTGCAGCTTTTATGTGGCCTATGTGGGGCATGATTCCAAATGCTTGGATGTCCATATGTGACCGTGTGATGTTTGACATGTTCAAGCTCAATCAGCTCAAAAGTGCATGGACTGGACTGCACACGGTCTTGTACGAATCCAACTGGCGTGACCACTACGTGCAAGCCGGGTTGCCGATTCCTACTCATGGATTGCACGATGGCTCGGTTAGAAAAATAGTTAGCCCCTCAGCCGAGGAACTATTCGCGCGACTGCGGGTGAAGTAGCTGCACCCTGCACGGAGACCAGTTTGACGGAATGCGTTCCATTGGCTCCTGTTGAATGAAGCCTTGTATTGCATTAGAAATTTATCTGCTGGCTGATATGAAAAAATCTAGCGAATTCGAGTTTGAAGTGCAACAGCCAGTGGTTGCTTGGTGGAGCGGGCGATGGGAATCGAACCCACGGCTCTAGCTTGGGAAGCTAGGGTATTACCATTATACGACGCCCGCATGTAGAATGGATGTTACCTTAACGCGACCAGAATTTGAAAGTGATTTCAGTCTCAATTAACGGCGAAGTTCGCCAATTCGATCATCCTGTTTCCGTCGCTACGCTCCTCGAACAGATGCAACTGACAGGCAAGCGCATCGCGCTGGAACGCAACGGTGAAATCTTGCCGCGCGGACAATTCAACCAACAACTGCTGGCAGATGGCGACCGACTTGAAATTGTTGTCGCAGTCGGTGGTGGTTAATCACGGAACACATTAATGAACAAAGACACACTGCTCATCGCGGGCAAAAGCTATAACTCGCGCCTGTTAATCGGCACCGGCAAATACAAGAATTTTACCGAGACGCAGGCGGCGGTGGAGGCCAGTGGCGCCGAGATCATCACCATCGCTATCCGTCGCAGCAACATCGGACAAAACCCGAACGAGCCGAATCTGCTGGACATTCTGCCGCCATCGAAATATACCCTGCTGCCCAACACGGCGGGGTGCTACAGCGCGGACGACGCCGTGCGCACGCTGCGACTCGCACGTGAACTACTGGACGGGCACTGTCTGGTCAAGCTGGAGGTGCTGGGTGATCCGCAATCGCTTTATCCGAATGTGGTGGAGACCCTCGCCGCCGCAAAAACGCTGGTAGCGGATGGCTTTCAGGTAATGGTGTATACCTCGGATGACCCCATCATCGCAAAACAACTGGAAGACATCGGCTGTGTCGCGATCATGCCGCTGGCTTCGCTGATCGGCTCCGGCATGGGCATCCTCAATCCGTGGAATTTGCAGCTCATCATGGGCCGCGTACAAGTACCAGTTATTGTGGATGCGGGAGTGGGCACTGCCTCAGACGCGGCCATCGCCATGGAGCTCGGTTGCCATGGGGTGTTGATGAATACCGCCATTGCCGCCGCACAGCAGCCGGTATTGATGGCCTCTGCCATGAAGCTGGCCGTGGAAGCTGGTCGCATGGCTTTTCTGGCCGGGCGCATGCCAAAGAAATTGTATAGCGCTTCGCCTAGCTCACCTACCAGTGGATTAATAAATTGATACCTCAGCGCTCCTCACACATTCGCAGCTATGTGCTGCGACAAGGGCGCATCTCCAATGCGCAACAGCGTTGCCTTGATACACTCCTGCCGATTTATGGCATCCCCTACCTTTCTCAATCGCTGGATTTAGAAAATATTTTCGGCAGAACTGCGACTAAAATCCTTGAGATCGGCTTCGGCATGGGTGAGACCACTGCCGCCATCGCCCAGTCGCATCCGCAAAATGATTATCTTGCTCTTGAGGTGCACACTCCGGGTGTGGGCAGTTTGCTCAAACAGATTGAAGAATTGGACTTGAAAAATATCCGCCTCATCCAGCATGATGCAGTTGAAGTACTGCGCGATATGCTGGCGGATAACATATTGGACGGCGTCCATATTTTTTTTCCCGATCCTTGGCACAAGGCACGCCACAACAAGCGTCGCCTAATTCAGCCTCCGTTTGTGGCGCAACTGGTGAAGAAAATCAAACCGGGTGGCTATATTCATGTCGCCACGGATTGGCAGGATTACGCTGAACAGGTACTCGCAGTGTTGAGCAGCGAAAAATCACTGGAAAATACCGCGGCGAATTATGCTCCGCGCCCGGCTTATCGCCCGCTTACTAAATTTGAACAGCGCGGGCTGCGTCTGGGGCATGGCGTTTGGGACTTGGTGTTCAAGAAACCCTGATCAAAATCCGTGAGTCACCGCGGAGTGACAATTCCACAAACTTTACTTGCGCAAAAAAATCTGTAGCAAGTCATTCAAAAAGTGCCGCCCCAACTCGGTCGGTGCGATGCGCTGCAGGCCTCGTTCAATCAGGCCACGTTGCTCGGCCTGCTCCAGTTCACGGCGGATCAGCAGCAAAGACAAGCTGGTGCGTTCGGCAAATAGCACATCAGCAAACCCTTGATTCAAGCGCAATGCATTCATCATGAATTCAAACGGCAACTCTTCGCGCTTCACTGCATGTTCGGTCTGCACCGGCACACCCTGCTTTACCTGTTGCAGATAGGCCTGCGGCTGTTTATAACGTACCTGACGCAACACTTTGTCCGGGAAACTCAGTTTGCTGTGTGCACCCGCGCCGATGCCCAGATAATCACCAAATTGCCAGTAATTCAGATTATGGCGTGCCTGTTTTTTTGGCTGGGCAAAAGCCGAGGTTTCGTAATGTTGATAGCCGTGCGTGCTGAGTATTTGTTCAATATCCTGCTGCATGACACTGCACAGATCATCGTCCGGCAGGGCTGGCGGATAACGGTGAAAAAGTGTATTCGGTTCCAAGGTAAGGTTGTAGCAAGATAAATGTTGCGGCGCAAATTCCAGTGCGGCTTGCACATCCTGCGCCGCTTCCGCCTGCGTTTGCTGCGGCAAGCCATACATTAAATCCAGATTAATGCTGGCAAAATGCTGCTGTGCGATTTCTACGGCCCCCCGCGCCTGGGACGCATCGTGGATACGTCCCAGCGCCTTGAGGTGAGTATCGTTGAAACTCTGAATGCCGAGCGATAGGCGATTGACACCTGCATCACGGAAACCTGCAAACTTATCTGCCTCCACTGTGCCTGGATTGGCTTCCAGCGTAATTTCCGCGCCATGATCCAGCGGCAACAACATGCGTACTGCAGAGAGAATTTGTTCCATAGCCTGCGCAGAAAACAAGCTGGGCGTACCGCCACCGATGAATATGGTGTATACCTTGCGCCCCCAGATTTGCGGCAGTGCCAGCTCCAGGTCGCGCACTAACGCCGCCACGTATTCCTGCTCTGGCAGAGCCTCGCGCGCCTCGTGCGAATTAAAATCACAATAAGGACATTTACGCACACACCACGGAATATGAATATACAAAGACAGCGGCGGTAAAGCCTTAAAACTGATCTCCTGCGTCGTGGAGTCGAGTGGGTGTACAAGGTGAATATTCATGGGTACGTCGAGGAATACCATCAACAATATTTGGAAAAACGCGGACAAAATCACTGCTATTAGAAATGACGGTGCGGGCGACTTTGTCTGCTGCTGCACACGGCCGGAATGCCGAGAGCTGTTTGCAATTCCATCGTTCTCAATACTCCACTATTTGCAGCCTTTGTAGCAGAATATGCAGTGCCTGTGCACGGTGGCTGATCTGCGCCTTCTCGTCGCGGCTCAATTCCGCGCTCATCTTGTTGAGTTGCGGCAACCAGAACAGCGGATCGTAACCAAATCCTCCTTCTCCACGCATCTGCTGCGCAATTTCACCATGCCATTCACCTTCCGCAATCAGCGGTTGCGGATCGTCAGCATGGCGCACCAGCACTAGCACACAGTAATAATGCGCACGCCGGTCAACCATTCCTTCCATCGCTTGCAACAGTTTTTCATTGTTGCGCGAATCCAATTTCGGTTCGCCCGCATAGCGCGCGGACAACACACCAGGTGCGCCGCCCAAAGCAGCTACGCATAGTCCAGAGTCATCCGCCAGTGCAGGCAGGCCGCTGACACGACTGACATGGCGCGCCTTGACCAGAGCATTCTCAAGAAAAGTGCAGTAAGGTTCTTCAGCCTCATCAATGCCCAATTGCGCCTGCGTCAATATCTCGATGCTGAGTGACGCAAGCGTTAACTGCAACTCGTGCAACTTACCCGGATTGTTGGAAGCAATAACCAGCTTGTGCACAGTGCGTTACTTTCCCAGAGCCGCGCGCTGCATTTCAATTAACTGCGCGATGCCGGATTGCGCCAAATTGAGCATGGCATCCATCTCAATGCGGCTGAAAGCATGACCCTCTGCCGTACCCTGCACCTCAATGAAATGCCCCGCACTAGTCATCACCACATTCATATCGGTATCACATAAAGAATCTTCGGCGTAATCAAGATCAAGCACCGGCATGCCCTGATAAATACCCACCGAAATCGCAGCGACGAAATCACGCAATGCGTTCTCCTGCATCAACCCTTGCTTGATCAATCCACTAACGGCATCGTGCAAAGCGACAAAAGCGCCGGTAATGCTGGCAGTGCGCGTCCCACCATCGGCCTGAATCACGTCGCAATCCACTTGGATGGTGCGCTCGCCCAATTGTTTCAAATCCACCACTGAGCGCAAACTGCGTCCGATCAGACGCTGAATTTCCTGCGTGCGTCCAGACTGTTTGCCCTTGGCTGCTTCGCGCCCCATACGGCTACCGGTAGAACGCGGCAGCATGCCGTATTCCGCCGTAACCCACCCCTCACCAGAACCTTTTTTATGAGGCGGCACACGCTCCTCCACGCTGGCGGTACAAATCACTTTTGTGTCGCCGCATTCAATCAACACCGAACCTTCGGCATGCTTGGTGTAATGACGTGTGATAAGAATAGAACGAAGCTGATCGGATTGCCGCTGACTGGGACGCATAAAAATAATCCAGAAAATGAAATGGCACGCATTATAGCTCGTGCCACTCAGGCCATCAGAATTAGTCCAATACAATTGTTGCAGGCTAGTTTGGAATTTTATATAACAAAATTTACAATATCCAATCGTCATATAATGCACATACTGTAGTTCAATTCCTGAAAAAACGTAGCAAGGCATAAATAAATCAGGCCCTTGTTTAACATTGAAATCGGGTTGAGCAATCACCCAAGCCATATTATCTGGAGTCCCAATGATTTTTAGCATGACCGGCTTTGCCACTGCCGCAACAGAACTCGACACCGGATCGCTTGCAGTGGAACTGCGAGCGGTCAATCACCGTTACCTCGACCTCCAGCTACGCATGCCAGACGAGCTGCGCATGCTGGAGCCCCTGTTACGCGAGATCCTTGCTGCGCAGCTGACACGCGGCAAGGTGGAATGCCGCATCGGTTTCGCCCCACGGCCATCCGTACAAAATCCGGCGCAGCTGAATCAGCCCCTTGTACAACAACTGGCTCAATGGAGCGACGAGGTACAAGCCATCTTGCCCGAAGCAGATGGCTTGAGCGTCGCCGATGTGTTGCGTTGGAATGGTGTGTTGCAAAGTGCGGCTATACCGACCGACACACTGCAAACCATGGTGCCCGAACTGCTGCATCAAGTATTGCGCGAGTTCACCGCAGCACGCGGACGCGAAGGCGACAAGCTACAAGAATTTCTGTTGCAGCGCATAGAGCAAATCGAAACCTTATGCACCCTGGTCGCACCACGTATCCCGACAGCAATTGCAGCGTATGAAGAAAAATTGGCCGCACGTTTGCGCATAGCGCTGCAAACGGGAGATGATGAACGCGTGCGGCAGGAAATTACATTGTTCGCCAGCAAAATTGATGTGGATGAAGAGTTGTCGCGTTTGCAAACGCATCTGGTCGAAATGAAACGAGTGCTGGTCAAAGGCGGAACAGTAGGCAAGCGGCTGGATTTTCTGATGCAGGAACTACACCGCGAGGCGAACACGCTAGGGTCAAAGTCCGTCGATGCAGAAGTATCGCGTGCGTCCATGGAAATGAAGCTATTGATTGAGCAGATGCGTGAACAAATACAGAACTTGGAGTAATGTTTCATTCTGTTGCACGTCATGTGATGTATTTATAGCCACCCGCGTTATTTGAACGGGGTTGAGGTGGAGCGATATCAACTTCCACTAAATTGAAAGCAGGCATTACAACAGAATCAAGGAGAAATGCATGGCGAATTTGCCTTACGTTCAAGTCACTGGCAGTCTTGAAATAATGCTTGAGAAAATCAAAACGGCATCGGTTCCAGAAAAATTCTCGCAAGATTATGTTTCTACCAAGTTACAACTTAAAGGCGGCTCTGGTAGAGCGCTTATCCCATTTATTAAAAAAATGGGTTTGGTAGCCTCTGATGGAACACCAACAGATAGATATCGAGAGTTTCGTAACCCTGCAAAGTCAGGCTTCGCAATTGCAAAGGCGATGCGCGAACTTTACGAAACCCTTTTTGAAATGAATGAGTATGTTTATGAGTTAGATAACAATAAGCTCAAAAGTATAATTATCGAAGCAACCGGCGCTGAGGCTAACTCAACCGTAGTACAAAAAACATTATCCACCTTCTGCGCACTGAAAAAAATTGCATCATTTGACACGAATGAAAACAACAGTTCAGGGGAATCAAATGGTAAATCAACAGAAAATGCCATGTCCCAAAATACCTCTCCTGTCCCCCCTATGCAGCAGATTGCATACAAACAACCCTCATCAAAGAGTGAAGGAATTAACCTTTCTTACACCATCAACTTAAACTTGCCAGCTACCACTGATATTGAGGTATTTAATGCGATTTTCAAAAGCCTTAAACAACACTTACTACAGGAGTAAAAGGTGAGCCGCTCTACTGCTGTTAAAGCATTTGCAATGACAAACATGCTTCTAGAAGCAGAGCTCGATCAAGTAGAAGAAAAATTTCAAATTGACCTTGGTCGAAACAGAAATAAGGGCAACAAAATTGAGGACAAATACTATCCTCAATTTGCCTCTTCGCTTCGTGCGGAAGCGCGAAAAATGTCACAGCATTATGAGGTTTTCTACTGTCTTGAAAAGTCCATTCGCCAGCTAATCGTAGACATATTCGAAGCGACAGGCAATCCGGATTGGTGGGGAAATTTGGTTCCAGATGTGGTCAGACAAAATGTCATCAAGAGTATCAAACGAGAGAAGGAGGCGGCAGTAACTCCGCGATCATCAGAGCCCATCGACTACACCACATTTGGGGAGTTAAGTGAGATCATTAAATCAAATTGGTCGCTCTTCGGTGGGGTTGTGTTTAACGAACTAAAGGCTGTGGAAAAGGTTATGGCTAACCTAAACTCGCTCCGAAATCCAATTGCTCACTGTTCACCACTAGCTGAAGATGAAGTTCTTCGACTAGAACTTGCATTGCGTGATTGGTTCAGAATTATGACCTGAGTAGAACCATATCAGAATCAATGAGCGATCCTATTGAAATACATCCCGAAAAAATTTAAATCTGTTCGCTGCTCAAGGAAAAGCGCGGGGGCAGTTCTAACATTCAATCAAAATACTGGAATGTTAGAACTGACTTCATGACTGGGGTCAGAGTAAACTTAAAGCTTCTGTTATGCCATCTTAAATTATTCACTTCACTAAATTTACTCTAACCCCAGCCATGTAACTATTGGTAGCCTTGGCCAATGCGGTCATAGGCGGCAAACTTTTCCGGATCGGACAGTACGGCGCAGGCATCATTAATTTCTTTCATCCGACCCTCCGGGGTTTTTTCGGGGACACGTCCGGATGATATTTGCGCGCCAGTTTGCGGAAATATTTCTTGATCTCTTCCGCCGCGGCATCACGCGATATGGCCGGTATCTTGTAATAGTCCTGATATTGCATGAATCTCTCCAGAATATTTCTGACTCATAAACTATATATGGTCAGATTTTTCCACTTTCAAGCACTTGAAAATTTATGTTCGTGTCCACAGATTGCGGGGTATGGCAATCCTGCCAGCATTTACCCGTTGAAAGGAGACATCATGCATTATCGAGGTATTTTTCCCCGCGATCTGTTCTCGGAACTGGAGCGGTTGCAGCGTGAGTTTGACGGCTCCCCCAGCATTCGCGGTGCGGCGCCAGGCTATCCGGCCATGAACGTTGGCACAACACCGAAGTCGGTTGAGGTCTATGCCTTTGCGCCCGGCATGACACCGGAGGAATTCGATGTGCAAGTCGAGAATGGCGTGCTGACCATCAGTGGCGAGCGCAAAAACATAGTGCCGCCTGAGGGAGCGACCATACATATTGGCGAACATTTCTCCGGGCGTTTCCGACGTGTCGTATCACTGCCGGACGACATCGAGCCGAATTCAACTACGGCCAGTTATCGCGATGGCGTGCTACACGTCTGCGTGGCGCGCAGGGAAGCTGCCCAATCGCGCCGGATTTCGGTTCAATGAGAAAGGAGAACACCATGAGCGAGAAAGTCATCAAGCGTGAAAATGCGAGTGAAGAGAGTGCAGCCATGCGCCCTGCAGTGAACGTAGTTGAAGATGCGACCGGCATCACACTGTATGCCGATCTACCTGGAGTGCCAAAAGAAAAGTTGTCCATCCATGTGGACGGCGACAACCTGATTCTGGAAGGCGAGCTGGAAATAAATTCCCCGCCGAACATGGAGGCGATCCACGCTGAAGTCGATCTGTCGCGTTACCGCCGGGTATTCACCCTGTCGCGGGAACTGGATGGCGACAAGGTATCGGCAGGATTCCGACATGGCGTGCTGGAATTGCGCATTCCGAAGGCCGAGCATGCCCAGCCGCGCCGGATCGTAGTGCAGGCAACCTGATCTCATGACCCGGCGGTGGATTTACTCCACTGCCGGATATAGATGGGAGGTTCATCATGCAAATCAACATAACTGCAAACTGGGGTCAGCGTAAACTTAAAGCTTCTGTTATGCCATCTTAAATTATCCACTTCGCTAAATTTACTCTGACCCCAGTTGCAGAAAACATCAGCACCACCACACCCAGCGCAACCATGGCAATGAGCGCGACCACCTTGCCCAATAAACTCGGGGAACGAGCCGAAGTAGAAATATATTTAATCTGCATGGAATAAGTTTTTCGCATCCTTGCAGCAAATAGCGGCAGTCGCGTAAGATAGACCCATTCCCAAGGGGGAATAGCATAAGCAGCAACCAGACTCCGGAACCCCATCGTCAAAAACATATAGGGTTGGTTGGTCATTGAAAATGCATGGAACTCTGCTCCCTTGTCATTCTGGCTTGATAGCTACCGGAATGGTAGCAATCAAAAGCCCTGACTTTGATGGAGCGCGATATGAACAACACAACAATACATGATTTGAGAATCACCGTTGCAGATGAAGACGGCACCTACAGGACATTGCTGGAATCCACCAAGGCCATCCCTTGGAAGATTGACTGGGAGACCAAAAAATTCAGCTACATCGGACCGCAGATCGAGAAGCTGCTCGGCTGGACACAAGAGAGCTGGCTGACTGCGACCGACTGGATAGACCGCATTCACGAAGCAGATCGCGAGAAGACAGCGAACTTCTGCATCTCCCAATCAATCGATGGCGTTGACCACGAGGCGGATTACCGCGCACTGAAGGCAGATGGCAGCTTCGTGTGGATACGCGATGTCGTCCACGTCATCCGCAAGAATGGCGAAACGACTGAACTGGTTGGATTCATGTTCGACATCTCCGAGCGCAAGAAGATGGAAGACGAACTGCTTTCACTCAACCACAAGCTGGAAGTGCTGGCACTGCAGGACGGCCTCACTGGCGTGGCAAACCGCAGACTGTTCGACCAGACCCTGAAAACCGAATGGTTCCGTTCCCAGCGCGAACACCAGCCACTCTCACTGATTGTCATCGACATCGACTACTTCAAGCAATACAACGACCGCTATGGACACATTCAGGGAGACGAATGCCTGATCCGTGTTGCACATGCATTGAACAATATCCCGCTACGCTCAACCGACCTGTTCGCCCGTTACGGCGGCGAGGAATTCGTTTTACTCCTGCCCAATGCAGACCTCAATTCGGCCATTGAGATCGCCGAAAGATTCCGCGCGGCCATCCAAAACTTGGGTATTCCGCACGAGGCTTCCAAAGCAAAAGACGTGGTCACCGTCAGCGTGGGGGTCGCATCCGCCACTCTTGCTTCCGATAGCGAACCCGCCTCGCTGCTGGCCGAAGCCGACAGGATGCTCTATCAGGCGAAGGAACTGGGGCGCAACCGGATTGCCAGCAAGTAGCTCTGAATCAACATTCTGAATGCCACAAAATTAATGAGGAGACTATAACAAATGCCTACAGGATATTTAGATCCGCCTGTTTTCATAATTGAGAAGCATGAAACGGCAATAAATATTTCCCAAACTCCTTTTTTCTACAATGATAACGGGCACCCCACTTACGTCAAAGAACTCCCGAGCGGTGTGACGCCACTCGTCCCTGCGCCAATCGATCCACGCGTGGCGATAGGAAGTGAGTATGTTGTTTCTGAGGTGATTGGGGTAAAGCAGAATGCCCCTTATGGTGTAGAAACCCAACTCGGTTTCGTCGCAGACAAGGTTGTCTTTGACCCCATGTGGGCGACTCGTGACGTGGCGGCAGCGTTTGGCATCACGCTGGTAGAGCAGGGCCAAGCTGTACCCCTGAGCTGCCCCGTCAAGGAGCTGTCGCAGATTGAATACGAATACGGCGTCTTTGCCGGGCACTGGTCACCTTACCAAAACACGGGAAACAAATTGCTCACTGTCGTCTGCACCGACCTTGAGCACCACGACTTCCCGCACATCTTTGCGTCAACCGATCCCAACCTTCCGCTGGTCATTTCGGTCGGGCGTTACTGGCCCAAGCTGCATAAGATCCGCTTGGTGGACCTCTGGGTGCCCCGTGGTAGCGCCCTGTATATCCCGCCCAAACCTGCATTATTGGGCCAGGAATGCATCGACCTGCATAACAATCGCAACTCGGCACGTGCGTGCTGGGGGCACCTCGATAAGAGCAGTCTGATGACCCACACCCTGCTTCAGACCAAAAATGGGTATTTCTACTGGTATTGGAATGCAACGCCCACGGTCCACACAAACTTGCCGCTGCAGCCGTAGCCAAGCATGGTGAGCACTCGTGCCCACCCTACGACTGGGCTACCATAGGAGCGGGCCATGCCCGCGACCAAGCGACACGCGGGCGTGGCCCGCTCCTACAAGCTTCAACTACGGTATTTAGGTTTCTAAGGACGCGCTGAATAATTCATGTCGGTCATTGCGAGCAATGCAAATAAATAAATAATTATATCTTAATCAATGACATATGCATCGTAACTTCGCTTCGCTCCCCGCGGTGACGGAATAAGTCAGCGTCTCCCTAATTCAGTAAGGTTGCCGCTCTCACCCCAACGTCTTGAATACCACCTCCTGCACATCCTTGGACAAGCCTTTGGTTGCGGCGACTTTCTGCAACGCGGCCTGCATCTGTTGTTTCAGCGCAGGCTGGTATTTTTTCCAGTGATCCAGCGTGCGTACCAAACGTGCGGCCACCTGCGGATTGAGCTTGTTCAACGCAATCACCTGTTCTGTCCAGAAGGCATAGCCGCTGCCATCCGCTGCATGGAACTGTGACGGATTGCCGTTGCAGAAACTGGAGATCAGGCTGCGTGCGCGGTTGGGATTTTTCAGAGTGAACGCGGGATGGGTCATCAGCTTGCGCACCGCTGTTACATCGGTATGCATCGCGATCGCCTGCAGGCTGAACCATTTGTCCACCACCAGCGCCTCGTTTTTGAAATCCCGATAGAAGTTTTTCAATGGCTGCTGTGCCGTCTTGCTGCCGGTATTCACCAGCGCCATCAGCGCGGCCAAGCGGTCGGTCATGTTGTCGGCTGCGTCGATCTGCGCGTGGGCCAGTTGCAGCGTGGATTCATCTTGCCAGCCTAAAAGATAAGACAGGCACAGGTTCTTCAGGCCGCGCTTGCCGGCCGATTTTGCATCGGGGCTGTATTTGCCGGGTGTCAGGTTGGCTGCATAGACAGCGATGAAATCGGCCTTGAGTTTTTCAGAGATCGTCTTGCGCATGAACTGGCGCGCCGTGTGGATCGCCTGCGGGTCGATCACTTCGCACTGTTCGGCCAGCATCAATTCCGAAGGCAGCGTCAGCACCACTTCACGGAAAGACGGATCCAGCGCCGTGTCGATGAGCGTGGTACGCAAGGCGTTGATGAACAACTCATCCAGCGTCAGCGCTTCACCCGCCTGCACCTGTTTAATCAGATTCAACAGACGTTGCATCGCCAGGCGTTGTCCGGCCTCCCAGCGGTTGAAGGCATCGCTGTCATGCGCCATCAGATGCGCCAGCTCCTGGTCGGTATAGTCATATTCCATCACCACCGGCGCAGAGAAGTTGCGCAGTAATGATGGCGTGGGTTTGCTGCTGACGCGGTTAAAGATGAAAGTCTGTTTTGCCTTGGTCAGCTCCAGCACGCAGGTGGTGGCAGGTTTATTGATCCGGCTCGATTTGAACGGGACTCCCGTTCGTGCTGAGCTTGTCGAAGCACGAGCATCCATCCGCATTTCGACAGGCTCAATGCGAACGGATTCTTGGGTAAACGGAACCGGATCAATAGTAGCATCGTCAAGAGTCAACGCCATGTCGCGGCCCCGGTCATCGAGCAGGCCAACCGCAACGGGGATATGGAAAGGCAGCGGCTTCTTTTGTCCGGCGGCGGGCTTGCAGCGCTGGCTGAGCGTCAGCTCATAGGTGTGTTTGGCGGCGTCGTAATGGCTTCGCACCTTGAGCTGCGGCGTGCCGGGCTGGCTATACCAGCGCTCAAACTGGGCGAGGTCGCGCCCGCTGCTGTGTGCCATCGCCGCGCGGAAATCGTCGCAGCTAACCGCCTGCCCGTCATGCCGTGCAAAGTACAGGTCCATGCCCTTGCGGAAGCCGTCACGCCCCAGCAGGGTCTGGACCATGCGCACCACCTCGGCACCTTTTTCATAGATCGTGACTGTGTAGAAATTGCTGATCTCCACAAAACTGTCCGGCCGCACCGCATGCGCCATCGGCCCCGCATCTTCGGAAAACTGCACCTGGCGCAGCATGCGCACATTTTCAATGCGACTCACCGCGCGACCGCTGTCCGTGCCGATCATGTCGGCGGAGAATTCCTGGTCGCGGAACACCGTGAGTCCTTCCTTCAACGACAACTGAAACCAGTCGCGGCAGGTCACGCGGTTGCCGGTCCAATTATGAAAGTATTCATGGCCGACCACCGCCTCGATATTGGCGTAATCTGTATCGGTGGCGATGCTGGGGTTGGCCAGCACATACTTGGTGTTGAAGATATTCAGGCCCTTGTTTTCCATCGCGCCCATGTTGAAGTCGCCCACTGCAACGATCATGAAGCGATCCAGATCCAGCTCCAGCCCGTAGCGTTCCTGATCCCAGCGGATGCTGTGCTTGAGCGAATCCATCGCATGCTGCGTCTTGTCCAGATTGCCCGGCTCCACCCACACTTGCAGCAGCACTTTTCGTCCACTATTTAATTTGAATTTTTCTTCCTGGCACACCAGCTTGCCTGCCACCAGCGCAAACAGATAGGAAGGTTTCTTGAACGGGTCTTCCCACTTGGCATAGTGGCGACCTTTGGGCAGGTCACCCTGTTCGATCAGGTTGCCATTGGACAGCAACACCGGATACTTTTTCTTATCGCCGCGCAGCATCACCGTGTATTTCGCCATCACATCCGGGCGATCGGGAAACCAGGTGATCTTGCGGAAACCTTCGGCCTCGCATTGGGTAAAAAAATTGCCGTTGGAGACATACAGGCCCATCATCGAGGTATTCTTCTCGGGCTCAACCAGTGTCTCGATCTCCAGCGTGATCTCGTCCGGTGCGTTGGCGATGCGCAATTTCCCGTCCGCTATTGAGTAACCCTTAACACCTTTGCGCAGCGTCTTGCCGTTCATGCGCAAGGCCACCAGCTTGACGCCGTCGCCCAGCAGCTCCACATCCTTGTTGGGCGATGCGCTATTGCGCTGCAGGATGATGCGCGTGGACACACGCGTTGCCGCGGGGTCGAGATCGAAACCTATTTCAATGGTGTTCACCCAATAGGCCGGGACAGTGTAGTCTTTGCGATGGATGGTGACGGGTGGTTTCTGGGTCGGGTTCTGGGTCATGAGCGGCAGATCTGGAGGATGTGAGATGAAGCGGATTTTAACAGGGTCGGGGCTGGTGGGGCTGAAATGCAGTACCCGCGAGCACTTAAACCCTGTTCACTGGAACTCTTGACCTGTAGTGCCACATACGGCACTATTAAAAAATGAGCGCACACGAAAAAACTCTCGCCAAAATGCGCAACAACCCGCGCGACTGGCGCATGGATGATCTGAAATCGGTTGCCAACCACTTCGGCATCGACTGGAGAAACGAGGGAGGAAGCCATCACGTGTTTTCATTCCCCGGCGTGGAGGATGATGTGTGTGTTCCGGCACACCGGCCTATCAAGCCGGTGTATGTGCGCAATTTTGTGGCGCTGGTCGATAAAGCAAAGGAGTTGCAATTATGAGCGAAATTACGATCACGCATGTCGAACCGCCTTATCCATTCGAAGCCTATGCCCATGTAGTTGAGCCGCTGACGGAAGAGGATGGCGGGGGCTATCTGATTACCTTTCCCGATCTTCCGGGTTGCATGTCAGATGGCGAAACCGAGACAGAGGCCGTTCTCAATGCACGCGATGCATTTTCCGCCTGGATGTCAGCGCGAGCCCATATCGGAAAACCCATCCCGAAACCGACACGACACGGGGAAAGCGCCGAGCCGGTGCGCTTGATGCAACGCCTACCGCGCAGCCTCCACGCCAACCTTGTGGCAAGAGCCAAGGCCGAAGGCACCTCGTTAAATACGCTGGTGACGATGCTACTGGCCGAAGGGCTGGGCAAGCGTGAGCATCGCGCCTGATGCGGCGAGCGAGCGAATGGTAGGGGGCTTGGGTTAGTCTTTAACATTTGAAATTTTAAAGCATGTCAAATGTAAGGACTAACCCCCATGGTTTTTGCGATAGTTCGGCTACATCTCCGACATATAATCTGTAGGTAAGAATGGAGTGGCCGGAATTTTCGCCGCGAAATTCTATTTCGATCCTGCCTTATTTAACTCATTAATCTGGACCCTAAAATAATGGAAAAACTACGGCAAATTTTATCTCAGGGAGATACAGTTATTTTCATTGGTTCAGGCATATCAATGTGGTCGGGCCTCAGTTCGTGGTCCGCCCTAATTGAAGAACTAGCACGTTTTGTTGAATACCAGGGGTTAAAAGCAGATTTGATTCGTTCCGAAGCACAGAAAGGTGACCTCCTGCAAGCCGCGAGCTATGGCTTCGATAAGTTAACACCACAACTTATAAGTGAGTTCATCAAGAAGATATGCTGCTATGGAATTGCCCAACCACATGAGATCCACAGAAAAATTGTCTCCCTGGGACCTCGTTGTTACATTACAACAAACTACGACAACCTGATCGAAGAAAGCCTCAGAAAGTGGCAATCGGATCAGTTTTTCAAACCGCCAATCACAAATCGTCAACTTACATCAATGGCCGAGTTAGTTCACGCTCGTGCGACGAATTTCATATTTAAACCTCATGGCGATGCTGCTGATTGCGAGAGCATCATATTAACGCGAGAGCAATATCGCAAACTTCTTCCCCATGGAGAGTTGCACTTAGCACTCGAATCTTTGAAATTGCTTTTGGCAAGTAGACCGGTGGTCTACCTTGGTTTCGGTCTTCGCGACCCTGACTTCATCTATCTAAAGGATATCTTAGCCAACCTCTACAAAGGTGGAAGCCGTGATCACTATGCAATCATGGCAGATGTCTCCGATCCAGAAATTGACTTCTGGCGGAGGAATTATGGAATTCATCTTGTTGGCTATACAACAATTGAGCGTCCAGACAAAACCAGAGACCACGCCCCACTCTTATCTTTGCTCGATACTTTCCTAACAAAGGTACCGGTACCAGCGATCGCTCCGCGCTTCGACCCATGCAACACCGACACCGTTCTTGCTTTAGCGCGCTACTCAGCAGGTTTAGCACGAAGCCCAAAACTCACTCGTGAGTTCCAACTTCGGGTTCATGCACAAGATAAAAAACGGAGTAGTCATGGCTTTTATTCTGATTTACATAAGTTTGATCACTCACCAGTTGAAATATTTTTGGATGGGATTTCAGAACGCGCACTACTTATCGGCATGCCTGGTGCTGGTAAAACCTACTCTCTCCGTCGAGCCGTAGCAAGGTTGGCAGACAAGCTTGGTGAAGTTTGTCTCGCAGAACAATTTTGTGAAAAGGAAATCGTCGTACCAATATTTGCTGACCTCAAGTTATATCAAGGCGACCTTACTGAGTTAGTAAGTCAGTCGCTGCCAAAGAATTTTCCACTCAATGAAGTATTACGACATTTCAAGGTGAAAATATTTCTTGACTCGTTCAACGAAATGCCAAAGGAGTATTGGGAAAGTGGAAGCTACGAAGCAGATTTTACAAAATTTATAAACGGGATTGGCAATTCATCACTCATAATCGGTTCACGCACTAACGACGGTTTAGACAAGCTTGGGATTCCAGTACATTTCCTTGACCAGATTGACGACAAGGATGTAACAACTGAGCTTGAACGGTTGAATATCAAAATTGAGGGGCGGTTTCAGCGTGAAGTCCATTCGCTTTTGCAACGACCATTTTATTTCCAATATATCGTTAGTGGCGCCATACGTTTACCGAGTGAGGTTCATCCAAAGGATTTCTATCAGTCTTTTTTTAAGGGATTGCAAAAATCTTTTGTAACTCGTTTTAAAGAGCCGTTCGACCTAGAAAAATCGCTTTCTCTAGTCGCTTACGATGCACTAAATCGAGGCGAGGAGGCATTCCCTCTAAGTGAGATGCACAACATTCTCAAGTCGAGTGTGGAAGCATCTTCTATAGTTGATATAGAAGTGCGTGACATTTCGAATTGGCTTGTATCGGCCTCAATACTAATTCCTCATACCGGAGGGCGTGTTGCATTTGTACATCAAACCGTGACCGAGTATTTGGCTGCCAAAGAATTAGCGCGTCTATACCAGCTAAGCCCACATGTGCTAAAGGAAAAACTCAGCCTTACAAGATGGGATCAGGCACTGTTTCTAACCCTTAGCCTTCTTTCAGTAGAACAATCTGAGTTTTTTTTGGAAAATGTAATAAAAGCGGATTTCGCTCTCGCACTAAATGCTGCAAAGTATATCGAGTTAGGTCGTGATAAAGTTTTGGCTAGACTCCTTATGGAAATACCTTCTCGATACGAAAGTTTTAGCACATCGGGAAGGGAGATTGATTCGGCAATAACCTCTGGACTGCCGATTACAGAATTACATGAGCCGCAGATTCGCTCGCTGATTCAATGTGGAAATACACTTGGTGCTGCAGCCGTGAATCGCCTTGTCTCATTAAAAGGAGCAGCTGTAAAGGATGAGTTGCTACAGATGCTTTTTGATTGCCGTAATGATTTCAATTTTTGTTGCAACGGAATTGCCTCTGCCCTGAAGCCTTATGCAACAGACTGTGATGCCAAGAAGATTGCTAATTGGGCAGATCTAATTGAACAGGAAATGGTGCCTGACACTGATGATGATGCAGTAGCAGGATTTACAAGTGGCGCTGCGGATTTTCTGGACGAAATAGATCTTTCCGTCATCCGGTATGAGTTCCTTCCACAGGAAACTTCTAGTGTTATCCCGAAAATTCGAGCTAGAATTCTTTGCAACCTTCTTTACAAAAAAAAGTCAACTGCCTCACTCAATTTTGCCGGTGAATTATTGCTTCGGGGCATATTTGAGGCAGCCTTCCCAATCCATTTAATTTCGACCAGTGTAAAGGCTGACTGCATATTATCTTGGGACTCTTTCAATACTAACCACGTTAGATGCCTTATATCCAATCTGGACAAAACCTACAAAAAATGGACATTGGAGACACTGAAAGACCTTTGCGCTGCGCGGCCTGACCTTGCAACAACTGTTATGCAGGAAGCCGCAAAGAAGACCGGTATTGAAAAAATCATACTATTCCATTGTATTTCTCCCACCGATTTGACTCCAGCGTTTCAAGGTTTGGCCGAGTTTATCGAAATGAGTAATGAGGATCGACTAAAACAATCTGTTGATCTACTCGATGGAATTAACTTTGACTGGTCTGACAAAGAAGATCTTTTCTCCAAACTTATTTTGCTGAGAGACGAACGTTTGATAAAGGCTTTATTAGGCGGATCCGTCCCACCTATGATAGCCAATTTAGGAAAAATAAAAATCGGACCAATCGAACCTTGTCTAGAATGGCTAAAGAGCCTAGCCGTTAATCAGGATTCTGCATGGTTCATTTACCAGATTGGTAGTCTATTTGCTCAATACCTAGACCATTCAGGTCAACATGAGTTTATTGCTGAATTCAATAAGTCAAATTCAGACTACCGGCGACTTTTGCTGAAATACATTCTTCCTTATTTTAAAGAACTCACTATCGACGTCTTCAGTGAGGATGCTATCTCTTTCATGCTTGCCGATCTAAACCAAACAAAAGTGTCTCAATTCACTGGGAATCTTATAGCTCTGACTGCAACTGAGAAATTTATTAACGAGCGACTTTTGTTAATTCTCCCTGATGCAAAAGAGCTGCTTTTAGATAACTTGCATAAAGTCCTCAAAGTGGCTGGCGCCCGTCATGGCAGGCGTTATGTGTTTGAGCGATGAAAGTTAAAAGAGATCGATAGGGTCAGATTCGATTGATCTTTACCTCAAGCCGCCTTGAGCATGAAATCCACATGGATGGCATCGAACGGAAACACGATCTTACCTTCGTCTGTTTTTGACAGAAGCCCAGCGTTAAGCAATGCGGTTACGTCGCCATGCACAGCTTTTACGTCGCGCTCGACGCGCCGCGATGCCTCGCGGATGGACATTGCGCCTGCACCTGTCATTGCGTTCAATAGTTCCCAGCGTTTGCCGGACAACACTTTGAATAGCAGTTCGGGCGATTCAAAGCTGATGCGAGGCGCGGTATGCTTGCCGCTCTTCCATGTCTTGGTGAAATCGCCCAACGTGTCCTTCAATGGTCGTACATCAATCGTTACTATTTTCATCGCGCCACCTCTTCACATCTTCAACAAAATCCGCCACCAGCTTGTCAGCCGAAACAAAGCGGTATTTCACTTCCTTGCCACTCACGTGTTTATGATCGCCCTTGCCTGGTTCGTTGTCATAACGCAGCACACACATTCCGGCAACGACGAATGCCAGACGATATTTGTAGCGATGCTTGCTGCCGGAAAGCGGCTCGGGCACTTCCCACAGCACCATCTCCGCAAAGGCCTGCTCAGCAACAGGAACGCGGCGGTTGAATAATTCGCCGGCTTTCATGTTGGAGACAATAACAACATGATGACGTGTTGTCAATTTGAACAACACATGGGGGGTACTTAACAATAAACTGAATTAAACAGACTCATCTTCGAATTGTTTTTGTACGTACCTCATAGGTTGGCATGATGAAAATTGAAACCGACTCCGAAAAGAAAGCGCGGGGGGCAGTTCTAACATTCAATCAAAATACTGGAATATTAGAACTGACTTCATTGACCTTTTTGACCTTTTTCGTCTCTGCCTACCAACACACTGCAAACCATAGTGCCCGAACTGCTGCATCAAGTGCTGCGTGAATTTACCGCAGCACGTGGACGCGAAGGCGACAAGCTGCAAGAATTTTTGTTGCAGCGCATAGCGCAAATCGAAACCTTATGCACCCTGGTTGCACCACGCATCCCACAGCAATTGCGGCATATGAAGAAAAACTGGCCGCATGCTGTCGGACTTCATTGCAATAACCCAATAAAAGCCGCTAATCATGCGGCTTTATTGTATCTTGCGGTTGCGCACCTCCTGTCTGAAAGCGTACGATTGCCCTACACCAACAAATGTACCGGAAGCATTTTTGCTCCCTATTTACTGGTACACACAATCGATGTGATGTGATGCCGAGCTCTTGCCCGTTTTACGTTGGTTTGAAGTCCACTATCCAACGCAATCGTTCAAATTACTTAACCGTATCGCCTCTGGTTATCGACAAAAATTGGTATTACAAGACGTCATAATATTGTAATAAATGTCGATTACCATTCAAAAATGTTTTATTTTTACAGTCAATAAAGCAAGACTTTCATGCGCAGTCTGGTAACTATAAATGAACCGTAAAGCAGGTAAAGATTTTCGCTCGCAGCATTTTATTAATCGTGAGCTAGGTCAACTTGAGTTTAATCAACGCGTGTTGGCGCAAGCAGAGAATGCCAGCATCCCGATTCTGGAACGTCTGAAATACCTATGTATTGTCAGCAGCAATCTGGATGAGTTTTTTGAAATCCGTGTCGCCGGGTTGAAGGAACAAATTAATCTTAAAAGTGTTGCCGCGGGGCCAGACGGCATGGATGCGCGTCAGACACTCAAGCATGTACGGGAGCAGGTACATCGTCTTATCGAACGACAATATCGCCTACTGAACAGCAGTATTCTGCCTGTACTGGATATGCATGGCATCCGTTTCCTGCGCCGCACTAGCTGGAATGATGTTCAACGCGCCTGGATCAAAAACTTCTTTTTGTCTGAAGTGATGCCGGTACTTACCCCGATCGGTCTCGATCCCTCACACCCTTTTCCTCGTGTACTTAATAAAAGCTTGAATTTCGCTGTCGAGCTGGTCGGCAAAGATGCCTTCGGGCGCAATTCGGCCAAGGCCATTGTGCAGGCGCCACGCGTGTTGCCGCGCACCATCTTGTTGCCGTCTGACATTAGTGGATGTGCGCATGGCTTTGTATTTCTTTCTTCCATTTTGCATGCCCATGTAGGCGAGCTTTTCGGCGGAATGGACGTATTGAGTTGTCACCAGTTCCGTGTTACGCGTAACAGTAATTTGTTTGTAGACGAAGAAGAGGTGAAAAATCTACGTATCAGCTTACAGGGTGAGCTGCCGCAGCGGCACTTCGGCAATGCTGTGCGCCTGGAAGTTACAGACAATTGCTCGCCACAGGTAGCCACGTATTTGTTGCAGCAATTCGAGCTGGGACAAGATGACCTGTATCGCGTAGATGGCCCGGTAAACTTGGTGCGCCTGATGGGTATCCCCGAGCAGGTAGCGCGTGATGACCTGAAATTCCCTGCTTTTACGCCGGGTATGCCCAGTGATTTGCTGAAGAAAGGTGCGGATATGTTTAAAGTCATCCGCAAAAACGATGTCCTGCTGCATCACCCTTTCCAATCGTTCAAACCTGTCATTGATCTTATCCAGCAGGCCGCCGCTGACCCAAGTGTGGTTGCCATCAAACAGACCGTATACCGCACCGGTGTGGATTCAGAATTAATGGAAGCACTCGTCACCGCTGCCAAACATGGTAAAGAAGTAACTGTCGTCGTTGAGCTGCTGGCGCGTTTTGATGAGGAAGCCAACATCAACTGGGCAAGCCGCTTGGAAGAAGTGGGGGCACATGTGGTGTATGGCGTCGTTGGACACAAGACACATGCCAAGATGTTGATGGTGGTACGGCGCGAGGAGGGCAAGCTGCGCCGTTATATACATCTGGGCACCGGTAATTATCATCCGCGCACCGCACGGCTTTATACGGACTTCGGCCTATTCACGAGCAACGAGCAAATGTGTGCAGACGTCAATGAGGTATTTACCCAACTGACCGGTCTGGGCAAAGCGGGCAAATTAAATTATTTGTGGCAATCACCTTTTTCATTACATAGCCAGATTATGCGTGCTATTCAGAATGAAAATAAACTCGCCAAGGCGGGTAAGCGTGCGCACATTATCGCCAAAATGAACGCATTACTTGAACCAGAAATCATCCGGGCGCTGTACGAAGCATCGCAGGCTGGAGTGAAGGTGGACCTTGTTGTACGCGGGGTATGTGCGCTGCGTCCGGGAGTGCCGGGACTATCCGAAAATATCCGTGTGCGCTCGATAATTGGTCGTTTTTTGGAACATACGCGCATATTTTATTTTCGCAATAACCTGGCGCATAACGTGTATCTGAGCAGTGCCGATTGGATGGATCGCAATTTCTTTCGTCGTGTAGAGGTGTGCTTTCCAGTGCTCGACAAGAAGCTGAAAAAACGTGTGATCGATGAAGGGCTGAAAGCGTATACGCAGGATAACCTTCAGGCTTGGGAAATGGATTCAGATGGGCATTATCGAGCGAAGACTCCCGGCCGTTATGTACTGAAATGCGCGCAATCTTCATTATTGTCACAGCTCGCCGAAGCTGCAACACCTGGGACGGTATAAGCGATTTTTTGGTCTAAATGATTATGTCTTTTCGCAGATAACGTTCTTCAATAAGGATTGATGTCAGTCCTGCGCAGATATCGCATCATTGCAACTGGACTGCGGCTTTAATGAATCAAGTTAGCAGTTTTATAAACTGCCGACGGAGTAGTGTTATGGTCATTCATCGTACGATCCCTCATTGGCTACTGGCTTGTATTGCGACTCACTTCGGGCTTTCTCTCGCCTATGGGGTAGAGGAAAGTTGGAACGCCAAGTTTCAGACTACCTACGTCTGGCAGAGCAAGGCGCCATTCAATGCCGCCTACAACGGACGCAACGGCCACTCTTCGGAGCGAGAAAAAATATTCCTTCACTGAAACTGCCTTCCTCGGCATGCGGCCGTGGGCGGGGGGCGAGTTGTATTTCAATCCGGAAATCGTTCAAGACGTCCCTCTCTCCAATCTCACGAGACTGGGCGGATTAACTATTGATCCGGCCAGGATATGTTTGAACTTATCTGTCAGTCAAACCACACAGTGACGGCACTTCCCACTTCAAACTTCACTTGGCCGAATCAATAATAGCGAAATGGCCCGCACATCTGGGCCTAAGCCAAAACTTTACATGGCCAGAGCCTTCTTGCGCCAAAGCTGGGGACTGGGTGAGATACAAGATGCCGTTGATTCTGGTGCCAATCAACTGGCAGGGAAAATTCACCGGCGCCTAATCGCTCTCACTAAAGCCATCAATTTATTTCACGCATGCATGCCCACTAGGTGCGAAGACATAACGAGAACAGAAACGGGCCATTTCGGTAGTACTTCCCCAAAGGTATAGAATTTCCTAACATCATTTAGAAGCATGCGCAGCGGGTGAAAAAACGACTTAAACCCCAGCCCTGCAAAGGGCCGGAGTTTAGGTTACCGCAGGAGGTGTTAGTTGAAGGCGGAGATATGGGATGCCAAAATTAAACAGCTCAATTTTTATTGTTGAGCTGATATTTAACGTTACCAGTCGAGCTGGGCGCGTACCATAAAGATGTCAGGATTTTGTCCGCTGGTGGCGCTAGCTGGCTTAACCTTAGTAAAACCTGTATCAATGGTTTTATTAGTGAAAACATGAGCATAATCAGCCATAAAGCGGACATGGGGATTGAGGTACCAGTTCAAAGCCACGGTTCCGCTCTGTAGAAACCCACCGGCAACGTGCTCAGTATTCATATCCAGAGAGTCAAAGCGAGTTGCAAGCTCCCAAGCACCCGAACCCCCATTTCTGAGATCGAAGTTACGATTCGGTTTTTGACGACCAAATGCCCCCTTCTTAGTATCATAGTTACGCGATTCGCCAGTCAGGAAATAACTTACATATGCATAATAGCCGTCCAAATGATCTTTCGAATTATAATTCTGTCCGCTAAGTTGAGTCCGCATGTATTCACCCTGGAACGAAGCTGGGCCATATACACCGGACACCTCGGCACCTACGCGAGCGAAATTTTCCAGTACCCTTCTGTTTGTTGTTACAGTAATAGGGTCCGTCAACCCTCCAGTATTTGCCCAATTGCTACGATCTACGTTGCTCACCTGACTGGCAAATGACATAGCTGCAACGCCGTTACTAGCATTATTAACAGTACGATAAGAACCTGCTGCACCTAAGTGTAGTAATTCAGTCTTGCTGTTGTAAATTGGCAAGAAGGTGGCGCGACCTGTAACACCATAGCTAGGGTTGCCGCTTTGCCCGTTTCGGTTTGCATTACCATTGCCATTTAAGGAGGTATTGTTGGAATAATTGCCATTGCCAATTGGTTCTGCCTGGAGGGCGCCACGAACGGTATATCGATCACCAAAAGTTTGAGCGCTGATACCCATAAGATAGGGATTAGCGAATTCTACGAAAGCATTGCTAGGTGCAGAACGTTCTATAAAAGTTAGAAAGCGATTGCTGGTTACTGATTCTAAACTAAATGGTTCTTTGAACTGACCAACCGTAAAAGTAATTGGCTTAAGGCCTGTATACTCAACCCAAGCATCAGTTATACCAGCAGCGTTGGTACCGCTACCGCGTACAAAATCGTATTCGAACTTGAAATCGTAATCTTTGTATAACGTACCATCCATATGAATACGACCTCGGCGAAGATCCGCGCCGTCATTCAGTTTTTCGCTTTGCGGAATATGGTTATGGTGTTCGTTTTGATTTAGCTGTCCATCAAGTTGTAAACGTCCGCCTATGGCAATTTTAAAGTCGCCATCCGTAGTTTCAATTTCTAGCCCCTTTTCTCCAAGTTTCGTTTTAACCAAGCCTGTCGAACTCTCTTTTAGAACTTTTATTTCTTTAGTTTTTAAGGCCAAATCTTCACGAATAGCCGCAATCTCTGAATTTCCTAATTTATTCGCTTTATCCGATATTTTTACAGGGGCAGCCTGACTTTTCTCGAAAGCGCCCATGAATTGTCGATCAGGGCCAGGTTCTGCATATATTTGTGCAGTTTTGGTATCCACGTAAAGATCCAGGGCAATAGCGCCAGAGGATGTGCCTACACCTAAAATGGTCGCAACTGCCAATGTAGTTCTAGAAACTTTCATATTTTGCCTTGGTTGTTAAAAACAATTTGAGCAAGAATATGCTACGAATATGTCAATTTAATGACAGTCGTATTAAATTTTAATGACAAATAATCAAGTCAATGAGTGTTAAAAAAATGGGAGCCAAAGCTCCCCCCCTGATCCCCTATCCACTTGAGTTTGACAGTCTGCCGCTCTGTACACCCATTGCGCCATAATTGACCTCAACAATGGCAACGACCTTGTTTGGAAGAAAGCTGAATTCTCATCCCACAACACGACGATGGCATTCTTACCGTCGCGCCACGCATCGGACTTTTTGATCTCAGTAACCCGTTCCTGTACGGACGCATCGCCCATCTGGACCAGGGTGGGGTTCGGCTCGTAAGCGCATAAGGCGCCACTATTGCCCGTGCCATGCATGTCATGACACTGATTCGGAGCGATAAATGAGAAGTTCGGCATTTTGCCGGCACGCAAATCAGCATATAAGTAAATTCGCTTGAATTGAAAGAATGAGCGAAGGTATGCGGCGTGATTTCTATGCAGTGTCTTATCACTTTGCATGATGATCCCTCTCGCAGTCTTACGTGAATTGCTCCCATGCGATGTAAGGCAGAAAAATAATGGATCTATGAATTGTTTTCTAACACAAGATCAACGCACAATGATGGCCGATTGAGCTTCCTTCTTTGCTGTCCGCCACTCGGACATCGCCTCATCCGTAAACCAGATCGTGGTATCGCCACGTCACCGTAAAACATCACTGGCGGATGATCACCAATGATATATGTGAGGGTCATGAGACGGATGTAATACCACAGGAAGCCGCAAGCAGAGTATAAATACCGTTACTTAGTATGTAACAAAATTGTCACAGAACGCGAGTAGTATCACCACTAACTTCTCCTCAATAAGGATCTCATTCATGATCTCCACTGAACATACTTCTAAGCAATTTGATGCCGAGCTGGAAGCCGTGCGTGCGCAAGTATTACAGATGGGTGGACTGGTGGAAAGTCAAATCCGGCTAGCTATTGAGGCACTTATAAATGACGATGTTCCGCTGATGGATCGAGTTATTAATGATGATCATCGCGTCAATGGAATGGAAGTGCAAATCGACGAAAACTGCAATCAAATTATTGTTCTGCGACAGCCTGCTGCGGGTGACTTGCGGATGGTAATGACGGTGGTCAAGACGATCACTGATCTTGAACGCATTGGTGATGAGGCGGCGAAAATAGCACGCATGGGCAAGCTGCTGTCACAGAGGAAAAGTATTATTTTACCGCGTTATACAGAGATTAAAAAAATCGCAGAACTAGCTCTGGACATGATACACAAATCGCTGGATGCCTTTGCTCGTCTTGATCTTGCCTATACTGCCCAAGTGGTGCGCCAGGATGAGTTGGTGGATGAGGAATTCCGCACCATCATGCGCTACCTCATCAGCTACATGATGGAAGATCCACGCACCATCTCCACTGCATTGGAAATTCTGTTCGTCGCCAAGGCCATTGAGCGCATTGGTGATCATGCCAAGAACATGTCCGAATATGTGGTTTATATGGTCAAGGGCAAGGACGTGCGCCATGTCACCGTGGAAGAAATTGAGCGCGAAGTTTTAGAGTAGCTTGCCAACACCGACGCGTAGCATTTAACTCCATGAAAAATACCAAGCCATCACATCCATTTCAAACGAATAGCAAAGCGAAGAAAAAGGAATATGCCGCCTTAGCGGCGAAAATCGTATCTATCCGCAAGAGTTTGATCAACCTGGAAACAAGCAGCCTGATAGCAATCTCAGGGGTTGTTCATGAGCAACAAGAAAGCGCACGCAACCTGTTGCATTACATCGCATTACGCCGACATGATTTACGTCCCCTGCAATCCCGTTTATCGCAACTGGGCTTGTCCTCGTTTGGACGATCCGAAGCTCATGTGCTGGCGAGCATTGATGCAGTGCTTGCAATGCTCGACCGGCTTTGTGGGGTGGAGCGCGCAGGACTGGGAGTAGATACCACACCGAGTTTCATGAGTGGTCCAGGTTTGTTGCGCCACCATACTGAAGTGCTTCTGGGTCCGGGATCGTTAGAGCGTCAGGTCAGAATCATGGTCACGATGCCCAGCGAGGCAGCTAGCAATTACAGCTTAATTCGTGACTTGTTAGCTCATGGCATGGATTGCATGCGCATCAACTGTGCCCATGATGATAAGGATGCCTGGCAAAACATGATTCAGCACTTGCGGCAGGCTGAGCGTGAAGTGGGACGTACCTGCAGAATTCTCATGGATTTAGCGGGACCTAAATTGCGAACCGGGCCAGTTGAACCCGGCCCTGCTGTAGTGCGTATCCGTCCAAAACGAGATGCATATGGCAGAATGATTGCGCCAGCCAAGATCTGGCTGTTTGACGAAACATCCACTCTTGTGCCGCCCGTGACAGCGGATGCGAGTTTACCTGTTTGTCCCAACTGGCTAAAGCGTCTATCCCCCGGGGATAGCATTGACTTTGTAGATGCAGCCGGCCGTAGCCGTCATCTGAAAGTAATTAAAATTAATAAGCGTGCAGTATGGGCGCAGTCGGTGAATTCGGCCTTTGTTGTGCCGGGCACAATACTGCAACATCTCCCTATAAAACATAAGTCATCGTCACGCATGCATGAAACCAAGGTGGGCAATATTCCTCAACTAGATGGATACATCTTGCTCCAGTGCGATGACATATTACTTCTTACCCCGACTTTACAACTTGGTGCCCCTGCAAAACTTGATAAAGCAGGCCGAGTGCGCTATCCGGCAACAATAGGATACACCCTCACAGAGGTAATCCAGGATGCAAGAGTGGGAGACGCAATCTGGTTTGATGATGGCAAGATAGGCGGTGTGGTTGAGAAAAATGACGCCGAAGGTTTGCATATACGCATTTCGCATGCAAAACCTGGTGGCGTCAAACTGCGCGGAGACAAAGGGATCAATTTGCCAGATAGTCAGTTGCACTTGCCCGCCCTGACTGAACGGGATCGCGCAGACTTACATTTTGTGATTGAGCATGCTGATCTCGTTGCCATGTCCTTTACTATTGATCCGGCACAAATTATTCATGAAGCCGCGTAGGCGACTTTTGGGTCGCGGAAATAACGGCGCACGCGTTCGGGGTTTTGCTTAAGCATGGTCATGTGATCAGTCGCAGCAGCTCTGAGTTTTGCCTTGGTGCGCACTGGCACCTTTGAAGTGATGACGTGCTTGAGATCTGCATTCAGTCTTTCTTCGGGGTTGAGTTCAGGGCTGTAGCTGGGCAAGTAGAACAACTCGATTTTCTGTGCGTTCTCGGCAGCCCAAGCCTTTACAGGTTTGCTGTGATGAACTCTCAAGTTGTCCAGTATCAGAAACACCTTGCGGTCTGTATCCTTGATGAGCGCCTCCAGAAATTCAATGAGCTTGTCGGAGTTAAATGCCTCATCAATAATCATCCAGCGCGTTTTACCCTGATTGGTTACCGTCGCAATCATCGATAGCTTGTGGCGCGTGCCGCCTACTGCGAACGTCACAGGTGTCTTGCCCACCGGCGCATAGCTCCTGCCTCTGACATCCGTGTTGACTAGCGCCGTCTCGTCGCCCCAGTGAATTTCCGCACCTTCTGTTTTTGCTCTGGCTTCAATGGCCGGATATTGTTCATCAAGCCAAGCCTGGACGGCTTCAGGCCGCTGCTCGTATGCTTTTTTAATGGGTTTTTGTGGTGTAAAACCCCAACGTGCCAAGTAGTTGCCTACTGCCCGAATAGACAGCTTGATACTGTGCGCCAGCTCAATGTGCTGGCGCACAGCGGGCCTGCTCCATAGCGCAAAATCCATCTTGAGTTGTTCGGGGCGTCTGTCGCAGATGGTTTGTTGAATCGCCAGCTCTTGGCTAATCGTCAAGCGACGTCCACTGCCAGGTTTTTTACCCCGAACGCCGGGCTTGAGTGCCCCCGAACCTTCAGCCTTATACAACCGCAGCGCCGTATTGACTGCCGTCCAGCTCAGTCCCGTCTGCACCACGATCTCCATCACCGCCACACCTTTGCGGTGCATACGAATGACTTGCTTGCGTCGTTCATGCAGTACTTCTCGCGACTGCTTGCGGGCATCTTCTTTTTCCATATTTCATAGACATCGAAAACCAAGAAAAATTCATTTATAAATCGTGCCGGGTCTATAGTTCTGCGCAAGATGTCGTCGACCTGATTAAAGAGATCGACCGTATCGACAAACGCCATCCGGGCATCATACTCAAGATTGAAACACGGCGTGGATTTGAGAATCTGCCTGACATATTACTGGAAGCCATGCGCTCACCCGCTACCTTCGGAGTAATGATCGCGCGTGGTGATTTGGCGGTGGAATGCAGTTATCAAAGACTGGCCGAGGTACAAGAAGAAATTCTCTGGATATGCGAAGCAGCACATGTACCGGTGATTTGGGCGACTCAAGTGCTGGAAAATTTAGCCAAGAATGGAATTCCCTCACGCGCTGAAATCTCAGACGCCGCTTTAGGAAATCAAGCTGAATGCGTGATGTTAAATAAAGGCGAACATATATTGCAGGCGGTTGAAACACTAAACGGGATTCTGTGCCGCATGCAAAGTCATCAAAATAAAAAAAGTTCAATGATGCGCAAGTTGAAGCTGGCCCAGTTCTTTCATTTACATTCCTAATTTTGTAGAGCAATACCACGCACTGAATAAACTACTATGATATTCAAAGTTCTCAGACTGACCCCGATATCAGTCCAAGCAGGCTAATATCATCAAATGGATGATTATTGCATTACCCTAACACGATCAATTCGCATTTGATCTGTTGGGTGGCAATAAGTCACTCTTCGTGTTTCTGACCTTACATACCGCATATTCACCCGCTTTCCACCAGCCATCTATCTACAAACCCCGCAGGCGATATTTCAGTGCTATGACAGTTTGATGAGATCTTGAATGTTAGCCAAACTCGCTCGTAACAACATTATTGTTCCAAATAAAAAATAATTAATACAGGTGTAATATTTTGCGCGCTTAATGCCATAAAACCATTCCTTATAAATATTTGGACAAAATAACATGGCTATTATGAATCCCACATCTCACAGCTGCGAAACTCCCTATCAAGCACCGCAATTGATAAGTACCCCAACGGCCTGCTTTCGGGGCGTACGCATAGCGTTCCATATAATTTATGGCATGCTGCTTGCGGGTGCTATCCCGTTACTGAACAAATCAACTCAACAGCACATCGTACAATATTGGTCACGCAAGTTTTTGGATGTACTACACGTTGGTTTGGAAACTTATGGTTGTTACCATCACGTAACTGCGCAGGGCCGACTGATTGTTGCCAACCATATCTCCTGGCTGGATGCTGTTTCCCTGAATGCTGTGCTTCCGGCATATTTTGTCGCCAAATCTGAAATCGGCGATTGGCCATTTTTGGGCTGGATATTTCATCGTATTAACACCCTGTTTATTAAGCGTGACATCCGACAGGAAACAGCGCGCATTAACTGCCAAATTAAAGGAATACTGGAACAGGGAGATTGCATCGCCGTGTTCCCGGAAGGTACTACCTCCGATGGCACTCAACTGGGTCATTTTCATTCTTCACTGCTGCAAGGATCTGTTGATATTGGATCCACTATTTGTCCGGTTGCTATCCGCTATCATGATGGGACTGGTAAGACGAATGGCGATGCGGCTTTTGTGGACGATATGACATTTATCGAGTCACTATGGAAAATTCTGTGTAGCCCCTCCCTGCATGTCACGCTGGTTTATTTACCGGCAATCCCATGCACAGGAAAAAATCGCCGTATGCTGGCCTCCGAGGCACGTGAAGCAATCCATACGACCCTGGTCAATCTTTCATCTGGCCATACCAGTCATACAATAGAATAACGTCACAATCTCCTCCGCAATCTTGCATTTCTGTAGTTGACCCCTTTGTTGTTACTAACACGAGCTTTAATCCAACAATTGCGTACGCAAATGACGCGCACATTTCATCAATCCTTAATCTGCCTGTAATACCTCTGCAACAGGCCATCGTTAGATTTGTCTTTACCCCACGCATGGAGACAACGATGTTAAATCTGAACCAAAAACACCACCTGCCGCATAACGGACTTACCCTCAGTATGGCTAGAAGCGACTCAGAAATTGAGGAAGCGCAACGTCTGCGGTATAAAGTATTTGCTGAAGAAATGGGTGCCTTTCTGCCTAGCCCACATGAAGGAATTGACAGCGACATTTTCGATCGCTATTGCGAACATTTACTCGTACGCGATAACAGCACCAACAAGGTGATCGGTACCTATCGGATATTGCCCCCCGACCGCGCTCGAACCATTTGCGGCTACTACGCGGAAACCGAGTTTGATCTAACGCGCTTGGCTCACCTGCGCGACCGCATGGTGGAAGTTGGCCGTTCCTGCGTACATTCAAATTACCGCGATGGCGTGACCATCGCGCGACTATGGAGCGGTCTCGCTGACTATATGCATATGAACAACCATGAATACCTGATTGGTTGCGCCAGCATCAGCATGAACGATGGCGGACATTGCGCTGCCAGCATTTTTAAAAAATTGAACAAATTGTATGCAGCGCCCGCTGAATATCGCGTGTTTCCTCGCTGTCCGTTGCCGCTCGAGGCATTAGACAGTACGCTTGACGTCAACATCCCTCCGTTAATTAAAGGCTATTTACGCTTGGGCGCTTACATTGGCGGTGAACCGGCCTGGGATCCAGATTTCAACACTGCCGACCTATTCATATTGTTGCCCATGTCCAGGCTAAACGAAAAATATGCCAAGCATTTCCTCCGTAAATAGGTGATATATATAATTTCTACAGATCCGTTTGCGGCACATCTGGACAGATGTAAACATAAGCGGCATCCTGGAAGCATTCATTAAATACTTTAACCTGACGGGATTCGTCGCCATTTATAGAAGTGCCCGATCTAGTTCCGAGGGGCCTGAGTGCTTGTAATAAAATCAGGGTATGGAATACAGGGTATAGAATGGGTGTTTTATTATCGGAGGGCGGAGCTTTGGATTTTATTTTATGGCGGCATGCAGATGCCGAGGACGGCGTGCCGGACGATGCTCGTAAACTTACAGTAAAAGGTGAAAAACAGGCTCAGCAGGTGGGGCAATGGCTCAAATCCCATCTTCCCCAGAGTGCGCGCATCCTCGTCAGCCCGGCAAAACGAGCTCATCAGACGGCAAATGCCTTGGGCCTGGAATTCGAAATCACAAAACAAGTCGGCACAGGAGCATCCGTTAAATCAGTAATAGAGGCAGCGGGCTGGCCGGATGCCAAGGGTGCAGTGGTTGTGGTGGGCCATCAGCCTACCTTGGGACGCCTAGCTGCTGCGCTACTGTCGGGCGTCGAGGCCGAGTGGAGCGTCAAGAAGAGTGAAGTGTGGTGGTTTAGTAACCGCTCTCACGATGATGAAACCCAAACCATATTGCGCGCGGTGATGTCGCCAGAGTTTCTTTAAGTCATTAAGACAATACCGCTTCTAAATGTCCTCGTTACTTTTCATTATTAAAAATAAAAAACGGTCGCTCCAGGTGTCGAATAAAATCAAATTTTAGGATGGACTAAAATCACCTAACCCATACACTTCTTGTCATATTGCACATGGACTCCGTGAAAGAAATATTGAATACTTTTTTGCGACCCTTCGCAGAAAATAAGAACCGTATCGCTTTCAGCGAGACTATCTAACTAAACCCCAAGATTCACAAGGAGCACGCTCACATGAATATTATTGCCTGCTACAACATTAAAGGGGGGGTAGGTAAAACCGCAACGGCCGTTAATCTGGCCTATCTGGCGAGTCTTGAGGGTGCCCGCACATCGGTTATGGACTTGGATCCGCAAGGTGCGGCTTCTTTCTACTTTCGTGTAAAATCCAAGATAAAAGGAGGCGTTAAAAACGCTTATGGATGGCAAGCAAGGTTTGGATGAGCTAATCAAGGGAACTGATTATGCCAATCTCGACCTTATTCCTGCAGACTTTTCCTTCCGCAATATGGATCTATTTTTGGAAGACGCAAAAAAACCAACGCGGCAATTACGAAAACTGCTCCAGAATCTTGATGACGACTATGATGTTGCTTTTCTTGATTGTCCGCCCAGTATCTCGCTAGTATCAGAAAACGTATTTCAGGCGGCTGATGTCTTGTTAGTGCCGACCATTCCTTCTACTTTATTACTGCGAACGTTAGACCAGACTCTGAAGTTTTGCAAAGAAAATAGTCTGGATGATCTTCAGGTGCTGCCATTTTTTTCCATGGTGGATATGCGCAAACAGCTCCATCGGCTTCTCGTTGAAAAACCACCGAAAACTTTAGCTGGATTACTTAATACTACTATTCCCTATGCCAGCGATATAGAACGGATGGGGCTAAATCGCGCAGCCCTTGCCAGCTATGCTCCAACGTGTCGGGCGGCGCTGGCTTATGAATCATTATGGGCAGAAATTAAAGAATGCCTGGGTTGAAGATTCAGCTCTGTAGCATGAGGTTGATTAGCTTAGAAATTAATCTCCTGCCTTTCTAAAGGGCACCTCTAAAAATCAAATTTTCGTCACAATACGGCGTTACTCGAAAAAAATTATCGCTTACATATCAACTATATGCAGCGCTCAAATTTTTTACTTATGCCTTGTCTTGTTTAGAAACTTGAATTTTTAGAGGCGCCCTAAACAAAAGCTACAGCACCACTTTAATAAATTCTTTATTTTTCTGTCATATCCCTGAAACATCGTTGCACTATCCTGCGTCCATACATTCAAAAGGAGATGACGATGCTTAACCTGATTCTGCAACCTAAGCAACCGTACCACATGCAAGCTTTAAGCTCGGCTATCATTAATGCAGAGGTGAGAGAGTCGCATCGAGTGAGATACCATATAGTCGCATCTAAAATGAGTGCCTATTTAAGTAACGCCAATGAAGAGATTGAACGCCAAATGTTTAACCACTTTTGTGAACGCGTGCTACCCGTTACTTTTCGTGACTGGATGAAGAATGGTTAATTAGCTGCGCCAAGTATTTATATTTGAGGCCCACATGCATGAAACTCTTATTTCCATACTGCCGTTCTTCATACGGCCCTGGCACCCTTTAATTAAAAATACACACGACAAACATCTTATTTACTAACTCCGTTTAGATCACCATTTTCCGGTTAAACGCGTATGCAATGTGGTGCGCGTTCTTTTTTCCATCATGAAAAAGTCTTGTTTTTCACCAGTATCAACGTGTTATGGCAGCCAGCGCTGCAAAATTCGCAGTGTAATAATTATGTAATAGAAAATGACTATAGTTGGCTACGCTGTAGCGAATCTAATGTTTGGAGAGACTAAATCGTTTTTTTTAATTTATCTATTCAAAAGCTCTAGCAATGTGTATTTGCAAGATATAATTTTTGCCGGATAAAATTTGAGGGGGCCAGGCTCCCTCAAATTTTGAGCACTTTTAAAAATCATGCCGACGTTTTTACGTGAAGTACCTATGAAGCGCCATAATTTGCTGGACATTCTGTTCCGCAATGTCACCCGCTTGTCTGCATTCGCCGTGCTCGTTTTACTCATTGCCATCATCGTTTCACTGATAATCGGCAGCCTGCCCTCCATTAAGGCGTTCGGTTTCTCATTTTTAACCAGCGCGGAATGGGATCCGGTCACTGAACAGTTTGGCGCACTCGTGCCGATCGTTGGCACGCTGGTAACCTCGGCCATCGCCTTGCTGATCGCCATCCCGGTCAGTTTTGGCATCGCGCTTTTCCTCACTGAACTGTCGCCGCGCTGGTTACGCCGTCCGCTGGGCATTGCCATCGAACTGCTGGCCGGCATCCCCAGCATTATTTACGGCATGTGGGGTTTGTTCGTATTTGCGCCGCTGTTTGCTGACTATGTTCAGCCTTGGCTCATAGAAAAACTGGGGCCGCTCCCGATATTGGGGCCTTTGTTTCAGGGCATTCCCATGGGCATCGGGGTGCTCACCGCCGGTATCATTCTGGCCATCATGGTTATTCCCTTTATTGCCTCGGTGATGCGTGATGTATTCGAGGTTGTTCCCACCCTGCTCAAGGAATCTGCCTATGGCTTGGGCGCAACCACTTGGGAAGTCATGTGGCATGTGGTGTTGCCCTATACCAAGATCGGTGTGGCTGGCGGTATTATGCTGGGCCTGGGACGTGCGTTGGGCGAAACCATGGCGGTCACCTTTGTCATCGGCAATGCCCATCAATTAAGTGCCTCGCTATTGATGCCGGGCAATAGTATCTCCTCCGCGCTGGCCAACGAATTCAATGAGGCCGTGGGCAAGCTATATACCTCGGCCCTGGTCGAACTCGGGCTCATTCTGTTCTTAATCACTTTCATCGTGTTGTCGCTGGCACGTTATATGCTGTACATGCTGACGAAACGCGAGGGATCCACGAGTTGATTATGCTGACACTCTACACACGCCGCCGTTTGATTAATGCCCTGTGTCTGGGAATTTCAGCCTTGGCCATGCTGTTCGGCCTGATCTGGCTGGGCTGGATTTTATGGACGCTGCTGGCAAACGGTCTGCCTCAACTGTCTATCGCAGTACTTACCCAGATGACGCCCCCACCCAATAGCGCGGGCGGCTTGCTCAACGCCATTGCCGGCAGCCTGATGATGACCTTTCTCGCCGCACTGATTGGCACGCCTATCGGCATACTCGCGGGCACCTATCTAGCGGAATTCGGCCAGCGCGGCTGGTTGGCACCGACCACACGCTTTATTAACGACGTGCTGCTTTCTGCCCCCTCTATCGTGATTGGTCTGTTCATCTATGAAATGTATGTCATCAAGATTGGGCACTTTTCCGGTTGGGCCGGTGCGCTGGCATTATCCATTTTAGTCATCCCGATCGTCATCCGCACCACCGAAAATATGTTGCGCCTGGTGCCGAATACCTTGCGCGAAGCAGCGGCAGCGCTGGGTGCACCGCAATGGAAGGTGATCAACCTGGTGACGCTGCGCGCGGCACGGGCTGGCATCATTACCGGGGTGCTGCTGGCCGTGGCGCGCATTAGCGGTGAAACCGCACCGCTCTTGTTTACTTCGCTGAATAATCAATTCTGGAGCAGCGATATGAATCAGCCCATGGCCAACCTGCCGGTCGTGATTTTCCAATTTGCCATGAGCCCCTACCAGGATTGGCAGAGTCTCGCCTGGGCGGGTGCGCTGCTTATCACTTTCAGCGTGCTCTCGCTCAATATAATGGCGCGTGTATTATTCCGCCAAAAATCCACAACTTATTAAGGATGCAGGCAGATGAGCGTTGAAAGAACGGTTAGTCCGAAGCTGGTTGTACGCGACCTGAATTTTTACTACGGGGCTGAGCGCGCCCTCAAGGATATCAACCTGACCATTCCGGAAAAAATGGTGACCGCCTTTATCGGTCCCTCAGGCTGCGGCAAATCCACCATGCTGCGCACCTTCAATCGCATGTATCAACTCTATCCGAAGCAAAAAGCGACGGGTGAAGTTCTGCTGGATGGGGAAAATATTCTCGACAAAAAGCAGGATCTCAATACACTTCGGGCCAAGATCGGTATGGTATTCCAAAAACCGACTCCGTTCCCCATGTCTATTTATGACAACATTGCTTTCGGTGCGAAACTCTATGAAAACCTTAGCCGCCACGATATGGACGAACGGGTGGAATGGGCATTGAGGAAAGCAGCGCTATGGACGGAGGCGAAAGATAAACTGAAACAGAGCGGCACCGGACTTTCCGGTGGTCAGCAACAGCGCTTGTGTATCGCGCGCGCCATCGCGGTCAAACCGCAAATCTTGTTACTCGACGAACCGACTTCTGCGCTCGACCCGATTTCCACCGCACATATCGAAAAGCTGATCGATGAGCTGAAAGCAGAGTTCACCATTATCATCGTCACCCACAATATGCAGCAGGCAGCGCGCGTATCAGACTACACCGCCTATATGTATCTGGGTGACCTGATCGAATTCGGCGATACCAGAACGGTGTTCACTAATCCTAAGCGCAAGGAAACGGAAGATTACATTACCGGGCGGTTCGGGTAAGCGTTCGCTACTCCTGATTTGTATTAGGAATACGCTATTTTTTACATAGCAAATCCGACGAAATCATTGCATTTTTTACTCCCATAGCTAGTCCAGTTGCCTAACTGTCCAGCCCCCAACAGCCTGGCCTCAAAGGTAACCGAGCCTCTCAATATGCCGTCAAATACCTGAGAAAAGTAAAAATAAAATAACGAACGCCAATCTCGCATCTGAATTGAGTCCCTTAGCGCCTATCTCTTTAGCCAATGGCGCAGCCCTATCATTACAGGGATGGCCATGGATATCCATGATGCCCCATGCCATATACCGACACCGAGTAAAGCCGCAAGCAGGCCAAATGTCAGTAGTACGGCCATCAACAGATGGGAATCCCCATATCTGCAATAAGGTTCTCATTTGATATCCTTCAAACCCACGGCATAATCAAGATGCAGTTGTTCCAGCTGGCTGATACGCTTATCCGCCGTCTTACGCCGGCTCCACCAGAGGTACAGCCCGCTGCCCAAAACCACGATGGTAAAGATATCCCGCA
This sequence comes from Candidatus Nitrotoga arctica, assembly GCF_918378365.1. Taxonomy (NCBI): domain Bacteria; kingdom Pseudomonadati; phylum Pseudomonadota; class Betaproteobacteria; order Nitrosomonadales; family Gallionellaceae; genus Candidatus Nitrotoga; species Candidatus Nitrotoga arctica. The sequence continues at coordinate 45,507 of NZ_OU912926.1, read as the reverse complement.
GGGTTCAAAGGATCTTCAGGGGTAGCCCGCCATAATCACCGAAATGCAGTGGTTGAGACAACAAAAGCGTCTTTACGTACCAAGGCATATCTCTGCTATCGGTCAGCTTGCTGGTCTGGGCATCAATCAAAGCGGGTTTAAGCAGGCGAGAAGTTAACGGGGTGCTGCCCTTCATGAATACAGTGTAATGATGGGGGCTTGAGAACAAGCTTCCCGGAAATGCAACGAAACTGACGTGCATGTCTGGTACTGCTTTGCGTGCCGTGACCAGCGATTGCTCCAGCGATCCAAAATTTGAGGGAGCAGGCAGCCCTTTATAGGGGGCAAGCATATCGGCCATTTGGTCTCGCTGCCAAATCCCAATAATGACCTGGCTCTATGTATTGATGGATCCGGTGATCCTACAACAAGCACCCATACGATCGTGATCACACCCAATAGATTATGCACATCCAACCATTTTAAGCGCAGGCTTCGATTCTTCCGTACCGTACCAAAATCCAGCTTCCGCATGAATATCTAACGATATTTATGCAAAATAAAACCCGCCGAAGCGGGTTTGAGAGATACATTACAGTGCTAACAGCAGCAATGTAATAACGACTCTACAATGAATTACAGTTATTAATTATTGTCATTATCGTTAGATTTGTGTCCAGCATCGTCTCTCTTTTTATCCCAAGAATCATTGCCAGATCTATCACCACCTGAGTCTTGAGGAGTCCATGAATTATTGGAACGACCGCCCGTCGTCGACTGGTTCCTGGAATTAGCATTGTCCCATTGGGAACGCTCCTTACCCTTGGGATCCTTTCCGCTATCATTCATTTTATTCCTTACACCCTCGCTACTCTCCATCTTCTTGTGTGCGGCGTTTATTTCCTCACCGGTGATTTGACCATCACCATTGGCATCCAATTCTTGGAATTTCTTTGCTCCAAAATTATTAAATTCGTCCCTGGTAACCATTCCGTCCGAATTGGAATCCATAGTTTTGAACATTTGATCGTGCATATTTCCTTGAGATGAATCAGGATTAGCGTGAGCTAAAGTAGTGCTCAATACGAAACACGATGTAATAGCGAGGTAATTAAAAGGTTTATTCATTTATAACTCCATTTATAAAATTGCGGAAAATTGCTTAATTGATATAAGGTTCTGTCGCTTTAACGAGTTTTATCCGGCTTTTTATTGGCTAACTCTGGAACAAGATTACAAAGTATTTGGAATCTGGTCTGTGCGATATGGAACATATATGTATTTATGTATTGTCAGGGGTGATTACATAAAATTAAGAATGATCGAAATCATCGAGATGTGAAAAAAATCACTGGCAAGATAAACCTACCGATTGTACGCAGCCGTACAGACACCGTATGGTCATTAAATTACTCTGCAAACGCTCTCCCTTCTTTCTAGTGATGAAAATAGTTTTTCAAAGTTTTCTATTTATGGATTGAGGTATCTGCTGCCGACATTAAGTAAAGAGCATATATTTTCAAATGATTTATAAATTTGTAATTAGAAATTTTGGTAACGCTATTTGAGTCAGAAAATACCCCTGCAACCTATTTCATAAATGTTTTAATTTAAAACTTACAGGAGCTACCCATGAAAAAAACTATTATTAATATTGCAATTGCGTCGTGTTTTGCATTGAGTTTTACTTTTGCTCAAGCCAACGCCCCAGAGGAAGATGGACAAAAAAGTACGATGAAGCAAAAATCTAACGAATCTGATAAAAGTACATCTGACACATCCATTGACACCGGGACACCGGGCATAGGTACGGGGGCACCTGACATAGACACCGGGAGGCCGGGCATAGGTAGCGGGGTGCCTGACATAGGCATTGGAACACCGGGCATTGGCGCTGGGATACCTGACATAGATACACAGACACCGGGCATAAATACCGGGATACGTGGAACATCAGGTGGAGGCAGTACATCTGGCGGGTCCAGTGGTTCTAGCTCCGGTGGATCAGGTGGTTCTGGGCATTAATTTTGTATCAAGCACAACAGGAGGTTAGGCTCTATTTAAGATAGCCTACCTCAACAAAGCCCTTTTAAAATGATGGCTGGTACCTTACGGATCCAACATCAAAAATATTCATTCTGCCCAAACGATCATCGGCTCGTCCCCATCTGGGGTAAATTTCGAATACCTACCCCTACTCCTAAATACAGCGCGGCAAGCGTATCTGAGCAACGACTGCTACCAAACTGTCAGTTTGTAGATAATGCATTTACCCTTGGATCAATTGGACGCTATGTTGACACCCTGAAAAAATATCTCCTATGACCCGCATCGCAAATGCAAAAAAACCAGAAACGAACCATTCCTTTATTCATCTATACAAGTAATCACAAACACTGACAACTTACAGATAACCTTATACCGCCGCTTTTAGAAAGCATCGAAAGGTACGCTGTATGTTAGGTAGTGCACGGACTGAATATAGAATTTTTGGCAATATCTAGCCCTGTCGTTGTCGCCATAGTTCGGATCATATTTAATTCATTTCTGAGGAAAACATTATGAACAGGGATCAAGTTAAGGGTCGTATCAATAAAGCCATAGGTCAAGCCAAAGAAATGGCCGGTAAATTTACCGAAGATAAAAAATTGGAAGTACAAGGTAAAACTCAGAAAAATATGGGTAAAAGACAAGCGGAATTTGGCGATCTTAATAATGATCTCAAGAAATGGCGACTAAAGCGTACATAGACTAGATAGCTTGCCATCAAATGGCCTTTTGCATAGGTATACGATATAAACACAGTCAACTTTCTAATAAATTTAGATTATGAAAATTGAGATACCTATGGCGTCCATTTAACAGTGAACTCTAAAATGGATTTTAGGTCATGGATAGTAGTCGAGAGCCAGACTATGGTGCAACGGCTTCGGGACATGCGCGTACTGGACTCACCTTTAGCCATAACAATCCACTTTGGAAATTTGGTGTTGAGGTGATTGCAGACTCAAAAAAGTCGGAAAAGGTTCCGAGGTAGGTTAAATTACACCTACCTCGAAACCAAACTAAGAGGGGGTAGGAAACTACTACGCCAAACGTCTAAAATGTTAGGGGAAGTGCTGTTTAATTACGAACCTTTGAATCAGATTTTGCGACGACGAGAAACTCCCAGACCTGCCAGACCCAAACCTAACAGTGCGAGAGTTGTTGGTTCAGGCACGCCATTCACCGCGCTAACTGAAGCATTTGTGACCAAATAGCCTGGGTCGCCGGAGACATAATTTGATAGCGTATCGCCGAACACCCAGTTTACACCGTAGGCCAGATTGGTAACCAATTCACGCGGTGCACCACCCCCAAGGCCAGCCCAGCCGCTAGTTAGCTGGGCAACCGTAGGCGCCTGAATAACAAAACTTGCGAGATCCGCGAAGGTGAGCCCGACGCCCGCATTGGGCAACCAACTCTTGTTGGTGTTTTCAAAAATCTTTGCCACCTTGCCCGAAAGGTCAGCAAAGCTCAAATCGTAACCATTGCTATATAGCAACTGCATATTAGCGTCAGAAGGCTCATTTGCCACGATGGCAAAGTTGCCCGCGCCATCAGTAATCCAGAAGTTCAGATAGGGCGCCACTCGAGGGCCGGAACCAGCCGCGAACCGGGTCACATCATCTAGCCGCGTGATAGCGACACTTTGCAAACTTCCCAGCGTTTGACCGTTAATATCATTCGAACCTAAAGCGGCCTTCTGGCCACCCACTGTCAAAACAAATTCGGTCTGACCAACAGCAGGGTGATTTATCGTCGGCGTACCACGAATAACGAAGTCGACAAATCCAGCATGAGCCATAGTGGTCATCAACAGACCTACAACAATGCTCACTGAGCGAATGAAATTACTATTGATTGCTAAAGGAACCATTGTTGCTGGCCCTGCTGACTTCAAATTTATTGATCGCATTTAAACCTCCTTAAAAATTAATAATTTATAGATAAGTGGCACTATATATTTGCCCTCTATCTAAAATAACCTCGTTGGGGCTTAAAAGATCAAAATGCCACATCGAAGCACTAAATTAAAGCATTACATATATAAGCATGAAATATGCCACAAATTATTCTGTGCGATCATATGTATGATTTCAATTGAATAAATGTTAAGGACTAAAATATGTTGATAATTAAAGACGTAAAATTTGCAGGCACTGTAAAGAAAACCGACATGATTAATAGATGGGCAATCTCTAAATGGTGGCCATTTCCTCTTTGAGATGTTCCTTCACCCCTTCAAACAACGGATTGCCTCTCCGAGCTTCAATGGCTTACGGGACTTGATTCGCAGACGGTGTGCCTGTTCACCAGCCAAGGAGGCAACGTAGTCAGATTCACCTCCCCAATTCTGTGCAATCTCTTTTGGAAGAGTGCTCGAAGAGCGTTTCCAGAATCGTCCAATTTCCCTAAGTTCACTTCCTTCTCGTTTCATCAGCATGATCATCGCGCGCTCTTCAGCATTCAAGTGCTGGTAATGCTTTCCTGAGTTCTCCATCCCAACACCTTAACTTTTCTAAGGTCTCGCGATTGGTTATTGAGCGCGCCAAGTTTTGCAAAGTAAATTGAAAAGCTCGTGAATTTCCAAGCAATAAAATAAAGGAACGCTACCCTTATATAGGTTATTTAATTCAACTTCGAGCGACCCGAAAACTGTCACGGATACGTAGTATTTGTGCACGGTCAAGGTTCTTCGCTAATGCCACTTGGCGGTTATTGCATTCTTGAACGGGCAGGCGGCCTTGATACTTCTCCATAAACTTTGCACTAAATGCAGCGTACTTCTCACAATAATTTCCGCGCGATTGATGGGCTATTAAAATATCCTTGCATACTGCCAATTTGAATCCGGCTAAATAGGCTGCGAAGGTAAAATCGGTATCATAGATATGGAAGCCATCGAAATTTTGTTCATCAAAGCGTACTTCATTCACCACCCGTCTATTCACGGCAATGAAAAACCCATCTAAAGCTTGAATCCCTTCAACGACCACCGAACTGACTCCGCCCCACACCGCCAAGTCGAAGTGATTGCCAGGCCATACATCAGCGGTCGCCGGGTAAATCACCGTGCCGTGCATGTAGGGATCTCCCGCGAACCCCCAGTTGCTGGCGACTAAGTGATTTGTGCCGGCGCAGCCGACCACGTCATAGACTTGAAGATATTGGCATAAAAGAGGGTAAAAATCGGTTGAGATTATCTCGATGTCATCATGGCAAAAAATCAGGATGTCGCCTCGGCTTTGATTGATGCCACGGTTATAGCCTTCACAGAGTGACTGCGCGTCGTAGATGCCGATTATCTCAAACGGCGCATTCCCCAGGAGCTCGATGTAGTTTTTAGAGATGAACGCGAACTTTTCCGGATTGATGCTGCAAATGATAATTGAAAGCATGTATTTGGCTCCGTTTCAATCGAGATAGGGCTAATAATGGTGGGTTCCAGCAAAACCATTTCCGTTCGCGGTGAGCTTGTCGAACCGCTAGTCCCGCGCCAACACCGGCCTTCGACAAGCTCAGTCCGAACGGATTATTTGGAATTTTTTAACGGAACGATCTACTGGCCGCCATATTGCGCGTTGAATTCAGAATGACAAAACGATTCCATTTGACGTAATGACTTTTCCATCTCAAAAATTTTATTGCTGCCTGTAATGATACGTTGTACAACTTGCTCGCGCCATGCACTGTCTGTGCCGATCTTAATGGCTATCTCTGGATAGTCATCCTGGTCTTTAGCTATAAGTTCATCCAACCCCATACATTTCAGCATTCCATAGCTTTGCCGACCGCGCATGAACTCTCCCGGCAAAGTTACCACGGGTAAACCGCAGGCGAGCGCATCCAGGGTTGTGTTACCGCCAGACCAATGCAAGGTATCGAGCATCACATCACACAACATATTGACGCGTAGATAATCATCGTGTGCCATTGACGACAGAATAATGCCGCGCCCTTGCGGCTCCAACCCGCGCACGCGCAGGGTCTGCGCCAGCCGTGAAAAAAAGGCGTTGGTGATGTTAGGGTGGCGACCGGCAAACAGCACGATGACGCCATCCGGGTCGCGCTCAAGAATGTTCGCCAGCAGGGCATCATTGTCTGGGTGGATTTTGAATAATGATTGCGGGCATAAATACAGCGTTTTGCCTTCTGGTAACGCAAAGTCGGCGCGGCGCGCCGGTGTGGGTAGCACGGGTTTGCTGTAATAAGTGCCTAGACCCTCGATCAATATCAATTTTTCTGAATAATGAAGCTCGGCGTTATCGGGCTCCATTGCGGCGCTGGAAAAATAGTAGTCGATATTTGCGTGGCCGCTCGTCACTGGGTGTCCCCAGCCCGCACATTGCACTGGCGCCAGTCGCATGGCAGCCAGCAGGAAACTGGTGTTATCCATGCCAAGCTCAGGATAAACCAGGATATCCAGGTCATCCGTCAGCACAGTAGAGGCGATGCTACCAGGCGAAACAGGGCCCGCGACAAGATGGCGGAAATGGTCACAAGCGTCGACAATTTCCTGGGTAACAGGATCTTTTTCCGGACGGGTATGATAGACAAAAATTTCAAATTGCTCGCGATCGAGTCTCGTGATCCAGCTGCGGAAATACATCCCGACAGTGCAATTTCTGAAAAAGCTGGACAGATAACCGATACGCAAGCGGCGTCCCGCTGCATCTTTTTTCACGCGCGGCTGCATGAATTGCGGCGCGATTTTCTCCAGCATGGCAGCCACGAAATGCGCATAGTCTATTTGCAAACTCTTATCGTCCAGACCTTGGTAGGCCAAGTAAAAATTACTCCAGCGCAGTTCGTCTAATAGTTTCTGGGGCTGGTTGTGAGAAATAAAATTCGGGATATTTGCGTGCAGGATTTTCAGGCCATTAGCGAACCGCTGACGTGCTTCCAATAGATCAATCTGATTGCGATATACGGCGGGCAACGACAGCAAGGCGCCAAGTGCCGATTTCAGTTCATGCGGAATCAGCGTTTGCGCTTGTCCATAGGCAGCAAGCGTTTGTTCGATACGACCTTGCTCCCAAAACACGCGGGCAAGTTTGTTGAGTTCTTCGCCATTCTTGCCCGGCTTCATTTGCGCGGCATGGGTGAAACTGGCTTCCGCTTCATCGAGCTTGCCCAATTGGTGCTGAACAGAACCGAGATAGTTGTAAGCCTGAACGTGATCCGGTTTCAAGCGAAGCGCATGGCTGAAACTGGTTTCCGCCGGATTGAGTTGTCCTATATCCAGGTGAGTGATACCCAGGTTGTAATGGGCCAGCGCATAATCCGGTTTCAGCAGCGCTGCTTGCGCAAACTGCTGCTGGGCGCCAATGAAGTCACCCAGCGCACGAAGCGAGGTACCCAGGTTGTTAAGAGCCTCGGGATAATCCGGCTTGTAATGAATTGCATCGCGGAATTTTGCAGCGGCTTGCTCGAAGCGTTTTTGGTCATGCAGGATAATGCCGATATTGTTGTAGGCCTCGGCATAATCCGGCTTCACGCGAATTGCATTTTTCAGGCTAGCGATAGCTTCATCTGGTCGATGCATATCTTCCAGCGTGAGTCCGCGCAGAAAATAATTGCGCGACTCTTGCGGACTGAGAGCGATGGCTTGATCAAGATAGGCCAGTGCCCGCTCCAAATTACCGGCTTGTCCCGCCAGGGCGGCAGGCTGCTGCAGCGCCTCGGCCTGATTCAGTGAATCGGGACTATCAGTCATGGCTACAAAGCGCCTCTAAAAATTCAAGTTTCTAAACAAGACAAGGCACGAGTAAAAAATTTGAGCGCGGCATATATGTTGATATGTAAGCGATAATTTTTTTCGAGTAACGCCGTATTGTGACGAAAATTGGATGTTCATCGTGATGTTACGATGCCTTTCTGCAGCAACGCCTGTCGATAGGCTTCTTCCAGATAGCGCACATGCTCATCCATGTTGACTAGCGGTGAGTCGGCCAAACCGCGCCGGATAGCATCCGCCACACTGGCGTAAAACGTTTGATCGTTAGCGAGGCGTTTGACGATGTCGATAAATTCCTGTTCGTTGCAGGCAATCGTTGTCGTTACGCCGAGATTCGTCAGAATGCTGAAGCCGGTGCGTTCGCCATGCCGTTCCCCGCGCAGTGTGACCACCGGCACGCCCATGTCGAGCGCTTCCAACGTACCATTGACGCCACCATAGGGCAGGGTATCCAGCACTATATCAACCGGGGTATAGCGCGCCTGGTTGTGAGCGTCATCTTTGCCAAGCGGGATAAAGACGGCGCGAGATGCTGCTATGCCAGCCACCTTGAGTCGTTGCAGATACCCGGCTTTAGCTTCAATGTTGGGCGGCGAGAACGCGAGTACCGCGCTCGGCAGTGCTTCCAGCACCTGGCGCCACAATGCGAGACAGCGCGGACTCAGCTTAATCAAGCTGACGAAAGCACCCAGCACGACAGCGTGCTTTCCTATGCCAAATTTTTTACGCTGATAGTTGTGCTGGCTGGCTGGCGCGATGTGTCGATAAGGAAATACACAGCCCTGCATCGGCAACAGGCGCTCCAGCAGATACGCCTGGTTTGCTGGAGTGTCGGCGTAATGATCAGTCAGCTTGAAATCGATGCTTTCCAGCCCCACTGCCCCGGCGCTGGCAATGTGGGTGATCTGCAGGCGTGCGGGTTTGTACGCCAGAATCGCTGGCAAGCTACCCTTGGTGTGGGTGGACAGATCCACCAGGATATCCAGGTTATCTTCTGCAATGCGATTTGCCGCACTGAGCGCGCCGAGATTTGCGATGCTGACAAACCGATGGCTACAGACACGAAAGCGCTCGGTCCACGCATCTTGCTGCGATGACAGCGAGTAGCAGTACACCTCGAATTGCTCGGTATCATGGCGGGACATGGCCTGATATATCATTTTTCCCATCACGTGATCGCGCAGATCGGCTGACAAATAGCCCAGCCGGATCTTCCCACCAGCGATGCGTGTGGGCAGCGATATCGGGGGGGTATAAGTCTGCTTACTCAACTGATTGTAGCGCTGGTACAGAGCAAAGAGATGCTCTGGAGGAATGTCAAAAGACAAAAGTAAAAACAGTATTTCCTCCAGCCGGTCGAGTGCATCGGCGGCATTGAAGAACACATACTTATCGCTCAACAAGTCGTCCAGATACGCCTGTTGCTGTTCGACTTCACCCAAGTACTGGCAGGCTTGCAGGCCATACACCGCGAGCATGGCAGAGGGCGGCACGTGCCGCCGGAACTGTTTAAAATTTTCCAGCCACGAATTGATTTTGCCAGCGTCGAACAATACATCGCCCAGATGGTAATAGGCCGGTACATAATCCGGCTGAATACGCAGAATTTCTTGATAGCAGGCAGCAGCACGTTCGGGCATGCCTTGTTGCTGAAACAGTACGCCCAGGTTGAATAATGCCTCGATATTGTTTGGCTCCAGCGCCAGGGCACGATGATAGGTGGCCATTGCCACATCTGGCATACCTTGTTTTTGATATGCCACGCCAAGATTGAAATACGCAGACGATTCCTGGGGCTGACTTTGGATCGCCTGCTGCAAGGCGGTGACGGCTTGCGGCAGATGTCCAGCCCCAGTCAGAGCGCGGCCCAACCCGTTCAGCGCTGCAAAATGGCTGGGCTTAACTTGCAGCGCCTTATTAAAGCCGGCGACCGCATCCTCCATCTGTCCCTGCTTTAAATAAAGATTGCTCAGTGCCAGATGCGCATCAAGATAGCTTGGGCTAATCGCAATTGCACGTTGGAGTTGCGCGATGGCACCATCTTCCTGGCCGATTTGTTCCAGAAGTACGCCATATAAATAAAGGGCGGCGGCATGGCCTGGCTCATCCAATAGTACCTGCCGGTAATAGTCAGCGGCTTCCATCAAGTTGTTGGCCTGGTGTTGCCGCACGCCTTTCTGGAACAGCGCTTTATTATCGTCGTTTGCGACTGAATCTTTTAGGGGACATTGGGCGATAGCATGACGATAGGCGTCTTCCAGATGCCGGGTATAAGCATCCATGTCAACCAGCGGCGAATCGATAAGACCGCGCCGGATCTGTCCCACCACCGTGCCTCGCCAGCCAGCGTCGCTCGCCAGACGGCAAACAAGATCGATATATTCAGCTTCGCTGTGAGCGATTGTTTCAGGCACGCCGAGGTTCATCAAAATACTGAAAGACGTGCGTTCGCTATGACGCTGACCACACAATGTGACCACCGGCACTCCCATATCCAGCGCTGCCAGGGTCGTATCACCACCGCTGTAGGGGAACGTATCGAGGGCCATATCCAGCAGCGCATAACGTGCGCGGTTCAACTGCTCGTCCTTTGCCGCGGGGATGAACTTCACTCGCGCCGGATCGATTCCGGCCGCAGCAATTTGACGTAAATAGCTGGTTTTTTCGTTTTCTTTCAGAGGCGAAAATGCCAGCACGGCATGTTCGTTTCTCGTCAAGATTGCCGCCCAGGTCTGTAGAGAACGCGGGCTGAACTTCATTATGTTAGCGAACACCCCCAATACCACTGCATTTTTGGCAATGCCTAACTCGGCCCGACTTAAATGGACCTGCGAAGCCGGTTCAACATGGTGAAAGGGGAAAAGACAACCTTCCATCGGTAACAGTTTTTCGATCAAATATGCCGCATTTTCCGGCACGTCGGCATAATGGTCGGTCAGCTTGTAATCAACCGTATCCAGGCCTATGCCACCGTGAGCGCCAAGATGGGTGATCAGCACCCGTGCCGGTTTGTAGGCGAGGATCAACGCATTGGAATAAGAGGTGTGGTTGCACAGGTCGATCAGTATATCGAGGTCATCTTCGGCGATCATCTTGGCGGCTTGGCGCGCAGACAGCGTATGCAGATCAACGAATTTATCACTGATCGTGGAAAATTGCGTGGTGAGTGCATCTGTTTGGCTCGCCAAGGAATACAGATGCAATTCAAACTGGCTGCGATCATGGCGCGCCAGCACTTCGTACATAAGCTTGCCCATCACATGTACGCGAAAATCCGCCGACAAATAGCCAATGCGCAATTTTGTGCGCTGCGTTCGATAGGGAGAAACCAGCGGGAATTCAGAGAAATGTTGACGTTTTACTGCCTGGTTGTAGGCATGGTACAAGCGCAGTAACTGCGCTTGTGGCAGATCAAAGTACTGCGCCACCCCTAAAATGTTATCCAGCACCCCGATATCGCCATCTGTGAGTGGATGTGCGAACAAGGCTTGCAGGTAGTTTTGTTCGCGGGTGAAATCGCCCAGGTAGCGACAGGCGGAAAGTCCGGCAACAAAAAACCAGTCGGTTTTATTATCCAGACGCTCGTATTTCCTGAATGCATCCAGCCATTCCTCGGTGCGGTCGAGGAATCTCAGCAGTGAACAGAGATTGTCATAAGCTTCCGCATAGTCCGGCGCAATGTCTATCGCCGCCTGGAAATGCTCCACCGCCAAACTGAACCGTTTTTGTTTTTTAAGTATCAGGCCTAAATTGAATTGTGCCTGTGGCAGCCTGGAGTTACTTGCCAAGGCGCGGCTGTAGGACTGCCGGGCGTCATCCAGGCGCTCCAGGGCTTGAAAGATATTGCCCAGATTGTTGTGTGCCTCGGCAAAACCAGGATTAATTTCAATGGCGCGCTGGTAGCTGGCAATTGCCGCATCGGTTTGATTCAAGTATTGCAGTGCCAGTGCCAAGTTGTAATGACATTGTGGGTGCTTGGGCTGTAACACGAGAACTTGTCGGTAAACTATCATGGCGTCCACTAGCCGTCCTGCTTGATGATGCTGCACTGCCTGTTGAAACAAATTGCCGGGATTATTCATGGATGATTAATTACAATTGTTATCAGAAGGTGAGCTTAATGGTCGAGCATTCAATGCTGCTGCAAAAAATTGCTCCATCTGACGCAATGGCGTCTCCACCGCAAAGATAACGTCACTACTTGTGTTTATATGTTGCACAACTTGCTGATGCCAAGCGCTATCCGTACCAAGTCTGGTTGCTATCTCAACATAATCTTTGTCATCGTGCGCGATCAATTCATTCAAGCCCATACACTTCAACATACCGTAGCTTTGTCGCCCACGCATGAACTCACCGGGCATCGTTACCACGGGTAAACCGCAGGCCAGCGCATCCAGCGTTGTATTGCCGCCAGACCAATGCAGGGTATCGAGCATGACGTCGCACAGCATATTGACACGCAAATAATTTTCATGAGCCATGCGCGGCAACATCTTTATTTGACCGCTTTTCTCCATCCTGCTTTCATCAAATACATTTCCGAGCCGCTTCATGAAAGCACGTGTAATTGACATATCAGTGGCCTGAAAAAATACCAGCACAGCGTTTTTATTCCGTGCCAGAATTTCCAGCATCAGCCTATCGTTATCGGGATGAATTTTATATAACGATTGCGGGCAAAGATAAAGAACACGCTCCTCTGGCAATGAAAAGTCCGAGCGCTTGGCGGGAGAAGGAAGTACCGGTTTTAAATAGCACGTTCCGATTCCCTCCAACAAAATCAATTGCTCACTATAGTGAGCCTGCGCATTTTCTGGCTCCATTAATGCACTGGAAAAGAAATAATCCATATTGGCATGGCCGGTGGTTACCGGATGTCCCCAGGCAGCGCATTGTATGGGTGCCAAGCGCATGGCTGCCAATACGAATGCCCCCTGGTCCATACCAACTTCCGGATAAATCAAGATATCCAGCTGGTCTTTCTTGATCTGTCTTCCAACATGCTCAACGTCACCAGCAAGATGTTTATAGCAATCAGACGCATGGGCAAACTCTTGAGTTACCTGATCCTGTATATGCCCAATGTGATAGCAATAAATTTCAAACATTCCTCTGTCAAGAGAAGTAACCCAGCTTTTAAAATAAGATCCGACGGTACAATCGCGCATAAAACTCGACAAGAAACCAATGCGCAAACGTCGTTGGCTGACCGTGGGATCTTGCTTTAGGGGCTGCATTAAATCTGGAGCCGCAACCCGAAGAATATCCGCCACAAAATGTGCATATTCCACTTGCATCGATTTGTCATCTTGACCTTGATAAGCCAAATAAAAATTTGTCCAGTTCAATCCTGACAATAATTCTTTTGATTCTATTTCAAGGAAGTTTTCGGTGTTACCACGTAAAGTCTTAAGACCCTCAGTGTAACGTTTGCGTACCGCGAACAATTCTATGGCATTGGAATAAATCGCGGGCAACATCAGGTGCGCGCCGATGAATGCCTTCAAACCATTGGGCTTTAATGACAAGGCATGCTGATAAACGGATGCCGCTTCGACATGCTTGCTTTGTTCTTTTAATGAATAAGCCAAGTTGTTTAGCACTGGAATATTACCTGGATCGAGAAAGAGCGCTCGGCGTAATACTTTTTCGGCCTCTTCCATCTTCCACTGCACCATAAGAGCATGCCCCAAGCCAAAATGGGCATAAATATTATCCGGCTGAAGTTCAATGGATTTACGATAACAGCTCTCAGCTTCGCATATTCTTGCTTGTGATTGATATGCGCTGCCCAAATTGTTGTAAGCGAGCACGTAATCTGGTTTTAAACGTACTGCTTCGCAAAAAGCAACCGTTGCCTCATCAATTTTCCCCTGCAAATTAAGTACACTCCCCAAATTATTCCAAGCTTGGGGGAAATCGGGAAGAAATTTTAACGCTAGACTAAAATTAGCAGCAGCTTCATGAAGACTCCCCTTTATTTGATATAACGTACCCAACTGATAATATGCTCGTGCAAAATTTGGATTCAGTTCAAGTGCTTTACAAAAATATCCTGCTGCTTCGTCAAACTTCCCTTGCGCCTGCGAGACTAAACCCAAAGCAAGCCAATAATGTGGCTGCTTTGAATCAGCTTGTATTGCCTGATTAAAATAATTTGCTGCTTGTTCGAAATTTTTTGAACTAAAAGTCTTCAATCCCAACTGATAAAGCACCTCTGGGTGAGTAGGAGTGCCGATAGGAATTGACTGATTTTCATTTTGCATTTTTGATGCCTTAATGTGACGCGAATCCTAAATTCAAAGTGCAGCATCTCACTGCTTTCTCAAAAAATTCGGCACCTCAAACAATTGCCTTCACTATTTATCTGCCAAGGAGAAAGTGCGAGTTATTGAGTATGGATACTCAAATCTCCGGATAGCAGTGATTGCGTATATAATTTGCGGCGAGCGCGAACAAGGGAAAGAAAGTGAAACAGTCTTTTGCAAGCTAAAATGAGACGCGCCTCAGCCATGACTAGAGCAGACATCAACGCAATGCCAAATGCCAAAAACTAGGGCACAGTATAGCAAAAAAGCTGTCCCGTCAGACTTCACAGCTATCTTTGATTTATTTGAGTGCCCCAAAAATAATACCTGTTCTTACACCAAGAACATAAGGCAAATAGCATTCATCTCTGTCAGCCATGGGTTCGTTGCTATAAAAAATTCGTGCGTTTCTTGCCAAGAATACGGCCAGAAATTAGCCTTCAAAAACTCCGTAATTTTGAGCATAAAGTCGTCATCTAAGTTTCAATGAAACGAATCTCAGACCTTTTTATTAAACTAAACTTATCGAAGAGTCCAAATGAATCAACCAAACAATATTGATCCTGCAGCATTAAATGTCCAGCCTATTGCTAACATTTATCAAGAAGGGCAGATCATAAAAGTTCAGATGAGACTTCAAATTCGGGACATATGTGTTTTTGATCCTGTAATGCGCTTGTTCATTCGTCATGTAGGGGCTGACACCTATTTGGTGGCTTCTGATACGCATCAAGGTGGAATATTTCTGCCTTGGTTGCCACGCGGCGAGTTCTGCTTCAACTTTGAATGGCCAGTATCACTTCCTCCGGGCAGTTATGAACTTGGAGTTTCATGGGGAACGGTAAGCAAGGTTCGCACACCGGATTCATTACAATTGTTTTCCATCCATGGGATTGAGTCAGCACAGCAGATTTTGTTAGGTACGTGGAGTATTAACTCGGAAACGGAAACTCGTTTAAATCAGCTGTCATGGCGTCAAGGTATGACTAATTGGTTTCATCGTCATTTTTGTCATGCTGCAAAAGTCATTGGAGAACTTTGTCTCGCTAATTCTGAAAAGCTGCATGGCAGAATTTTGGATATCGGTGCAGGCGAAGGAATTACAGATTTGAGTATCGTTCTGCGCTATCAGCCGCAAGAACTTGTCGCCTTAGATATTGTGGACTACATAAAAGAATTACCTAGAGTCGCTCGGGAAAACGGATTGCCTTTACAAACAATGCCTGACAACTTTACTTTTATACAGCAAAGCTGCGAGGAAATCCCATATGCCGATGAGAGTTTTGACGTTGTGATATCTTGGGGCTCGCTTGAACATATTGCAGGGGGATATCGAAAAACGTTGGATGAAGTTTATCGGGTGTTGAAACCAGGTGGATTATTTTTCGTCGCCCCTGGTTTGTACTATTCAGCGTTGGGAAGCCACTTGGGCGAATTCGATTCTACTCCTCATCTACATCTGCGCATTCCAGAGGCTGATTTAAAGGAAATGGTAATGACCACAAAACCTACGATAATGGATCGTTCAGGTTTTAATGTCACAAATGAAGATTATTGGCGTTTTTATAAAGAACTTAATCCTATTCGCCTGGCTGATTTTGAAAAAGAATTGCGAAGCTATGGATACATTTTACTCCGTGCAGCGATCAGAACCAGCGAAGTAGTTGAGTATGATGCAGCATTACAGCCGTATAGTATTCTGGATTTGGCTGTAGAAGAGCCATACATGGCAGTTCAGAAACCGGAGAAAAATCTCAATCATTAGATGTCTCGATTTTTATCTTAAATTTTCAGTCTAGACAGGTTTTTATTCTGTGCACCATATGAAAACAAAAGATAGTGGTGATCAATTATTTTTGAACACGCAGCGACTGTAAACTTGGGAGCTATCCGTTGAGAATGCCATTTAAGTCTTCCGGCGATTTCCAATGTAATCCACATATAAATCGCGGCAGACACCACAGGTTATCTTGATCTGTTATATATCGGCCATCAGCTGAAAACGCGGCTGCCAAGCCATGCTCGTCAATGTGATCGGGCAAATATTCTTTTACGAGGTAATCGTTGTAGTGACCGTAGGGAAATGCAAATAACGGGACTGAAAGTCCATTTGTCTTTTTTGAAATTAAAGCCGAAGCGTCGCGAATCTGAGCGTTCGCATCAGCATATGTTGCAACTTCATGGAAGCTGCCACGTATTTCTGAGGATAGAACAACACTTGGAACGACGGGGTGTACATGATCCAAACTGTGATTTCCGATTGAAATCATTCCCGTTTTGGAAGCGTTTTCCCACCAGTCATCACCTAACCAGTCTTCATCCAGGAACGTATAACCACATTCTGGGCTTCGCGCCATCGCTTGACGCGCGGACGGAGAAGCAATTACGAAACTAGTCGCGCTTAATCCTGGCTGGATATTAGTATCGTGTTCAGCTCGAAACTTCATCATTTCGTTATAAAAACTTCGCTGGTAACCGTGAACCGGGTGAATAAAATCTTTGTAGTCGAACACTGGACCGTCATCGAAGGTGAGAGCTACATAAATTTTTTCGTCATTGTCCGACCGCTCCCCCGCCTGATAACGACGGATTCTCGCGACAAGTGACATTAATGAAATAATCTCGCCTCCCGCCGCTGTAATCAATTCCAGGTCTCTTGAAAAAGCTACGTGATCGTTATTTTCGTATCCCGCTCCAAAAACGTTGTGCGAGTGATAACTTAAGACTATCCCTTTCATACTTCGTAATTCCAAAGTAACACCATAATTGTACCCATAGATTCAAATCGCAATGCTGCCAAGGTCACACGAGTCTGCAAGAAGCCTTTTTTGCTGGTTTTGCTCCGGGATCAGCCGTTCTTCAATTTCTGATGGCCAGTCACGCACTGACCATCTCTGAAATCGGCCCTTTAGCGATTAGAACGGTCCAATTTCAGCGATTGAATTTATTAGTTCATATTGTTGTTCTGTACTCGGTGGTGCGAACCATTTGACGATCAAATGCGGGTGATGCGTATCAATGTATCCCGCACGCTTATCGACCAAATAAGCCATTTTGTCCCCACAATAACCAAACCAAGCAGTGCAGTCGTTAAGATCTTTTGATGCCTCTTCCATTAAAATTTGTGCGACTCCTCCCCGATCTTTACATTCGCGCCAGTGATTCTTGGGCAAACGACGATAAAAGCCTTTTTTTACACACATTCCCCCCTCCAAATATACCTCTCCAAAACGGATGAAATTACAGAACCCTATTGGTTCAAAATATAAATCGGTCCATCGATAAAATGCGACGTATTGCCTCCAGTTTTCAGGTGGCGTAGGAATCGCTAAGCCACAATTATTACGAGGGATCGGAAACGGTGTACCAAAACTTTCCAAGAAAAGGTCGGCGACAAAAAAAGCGGCTGACTCAGTACGGATAATGCAGATTGATTCGTTAAAACTTTTCATAGTAAAACCTGTTTTAATATGAGAATGAGTATGGCGCTACGTTATGGGTAGTCGATATTACATATGTGAGAACTCTATAGATAAGGAATGCGGTTGCTGATGCTAATTGGCATTATATGATGACAAACCTAAAGAGGCTGATTTAAGGGTATTTCAAGTTTTATACAATCAGGTATTCTGCAGCCACTTGGTTAATAAGACCTCTCGATCAGGAATAAATGCCGTTCTTAATGGGGCCATCTACTAGATGTTTCTTCAATTCAGAGTACCTGGTACTTATTAACACAGCCAAATGAAGTTTTAAGTGGAAAGTACCCCCGCTGTGCGGTTTGACTGGTAGATTAGTTCAAACATATCCTGGCCGGATCAATAGAGGCTGCGGCTTGAGAAGAACAACTTCCGGCCGGCCGCTTTTTTTTCAATTGCACATTCTTGTTCGTACATCGCTTTCGTTGAAATAGATGTACGGCCAAATGTGCAATCAGATTCTCGACAAGACTTTTGTTGATTCATCTACGCTTAGTAAATCGTTCTCTTGCGCTAGAATTGTTTGAAAAATAGCCCGCGCATTCGGTACCCCACCTACTCTTCGAGCTCATACCGGTCCCGATTACCTTTGCAAGATCGTGCGTAGTTCTTCTGTTGACTTCCAATCACAACCACATACGAAACGGGGAATTAGCCATCGGTTAGAATCGTTGGTGACGTATTCCGGTTCAGTTGTAAGTGCCGCGGTGAGTCGATGTTCTGACGTATGATTAGGAAGATACTCCCGCACCAAATAGTCAGAAGCTTCGCCATAGGGGTAGGCAAAAATTGTGGATGTCGCAGCTCCGCAAATAGAGTCCAAATAGTCGGACGCTTGCCGAATCTCCGCATCAGCCTCTTGATAGGTTGAAACGACTGAAAATCGTCCTTTCTCATGCAAAACAGCTGTCGAATCTAAAGTGATGTGATTATGGTCCCAGCTATGATTTTGAATTCGAATCACTCCTTCATGGTGGGCTTGCTGCCACCATTCATCACTCCACCAGCGATGTCCCGCCATACAAGTGACCTCGAGTTGCGCACGCGCTTGTGGTGACGCAATTACGAAAGACGTTGCTTCTATTGGAGGCTGGCCTCGTCCAGTATGCATTCGGGAAAAATCACGCAAAATGTTCGCCATACTCTTCTGCTGCCCGTGAGTAGGGTGATCAAGATCGTGCCAATCAAACCATGAGCCGTCGTCAAACGTAATAGCAACCCATTTGTTTACAGGGTCTAACTTGTGATGAATTACCGCACAGACTATTGTGCTCAATGGAGTTATCGTCCAGCCTAGCTCAGTGAGCAAACGCAAATCCATACTCAACGCAACGTGATCGTTATTTAAATACTCATTGCCGTCAACGTTCATTGAATGATACGTCAAAATCAGTGCTGTCATGGTTGAGCTAATTCAGTTGTGTGGTACGCATGGAAGAGGCTATTCACCAGAATGGTTAGCACAATTAAAACGGCCCAAGTTCACGTACTTTTTCGATTAAAGCGAGCTTTCCTGTATCTTGCATAGTTGAACTCCACCATGCAATCACATATTTAAAAGGAGTTTTTTCAAATCCAGCGCGGAGAGAGATGCGCTCTGATAATGGATCACCACAATAGCCGAACACCCCTAATGTTTTGTCCTGGAAGTGCTTAAATGCCGTGGACAAAGACAGATAATATGCGCCGCCAGCATTACGCAGACTTGCACGCTCCTCTGGACTCATTTTCTTGAGAACACGTTGATCAACACAAGCGCCGCCGCATAGCAAGCAGCCCTGCCATTCATAGAAATGGATGTAACATACGGGAAGAGTAATCGAATCTTTACTGTCGTAATAAGCCACCAAGTGAATTGGTTCTTCAGGCGGCGAATCGTGAAACTTGAAACGAAATAAATCTCTCACATTTTCACATATCGTTTGCTGCATACATATGCGGAAAAATGGTTTCTCCTGGTCTGGCAAAACTAAAGTATTAATGGTTCGAATTTGCTGAGACATACATCAACTTTGAATCATTGATTAAGAGAGCGCTGAACCTTCCATAATTGCCAACGCGGAACTTAAAACTGTAATGCCAATAAATATAACGCATGAGGTCGGAGAGACGTTGCATCAGGATAGTTTAATTTCAAAAGACGAGTCGATTTTCCACTCTGGTAATTCTAATCTGATGGTAAAGCCTTTACCAGAAAGGGTTTCAGGCCGATACATGGCAGAGTACATGAAATCAACGAGACTCAACAAGCTTCAGCGCTACGCCACTTATCTTGACACCCGCTTTTTGCTGCACAGCAGGCAGCTGCCACTCCAACGTCAAGCGCGACATCTGCTGTTTTTGAGCTGCCGGAAAAAGGCAACGTGCCGTGTTTTGCCCGGTTAACTGGAGTAAACAGGACAGTTTTTCGCCATTCTCCAGTAATAACACGGCTGATGCTCTGGTTTGCTGCGGCCAACTCCCGGTTACAACAAGCTCAGTCGGGGCCGTCAAATAGCGCATTTCCCACTGCGGTGAAACCAGACCAATGTGCACACCTTCCCCCGTCAGATGCAGCTCTCCATAACCGCTTATCAGACGTGTTCCGGCTGCCGGGATCCAGCCATCATTGCTCTTCACCAAATCATTGCCAAACGGGTAAAGCAAGCTGCCGACCGGCCACGCTTGCATTGCGCGCAGCCACCAGACGAATTGATACTCATAGGCCGAGCCTTCCATGGCATCGTAGGCCTTGAAGTTATGCGGGTGCACTATGCGGTCACCCACGTAACTGCCCCACATCGGTGACAGAAAGTGCACACCACCATTTATGAGCGCCTGCATGGTGGCATAGGATTCACCGTGATTCGGCAATTTTTCTGGAAACGCAATCGTGGCGGGATGGAATTCTCCCACGCCCCATTCAGGATCGACGCGCCGGATATTGTCGATGAGGCTATTACCGCTGCGCGGCTTGCCTTCGTTGCGGCTGGCTGGGCCATACAAAATCACGCCCAAATGGCCTTGGCGTGGCTTGGCACCTTCAATCGACACCCCCGCCTGGTCGTTCCAGCCATTGGCATAATCAGTAATGCTTACTGCGACATCCGCCTGAATAAAAGTTTGACCAGTATAAATACGCTCTGGCGGCAAGCCTGCTTCTACTACCCAGGCAGCAAGGTCATCATAATGGCGTGCCACTAGATGACGCCTGAATTGCGTCCATAATTGCTGCCATTGATCGCTGTAATCGATAGATAGGCGTGGTGGTTCAATGGCGCTAACTTCCTTCCAGGATCGCTTGGCGAGCCGGTTTGCGTCGGCCAGAGTCAACCCGGGTTCGTGTCGAGAGAAGGCTAGTTCGCCGCCATTTGCGTAAGGGCCGAGGTGGAACAGCCATTCTCGGTATTGACGCAATGTGTCCGGATTGTAGTCGTACCACTGGGTCAGATAGAACCACGGATTGATATACTCATCCGGGTCGAGGTTGATCATCACATAATGGGCGGGATGCGTCTGGTTGAATTTGACAATTTCGCGCACGGCGGCTTGCAGGTTACGCTTCTTGTAATCAAGAAAGCGGCGGTTGTAGCGGTTCAGGCTCATCATGCGTGCCAATTCCGGACTGTCGACAGCGCCGGCCAAACCTTTCAGAGCGTTGTCTGGCTCAGACTTGCCGAACTGATTCCATTGCACGGCGCGCTCGTCTTGCTCCAACATATCGACAATATCCAAATCCGGCGCGGCGAACTTGGAATCGGCCCAGACGCCGCCATCCAGTGTGATCATCAACGGTGCGCGAAAGCGTAGCGCAGTCTCAAATAACTCACTCAAGGATTCACCGGTCATACCCTTGCCGTTACGATTGCGCAGGTGCTCAGGAAAGTTGGGATCAAATATATAATCGGCCTGCTCGCCTTTGGTGGTACGCATATATTCAACACGCCCGCGGAAACCGATTTCAACACAGCCGCCTTGTGCCATATCGCGTAATTCCTGCAACTGGCGAAAATTATTACGAAAATCCACCGCCCCGCCGGGATAAAACACACGCAATTTCTTGCCAGAACAAGTTTGTTTTGCGGTTAAGTTTTTATCGAGCACCAGCGGCCCAGGCAATACAGCAATATTGCCCGCATTATCTTCCACGCGTACCTGTAATCGCTGCAAACCAGACGGTATGACGGCAAATGGCACAGTCAGATCGTACAGATCACCTTCCTTGAGTGGCGCATCGCCCGCCTTGTCACGGTTAAAGCGAGGGTCAGAAAAAGCCGATAGCAACTGCATTTTTTTTGTCAGCGTCATTTTTCCCAGAGGTGTACCGCTTTCAGTTTCTACCTCTGCAGACCGAATGCCTTGCTCATCGGCCAGCCAGGCGCGCAGCTCTATTGCACCGGGCGACATCATTTTGTGATGCTGCGCCAATATCTTGCCAAACGGCAGATCGTTAATCACTTGCGGCCCGACGATTTCGCTGTTATGTCCTTTGCCATCTTCAAGCAGAATTTGAAGGCGATAACGGCCGCGCGGCAACTTATGTATTGGCAGCACCCCCTCGAAACCACTGGTTGCCGCCTGCGGCCAAGCTGGGAACACCTTGGCAACGTCATCTCGCTTACTGTTGGCTGACAACGTCAACATTTCTTTATCCTGCGCCAATACCCGTATTTTCACCGGGTCCCGCCCTCCCACCGCCCAGCCGCTAATCAAATTTTGACCATCAGCCTTGATCGGCTCGGTTATGTCCAACACCCCAAAGGGCTTTGAAAAATCAACGGGCACCCGGCCAGCGTTAAATATCTTACCAACGCCGTTTGCCGCGCGCACTTCCAAAGCTGAGGTATGCGGCGGAATAATGCCGCGCGCAAATGCAAAGGTATATCCGGAAACAGGCGCAAATTTGCATTGCGGAAGGGCTGAAGTCACATCAGTTCTGACGAGGCTCGGCTTGACACTGGCAAGCAACTTGCCGTTCGCCCACATCTCAACACGGCTTACTCCCGCAGCATCGGCTGCCCAGCCCTCAATATAAATGCTGGCTTCGCCGGTAGAATCCACTATTTTCGGCGTATCAACCGCGCCACGTGCTTCACAGACTGACGGTGCCATTTCCAATTTTATTTGCGGCCAGACAAGGCTGGTGGCGCCTCCGCCAATCGCGACAACTGATACAGTTACAATTACCGTTAGTAGCAATTTTTTATTAAGGTAGCTAATCATTTCATTGCTTTTGTTAGTGGCATGGCTTCTGAAGGGGCACTTGAATGGATATTCTGTGACGGATATTGAAGAAAGTACATTCGACAAACCAACAGAGAATTATCGAAATACCTAAGATAGTAAGGTGCAACTAATCGTTCCAAATAATACCATTTACTGTTCGTAAATGATGTTTGTACGGGATTAGCAATTAGGGCAACACTCAATAGGTAATTGACAGGGCAGTTTAAGTCTCAAGTACAAAAAGCGCAGCATGATACGGCTTGAAGTCAGATTGTCCATTGAGTGCGAGTCCATTAAAACCAATGGACTTCCTAATGGTATAAACTAATGGCATCGAAGTTCATACCCCATAGGTTCTGTTCTCCAGTGGTTCAGTCCAATAAGGTTTATTCGCCGCCAATAAGGTCGTGAGTTTAAACAAGTTTGGGGAGGGCGGCAGATAAACGCTATTCATTAGGCGAACCCGCGAGGAGTCAAAAAGTTGAGCAAGAAAATATTCCGTTCGATTACTGAGCCCGTTCGTAAAGGCCTTTCTTGGGAGAAGTGCTGGAAGGCTGAAGATCAAGGTTCAATCCGGAGTTGGGAAACCGGGCGTGAACTGAGAATATTAAAGCCGGAACTTGCTGCTCGCGCCGAACGTGGCGAATTACCAGCTTTGGATTGGAAAGGCGGACTAGATAAGCCAATGAAAGGCGAAAAGTGGGGTTCATACTTCTACCTGGCTCAGCTGCAAGGTCTGAAAGACGAAGATCTCAATATTGACCTTTCAGTAGATGTCAAACTGGTCTGTGCTAGTACAGGTGTCCAAGTGACATACACCAGTGATATCTCTAAATATGGCGGTGCATGAATGCAGGATATTGAGAATATAAGTTTTGTTGCGCTAGATGTAGAAACAGCTAACGCAAATATGGCTTCCATATGCCAAATTGGTCTTGTCGAGTATGTTGATGGGCGTTTAGTACACGAATGGAAGTCATTCATTGATCCTGAAGACTATTTTGATGGTTTGAATATATCCATCCATGGGATCACAGAAGAGACTGTTGACGGGTCACCTACATTATTGGATTTAAGCGAAAAATTACGCTCAATACTTGATGGGAAAGTTGCCGTTTGTCATACCCATTTCGACAGAGTAGCCATTAGCCAAGCTTGTCGAAGGTACAAGATTGCCGTCCCAAATTGTAGTTGGCTAGATTCGGCAAGAGTTGCTCGTAGAACGTGGATTGATTGCGCTTGGAAAGGATATGGTCTTTCGCCTGTTTCAAAGATGCTGGGTTTTCAGTTCAAACATCATGATGCTCTCGAAGATGCCAAAGCATGTGCTCATATTCTTATCAAGGCATGTAAAGAAAAGGGTCTTGATATCGATGGTTGGTTGTCGAGAGTAAGAGGCCCAATAATTCCCGGGGTCGGAGGTGGCAGTGCTGCAATAAGACGAGAGGGAAATCCCGATGGCGAGCTTGCTGGAGAACTTCTGGTCTTTACTGGTGCTCTCGAAATATGCCGGCAAGAGGCCGCCAACCTTGCAGCATCAGTCGGCTGCCAAGTCGCACCATCAGTTACTCAGAAAACAACCATCCTTGTAGTTGGTGACCAAGATATTAGTAAGCTTGCAGGTCATGACAAGAGTGCCAAGCATAGAAAGGCAGCGGAACTAATTTCTCAAGGCGCTCCAATAAGAATTATCGGGGAAAGCGATTTCAAGGAATTAGTAAGGCTTACACATGAATATGCCTAACAAACCGCTCCTGAGTGACCAAAACATCCTGTCCTCCCTTTGGAAAAAGGGGACGCTACCCTTTTATTTCATTAGGCCAGAAAAGCCCATGTCACAGCCAACA
The DNA here is from genome assembly GCF_918378365.1 of Candidatus Nitrotoga arctica. NCBI lineage: Bacteria > Pseudomonadati > Pseudomonadota > Betaproteobacteria > Nitrosomonadales > Gallionellaceae > Candidatus Nitrotoga > Candidatus Nitrotoga arctica. Next base: position 20,906 of record NZ_OU912926.1, on the reverse strand, counting down.
GCCAACTTCATGCTTAGTTTCCAGAAAGTGACTCCAGCAGGGCCTTAAAATCAGGAGACTGATCCAGCAACTGTGGGCCAATGTCGACAAGGTCTTTCACTTGATTGCGCGACAAGGAAAAACGGGTCGGCAAGCCCAAGAAGTAGTTACGCCGCCCGGGGTCTGAAATCGCCTCAAAATTCACCTCAATCACATAGGGCTCGATAGTTTTTGCCAATTGTGGCAAGCGCTGACCCATGCATTTATCCAGCATTTTCTGACAGGCTGCTATCACCATTTGCGTTTGCTTGCGCGCAGCCGCAAGATCACGCATGAATTCGATGGTCTCGAAGCTGTAGTTGTCTAACGCGATAGTTGCAGTTTTGAAGGCCACCGTGCCAAGGCTGGGAGGGCTCTCGGCGCGGCTGAAGTCACCTTGGTCGTCAGTTCGAGCATTGACAACGATGAAGACCAATCTATCGATTTCTCCCTCGTTGATCAAACTTCGAATAAAGCCACTGGTCCGCAAAAACGCATCTTCAAGCGGACGTAGCCCGATGTTGTCCGCCAACCCCCCGTCCATGAGATGCACATAAGGACGCGCCTCCTTATCGAGATAGGCCAACTGGTTGAGTGCCCACTGATAACGACGGCGGTTGACATAGAAATCTTCTTTTCCGAGTTTGACATCCGTTGGAACAACGTAATTCTCAGGACTTGCGTAATTCTTCAGGCTCAATGGGCTCAACAAAAAGGGAAATGCCGATGAAGCGGTAACCGCCCTGGAAATAGGATAAGTCGCCAAATCCGAACCAAGAAAGTCAAACTGTGCCTGAGTGAATTGAAATCCGTCCCCATTGGCCAAGTTGGTGGAATTGATGATTACAAAAGGCCGTTTCTTGAGGTCAGCCAGATCCTTGAAAGTCTTGCCTTCGAACAACACCTCATCGTAAAGCTCTGCTGCCAAATCAATGCGGCTGAAGGTGGGCGAAGCCAAACGCAACCAGTTGGTTGGAGCCAGTGCTTTGCCAAACAACTCCCGTTGCACATTGCGCTCAAGAAAGTGCGTCCTGAAGTCGGAGAAAATCTGCTCTCCGAAGAGGCCATAATAGGCCGCAGTGAACGAGCCACCAGAGACCGACGAGATGCAATCCACCTCGTCCAGCAGACTCTTAGTCACACCCTGCCAGACGATCTTGGTGTCGCGCAGCTTTTCCATAATGCCATAGGAAAATGCCGCCGCACGGGTACCACCGCCGGAAAATACCAGGCAGACAAACAATGAGTTCGTATTCGGGGGGACGGCATCCTGAACAAATCGGTAACCGCTATCCTGTTGGAAGGTTGCAAGCGGAGTGTTGACGGGATAGTGCGCGCACCCGGACGTCGCCAAGACCAGCAAGAGCGCCAGAGCGGCCATGGCCCGGCAGCTATATGGGATCAAAGGCCACCTCCATCGGCGTGAGCGGCGACGTATCGCGCAGAACAATATTGATTGATGAAGGGGTAAAATTATATGGCGGGCCCAGCGCTACAATGTGAGCTCCCGCTTCGAGTTCTATGATCTCCTCGGTTCGTCCAGAAAAAATATCATCGACCACCACTCGTCGAGAGCGTGAAAAATGTGCCAGCAGATATTCCATCGCATTCTCCTTGAGATTTAAAAAAGTCCGCATCCGTCTCTGTTGTTATTGTTGTTATTAGGGTGATACGTTCCTTACAAAGTCTTCAGATATTCCACTAACGAATTCTTGTCCTCTTCCGGCAGCCCGGTGCCGAAGTCGTGGCCCATGTTGCCGTTGCCGCGCAGGGTGGTGTCATATTTTGTACCTGCCCTTTCCGCTTCCGGGCCTTGCGAAATGAAGCCCATATTGGCGGGATCATAAACATCGTAGCCACGCCAAAATGCCTGCGGCCGCTGGCTGGGCGGTTTTAACAGATCCCTGAGCGAGGGGATGGAGCCGTTGTGGAGATAAGGCGCGCGCAACCAGATACCATCGAGGAACTGGGCGACGTAACCGATCAATGGTTCTTCCACCAGGCCTTTACGTTCGAGGCCCATATCTCTGACAACTTTGTTTGCTTCAATGGCAGCCTGTTGGTTCCAGGTGTCCATGCGTCCGCGGTCGGTGCCAATTTCGGCGAGGAGAATACGCGTTCCGACACGGGCGGACGCATGGCATTGCATGCAGTTTGCATCAAACACTGACTTGCCCTTGGCGGCCAGGGCTTGGTCTATGATGAAAGGATATTTTGGTGCAGGCGTGTTGCCGAGGTAGTCGAGCAACCAGTCGATCTGTTTCAAAAAATCGTTTTTATCATGCGGTGCCGCACCTAGCAAGCCCAGCGCAGAGTCCATAACGACCGAGCGCGGGTCATGGGAATCACCGGCAAAGTTCATGCGGTGGCCCAACTCAGGTTTGTATTTTTTCAGATTCCATACCGAAGGCATGTCGGTGGGCCCAAACGTGTCGTCCATTTTCCAGCGGATCATGAAATACTTGGTCAGGTTCATCGCATCATCGCGTCCCCTTCCCCATTCGGGAAAGTCATGACGATAGATCCACTGGAATTGCCCTTCGCGCTCCAGCAGCCTTTTTTTGGTGATCGGGATAATGAGGAAGCGGTAAGCCATGCGGTCAATCCAGTCGAGCTTGGCGGCGCCATTGATCTCGGACATCAAATTATCGGCATTAAAACGCGGGTCTTTCGCGCAATCGACCAGGAAGCGGAAGAAGGCTTCCAGATCAAGCGTGTGGTTGGGGCCGGTGGCGATGAGAACAGGATTCTCGTTATGCGCTTTGCGGTAACTTGCCACATGACAGGCAGCGCAGTTATTGGCCACGCGATCAAAACCGATACGGCGTTTGGTGAAGCCGATGGGCAACTCTTTTCCCTGCTCCCAGTTCACACCAAAAGCGGCAAGGCCGCCCGGCTTCGGCAATTTTTCCGGAAACATGCGCGGCAGCACATAGAAAATCCAGTAAGGAATACCGGCATCGAATTCAGCACCGATAGAGCCATATTTGAAGCGCTCCTCCGCGCTGGAGAATGGCGGTTGGCCGTAATCGCGGAAGAACCGATCCCAGCTGACATAGCCGAGCACCGCGACCGTAATGAGGGCAAGAATACCGAGTGGGAGCAGCCAGCGAGAGCATTTGCAGAGTTTTGTCATGATATTTCTCCTTCCTTATTGATCTTTTTGTTCATGGACATTCCTTCCCTCACCCTTAGTCCCTCTCCCTGGGGGAGAGGGAAGCAAAGCCCTTCTCCCCCAGGGAGAAGGTGGGGATGAGGGAAACCACCTTAAATGGAAATTCTGTCATGTGTTTTGGAGTACTCAATTAAGTCAGAATGTTTTAAGGTATTCAATCAGCGCCCATTTATCTTCATCAGGCAGTTCAGTTCCGTAAGCCTTGCCTGTATGACCCGCCTTGCTGTTGCCGGGCTTGTCTGTGTCGTAAGCAAAGTAGGATTTATCGCCATCCTTCGCCACGTCCGCGACGAATCCTAATTTCACTGGATCATAAAGATCATTACCGCGATAAAAGTGTGCTGGACGCTGATTCACCGGTTGCAGCAGATCCCACAATGTTGGTACGGAGCCATTGTGTAAATACGGCGCGCGCAACCACAGACCGTCCAGCGGGGCATTGGCATAACCCCAGGTTTTGCGGAAGTGCGTAAATCTATAAGCCGTTCCGGCATACGGCGTGCCTAGATTTTCGGCGAGCATAGGGGTAAAGGAATTAAGCCGGTTGGGATCGGTGCCTATCTCTTTCAGAGGTGTGACTTTACCGACATACGCCCCGGAAAAATCGGTGCCGCTTGCGCCGTGGCAGGCAGCGCAATATTCCTTGTAAATCGTTGCGCCGTGCTGGACTTTGACCGGATCGATGGGGAAAGATTTTCCAAAGGCAGGCGCCGTGGCGCTGGCATTCCATACCTGGATACGCGTCATGGCGGCGTGGTCCAGACTGGGCGGCGTGGCTCCAGTGCCGAAGGCAGCGTTAAGATTGCGCTCTTCTACGTAATTGTTGTTGCCATCCCAATGCAACTGCATGCTGGTTTTCTTGCCCTGATTCCAGATAGTTGGAAAATCGGCCGTACCCAGCAGCTCCTCATGCGGCAATTGTTCAATGGAAAAATTGAACAGGGCCTTGGCGGAATTGAAGGTATCAACCCGGCCCGGCCCCCAATCCGGCTGTGCGTCAATGAAGCGCATACGATGCATGAGGGAGGTGACGCGGTCGCGCATCAACGTAATGGCAACAGGGTAAACCACATAGCGATCCAGCAGCGACAGCTCGACGCCCTGTTCTTGGATAGCTTGAGCCTGAATGACTGGTACCAGATATTCAGCACTGAATTTCACGTCACGCATACAGCTATTGATGAATTTCTCGAAGGCCATCAGATTAAAAGTGTTGGCGCCCATGCCAACCACCAGCATGGGCTTGGCATCCGCTTTCACACGTACAGTTGAGGTATGGCACACCGCACAGTTGAGAAAAGTGCGGTCGATACCCATATGCCTGCGTTGACTCATGCCGACCGGAAGATCGTGGCCAGGCTCAAAAATCATGCCCAGTGACGCATACCCCTTACCGGGAAGATATTGGCCGCAGATTTCTGGCAATGCCCGGAATACCCGTTTGGGAAAACCCATCACGCGGTCGCCACCCGTAGAACCGTATTTAAAATGCTCGACCGGGTCTGCATACACGACGGGTTCATCGCGGCAAAAACGCAGCCCGGTGAGCAGCAGCAAAAGTACGACCAGAATGATGCCCGACCATAACCCGATACGGCAGACTATGCAGGAGGAGATTTTCATAAGGGAATCTTCCTTTCAGATCATGGAGTGGAGGAGGGGAGGCAACTGCGCAGTTGTTCGAAAGGCCGCGTAAGTACGGCATCAGGCTGGCCACCGTGAGTGACAATACGTTGGCGTGCAGCGTCTAGTAAATCAGCCAATGGCGCGGAGTTCGTCCAGCTTGCTGCATCGAAGCCATATGCGGCAAGCGCTGAGATCGGCGGCATGGCGGTTTTACCGCGCTTCGCCTCGGCCACGTGCCACATGCTTAGGCGATAAAAAATGCGTTCGGCGCAATGATCAAGACGAGTGTTGACGGTAGCGTCATCGCCGTGCAAAAAATTAGGCGGAAAATTAGTTGTGCTGTCATGACATTGTCCGCAGTATTGTAAAAAGCGTGCCGCGCTGCCGGAGAGTTTGCGCGGCGCTACGATTTCCAATTTTGCGGGCGGCAGTTTGTTTGCTAAAATTTCGCGCGCCAAAGCTTCGCGCTTATCCATGCCTAATTCAGCTTGCAACTCAGCCAGTGCGCGACTACCGTCAAAAACACTTGCCGTCATCAACGGCAAGCGGGGCGACGCAGAGCGCACAGCCGCGTAATCATCGATCAGTGTGAGGGTTGCAAAGCCTTGATCGGCGCGCAAGGTGTTGAGTTGCAGCCGTGACCAGCGACGCCCGTCGGACAAACGAACCTCACTCGCTCCGCGCTTGGGTATTAGTTCAATCTGTCCCGCTTTAGTCATCCGGCCAGAGAGGGTCAAGTCAAGTGCAGTCTTCGCATGGCCCACTTGCAGTCGGTCAATCTGTCCGCTGAGCGTACTTCCGACATTTTGAATTACCCCCGACAAATGCAGATCTGAGGTAGTGCAGTTGAACACTACACGTCTCGGTTTGCGTGTGAAATGACATGGCAGCGTGAGTGTGCGCGACTGCGCCTTGGTATGTGTTACCAGTGCGCGATCAAATGCTTGCACGTCAGCTTTATTTAGCAATCCAGCCAGTCCGGCTACTAATCGAGTTTTATCTGGAGTAGTCCAGCGTTGTAATATCGGACGTGGATTAAGCGGTTCCAATTGGGCGGGAATGTACGCCAGCTGTGCCAGCTCCGCCACGGGATGAGACAGCATGGCAGGTGATTTGATGTGGGGTTCAACGATATTCGCGAACGGATCGCGATTGGGAATGCTGGAACCAGGAATGCTGAGACCCTGCGGCCATGTTTTTATCCAGCGCACTTCCAGATCAGTGAATTTCAATTCATCGACTTCCGGCAAATTTCCGGACATGGCATAAGCAAGTGCGGCATCGAGCCACTGTGCGCGACAAACATTGCTGCATGCTTCGCGCCATATCTGCAGCCATACTTGGAACAGATTGGCACGCTCTGCCGCAGCATCAATAGCGCTGGAAATATCAGTTCCAGAAAGCGGGATGCCATAAAAATCGCGTCCCGTGGCTTTAAGGCGCGCGGCGATGGCAGGGTTGGCAGGCGTTTCGTCCCACAATGGACGTGAGAAAATTGGCGCATTATTCTGGTGGCAGGCAAGACATAGTGCGCGGCTCGCATAGTAGGTTTTCGGCTGCGCGCCAGATCGGTAATCACGTACGACCTGAAATTCAAAACGCCCGGCCTGCTCGTTATAGCTAATAATTTCGACTGATTCGGCGCGCTCGTTATAGCCTAAAAACAACTGGTCCTTTAACGGCGTATAACCTTCTTGGGAATTGCCATCCACCGCTGCGACTACACTTGGAAAATGGAAAAAATCGGGTGCGGCGACGGAACGTCGTAGCGAACGTCCCAGAGGAATCAGCGTGATTTTTAGGGGTGATAAGCCGTCCCCGGATGCTTCGAGTTGCGATCGGATGCGCGCTATAAGGCGCGGGAAAGGATATGGCACAGGCGCATTACCCATCAAAAAATCAAAACGAGAGCGACCTGTCGGAGGCAGGTCACCGTCATCCGCAACGGCACCCATGCTTAAACAGCACAGCAACGCCATGATGCCTCCTGTTATCCGGTTCATGTAAGACTTCCGTGATACTCCAGCTATGTGCCAGACCAGCACTCCTGGACGATTTTACCGGCAAGAAAATCGGCCTCACCTGCTTTGGCTAGCGTTTTATTTTCAAGTATGAAATTCAGCCCGAAAGCGCGATCAAGATAAGCACGACCCAGATACAGACCGGGACGTATCATGCGGATCTCATCACGCACCTTGAGGCCGTTGCGACCAGCCAGAGAATCCGGCATCTCGCGATAGCCGGGGAGCTCGTCAGTAAAGGCATAGTCGATGATGATGGACTCGCGCCGGGAATCCAGCAGACTTTGACCGCAGTACAGTTTAGCCGGGAACAACAGCCATGCATCCCGGCCATCGACACTGATTTTTGGAATCTCTCCAGCACCAATGATGGGACGAAGAATGGTCAGATCCTCGATGCGGTTGCGCAGCACTTTTTCATCACGGTAAAAAACCTTGCCCTTCCATAAGGTCTCACCAACGATTTCCAGCTTTTTACCCTTGAACTGTGCTGCCAAGCCTTTCAGGCCGCCAAGCATTTCAGCAAGACGTAATTTTCCGCTACTGCCCTTGGGAAAGACGATGCTGCCGTCGAATGCACCATCGGGGATAGGGCCGGCAGGCAGACGTGCATAGAGCTGGTCGAGCTGTTCCTGTGACAAGGTGTCGAGATACTGGGGCGTAACCTTGACGAGTTCTTTAACTGACAGCGGGTGCTCGTATTCGAGCTGAGCCAGATCGGGCTTCGCGGCATAGCCCTCGCCGTAAGTCGCATAATAAATATCAGGTTTAGCCCCAAACCGACTTTTAATATAATCACAACCAGACAATGGTAGAACGACAGCAATCATAAGCAGGGGAAGGGTACGCATATGGTTCTCCTTAAAGCGTTGCCAGAAAGGCGATCAGTGCTTTTTTGTCGGAGGGTGACAGATCCTCGCCAAAACGATGGCCGTCATTTTCGATTTCCGCATTGCATGAGGAATATACCTCACCCAACAGCGGCAGTCGCGCGCGGGCCGATTTGATTGCGTCAACCAGTTTGCCCGGGTCCTGCACTATGGCATTGGCAGTATCCTGCATGGCCAGCACAAGCTGATGTGCGTTGGCTGCCCCGAATTGTGTTGTATAGTTTTTTTCGAGTTGCTGGGGATGCAGCTTGGCCGCGATCAGATCGGCGATGAAGGCCTTGTGCTGAAAATTACCCACTTTGCCCGCGGTCGATCCTGCAGGAATGCGTACTGAGAAGCCGATGAGCTTTTCTTCAGACCCGTCCCAAACTCGTGGGCCAACATCGAGCACAATGTCCCGATCGAGCTTGGTCGCCTTGGGAGCGCGCTGTGACGGATTAAGCAGGTCGTTCATCGATGCGACATACAGCTTGAAGCGACCATCCACACTGGGGTCGTATTTCCAGCAGACAGGGCTTTTATCATGCGACAGCATAGGGTAGCCAGGCTTGCTAGCGTCGACATAGCTGTTACGGTAAAAGTCGTATGATCCGGTACTGATCCCACATAACTCGGGCCCTACCGAATTATTGTGCAGGAACGGAGCATGTGCCCATACATTGAGCAATGAAATATTGCGGTAATAACCACGTCCTCCACCGTTCTGTTCGGGGATATTCGGGTCGGCGGGACGAGCATAATAGTTCTCGGACGCAAACTCTTCCCATACATGCCCTTGCATATGATTGGAGTGCAGAGCACGGCAACGATCCGTGCCAATTTCCGATACCGGGGCAAGCGCGTCACTTCCAAGCCAGTCGGCGCGCAAACCGGTCTTGGGATCAAGCGCGTGAAAATCCACCGTCTCTGCCGGCGCTTTGCTGCTGGAATGGCAACGCGCGCAATTGGCGGCGAACACAGTGCGGCCACGACTGACCGCGCCCTTGCCGAATTCTTGTTCAAGATCAGCAGTCAAATCATCTTTGCCATACGCGACCTTCGATGCGTGCATGTTTGCACGTGCAGCTTGCAAATCGGCCGCTGCGCTTTCAGGCGATAGGAAGAAGGCCAGGATGTCTTGCAAACGATCTTCTATGGCGCGGAAATTGGGGCACTCGCGACGGCACTGGCCGATGCTGAAGGGCGTCTGACCAAAGTTGCGCGCGGCAGGATCGAGCTGGCGTAAATCAGTTAGATGATTCAGCCAGCACTTTTCTGCGCACGAACCAATGTTGAAATAAACGCGTTGGATTGCACCTAGTGCACCTGTTGAGTCTTCACCGCCCTTGAGTATATGGTGCACGGCCTCAGTCTTGAGGCTGCGTTGCCAGCACTTGCCGGGCTTATTCGGCTCACACCAGCACTCATGTTCTTTCGCACCGCTGGGGCAGACCTCAGCCTTGCGCCACCTGAGAACTTGGGTATTGTCGTGAACCGGGCGCTGGGCAATATTGATAAGCGCATTGATAGTGCCAGCGTTGTTGATCTGATCGGTAGGGATAGCAGAAGTATCGGATGTGCCGGGACGCGCGTGAGCAAATACTTGCCATTCCAGAGTGTCACTGGGCATACCCGAAACGATGATTTCAGAAATGCGAATGTACTGATTGCCAACCAGGCCAGTAATATTTTCCCATTTTGGATGGGCAGAGTCAGTGGGTGGCTTGGCCGGGTTAAATGCAATGTGGCAGGCGCCGCATGCCATGCCAATGCGGAACGGCGGTTCAATGGAACCATCGCTAAGACGGCTCAGCTTGGCATCATTACGTTTTGGGTCACTGCTGATTTTACGATCATAGCCTTCCCACGTTCCCAGACTGCCATTAAGTTTTTTCCACGCCACCGGATCAAATTTTGGATTGGGAAATTTACGAAAACCTAACGCGCCGGTTGAAGTACCAAAGGCCAGGTTACAGGCATCTTCTCGTCCATCCTGATGTCCTTTGGGGTCGGCAGATTCAGCGGGTGCGTCCTTGAAATCGCAGGCTGGGTCACGATAGCCAGACTTACCGACAAACTTCAGTAGCGTCTCATCACCCGGGCACCAATCAAAACCATAGGTTTCTTCCCGACTTTTGGCTGGACAATTCGGACTGCCCGGGGTGCAGCAGCCGGGATCATTAATTAGCCCCCATGTTTGAAAACGCTGTTCACGCTGGTCACCGCGCAGCACCCGGAACCAATCAATTAATACGCCAACGCGCTGCTGAAAAGTGTACGTATGAAAACGCTCGTTGCCCGCGGTCGCCTTGAACCAAATTTCACGTCCCGCACGCGCACTTGGACTGAGGCCAACTTCGCCAGAATGAAATTCATTATCGGTATAGGCGCTGTTTTGTTGACTGGTCATTTGCGCTTGCGCGACGGATGGCTGGGTTGCGATCTCTGCCTGAGCTATCTCGGGTTGCTTTGTGAACCACGCTAGTGCAGCAATGGCTGCAACGGCCATGGTGGCGAGCCAGATTGATGTTTTCATGTTCTTTCCCTTCCCTGCTTTACTGTTTTAATAAATCCCGCAGCTACCTTCCTGTGGCCGAGAATGCATCAGTCTGTCCCGGCTTGCGCAACATCTTGTTCACCTCATCCTGATGCGCGGTTTCTTGAGCGATCATGTTGCGAGCATATTCTTCGAGCCGAACATCCTTGTCCTTAGCGAGAGCAAGCAATTCGTAATAAGCCTGCAGTGCCTCTACTTCGTGCGCCAGCGATTCGCGCATAATGTCGCCGATATCATGGGTGTGAGTTTCCAGCAGAGGGCCGATGCCTAGCGACGGGTGCCCACCCAGCCAGGTCACCAGCTCACCGGCCTGACGTGCGTGAACCAGCCCCTCCTCGGCTTGTTTCTGCAGCCAGTCAACGATGGGGATGCGATTGTAGCCGTACACCATCAACGCGTAATGGGTGTAGCGCACCACACCGGCCAGTTCCAGTTCCATGATGCGATTAAGTATTTTCAGTACGGCGTCTTTGTCCATGATCAATTTCTCCTTTATGAAATTAAGTTGGTGCCAACGGTTTGCGAGTGCCATGGAGGTCTGATCCCATTAATTTCGGGAACCACGGTTTTCTGTCACCTTTTACCCGAAGAAACCATAGTCGGCCCTCAGTTATTGCACCGATTTCGCCTGCTACAATCCGTAATGCGCAGCTGTGTTGAGAAACCCCCGCCAACGGGTAATTTTGCCGTTTTTTACTGTGAACACATGAATCCATTCGCTCTCAAATTTTTTGTTGGTGTCACGCACAGTTGTATCCTCCCAGCCCAGCACGGTGATATGCTCATTGGCCTCGATAAATTCGCGCGGCTCGAAGGCATGTATATCTTCGGACTGCGCCACCGCCGCAAAAAAATCGGCCACTTCTTTAGGATTTTTTCGCCGACCGGCATAAGGTAAATTCGTCGAACCAACGAACTCCCAATCGACTTCGTCAGCGATCAGATTCAGAATCGCCGGTACATCCCCGCGGCCAAATGCCTCGTAAACTTGTTTCACGATAGTGGTAGCTGTTCCCATGTTTACTCCTCCTGTTCGATCTTGTTAAAAATGCCCTGCATTAGTAATAGCGCTTCTAAAGCCACAATTAGATGGCCCCCATTAGCCGACCTATGTCAAGCAAGCAAACGATTCCATGACGGCATCATCCCTCCTGTTTCCGAGTGTCTGGATTCCCATTGCCCATGAGGTTGCATTATTTGGGTTCAAATTTGGACTCTCGTTGCACATAAAAAGCACCCAGTGCAGTGGTAGCCAAGGCTTGCACTAGAGATAGCGGTATTTTCGAATTCTGGAGATAGGTAACTAGCGGCACATCAGTAAAAGGTGACAACAATGGCGTAATAAACAACAGCAAGAGATAGACTAAGGAAAGCCAAAACGCGAGGCGGTACATGAATGAATCCACAGACTCACCTTTTGCAGCTTTACGTCTGAGATCATTGAACATCACGCCAACGATAAGAGAGAGATTCGGCGTAATAACAGGGAGAAACCAATCCCATAGCACAGCGCCGTGCCCCTGGTTACCGAAAGTGTCAAGAATGAGCAAAGCAATAAAAGTTAAACCGGCGCCACTAAACCATACGATGGCTAGTTTTTGTCTTGCGGCTGTAATGGAGACAAGCATGGTTAGCCCCCTAGCGCCTTCAAGATGTTGGCTGCTTTCAAGTGTTGCTGGCCATTATGCTCGGAAGGTTTATTCAGCCTGGCAGGTTCTCTACGGCTGGGGATTTCGAATTCATATATCAAAGCGGTAGCTTCCATATCCTCATCATAAATTTGCTTCGACAGGACTTTGGGAAGCTTTGAACCACCTTTGCCGACCCAAAGCTTTGCTTCTTCTATATCGATTTTTTCCCCGCTGGTAATAATGGGAACGGGGGTAAAAACGAACGCAATAACCCGAAAAAGTCCTTCATCCTTACCCAGCAACGCCTTCAGGTAAGATTCCAAATTGAAAGACTTGATACTGGCTGGATCAACTTTTATTTTCCAGCGTATATTGGGTGGAGAGGGCGTGGCATCTCGGTTGATTCGTTCAAGCTGGCTGATCAACGCAAATCCTTCCGGAACAGCATAATATCCAGGGCTGGAATAGCCGTTATCAGTCAGTGCTTTTTCTAGCCTGGCGGCTACGCTTGCCCAGGTTTGTGCCTGGGTATTATTTGGCACAAGGAGTTCACGCGGGATTTTTTGATGCGTTGAAGCATCCGGTGGCGGCCAGAATACCGGTAGCGAGGTTACAGCTGAATCTGGAACTGATGCTGCTGCAGTACCGCTTAGCTCTGCCGTCCAATTGGCGGCAGTCTTGACATCAGTAATCACTGGTTTGGTGCATTTCTTGCCTTGTTCCGCATAACTGACCGTAGACGTACGGATAGGGCACGTACCCAAAGCGGTGCCAAACTCCACCAGACCTTCTATGACTGTTAAAACACTGTTGCCGTTTTGTAAGCCTTCAATGATGAATTCAGTCCCTTTAACTATGGCAATGGCCACGGGCGTTTCAACTTCTAATTGCTGCGGCCCGCCACTGATTTTGACCCATAACATGCCCTGTTTCAGGCGGAGAATGCGTGTTATCCCGCTTTCTTTTTCCCAGCGTGAAACAATCTTGAAGCTGGTGTTCCGGTTAAGTCCTACCTGAATACCGTTTTTCAGTTCTATCAGTGCGACGCTCTTGTCATCTGTGCGCAATACATCTCCTTCAAAAAGCGCCAGCGCACCTTTTCCCCGCAAACGCTCCTCTATTCCATCCACTCTCACTACGACCAGTGAGCCCTTGGCGTTCTTGGCAATGCCGACAGCCGCACTCTCAGCTCGGGCTGTAACAGGTGTAAACAAAATAAACCCAGATACGCACAGAGCCCACAGAAGCAGAACAACATATTGTTTGTTCCGGCTGTTTATTTGAGGCATGCCGAGGTAGCCTGAATGATTCATTAGTTTCTTCATTATTTTTATACTCTGCCTAATTGCGCGACATCACCACCCTGATGGGTTTGAGGCCTACGGGTACCGTGGCGAGGAGTGCATTGGTACCGGTATCGATCACATGCAAGTTGTTAGAACCCTCATTCCCGACATAAATACGGGTGCCTTCCGTGTTCGCCAGAATGCCATTGGGCTTATCACCCACCGGAATGCGTTCAACAACCTGCATTCTGGTGTTATTGATGTTTACAACGGCGACATTATTCGCACCACTCACGGTGACATATGCATTAGGGCCCACCATGCCTTTGTAAGCGAAAGCAATTTGCTGTGGATTGGGGCCTACCTCAAAGGTTGCAACTTTGGTCTGAGTGGCGGGGTCGATCACATAAATGTCATTACCCCCGGAATTGGCTCCCCAGATACGCCCATCAGGTCCCAGCGTCAAAAAATGCGGGTTGGATCCAACTGGAATGGTTTTGATTAGCTGATAGGTGGTGGTGTCAACCACTGCAACGGTTTTGTCGCCTTGATTGCTCACATAGGCGAAACTGCCGTCCCGAGAAAACGTCAGGCCGGTAGGACCTTTTCCGACAGCTAGCGTACCCACAATTCGGTAGCCCTCCGTATCCACTATGGAGATCGTGTCATCGCCAATATTGGCAACCCAGGCAAACCGGTTGTCATTGGTGAGTGCAACCACATGGCAGCGGCTACCGGTGTAAATTGACGCAATCGTTTCCAGTGCTTTTGTATCAATGACAGAAAGCCGCCCTGAAGCAAGGTTAGTCGCGTATAAGCGCGTTCCATCACGGGATAACGCAAGATCATGGGTCGAGAAATTTTTGGGGTCGACGGTGGCAATCACCTTGAACGTCAGCGCGTCAATCACGGTAACTGAGTTAGAACTCTCATTAGCAACATAAACACGCGGAGGTGTTTTACCTGAAAGTTTATTTTCAAGTTCGGCGCAGCTTGAAAGCAGACTGAGTGAGAGTATTAAAATTGCAGCACGGGTTATCATTAAAAAAAGCTTCATGTTGGTGTAGCACTTCCAGAATAACGGAACATAAAAAAACCCAAATTACCGTAGCAACATCATAAGACAGACCACGGTTTCTTCGAGTCGGAGGTAACAAAAAACCATGGCCTGCCCCCTGTTTTCTCTGTAGCTTAAATTGCGTGAATCGATACTTACTTAACCGGCGCCATCAAGTGCTGGTACGGCGTGTCTGCAAACATTACGAAGGGGAGCGAGGGGTCGGGGTCAGCGCTCTTCGGATACGTATCGTAAAAGCTGGCGTCGGCGCCGACGATCATCACGTGAGGTCCGGTCTTGATCCAATGATTATTGGCATCAGGCTTAGTCGCATAAGGGTCGGTATTGCTGGCGTCCGTTCCACCGGAGAGCATGTACATAAAACCGACTTTCCCTGGGGTGGGGTTTGTGTGTGCGATCCATGCATGGACCCATTCCATGGCGTTCTTATCCATGCACATGGGGTCGGGCCCGGGCGTCGCCGGATTGTCCGGCATACAGGTGAAACCGTTTGTTCCCTGGCGCAGGGTGCGCATTTTGCCGCCTGCCTCCATGGCCACGATGGTTGCATCCTTCGCAACCTTGGCTGGCGCTGCGGACATCGCACTCTCGATCACTTTTTTATCGCTAGCCGACACCTTTGCATCTACGGCATAGGCACTCATCGTCAATACAGACGATGCTGCGATCACCATCATGCCACTTACGATTTTGTTTAGTTGGAACATTTAGGTCTCCTTAGGTTGGTTGCGGGAAACAGTGACTACCCGCAGTTTTATCAAATAGTAAGTATCAAGTGCTGATGAGACAGTTCCTCGTTTAGGGAGCATCAGCATAATAAATACTACCTGCAAGAAATGAAAATGGAATAGGCAATTTCCTTATTTTTGATACGGAAATCTTAACAATCCTCGCATTTCTCCTTAGCTTTTCTGTATGGTGAAACACTCTCGAGATGAATGGCAGCATCCATCCAATGAACATCGAACACAATGGTAGCCCGTAATCAATCTGATTTTTTTGACACGGAGACCCACACAATCAAGCTCACAGAAATAGAGGGGTTTGGTATAACTGATAGCCAAATAGAGAGGGATGCATTTCGTTCTGATTTGACAGGGGAGAATGTCAAGGAAGGGAAGAACAACGCTGGAGCAAAACCGCATCGCGATGCGGTACTCATGTTCAAGATGCTAATTCTCCAGCACCTGTGCAACCTGGCCTACGAAGGATTGAATACCAGTTTCGTGACCGGCTCTCCATGCGTTTTTTTGGCTGCAACTGCAAGGCCGGGTGTCTGGCGCCAAGAGACGGCCTGGCTGTCCGGGAATACTCAAAGACTTGAAGCTGATTGCAGTGTTGTGACTAGTTTCACGACAACTGACGCCATGGCTATGTGGCTCATACAGGCCAGAGGGTAGACGTCACCTTTGTGGAGGTGCCGCGCCAACTTAACTACATAGAGAAAAACTCTCGCATTAAAAAATACTTAAACTTGGTGGAATTTGTCGCAATTTATAGCTGTACACTTAAATTCTCTTGGCTATCAGTATCATTCTATACATCAAGATTTTTAACTCCCAGAGCATTCTGTTCAATGAAGGCACGGCGAGGCTCCACTATATCGCCCATCAAAGTTGTAAAAGTTTCGTCCGCTGAAATCATGTCTTCAATTTGCACACGCAACAAGATCCGGTTTTTTATATCCATAGTAGTTTCCCACAACTGCTCTGGATTCATTTCTCCCAACCCTTTATAACGCTGAATACTAACTCCACGTTTAGCCTCTTCCAGCAACCATTCGATGGTCTGCTTGAAATCGGCTACAGGTTTGCGTTGTTCTCCTCGTTTGATGTATGCGCCTTTGCCTAACAGTCCATTCAAAGCGAGTGCCGTTTGTTTAATTTGGGTGTAATCACCGCTTAGCAAAAAGCTCGGCTCAATGTAGCTTACGGAATAATTACCATGCAAATGTTTTTCCAAACGTAAACGGTTTTCATCATTGGATGAATTAATCTCAGCTTTCACAATTATTTCCGGGCCACAAACTTGTTGCAGGCTTATCGCACTTTGTTCTGCTTGTTCTGCACTATCCAATTGAATATCTGGCTGCTTGAGCATTGCATGCAAAGCTTCCTTTGCGATAACCCGGGATAAGCGATCGATGATGGCTTCCGCAAGGAAATATTCCTTTGCCAGATGCTCGAGTGTTTCAACTTTCAGTGCTGGTGAATCTTGATCAGTATGTAGCTCGGCATTAACAAGGGCGGAACGAAGCATAAAAGTTTTCATTTCATGATCGTCTTTTAAATAACGCTCTTCCTTGCCTTGTTTGACTTTATATAGTGGCGGTTGTGCAATATAAACATGGCCGCGCTCAACTAACTCTGGCATTTGACGGTAGAAAAACGTTAATAACAAGGTACGTATATGTGAGCCATCCACATCAGCATCTGTCATCACGATGATCCGGTGATAACGCAATTTGTCCGGGTTGTACTCATCCCGACCAATACCCGTGCCTAAAACCGTGATCAGCGTGGCGATTTCCTGCGATGAAATAATTTTTTCAAAACGCGCTCTTTCAACATTTAAAATTTTACCTTTAAGCGGCAAGATAGCTTGAAACTTACGGTCGCGTCCTTGTTTTGCCGAGCCCCCGGCAGAATCACCCTCAACCAGATATAACTCCGATTGTGCCGGGTCTTTTTCTTGGCAATCGGCTAACTTACCAGGTAACCCCATACCATCCAACACCCCTTTACGACGAGTCAATTCACGAGCTTTACGAGCAGCTTCTCTGGCACGCGCAGCTTCTACAATTTTCCCAACAATTACTTTTGCGTCATTTGGATTTTCTAGCAGAAATGCCATTAATTGTTGACTAACTACCTCTTCGACAACGGGGCGAATTTCAGAAGAAACTAACTTATCCTTAGTTTGCGAAGAAAATTTAGGATCAGGAAGTTTTACCGAAAGTATCGCTGTTAATCCTTCACGCATATCATCACCAGTTGTTTCAACTTTGGCTTTTTTAGCAATTTCTTCAGATTCAATGTACTGATTCAATGTACGAGTCATTGCTGTACGCATGGCTGTCAAATGTGTACCACCATCACGCTGCGGGATATTATTAGTAAAACACTGCACAGTTTCCTGGTAAGAGTCATTCCATTGCATGGCAATTTCGGCTGTTATTCCTTCTCTTTCAACAAGCGTATAAAAGATATTTTTATGAAGTACATTCTTATTTCTATTCATGTATTCTACAAAACCTTTTACTCCGCCTGTGAATGCAAAAAGTTCTTCTTTACCATTCCGTTTGTCTATCAACGAAACCTTTACGCCATTGTTTAAGAAAGACAGTTCGCGTAGACGTTTAGCCAAAATATCGAAATGAAATTCGACTAGTCCGAACACTTCCTTACTAGGCAGAAAATGCACTTCTGTGCCGCGTTTCTTTGTCTCGCCTATTACCTTAAGCGGTGCAACTGGTTCTCCCAAATGGAATTCCATGAAATGGATTTTATTGTCTCTGTAGATTGTCAATCGTAGCCATTCGGACAATGCATTCACTACTGAAACTCCCACTCCATGTAAGCCACCTGAAACCTTATAAGAGTTTCCGTCAAACTTACCGCCGGCATGTAACACCGTCATTATTACCTCTGCTGCGGAACGATTTTCTTCTTCATGAATATCTGTCGGAATACCACGTCCATTATCCGTCACGCTAATTGAATTATCTGGATGAATAATCACAGATATTTCGTTGCAATGCCCCGCTAATGCTTCATCCACAGCATTATCAACTGCTTCAAAGACCATGTGGTGCAAGCCACTGCCATCATTAGTATCACCAATATACATGCCTGGACGTTTTCTAACTGCTTCCAGCCCCTTGAGAACTTTGATACTGGTGGAATTATATTCATTCATTATTTTCTTTCATTTGTTTCACGTGAAACATTAAGTGTGTATAAATTAACTTATACTTCATTCGTTATTAAATACGCATTGGCATAACAACGTACTTAAATTCTTCATTACCTGGAATTGTGATCAAAATACTACTATTTGCATCACCAAATGAGAATGTTATGGTTTGTGTAGCAGCATTATTTAATCCATCCATTAAATAATTAACATTAAAACCAACATCAAGTGCAATTCCTTGATAGTCTATTTCCATATCTTCCTGCGCTTCTTCTTGCTCGCTATTGTTACTTATAATACGCAGATTTTTTTCTGTCAGTACAAAACGTACACCTCTGAATTTTTCATTGGATAAAATTGCTGCGCGTTGTAACGCCTGTAATATTTCAATTCTATTCAACGTAAGTTGATTAGTATAACTAGGGATAACACGCTCATAATCTGGAAATTTTCCATCGATTACCTTAGAAATTAAAATAATATCTGAAAAAGTCATACGGACTTGATTCTCAGTTAATTCAAATGTTATTTTTTCTTCTGTCTCAGTTAAAAGTTTAATTAGTTCATTAACTGTTTTTCTAGGCAGAATAATTTCACGTTTAGGATATTCTTGATCAAGCTTAGTAATAATATAAGCAAGACGATGTCCATCTGTTGCTATTAATTTTAAAAAATTGCCCTCAATAACCAATAAAACACCATTTAAATAATAACGAATATCTTGCTGTGCCATGGCATATTGAACCATACCAAATAATTTTTTAAGCTTTCCTTGTTCAATTTGAATTTTGACAGCTTGTTCTAATTGTTCGGAAACCTTTGGAAAGTCTTGAGCAGGTAAAGTTTGTAAAGTAAATTTACTTTTATTTACTTTTACTAAAAGACGAGTTTCTTGAATATCTAATGTAACTTTACTTTCTTCAGGTAAAACTTTGAGAATTTCTTGTAATTTTTTAGCAGCTACAGTAATTGCTGTATCAGGACTTCTTTGATTTGCATCGGTAAATTGTGTTGAAATTTGAATTTCAAGATCCGTTGCTACAAAACGTATATTTGATCCGGTTTTTTCAATTAATACATTTGATAGAATTGGGAGAGGTTGTTTACGTTCTACTATTCCAATGATTTTCTGAAGGGGATTTAGTAAATTATTTTTTTCAATCTTTTCAATAAACATTCTTATATACCTTTAACAATAACAATAATAGATATTATATATAGTGAATAACTTTGTATTTTTATTTGTTTATAACATATTAGAGTTTATAAAAAGGTGTGGATAAATGTTGTTTTTGGCATTGTAAATTTTGTGTATAGTTTCTAAAAAACTATTTTTTAGAATGGTTATTCACAAAATAAATACAATATCAAACATTAGTTTCTTAATGTTTGATTAAGTAAATTGAAATCTGCATTAAGAGGGGAATTCAAATTGCGTAAGCTTTCGATGGTCTTACATGCATACATAACCGTTGTATGATCACGTCCTCCAAAAGCAGCTCCAATTTCAGGTAAGCTTAATTGTGTTAATTCCCTTGCTAAGCACATCGCAATTTGTCTAGGTCTGGCAATTAAGCGCGTACGCTTCTTGGAAAGAAGATCAGCAACCTTGATGCGGTAAAAATCAGCTACAGTTTTTTGAATATTTTCTATGGAAATTTGCTTATTTTGAGAAGCAAGCAAATCTTTAAGAGCTTCTTTTGCAAGTTCTACAGAGATGATGCGTTTGTGAAATTTGGAATAAGCATCTATACGTTTAAGTGCACCTTCTAATTCACGGATATTTGAACGAATGTGTTTGGCAATAAAAAAAGCAACATCTTCACTTATCGGATTGTTAGAAATAGCAGCTTTCTGTAGCAAAATTGCTACTCGCATTTCCAAACCAGGTGGTTCAACTGCGACTGTTAATCCCCAGCTGAACCGAGAAGTAAGTCGGGGCGTCATTCCAGAAATTTCTTTGGGAAAGGTATCGCAAGTGATTACAACTTGTTTATGTCCATCAATTAATGAATTAAGAGTATAGAAAAATTCTTGTTGGGTTCCAGTTTTATCCGCGATGAATTGAATATCATCAATTAATAGCAAATCTAAGGAGTTGTAAAACTGTTTAAATTCATCAAATTTTTTAGTTTGAAAGGCGCGGACAACATCTGAAATATAATTTGTAGCATGAACATAGCAAATTTTTGCCTGTGCATTTTCAAGTTTTATATGATTTCCAATAGCCTGAATTAAATGAGTTTTTCCTAATCCAACCCCACCGTAAATAAATAATGGGTTATACGTTGTGCCGGGAGTTTCAGCAACTTGTATTGCTGCTGCATGAGCCAATTGATTTGCTTTACCAGTAACAAAGTTTTCAAAAGATAACAAAGGATTAAGTTTATTTTGATTTTTGTGTTTATTAAGTGTGGGTTGGGATATAGGTGGGATAATATTAGTTATAGCAACTGGTAATGTTGAGGGAAGCAAATTGAGAGGTCTTTCTCCTATGCGTAACTCGAAACTTGGCGGGCATGAAAGAAATAATTCTGCTCGCTTGGAAATTTCTGGTAAAAATCGTCCCTGCACAAGTTTTAACGTAAAACTGTTAGGTGCAGTCAAGGTAATTTTATTACCGTGAATTTCAAAAGTCAGAGGTTTAATCCAGGAATTAAATTGTTGTGAGGTAAGCGTACCTTCAAAAAAAAGAAGACAGGAATTCCATAATGTGTTGTCTCGCATAAT